>NZ_FOYI01000027.1 GCF_900116005.1 Poseidonocella sedimentorum
CGTCGCAACCCGGTATGATCGCTGCCCCAAGGTCTTCCTCTCGGCCATCGCTCTCGCAGCAATCGTCATTTATTGGCTATGAGTCCTGACCCTAACAGTCAAACGCCCCACAATAGGACAACATGGCCTACATTGGCGACGGGCGCTCGACAGACGCACACCCAAAGCCCATTCTCGTTGTCACAAGGGTGTAGAACGGCTAGCATCGTAGCAAGCCAGCTGGGATTCCAACGTGACAACTGACACTACAAACTGCGTCTTTTTCATTTATACCCGCGCTTTAAGAATTTTTTTTGGGGATTTTACCTAAGTGAAGGCTCTACTTCAGAAGCGAATTATTTATTTATGCTTTGGCCTCTTCGTACTTTCCGGCTGCGGTCTAGGGTGCCGACCTGACGCGTGCGACACAGCACAAGTAGCAATGTCTGAACTTACCCCTGTCGCTTTAGCAATACAGGACCAAGTGGCATCCGGCGATACCGCGCCGGAAAACTTATCAGCTGCTGCAGGTCAGGAAATGCCATATTCTTTGGCGCAAGGATCAGTTCTTTCACAACCGTTTGGGCAACCTAGTGCCAGTTATGTACTCACGTTATCAAACTCGGATGAAATCCCGGTCACCTACCTTGTACTTGAAGGGCAACCAAATTTTTCTTTTGAGTATTATAGTCGATGGGGGCGCGACACATGCACATGGGAAACCGAAAAATCAGATTGGTTATGTTTCAGGAGGTAGTAAATGGGTGATGTAAGAGCACTGACGGATGGTGAAATCGAAATGCTTTCATCAGTATACGGCGATTCAATGGACTATTCTCGTGTGCGCGTCCGGGACGGAGGCACAGCGCAGGGGTCAGGCTTCACTCCGTTCAATACGATTAATATCGGACGGAACATTTATAGTGATGACTACTCATTAGAACAAAGCCTCGCTCTAGGGTCAGGACTCATAGCCAATAAATGACGATTGCTGCGAGAGCGATGGCCGAGAGGAAGACCTTGGGGCAGCGATCATACCGGGTTGCGAC
>NZ_FOYI01000025.1 GCF_900116005.1 Poseidonocella sedimentorum
TCGCTCAACCAGAAAAGATCAGACATGTCACCGCTCTGTTTTCGGACGGTGAATCATGACGCCTCAATGAAATCAATGGGTCCTGACCCTAAGAGAATGTGTGCCGCCTCCCATGTTCACCACAAGCGGCACACTGTCGTTGAACGCAGATTCGACAAATCCTCCTCCTGGAGAACCATTCGGAGTTTTTCTTTGCTGCGGCCCACCGTGAACGCTCGCGACAACATTTCCGTTTGAATCCACAACTTGCACCCCCGCATGCCCATAATTTCCGGGTAAGTCTGTTGTGATAACTTCGATAGAAAAGTCGCCCATTTTTATTTTACCTTTGAGATATTAAGAGGAGTTATGGGCAAATCTGACGCGCCATCCACCCTTGCACTGGAAAAAAATCGCAATTTTGTTCGTTATGGTCTGAAAATGTTATGTCAACAAAGTCTGGCGGTACACCCCATGCATACACTTCTACAGAATCCGAAGTTAAGACTTTTGAAAAGTCAGCGGACTTCCAAATACTTTCGATGAATGCATCTTTGCCGCTAAGAACTGCAGTCTCAGAGATAATTTCCAAAATTTCTACAAATTTGGCTTCTTGTTGTTCGATGCTGATGTCAGATTGGGGCCAACGAGCAATCGGCGCAAATATCCTGCCGAATCTGTCCCCTTCTTCTGAATACAAAATGAAAATTTGCGTTTCTGGTTCATCGACAAGAATCTGTAGCATGCAACCTTGAGAAAAACGAGTTTTCAATGCTAGCTCTAGCCTATCGAAAGCCGTTTTATCTTGAGTGCGTGTGGACGCGTAGCCTCGCAGTATTTTGTCGGTGAGTTGTATGGTGATTGGTTCATGATAGGTTTGTATGCCTGAAAGATCATCTCTAATTATGTCTGCCTGTATCGTACACCGGGTTTCTTGAAGCGCGTGGCTAGGTGTGCCCAACAGTAAGAAAAGTAGAAAAGACAGGTGCTTCACGGTAAAACTCATGATCCTATTTGTCTCATCAGGATTTATCTGAAACGGTCGGTTTTGTCACGCCCCATCTCCTTGGGTATTCAAACCAAACGCTACCCCACCCCCGGCACCCGTTGCAACGTGCGATACACGGTTGGCCGTGAGACGGAGAACACCTCGGCCAGGTCGCTGACGGAATAGTCGCCAGTGTCGTAAATCCGGCGCAGCTCGCGGGACTGGCGGTCGGAGAGTTTCGGTTGCTTGCCGCGCAGCTTTCCTTTGGCACGAGCGATGGCCATGCCTTCGCGGGTGCGCATGCGGATGAGGTCAGATTCAAACTCTGCAAACGTGGCGAGGACGTTGAAGAACATCTTGCCCATGGGATCGCTTGGGTCATAGACCGACGCACCCAAAGCCAGGTTGACGCCGCGCGCCTTCAGCTTATCCGCGATATCCCGGGCATCAGGTACCGAGCGCGCCAGCCGGTCAAGTTTTGGCACGACGAGGGTGTCCCCTTCACGCACGGCGGCGAGGGCCTGATCCAGCCCGGGGCGGGCGCGGTTGGTGCCGGTCAGCCCGTGGTCTGTGTAGATTCGGTCCGGCGCAACGCCGAGATTTTCGAGCGCCTGCTTCTGCGCCGACAGATCCTGCCGGTCGGTCGGTCGAGCAGCGCGCGTATCCGACTTTTTTTGAAACTCATACCGCTATTGTACGGATAAGGGGCCTCTTTTGCAAATTTAATCGTACCATTTTTATGATACACTAGGGTCAGGACTCATAGCCAATAAATGACGAT
>NZ_FOYI01000024.1 GCF_900116005.1 Poseidonocella sedimentorum
CCGTGGTCTACTTCAGCCAGATCAAAACCCACCAGCAGGGGCAGAGAGTAGCTTAAATCATCCCGGAAACTGTCCAAGGGTTGGGGAGAAGATCACGCTTAAGAGCGGCTTGGGTGAAAAGGAAAGGGAACGCCTCAAGCGCCTTTGGAAGTGGGGTTGGAAGCGTCGGTACCGCGACCGTCACCCATCCAGAGTTATCGTACTTACAGGACAAGAATTGTTCGACCCGGATCGGTTCCGCCGTAGCGGCAAGATGATGTACGGTATTAGCCGGCCTTCAAGCTCCCCCCAACAAATTATGAACGCTTGGCTTCTCCTAATTTCGCGCCACTACTACAACCCGTTGTGTTAACTTGAAATCCCGTCCGCATCGCGGCCACCACAGGACAAAACAGCTCCTGAGGTTCGCCCGGCATGCCCGATACCGACGTCAATTTCGCCCCTCCGCCAGAAGCGCTCACAACCGATGAGAGGCTGGCAGAACTCGCCCAAATCCTCGCCGCAGCCGTGGATCGTACCAACCCACCGACAATAAACGAGAATTCTGCGAACGACCGACACAGTTCGCTGGACATCCTCGCTCTTGTTCGCCGTCGTCGTCAACAGTTACGAACTCGAGTTGGAGAGGGCGAATGACGAAAACCACAATAAAAACAGTAGGAAAGAGAACGAGCCTTGGCTATACGCAGGGCCACTCTGTCCTGGCGGAGCTGGTCGCGCTGAAGGCTATGAGTGTGCCTGAGTTGCGCGAGAAATGGGCGGCGATCTTTGACGCGCCTGCACCGAATACCAGCCGCCAGAATCTCGAGCTGCGGCTCGGTTACCGGATCCAGGAACTGGCCCTTGGCGGCATCGGCCGCGATGTACGGCGGACGCTGGATGCGCTGGCGGCGGAGGTGGCTTCCGGCGAGCCCGGTCAGGTAATGACCGACCCACGACGTCCTTTGCCGGGCACTAAGCTGGTCCGTGAATGGAACGGCGTCGAGCACACTGTCACGGTGCTGACGAAGGGCTTTGAGTGGCAAGGTCGTCGGTACAAATCGCTTTCTGGCGCGGCGCGGGCCATCACCGGCGCGAATTGGAATGGCTGGAAATTCTTCGGCTTCACCCCACGCCCGAGGATCAGCAAATGACGCGCCAACCACAGCCGCAACAGCCCCGCCGCCTGCGCTGCGCCATCTACACCCGCAAATCGAGCGAGGAAGGGCTCGCCATGGAATTCAACAGTCTCGACGCCCAGCGGGAGGCGTGCGAGGCCTATATCGCCAGCCAGAAGGCCGAGGGCTGGGTCTGACTGCGCGACCAATACGATGACGGTGGCTTCTCCGGTGGGACGCTGGAACGCCCCGCGCTGAAGGATCTGATTGCCGACATCGAGGACGGGTTGATCGACATCGTCGTGGTCTACAAGATCGACCGCCTCAGCCGCGCGTTGATGGATTTCTCCAAGCTGGTCGAGATCTTCGACAAGCACGGCGTCACGTTCGTGTCCGTCAAGCAGTCCTTCAACACCACCACGTCCATGGGGCGGCTGACGCTGAGCATCCTGCTCAGCTTTGCCCAATTCGAACGCGAGGTGATTGGCGAGCGGATCCGCGACAAGGTCGCTGCGTCGCGCAAGAAGGGGATCTGGATGGGCGGGCCGGTGCCGCTGGGCTACAACGTGAGAGACCGCAAGCTGATCGTGGATCCGGTCGAGGCCGAGACGGTGCGCACGATCTTCACGCTCTACGCCCGGTCCAGTTCCACGGCGCAGGTTATCCTAGAGATGGACGCGCGCGCGATCCTGACGAAGACTGGCAGGCCTTACGACAAGACCTCGCTCATCAAATCCCTGCACAACAAGGTCTATCGCGGCCTCGCCGTGCGCAAGGGCACCGCCTATCCCGGCGAGCACGATGCGATCATCGACGCCACACTTTGGGACGAGGTGCACGTGGTGATCGCGAACAACCGGTATCTCAGGAAGGCTGCGGCTCAGGAACCCTCACCGGCGCTGCTGCGCGGGTTGATCTTCACCGAGATCGGCGTGGCGATGACCCCGCACCATACGAAGAAAGGCACGCGGCGCTATCGCTACTATGTCTCGATGGACGTGATCAAAAAACGGCCAAAGGCCGAACTGCGCGGACCGCAGCGGTTGCCCGGCGGCATGGTCGAGGATGCCGTGGTTGGCGAAATCCGCCGTCTGCTGCGCACTCCAGAGGTCGCCGCTCGGGTATCACGGACCCTGCGCAAGGACCGACCAGATCTTGGTGAGGCGGGCATCAGCGCCTCGCTAACCCAGTTCGACGAGATGTGGAACGCAGATCCCCGCCGAGCAGGCCCGCGTGGTCCGGCTTCTGGTGGCGCGGGTCACCGCCAGCGACGCCGGGTTGGCGGTCGATCTGCGCCACGAGGGCTTGGGCGCGATTGCCGCGCTGATGGCCCCGGCCAAGTCGGAGGTGGTGATGGCGGAGCCCGAAACCCTCCGCGTCCACATCCCGCTCACCCTGCGCAATCGAGGCGGCCGCCCCCGCATCCTGCCGCCAAAAGAGATCGAGGTCGCCATGGATCGCGGCCAGGATGCCCGCCTGCTGCGCGCCATCGGCCGCGCGTGGGACTGGCGGCGCAGGCTCGAGCGCGGCGACGTCAACACCATCGCCGATCTCGCCAGAGAGGAAGGCATCTCCGACCGCTATGTCAGCCGCGTGATCCGGCTGGCATGGCTCGCGCCCTCCGTGCTGGAGCGGCTGGTGCTGCGACGCGAGCCCACGGTGCTGTCGATCTTCGACTTCTGTGGCGTGTCGGAACTGCCGTGGGCCGGGCAGCCGGGACGGGTGTTTGATTGACTCTTGGGCAATCTAGGGCCTTTGTAAAAGATGGAGAGCTGCGAGCGCGGTTGATATGCACCCAAGCGCACTTACGACGAAAAGAGTCAGATGGCGATGTCGAAACCAAAGTGCATGATGCTGCAACAAGTAGGGGCGTTGTCGCTCTTAGTGATCGCTGAACCTCCCAGAACTTAAGCGTTTATCGATAGGGTCAGGACCCATTGATTTCATTGAGGCGTCATGATTCACCGTCCGAAAACAGAGCGGTGACATGTCTGATCTTTTCTGGTTGAGCGACGCG
>NZ_FOYI01000009.1 GCF_900116005.1 Poseidonocella sedimentorum
GAGCTTCTCGGTGAGTTCCGGGATTGCGTCGAAGAGGTCTGCGACGAGGCCGAAGTCTGCGACCTGGAAGATGGGGGCCTCTTCGTCCTTGTTGATTGCGACGATGATCTTGCTGTCCTTCATGCCGGCGAGGTGCTGGATCGCGCCGGAGATGCCGACGGCGACGTAGAGCTCGGGCGCGACGACCTTGCCGGTCTGGCCCACTTGCCAGTCGTTGGGGGCGTAGCCGGAATCGACCGCCGCGCGGGAGGCGCCCACGGCCGCGCCGAGTTTGTCGGCCAGCTTTTCGATCAGCGCGAAATCCGCTTCCGAGCCGACGCCGCGCCCGCCCGAGACCACAACGCCCGCCGAGGTCAGCTCCGGCCGGTCGCTCGCGGCGACCTTGTCTTCGACCCAGGACGAGAGGCCGGGATCTTCGCCCGCGCCGATGGTCTCGACCGGGGCGCTGCCGCCCGCGGGGGCCGCGTCGAAGGTCGAGGTCCGCACCGAGATGACCTTCTTGGCGTCCGAGGATTTGACCGTCTGGATCGCGTTGCCCGCGTAGATCGGGCGCTCGAAGGTGTCCGCATCGACCACGCCGGTGATGTCGGTGATGACCATCACGTCAAGCAGGGCCGCCACGCGGGGCAGGATGTTTTTCGCATCCGTCGTCGCGGGGGCGAGGATGTGCTCATACGCCCCCGCCAGCGAGACGATCAGCGCCGCCGTCGGCTCGGCCAGACGGTGGCCATAAAGCGGATCCTCGGCGCAGAGCACCTTGCTCACGCCCTCGATCGTCGCGGCCTCGGCCGCCGCCTCTGCGCAGGTCGCGCCCGCCGCCAGAACCACCACATCGCCAAGCGCTTTCGCCGCCGTCACGGCCTTGGCGGTGGCATCCATCGCCAGCGCGCCGTTGTTGATTTCCGCCAGAAGAAGAACAGCCATCAGATCGCCCCCGCGTCTTTGAGTTTGCCAATCAGCTCGTCGACCGAGCCGACCTTGATCCCCGCGGCGCGCGCCGCCGGCTCCGATGTCCCGACCACCTCAAGGCGCGGGCTCACGTCGACGCCGAGATCGGCGGCGGTCTTCTCGTCGAGCGGTTTTTTCTTGGCTTTCATGATGTTGGGCAGCGAGGCGTAGCGCGGCTCGTTGAGGCGCAGATCCACCGAGACGATCGCCGGAAGGGTCACCTTGATCGTCTGCAAGCCGCCATCGACCTCGCGGGTCACAAGCGCCGCGCCGTCCTCGATCGACAGCTCCGAGGCGAAGGTCGCCTGCGACCAGCCCAGCAGCGCCGAGAGCATCTGGCCGGTGGCGTTCATGTCGTTGTCGATCGCCTGCTTTCCGCAAAGCACCAGCTCGGGCGCCTCCTCATCGACGATCGCCTTGAGGATCTTGGCCACCGCGAGCGGCTCGATATCGCTGTGCACATCCTCGGCCGCAACCACCAGAATCGCCCGGTCCGCCCCCATCGCCAGCGCCGTGCGCAGCGTCTCCTGCGCCTGCTTGACCCCGATGGACACGGCGACAACCTCGCTCGCCACACCCTTCTCCTTGAGCCGGATCGCCTCCTCGACGGCAATCTCGTCGAACGGGTTCATCGACATCTTCACATTCGCCAGATCAACACCGCTCCCGTCCGCTTTCACACGCACCTTGACGTTGTAGTCGATCACTCGCTTGATCGGGACGAGTATCCTCATGTGGTGGTCCTTTCGCTTGTCTGCAGGGCTCGGGCGGTCAGGCTTTGACGCGCTCGGATGCCGGATCATAGAAGGGTTTGAGCGAGGCCTTGGCGGCAATGCGCCGCCCGGCCACTTCGATGTCATAGGAGGCGCCGAGCACGTCCTGGACCGACTGTCCCGCGCAGGGCACGTAGCCCATGCCGATCGCGGCGCCGAGGTGGTGGCCATAGGCGCCCGAGGTCAGATAGCCGACGATCGCGCCATCGCGCAGGATCGGCTCGGCGTGGTACAAAAGCGGCTCCGGGTCGGTTAGCATGAACTGAACGAGGCGGCTCTTGAGCCCCTCTTCGCGGCGGCGCTCGACCGCCTCGCGGCCGATGAAGTCCACCCCGGTTTTCTTGACGGCAAAGCCGAGCCCGGCTTCGAGAATGTGATCCTCCGAGGAGATGTCGTGGCCGAAGTGGCGGAAGCCCTTTTCGATGCGGCAACTGTCCATCATGTGCAGCCCGCAGAGCTTTGCGCCCATCTCCTGTCCCGCCGCGTGCAACACCTCGAAGACATGGGCCGCCATGTCGGCCGAGACGTAGAGTTCCCAGCCGAGCTCGCCCACATAGGTGACGCGATGCGCCCGGGCGAGGGCCATGCCGATCTCGATCTCCTGCGCCGTGCCGAAGGGGTTGGTCTCGTTGGTGAAATCATTGGGTGAGACGCGTTGCAACAGTGCGCGCGACTTGGGCCCCATGACGCAGATCACCGCCTCGGCGGCTGTCGCATCGAAGAGGCAGACGCGGTGATCGCCGACGTGGCGGCGCAGCCGTTCGAGATCAGCCAGCAGGGTCGCGGCGGGGGTCACCACCAGATAGGCGGTCTCGCTCAGGCGCGTGATCGTCACGTCCGCCTCGATCCCGCCGGCGGAGTTGAGCAGCTGGCTGTAGACGATCTTGCCCACGGGGACGGAGAGGTTGGAGGCCGAGACGTAGTTCAGGAACGCCTCGGCATCGGGCCCCTCGACGCGGATCTTGCCGAAGGACGACATGTCATAGATGCCGACGTTCTCGCGGATCGCCGCGTGTTCGCGGGCGGCATTGTCGAACCAGTTCTGGCGCGACCAGCTATAGGCGTAGTCCGAGGTCTGGCCCGCGTCGGCGAACCAGTTGGCGCGCTCCCACCCGGCCAGCTCGCCCATGACCGCGCCCTCGCGCAGCAGCGCCTCATGCAGCGGCGAGCGGCGGATGCCGCGGGCGGTGGCCTTTTGCCGGTAGGGGAAGTGATCGGCGTAGAGCAGGCCAAGCGTCTCCTTGGAGCGCTCGAAGAGATAGGTCTTGTTGCCCTGGAAGGGCTGCATCCGGGCAATGTCCACGTCGCCCAGATCGAACGGCTTTTCGCCGGTGTCCATCCAGGCCGCCAGCGCCATGCCTGCGCCGCCCGCCGACTGGATGCCGATCGAATTGAACCCGGCGGCGACCCAGACATTGTCCATCCCCGGCGCGAGCCCGAGGTGGTAGGCGTCATCGGGCGTGAAGCTTTCGGGCCCGTTGAAGAAGGTGTGGATGCCGGCCTCGGCCAGAAGCGGCATGCGCTCAACCGCGGCCTCGAGGATCGGCTCGAAGTGGTCGAAATCCTCGGGCAGCTGGTCGAATTCGAAGTCCTCCGAGATGCCGGCCATGCCCCAGGGCTTGGCGACCGGCTCGAAGGCGCCGAGCAGCAGCTTGCCCGCGTCTTCCTTGTAATAGGCGCATTCCTCTGGCACCCGCAGGGTCGGCAGCTGGCCGAGCCCCTCGATCGTGTCGGTCACGATGTAGAAATGCTCGCAGGCATGAAGCGGCACGTTGACGCCCATCTGGCGGCCCAGCTCATGGCCCCACATGCCGCCGCAGTTCACGACCATGTCGCAGGCGATCTCGCCGCTCTCGCCGCTCTCGGCCTGCCACTGGACACCGGTGATCCGGCGCCCGTCGCGGGCAAACCCGGTCACTTTGGTCCGCTCGATGACCTGCGCGCCGCGCATCCGCGCGCCCTTGGCCAGCGCCAGCGCGATGTTGGCCGGATCGCCCTGACCGTCCTTGTCGAGATAGACCGCGGCCTTGACGTCCTCGGCCTTCACATGCGGGTAGCGGGTCTTGAGCTCGGCGGGGCTGATCTCCTCGACCTCGACGCCGAAGGCCCGGGCCATCGAGGCCTGACGCAGAATCTCCTCGCGGCGTTCGTCGGACAGCGCGACCGTGATCGAGCCGTTGCGCCGGAACCCGGTGGCGACACCGGTCTCGGCTTCAAGGTTGCCGTAGAGCTCCTGGCTGTACTTGGCGAGCTTTGTCATGTTCTTCGTCGCGCGCAGCTGGGCGATGAGGCCGGCCGCGTGCCAGGTGGTGCCCGAGGTGAGCTGCTTGCGTTCGAGCAGCACCACATCGGTCCAGCCCAATTGCGTCAGGTGATAGGCGACGGAGCACCCGATCACGCCGCCGCCGACGATCACGACACGCGCGGTTTGGGGAGGGAGGGCCATGGTCGGGGTCCTTTCAGGGTCAGGCGCGCAGGCGCGAATTGTCCGCATCCCACTGGCAGAGCGCGGGCTGGACTGTGGCGGGGCGGCGTTGGCCGTAGATCTCGACTTCGACATCGGCCCCGTCGGGGACAGAGGCATCGAGCATCGCAAGCGCGAGGTCGGCCTCGACGCGGTAGCCATGGGCGGCCGAGAGCACCTCGCCCGACCGCGCGCCATCCGCGAAGACCGCCGCCATGTAGGGGGCGTCCTGCTGGCCCGGCGCGACCCGGAGCGACACGAGACGGCGGGCGGGCGGCTGGGGCGCGGCGGCGAGGGCGGATTTGCCGGGGAATTCCTGCGGCTTGTCGAGCTTGACGAAGCGGCCGAGGCCGGTCTCGAAGAGCCCGTAGTCCGAAGAGAGATCCGCCTTCCAGGCAAGGTAGCCTTTCTCGATCCGCAGCGAATTGAGCGCGAACATGCCGAAGGGCCGGGCCCCGGCGGCGCGGATCGCATCATAGACCGCCGCCGCATCGCCGGGCGCGCAATGTACCTCCCAGCCCAGCTCGCCCGCGAAGGAGACGCGCACAAGCATGGCCGGGCGGCCCGCGACCGTGGCGGTCTGATGGGTGAGCCAGCCGCTTGAGAGATCCGCGTCGGTGAGCCCGGCGAGCATCTCCCGCGAGGCCGGCCCGGTGACGAGCATCGCCACGACATCCGCCGTCCGGTCGGTCAGGGTGACGGTCCCGGGCAGGGCGGCGCGCAGCAGATCGCGGTCGTGCCACTGGGCCACCGCCGCGGTCATCAGCGTGAAGTCATCCTCGCCGTGACGGATGCAGGACATCTCTGTCAGCACGTGTCCGCGCGCATCGGCGATGTAGATGAGGTTCATCCGGCCGACCTTGGGCAGCGCCCCGGTGATCAGCCCGCGCAGCGCCTCGGCCGCGCCGTCCCCGGCGACCGCGAAGCGAGAGAACCCGGCAAGGTCGATGATGCCCGCGCCATCGCGCACTGCCAGCGCCTCCTCCCGGACCCGCGCCTCCCAGGGGCCGTTGCGGTCCCAGGTCTGGGTCGCCTCTTCGGAAGTGTCATCGCCCGGCCTCGCAAACCAGTTGGCCCGCTCCCAGCCGTTGTAGGCGCCCATCTGCGCGCCATCGGCGAGGAGCCGGTCATGGTTGGGCGACAGCTTGCGATCGCGCCCGGCGGGCCAGGCGTGATGCGGGAAATGCATCGCGTATTCATGGCCGTAGGTCTCCACCGCCTTGGCGGTCGCGAAGCTCGTATCCGCATGGCCGGTGAAGCGGCGCGGATCGCAGGACCACATGTCCCACTCGGGCTGGCCGTGCATGATCCATTCGGAGAGGACCTTGCCCGCGCCGCCGCCCTGAGCGATGCCGAAGGTGAAGCTGTGCGCCTCGAAGGCATTGGGCACGCCGGGCATCGGACCGAGCATCGGCAAGCCATCCGGCGCGTAGGGGATCGGCCCGTTGATGTTCCGCTGGACCCCTTGGCTGCCGAGCAGCGGCACGCGCTCCATCGCGTCCATGATGTACCATTCGAGCCGGTCGAGATCGTCGGGATAAAGCTGGAAGCTGAAATCCTCCGGCATCTCCGCGCCCGAGGCCCAGCCGACCTGACAGTCGCGCTCATAGGGGCCGAGGTTGAGCGAATAGGTGTCCTGCCGCAGGTAGTAGGAGCTGTCGACGTCGCGCAGCATCGGGACCTTGCGGCCCTGCGTCTCGGTCCAGGCCTTGATCTCGGGGATCGCTTCGGTGAGGAAATACTGGTGACTCATGACCGTGAGCGGCACCTCGCGCCCGCCGTGGGGCACGAACCAATCGCCGACCCGCGCGGCGTAGTAGCCCGCCGCATTCACCACGAATTCGCAGCGGATATCGCCCTTTTCGGTGTGCACGACCCACTCGCCGCCCTCCCGGCTCACGCCGGTGGCAGGGGTGAACCGCGCGATCGTGCCGCCGGCGGCGCGGGCGCCCTTGGCCAGAGCCTGGGTCACCTGGCTGGGGTCGATGTCGCCATCGAGCGGATCCCAGAGCCCGCCTTCGAGATCATGGGTTTCCATGAAGGGGAAATGCGCCTGCAATTCGTCGGGCGTGCACATGTCCATGGTGAGGCCCATATGCGCGGCCATGCCCCGGACCCGCTCGAATTCCATCATCCGCTCATGGGTATGGGCCAGCCGCACGGCGCCGGTCACGTGGTAGTTGATCGGATAGTCGACCTCTTCGGAGAGCCCGCGATAGAGCGCCAGCCCGTAGCGCTGCATGTTCATGACGCCGTAGTTCGCGGCGAAGTTGGGGCAGTTGCCTGCCGCGTGCCATGTGGAGCCGGCGGTGAGCTCGTTTTTCTCCAGCAAGACGCAGTCGGTCCAGCCCGCGCGGGCAAGATGGTAGAGCGCGGAGACGCCGACCACGCCGCCGCCGATGATGACCACTCTGGCTGTTGAAGGCAGGGACATGGAGAACCTCAATAAACGGGGGGGGAAATGACCCAGAGCGCCTGGGCGGGTGTGTCGTAGGGGTTGGCCCAGCGGTAATCCGAGCCCTTGATCCGGAAGCTGTCGCCGGCGCGCACCGTGAAGGCGCGGCCGTCGATCCAGATATCCAGCGCGCCCGACAGCAGATAGACCACCTCGGTGGTCGCGCGCTGTTTGGGCTCGTCAAGCGAGGCGCCGGGTTGGAAGGTCGAATGGATGACCTCGAAGTCGTCGGTCAGATCGGGCGAGGCCAGCGCTTCGATGAGGCCGGTGTCGCGCTCGCCGATCTCGCGCCGGTGCGCCGCGCGCACCACCACGCCGCGCTCCTCGTCCGGGCCGGTCGGCGTGCCGAAGAAGAGCGAGATCGGCGCGTCGAGGATATTGCCGATGGCTTGCAGGTCTGTGATCGAGGGGGTCGAGAGCCCGCGCTCGATCTGACTCACCCAGCCGACGGAGCGGCCCAGCCGCTCGGCCACGTCTGCCAGCGTCAGTTTCCGCGCAACGCGCAGGGCGCGGATGTCATGGCCAAGGGTGTCGGGGTGGTCCATCGGGCACCGGTCTCGCAAGCAAATCAGCGTTCGTGAAAATTACTCACCAAATTTCACGGCGCGCGCAAATGAAAAATGATGCGTATATTTCACGAAACGTGCCTTGGACGACCCCGCGCCGAATTTTTGGGCAGATCCGCTGCTCAGCGCGCCGCGCCGGCCCCCTCGGCGGCGCGGTCGATAGCGCCTGCGAGCAGGGCCATGCCTTCGGCGATTCGGGGCGCGGCGATGGAGGAGTAGGCGATACGGTAGTGCGAGCGGTCCGGGGCGCGGCGCGCGAAGAAGGCGCTGCCCGGCTCGATCAACACCGAATCGCGGCGCAGATCGAGGGCGAGCTGCGTCGTGTCGACCCCCGGCGGCGCCCGCATCCAGAAGGACGAGCCGCCCAGCACCTCGCCCTGTTCCCGGGTCAGCCCGTGGTCGCGGATACCCTCCTCCATGATCGCCCGGCGCTGGCCGTAGTGGCGCGCCATGCGGGCGACTTGGGCGTCGTAGTGGCCGAGCGAGAGGAAATAGGCGGTGGTGCGCTGAATGTGGCTCGGCGGGTGGCGCAGGACCACGGTGCGCAGCTTGCGCATCTCTTCGATGAGCGTCTGGTCGCCCACCACATAGCCCAGCCGCAGCCCCGGAAAGATCGATTTGGAAAAGGAGCCGAGGTAGATCACCCGCCCGTCCTGATCGAGCGATTTGAGCGCGGGCGAGGGGCGCGAGCGGAAGGACATCTCAAATTCGTAATCGTCTTCGACGATGAGGAAATCATGCCGCGCGGCGCGGGCCAGCATCTCTATGCGGCGCTCGAGCGGCATGGTCACATTGGTCGGCGCGTGGTGGCTCGGCGTGGTGAACACGAGCTGGGCCTCCGGCGGGATCAGGTCCGGCGGCAGGCCCTGATGGTCCACGTCGATCGAGCGCCCGACGTAGCCCATCTGGTCGAAAATCCGCCGCAGGCCGGGAAAGCAGGGGTTTTCCACGATGGCGATCTGGCCGTCGGCGAGCAGAAGCTGCGCGATCATCCACAGCGCGTTCTGGCCGCCCATGGTGATGAGGATCTGGTCCGGGGTGGCGTGGATGCCGCGGCGGGGCAGGATGTGGCGCAGGATGAA
The DNA here is from genome assembly GCF_900116005.1 of Poseidonocella sedimentorum. GTDB lineage: Bacteria > Pseudomonadota > Alphaproteobacteria > Rhodobacterales > Rhodobacteraceae > Poseidonocella > Poseidonocella sedimentorum. Next base: position 8,289 of record NZ_FOYI01000009.1, read on the forward strand.
CTCCACCAGCATCGGATCGTCGTGCTGGTAGCGGTCCTGGGCAAGGCTGTCGAAATCGCGCTTGCGGACCGCGCGCAGGGCGCAGGCGCGCCAGTTGGCATGATCGAAGAGCGCGGGATCGGATTGCCCGTAGATGAAGGGAAAGCGGTAGTCGCTCCAGTTTGGCGGGCGCAGGATATCGCCGCGCTGCTGGACCGGGCGGGTGAGCTTGGCGGCCCAGTCGACGCCGCGCCGGTCGACGGGCGCGGGGCTGTCGAAGCGCGGCCGGGTCGGGGCGGTATCGGCGACGTAGTAGCCAGACCGGGGGCGCGCGACGAGGTATTCATCGGCGACAAGCTCGGTGTAGCTGACCGTGACGGTGATCCGCGCGACGCCCAGATGCTCGGCCAGCTTGCGCGAGCTGGGCATCTTCTCGCCCGGCAGGCAGCGGCCCGAGACGATCGCCTCGGCCACGATCTGCTGGACCTGCTGCTGCAGCGTCGCGGTGCTGTTCGGTGGCAGAAGGAAAATCTCGGGTGGTATCGGCATCGTGACCTGCGGGCTCGAATGGGCGAGAGCAGGGTAGCCCGCTCTCGCCCCGGGGACAATTCGCGCCCTTGTGCGGCTCAGCCGAAAACGCGGGTCAGGGCGCCGTCGATGGCGTCGGTGATCGCGTCGATATCATCGGCGGTCGCGATGAGGGCGGGCGCGAGGCAGAGCGTGTTGTTGAAGCCGGGGATCGCGCGGGCTGTCGCACCGATGATGACGCCCTGCGCCATGCAATCGGCGATCACGGCCTGCACCATCTTTTCGCCGGCCGGGGCGCGGCTTTCGCGGTCGGCGACCAGCTCGGCGCCGCAGAAAAGCCCGACGCCCCGGACATCGCCGATCGCCGCGTGGCGCTCTTCGAGCGCGCGCAGATTGTCCATCAGCCGCGCGCCCATCGTCTGGGTGTTCTCCAGCAGCCCCTCATCCTCGATGATGCGCATGTTCTCCAGCGCCGCCGCCGGCCCGGCGGTGCAGCCGCCAAAGGTCGAGATGTCGCGAAAGAGGCTCATCGGATCGCTGTCGTCCTTGAACCGGTCGAACACCTCCTCGGTCGTCACGAGGCAGGCAATCGCCGCATAGCCCGAGGCCACGCCCTTGGCCATCGTCACCATGTCGGGCTTGATGCCGTATTGCTGATAGCCGAACCACGTCCCCGTCCGGCCGACGCCGCAGACCACCTCGTCGAGATGCAGCAGGATGTCGTATTTGCGGCAGATCTCCTGCACCCGTTCCCAATAGCCGCGGGGCGGGGTGATGACGCCGCCGCCGGCGGTCACGGTCTCAAGGCAGAGCGCGCCGACCGTTTCGGGCCCTTCGCGCAGGATGACCTCCTCGATCGCATCGGCGGCGCGCTGGCCGTAGTCCTCCACATCCCACTGGGCGCGGTATTCGAGGCAGTGCGGAACCTGCACGAACCCCGGGGTGTAGGGGCCGTATTGGGCGTTGCGCTCGGGCTGGCCGCCGGCAGACATGGTCGCGATGGTCGAACCGTGGTAGTCGCGCTCGCGGAAGAGGATCTTGTGCTTCTTGCCGCCGTGATGCTTGTGGGCGATCTGCCGGACCATCTTGAAGGCTTTTTCGTTGGCCTCCGAGCCGGAGTTGACCGAATAGACCCGGGACATGCCCGGCATCTTCTCGATCAGCGTCTCGGCAAAGCGGGCGCCGGGGATCGAGCCCGCGCTCCCGGCGAAGAAGTTGAGGCGCGTGACCTGATCGCGGATCGCCTCGCCGATGCTCTCGCGCCCGTAGCCGACGTTGACCGTCCAGACCCCGCCAGAGACCGCATCGAGATGCTCGCGGCCCGCCGCATCCCACAGGCGCATGCCCTTGCCCTCGACCATGACCCGCGGGTCGGTGGTCTCGAGCGGTTTGTGCTGGGTGAGGTGGTGCCAGACATGGGCGCGGTCGGCGTCGAGGACGGCCGAGAAATCATTGACGGGGGCGAGCTTGTTCATGGTCCGAAATCCTTGGAGGCAGAGAGATGTGTGGAGGCGGCAACCACTGGCCGGGGGCCTCCCGGAGCGGCGTCTGGCCCAAGACTGTGCCCAAAAGCGCGCCAAGCGTAGGGCCAGAATGATCCTATGCATAGCGCCAGTTTTACATCGCCGTTGAGCGCTCGGGGCGCCGCGGCCTTGGTTGGGGCTGCGCATCGCGAGGACCGCGGGCCGGGGGCGAAGACCGCACCCGGGCGGCCAGCGATGAGACGACAGGACCAACAGGAGAGTTCCATGAAGACCCTTGCCAAACTGATGACCGGCGCCGCCCTCGCGATGGGCGCGCAGAGCGCCGCCGCCGAAGACCTCACGGTCGGGTATTTCCTCGAATGGCCGATGCCGTTCCTCGCCGCCAAGGCCGACGGGTCCTATGACGAGGCGCTCGGCATGAGCGTCAAATGGGTGAGCTTCGAGACCGGCACGGCGATGTCTGCGGCCATGGCCTCGGGCGATGTGCAGATCTCGATAAGCCAGGGCGTGCCGCCCTTCGTCGTCGCGGCCTCCGCGGGCCAGGCGCTTGAGGTGATCGACGTGGCGGTCAGCTATTCCGAAAACGACAACTGCGTGGTCGCCGCCGCGCTGGAGATCGACAAGGACAGCGCCGACGAGCTGGCCGGCAAGAAGGTCGCCGTGCCGATGGGCACCGCCGCGCATTACGGTTTCCTGCGGCAGATGGAGTATTTCGGCGTCGATGTCGCCTCGCTCAGCATCGTTGACATGGCGCCCACCGATGGCGCCGCGGCGCTGGCGCAGGGCGCGGTCGATTTCGCCTGTGGCTATGGCGGGGGCCTGTCGCGGATGAAGGAGCACGGCAACGTGCTGCTGACCGGCGCGGAGAAGGAAGAGCTCGGGATTCTGGTCTTCGACGTGACCTCCGCCCCGGCGGATTTCGTGGCCGAAAATTCCGATGTGGTGTCTGATTTCCTCGCCGTGACGGCCGCCGTCAACGCCGAATGGAACGCGACCCACTCGCCTGAGATGCTCGCCAAGATCGCCGCGGAATCGGGGATGTCGGTCGAGGCAGCAGAAGCCTCCATCGCCACCTTCACCTTCCCCTCGGTCGAGGCGCAGCTCTCTGAAAAATGGCTCGGCGGCAACGCCCAGAACTTCATGAAAGGCGTGGCCGATGTCTTCGTCGAGGCCGGCAGCATCGGCTCTGCGCTCGCCAGCTACGAAGATGCCGTCAACGCGGGCCCGCTCAGCGCGACCGTCGCCGACTAACCGCAGGCACCGGACCCCGGGGCGCGGCAAACGCGCCCGCCCCGGACCCCGGCACCCCAAAAAAATCGAGGAGAGTTGCCAGATGGCATTCCTGAGCATCGATAATCTGTCCATGCGGTTCGACCTGCCGAAAGGGGGGCACGTCCAGGCCCTTCAGGATGTCTCACTGGAGATCGGCAAGGGCGAATTGCTCTCCGTCCTTGGCCCCTCGGGCTGCGGCAAATCCACCCTGCTGAACATTCTCGCCGGCTTCCTCGCCCAGACATCGGGCACGGTGTCGCTGGAGGGCAACCCCGTGCGCGGCCCCGGGCCGGAGCGCGGCATGGTCTTCCAGCAAGGCGCGCTGTTCGAGTGGATGACCGTGCGGCGCAACGTGGAATTCGGGCCCCGGATGAAGGGCATGGCCGAGACGGAGCGCAACACCATCGTGGAGAACCTGCTCGACGAGGTCGGCTTGCATTCCTTCAAGGACAAGGCGGTTTACGAGCTCTCGGGCGGGATGCAACAGCGCGTCGCGCTGGCGCGGTGCCTTGCCAATGATCCCGATGTGATCCTGATGGACGAGCCCTTGGGCGCGCTCGATGCGCTCACCCGCGAGAAGATGCAGGGGCTTGTGTTGAACCTGTGGAAGAAGACCGGCAAGACCATCATCCTCATCACCCACTCGGTCGATGAGGCGCTGCTGCTGGGCGAACGGCTTCTTGTCATGGCCCCGCGCCCGGGCCGGATTCATCGCGAATACCGGCTGCCCTTCGCCGAGCGCGCGGTGGGCGCCGATCTGCGCACCGTCAAGGACGACCCCGCTTTTGGCCAGACCAAGGCCGAAATCCTCGGGATGATCTGGGAAATGGAAGAGCAAATCATGAGCGGAGCGGAAGCATGACCGGTTTGATAATCCTCCTCGTCTATCTCGCGCTGTTTTTCGGCGCGGCGGCTGTTGTCGTGCTGATCCGCCGGTCGGTGGGCGGGATGACCGATTTCCGCTCGCTCAAGACGGTGACCTTCGGCGATGAAAGCGCGGTGGTCTCGGATCGCTTCGCCTCGGTGATCTCGATCGTCGTGGTGTTTCTGGTCTGGGGCGCCTTCACCGGCTCCAAGCTCGTGCCGATTCACGTCCCCGGCCCGTTCATCGGCGCGACCGCCTTCGACTACGTGGTCCGGGCGCCGGACGGGGCAGAGGCACGCGCCACGGTCAACATCACTGTCCATGAACTGGGCGCCGAGGTGGAAGACCCCGCGCCGGGTGTGGCGGAGGGCTTTGCCAGTGGTGACAGCGCCAGCGTCGCGGCCTGGCGCTCGGTACTGATCCCGGCGCAGCGCAACGACGGCGAGGGCGCGGCGATTGTTTCGGTCGCGGGCCAGCCCATCGCGCCGGGCGCGACCGTGCAAGTGCCCGATGGGGCCGTGACCATGACGTCCAAGGGCTCGCTCAACTTCACGCCTGACAAAGGCCTGCAGATGGAAGCCATCTGGATGCCGCCGCCAGAGGCCGTGGTCGCGCGGCTGATCGAGATCGCCCGCGGCGGCTACCAGAACGTGGGGCTGCTGGAGCATGTCGGCTGGTCGCTCTGGCGGGTGCTGGCGGGCTTCGTGCTCGGCTCGCTCATCGGCATCCCACTGGGCTACGCGATGGGGCTCTCGGGCTGGGCCCGCGGCTGGTTCGATCCGATCGTGGAGTTCATGCGGCCCGTGCCGCCGCTCGCGCTCATCCCGCTGGTGATCATCTGGTTCGGCATCGGCGAGCAGGGCAAGATCGTGCTGCTCTTCCTCGCGGCGCTCTGGGTGATGATCATCGCCGCGCGGGCCGGGGTCTCCGGCGTCAACATCACCAAGGTCCACGCCGCATATTCGCTTGGCGCGTCGCGGTGGCAGATGCTGCGCCATGTGATCGTGCCCAATTCGCTGCCCGAGATTTTCACCGGTGCGCGCGTGGCGATGGGCGTCTGCTGGGGCACGGTGGTCGCCGCCGAACTGGTCGCCGCCGAGAAAGGCGCGGGCAAGATGATCGTCGCCGCCTCCAAGTTCCAGGCCACCGACATCGTCATCATGGGCATCGTCCTCATCGGCCTCATCGGCTTCGGGATCGACATCCTGATGCGCAAGGCCGAAGGCTGGCTGGTGCCGTGGAAAGGCAAGTCCTGATCCGCGCGATCGGGCCGGCCGGGCAAAGAGAAACGCCCCCTTCGCAGGAAGGGGGCGTTTTGCTGTCTGGCCCCGGCGCCAGGCGCGCGCGGGGCCGGGGGCACCGTCGCCTCAGTCGAAGCTCATCACGATGGTCTTGGAGCGGGTGAAATGCTCGACCATTGCCTCCAGCGAGGCCTCCTTGCCCTGACCCGAGCGGCCGAAGCCGCCGTAGGAGACGTTGGGCTGGATCGTGAGGTTCTGGTTGACCTGAACGTAGCCGGCGTTGAGCCGCGCGGTGCTGTCGAGCGCGGTCGAGAGGCTCTGGGTCCAGACCGAAGCGGCGAGGCCGTAATGCGTCGAGTTCGCCTGCGCGATGACCGTCTCGTAATCGCTCCAGCGCTGGATCACCGCGACGGGGCCGAAGATCTCCTCCATGACGCAGGGGTGATCATCGGGCAGGCCCTGCAGGAGCGTCGGCTGCAGGAAGAGATCCGGGCGCAGGTGGGCGTCCTGCGGAAGGTCTCCGAAGCGGGTGACCGTCGCGCCGGGGGTCTCTTCGGCAAGCGCGATGTAGCGGTTGATCGTGGCCACCTGGCGCGCGTTGATCACGGTGCCGACATCCGTCGCCTCATCGAGCGGATCGCCGATCCGCAACCCGTTCAGCGCGGCGCCAAGCTTCTCCATGAACGCATCATGCAGGCTGTCGTGGAGGTAGATGCGGCTCGCGGCGGTGCAACTCTGGCCCTGGCGGGTGAATCGCATCCCCGAGATCGCCCCGGCCACGGCCTTGTCGAGATCGGCATCGGCGCAGACGATCATCGGCGACTTGCCCCCCAGCTCCAGCGAGACCGGGATGATCCGCTCCGCGCCGATCCGGTTGATCGTCTCGCCCACGGCTTCGGAGCCGGTGAAGCTGATCTTGGCCACATCGGGGTTGCGCGTGAGCGCGTCGCCGCAGATCGTGCCGGTCCCGTTGATCACGTTGAGCACCCCGGCGGGCAGGTGGCGCATCATCAGATCGGCCATGAGGAAGGTCGCGAAAGGGGCCTCTTCGGAGGCCTTGACCACCACGGAGTTGCCCGCCACCAGCGCCGGCCCGACCTTGAGCGCAAAGAGCACCAGGGGCACGTTCCACGGCACGATCGCGGCCACGACGCCGAGCGGCTCGCGCGTGGTCATGGTCAGCATGCGCGGGTTGTAGGGGACGGTCTGGCCTTTGAGTTCCGAGCCGAGATTGCCGTAGAACTCGACGATATCGGCAGCGACGGAGACCTCGCCGCGGCATTCGGTGCGGATCGCCTTGCCGGTCTCGCGGGCGAGGACCTGGGCGATGATCTCGGCCTCGGCGGCCACGGCGCGGGCCGCGGCGGCGACCTGTTTGCCGCGCTCGCGGGCGGGGATCCGGGCCCAGCCGATCTGAGCCGCCTTGGCGGCAGCGACGGCCGCGTCGGTCTCGGCGGCGTCGCTCGCGGCGGCATGGCCGATCACCGCGCCGGTCGCGGGGTTGATCACGTCAAGCTGCGCCGCCGTCTGGCACTGCGCGCCATTGACGAGGTTGACGCCGCCGAATTCGGAAAAGACGTCTTCGGGTGTGAGGAAATCGGAGTGGTGGAATGTCATCGGGAGGGTCTTTCAAAGCTGGAGGAAGCTCCTTTCCTATAGGCCTCTCGCGCCCCGCCTGCGTAGGGCCAGATGAGACCTTGATTAGAGCCAGTTGCGCGGGCGCTCCCGCCCCTCGGCCAGAACGTCAAAGCGCTTGGGAAAACGCACCCAAGGCGCGGTGCGCGCCGCGTCACTGGCCCTATCGAACCGGCCACTCTGGATCTATCGCCGGACCCGCGCCGGGCGTAGGCCACGGGGTATCGCCACCGCTCGCGGAGCCCTCCTCGCCATGCTCACCTCACCGACCTTTCTGGCGGTCACGGCCGTCTTCTTCGCGGCCTTCCTGCGTGGCATGGCGGGGTTCGGCTTTGCGCTCGCGGCGGTGCCGATCATCTCGCTGGTGCTGCCGCCGGCCGAGGCGGTGGCGATGGGCGTCCTGTTGCAGATCGTGGTCGGCTTCGGCGATCTGCGGACCCATCGCGGCCAGATCGACGCGCCGTCTCTGACCCGCTTGACCCTCGGCTCGCTCGTCGGCACGCCGGTGGGCCTCGTTGCGCTCACCGCGCTGAGCCCCGATGCAGCCCGAATCCTGATCGCCGCGGCGATCCTCGTGGGGCTGGCGCTGATCGCGCGCAAGGCACCGCCCGAGCCCCGGCCGCACAACGCGCTCGCGCTCGTCGCGGGGGTGGCCTCGGGCGCATTCTCGGGGCTCGCGGCGATTCCCGGCCCGCCCGCCGTCGCCTATTATCTCGGCACGGGCATCGATGCGGTGCGCACGCGCGCCTCGCTCCTGATTTTCTTCTTCATCGTCTCCGTGCTGGCCACGCCGGGCCTCATCCTTGCCGGGGCGATCAACGGCCGGACGCTGTGGCTGAGCCTGGTGTCGATTCCGGCGCTCTTCGCGGGCACCTGGCTCGGGACCGAGGCCTTCGCGCGGCTCGATCACGGCCAGTATCGCCGCGTGGCGATCATCGTCATGGCGCTCTCGGCCGTTCTGGCGGGCTGGCGCGGGGTATCGGCATATGTTTGACTTGGATTGGGGGCCGAGGGCCCCGCAACACGAAAGGCTTCGAGATGATCGAACGGATTGAGACCGGCACGCGGATGAGCAAGATCGTCAAACACAACGGCGTTGCCTATCTCTGCGGGCAGGTGGGCGAAGGCGCCACGGTGGCCGAGCAGACGCGCGATTGCCTCTCGCGGGTGGATGCGCTTTTGCAAAAGGCGGGCTCGTCGCGCGCCCAGATGCTTCAGGCGATCATCTGGCTGGCGGACATGTCCGATTTCGCCGAGATGAACGCGGTCTGGGATGCCTGGGTCCCCGAAGGGGCGGCACCCGCGCGGGCCTGCGGCGAGGCGAAGCTGGCGCGCGATGTGCTCAAGGTCGAGATCATCGTCACGGCCGCCTGCTGACCGGCGCAACGAGAAGGAGTTGAGCGATGAAAGTGATCGTCATGGGGGCCGGCGTTATCGGCGTGACCACGGCCTACTATCTCGCCAAGGCGGGGGCGGAGGTCACCGTGCTCGACCGCCAGCCGGGGGCGGGGCTGGAGACCAGCTACGCCAACGCGGGCGAGCTGAGCTACGGCATGACATCGCCCTGGGCCGCGCCGGGCATCCCGTTGAAAGCGGTGAAGTGGATGTTCATGAAGCGCCGCCCGTTCTTCATCTGGCCGCTCATCAGCCCGACGATGTGGGCCTGGTGCGCGCAGATGCTGCGCAATTGCAACGAAGAGAGCTACCGGATCAACAAGAGCCGGATGGTGCGCGTCTCCAACTATTCGCGCGACGTGATGTCCGAGCTCATCGCCGAGACCGGCATCGAGTATGACGGGCGCGAGCAGGGCACGCTCCAGCTCTTCCGGACGCAAAAGCAGCTCAAGGGCTCCAAGGCGGATCAGGACATCCTCGCCGAGTTCGGCTCGCCCTACGAGGTGCTCGATCCCGATGGCTGCATCGCCGCCGAGCCTGCGCTCGCGCAGGTGCGCGAGAAGTTCGTGGGGGGCTTGCGGCTTCTGGCCGACCGGACGGGCGATTGCCGGTTGTTCACCATCGCGCTGGCCGAAAAATGCGCCGAGATGGGCGTCGAGTTCCAGTTTGGCCAGACGATCCGCAGCATCGCCATCGAAAACGGCCGCGTGGCCGGCGTCGAGACGGAGATGGCCGGGCGGATCAGCGGCGATGCCTATGTCTGTGCGCTCGGGAGCTACGGGCCGCGTGTGCTGCGGCCGCTCGGGATCAAGCTGCCGGTCTATCCGGTCAAGGGTTACTCGGTCACGCTGCCGATCATGGACGAGGCCGCCGCGCCGCAATCGACGATCATGGACGAGACCCACAAGGTCGCGATCACGCGGCTGGGCGATCGCATCCGCGTGGCCGGGACGGCGGAAATCGCCGGCTATTCCAAGCGCCTCGGGCCTCATGCGACCGACACGGTGCGCCATGTGATCGGCGATCTCTTCCCCGGCGGGGGCGATTTGACGAAGGCCGAAGGCTGGACCGGCTTGCGCCCCATGACGCCGGACGGCACGCCCGTTCTCGGCCCGACGCAATACGACAACTTCTTTCTCAACACCGGCCACGGCACGCTGGGCTGGACCATGGCCTGCGGCTCGGGCCGCGCGGTGGCCGATGTGGTGCTGGGGCGCAAGCCCGAGATCGATTTCGACGGGCTCACGGCGGCGCGCTACAGCTAGGCCGCGCGCGGGAGCGGGCGCCGTGGGGCAGGGTCAGGTCGTCGGCGCGGCCTCGGCCTGCTGCGCGGTGGGCAGGAGCGGGACGAGCGCGCCGCGCTGCTGCACCACCGCCCGCGACAGCGCGCAGGCATAGCGGATGCCCACCGCCAGCGAATCCCCGGCCGCGTGGCGCGCGAAGACCCCGGCGTTGAAGCTGTCCCCGGCGGCGGTCGTGTCGACCACCTCCTCGGCGGGGGTGACGGGGATCTCCCCCTGCTGCGCGGTCTCGGAATAGAACACCGGATCGCGCCCGTTCTTGACGATCACCGTGACCGCGCCCGCCTGCTGATAGCGCCGGGCGGTGGCGGCGGGATCGGCGTCGTCAAACCAATCGGCCTCGTCCTCGAATGACGGCAGCACGATATCGCTGACCGCGGCCCCGCGCATGATCTCCCCGGTCATCTCGCTGTCCGAGCTCCAGAGCCTCCGGCGCAGGTTGGGGTCGAAGGCGATGGTCTTGCCGCGCGCGCGCGCCTCGCTCAGGGCGGTCAGCAGCCGGTCGCGGCCGTCCTGCGGCAGGATCGCGAGGGTGATGCCGGAGAAGTAGATCACGTCGCTCATCGCCATGGCCGTCTCCAGCGCGGCGGGGTTGTCCGCCAGGGTGCGCGCCGCGGATTGCCCGCGCCAGTAGGAAAAGCTCCGCTCGCCCTGATCGAGCGAAATGAGATAGAGCCCGACCGTCTGGCCCTTGGCGATGGCGAGGTGGCGCGTGTCGATGCCGCTCACGCGCATGAAATCGGCCATCTGCCCGGAGATCGCGTCATCGCCCACCGCGCTGAGGTAGCTCACAGCCACATCAGGCGCGCAGCGGGCAAGGTACCACGCCGTGTTGAACGTATCGCCCGCAAAGCCCAGCCGATACTCGCCCTCACCCGACGTGGGGGCCAGCTCGGCCATGCACTCTCCGATCGCCAAAAATCGCATCGTCTCGTCGCCTCAGGAAAACAGCATTCCGCCATTGATATCGATATTTGCGCCGGTGATGAAAGCGCTATCGTCACAGGCGAGGAACAAGACGAGGTTCGCGGCGTCATCCACGTGGCCCTGTCTCTTGAGAGGCGCGCTGGCCTCGAAGCCGCGGCGGCCCGCGTCGGGCGTGTGGATATTATGGAAATCGGTGTCGATCATGCCGGGGCAGAGCGCGTTGACGCGGATCTCGGGGCCGAGCTCCTTGGCCAGCGCGCGCGTCATGGTCATCACCGCGCCTTTCGACGTGGCATAGGCGACCGCGCCCGGCCCGCCGCCATCGCGCCCGGCTTGCGAGGCGAGGTTGACGATGGTCCCTTGCGTCATGTGGGCAAGGCAGGCCTTGGTCATCATGAAGGTCGAGGTGAGGTTGAGCGTCATCACCGCGTCCCAATGGGCCAGATCCATCTCGGCGACGGTCTTGCGCGCGATCAGCCCGCCCGCGTTGTTCACCAGGATATCGATCGACCCGAAAGCCTCCAGCGCCGCCGCCACGAGCCCGTCGACCCCGGCCTGGGTGTTGAGATCGGCACGCACGGCGATCGCCCGCCCGCCGGCGCTCTCGATCTCGGCCACGACCTTGTCCGCGCCCTTGGAGCTTTCGAAATAGCTGAGCGCGACGCTGGCGCCCTCGGCCGCCAGTTTGCGGGCCACCGCCGCGCCGATATCGCGCCCGGCGCCGGTGACGATGGCTGTTTTTGAAGCAAGTTTCATGGTTGTCATCCCCTGTGCCGCCCGTTGGTTCGGGCGGTTTGCATTACCGTTCAAGTGTCATGAAATAGTCGAAGATCTCGGGCACGTTGCCCGGCCCGAGCCCCGCATCGACGGCGGCCTGGAGGTTGTGAGAGGTGCCTTCGGCGATCTCGGCGCGCAGGCCCATGTCCTCGGCCATCTTGAGAAAATAGCCAAGGTCCTTGTTGGCATTGTCGATCGAAAAGCCCAGATCGCTGACCCCATCCACCGCGTAGTTCTTGCAAAAGCCCATGAAGGGCGAGTTGGACGGGCCGGAGGACATGATCTCGTAGAGCTGGCCCCGGTCGATTCCGGCGCGTTCGGCCACGGCAAAGGCCTGGCTCATGGTGCAGACGGTCGTCATCCCCATGAAATTGTTGATCAGCTTGGTCACGTGGCCCGCCCCGAGCGCGCCGAGGTAGAATACGTTTTCGCCCATCTCGTCCAGCACGGGCTTGACCCCGTCGAAGGTGGCCCGGTCGCCCGCCGCCATGATGTTGAGCAGCCCGTCCTTGGCATGGGCCGGGGTGCGGCCGAGGGGGGCGTCGATCATGCCCGCGCCTTTGGCGGCGAGATCGGCGCCGATCTTGCGGGTGGACGAGGGGATCGAGGTGCCGAAATCGATCAAGACGTTGCCTTCGGAGATCCCCGCGAGCAGCCCGTCCTCGCCATAGACCACCGCTTCGACCACGTCCGATGTGGTGAGGCAGAGCATGACGATATCGCTCGCTTCGGCCACGGCCTTGGGTGAGGTCGCCGCGCGGGCATTGCCGCGCGCAAGGACGGCGGCGACGGCGGCGTCGTCGAGGTCCATCACGACGAGCTCGATCCCCCGGTTCTGCAGGTTCTCAACCATGTTGCCTCCCATGAGGCCAAGGCCGATGAAGCCGATGACGGGTTTGGTCATGATGCGCTCTCCAGTTATTTTACGGTGGCGGGATCCGCCGGATCAGACGAAGTCTTCGCGATGAGGCGTGAAGACATCGAGCAGCGTGCCGGCCTCGAGGCAGGTCGCGCCGTGGACGATGTCGGGCTGTTTGTAGAGGGAGTCACCGGGGCCGACGACATAGGTCTGGTCGCCCACGGTGAATTCGAACTTGCCGGACATGACGTAGGTGATCTGTTCGTGGCGGTGATGGTGCAGGGGGGCGGTGGTGCCGGCCTCGAAGTGGACCTCGACCACCATCAGGTTGTCGTCATGGGCGCCGACCTTGCGCGAGAGTCCGTCCGCGACGGTCTCCAGCTTGCCTTCGCTGGTGGGGAAATAATTCTGAATGCTCATGTCTGTCTCCGCGCGTCAGGTATTTGCCAGTTTCTTCATCACGATCTTGAACGTGTTCTCGTCGGGATCGGTGAAGTAGAGATCCGCATCATATCCCTGATCGTCCATGAAGTTGAAAACCCGTTTGGGTGCGTCGAGCCGGTAGGGCACGAGCAGGGTCGCGATGCGGTGCCGGGTCGCGGCGGGATAGGCCGCGGTGAGGCAGGTGCTCACCGGCAGCCCTTCGTAGTCGGCGGGCTCGACATCTGTAAACTCGGTTTTTTGGGTGATCGTCGGCTTGCCGGCCTCGGACCAGACCACCTGCCCGTAGAACCCGGCGCGGGTCTGGGTGTTGCGGAAGGAGGATTTGCCGAGCTCGAAAGGCTGGTTGGCGTGCAGGAGCCATTCGACCGTGACCGGCGCGTCCGCATCGACCGTATCGACGATGACGAAGTAGGAATTGCGCACGAAATAGATCTCGCGTTCGGCGCGGCTCACCTCGGGCGTCAGAATCCGGTAGGCCGGGGTCGCATCGCCGCGGATGTAGATGTGATCCTCCCGGGTTTCGGCATCGAGGATCCGGCCCGTGGCGGCGAGCGCCTTGGCCTTGTCGCGCTCGGCATACTGGCCGTTGCCGTTGATCAAGATCGCGTTTTTCGAGCGCGTCTGCCGGCGCCAGTTGCGGTGCATCGAGGAGTTGAAGGCGACGTAGTGGCCCGACTGGACCGCCAGATCCTCGCCATAGGCCGCGAGGCAGAAGGCGTTCTGATCGCCGTGGCTGTGGCTCACCGATCCGAAGCGGGAGGATTTGAACACCAGCTGGATGTGGTTGTCGGGATCGTCCATCGCATGCTGGACCCCGACCCAGCCGATGCCGCGGAAATGGCGCAGCCCGCCCGCGGGGGGCGTGGCCTCGACCACGGGGAAATCGGTCTGGAACACCAGCTCGTCGAAATTCGTGTCCCACCAGCCCCAGTTGTAGAACGCGCCCTCGGTGCCCGGATTGAGCCGGAGGTTTTCCTCGCAATACCACTGGTATTCGCCCTTGCCGGTGGCCCCGGCGAGCTGGCGCAGGTTGAGCCCGGTCTTGATGCCGGGCAGATCGCCTTGGGTGCTGTCGTCGCCGAAGGTGGCGCGACGGGTGTTTGGCGCCTTGCAGAATAGCGGGAAGTCGCCGGTGTTTTGCAAGAACGGGCGCTGGTAGAGGTCAATGCCGGTGTAGGATTTGAGCCGGTTGGCGGCGTCGATGAGATAGGCGATGCCCATCATCCAGTAATTCGTGCCCTCGGCCCAGCCGCCGTCGCTGTCGCCCCAGGGGCTGTAAACGGTCATCAGGAATTCGATGGAATAGTTGAGCCAGTCGCGCGCCTCGTCGGCCTCGTCATCGCCCAAAAGCGCGATGCAGGCAGGCACGAGCACGAGCGAGACCGAGCGCACCGCGTGGCTGTCATAGGGAAAGAGGTGGATCTTGGCGTTCTGGATCGCGTGCTCCGCGATATCGCGCGTGCGTTCCAGAAGGGCGGCCCGGACGGCGCGGCGCTCGTCCTCGCTCAGATCGTCATGCAGCCAGTCATAGCCCCAGGCCAGCGCGTTGCAGACCCGGTAGGCCCATTCGTCGGTATAGGCGCGCGAGGTCACGCCCGTCGGATCCCATCCGGCCAGCTCCAGCAGCCACGCGCGCGCGCGCGCCGTCATCTCGGCATCGCCGGTGACGCGCCCGCCGATGGCGAGGTGGCGGATCGCGTACCAGGCCTCCTGCAGATCGATATAGGTCTGGCGCCAGACCGGGGCGGTGCGCTGGTGATCGGGGTAGCCGGCCGGCTCGCGCATCACCTCGCGGTCCATCCATGGCAGGACAGACTTTTCGTAGAACGTCGACCAGGAACAATGGCCCGGATCGGCGGCGACGGCGGTCTTGAACGCGGCCAGTCGGTCCGAGGTGAGCCACAGCCGGGGATGATCGGTCGCGACCTTGGCCAGGCGCGCGCTGCGCAGCGCAAGCGGTGTCTCGGGCAGGCCTTCGGCGACGGTGAAGCTGCGGGTGCTGCTCCACCCGCTGGAGGGGGTGCGGCGTTCGGCGTCCCATGTGGCGTAGGACCAGTGATAGGTCCCCGGCTCAAGCGGCGTGTCGGGGGTGAAGAAGTTATGCGGCAGCCCGTCATAGACCCGGGTGCGGGCCTTGGGAAATTTCGGATCGGCCGAGATCCGCAGCACATAGGCGGCCTCGTCATCCACCACCGGGATCCAGCTGAACCGGGGCGGGTTTTCCACGATATCGGTCTGCGGCGTCGGCGCGTACTGGATCGTCAGCCGGCCGGCCTTGGGTTCATCGAGGGGGGGGAGGGGCTCTGCCAACATGGGTCTCTGGGTCCGCTGCATCATTGGGTCAAGGAGCCGGGGCGACGAGGAGAGCCGCCCCGGCAGGCGAGAAACGGGTCAGCCGCCGTATTGGCGCTCGTAGGCCGATTGCATGACCTCGAGCAGGTCCTGCATGCCCATGCCGTCAAGCTGGGCGATGTAGCCGTCCCAATCCGCCATCACGTCGCCATTGCCGAGGATCCAGCTCTGCTGGCGCTCCAGCATGTAGTCGCGGATGCTGCCCCATGTGCGGTCATAGACCTTCTGCTCGTCCTCGGTGAAGGCAACCCCGAGGAAGTCGGGGATCAGGTAGTCGCCCTGGTCATAGAGCTCGATCCCGGCCTTGGCGAACTCGTTGGTCCATTGCCATTCGTAGGCGTAGTCCATGTAGTATCCGCGCGCCTGAAGCTGGGCGCCGGCCTGATAGAGCGAGCGGTTGACCGGGCCCTGATCGAGGAAGGCCTGGGTGAAGACGGGCGCGCCATCGACCATCTCGTAGTGTTCGCCCTCGACGCCGAAGTTGGCCAGACGGCGGCCTTCTTCGGAGAAGAAGAAGTCGAAGTAGCGGATCGTCTCGACCGGGTGCTCGTTGGTGTAGCCGATGGCCCAGCCGTCGGGTTTGACGAGGATGCGGCGATGCTCCTCGACCCGTTTACCCGAGACGGACGCGGGCGGGACGAAGGCCTCGAAGCGGAAGCCCTCGATCTCGCTCGACAAGCGGTTGTAGCCGCCGGTGGAGGCGAACCAGTCGTGGGTCGAGCCGCCGAGGTTCTCGGAGAGCAGGAAGTCGCGCGCCGAGGATCCCCGGGTGAAGATTTCCGCGTCGATCAACCCGTCGGCGTACCAGCGCGCGAGGTTGCTGATCCCGTCGCGATAGCCTTCGCCGATGTAGCCGTGGCTGATCTTGCCGTCTTCGACGAGGAAATCGTGATAGGTGTCCGAGCCGTGGGCGCGCCCGTCCCAGAGTGTCACCAGCCGGATCAGCTCGGGCCACTGGCGGACGAAGAACGGCACTTCGTCGGCCTCGCCATTGCCGTTGGGGTCCTGGGTCTTGAAGGCCCGCAGGACGGCTTCGTACTCCTCCACGGTCTGCGGCATCTCAAGGCCGAGCGCGTCGAGCCAATCGGTCCGGATCCAGTAGGCCCGGCCATATTTCCCGTCAGGCAGGTAGGGGATGTAGTACATCTGGCCATCCGCGGCCTTGACCGCCGCCTCGATGTCGGGGCGCTCGGCATAATAGGCGGCGATGTTGGGCGCGTGCTCGGCGATCAGGTCGTTGAGCGGGACAAAGGCGCCCTCGGGCCCGTACTGGTTGACGAAATCGCGGATCCGGCTCGATCCGACGATATCGGGGATGTCGCCCGAGGCCAGCATCAGGTTGAGCGCCTCGGTTCGGCCGGTGTTCTCATCGGTGCGCATGTTGGCGCCGACGGTGTCGTTGATCAGATGAATACCGGTCATCTCGCGCGCGACCCGCTCCACCGGCCAGTCCTCTTCGTAGACCGGATAGCGGGCGTGGTTCATCTGGATGGTCAGCTCCAACGGCTCCTCCACGATCCGCAGGTGATCATCGGCGATGGCCGGTGTCGTTATGGCGCTGCCTGTCAGCAGAGCAGCCGCTAGGGTCAGTCTACGCATCAGATTTCCTCCCATGTGCGTATTCTTCATTCCTTCACACCTCCGAGCAGGATGCCCTTCTCGAAGTATTTCTGGATAAACGGGTAGACGATCAGCACAGGCACGATCGAACAGACGATGATCGCCGCGGTCACGGTCTCGGCGCTGAAGCCCGCCTCGGTTTGGACAATGGCGAATTCGTCGTTGTCGCTGAGGTTGGAGATGGTGTGGCGCAGGAAGACCTGAAGCGGGATTTTCTCTTCCGACTGCAGCAGCACCATGGCCCAGAAGAACCCGTTCCAGCGCGACACGATGCAAAACAGCGTGATCGTGGCGATGGCGGGTTTGCTGAGCGGGACGAAGACCTTCCACAGCACCTGGAAATCATTTGCCCCATCCATCCGGGCCGCCTCCTCGAAGCTCTGGGGGATCGCCTCGAAGAAGTTGCGCAGCAGGATGATGTTGAAGGCGTTGACTGCGAAGGCGAGGATGATGCCGAACATGCTGTCGAGAAGCCCCAGATCGCGCATGTTGAGGAAGAACGGGATCAGGCCCGCGTTGAACCACATGGTAAAGGCGATGAAGAGGTTGAAGGCTCTGCGGCCCTTGAGCTGCGGGCGCGACAGGGCGTAGGCGCCGGGGATGATGAACATCAGCGACATGATCGTCCCGCCGATGGTGTAGATGAAGGTGTTGCGGTAGCTGATCCAGAATTGCGGATCATTGAGGATGAAGCCGTAGGCCTCCAGCGTCGCGCCAATCGGCGTCAGCACGACCTTGCCGGCCTGCGCTGCGAAGCCCGAGCTGAAGGACACCGCCGCGATGTAGATGAAGGGGTAGAGGGTCGCGACGGTGAACATGCCGATCAGCACCGAGACCACGATGGCGAAGATCTTGTCGCCGCGGGAATAGAGGTTCCATTTCATCATTGGTCCGGCCTCCTACCAGAGCGACGTGCGCGAGAAGCGGCGCGACAGGGTGTTTGCGGTCATCACCAGAACAAAGGCGACAACGGCGTTGAACAGGCCCGCCGCGGCGGCGAGATCGTATTGCCCGGACTGAAGCCCCTGGCGGTAGACCCAGGTGTTGACGACGTCGGCGGTCTCGTAGGTGGCGGGCTGATAGAGCAGGATGACCAGCTCGAACGACACTTCCATGATGTTGCCGATGCGGATGATCAGCATGATCAGGATCGTCGGCAGGATCGAGGGGACCGTGATCCGCCACATCATCTGCCAGCGGTTGGCGCCATCGACCACCGCGCTCTCATAGAGCGAGGGGTTCACCCCGGCGATGGCCGCGAGGAAGACGATCGAGCCGAAGCCGGCTTCCTGCCAGATCCCGGTGCCCACGAAGATGGGCCGAAACCATTCGGGCTGGGTCAGGAAATAGACCGCATCGAAACCCAGCCAGTCCAGCACGGTGTTGACGATGCCGGCGGTGGGGGAGAAGGCGGTGATGACGATGCCGGAGATGATCACCGAGGAGATGAAATGCGGCAGGTAGACGATCGTCTGGGCGGTGCGCTTGTAGGTGGCGTGCAGCACTTCGTTGAACATGAGCGCGAGGATGATCGGCGCGGGGAACCCGAACAGCAGGTTGTAGAAGCTGATCGTGATGGTGTTCTTGACCGCGCGCAGGAACTGGTCGTTGCTGAACAGGGTCTCGAAATGCTCCCAGCCGACCCACGGGCTCCCGGCGACGCCGCGGAAGATCGAATAATCCTTGAAGGCGATCTGGAGCCCGTACATCGGTTTGTAGAGGAAGACGATGAACCAGATGATCGTCGGCAGCAGCATCAGGTAAATCTGCCATTCGCGGCGCAGATGATCCCAAAGGCGGGTCCAGCTCGTCTCGCCCCGGCGGGCGGGGCTGCGGTCGCGCAGGGCCTCCTTGGCTTCGATCACCACCTCTTCGATGGGGATGCCGCCCACGTCGGTGTTGCGGTCAGTCATCGGCTCAGCTCCCCAGGCTCAGGGCCTGGCCCGTCGTCGCATCGAAGAGCTTGACGAGATGCGCGGGCACATGGACTTCGCCGACCCCGGAGAGGTGGTGGATGTCGCCCCGGGTCTCGGCCTTGAAGACGAGATTGCTCTCGCCGTGGCGCGCGTGCAGCAGCGCCTCCGAGCCCAGCGGTTCGACCAGATCGAGCGCGATCGGCAGGGCCGAGGTCGCCTCTCCGGGCGAGAGACTGACATGTTCGGGCCGAATGCCGAGGATCACGTCGCGCCCGGTTTGGGCACTGCTGACCCCGTTCAGGCGGATCGTCGCATCGCCCACCCGGGCGCCGCTGTCGGTCAGGGTGGCTTTCATCTGGTTCATCGGCGGCGAGCCGAGGAAGCCCGCAACGAAGGTGTTGGCGGGGTTGTTGAACAGCTCCATCGGCGTGCCGACCTGCTCGATGCGCCCGTCGTTCATCACGACGATCCGGTCCGCCAGCGTCATCGCTTCGACCTGATCATGGGTGACGTAGATCGAAGTGACGCCGAGGCGGTTGTGCAGCCGCTTGATCTCGGCGCGCATCTGGGTGCGCAGCTTGGCATCGAGGTTCGAGAGCGGCTCGTCGAAGAGAAATACCTTGGGATGGCGGACAATGGCCCGGCCCATCGCAACCCGCTGACGCTGGCCGCCGGAAAGATCGGCGGGGCGGCGGTCGAGATAGGGCGTCAGTCCGAGGACCTCGGCGACATCATCGATCGTCGTTTTGATCTCATCCTTTGGCGTTTTGCGGATGCGCAGCCCAAAGGCCATGTTCTCGGCCACGTTGAGGTGCGGGTAGAGCGCGTAGTTCTGGAACACCATCGCCACGTCGCGGTCCTTGGGGGCCACGCGGTTCATCCGCCGCCCGTCGATCCAAAGATCGCCGTCGGTGATCTCCTCCAGCCCCGCGACCATGCGCAGGGTCGTGGATTTGCCGCAGCCCGAAGGCCCGACGAGCACGACGAACTCTTTTTCAGCCACGGTCAGGTCAATACCATGAACAACCTGTAAAGCGCCGTAAGCCTTTACGATCCCATCTAAAGTTACTCCAGACATGGCCCCTCCCGTTGGCTGCAGATGCTGGGTGGGCTCTTGCGAGCGAATCACCCTGCTACATCTGGTATACTAGTATTTGTCTGGCTTTCATAGACTGGTATACTAGTCTCGCTCATGGTAGGGAGAAACAAAGACAGGCTTGAAGGACAGCAAAAGATGGCAAATACAACGGTTCTCACGGAGCGGCGGACCGCTGTGGATGATGTGTTCGACCACCTGCACGCGCAGATCTCGACCTTGCAGCTCAAGCCGGGAGACCGGATTTCCGAGGCGGAGATCGCCGCGCAATTCGGCGTCTCCCGCCAGCCGGTGCGCGATGCCTTCAGCCGGCTCGCCAACATGGACCTGCTCCTTATCCGGCCGCAGCGCGCGACCGTGGTGCGGCGCTTCTCGGCCCGCGCGATAGAGAAGGCGCGGTTCATCCGTACGGCGATCGAGAAAGAGGTCCTTGTGCGCGCGTCGGCGCGGTGCGATGCGGCGGGGGCAGCCCGCCTGACCGCGGCGCTCAACGCGCAGGAAGAGG
The DNA here is from genome assembly GCF_900116005.1 of Poseidonocella sedimentorum. Taxonomy (GTDB): domain Bacteria; phylum Pseudomonadota; class Alphaproteobacteria; order Rhodobacterales; family Rhodobacteraceae; genus Poseidonocella; species Poseidonocella sedimentorum. The sequence continues at coordinate 28,485 of NZ_FOYI01000009.1, forward strand.
TCGTCTCGCGGGGCGACTACGATGCCTTCGGCCCGCTCGATTACGAGTTTCACCACACCCTGTGCGAGATCGCGGGCGCCGACTATGCCTTTGATGTCATTCTCGAAGAGAAGGCCAAGGTCGACCGGCTCTGCATGCTTGGCCACCAGAAGGAACAGCGCCTGCCGGATCTCGTCGCGGACCATCACGCGATCGCCGATGCGGTGATCGGCCACGATGCCGCCGCCGCGCTGGCCGCCGTCACGATCCACCTGTCCCGGCTCGATGAGACCATCGAACGGATCAAGGCCTCCAATGCCAACTATTTCGACAACACCGGCGACTGACCCGATCGCCCAACGACGCGCCCGGTTTTCGCGGCGAGAGCACAGCACATGACCGATCATTCACCGTCCGATCCCGCATCCTCCGGGCCGGGGGCCAGGGATGTCTTTGCCCTCGCCTGGCCGATGACGCTCAAGGCGCTGTTCCTGCACGGAACCATCGTCATCGACGGGCTGCTCCTCTCCCCCCTGGGCGAGGAGGCCCTGGCGGCGATGGGGCTCGCCACCGCGCTGGGCGGCATCGCGCTCGGTGTCATCTTCGCCTTTTCCCATGCGATGCAGATCCGCACGGCGCAGGCCTACGGCGTCGGCGACCGGGTGTTTCTCAAATCGGCACTGGTCTCGGGGGGCGTCCTGAGCCTCGGTATCGGGGTGATCGGGGTCCTCGCGATCAACCTCGCGGCCGGGCCGCTGGTCGCGCGCCTCGCCCCAAGTGCCGTGGTGGCGAGCCAGGCGCAGACCTATCTCGCGATCTTCTCCATCGTCATTCTGGGCGAGGCCATCGGGCAGGGAATCGCGAGCTTTTTCAACGGCTGCGGCCAAACCAAGCTGCCGCTCTACGGGTATCTCATCTCCGTTCCGGTCAACGTGCTGACCACGGTTGCGCTGGTGCATGGGCTCTGGGGTCTGCCCGCGCTCGGCGTGGCCGGAGCGGCGACGGGCAGCGCGCTCGCCATCAGCCTCCAGACGGCGTTCTGGTGTGTCCTCGCCGCGCGCCGCTACGGCTATCTGCGCCGTGTGGAGGGCTGGCGCAACGGCGCCTTCGGCCCGACGATCCGGCGGCACCTCGGCTTTTCCCTGCCCATCGCGGCGACTTTCGTCAGCGCGACGGTGGCGACCCATGTCTGCTCGCTGTTCTATGCCAAACTGCCGCTGAACGCCTTCGCGGCGCTGACCCTGATCGCGCCCTGGAACCTGCTCGCCGGGCAGGTCTCGATGCAATGGACCCAAGCCACCGGCATTCTCGTCGCCCAGCTCATCGGCCGGCGGACCCCGCCCGAGGTGTTGGACCGGTTCCTCTCACGCGCCTGGGCAGGGGCCTTTGTCGCCGCCGCTGTGGTCGCGGCGGTCTTCTTGGTGATGTGCTTCTCGCTCGACCTGATCTACCCCGATCTGGAGCCCGAGACCCGCGCGATCCTCTTCGGGTTCCTGCCGATTCTGCTGATCATCCAGTTCCCCCGCGCGACCAACGCGATCTGCGGCAACACCCTGCGCGCGGCGGGCGATACGGTCTATGTGATGCATATTTTCGTCTGGAGCCAATGGGCGTTTCGCGTCCCCGCGACCGCGCTGTTCGTGCTCTATTTCGAGCTTCCGGCCTTCTGGATCCTGTCACTCTTCCTGTGGGAAGAGGTCCTGAAATTCCCCGCCTTCCACGGCCGCCTCTGGCGCGGCGACTGGAAACGCTCGGATGTCTCTTCCTAGGGGGGCAGACGCGCCCCCCTATGACAGGCCGCGCCTAGCCCGGTTGCCGTTCGGCCCAGCCGGCGAAGACGCGTTCGAGCGCCACCACGATGTAGTAGAGCAGGATGCCGAGCGCGGCGAGTGCGATCAGGACGGCGAACATCAGCGGGTAGTCGGAGTTGGTCTTGCCGCTGTCGAACAGCGCGCCGAGTCCGCGCCCGTGGGGACTCACGATTTCCATCAGGTTGGTGCCGATAAAGGCCAGCGTCACCGCGACCTTGAGCGCGCCGAAGAACTCCGGCAGCGTCTTGGGCAGGGCGATTTTCCAGAAGATCGTCGCTTGTGAGGCACCAAGCGCGCGCAAGATATCGCGGTATTCCGGCTCCAGCGTGCTCAGCCCGATCGACACCGAAACGGCGATCGGGAAGAAGGAAATCATGAAGGCGATGAGTACCGTGTTGAAATCATGCGCGCCCACGAACATGAGCGCCACGATGGGCACGACCGTCGCCTTGGGGATCGCGTTGAAGCCGACCAGCAGCGGGTAGAGCGCGTCGCGCATGGTGCGCGAAAAGCCCATGACCATCCCGATGCCGACCCCGACCACGATGGCGAGCAACAGCCCCAGCACCGTGCGCCAAAGCGTCTGCCAGCCCATGACGAGGAAGAGCTCCCAGTAGCGCACATAGGCGGGCCAGAGGTCCGACGGCGAGGCCATCTTGTAGTTCGGCCAGCCGTTGATCCAGACCAGCGCCTCCCACAGCGCAAGGAAAATCAGCATCGCGAGGGCGGGCACGGCGATCTTGCGCAGGGTCCCGGTCATGCGGTGGCCTCCGGTGCGGTCTGGGGTGCGCGGCCCTGGGCGATCTCGATCTCGTGGCGCAGGATATTGAGCCGCTCGGCGGCCTCGGGCGTGTAGAGGTCATCAAGGCTCGGGGCCGTCTGGCGCGCGATGGTCATGACGTGCTGGGTCCGGGCCGGGCGGCCGGAGAGCACCACGACCTGATCCCCGAGGAAGATCGCCTCGCGCAGGTCATGGGTGATGAGGATGGCCGTGAAGGGCTCCTGCGCCTTGACCTCGTGCATCGTCTGCCAGAGGTCCTCGCGGGTGAAGGCATCGAGCGCGCCGAAGGGCTCGTCGAGGATGAGCACGTCGGGTTTGTGGACCAGCGCGCGGCAGAGCGAGGCGCGCTGGCGCATCCCGCCCGAGAGCTCGGAGGGGCGCTTCTCTTCGAACCCGTCCAGCCCGACCAGCGCCAGAAGGTAGCGCGCGCGCTCCTCGGCGGCCTTGCCGCGCAGGCCCCCGGGGACGATCTCCAGCGGAAGCATGACGTTCTTCAGGATCGTCCGCCATTCGAGCAGGACCGGGTTCTGAAACGCCATGCCGACGGTGGCGCGGGGGCTCTTCACCTGCTGGCCGTGCAGCCAGACCTCGCCGTGATCGGGGCGCATGAGCCCCGCAACGAGGCGCGTCAGGGTGGATTTGCCGCAACCGGACGGGCCGACGACGGCGCAAAAGCCGCCCTCGTCCACCGAAAGCTCCAGCCCGTCGAGGACCGGTAGCGGCCCGCTCGCGGTGTCATAGGCGTGGCGCACGCCCTTGATGTCGATGAGATGGGTCATGATCTGTCTGGCCGGGAGCCGCGCGGGGCCGCTCCCGGCACTTGCCTCATTTCAGCGCGAAGCCGCCTTCGGGAAGGTAGGCATCGGTGAAGTAGAGGCTCGCATCGGGCGCGCTTTGATACTCGTAGACGGTGCCGATCTGCTCCAGCGCGCTCTCCATCCGCGCCGTGTCGATCCCGCCCATGCCGTTTTCAAGGGTGAAATCGGTGACCACATTGGCCTCGATCGCAAGCTCCAGACGGCGCTGTTCGAGCGCGGAATCCGCGGCCGGGTTGCGCGCCAGCAGCGCGGGCATGACCGAGGCCGGATCCGCGATGGCATCTTTCCAGCCGGCGGCGACCGCCTTGAGGAAGCCCTCGATGATGTCCGGGTTTTCGGCGGCGAACTCGGTGTTGACGATCACCGCGTTGCCATAAAGATCCAGCCCGTAATCGGCCATCAGCAAGGTCGAGATGTCATCCTCGGGTACGCCAAGCCGCACCAGGTTCAGGTAGGAGCTGAAGGAAAACCCGGTGATGGAGGCCACGTTGCCCTCGGCAAGCATCGGCTCGCGCGTCGGGAAGCCCACAGGCTCGACCGTGATCTTTTCCATGTCGAGGCCGTTCTCGGCCGCGAAGATCGGAAACTGCGCCCAGGCGCCGTCGGGGGGCGGCGCGCCGAGCACCTTGTTTTCCAGATCGCCCGGGGTCTCGACGCCAAGCGATTTGCGCCCGATCACGGCGAAGGGCGGCTTGTCATAGACCATCATCGCCGCGATCACCGGCGCGCCGGGGTTCTGATCGAGGAATTTCACGAGGCTGTTGATATCGGCGAAGCCCACGGGATAGGCGCCGGTGGCCACTTTCGGAATCGCATCGAGCGAGCCGGACCCGGCGGTAATCTCGACCGAGAGCCCCTCGGCTTCGAAATGGCCGTTGTCGATGGCTGCGAAATAGGGAGCGGCGGGGCCTTCGAACTTCCAGTCGAGCGCAAAGGCCACGTCGGTTGTATGATCATCGGCCATGGCGCCGGTTGCCGCCAGCGACAGCGCTGCGAATGCGCGAAATAACATGTGGTCTGTCTCCTCTTGTGTCGGGCGGAGGCTAGCAGGTCGGGCGCAACCTGCCAATTATTTGATGCAATATTGTGCATGGGGCCGACTTTGCCCATTCCTTGGGCGAAACCGGGCGGCAACTGGCGCGTCCTTGATCATTTGCCGAAGAGCGCCGGCGCGGCGCCGCCCGCGCGCCCCGCATCAGAGGATGCCGAAAAACCGATCGGGCAGAGTGAGAAGCTCGTCGGGCACGGAGGGGTCGAACTCCCAAAAGCCGGTCTGCCCGCGCGGGCCCCAGGTTTCGAGCATGCGGGCCTTGCGCCCGGAGAGGTCGAAACCGGTCCGCAGGGGCAGAGCGTCGAAGCCCTCGAAGATCGCCGCGTCCTTGCGCTGGTCGGGGAACCAATGGCGCCCGATCATGATCCGCTTGTCCGCCTCGGCGCTCTGCCGCGCAGCGCTCACGGCCGCGTTGCGCCGGTCCATCGTGTCGCAATAAAGCTCGTAGTCGCAGTATTTCATGTGCAGCAGGTAGAGCCCGTCCGGGATCTGAAGCTTGTCGCAATCGGCATAATGCCCGCCCCGCGCCAGCTTGGCCGGGGTCGAGACGATGCAGGGTTTGGAATAGTGAGGCGCGTGGCGGACGTGACGCCGGGGGCCGAGGATCGTCTTGCCCAAAGGTTCCGGCTCGCGGCTGCGCAGGTGGACGACCTCAAGCCCCATCGGCGTCAGAATCCGGTTGCCCCGCGTGCGCCCCAGCACCTCGGCGAGCGACCCCCGCTCCGGGTCGGCCACGACGAATTCATCCACATCGCCAACGATCACATGGGTGAAATAGCTGCGCAGCCCGTTGACCATGTTGTTGAGAAAGCGCCAACGGCGGGTGTCGAACTCGTGGCGCGGCCCGTCGGGAATGTCGATCACGTTGCAGCCCGCCGCGATCTTCCGCACCGCGTCCTGCCGGCCGTGGTTGACCACATAGAGCGCCTCCCGCCCGAACGCCGCTTCGTAGTAGCGCACCCAGGCCTCGAGGAAGAACGCGTCATCGCGCACCATGGTAACCGCCGCCGCGCTGAATTTCATGGGGCCCCTCTTTCCGGCGCGATGCCGGTGCTTTCGTGGTTTTCATATGCGAGCGCAGGGGCCATGTTAACCGAAATTGGCAAGGGCGGGCATCGGTTTGAGCGCAAGGGGCACGAGTATCGGGGCGGAGGGGGTCGCGGTCTTTGGCTGTGACGGGCCCCCGCCGCGGCGGTTTCAGGTGATTGGCGAGCGCTCGTCGGGGACGAACTACCTCACCCGGCTCATCAAGCGGAACCTCGCGCTCACGCCGACCGACGCCTACGGCTGGAAACACGGGTTTCCCCAGATGATGGGGGTCGCGCCCGATGTGCTGCTGATCGGCTCGGTGCGCGGCGCTCTGGACTGGGTGCTGAGCATGTATGCCAAGCCGTGGCACTGCCGGGCGGAGATGCAGCGGCTGGATCTGAGCGCGTTTCTGCGTGCTCCGTGGGACACGGTTCTGGACCGACCGCGTTATTTCCCCAAGGTCGATCCCGGCGCGATCGGCGCGCCGCTCCAGCAGGACCGCGATCCGCTGACGGGCGAAATGTTCGGCAATCTGCTGCTGCTGCGCCGGGCCAAGGCGCGGGCGCTTCTGGGATTGCCTTCGCGGGGGGGCAAGGTCGCGCTGCTGCGGATGGAGGAGGCGACGCGCGCGCCGGAGCGGGTCCTGCAGCGACTTTCGGAGCAGACCGGCGCGGCGTTGACGCCGCCATTTGCCCCGGTCACCCGGCGGCTCGGCGCGCGGTTCAACCCAGCGGTGCCGGACCGGCCGGCCCCGCCGCAGGCCCTCTCGCCGGAGGATCGCGCCTTCGTCCTGTCGCAGCTCGATCCCCAGATCGAGGCCGCTTTGGGCTACGACTACGCCTGATCCGCGCCGAGCGCCGCCTCCGCCGCGCGGCCGAGCGAGAGGATCGCTTCCTCGCCGAAAGGCCGGCCCATAAGCGAGAGCCCGACGCTTGGCGTGGCCGTGGGCAGGGTCAGGACCGCGAGGCCGAGCAGGTTGCCGATCCGCGTGTTGCGCAAGGTCAGCAGGTTCTCGGTCACGTAGTAATCCTCATCGATCAGCAGCCGCTCGGTCTTGGGCGGCATGATCGCGTTGGTGGGGCAGAGCACCGCGTCGAACCGCTCGGTCGCAGCGGCCCATTGAGCGCGGATTTCCTCCAGCCGGACCCAGGCGGCGATGTAGTCGGCGCCGAGGAATTCAGCCCCGCTGCGGAAGCGCTCGCGGATCGGCGGGAACATCAGGTCCGGCTCCGCTTCGATACGGTCTTTCCAATGCCCGTAGGCCTCGACACCGTAGAGAATGCCGGAAAAGGACATCGCTTCGTGCAAGGGCGGAAAGCTCAGCGGCTCCAGCAGGGCGCCAGCAGCACTCAGCCGGGCGAGCGCGTCACCATAGGCGCGGGCGGGCGTCTCGCGCAGCCCGTCTGTGGCCACGGTTTCGAGCATGGCAAAACGCCGCCCGGCCAGCGGTGGCACCGCGTCATCGTCCGCCGCGCGCCCCTCCAGCGCGGCAAGCAATTGCGCGGCATCCTCAACGCTGCGGCAAAGCGGGCCGACCGTGTCAAAGCGCGGCGCGAGCGGAATCGCGCCATCGAGCGAGAGCCGGGTGGAGGTGGTCTTGAGCCCCACCAGATCGTTCCAGGCCGCAGGAATGCGCACCGAGCCGCCTGTGTCCGAGCCGATGGCCGCGGCAGCGAGCCCGAAGGCGACAGAGCCCGCAGCCCCGGATGACGAGCCCCCCGAGACGGCCTCCGGATCGTTGATGCAAGGCGTCGTCGCGGTCACAGGGTTGAGCCCCAGACCGGAGAAGGCCAGCTCGGACATATGGGTCTTGCCGAGGCAAACGAGCCCCATGGCGCTCGCCGCCGCCAGCACCTTGGCGTCCGTCTCCGGCACCCGGCCCTTGAGCAGCGCGCTGCCGCCTTCGGTCGCGGTCCCGGCGCTGTCGAAGAGGTCCTTCCAGCTGATCGGGACCCCGTCGAGCGGCCCGAGACGCGCGCCCTCCCGCTGCCGCTGCCGCGCCGCCCGGGCCTCGCTGAGCGCCCGTTCCGGGGTCAGCCGCGCGTAGATCCGCTCCGCGACCGGATGGGCCGCAATCGCCGCAAGGTAGGCTTCGGTCAGCGCGACCGGATCGATCCGCCCCTCGCCAATCTCCCGCCCGAGCGCGCTCGCGCTTTTCGTCAGAGCCCCGTCCATCGCGCGCTCTCCTGTGTCTTCGCGTCGGCGCGACCGTATCCGCTCGATCGCGCATGGACAATCCGCCCGCGTCGGTCATATTTCCCCCCATGCACGCGGAGCACGATATCCTCATCGCCGGTGGCGGATTGAACGGCGCGAGCCTCGCGCTCGCCGCCGCGCGGGCGGGGTTTTCCGTCCTCATGATCGACCGGCTCCCGCCCGAGGCGCAGACCGCCTCCGATTTCGATGGCCGCTCCTATGCGCTCGCGGCGGCCTCGGTGCGGATGCTGCAGGCGCTGGACGTCTGGGGCGCGATCGAAGGCGAAGCCCAGCCGATTCTCGACATCCGGGTGAGCGACGGCCGGCCGGGCGAAGGGGGCGGGCTCTTCGGCCTTCATTTCGACCACCGCGACCTCGAAAATGGGCCGATGGGCCACATGGTTGAGGATCGCCATCTGCGCCCCGCGCTGCTCGCCGCGCTGGCGGCCGAGCCGGGGATCACTGTGGAAAGCCCGGCCGAGATCGTCGCGCAGCGGGCCGAGCCCGGCGCGATCATCGTGACGCTTGCAGACGGCACGGAGCGGCGCGCGCGGCTTTTGGCGGGCTGCGACGGGCGCGGCTCGGGCGTGGGCGCGCGGGCGGGGATCCGGCGCACCGGATGGGACTATGGGCAGAGCGCGCTGGTCTGCGCCATTGCCCATGAGCGCCCGCACGAGGGCGTCGCGCATCAGTTCTTCATGCCCGCCGGCCCGCTCGCGATCCTGCCACTCACAGGGGGGCGCAGCTCCATCGTCTGGACCGAGCGCACCGCGCAGGCCGCGCGGATCTCCGGCATGAGCGCCGAGGATTATCTTGCGGTGCTGCGGCCCCGGTTCGGCGATTTCCTCGGGCGGATTTCCCTCGCTGGCGCGCGGTTCAGCTATCCGCTCTCGCTCTCTCTGGCCAACAGTTTCGTCGCCGACCGCGTGGCGCTGGTGGGCGATGCGGCCCATGGTGTCCACCCGATCGCGGGGCAGGGGCTCAACGCCGGGCTGCGCGATGTGGCGGCGCTTGCCGAAGTGCTCACGCAGGCGGCACGGCGGGGCGAGGATATCGCCAGCCCGCTCGTCCTCGCGCGCTATCAACAATGGCGGCGGTTCGATGCCGCGACGCTCGCGGTGGCAACGGACGCGTTCAACAGGTTGTTTTCAAATGACAACCCGATCCTGCGCGCCCTGCGCGGGCTGGGCATGGGTGCGGTGAATGCGCTTCCGGCCGCGCGGCGCGGCGCAATGCGCGAGGCCGCGGGCCTGAGCGGCGAGACCCCCAAATTGCTGCGCGGCGAGCAGATCTGAGGCGCGTTTTCGCGGTTTTGAGCCGAGTTTTCGTGAGGGGGCATGGAAACCCGCAGCGGATCATGCAGTATGTCCGGACACAAAAAAGCGCGCCCGTCCCGGTGGCCGTTGCTGCTCTTTTGGGGATGCGACGGTAAACTGTTACAAACTTGGTAAATGGTGCGCGCACAAAACCAAACTCAAGAGGGACCACAACCATGGCGACCACACTTTCAGCGGGCGATATTGCCATCACCAGTTTGAATTCGGACGATCCCGATTCCTTTACCTTCGTACCGCTGGTGGATATCGAAATCGGGACGGAGATCTTCTTCACCGACCATGGGGTTTTCGACGACGGGAGTTTCCGGGACTCCGAAGGCGTGCTGAAATACACCGCCTCGGCCGATGTGGCGGCGGGCACGGTGATCACCTTCAGCGGCGTGGGCGGCGAGTTCTCCTCCGCGGGGGGAGTCTTTGCGCTTGCCACCGCCGGTGATCAGATCACCGCCTTTCAGGGCACGGTCGATGCGCCGAGCTATCTGTTCACCGTGGCAAGCAACTCGACACAGTTTCAGGCCACGGCCACCAACTCCAACACCAGCGCCCTGCCGCCCGGGCTTACCGTCGGGCTGACGGCCGTCGCCGTGGGCGTAGGGTCCGGCGCGGGCTCCGAGGTCGACAACAGCGCCTATAACGAATCGCTCCTGACCGGCACACGCGACGAGCTGCTCGCGGCGATTGCCGATCCGGCCAATTGGGTGGGCAGCAATTCGCGTATCCAGACCCTGCCGACCACGGCCATGACCGTCACCGATGCGATTCAACCGCTGGTGATCAACGAGGTGCTCGGCAGCACGACCGGCGCGGATGTGGAATATATCGAACTCTTCGGCGAGGCGGGCGCCTCGCTCGAAGGGCTGAGCCTCATCATCGTGGAAAGCGATGCCGGCGCGTCCAACGGGGCGATCGACAAGCGCGTCGATTTCGAAGCGGGCGATGCGATCGGCGAGAACGGCTTCTTCCTCGTGGGCAACAGCGGGATGCTTGAGGCCAGCGTCTACGCGGTTACCCCCGACAAGGAAATCAGCGTAAACTTCATCGAAAACTCCAGCTACACGCTGGCGCTCGTCGAGACGGCTTCGCTCACAGATACCGTCGTCACCGGGGGCGAGGTCGTGATCGATGCGGTTGGCGTGTCCGATGACGATGAAGATGAAGGTGACACCTTTTTCTTCGATGCGCCTGTGCTGGGGCCCGACGGCACCTTCCTGCCCGCAGGGGTGCGCCGCGTCGAAGATGGTGTCGATACCGACACGGCGGCGGATTGGGTCTTTGGCGATTTCAGTCTCGGGGCCGACAACACCCCGACGCCCGCAGCCGCTGATGATGGCGGGGATGGTGGCGACGGCGGCGACGGTGGCGAGCCTACCGAAACGACCCTGATCTCCGCGATCCAGGGTAGCGGCGACGCGACCACGATGTCGGGCGCCGCGGTGATCGTCGAGGCGATTGTCGTCGGCGATTTCCAATATGACGACGCCGATGAGCTGCGCAATCTGGGCGGGTTCTTCGTTCAGGAGGAGGCGGCCGATCACGATGCCGACGCCAGCACGTCCGAGGGCATCTTCATCTATGACGGCACCAGCGGGCTCGGCGATGTGGCGCTCGGCGACAAGGTCCGGATCACCGGCACCGTCTCCGAATACCAGGGCCAGACCCAGATCACCGCGAGCGCCATCGAGATCGTCACCGCCGGCGCCGTGGCCGACGTCAAGGACATGGCCGTCGAGGTCTCGCTCTCGGACATCACCGATGTGGTTGTCGACGGCGCGGGCAAATACGCGGCCGATCTGGAAGCCTATGAGGGCATGCTCGCCACCTTCACCGATGAGCTGACCGTCAACGAGATGTTCCAGTTGGACCGGTTCAACGAAATCCGCCTCTCCGCGGATGGCCGGCCCGAGCAGTTCACCCAGCTCTACGATCCCGATCCCGTCGCCTATGACGCCTATGAGCGCGAGGTCGGCTCCAGCCAGATCATCTTCGATGACGGCCTCAACGTCCAGAACGCGGCGATTTTCGAGGAGGCCGATCTCGACGGCGACGGCGTCTTCACCACCGCCGACGGTTTTACCATGGGCGACACGATCACCGACCTCACCGGCATCGTGAACTGGACCTGGGCCGGCAACAGCGGCTCGGGCAATTCCTGGCGCGTGCGCAGCGTCGATGACAGCAACGAGTTCGTCGACACCAACACCCGCGAGGAAGAGGTGCCCGACGTGGGCGGCACGGTCACCGTGGCCGGGCTCAACGTGCTGAACTTCTTCACCACGCTCAACGTCTCCGGCAACCCGGGCTCGGGCCCGAGTGCGCTCGAGCCGCGCGGCGCCCACAACCAGGCCGAGTTCGACCGGCAGGTCGAGAAGATGGTCACCGCGCTTCTGGAAATGGACGCGGATGTCTACGGGCTGGTTGAGCTCGAAAACGAGTTCGACTTTGACCAGAACCGCGACGGGCTCGTGGCGATCGATTTCCTTGTCGATGCGCTCAATGCCGCCGTGGGCAGCGCGACCTATGCCGCCGTCGAGGTGGGCGAGGGGTTTGTCGATGTCTCCGACGCGATCTCGGTGGGGCTGATCTACAACACCTCCGCGGTGCAAGTCGTGCCCGGGAGTGTCGAGACGCTCACCGACTCCGATCTCGTCGATCTGCCGAGCAGCTACACCTCGCCGCTCTTTGACGGGTCCAGCACCAACCGCGCGCCGCTTGTGGCGACCTTCATCGACAACGCGACCGGGGAGGATTTCTCCGTCTCGGTGGTTCACATGAAGTCCAAGGGTGGCAGCGGCACCGGCGACGATGCCGATCTGGGCGACGGCGCGGGCAACTTCAACGCGATGCGGACCGAGGGCGTGCAGGCGCTCACTGAATGGCTCGAACAGGTGGCCGACGAGGATCACATCGTTCTGGGCGATTTCAACGCCTACCTGCAGGAAGATCCCATCGATGTCATGCGCGACGCCGGCTACACCGACCTGCCGGAAGAGTACAATCCGGGCGATGTGTCCTACGTCTTCGACGGCAAGACCGGGACGCTCGACTACGGGTTCGGCAGTGCGGAAATTCTCGACAACGTGACCGGGGCGGCGACCTGGACGATCAACTCCGATGAGCCGGATGCGATCGACTACAACACCGACTTCGGCCGCGATACCGGGATCTTCGACGGGTCCGTGCCGTTCCGGACGTCGGACCACGATCCGGTGCTGATCGGCCTTGAATTCGACGCGCCGCTCAACCTCGTGGAGGGGACCGATGGCAACGACAACCTCGTGGGCACCGATGGCGATGACCTGATCCTCTCGGGCGCCGGCCGGATCGACCGCGCCACGGGCGGGCTTGGGGCCGACACCTTCGAGTTCGGCGCGGAGCTTTCCAACGGGGTGCGCGAGACGGATCTGATCATGGACTTCGACACCGCCGAAGACACGATCCGCCTCGGCACGGACCAATACCAGCTTCAAGCCTTCGGGACGGTCGCGGTGCTCTATGCGGGCGATGACCGGATCATGATCTACGGCGAGAACCTCAGCGAAGAGACGATCACCATCGAGACCTTCGTGCCGGAGGACATCTTTACCGTCTGATCGGACGGGCCAGGAAGTGCCGGCTAGCCCGGCGCTGCCACCTCGGGCCCGGCGCTGTTCCGTCGGGCGCTGAGCTCAGAACAAACAAAAGCCCCGTATCGCTTTTACGATACGGGGCTTTTCAATTGGGGTCATTCCGTCCGGCCGTTCGAGCCGGAGGGCGCGCCCCGCGCGGCTCAGGCGGCTTCGGCCTGGGCTGCGTTGCGGCGTTCGCTTTCTTCGCGCGACAGCGCGACAGAGGTCCGCACACCGCGGCCGACGAAGTCCATCAGACCTTCCACGACGCGCTCGCACGGGTCGATTCCGGCACAGGACAGCACTTCGCGCCCATCGCGCGACCGCGCCCAGCGGGCGATCTGCTCGGGGCCATTGCCATACTTCTTGTCATCCGCAATGGCATCGTCCAACGCTGCCAGTACCACGGCAGCAAAAAGTTTCCTGGCACGGTTACCTTGCTCGTTATTGAAGGCTGTGCCGTCAACGAAATCCTTCATGATCCGTCCTTGTTTTTTTGTCATTGTCTTTTTCGGCGTGACGGCCCTTATGGAGGAAGATGCGTGATTCGGATAGTCCGCTCATGCATATCACCCATGCAACCCAAGCATAGCTCGACCCGCAACAAGCCCACCCGCCAGCAGGCTTGCCCGGCACCGTCCCTCCAGATATAGACGGGCTCGACAGTCAATCAAGTCTGAGCGCGAGCCTTTAAAACATGCCAAAAATCAATGGAAACGAAATCCGGCCCGGCAACGTGCTGGAGCACAACGGCGGACTTTGGGCGGCGGTGAAGGTCGACCATGTGAAACCCGGCAAGGGCGGCGCCTTCGCGCAGGTCGAGCTGCGCAACTTGCGCAACGGCAGCAAGCTCAACGAACGCTTCCGCAGCGCCGACAAGGTCGAGCGCGTCCGGCTGGAGCAAAAGGACATGCAGTTCCTCTATGAGGCCGACGGCATGCTCTCGTTCATGGACACCGAGACCTTCGAACAAGTCGAGCTGCCGGCGGAAATCCTCGGCGAGCGCCGCCCGTTCCTGCAGGACGGCATGACCATCGTGGTGGAATTCCACGAGGCCGAAGCGCTCAACGCGTCGCTGCCGCAGAAGGTCACCTGTCAGGTGACCGAGACCGAGCCGGTGGTGAAGGGCCAGACCGCGGCCAATAGCTTCAAGCCGGCGATCCTCGACAACGGTGTGAAGGTCATGGTCCCGCCCTTCGTGGGGCAGGACGAAATGATCGTCGTCAACACCGAGACGATGGAATATTCCGAGCGCGCCTGAGCGCGTCTGATCACAGGCGGGTGACGGTTGCGCCGCCCGCCTTGAGTGCGCCCTGGGCCCGATCAAACCGCAGGTAGGCAATCGCCTCGTCGCCCGCACGGGTCAGGAGCGTTCCAACCGGTTTGCCCGTCTCTCCCTCGATCGGCGTGCCCGTGCCCGCCTCTCCCTCGACGCGCACCCGCGCGAGCCCCTTGCGCAGCTCGGTCTTGTGTTTCATCCGCGCCGTGACCTCCTGGCCCACGTAGCAGCCCTTGCGGAAATCGACGCCGTTCAGCGCCTCGAACCCGGCTTCGAGGATGTAGCTTTCGCCATCGAGATCGACGCCCATTTCGGGGATGAGATGCGCCACGCGCAAGGCCGGCCAATCGATCTGCGGCGCGCTCCCCGGCGCCGCGCCGATCGCGCGCCAGCCGAGGGCGGGGTGGCGCGGGTCCGGAAAGGCGCCCTCCGGCGCGGGGCCGAGCCCGCGGCGGACGTGGAGCGCGGTCTCGGCGATCGTCACATCGGCACGCAGCTTGTAGAGCGTGAGCCGCTGGAGCACGGTCGCGGCCTGACTCTCGGGCAGGTCCATTAACACGTCCGCGCCATCGGCGGCGAGGAAGAAATCGCTGATGAGCTTGCCCTGCGGCGTCAGCAGCGCGGCATAGACCAGCCCGGTATCGAGCCCGGCAATGTCATTGGTCACCAGATTTTGCAGGAAGTCGCGCACTTCCGCGCCCGAAAGCCGCAGGACGCGCCGCTGGGGCACGGTTTCACCGATCGTTTGGTCAGCCATCGCTTCCTCCTGTTCCGGCTTCGGAATATAGAGTTTTTCGAGACAGGCAACAGAGGCGGCCATGCGCGCACCGATCTCCGTCATCATTCCGACCCTCGACGCCGAGGCCCCGCTGCGCGGCAGCTTTGCGGCGTTGATGGAGGGGCTGGAGTCGGGGCTCATCCGCGAGGTGATCGTGAGCGACGGCGGCTCGACGGATGGCACATTGGCCATCGCGCGGGCGGCGGGGGCCGAGGTGGTCTCGGGCGCGCCGTCGCGCGGGGAGCAGATCGGCCGCGGGATCGCGGCGGCCGAAGGGGACTGGCTTCTGGTGCTCCATGCCGACAGCTGGCCCGAGCCGGGCTGGGCTCCGGTTGTCGGCGCGCATCTGGGCACCGGAGCACCGGGGTATTTCCGGCTGCGGTTTCGCGCACGCGGGATGATGCCGCGGGTGGTGGCGGGCTGGGCCAATCTGCGGGCGCGGGGGATCGGTCTGCCCTATGGCGATCAGGGGCTCCTGATCCGGCGGGCGGAGCTTGCGGCGCTCGGGGGCTACCCGGACCTGCCGCTGATGGAAGACGTGGCGCTCGCGCGCAGGCTCGAGGGCCGGCTGCGAGGTCTGGACGCCGCGGTCGAGACGGGGGCGGAGCGCTACCTCGCGGAGGGCTGGCTCCGCCGGGGCGCGCGCAATCTGGGGCTGCTGGCGGCCTATCTTGCCGGAGCGGCTCCGGAGCGGCTCGCGGCGCGCTACCGGCGCAAGAGCGGGTAGGGACCCCCCTAGCGCTTCCAGATCGGGAGCGCGTCAAAGCTGCGCTGCGCCTCTTTGCGACGATACTCGGTGCGGAACCAGTCTTCGATGGCGATGGGCGATTGCGCGTTGCGCGCCTCATAGAGATCGAGGATGTGGTCGAGGATGCCGGTCTTGCTCCAGCGGATATGCAAGTAGCGCAGGCCGAGTTGTTTGCGCGCCTCGGAGATCGGCGCGCCCTCGACCGCCAGCTTGTAGAGTACGGCGGCGAAGCCGGCCCGGTCGGCGCCGGATTTACAATGGATCAGCATCGGGCGCGGCGCGGACCTGAGCGCCTCGATCACTTCCAGATAGCGCTCTCCCCGTCGGGCCTTGCGGGCGTGAAGGCTTATGTCGATCATATCGAGGCCGAGCGCGTCGCAGCTTTCCTTTTCGAAGAGGTAATGGGCGAATTCGTCCTCGCCGCGCAGGTTGAGAATGGTGCGGATGCCCATGTCCTTCATCCGCTGGAGCCGCGCGTGGCCGGGCTGGTTGGAGCGGTAGACCCCGTCGGCGATCTTGTCGAAATTCGTCCAGGGGTAGCGCAGGATCCCGTGGTCGATCCAATGGACGTGAAACCGCGCCGCGCGGCGGCCGGCGGCGGTCGAGATATCCTTGCCGAAGGAATTGGTCAGACGTTTGGTCTGTTTCCGTTCCCAGGCGCTGAATTTGGCCCAAAGCCCCATGCCCTGCCCCCGCGTTGCGCCGGTCCCATCTAGGGGAGGGAGGGGGCTCTGACAAGGTGCGGATCGGAGCGGGGCGGAAAGAGCGGTCAGCCGCGGGAGTAGCCATCGTTGTCGCGCAACCGGCGCTCGAGCCGGGAGATGGCGAGATTGAGCACGACGGCGAGCAGGAGCACGGCGCCAAACCCCGCCACGACCCAGACCAGCGAAAACAGCCAGAGCAGGTTGACGAGCAACGACAGCAGCGTGGCGTTGGTGTAATTCGGGGCGCGTCGCATCGTGCCGATCCTTTGTGACCTCTGGGGACAAGCTTAGCACAGGCGCGCGGTCTGTCACCCAGGCAGGGCGCGTTGCCGATCTGTCAAAAGGAGCGCCTGCGGCGCAAGCCTATGAGCATGCAGGGTGGTGACCCTGCATGCGGCGGGCGCCCGGTGGCTGGGCGGCGGGATCAGGTTTCGGTGTGGGTCAGCTTGGGAACGTCGGAGGCGCCAGCGGAGCCGCGGCCCGAGAGTGAGGGGTTTTCCATGAAGAACTTGTGGCAGTTGAAGGCGAACTCGCCTTCGGTGAGTGCGACGCGGTGAAAGCTGCCGTCCGGGGCCATGAGCCAGCTCTGGGCGACATCTGCGAGGTTGGCAGCCATGATCTGGCTCACGATCTGGGCCTTCACGGTCGGGTTCTCGATGGAGACCAGCGTCTCCACCCGGCGGTTGAGGTTGCGGCCCATCCAGTCAGCGGAGCTGATGAAGACGCGGGCGGCGCGGGAGGGCAGGCCGTGGCCGTTGCCGAAGCAGACGATGCGCGAATGTTCCAGATAGCGCCCGATGATGGATTTGACGCGGATGTTCTCGGACAGCCCCTTGACGCCGGGGCGCAGCCCGCAGATGCCGCGGATCACGAGGTTGATCTTCACCCCCGCCTGGCTCGCGGCATAGAGTGCGTCGATCACCTCCTCTTCGATGAGGGCGTTCATCTTGGCCCAGATCTCGGCGGGTTTGCCGGCCTTGGCGAACTCGGCTTCGCGGGCGATCATGTCGAGCAGCCGGGGCTTGAGCGTGAGCGGCGAGATGGCGAGGTTCTCCAGCGTCTCGGGTTCGGCATAGCCGGAGACGTAGTTGAAGACCTTGGTGGCGTCGCGGCCGAGCGCGGTGTCGCAGGTGAAGAGGCTCAGGTCGGTGTAGAACCGCGCGGTGATCGGGTGGTAGTTGCCGGTGCCGTAGTGGGTGTAGGTCACGAGGCGGTCGCCTTCGCGGCGCACGACGGTGCTGATTTTGGCGTGGGTCTTGAGATCCACGAAGCCGTAGACCACATGCGCGCCCGATCGCTCCAGCCGGCGGGACTGGCGGATGTTGGCGGCCTCGTCGAAGCGGGCCTTGAGTTCGACCAGCGCGGTGACGGATTTGCCCGCCTCGGCGGCCTCGCAGAGCGCCTCGACGATGGGGGAGTTCTTGGAGGTCCGGTAGAGCGTCTGCTTGATCGCGACCACGTCGGGATCGAGCGCGGCCTGTTCCAGAAAGCGGACCACCATGTCGAAGGTCTCGTAGGGGTGGTGCAGCAGCATGTCCTTCTGGCGGATCGCGGCGAACATGTCGCCCTCGTGATCCTGCACGCGTTCGGGCACGCGCGGCGTGAAGCCGGGCCAGAGGAGCCGGGCGGGGGAGGCCTCGACCAGCTCCGACAGGGCGGAGATGCCGATCATGCCGTCGATCTCGACGATCTCCTCCTCGCCGACCTTCAACTCGCGGCTGATCACCTCGCGCAGGCCATGGGGCGCGCCGGAGCTGATCTTGAGCCGGACGACCTCGCCGCGGCGGCGTCGCTTGAGCGCGGTCTCGAACTCGCGCACCAGATCCTCGGCCTCTTCCTCCACCTCCAGATCGCTGTCGCGCAGCACGCGGAAGGCGCAGTGACTCTTGAGTTTGCAGCCGGGGAAGAGCCGCTTGATGTTGTCGAGCAGGAGCTCCTCCAGCGGCAGGTAGCGCAGTGTTTCGTCGCCGGAGGGCAGGGCGATGAAGCGGGGGATCTGGGCCGGGATCGGCAGGAGCGCCTGCTGCGCCGTCTTGTTGCCCTTGCGCTCCAGTTGCAGCGCCAGCGAAAAGCCGGTGTTGGGGATGAAGGGGAACGGGTGCGCCGGGTCGATGGCCAGCGGCGAGAGGATCGGGAAGACCTTGTCGAGGAAGATCGTGTCGAGCTCGGCGCGGTCGGCCTCGGTCAGATCGCGGCGCGACAGGATGTGGATGCCTTCGGAGGTCATTTCCGCGAGCAGCCCGTCGAGCATCGACTGCTGGCTCTGCATCAGGCGGCGGGCCTCGGCGTTGATCAGCTCCAGCTGCTCGGCCGGGGTGAGCCCGTCGATGCCGGGCGTGGTGTTGCCGGCGCGAGCCAACTCGCGCAGACCGGCGACGCGGACGGTGTAGAATTCATCGAGGTTGGTGGCCGAGATCGAGATGAACCGCAGCCGCTCCATCAGCGGTACGCGCGGATTGCCCGCCTCCTCCATCACCCGCCAGTTGAAGCCGAGCCAGCTCAGCTCGCGGTTGTGGAACCGCGCCGGGCCGGTGATGTCGAGGCCGGGGATTTCCACGGGCTCGGGGAAGGGCGCAGTGAGGAAATTCGCGAGGGTCATGGGCGCTTTGCCGGGAAAGCTGTGCGGGGGTGTGGCGGTGAGGTTCATCGCCGGCCAGTATCAGCCAGGAGGGGCGGGGAAGTCCAGCTTGCCTTCGGATTTCAGCGCGATCGCGAGGGATTTGTTGACCGCGCGCCCTCTGTCCATCGCGGCCTCGTCGAGCGCGCGGACGGCACCACGGGCGGCGGCGAAGCTGCGGTCGATCTGGGCGAGGAGATAGTCGAGTGTCCCCGGGGCGGGGTTGATCTGGCGATCAGCGAAGAGCTTCATCAGCACGGCCGCGAGCAGCGCGTCATCGGGGGCCCCGAGCGCGACCTGGTGCGTGGCCTGCATCCGGCTGGCCAGATCGGGCAGGGTGAGCGGCCACTGCGGCGCGGGGGCGCGGGCGGTCAGCAAGAGCGGCTGGCGCTCGGCGCGCATGAGGTTGTGGAGGTGAAAGAGCGCGGTCTCGGCCTCGGGCTGGCCGGCGATGGCGGGGATGTCCTCCACCGCGACGGGGCCCCTGGCGAGATCGGCGAGCCCGTCGGAGCGCAGCGCCGAGGCCCGCAGGATCCGCGCGCCGGTCAGGTTGGCCCAGACATGGGCGAGATGGGTCTTGCCGGAGCCCGCGGGGCCGGTCAGCACGAGCTTGAGATCGGGCCAGATGTCCCAGGCTTCGATGCTCGCCACCGCGACCTCGTTGGCGGGGGAGACGAAAAAGTCCTCCCGCCCGAGCGCCGGTTTGGTCGCCAGGTCGAACCGCAACTGCCGCGCCATGTCAGCCCTCGTCCGGTTCGGAGACGCCGCGGTAGAGGCGGCTTTTCTTGTATTGGTCGACGAAGAACCGCACGATGACGCCGAGCGCGGCGGCGACCGGCACGGCCACGAGCAGCCCGATGAAGCCGAAGATCGCCCCGAAGACCGAGAGCGAGAGCAGCAGCCACACCGGGTGCAGCCCGATGGAATCGCCCACGAGCTTGGGCGTCAGGATATTGCCCTCGACGAACTGGCCGGCCTGGAAGATCGCCGCGACGGCGACGATCCAGAGCCAGTCGCCCCAGAATTGGAAGATCGCGAGCCCGAGCGCCAGCGCGCCGCCCACCAGCGCGCCCACGTAGGGAATGAAGGTCAGCGCCCCGGCGATGACGCCGACCACGAGGCCGAATTGCAGCCCCACGAGCATGAGGGCGATGGCGTAATAGGTGCCGAGGATGATGCAGACGAGCCCCATCCCGCGCACGAAACCGGCGAGGTTCTGGTCCACGTCCTTGGCGATGCGGCGGATGGTGGGGGCATGATCGCGCGGCAGGAGCGCATCGATCCGGGCGACCATCTTGTCCCAGTCGAGCAGGAGGTAAAACGTCACCACCGGCACGATCACGAAGAGCATCACCACGTTGAGCAGCGACATCGCCGAGCTCAGGACCGTCTGGAGCAGCTCACCGCCGCGGCTCTGGATCAGCTCGCCCAGCGATTGCAGAGAGTTGCGCACGATGCTGTCTTCCTGCGCCACTTGCGGGAAGCGGTCCTTGAGGAAGGTCTGCAGGTCGTTGAAAAGCTGGGGCGCGATCTCCACCAGCTGGACGGTCTGCTCCACCAGAAGCGGCACGACGAGCAGCCCCAGCACGATGAAAAGCAGCAGCGCGCCAAGCGAGATCACCGCCGTGGCGGCCGCGCGCGACAGGCCAAGCGCCTCAAGCCGGTCGGCCAGCGGATCAATCGCATAGGCGATCGCCGCGCCGAGCACGAAGGGCAGCAGCACATCGCCGAGAAACCACAGGGCCACGCAGACCGCCACGGTCGCCGTGCCCCAGTACTTGAGCTGTTGTTGCGCTGGAAGTGCCATCAGACCTCTCGTTGCACGATGCCTAGCCTTCGCCCATGCCGCGCCCGGTTGCAAGCCATCGCGGGCGGGCGCACGGCGGGGCTGGCGCGATTTCGGATAATAAGCTACGCTGCAACGCAGAAAAACCGATAACAGCGAAAGACGGGTGGGTTCATGGCCGGTAAAATCATCACCATCGCGCAGCAAAAGGGCGGGGCCGGCAAGACGACGCTGGCGGTCAACCTCGCGGTCGCCTTCGTGCGGTCCGGCAAATCGGTTGCGGTGGTCGACACTGATCCGCAGGGCTCGCTCGGGCGCTGGTTCATGACGCGGCTGGAGGCCCGGGACGGCGCGCCGGACATGGAATTCGCCACCGCCTCGGCCTGGGGCGTGGCCTATGAGACGGGCAAGCTCGCGCGCGACGCGGATATCGTCATCGTGGACACGCCGCCCAAGGCCGACAGCGATCTGCGCCCGGCGCTGCGCGCGGCGGATCTGGTGCTGGTGCCGGTGGCCTCGTCGCATGTGGATCTCTGGGCCACGGCCGGTGTGCTCGATCTGGCGGCGCGCGAGGATGTCCCCACACGTGTAGTCATGACGCGGGCGCGGGCGGGGACGAAGCTGGCGACGGAAGTCGCGGCGGCGGCCGATGAGCTTGGCGCCGAGATCCTGCCCACCTCGGTCGGCAACCGCGTGGTCTATGCCCAGACGCTGGGGGAGGGGAAGGCCGCGCTGGAGGCGCCCCGGAGCCGCGCGCATGAAGAGATGGACGCGCTCCTGAAGGATGTCCTCGCGGTCTTGAAAAAACTGGACTGAGCGCCTGCCTCAGCCTTGGCCCGCGCTGCTCAGGCGCATCCGCAGATCTTCGGTCTCGCTGCGCGCATCGCGCAGCCCGTCCATCGCGGCGGAGAGTTCGGCCTCGGTCTGGCTGAGCTGGTTGGTCAGCTCCGCCTCGCGCTGCTGCAGATAGGTGATCGCCTGATCGCGGGTCTCTTCGGCCTCGTGCAGCTCCTGCGCCATGCGCTCCAGCTCATCGATATCGCTGCGCGAGACGCGGGTGAACCGGTGCACGAGCCAGTGGGCGAACCAACCGAGGGCGAAGGCCACGAAAAGCACGATGGCCGTCGTCACGATCAGTTCAGTCCTGCTCATCGCCTTGTGCCTCTTGCGCTGTGTCGGGGGCTGCCTCCGGGTTGTCCTCCTCGGGCGGCGTGGCCTCTGTTTCTCCCGATTGGCCGTCGCTTTCAAGAGCCGGTTCGGAACTATTTTCCGCCTCAAGCTCGATCAGCTTGAATTCGATCCGGCGGTTTTCCTCGCGCCCCTCGGCGGTGCCGTTGTCGGCCACGGGCTGCGCCTCGCCATAGCCCACGGCGGTGAAGCCGGAGATGGAGACCCGCCGCGCGAGCAGCTCGTTGAGCACCGATTGCGCCCGTTGTTGCGAGAGTTGCTGGTTCATCGATTCGCGGCCCTGGCTGTCGGTATGACCGCCGATCTCGATGCGCAGATCGCCGCAAGCCAGCAACACCTCGGCGATATCATCCAGCGTCTCGCGCGCGGAGCTGTCGATGGTGGCAGAGCCAGGCTCGAAGGTGATCTTGCTCACCGCGCTGATCGCCGCGATTTCGGCGATGCATTGCTCCGGGCTCGGCAGGGCGCTGTTCGGGTCCAGCTCCTCACGATAGGTCACGTCGATCTCGTAGCCCGCCGCGTCGCCGAGCTTCTGCGCCAGCAGGCTCGCGATCTCGTCCGAGGCCTCGGGGTTGCCGGTCTCGCCGGAGATGGTCAGGCTGTCGGGCGTGATCCGCAGCATGCCGCTGTCGAGCTCGGCGAAGGCCTCGATCCCGGTCAGCACCCGCAGCGCCCAACCTTGCGGGAGCGCGGTGTCGATGCGCGCGGCGGTGTAGACCCGCTCGACCCCGAACCGGGCCTTGGCGATGCTGTCGGCAAGCTGGCGCGAGGTCTCGTCCGGGAGCCGGCCGCGCAGTTGAACCGCGCCTTCGGGGCTGCGGGTGGCGGTGAATTCGGGCGGGCCTTCCTCGGTGGTTTCGGGCGTGGCTTCCAGCGTGGAACGGAGGCTGAAGACCTCCGGCAGCCCGGTTTCCAACTCGCCCACAACGCGGTCGAACAGCGCCGGCGGCGTGCCCTCGGCGGCGACGAGCTCCACATCGGCATCCGAGAAGGTGACGCTGCCCCGGCCGAGCTCGGCCAGCGCGCCGATGGCGCGGACCACCGCATCCGGCCAGCGGGGCGAGGGCGTGCCGAGCCCGAGGCGACACGGAACGTCCGCCTCAAGCCCCGCCGCGCGCGCCGCCCCGAGGATCCGGGCGCGGCCCTCCTCGGTATGGGCCGAGCAGGCGTCGAATTTCGCGCCGGTCTCGTCGATGCGGAACCGCAGGGTGAAGGGGGTGATGACGGGGCGCGGGGCGGAGATGTCGAGCGTATGCGCGATGCCCGGGGGCACGCGGCGGGCGAGATCGAGCTCCCAGCGGAGCTTTTGCTCGGCGCTGTCGGCGATGGCCTTGATCTCGACGCTCTCGGCGCTGGCGGAGATCTGGGTGCGGGGCAGCATCGCGAGCGCCCCGACCGCAAAGCGCAGGGCGGGCTCCCATGATTCGGGGACGGGATAGTCGGCCACGTCGAGGAAATCGCGCACCGGCCCGGCGGCCTCCAGCGCCTCGGCCAACGCCTCTCGGTCTGTCCCGACGGGTACGAGCCCGTTGAGCGACACGCCCGCATCATTGCGCAGCATCTCGACCGAGAAGGCGGGCGGGGCGAGCGATGTCGCGGGGCGGACGGTCATCTGGTTGTCCACGCGCCAGGCATCGACCACGTGGCCCGCCGCCGATTGCGCCGCGACGCGGGCCATCTCGTCTTCGGCGGTGCCGCGCAGGATGATGTTCAGCCCGTCGGCCTCGACCTCGGCCCAGTCGAACCCCGCATCATCCAGCGCGGCGCGCACGTCGTCCCTGGAGACGGTTTCGATCAGCGTGGCGGCGAAGACCGCCCCCACCACGCAGATCGCCGCGGCGCAGAGGAACGCGGCGGCGGGTATCAGGCTTGCGGGAAGGCGCATGGAAAACCCCGGATAGACGACATCGGCGTTTTATGTACGAGCTTGCCCGCGGCGCATCAATCACATCAGCAGCGCGACGGCGAAAATCAGCACAGGCAGAAGGCCGGCGTCCCGGTTGGCGCGGAAGAGCCGCAACAGCACGCCCGAATCCTCGGGCGCGAAGCGGCGCAGTTGCCAGACCATATGCGCGCCGATGGCGAGCGGGCCCAGAAGCGCCACCGCCCGCGCGGCCGCGCTTGCCTCCGCCGTGGCGCCCCAGACGGCGATGGCCATGCCGATCACCGTGAGCGCCGCGAAGCGCCGCAGCCAGCGCGGCGACTCCTTGCCAAAGAGCCGGGCGGTGGATTTCACCCCGATGAGCGCGTCGTCCTCGGTGTCCTGATGGGCGTAGATCGTGTCGTAAAACAGCGTCCAGGCGATGCCCGAGAGGTAGAGCACGATGGCGGGCCAGTCGAGCGCCCAGGCATGGGCCGTCCAGGCCAGCAGCGCGCCCCAGTTGAAGGCGATGCCGAGGAAGACCTGAGGCCACCATGTGAAGCGCTTGGCAAACGGGTAGACCGCGACGGGCAAGAGCGCGAGCACGCCCAACAGGATCGCGGCGCTGCGGTAGGTCAGCAGGATCGCGCAGGCGGTGAGCGCCTGAAGCGCCATCCAGGCGAGGGCCTGGCGCACCGAAACCGCGCCGGAGGGGATCGGCCGCGAACGGGTGCGGGCGACGCGCCCGTCGATCTCGCGGTCGGTGATGTCGTTCCATGTGCAGCCCGCGCCGCGCATCAGGAATGCCCCGATGCCGCAGCTCAGCGCGATCCACAGATCGGCCCAGCCGGCGCGGCCGGTATGGAGCATCGCCAGCAGCAGCCCCCACCAGCAGGGCAGGAGCAGAAGCCACGTCCCGATCGGCCGGTCCGCCCGCGACAGGCGCAGGTAGGGGCGCAAGGCTTCGGGCGCACGGGTGTCGACCCAGTTGCCGCGGACCGCGTCCGAGACCTGGCCCTCCGGGGCGGTGCGTTCCGTCTCTGGCGCATCGGGCGTGGCGGGCATAGAAGGGACCTCATGACACAGGCAAAAGTCAGGCTCTACGTATCGCAGGATCTGGCCGCGGGGCAAACCCTTGCTCTGGGAGCGGATCAGGCGCGCTATCTCGTGGCGGTGATGCGGCTCGGGGTGGGCGCGCGGATCGCGCTGTTCAACGGGCGCGATGGCGAGTGGTTGGCCGAGCTCACAGAGGCGGGCAAACGCGGCGCGGCGGCGCGCTGCGTCGCGCAGACGGCCCCGCTTGCGATGCCGCCGGACCTGTGGCTCCTCTTTGCGCCGATCAAGAAGGCGCGCACCGATTTCATCGTCGAGAAAGCCGCCGAGATGGGCGCGCGCCGGATCGTCCCGGTCCAGACCGACTACACCAATTCCGAGCGCATCCGGCAGGACCGGCTGCAGGCCCATGCGGTCGAGGCCGCCGAGCAATGCGGGGGGACGTTTGTCCCGGAGGTGACCGGGCTCGAGAAGCTTGTCCGGCTGCTCGACGACTGGCCCGAAGGGCGCAAGCTGATGTTTTGCGACGAGACGCGTGTGGGCGAGGCGGTCGGGTTGGCGGATGCCGCGCCGGGGCCCTGGGCGATTCTCATCGGGCCGGAAGGGGGCTTTTCACCGCCCGAGCGCGCCCGGCTGGAGGCAGCGCCCTTTGCCCATGTGGTCAGCCTCGGGCCCCGGATCCTCCGCGCCGATACGGCGGCGGTCGCGGCGATGACGCTCTGGCAGATGGCCTTGGGGGATTGGCGCTGATGTTCCGGCCCGAGGCGATGGCGCAGATCAAACGCTGGCGCGAGGTGCTGGCGGGCACCGCGCTGGTGGTGCTGGGGCTCTTTTGGGCCATTGGCCGCGTCGGCCTGTTGAGCTGGGTCGGCTGGGGTCTCGTGCTCCTCGGTGTCGCGCTCGGCTTTGCTGGCATACAGCGAGCACGGTTCTTCCGGGCCACCGGCGGGCCCGGTGTGGTCGATCTCGACGAGGGGCAGGTGACCTACCTCGGCCCGGTGAGCGGCGGGGCCGTGGCGCTGCGCAGCCTCAGCCGGCTCGACCTCGACCCCTCGGGCCATCCGGCGCAGTGGGTGCTCTACCAGCCGGGACAGCCCGCGCTTCACATTCCGGTGAACGCGACCGGCGCCGAGGCACTGTTCGACGCCTTCGCCACCCTGCCGGGGCTGCGCACGGAGCGCATGCTCGCCGAGCTCAAGGCCGGGCGGGGCCGGGTCGTCACGATCTGGACCGCTACACACTACCGGCTACATTGACACCCGCGCGGTTTCGCACCAACTGTTGGCCCCGTTGCCCGGCCCGGTGCCGGAGCGATGCCCGCCTGAGGGCGCAAAGTGAACCGCGCCCGCCGGGGCGTGACGGAAGCGGAGACGAACCCGATGTCCATTCCCCAGTCTGGCGGCGGCCTGATCGAGCACCCCTCACAGCTCGCCGAATATCTCGCCGCGGGATGCAAGCCCAAGGCCGGCTGGCGGATCGGGACGGAGCACGAGAAGTTCGGCTACTGCAAGGACACGCTTGAGCCGCTCCCCTATGAGGGCACGCGCTCGATCCGGACGATCCTCGAGGGCCTGCGCGATCGCCACGGCTGGGCGCCGGTGGACGAGGGCGGCAAGATCATCGGCCTGACCAAGGGCGGGGCGAACATATCGCTGGAGCCGGGCGGGCAGCTGGAGCTGTCGGGCGCGCCGCTGGAGACGATCCACGAGACCTGCGACGAGGTCAACGCGCACCTCGCCGACGTCAAGGACATCACCGACGAGATCGGCGCCGGCTTCATCGGGCTTGGCGCGGCCCCGATCTGGACCCACGAGCAGATGCCGCTGATGCCCAAGGGGCGTTACAAGCTCATGGACGGCTACATGCAAAAGGTCGGGACGATGGGCCGCGTGATGATGCGGCGGACCTGCACGGTGCAGGTCAATCTCGATTTCTCGACCGAGGCGGACATGGTGCAGAAGATGCGCGTGGCGCTGGCGCTGCAGCCGGTGGCCGCGGCGCTCTTTGCCAACTCTCCGTTTTTCGAAGGCCAGCCGAACGGGCACAAATCCTGGCGCAGCCGGGTCTGGCGCGATCTCGATCCCGCCCGGACGGGGATGCTGCCCTTTGTCTTCGACGAGGGGTTCGGCTTCGAGGCCTGGGTCGAATACGCGCTCGATGTGCCGATGTATTTCGTCTACCGCGATGGGGTCTATGTTGACGCGCTGGGGCAATCCTTCCGCGATTTCCTCAAGGGCGAGCTGCCGGCGCTGCCCGGCGAGAAACCGACGCTGAGCGATTGGGCCGATCATCTCACGACGATCTTCCCCGAGGCGCGGCTGAAGAAATTCATCGAGATGCGCGGCGCCGATGGCGGCCCGTGGCGCAGGCTCTGCGCGCTGCCGGCGTTCTGGGTCGGGCTGACCTATGACCAGGCGGCGCTCGATGCGGCGTGGGATCTGGTCAAGGGTTGGGATGCGCAGACGCGTGAGGCGCTGCGGGTGGCGGCGTCGGTGGACGGGCTTCAGGCGAAGGTCGGAACGATCGACATGCTGGAGCTGGCGCGCGAGGCGGTGGCGATTTCGGAACAGGGCCTGCGGGCGCGGGCGCGGCCCGGCTCGGGCGGGCTGGTGCCGGACGAGACGCATTTCCTCAACGCGCTGAAAGAGAGCCTCGAGACGGGCATGTCCCCGGCCGATGAGCTGCTGGCGCGCTACGGCGGCGATTGGGGCGGCGATCTTACCCGGATTTACGACGACTATTCCTATTGATCTTGTCAAAATGAGCGCCTTGCAGGCGCAAGCTCATCTCTCGCGCCGCGGCCTTTGGCCGATGCGCTCGGGTTGGCGCTTGTGGCTGGGGCGGGGCGATGCACCGACTTGCCGCCCGTGGCGCGCGCTCCTATAAGGCGGGCAAGGCAGGCAAGGAGAGTGGGATGGGCTTCAGCCAGAGGCATTTGCTCGGGATAGAGCCGCTCCGGCCTGCGGATATCGACTGCATTCTGGACCTTGCCGAACGCTATGTCGATCTCAACCGGGCGGCCTCCAAACATGGCGAGGCTTTGGCTGGGCTCACCCAGATCAACATGTTCTTCGAGGCGTCGACGCGCACGCAGGCGAGTTTCGAGCTTGCGGGCAAGCGGCTCGGCGCGGATGTGATGAACATGGCGATGCAGGCGTCGTCGCTCAAGAAGGGCGAGACGCTGATCGACACGGCGCTGACGCTCAACGCGATGCACCCTGATCTTCTGGTGGTGCGCCATCCGCAGTCAGGGGCGGTGGATCTTCTGGCGCAGAAGGTGAATTGCGCGGTTTTGAATGCGGGCGACGGGCGGCATGAGCACCCGACGCAGGCGCTGCTCGATGCGCTGACGATCCGGCGCGCGAAGGGGCGTCTGCACCGGCTGAACATCGCGATTTGCGGCGATATCGCGCATTCGCGGGTGGCGCGGTCGAATATCCTGTTGCTTGGCAAGATGGAGAACCGGGTGCGGCTCGTGGGCCCGCCGACGCTGATGCCCGCGGGGATTTCGGAGTTCGGGGTCGAGGTCTATGAGGACATGGAGGCGGGGCTCAGGGACGTGGATGTGGTCATGATGCTGCGGCTCCAGAAGGAGCGGATGGACGGCGGGTTCATTCCGTCCGAGCGCGAGTATTACCATCGCTTCGGCCTCAATTCCGCCAAGCTTGCAGCCGCCAAGGCGGATGCGATCGTCATGCATCCGGGGCCGATGAACCGGGGTGTGGAGATCGACGGTGAGATCGCCGATGACATCAACCGTTCGGTCATTCAGGAACAGGTCGAGATGGGGGTCGCGGTGCGGATGGCGGCGATGGATCTGCTGGCTCAGGGCTTGCGCAGGGAGGCGATGGGATGACGGAGGGGCTGGAAATCCCGGCGCTGGAGGCGGGCGTTGTGCGGGTGTTTTCGCTGTCGATGGATGAGGCCGAGGCTGCGGCGCTCAAGGGCGATGCGGCGCGGCTGGAGGCGGCGCTTGGGGCGCCGGTCGAGGATCCCAAGTGGGTCGAGGTTCTGGCGGTGGCCGATCTCGAGGGGCTTGGGCTTGCGGGGTATCTTGCCGAGGGGCAGGGCATTGCGCCGGAGACCCTGGCGCCGGATCGGGCGCGGCTGAACGCGCTGGAGGGGCATGTGATGCTGGTGATGTCGCCGGCTTTCGGCGGCGCGCCGGTCTCGCTGGCGCCTGCGTCCGCGGTCACGCTGGTCGGGGTCTATTCCGAGACGCGGCCCGAGGTGCGGTTTGAGGAGTTGCCCGCGGGATCGACCAAGGGGAATTTGGCCGGCCCGGGCGGGCGCGGGCCCGCGCCGGCCACTGGCGCCGGGCGCTGGATTTTTTGGGGCGCGCTGGCGCTGGTGCTTCTGTTGGCGCTCGGCTGGGCGCTTTGGGGGCGATGATGCGCAGCGTGTTCATCAATGCCCGTCTCGTAGACCCGGAGGCCGGCACCGTGGCGCGCGGCGCGCTGGAGGTCGAGGACGGGCGGATCGTCCGGCGGATCGAGGGCGAAGTCGCGCCGGACGGGGGCGAGGTGATCGACTGCGGCGGCAAGTGTCTTGCGCCGGGGATCGTCGATCTTGGCGTCAAGGTCTGCGAGCCGGGCGAGCGCCACAAGGAAAGCTACCGGACGGCGGGCCTCGCGGCCGCGGCGGGCGGGGTCACGACCATGATCACGCGCCCCGATACCTTGCCCGCGATCGACACGCCCGAGACACTCGAATTCGTCACCCGGCGCGCCAATGAGGAGGCGCCGGTCCGCGTGCTGTGCATGGCGGCGCTGACCAAGGGGCGCGAGGGGCGCGAGATGACGGAGATCGGGTTTCTGCTCGATGCCGGCGCGGTGGCCTTCACCGATTGCGACCGGGTCGTGTCCGATACAAAGGTGCTCTCACGCGCACTGACCTATGCGCGCAGCCTCGGGGCGTTGGTGATCGGCCATCCACAGGATCCGGGCCTTTCGGCGGGCGCGGCGGCCACCTCCGGCAAATTCGCCTCGCTGCGCGGGCTGCCCGCCGTCTCACCCATGGCCGAACGCATGGCGCTCGACCGGGACATTGCGCTGATCGAGATGACCGGGGCGCGTTACCACGCCGATCAGATCACGACCGCGCGCGCCTTGCCCGCCTTGGCGCGCGCCAAGGCGAACGGGCTCGACGTCACTGCCGGGACCTCGATCCACCACCTGACGCTCAATGAATTCGATGTGGCCGACTACCGCACCTTCTTCAAGCTCAAGCCGCCGCTGCGCGCGGAGGCTGACCGGCTGGCGGTGGTCGAGGCGCTGCGCTCGGGGCTCATTGACGTGATCTCCTCGATGCACACGCCGCAGGACGAGGAGAGCAAACGCCTGCCGTTCGAGATGGCCGCGAGCGGGGCCGTGGGGCTGGAGACCTTGCTGCCCGCGGCGATGCGGCTGCACCATTCGGATGGGATCGAGCTGCCGACGCTGTTCCGCGCGCTCTCGCTCAATCCGGCGCGGCGGCTCGGGCTCGACTGCGGGCATCTGGGCGCCGGGGCGCCGGCTGATCTGGTCCTGTTCGATCCCGATGCGCCCTTCGTGCTGGATCGCTGGACGATGCTGTCGAAATCCAAGAACACACCGTTTGACGGCGCGCGGCTGCAGGGGCGCGTTTTGGGCACATGGGTTGCGGGGCGCGCTGTGCACGGGGAGATGACCGATGCCTGAGTTTGTCTCTCCGCCGCTTGTCCTCATCGCCGCCGCGGTGCTGGGCTACCTACTGGGTTCGATCCCCTTCGGCGTGCTGCTCGCACGGCTCTTCGGGCTGGGCGATCTGCGCAAGGTCGGCTCGGGCAACATCGGCGCGACTAACGTGCTGCGGACGGGCAACAAGCCAGCGGCGGCGGCCACGCTCCTGCTCGATGGCGGCAAGGGGGCGGTGGCGGTGCTCATCGCCCGTGCCGTCGCGGCGGAGGATGCGGCGCAGATTGCCGGATTCGCGGCCTTCCTCGGCCACTGCTTCCCGGTCTGGCTCGGCTTTCGCGGCGGCAAGGGCGTGGCCACCTTCCTCGGCCTCTGGCTCGCGCTGAGCTGGCCCTTGGGGCTCGCCTGCTGCGCCACCTGGCTCGCCACGGCACTGATCGCGCGGATCTCCTCGCTCTCGGCGCTGGTGGCCACGGCGGCCTCGGTCCTCTGGGCGCTGGTCTTCGGTTATGGGGCGGGCGTCGTGCTTGCGCTGGCCCTCGCCGCGCTGGTCTTCTGGCGCCACGCGGACAACATCGCGCGGCTGCGGGCTGGCACAGAGCCGCGCATCGGCGAAAGGTAGGGCGCCCGTGTTGGACAGCCCGGACAGAGGGGCCTACGCTCCGACCATGGAATCACCGATGGACGCGGACACGGCGCTGGCTCTGCTCGACTGGCAGATCGACCTCGGCGCGACCGAGGCGATCGCCGACGCGCCGGTCAACCGCTTCGAGCTGGATCCCCGCCCGGCGAAACCGACCTCGAGCCCGTCGCCGCAACACGCCGTCGATCGGGGCGCAGACCCTTCAGCGGCGGCACGGGCCGCGCGCCCTCAACCCGTCAGCGCCCCCGGTCCCGATCCGGTCCAGGCCGCCCGCGAGGCGGCCCGCGCCGCCGGAGACCTCGATGGTCTCCGCGCGGCGCTCCTTGCCTACCCGCATTGCGATCTGAAGAAGGGCGCGCGCAACCTCGTCTTTGCCGATGGTGCCCCGGATGCGCGCGTCATGATCATCGGCGAGGCTCCCGGGCGGGAGGAGGACGCGCGCGGGCTGCCTTTCGTCGGCCGCGAGGGCCAGTTGCTGGACCGGATGTTCGCCGCCATCGGCATGGGCCGCACCGAGGGCGCGCCGCTCTACATCACCAATGTCATCCCCTGGCGCCCGCCGCAGAGCCGCGATCCCAAACCCGAAGAGATCGCCATGATGCTCCCCTTCATGCAGCGCCACGTGGAGCTCGTCGCACCCGACGTCGTGGTGCTGATGGGCAATATTTCATGTCAGGCCGGGCTTGGCCGGCGGGGAATCGCCCGGCTGCGCGGCGGATGGACAACCGCCTATGGCCGCGACGCCTTGCCGATGTTTCCCCCTGCCTATCTACTGAGCAACCCGCATGCAAAACGGGATGCGTGGCAAGATTTACTGGCCCTCCAGGCGCGGCTCGCCACCGGGAACACCCCATGAGCAGGATCGACGAGACGCGCCCTTTCCTGCCGGTCCGCATCGCGGTGCTGACCGTGTCCGACAGCCGCAGCCTCGCCGAGGATCGCTCGGGCGATACGCTGGTCGACAGGCTGCAAACAGCGGGCCACCAGCTCGCGGCGCGCGCGATCCTGCCCGATGAGCGCGCCGATATCGCCGCGCAGCTGCGCAGCTGGATCGCCGATCCGGACATAGACGTGATCCTCAGCACTGGCGGCACCGGGCTGACCGGCCGCGATGTGACCGTCGAGGCCCACCGCGATGTCTATGAGAAGGAGATCGACGCTTTCGGCACGGTCTTCACCATGGTGAGCCACGCCAAGATCGGCACCAGCGCGGTGCAATCGCGCGCCACCGGCGGCGTCGCGGGCGGCACCTATCTCTTCGCGCTGCCGGGCAGCCCCGGCGCCTGCCGCGATGCCTGGGACGAGATTCTCAAGCCGCAACTCGACTATCGACATAGACCGTGCAATTTTGTCGAGATCATGCCACGCTTGGACGAACACCTGCGCCGCAAGTAGCGGTTTCGTGTTTAGCCAGGAGGGATAATCCCCTCTAAGCAGAAGCTTGAGACAAAAGTAAACTTCGAGGAGCGGCGCGGCGATGCGTTTCTTGCGACACAGTCTGACAGGGCTGTTCTTGGTGGCGGTGACGCTGGCAATGCTGGTTTGGGCCGGGGACATCGTGCGCCGGGCGGTGGAAGACAACCTCGCGCGTGAGCCGCGGATGCCGCAGGCCCGCGAACAGGTCTACACGGTCAACGTCGTCACAGTCGCGCCCGAAACCCTCACCCCCGTGCTCACCACCTACGGCGAGGTGCGCAGCCGCCGGACGCTCGACATTCGCGCCGCCGTGGGCGGGACGGTCGTCGAGATGGCGCCGGAGTTTGAAGAAGGCGGGCAGGTGAACGCCGGCGCGCTGCTGCTGCGGATCGATCCGCAGAACGCCGAAGCCGAACGGTCGCGCGCCGAGGCCGATCTGCAAGACGCCGAGTTCGAGGCCCGGGACGCGGAGCGCGCGCTGGAGCTGGCGCAGGATGAGCTCGAAGCCGCCCGGGCCCAGGCCACGCTGCGCGAGACCGCGCTGACCCGGCAGAAAGATCTGGCCGAGCGCGGCGTCGGGTCGGCCTCCTCGGTGGAGACGGCCGAGCTTGCGCTGTCTTCCGCGGTTCAGTCGGTCCTGTCGCATCGCCAGTCGCTGGCCAATGCCGAGGCGCGTATCGATCAGGCCCGCACCGCGCTGGCCCGTGCCGAAATCGCGCTGGAGGAGGCCGTTCGCAGCGTCGCGGACACCCAGGTCACCGCGCAATTCGCCGGCACCCTGACCGATGTGGTCGCCGTCGAGGGCGGCATCGTGAGCGGCAACGAGCAGCTCGCGCGGCTGGTTGATCCGGACCGGCTCGAGGTCGCCGTCCGCCTCTCGACCGCGCAATACGGCCGGCTGCTCGACGAGAGCGGTGCGCTGCGCCCCGCGCCGGCGACGGTCTATCTCGATCTCTACGGGCTGGGGCTCATGTCGCGCGGCGTCGTGAGCCGGGGCAGCGCCTCGGTCACCAGCGGCGAAACCGGCCGGGTCGTCTTCGTGCAGCTCGATGAGGTGCGCGGGCTCAAGCCGGGCGATTTCGTCTCGGTCGAGATCGAGGAGCCCCCGCTGGATGGCGTCGCGCGGCTCCCCGCGACGGCGGTGGATTCGAGCCAGACCGTGCTCGCGCTTGGCGAGGACGGGCGGCTTGAGGTCATCGACACGCCGGTCCTGCGCCGGCAGGGCGACGATGTGCTGGTTGACGCGAGCGCGATCGCCGGGCGCAGCATCGTGGCCGAGCGGACACCCATCCTTGGCGCCGGGATCAAGGTCCGGCCGCTGAACCCGGCAGGCGGCGCGCCCGCCGACGGAGACCAGAGCGCAAATGGCGCCGGTCCCGCTGCAGACGAGATGGTCGAGCTCACCGATGAGCGCCGCGCGCAGCTTGTCTCCCTCGTGGAGGGCAACCAGCGCATGCCGGCGGAGGCCAAGGAGCGCGTCCTCGCCCAGCTCCGCCAGCCGCGCGTTCCGGCCCAGATCATCGCACGGCTCGAAGAGCGAATCGGAGGTTAGGCCATGGCGGCTTTCAAACCCGGCGGCGGCATCCTGTCCTATTTCGCGCGGCACCGCACCGCGGCCAACCTGCTGCTTTTGCTGCTCGTTCTGGCCGGGCTTTTCGCCGGGCCGCGGATGCGGGCGCAGTTTTTCCCCGATGTGATCGCCGACAGCATCGACGTGGACGTGCGCTGGAGCGGGGCGGGGGCCGAGGATGTCGACACCGCGATCGTCCAGCTTCTGGAGCCCGCGCTGCTCGTGGTCGAGGGGGTGGCGTCCTCCGCGTCGGTCTCGCGCGAGGGGCGCGCCTCCATCGAGCTGGAGTTCGAGCCGGGCTGGGACATGACCCGCGCGGCGGACGATGTGCAGACGGCGGTTGATGCGATCAACAATCTGCCCGAGGATTCCGAAGAACCCAGCGTCTCCTACGGCGGCTGGCGCGATCGGGTCACCGACGTGGTGATCACCGGCCCCGTCGGCGTGGACCAACTCGGGCGCTTTGCCGATGAATTCACTGTGCGGCTCTTTGCCGAGGGCGTGACCCGCACCACCATCCGCGGCCTCGCGGCGCCGCAGACGATCGTCGAGGTCCCGAGCGTCAACCTCATCCGCCATGACATCACCATGGCCGAGATCGCCGACGCCATCGCCGCCGAGGTCGACACCTCGCCCGCGGGCGATGTCGGCAGCAGCGGCGCCCGGGTCCGCACCGGGAGCGAGAAACGCAGCGCCGAGGAAATCGCCGCGATCATCCTGCGCTCGGCCACCGATGGATCCAGCCTCACCGTCGGCGATGTGGCGACGATCCGGGTCGAGGGGGTGGACCGCTCGCGCTCCTATTACGTTGGCGCCAATCCGGCGATCTCGGTGCGCGTCGACCGCAACGAACAGGGCGACGCCATCGCCATGCAGAAGACCGTTGAAGAGGTGGCGGCGGAGATGGAGCTGACCTTGCCCGAAGGGGTCAGCATCGACCTCATCCGCACCCGGGCCGAGGCGATCACCGCGCGGCTCAATATCCTTTATTCCAACGGGCTCATGGGGCTCGGGCTTGTGGTTTTGCTGCTGTTCCTGTTCCTCAACGCGCGCATCGCCTTCTGGGTCGCGGCGGGGATACCAGTGGCGATGCTGGCGACCGTGGCCTTCATGTACATGGCCGGGCTGACGATCAACATGATCTCGCTATTCGCGCTCATCATCACGCTGGGCATCGTGGTCGATGACGCCATCGTGGTGGGCGAGCACGCCGACGCGCGCCGCCGTCGGCTGGGCGAGGGGCCCTATGAGGCGGCGGAAAACGCCGCCCGGCGCATGGCGCTTCCGGTCTTTTCCGCGACCCTCACCACCGTCATCGCCTTCTTCGGCCTGACCGCGATTTCCGGGCGTTTCGGCGATCTGATCCAGGCGATCCCGCTCACGGTCATCGCCGTGCTGCTCGCCTCGCTGATCGAGTGCTTTCTCATCCTGCCCAACCACATGGCCCATTCGCTCAAGCACAGCGACAAGAACTACTGGTACGACTGGCCCTCGCGCCAGGTGAACCACGGCTTCCGCTGGGTGCGCGAGACGCTCTTCCGCCCCTTCGTCGGCCTTGTGCTGCGCCTGCGTTACCCGGTCTGCGCCGGGGC
Source organism: Poseidonocella sedimentorum (assembly GCF_900116005.1). Classification (GTDB taxonomy): domain Bacteria; phylum Pseudomonadota; class Alphaproteobacteria; order Rhodobacterales; family Rhodobacteraceae; genus Poseidonocella; species Poseidonocella sedimentorum. The sequence goes on from NZ_FOYI01000009.1 coordinate 63,981, forward strand.
GGTGGTCCTGCTGGCGATGCAGGCGGCCTCCTTCATCCGGGGCGATGTGGAATGGCGCTTCTTCAACGCGCCGGAGCAGGGCAGCGTAACGGGCAACTTCGCCATGGCCCCCGGGGCGACGCGCGCCGACAGTTTCGAGATGATGCGCGCCCTGCAGCAGACGGTCGAGACCCTCGCTGCCGAATACGAGACCCGCTACGGCGCCAACCCGGTCGATTACGTGATCTCCGAGATCGGCGGCAATTCGGGCCGCGCTCTGCCCGGGGCCGACAGCAAGGATGAAGACCAACTCGGCTCCATCGCGATCGAGCTGATCGAGGCGGACCTGCGCCCCTATTCAAGCTTCCAGTTCGTTGGCGAGCTGCAGGAGCGGGTGCCGCGCCACCCGATGCTGGAGACGGTGAGTTTCCGCGGGTGGCGGTCGGGGCCGGGCGGGGATTCGCTCGATGTCCAACTCTTCGGCGCGTCCTCGGAGCGGCTCAAGGACGCGAGCCTCGCGCTTCAGGACGCGCTCGCGCGGTATCCGGAGGTCTCGGCGCTCGAAGACAACCTCGTCTATGACAAGGAAGACCTGATCCTCGAGCTTACCCCGCAGGGGCAGGCGCTTGGCGTCTCCATCGACGGGCTGGGCCGCGTGCTGCGCGACCGGCTCGGCGGGATCGAAGCGGCGAAGTACCCGGTGGGCCCGCGCAGCGCCGAGATCCGCGTGGAGCTTCCCGCCGATGAGCTGACGGCCGATTTCCTCGACCGGATGCAGCTGCGCACCGCGAGCGGCTCCTACGTGCCGCTGGCCGATATCGTCCGGGTCGAGAGCCGGACGGGCTTTTCCACCGTGCGGCGGGAAAATGGGTTGCGGCTGATTTCGGTCACCGGCGACATCTCCGAGGACGACCCGGCCCGCGCCAGCGAGATCCAGCGCGCGCTGGAGGAGGAGCTGCTGCCCGCGCTCGCCGCCGAATACCAGATCGACTGGCGCCTGTCGGGCCTCGCCGAACAGGAGTCGAGCTTCCTGAGCGATGCGCGCAGCGGTCTGACGCTCTGCCTTACCGGGATCTACCTCGTGCTCGCCTGGGTGTTTTCCTCCTGGACGCGGCCGATCGTGGTGATGTCGATCATCCCCTTCGGCCTCGTCGGGGCGGTCTATGGCCACCTCGTCTGGGAGGTGCCGCTGTCGATGTTCTCGGTCGTGGGGCTGCTCGGCATGACGGGGATCATCATCAACGATTCCATCGTGCTGGTCACGACGATCGACGAATACGCCGAAGAACGCGGGCTCTTTCCGGCCATCGTCGAGGGGGCGGCCGACCGGCTTCGCCCCGTTCTGCTGACCACCCTGACCACCATTCTCGGCCTCGCGCCGCTGCTCTACGAGGGCTCCAGCCAGGCGCAGTTCCTGCGGCCCACGGTCATCACGCTGGTCTACGGGCTCGGCTTCGGGATGGTGCTTGTGCTTGTGCTGGTGCCCGCGATCATGGCGATGCAGAAGGACGTCGCCCGCGCGACCGATGCCTTGCGTCTCGCGCTGCGGCGGCGGGCGGGGGCGGTGCATCTGGCGACGGCGGGGGCGGCGGCCGGGCTCGCGCTGTGGTTCGCGGTGACGCTCGGCTGGGCGCTGCTGCAGGGCGGCGCGTTGCCGGATCTGCTGGCCGCGCTGCTGCCTGCGGCGCTCGCGTCGGGCGGGATGGGGCCGGCGGTTGCGGTCTTCGTGCTTGGCGCGATGGTGATCATTGCCCTGAGCTATGTGGCCACCCGCGCGGCCCATGCGATGGCGCAGCGGACGGCCTGAGGCTCAGCCCGCCGGGCAGCCGGTGATCTCGACCGCGTGGTTCGCGCCGAGCACGGTGATGCGCAGGCGCGAGCGGTCCAGCGCGAAGGCGCCGCCGGTGAATCGCTCCAGCTCAGAGGTGATGGTCAGCGTCCGGCCCTCCCGCGTGGTCATCGGCTCGGACACCCAGACGCCCGGATCCCCGGTCTCCACCACCGCCTCCTCCGGCGCGCCGGCGGAGGGCAGGCTGAGCGTCGCGGTGAGCGTGAGCCCGGTCTCGCTGGGCCGTAGCGCGCAGTGATGCGCGGCAAGCTCCGCCTCTTCGCCGCTCAGCGGCTGATCGGCGAGGGCAAGCGCGATGCGGGGGTCGGGCCGGGTCTGGCCCGCCGCCAGACGCCCGGAGAACTCCAGCCGCGCCGGCAGGCAGACATCCTTGCAGATCCCCAGATCGAGACGCCCCGTGAGCTGCACATCCTCCGCCCCCGCCTCCAGCGTGAGCGGCACGACGACGTCAGAGGTATAGCCCACCGAGCGCAGCCCGGCCTGCCGGAAGACGCGCGGTGTGGGCCAATGCGCGGTGACGGCGCCCTCGGGGCGGTCAATCGTGAGAAGCGGCGGAATGCCCCCGTCGCCCGGCGCGCGCCAGTAGGTCTTCCAGCCGGGGCCGAGATCGATGAGCAGCGCCGCGTGATGCTGCCCGCCCGCCGTGCGCCAGCCGGGTAAAAGCTCCAGCCGCGCCGCGCCGGAGAGATCCTGCGCCGTGGCAGGGGCGGCAAGGGCCGCGGCGAGGGCCGCGAGGCCGGGAAGAAGAGCGCGCATCATGGCCCCCGGCTTGCCTCAAACGGCCGCCCTTGCCAAGTCACGCTTTGGCGAGACCGGCGTGGGCAATTCTGCCGATACGCGAAACACTTGCGCCAAACCGGCACTCGGCCCATGTTTCTACCATGCAGGACGCCGAATCTGAACTCGACCTCACCGGCCACCTTCTGATCGCGATGCCGGGCATGAGCGATCCCCGGTTCCAGTCATCCGTGGTGTTTCTCTGTGCGCATTCGCCAGAGGGCGCGATGGGGCTGATCGTCAACAAACCCGCCGATGTGCGCTTTGCCGAGTTGCTGGATCAGCTGGAGATCGAGGGGCCCGCCAATCGCAAGCTGCCGGTCCATTTCGGCGGCCCGGTCGAACACGCGCGGGGCTTCGTGCTGCATTCCGACGACTACATCTCCAACATCTCGACCCTCGAGATGGGCCAGGGCTTCGGCATGACCGCGACGCTCGACATCCTCGAGGACATCGCCCATGACCGCGGCCCCAAGCAGCAGATCATGGCGCTTGGCTATGCCGGCTGGGGGCCGGGGCAACTGGAGAGCGAGATCACGCAGAACGGCTGGCTCACCTGCCCGGCGGAGCGGGAGCTGGTCTTCGATCTGCCCGATACGGCGAAATGGGATGCGGCGCTGAAATCGCTCGGGGTCGATGCGCTGGCGCTCTCGGGCACGGCGGGCCACGCCTGATCAGATACGCAAGGTCGCGTACTCAGAGTCGCGGGGCGGCGGCGCGGCGGAGCCGGTCGTTGATCGCGCGGCCAAGCCCGGTCTCGGGGATCGGCGAGACGGCGATCGCGCCCGCGCCCATCGCATCGAGCGCGTGCAGGCAGTCAAACAGCCGCGCGGCGGCCTCCACCAGATCCCCCGAGGGCGAGAGGTTGACCGCGCAGTCCACCGGCCCGAAGCCGAGCAGCGTCTCGCCCTCGCGGGCCGCGCTTGCGTTGAGCCGGACGGGCGCATCAGGCGCGTAATGCGAGGCGAGCTGCCCCGGCGCGTTTGGCGCGGTCTCGGGGCTGGCGGGCGCGGCGGCGAGCGGCTGGCCGAGCGCGGCGCTCAGCGCCTCGGCGGGGATGCCGCCGGGCCGGAGCAGGGCCGGGCGCGCGCCGCCCCCCTCCGCAAGTCCGAGGATGGTCGATTCAACCCCAACGGCGCAGGGCCCTCCATCGAGCACCGCGTCGATCCGCCCGTCCAGCCCGGCGAGCACATGCGCGGCGGTGGTCGGGCTGATCCGCCCCGAGGGATTGGCCGAGGGCGCGGCGAGGGGCAGGCCGCTTTCGCGCAGCACCGCCCGGGCCAGCGGATGGGCCGGCACGCGCAGGGCCACCGTCGGCAGGCCCGCCGTCACCAGCGGCGACAGCCCGTGCTCCTCTTTCAGCGGCAAAACCAGCGTCAGCGCCCCCGGCCAGAACGCCGCGGCAAGCCGGTCTGCGGTGTCGTTCCACAGGACCAGCTCCCGGGCCGCGGCCGCATCGGGCAGATGCACGATCAGCGGGTTGAACCGGGGGCGCTCCTTTGCCGCGAAGATCCGGGCCACGGCGCGATCATCGCGCGCATTGGCCGCGAGCCCGTAGACCGTCTCTGTCGGCAGCGCGACAAGACCGCCCGCCCGCAGGATCCGGGCCGCGCGGGCGAGTGAGGGCGCATCGTCGCGCAGACGTTCGGTCGGCATGGGCATCTCGTGACGTGGCGTTTAACTTTTGGAGGCGTCGGAGCTTGGGTTAGAGTGCCAGCCATAGCTGCGCTGTGTCTTATTGCCAAGTTTGGACCAAGAAGGAATCATTCATGCCGTATCGAGCGACCGTCGATGATTTCCAGTTCCTCTTCTCTCATGTTGTCGGGTTTGACCGGGTGACGCAAACCGAGCGCTTCGCGGATGCCGATGCCGAGATGATCGACGCGATCCTCGGCGAGGCGGGGCGTCTGAGCGAAGAGGTGATCGCGCCGCTGAACCGCGTCGGCGACCAGCATCCCGCGCGGCTTGAGAACGGGGTCGTGCGCACCTCTCCGGGATTTGCCGAAGGCTACAAGGCGATTGCCGATGGCGGCTGGGTCGGGATTTCCGCCGATCCCGCGCATGGCGGCATGGGGCTGCCCATGACCGTGACCACGGCGGTCAACGACATGATGGCGGCGGGCTGTCTTGCGATGCAGCTCAACCCGCTCATGTGTCAGGGCCAGATCGAGGCGCTCGAGCATCACGCCTCCGACGAGCTCAAGGCGCTCTACCTGCCCAAGCTGATTTCCGGCGAATGGTGCGGGACGATGAACCTCACCGAGCCGCAGGCGGGATCGGACGTTGGCGCGCTGCGCACCAAGGCCGAGCCGCTGGGCGACGGCAGTTTCGCCATCACCGGCCAGAAGATCTACATCACCTGGGCCGACAACGACTTTTCCGGCAACATCTGTCACCTCGTGCTCGCGCGCCTGCCCGGCGCACCCGAGGGGACGAAGGGGATCAGCCTCTTCATGGTGCCGAAATTCATCCCCGATGCGGATGGCAACCCCGGCGCGCGCAACGATCTGCGCGTGGTCTCGCTGGAGCACAAGCTTGGCCTTCATGCATCGCCCACCGCGGTGATGGAATATGAGGGCGCCAAGGGCTGGCTCGTGGGCCCCGAGGGCGGCGGCATGGCGGCGATGTTCACCATGATGAACAACGCGCGGCTGGGCGTCGGCGTGCAGGGGATCGGCATTGCCGAGGCCGCGACGCAAGCCGCGCTCGCCTATGCCACCGAGCGAAAGCAGGGCCGTAGCCTGATCGACGGCGGGACCGGCACGATCCTCGATCACGCCGATGTGCGCCGGATGCTGATGACCATGCGCGCCGATACTTTTGCCGCGCGCGCGATCGCGCTGGCCTGTGCCGTGGCGATCGACATGTCCACCGCAACCGGGTCGGACGACTGGTCCGCGCGGGCCGCGCTCCTGACGCCGATCGCCAAGGCGTTCGGGACCGAAACCGGCATCCGCGTGAGCGAGCTGGGCGTGCAGGTGCATGGCGGCATGGGCTTCATCGAAGAGACCGGCGCGGCGCAATTCTCGCGCGATGTGCGGGTCACGGCGATTTACGAGGGAACCAACGGCATTCAGGCGATGGACCTCGTGGGCCGCAAGATGATGGACGGCGGGGACGCGATCTTCGCGCTGCTCGACGAGATCGAGACCGAGCTGGAAGAGGCGCGCAACACGTTGCCGGGCCTCGGCGAGCCGGTCTGGGAAGCCTGCGAGACCCTGCGCGAGACGACCGAAACCCTGCTCGGCAGCGCGCTCAACGACCGGTTCGCCGGCGCCGTGCCCTACCTCATGGGGTTTGCCCGCGTGCTGGGGGGCTACTACCACCTCAAGGCCGCGCTCGCCGCGCCCGAGAGCCCGCGCGCCCAGCTTGCGAAATTTTACATCACGCGGCTCTTGCCCGAACATCTGGGCCATCTGGCCCATGCGCGCGCGGGGGCCGACGATCTCTACGCGGTGGATGCCGAGGGTCTCGCCGCCTGATGGATGGCGCGAAGGGACCGATCGGCTACCCGTTCGCCACCCCGCCCGAGCCGGGGGAGGTGGTCGAGATCGCGCCGGGTGTCCTCTGGACGCGCCTGCCGCTGCCCAAGCCGCTGGAGCATGTCAACGTCTACATTCTGGAGGATGAAGACGGCTGGACCGTGGTCGATACCGGGCTCGACACCAGGCTCGGGCGCGAGATCTGGGGGCGGCTGCTGGCCGGCCCGCTCGCCGGTCGGCCCGTCGCGCGGGTGCTGGCGACGCATCACCACCTCGATCACCTCGGCCTCGCGGGCTGGTTCCAGAAAGAGCACGGCGCCGAGCTTCTGGCCACGCGGACCTGCTGGCTCATGGCCCGGATGCTGACGCTCGATGTCCAGGAACGCCCCACCGAGGAGACGCTCGCCTTCTGGCGCGGCGCGGGGATGGATCCGGAGACCTACGCCAGACGCCTCACCGAACGCCCGCTCAACTTCTCCGATGCGGTCCACCCGATGCCGCTCGGGTTTCGCCGGCTGAAAGACGGGGATCGGCTGCGGCTCGCGGGGCGCGACTGGGCGATCCGGACCGGCGACGGGCACAGCCCCGAACACGCCACGCTCTGGAGTCGCGACGACGCCCTCGTGATCACCGGTGATCAGGTCCTGCCGTCGATCTCGTCCAATTTGGGGGTCTATGCCACCGAGCCGGACGCCGATCCGGTGGGCGATTGGCTGGCCTCTTGCGAGCGGCTGCGCCAGTTCGCCCGGGGGGACCAGATCGGCCTTTGCGGCCACGGGCGCCCCTTCACCGGCCTGCCGGTCCGGTTTCGCCAGCTCATCGACAATCACCACAGCGCGCTGGAACGGCTGCTCGCCGCGCTGGATGAGCCGAAAACCGCGGCGGACTGTTTCCCGGTTCTCTTCAAGCGCCCCATCGGGACGGGGGAATACGGGCTCGCCCTGGTCGAGGCGGTTGGCCACATGAATCACCTCCATGCCACGGGCCGCGTCACCCGCACGCGCCGGGCCGACGGGGCCTGGCTTTTTCGCGCGGTCTGAGGCCTCTCGTCGCAGAGACGCAAGAGGGTGCGAAGCGGGATGACAGGCGCGTGTGAATCGCGTAGACCTGCCCCGGACATCGAGATGAGGACGAGGCAGATGGCCGAACACAAGCACGGAAGCATGAACATCGAAACGCAGGAAAAGACCTTCGAGGGCTTTCTGCGCTTTTCCGCATGGACAGCCGCGATCAGCATCGGCGTGGTGATCCTGCTGGCGATCTACAACAGCTGACGCCCCCCCCGAGCCCGAAGTTCCTCAAGAGGTGATGCGCATGGTCTGGCGTCGGCTTGGTGCCCTTGTGCTTCTGGGGCTGTGTCTGGCCGGTTGCGCGGCCGATAACAAATGGGCACCGGACGAGGTGGTGGACCGCTACCGCTACCGCCATTCGGGGCCGCCGGAGCTCGCGCTCATCACCGTGCTCAACCGCAGTTCGGGCAACGGGGCGCATACCGCGCTCATGATCAGCGGCTCGGAGCGGGTGATCTTCGATCCCGCCGGCTCCTTTTCCCACCCTCGCGTTCCCGAACGTCATGACGTGCTCTTCGGCGTCACCCCGGCGGCCGAGGCGGGCTTTCTCGATTTCCACGCGCGCGAGACCTATGACGTGACGGTGCAGCGGCTGGAGGTCCCGGCGGCCACGGCCGAACTGGCGCTGTCGCTGGCCCGGGCGAACGGCCCGGTCCGGCAGGCGCAGTGCACCACCATGACGGCGCGCCTCCTGAGCAAGCTGCCCGGGTTCGAGTCGATCCGCACGACCTGGTTCCCCGACAATCTGCGCCGCGATTTCGGCAAATTGCCCGGGGTGCGCGAAGAGTTTATTCGCGATGACGACCCCGACGTGAAATCGCTCGACCATGTCGAGGTGCTGCAATGACCGGTCAGCCGGCGAGGTAGAGCCCGAGGTAGAGCGTGGCGGCGCCGAGCAGGATCGCGAGCAGCGGTTTCTTGGTCAGATACCCCGACAGCAGCGTCACCACCGCCGCCGAGAGGCGCGCGGGATCGAGGCTCCCGCCCGTCGCTGACGGCCAGATCACCATCGGCGCGACCAGCGCGGGCAGGACCGCAACGGCGGTATAGCGCAAATGGCGCAGCACCCAGTCCGGCATCTGACGGTCGCCCACCAGCCCCAGAAACGTAAAGCGCAGAAGGAAGCTCCCCGCGCCGAGCGCGAGAATGACAATCCAGAGGTCCAGCCGGTCGATGCTCATGCCGGATCCTCCCGGCGCGATGCGATCAGTTCCACCTGCGCCCCCGTCATCATCCCCGCCAGCGCCGCCACCAGCAGCCCGAGGTTATAGGGCAGCCAGGCAAACCCGAGCGCCAGAGCGATCGCCACCACCGCCGCGGCAACATGCGCGCCCGTCCGCAGCATCGGCGCGATCAGGGCGAGGAAGGTGATGGGCACGGCGAAATCGAGCGCCAGCCAGTCGGGGATCGCGCTGCCCACGAGCGCGCCGACCAGCGTGAAGACGTACCACAGCGGGCAGACCGGGGACATCACCCCGATGAAATAGGCATAGCGCTCGCGCGGGGTCATGTCGGTCTCGCGCTCGAACTTGGCGACGCTGACCGCATAGGTCTGGTCCACCAGGAAATAGGCGACGATCGCGCGTTTCCACAGCGGCAGCGCGCCGAGGTAGGGCGTGATCGAGGCCGAGTACATCGCCATCCGCAGGTTGACCGCCAGCGCCGAGATCAGCGCGATCACCGCCAGCGCGTTTTCCGACAGCAGTTGCAGCGCGGTGAACTGCGCCGCGCCGGCGATCACCACGATCGAGAACGCCATTGTTTCGAAGAGGTTGAGTCCGGCTTCCGTCGCCACGACCCCGAAGAGCATTGCGAAAGGGCCGACAACGAGGAGGAACGGCGCGCCGTCGCGCACCCCCTGCCAAAAGCGGGATTTGGTGGTGGACCTTGCCATCGGGGCTCTCTACGTTTTGTGCTGCCGGATCCGGCTTAGAGCGTTCGACGAGGGGATGCAATTGCCCACCCAAACCCATGATGACGGCGAGAGCAGCGGCTTTCTGATCGCGCCCGATCCCGCTGCGCCGCGGCTCACCCGCGCGGTCAAGGGCCATGACCAGACCGGGGCGGAGATCGAGATCCGCGTGGTCGAGGAGCGCCCGCTGACGATCTTTCTCAACGCGCGCGAGATCGTGACGGCCATGACCATCGGGGATTACCCCGAATACCTCGCGCTCGGTTTCCTGCGCAATCAGGGGATGCTGAAAAATGGCGAGGAGGTGACCGGCGTCGAGTATGACGAGGAGCTGGAAACCGTGGTGGTGCGCACCGCGCAAGAGACGAATTACGAAGAGAAACTTCAGAAGAAGACGCGGACATCCGGCTGCGCCGTCGGGACCGTGTTCGGCGACATGATGGAAGGGCTGGAGGAGACCGTCCTGCCCACTGCCGAGCTCCGCACGAGCTGGCTCTATGCGCTCTCGCACAAGATCAACCGCACGCCTTCCCTCTATCTCGACGCCGGCGCGATTCACGGCACCGTCCTTTGCCAGAAGGACCGCCCGCTGGTCTATATGGAAGACGTCGGCCGCCACAACGCGGTGGACAAGATCGCCGGCTGGATGGTCTCCGAAGGGGCCCGGGCGGAGGACAAGATCCTCTACACCACCGGGCGCCTGACCTCCGAGATGGTCATCAAGACCGCGCTCATGGGCATCCCCGTGCTCGCCTCGCGCTCGGGGTTCACCGCCTGGGGCGTCGAGATCGCGCAGCAGGTCGGCCTGACCCTGATCGGCCGGTTGCGAGGCCAGCGGTTTGTCTGTCTCTCGGGCGAGGATCGGCTGGTGCGCGACGCGGATGTGAGCGGGGTTGCCGAAGAGCCCCGGCGCGCGGGCCGCAAGGGGGGCGCGGCGTGAAGCAACCTCTCGGCGTGATCCTCGCGGGCGGGCGCGCCACGCGCATGGGCGGGGGCGACAAGGGGCTGCTGCCGCTGGGCGGTTCGTCCATTCTGGGCCATGTGATCGGCCGGCTCGCACCGCAGGTGGCCGAACTCGCGCTCAATGCCAACGGGGATCCGGCGCGCTTTGCCCAGACCGGTCTTTCCGTCCTGCCGGACAGTATCGAGGGTTTCGCCGGCCCGCTCGCGGGGGTTCTGGCCGGGCTCGACTGGGCTGCGGAGCGCGGGGCTGAGACGATCGTGACCGCCGCGGCCGACACGCCGTTTTTCCCCGAGGATCTCGTCCCGCGTCTTTTGCTTGCCGCCGAGGGCATGGCCCATCCGCTGGCGCTCGCCGCGACGCAAGAGGGGGGGCGGCAGCACCGCCATCCCACCTTCGGCCTCTGGCCCGTGGCGCTGCGCGATGATCTGCGGGCGGCGCTTCGCGGCGGGCTGCGCAAGGTCGTGCTCTGGACGGAAACACACGGGGGCCGCGAAGCCCTGTTCGAAACCGGCGCCGTCGATCCTTTCTTCAACGTCAACACCGGCGAGGACCTCGCCCGCGCCCGCGCCCTCATCGGATCGTCCGCATGAGGCTCTATGGCGTGACAGGCTGGAAAAACGCCGGCAAAACCGGGCTGATGGAGCGGCTCGTGACCGAGATCACCGGGCGGGGCTTTTCCGTCTCGACGGTCAAACACGCCCATCATTCCTTCGACGTCGACCACCCCGGCAAGGACAGCCATCGCCACCGCGTCGCCGGGGCGACCGAGGTGCTGCTCTCATCGGGCAACCGGTTCGCGCTCATGCATGAATTGCGGGGCGGCAATGAGCCGCCGCTGGCGGAATTGCTGACCAAGCTCGCGCCGGTCGATCTGGTGCTGGTCGAGGGCTACAAGCGCGACAGCCACCCCAAGATCGAGGCCTTTCGCGCCGAGACGGGCAACCCGCTGATCGCGCCGGGGGATGCCAACATCACGGCAATCGCCGCCGATGTGCCGCTCCAGAGCGACCGGCCGGTCTTTGACCTCGACGATACCGTGGCGATCGCCGATTTCATCCTCGCGGAGGTGGGGCTGTGAGCGGGGCGCCCCCGGTTCCGCCGCCGCTGCGCAACGATTGTTTCGCACTGCCGCCCGGAGTGGACTGGACGCCGGTGGATGAGGCGCTCGGGATGCTGCGCGCGCGGCTCCATCCGGTGACGGCGGTCGAGACTTGCGCGCTGGCCGAGGCGGCGGGGCGGTTTCTGGCCGCGCCTGCCGTTGCCCGCCGCGCCAACCCGCCCGACGCCAATAGCGCGGTCGATGGCTACGGATTCGCCGGGCCACTGGAGGACGGCGAGACCGCGACGCTGCCGCTTGTCGAGGGCCGGTCGGCGGCGGGGGTGCCCTTCGCGGGCCGCGTGCCGGACGGCCACGCGATCCGCATCCTGACCGGTGCGGCGATCCCCGACGGGGTCGATACGGTGGTGCTGGAAGAAGACGTCGCGGCGAGCGCGAGCCACATTGCCTTTCGCGGCCCCCTGCGGCGCGGCGCGAACACCCGCAAGGCGGGGGAGGATGTGATCTCTGGCGCTGAGCTTCTCGGCGCGGGCCGCCGGCTGACCCCGGCGGATCTGGCCTATCTCGCCTCGGCCGGTGTGGTGGAGGTGCAGGCGCGCCGTCCGCTGCGCGTCGCGGTCATCTCCACAGGCGACGAGCTGGTGGAGGCCGGCGAGACCGCGGAGCGGGGCCAGATTTTCGATGCCAACCGCCCGATGCTCCTGTCGATGATCCGTCGTTTCGGCTTTGTCCCGCTCGATCTCGGCCGCCAGCCGGACGATCGCGCCCGCATCGCCGCGGCGCTTGATCGCGGCGCGGCGGAGGCGGATCTGATCCTGACCTCGGGCGGCGCCTCGGCGGGGGATGAGGATCACGTCTCGGCCCTGTTGCGCGAGCGTGGCGCGATGCAGAGCTGGCGCATCGCGCTCAAGCCGGGGCGCCCGCTGGCGCTCGGGGTCTGGGGCGGCGCGCCGGTGTTCGGCCTGCCCGGCAACCCGGTGGCGGCGATGGTCTGCACGCTCATCTTCGCGCGCCCCGCGATGGAGCGGCTGGCGGGCGGCGACTGGATGGAGCCACTCGGGGTCGAGGTCCCCGCGGCGTTCGAAAAACGCAAGAAACCGGGGCGGCGCGAATTCCTGCGCGCGCGGCTGCGCGGCGGGCGGGCCGAGGTGTTTCCCAGCGAAGGCTCGGGCCGGATCAGCTCGCTCTCCTGGGCCGAGGGTCTGGTCGAGATCGAGGACGGCGCGCGCCATATCCGCCCCGGCGATGCGGTGCGGTTCCTGCCCTTCAGCGGCTTCGGGCTCTGACGCGCGCGGCTAGTCGAAACTTCCCGCAACACGGCCCAACAGCATAAAGGCGCGCGCGGTGCGCGTCTCGGCAAGGGCCGCGATCTCGGCATCGCTCGCGATGCCCGCGAGCCGGGTCAGCGCCCGGTCAAACCGGCGCAGGAAATGATGCACCGTGTCGCGAAAGATCGTGTCGCTGCGCATCCGGCGGGCGATCTTGTCGAGCATCTCAGCATCGCCCAGCCCGGCAAGCGCGGTGATCTCGGCCCCGCGCTCGCCCCCGGCAAAACGGCGCCAGAGATCCGGCCGCGAGGCGCGGCTGGTCTCGAAATCATCCATGTAGATGCCGTCCTGACTGAGCAGGGTGAGCACGTCCTGCGCCGCCTGAACCAGATGCCGGGCCTCGCGATCGCGCATCGCCCGCCGGAGCGCGGCGAAGCCGTCCTGATCGTCGGCCGTCTGGGGGAAGTTCAGCGCGCGGATGTAATCGGCCGTCGAGAGCGGCGCGCCCGGCTGGACATGGGTCAGCGGCAGGCTGGCCTGCGGGCCGTCAGGCTCGGCGGGGCGGGGGGCGGGCACATGCGCGACCTCCGCGCCGGAGGAGACGAGCCCATAGGCATGATCATCCCGGCGCGGCGCGGCCGCAAGCATCGCCAACGTGGTCTCGACCTTCCGCTGGGTGGCGGCGAAGCCTTCCAGCGCCGAGGCGATCCGGGCCTCTTCCTCGCTCGCGCGGTGCAGGGCTTCGAGCTCGCCGCGCAGGGCGCGAACCTCGACCTGAAGCCGCAGCAAGCGCTGCGCGAGGGCGACAAAGCCCCAGATGGCCAGGGCGGGCCCCAGCAGGACGAGCAGCGCCACAAGGACCCCGGGCCGCGCAGCCACCGCCCAGACGCCCACGCCCAAGGCCCACAGCCCGCCTGCGCCAAACCCGGCGAGAGACGCGCTGCGATCTGACCCGTCGGGCTCAAGTTGCATCGTCATCGGCTCTCCCCGAAAATCTCTGGCCCCACTGATCCCTGGCGCCAAGCCGGATCAGACGTAGCTGATCGACAGCACTTCGTAGGATTTTTCACCGCCCGGCGTGCGCACCTCGACGCTGTCGCCCTCATCCTTGCCGATGAGCGCGCGCGCGATGGGCGAGCGGATGTTGAGCAACCCGCGGTCGATGTCGGCCTCGTGCTCGCCCACGATCTGCCACGTCTTTTCCTCGTCGGTGTCCTCATCGACGATGGTCACCGTGGCGCCGAACTTGATCGTCCCCGAGAGCGCCTTCGGATCGATCACCTCCGCGAGGGAAATGATTCCCTCAAGCTCCTTGATCCGGCCCTCGATGAACGACTGCTTTTCGCGCGCCGAATGATACTCGGCATTTTCCGAAAGGTCGCCATGCTCACGCGCCTCCGAGATCGCCTTGATGATCGCAGGCCGCTCTACAGACTTGAGTTTCTTCAATTCTTCTTCGAGCGCGGTGTGGCCCGCGCGGGTCATCGGGATCTTTTCCATGGTGTGTTCCGTCCTTGCGCCCGCGGCACATTTGAGCGGCCGCGGTTGAGATCAGTGATAAAACCTGCCCCGAAGCGCCCCGCGATTGCAAGAGGGGTCGGGGGCGAATTATACCTCCGCCCAGCAGGGGCCGAAACGCACAGTCACAATTGACGCGCGCGGCAACCGCAAGCTAGGCAGCAGCAAGCGAACCGACGCGTGGGAGTACGGGCATGAGTGAGATCGAACGCGAAGCGATGGAATATGACGTGGTCATCGTCGGGGCCGGCCCTGCAGGGCTCTCGGCGGCGATCCGCCTCAAACAGCTCGACCCCGATCTGGAGGTCGTCGTGCTCGAAAAGGGCTCCGAGGTTGGCGCGCATATCCTCTCGGGCGCGGTGCTCGATCCGGCCGGGCTCGATCGGCTGATCCCCGACTGGAAGGACAAGGGCGCCCCGATCACCGTGCCGGTCAAGGAAGACAACTTCTACATCCTCGGCCACGGTGGGCGCATTCGGCTGCCCAACTGGCTCATGCCGCCGCTGATGAACAACCACGGCAACTACATCGTCTCCATGGGCAATGTCTGCCGCTGGATGGCGGAGCAGGCCGAAGCGCTTGGCGTGGAGATCTTCCCCGGCATGTCCTGCTCGGAGCTGGTCTACGGCGAGGATGGCGCGCTCAAGGGCGTGGTGGCCGGGGAGTTCGGCCGGGAGCCCGACGGCACGCCCGGCCCGGCCTATGAGCCCGGCATGGAGCTTCACGGCAAGTTCGTCTTCCTCTCCGAAGGGGTGCGCGGCTCGCTCTCCAAGGAGGTGATCGCGAAATTCGGGCTCGATGCGGAGTGCGATGTGCCGAAATTCGGCCTCGGGATGAAAGAGATCTGGGAGGTCAAGCCCGAGAACCACAACGAGGGCGAGGTGACCCACACGATGGGCTGGCCGCTCGGGGTGGCCAATACCGGCGGGTCCTTCATTTATCACCTTGATAACAATCAGGTTTACGTCGGGCTGATCGTCGATCTGAACTACAAGAACCCCTATCTCTTCCCCTACATGGAATTCCAGCGCTTCAAGCATCACCGGCACGTGGCCAAGCTGCTCGAAGGCGGCAAGCGGATCGCCTATGGCGCGCGGGCGGTGACCAAGGGCGGGTTCCAGTCGATCCCGAAAGTGGCCTTCCCCGGCGGCGCGCTTCTGGGCTGTTCGGCAGGGCTGGTGAACCTGCCGCGGGTCAAGGGCAACCACAACGCGATGCACTCGGGCATCGAGGCGGCGGAAGCGGCGGTCGAGGCGATCAAGGCGGGGCGCTCGGGCGATACGCTGGAGGCCTATGACGCGGCACTGCGCGCCGGCCCCGTGGGGCAGGATCTCAAGCCCGTGCGCAACGTGGCGCCGTTCAACGGCCGCTTCGGGTTGCTTGGCGGTCTCTCGCTCGGCGGTTTGGACATGTGGATCCAGTCGATCTTCAAGGTCTCGCTCTTCGGCACGTTGAAGCACGGCAAGACCGACGCGCAGGCGACCGAGAAGAAATACGCCCACGCGCCCATCGATTACCCCAAGCCCGATGGCAAGCTCTCCTTCGACCGGCTGACCAACGTCAGCTTCTCGATGACCAACCACGAGGAGAGCCAGCCTTGCCATCTGCGGCTGGAGGACCCGTCCGTGCCGGTGATGGAGAACCTGCCGCATTATGCTGAGCCGGCGCAGCGGTATTGCCCGGCGGGGGTCTACGAGATTGTCGAGGAGGCCGGCAAACCGGCGCGCTTCGTCATCAACTTCCAGAACTGCGTGCACTGCAAGACCTGCGACATCAAGGATCCGGCGCAGAACATCACCTGGGTCCCGCCGCAGGGCGGCGACGGGCCGAATTATCCGAACATGTGAGGCCTGAACATGTGGGGTCAGGCGGGCGGGGTCCAGGCCGCCGCCCGCCGCCTTATTCGACCGTGACCGATTTCGCGAGGTTGCGCGGTTGGTCCACATCCGTGCCCTTGGCGACGGCGGTGTGATAGGCGAGAAGTTGGGCCGGGATCGCGTAGAGGATCGGCGCGAGCTCCTCGGAAACCTGCGGGAAGATCGCGTGGTGCCAGAGCCCTTCTTTGGCGGCTGCATGGCCCCGGCTGTCGGTCAGCAGCACCACCTTGCCGCCCCGCGCCATGACTTCCTGCATGTTGGAGACGGTCTTGTCGAACAGCCGGTCGTGCGGGGCCAGGACGATCACGGGAAGATGCGCGTCGATCAACGCGATGGGCCCATGCTTGAGTTCACCCGATGCATAAGCTTCGGCGTGTATATAGCTGATTTCTTTCAGTTTAAGAGCGCCTTCATGGGCGAGCGGGTACATCGCTCCGCGGCCCAAAAAGAGCACATCCTCGGCTTGCGCCAAATCCTCGGCCACGGCTTTCAACGCATCGGACGCGCCGAGCGCGGTGTTGACGAGGCTCGGCAATGCGCGCAGCGAGGAGAGTTTTTCGGCGAGCGCGTCATCGCTCAGATGCCCCCGATCATGCCCCGCCTTGAGCGCAAGCAGGAGCAGGACGGTCAACTGGCAGGTGAAGGCCTTGGTTGAGGCGACGCCGATCTCCGGGCCCGCGTGGGTCGGCAGGGAAAGCGCGCTTTCCCGCGCGATGGAGCTTTCGGGCACGTTGACCACCGAGAGGATCCGGTCGGCGCGGCCCGCGCAGTAGCGCAGGGCGGCGAGCGTGTCGGCGGTCTCGCCCGACTGGCTGACGAACAGCGCGACGGTCCCGGGTGTGATCGGCGGCTCGCGATAGCGGAATTCCGAGGCGATATCGATGTCGACCGGCAGGCCCGCGATCCGCTCGAACCAGTATTTCGCCGTCATGCAGGCAAAGAACGCGGTGCCGCAGGCCACGAGGCTCAGCCGCGAGATCTGCGAAAAATCGACCCCGTCGCCCGGCAGCACGATCGAGCGGCCATCCGCGCCGAGGTAGGTCTGCATCGTCTGGGCGATGACGGTTGGCTGCTCGGCGATTTCCTTGGCCATGAAATGCTTGTGGCCGCCCTTGTCGATCCGCGCGGCATCGAGGCGGACCTCGCGCATCTCGCGCAGAGCGGGCGCGCCGGCCGCGTCCTGAATGGTCAGGGAACTGCGGGTGAGCACGGCGCGGTCGCCTTCTTCGAGATAGGTGATCTGGCCGGTGAGCGAGGCAAGCGCGATCGCGTCCGAGCCGACGTACATCTCGCCCTTGCCATGGCCGATGGCCAGCGGGCTGCCCTTGCGCGCCGCGACGAGCAGGTCCTCTTCCCCGTCGAAGAGAAACACCAGCGCGAAGGCGCCTTCGAGCCGCGCGAGCGTCCGATCCGCCGCCGCGACGGGCGAGAGTCCTTGCGCCATGTGGTGCTGGGTCAGCAGCGCGACGGTCTCGGTGTCGGTCTCGCTCTCGGGCCGGAGGCCATGGGCGGCCAGCTCCTCGCGCAGGGCGCGGAAATTCTCGATGATCCCGTTGTGGACGACCGCGACGGGCCCGGCCTTGTGCGGGTGGGCATTGGTCACGGTCGGCGCGCCATGGGTGGCCCAGCGGGTGTGGCCGATCCCGGCCTTGCCGGGCAGGGGGTCATGGACCAGCAGGTCGGAGAGGTTGACGAGCTTGCCGACCGCGCGCCGCCGATCGAGATGGCCGTCGTTCAGCGTGGCGATCCCGGCGCTGTCATAGCCGCGATACTCCAGCCGCCGCAGCGCCTCGACGAGGGACGGAGCGACCTCGTGGGTGCCCAGTATACCGACGATCCCGCACATCACGCGTCTCCCTTGGATTGGGCGGCCTTGCGCGCCTTGAGCATGTCCCGGAGCCGCCGAGCGAAGCCGGGTTTGGTGACCTGTTTGGCGCGGGCGAGGGCCAGCGCGCCGTCCTCCACGTCCTCTGTGATCACCGAGCCGGAGCCGGTCATGGCCTCCGCGCCCACGCGCACCGGGGCGACGAGCATGGTGTTGGAGCCGATGAAGGCCCCCGCGCCGATCTCGGTGCGGTGCTTCATGACGCCGTCGTAGTTGCAGGTGATGGTACCGGCCCCGAGGTTGGCCGCCGCGCCCACATGGGCATCGCCGACGTAGGAGAGGTGATTGACCTTGGCGCCCTCGTCGATAAGGGCGTTCTTGATCTCGACGAAATTGCCGATCTTCACATCCTCGGCCAGTTCCGCGCCGGGGCGCAGCCGGGCATAGGGTCCGACCACCGCGCCGCGCGAGACATGGGCGCCTTCGAGATGGGAAAAGGCGCGGAGGTGCACGCCGTTTTCGATGGTGACGTCCGGGCCGAAGACCACGTTGGGCTCGATCACCGTATCGCGGCCGATCACGGTGTCATGGGCGAAGAAGACGGTTTCGGGGGCGATGAGGGTCACGCCGTTGTCCATGTGCTCGGCGCGGGCGCGGGCTTGAAACGCGGCTTCGGCTTCGGCCAGTTGCGCGCGGGTGTTGACGCCGAGCGTCTCGGCCTCATCGCAGCGCACGGCCGCGGCCTCAAGGCCCCGCGCACGGGCCAACGCGACGACGTCTGTGAGGTAATACTCGCCCGCCGCGTTGTCGTTGCCGACCTCGTCCAGAAGCGAAAACAGCAGATCGGCCCGGGCGGCCACGACACCGGAATTGCAAAAGGTGATGGCGCGCTCCGCCGCGCTCGCGTCCTTGAATTCCACGATCCGCAAGAGCGCGTCGCCCTCGGTCACCAGCCGTCCGTAGCGGGCCGGGTCCGCCGCCTCGAAGCCGAGCACGGCGACCGCGTGGCTGGTCAGCGCCTCCTGCATCCGGGCGAGGCTCTCGGACCGGATGAAGGGGGTGTCGCCGTAAAGGACGATGGCGGTGCCGTCAAAGCCGTCCAGCGCCGCACGCGCCTGAAGGACCGCGTGGCCGGTGCCGAGCTGCTCGTCCTGAACGACCACCTGCGCGCGCGGATCCCACTCCTGCGCCACCGCGCTGACCGCCTCGGCCCCGTGCCCGGCGACGATGACAACGCGCTCGGGCTCCAGTGCCGCACCGGCCTGAATCGCATGGGCGAGAAGCGGCGCCTGGGCCACCTCGTGCAGGACCTTGGGCAGGTCCGACTGCATCCGCGTGCCCATGCCCGCGGCCAGAATGATGAGGGCTGTGGCCATACCGTGCCTCGACTGTTGACTGCTCTTTGGCCCGGTAATACCGGCTGGTGGCTTGCGCGCAAGCGCCGCCTGCATCAAACAAGGTTGCGGTATGTGACAGGAGGCAAGGCACGTGGGCATGGGCAACGGCACGGTTGTGTTCGATCTCGACGGCACATTGGCCGACACGAGCGGCGATCTTCTGGCGGCGGCCAACCACTGTTTTCGCTCCATGGGGCTTGGCGATCAGCTCGATGCGGGCGTGGCGGCGGATCGCGCGGTGGCGTTTCGCGGCGGACGCGCGATGCTGACCGAGGGGCTGCGGCGCGCGGGCCGGCTTGATGAGGACGTCGTTACGCAATATTTCCCTCGGTTCATTTCCGCCTATGGCGCGGCGATCGATGTGCACACCGTGCTCTACCCCGGCGCGATGGAGGCGGTCGCGGCACTGCGCGCGGCGGGCATGGCGGTGGGCATCTGCACCAACAAGCCCGAGGGGCTGGCGCAGACGCTGCTGGAGCGGCTCGGGGTGCGCGGAGAGTTCGGCGCGCTGATCGGGGCCGACACGCTGCCGGTGCGCAAACCCCACCCCCAGCCGCTGGCCGAGACCGTCGCGCGGCTCGGCGGGCGTGCCGAGCGCGCCTGTCTCATTGGCGATACGATCACCGATCGGGATACGGCCCGGGCGCTCGGCGTGCCCGTGGTACTGGTCACCTTCGGGCCAGAGGGCGAGGCGGTGTCGGCGCTCAAGCCCGACGCGCTTCTGCACGACTATGCCGCCTTGCCGGACATCGTTGTGCGGCTCTTTGCCGAGCAGGTGGCGCCATGAGCGGCGGGCGGGCCGAGCTGGCCGCCCATGAGCCGCGCTTCACCGGCAGTTTCACCCAGCAGCAGCCGATCCCCGAGGAGGCCATCGCGGCCGCCGTCGCGGTCCTGCGAAGCGGGCGGCTGCACCGCTACAACCTGGCCGAGGGCGATGTCGGCGAGGTCGCGCGGCTGGAGGAGGACTTCGCGGCGATGAGCGGCGCGCGCTACTGCCTCGCGGTGGCCTCCGGCGGCTATGCGATGGGGGCCGCGTTGCGGGCCCTGGGGGTTGGGCCGGGGGACCGAGTGCTCACCAACGCCTTCACCCTCGCCCCGGTGCCCGGCGCGATTGCCGCGGTGGGGGCGGCGCCGGTTCTGGTCGAGGTGACCGAGGCGCTGACCATCGATCTTGACGCGCTCGCGGCCAAGGCGCGGGCCGGCGACGTGCTGCTCCTGAGCCATATGCGCGGGCATATCGCCGATATGGACCGGTTGATGGAGATCGCGGCGGCGGCGGATATCCGCGTGGTCGAGGATTGCGCCCATACGATGGGCGCGCGGTGGGGCGGCGTCTGGTCCGGGCGGCACGGCGCGATCGGCTGCTACTCGACCCAGACCTACAAGCATATCAACTCCGGCGAGGGCGGGTTGCTCCTCACCGATGATGCCGATCTCGCCGCGCGGATGGTGCTGCTCTCGGGCTCCTACATGCTTTACGCGCGCCACACGGCCGCGCCGCCGCCCAAGGCGTTTGACGCGCTGCGCTATGAGATGCCCAACGTGTCGGGGCGGATGGATGCCCTGCGCGCGGCGATCCTGCGGCCGCAACTGGCGCGGCTGGCGGAGGATTGCGCGGCGTGGAATGAGCGCTATCGCGCGGTGGAGGCGGGGCTGCGCGGGGTGGATCAGATCGCCCTGATCCCGCGACCGCAGGCGGAAGCCTTCGTCGGCTCCTCGATCCAGTTTCGCCTGCCCGGTTTTTCGGCGGAGAAGGTCCGGTCTTTCCTCGCGGGCTGCCTCGCGCGCGGGGTGGAACTCAAATGGTTCGGCGCCGAAGAGCCGCAGGGGTTCACCTCGCGCCACAGCCACTGGCGCTACATCGAGGGGCAGAGCCTGCCACGGACGGACCGGGTGCTCGCGACGCTGATCGACATGCGCCTGCCGCTGACCTTCAGCCTCGACGATTGCGCGCTGATCGCGCGCATCATCCGTGAGGAAGCTCAGCGCGGCGGGTAGCCTGCCCGATGATTTTCGATCTAGATCAGCGCCTTACTCGGCGGCCTTCATCTTGAAACCCTGTTCAAGCATGTCGACCGGCGTGATCGGGTAGTCGCCCGTGAACACCGCGTCGTAATAGGCCGGGGCCTTGGGATCGCGCCCCTCGGGGATGCCGAGCGCGCGGTAGAGCCCGTCGATGGAGATGAACTTCAGCGAATGCACGCCGAGGTAATCGCGCATCTCGTCCTCGGACATCCGCGCCGCCAGAAGATCCTCCCGCCGTGGCAGGTCCACGCCGAAGAAACAGGGCCAGAGCGTCGGCGGGCTGGCGATGCGGTAATGAACTTCCGCCGCGCCGGCCTCCAGGATCATGTCCTTGAGCTTGCGCGAGGTGGTGCCGCGGACGATGGAATCATCCACGAGGATGATCTTCTTGCCCTGCACCAGTGCACGGTTGACGTTGAGCTTGAGCCGCACGCCCATGTTGCGGATCTGCTCGGTGGGCTCGATGAAGGTCCGGCCCATGTACTGGTTGCGGACGATGCCCATCTCGAAGGGGATGCCCGATTGCTGGCTGTAGCCGATGGCGCCCGGGGTGCCGCCGTCCGGCACGGGGCAGACCATGTCCGCTTCCACCGGCGCTTCGCGCGCCAGTTCCCGGCCGATCTCGCGGCGCACCTCGTAGACGGATTTGCCGCCGAGCACGGAATCGGGGCGGCTGAAATAGACGTATTCGAAGATACAGGGCTGGGGCCGGACCGGCTCGAAGGGGCGATAGGACGACACCTCGCCGTCATCGGAGATGACCACCATCTCGCCGGGCTCGATTTCGCGCATGAACTCGGCGCCGATGATGTCAAGCGCGCAGGTCTCGGAGGCGAGCACATAGCCCCCCTCGAGCCGGCCCAGCATCAACGGCCGGATGCCCAGCGGATCGCGCACGCCGATGAGCTTGGAGCGGGTCATCGCGACGATGGAGAACGCGCCCTCGACCTGGCGCAGCGCCTCTTTCATCCGGTCCGGGATTGTCCGGCCCATGGAACGGGCCATCAGATGGATGATGCATTCGGTGTCTGACGAGCTCTGGAAGATCGCGCCGCGCTGGATCAGATCGCGCCGGAGCATGTTGGCGTTGGTGATGTTGCCGTTGTGGGCAATCGCGGCGCCGCCCATGGAAAACTCGCCGAAGAAGGGCTGCACATCGCGGATCGCGGTCTGACCCTTGGAGCCGGCGGTGGAATAGCGCACATGTCCGATGGCAAGCGGGCCGGGCAGGGTTTCCATCAGCGATTGCTTGGTGAAATTGTCGCGCACATAGCCGAAGCGGCGGGCCGAGTTGAACCCGGCGATGGCATCATGGACCACGATCCCGCCCGCTTCCTGGCCGCGATGCTGGAGCGCGTGCAGGCCAAGCGCGACGAAATTCGCGGCGTCCTTCACCCCCGAGATGCCGAAGACGCCGCATTCATCGCGCACCGTGTCGGCGTCCATCTCGTCTCTGTAGAAGACGCCGCTTTCGCGCATGTCATCGTCGTCTGTTGGATTGGCGGGTGGCAACTTGTGCAGTTCGCTCATCGGCTATCCGAATCGTCCGTGGGGAAGTCTGCCCTTCACATAGAGGCTCCGCCGCGGGCTGTCACGAAACTTACATTAAGATTTGCGTGCATCGCGCAGCGGGCGTCCGTGCCCGGCGCGGGTTTGGGCAGAAGCGCCGCGAGTCAGGGCCCCGGGACACAAGGTCCGATTGTAATTATGCGCTGATTGTCATCGTGCGAGCCAGCCGCTAGGCTCCCCCTACGACCACTTCTCAGATGGGGGCACAGGTTTGTTCGTTATCTCTTCGGGCCGTTCGTTTTTCCGCAACCTTACGGTGGCCGCAGTGCTCGCCTCCTCGGCGCTGGTCCTGCCGGGTGCAGGGGCAGAGGCCCGCGGCCTTGCGGGGGCCTATCTCGCCGCGCGCAGTGCCGAGTTAGACGGGGATTTCGACCAGGCGGCGCGCTACTACGCGCGGGCCATGTCGGCCGATCCGGGCAATCCGGCGCTGATGCAGGGTGCGGTCGTGGCCTATTCGGCGCTCGGGAGGGATGAGCAGGCGCTCGCCATCGCGCGGCGCATGGAAGCGGCCGGAATCGAGAGCCAGATTTCCCATCTGGTGCAGCTTGCCGCCGACAGCGCGGCGGGCAAATGGGACGAGGTCGATGCGGCCATCACCGATGGCCACGGGGTCGGCCCGCTGGTCGACGGGCTGTTGCAGGGCTGGGCCCATCTCGGGGCCGGATCGATGGACGCGGCGCTGCGCAGCTTCGACGGGGTCATCGCAGAGCGCGGGATGGAGGGGTTCGGCCTCTATCACAAGGCGCTCGCGCTGGCCTCGGTGGGAGATTACGAGGGCGCCGAGGCGGTGTTTTTCGGCGTCGACACGAGCGGGATCCGCAAGACCCGCCGGGGCGTTGTCGGCTGCGTTCAGGTGCTGAGCCAGCTGGGGCGCTTCGACGACGCGCTGGAAATGATCGTGACGACCTTCCCCGGCCAGCTTGACGAAGAGCTTCAACAGATCGTCGATCGGCTCGCCGCCGGCGAGGCCATCCCGTTCTCGCTGGTGCAAAACCCGCGCCAAGGGGCGGGAGAGGTGTTCTACTCCGTCGCCGCCGCGCTCGAAGGCGAGGCCAGCAGCGTCTACACCCTGCTCTATGCGCGCGCCGCCGAGGTGCTGAACCCGGCGCATACCGATGCCATCTTGCTGATGGCCGACATTTTCGAGGAGCTCGGCCGTCTCGATCTGACCGTCGCCGAATTCCGCAAGATCCCGAATGACAGCTCTGTCTACGTGGCCGCCGAGCTTGGCCGCGCCGATGCGCTGCGCCGCGATGGGCGCAGGGATGCGGCGATCGAGGTGCTGGAGCGGCTCGCCGCCGATGATCCGTCGCAGGCGCAGGCGCATGTGGGGCTGGGCGACATTCACCGGCAGGCCGAGGATTTTGCCGCCGCAGTTTCGGCCTATGATCGCGCGCTCGCGGCCATGCCCGAGGCGGGCTCGGAGGCGTGGTTCATCTATTATGCGCGCGGAATCGCCCATGAGCGGCTCGATCAATGGGACGCGGCCGAAGCCGATTTCCGCACCGCGCTTGAGCTCAACCCCGATCATCCGCAGGTGCTCAATTATCTCGGCTACTCGCTGGTCGAGAAGGGGCTGAACCTTTCCGAGGCGATGGAGATGATCGCAACCGCCGTCGCCGCGCGGCCCGACAACGGCTATATCGTCGACAGTCTTGGCTGGGGGCTCTACCGGCTGGGCCGTTATGACGAGGCCGTGGGTCACATGGAGCGCGCGGCGGAGCTGATGCCGGTCGATCCGATCGTCAACGACCATCTGGGCGATGTCTACTGGGCGGTGGGCCGTAAGATGGAAGCGCGATTCCAGTGGATGCGCGCGCTCTCCTTCGATCCTGAAGAGGCGGAAGCCGAGCGGATCCGGCGCAAGCTCGAGGTGGGGCTTGACCGGGTACTGGCCGAGGAAGGCGCGGCGCCGCTGGTCGATCTGGCCGATGGCCGCCAATGACCCGGCCCGTTTGCGGGAGGCTGGTGGCCTCCGCGCAAAGTATTGTTTAGCGTTAAGCGAGTTGCGGTGGGCTGCGTCGGTATCGGGTGAGCTATGCGTTCTGCGCGCTGACGCTATGCGCCGCCAAGCATTTCCCGCAGCAAAACCGCGTGTTATTTGGCTTGTTAACCTTCTGGGCGGTGCGCGATCGTGCACCGGACAGGATGCCCCGGCGCGGGGAGCGCCGGTTGTTGAGCATTGAACGACTGCCATTGAACGACTGCCGGAGTTCCGGCGACGGAGGGAGAGACTACATGACAGACTTGCCCGAGGACATCGATCCGGTAGAAAGCCAGGAATGGCAGGATGCGATCGAGGATGTCATCCTGCGCGATGGTGCCAACCGCGCGCATTACCTGCTGGATCGGGCGGTACAGCAGGCCCGCGCCGCGGGGGCCCAGCTGCCGTTCTCGGCGACGACGCCATACATCAACACCATCTCGCCGGATGACGAGCTGGAGTATCCCGGCGATTACGACATGGAAGGCCGCATCCGCGCGATCACGCGCTGGAACGCCATGGCCACGGTCGTACGCCGCAACAAGGTCAGCAGCGAATACGGCGGGCATATCGCGAGCTTCGCCTCCGCGGCCAGCCTCTATGACGTGGGGCTGAACCACTTCTGGCGCTCGCGCTCGGCGATGCACGGCGGCGATCTTGTGTTCTTCCAGGGCCATGTGGTGCCCGGCATCTACGCCCGCTCCTTCATGGAGGGCCGGATCAGCGAGGCCCAGCTGGAGGCTTTCCGCTCCGAGGTCGATGGCGGGGGGCTTTCGTCTTACCCGCACCCGTGGCTCATGCCCGACTACTGGCAGTTCCCCACGGTTTCGATGGGGCTGGGGCCGCTGATGGCGATCTATCAGGCGCGGTTCATGAAATACCTGCACAACCGCGGCCACATCGACATGGGCGACCGCAAGATCTGGTGTTTCCTCGGCGACGGCGAGATGGACGAGCCCGAAAGCCGCGGCGCGATCACGCTGGCCGCGCGCGAGAAGCTCGACAACCTGATCTTCGTGATCAACTGCAACCTGCAACGGCTCGACGGCCCGGTGCGCGGCAACGGCAAGATCGTCCAGGAACTCGAGGGCGATTTCCGCGGCTCGGGCTGGGATGTGATCAAGCTGCTCTGGGGCCGCGGCTGGGATGACCTTCTGGAGCGCGACACCTCGGGCATGCTGCGCAAGCTCATGGAAGAGACGGTCGACGGCGACTACCAGACCTTCCGCTCCAAGGACGGCGCCTATATCCGCAAGAACTTCTTCGGCAAGTACCCCGAGACGGCCGCGCTGGTCGAGGACTGGTCGGACGATGAGATCTGGAACCTGCGCCGCGGCGGCCACGATACGCGCAAGGTCTACACTGCCTTCAAGCGCGCCGCCGACAACAAGGGCCAGCCGACCTGCCTGCTGATCAAGACGGTCAAGGGCTACGGCATGGGCACCGCCGGCGAGGGCCAGAACACCACCCACCAGCAAAAGAAGATGCAGCTCGACCAGCTGCGCGCGATGCGCGACCGGTTCCAGATCCCGGTCTCGGACGAGGACCTGCCCAAGGCGCCCTTCGTGTCGCTCAACAACGCGCAGAAGGCCTACCTCGCGGACCGGCGCAAGGCGCTCGGCGGCGAGTTCCCCAAACGCGACTGGAGAGGCGCGCCCAAGCTCGACGTGCCCGGCCTCGACAAGTTCAAGGCCCAGCTTGAGAGCACGGGCGAGCGCGAAATCTCCACCACGATGGCGTTCGTGCGGATCCTGACGACGCTTTTGCGCGACAAGCAGATTGGCAAGAACGTGGTGCCGATCGTGCCGGACGAGAGCCGGACGTTCGGCATGGAAGGGCTGTTCCGGTCGGTGGGGATCTACAACCCGCTGGGCCAGAACTACACGCCCGAAGATGCCGACCAGATGATGTATTACAAGGAGTCCGAGACCGGCCAGGTGCTTCAGGAAGGCATCAACGAGGCCGGCGCCATGGCCGACTGGATCGCGGCGGCGACCAGCTATTCGACCCACGGCGTGCCGATGATCCCGTTCTACATCTACTACTCGATGTTCGGCTTCCAGCGGATCGGCGATCTGGCATGGGCGGCGGGCGACAGCCGGGCGCGGGGCTTCATGCTCGGCGGCACGGCGGGGCGCACCACACTCAACGGCGAGGGGCTTCAGCACGAGGACGGCCATTCGCACATCCTCTCGGGCACCATCCCGAACTGCATCAGCTACGATCCGACCTTCTCTTACGAAGTGGCCGTCATCGTCCAGCACGGGCTCCAGCGCATGTTCGTCGATCAGGAGGACGTGTTCTTCTACCTTACCCTGATGAACGAGAATTATCGCCACCCCGAGATGCCGATGGGCGCCGAGGAGGGGATCATCAAGGGCATGTACCGGCTTCGCAAAACCGCGCGGCCCGGCAAGAAACACGTCAACCTGCTCGGCTCGGGCACGATCCTCGTGCAGGCGATCATGGCGGCGGACATGCTCAAGGCCGATTTCGGCGTCACTTCGGACATCTGGTCCTGTACGTCCTTCAACGAGCTGGCCCGCGATTGTCAGGACACGGCGCGCTGGAATCGGCTCAACCCGCTCGCGGAGCCCAGGGTCTCCTTCGTGCGCCAGCAGCTGACCGGCTCCAAGGGCCCGTTCATCGCGGCGACCGACTACATGAAGAACTTCGCCGACCAGATCCGGCGCTGCGTTCCGGGCGAGTACACCGTGCTCGGCACCGACGGGTTCGGGCGCTCGGACAGCCGGGTCAACCTGCGCCGGTTCTTCGAAGTGGATGCCAACCACATCGCCGCGGCGGCGATGGTGGATCTGTATCGAGCGGGGGCGGTGACTGAGAAAGACCTCAAGTCGGCCCTCAAGAAATATGACATCGACGGCGAAAAGCCCAACCCGCGCCTCGTGTGAGCGGCTGAGTTCAGGGAGAGAAAGAGACATGGCAAGCGAAGTCAAAGTTCCCGATATCGGCGATTTCACCGATGTACCGGTGGTGACCGTGTTGGTCAGCGTGGGCGACGAGATCGCCGAGGAAGACCCGCTGATCGAGATCGAAAGCGACAAGGCGACGATGGAAGTGCCGAGCCCGGCGGCGGGCAAGGTGGTCGACATCATGGTGGGCGAGGGCGACAAGGTCTCGCAGGGCACCGTGATCCTCATGGTCGAGCCCGCAGCGGCGGCCGCCAGCTCCGAGCCGAGCGCGTCGCCCAAAGCGGCCCCGGCCGAAGCGCCGAAACCGGCCGAGGCGCCCAAAGCGGCGCCCGCGCCGGCCCCCGCGGTCACCGATGCGGGCTTCGGCAAGGTCCACGCTTCGCCCTCGGTGCGCGCATTCGCGCGACAGGTGGATGTGGATCTCACGAAGGTGAACGGCACCGGGCGCAAGGGGCGCATCCTGCGCGAGGATGTGACCGCGGCGCTCAAATCCGCGTCCCCCGCGAGCGGCGCTGCGGCGGCGCAGGGCGGTATGGGCATCCCGCCGATCCCGGCGGTGGATTTCTCCAAGTTCGGCGAGATCGAAGATGTGGAGATGAGCCGGATCAAGCGGATCTCCGGTCCCGCGCTGCACCGGTACTGGCTCAATATCCCGCATGTCACCCACAACGAAGAGGCCGACATCACCGAGCTCGACAAGTATCGCAAGGAGCTCGACACGATGGCAAAGGATGAGGGCTATCGCGTGACGCTCCTGTCCTTCATCATCAAGGCGAGCGTCTCGGCGCTCAAGCAGCACTGGGAGGTCAACTCCTCGATCCACCCCGACGGCGACAAGCTCATCAAGAAGAGCTACTACAACATCGGTTTTGCCGCCGATACGCCGAACGGCCTCGTGGTTCCGGTGATCAAGGACGCGGACCGCAAGGGGATCGTCGAGGTCTCGAAGGAGCTGGGCGATCTGTCGGCCAAGGCGCGGGCGGGCGAGCTCAAGAGCGCGGACATGCAGGGCGCGAGCTTCACCATCTCCTCGCTCGGCGGCATCGGCGGGACCTCGTTCACGCCGATCGTCAACGCGCCGGAAGTGGCGATTCTCGGGCTTACACGCTCGAAGATGGCGCCGGTCTGGAACGGTGAGGACTTCGTGCCGCGCAACATGCTGCCGATGTCGCTCTCCTATGACCACCGCGCGATCGACGGGGCGCTGGCCGCGCGGTTCTGTGCGACGCTCAAACACCTGCTCGGCGATGTGCGCCGGCTGATGCTCTGAGGGGGTGCGTGTGATGGAGATCAAGGTACCCGATATCGGCGATTTCAGCGATGTGCCGGTTGTGAGCGTTCTTGTCGCGGTCGGCGACGAGGTGGCGGCGGAAGACCCGCTCATCGAAATCGAGAGCGACAAGGCGACCATGGAAGTGCCGAGCCCGGCGGCGGGCAAGGTCACGGAAATCCGCGTCTCCGAGGGCGACAAGGTCTCGCAAGGCACGGTGATCATGGTGTTCGAAGCGGCGGAGGGGGCCTCCTCGGGGGGCAGCGAGCCCCCGTCGGAGGCGTCGCAGCCCAAGGCTGCTCCAGCGCCCGTGGCGGCGACGGGCTCTGCTTCGGGCAAGGGCGATGTGCACGCGGAGGTGGTCGTGCTGGGTTCTGGTCCGGGCGGCTACACGGCGGCGTTTCGCGCGGCGGATCTCGGCAAGCAGGTGGTCATGATCGAGCGCTACCCGGTGCTCGGCGGGGTCTGTCTCAATGTCGGCTGCATTCCCTCCAAGGCGCTGTTGCATGTTGCCAAGGTCATTTCCGAGGCCGAGGAGATGGGCGCGCATGGGGTCAGTTTCGGCAAGCCCGAGATCGATATTGATGCGCTGCGCGGGTTCAAGGACGGGGTCGTGAGCCAGCTGACCGGCGGGTTGCAGGGGCTGTCCAAGGCGCGCAAGGTCAAGGTCGTTCAGGGGTACGGGCGGTTTTCCGGGCCAAACATGATAGAGGTCACCGGCGATGAGGGGATGACGACGGTGTCGTTTGACCAGTGCATCATCGCGGCCGGGTCCGAGCCGGTGGCGCTGCCGTTCATTCCGCATGATGATCCGCGGGTGATTGACAGTACCGGGGCGCTTGAGCTTGCCGATGTGCCGGGCAAGCTTCTGGTGCTGGGTGGCGGGATCATCGGGCTGGAGATGGCGACGGTCTATGACGCGCTTGGGTCCGAGGTCACGGTGGTCGAGCTGATGGATCAGATCATCCCCGGGGCGGACAAGGATATCGTCAAGCCGCTGATGGCGCGGATCCAGAAGCGCTACAAGGACATCCTGCTCAAGACCAAGGTCATCGAGGTGAAGGCTCAGAAGAACGGGCTGAAGGTCACCTTCGAGGATGACAAGGGTGAAACCTCGAGTGCGGTCTACGACAAGGTTCTGGTTGCGGTCGGGCGGCGGCCCAATGGCAAACTCATTGAGGCCGAGAAGGCCGGTGTGGCCGTGGATGAGCGCGGGTTCATCGCGGTGGATCATCAGCAGCGGACGGGCGTTTCGCATATCTTCGCCATCGGCGACGTGGTCGGGCAGCCGATGCTGGCGCACAAGGCGGTGCATGAGGGCAAGGTTGCGGCAGAAGTTGCGGCGGGTGAGAAGCGGGCGTTTGACGCCAAGGTTATCCCGTCGGTGGCCTATACCGATCCCGAGGTGGCCTGGGTTGGATTGACGGAGACCGAGGCCAAGGCCAAGGGCGTGGCCTATGAGAAGGGGGTCTTCCCCTGGGCCGCGTCGGGCCGATCCCTGTCGAACGGGCGCAGCGAGGGGTTGACCAAACTGTTGTTTGATCCCGAGGACGATCGGGTGATCGGGGCGGCGATTGTCGGGACCAATGCGGGTGATCTGATTTCCGAGGTTGCGCTCGCCATCGAGATGGGGGCGGATGCGATCGATCTCGGGCACACCATTCACCCGCACCCGACGCTGTCGGAGACGGTGAATTTCGCGGCGGAGATGTTTGAGGGGACGATCACGGACCTCATGCCGCCCAAGAAGCGGAAACGGTAGCGGGGGCGCTGCCCCCGGCCGCTTCTGGCGGCCTCCCCCGGAGTATTTTGCAAGAGAAGAAGAGGGCGGGCGGTTGTTTCCGGAGCGGGCCGGCTTGGAGATTCTGGTCTGGGACTGTGGGTTTTGCACCGGTGTCGTATTGTGCCTGCTATAAGGGGGGGTAAGCTCTGGTTTTGAGATGAATGGAGATCTGTCATGCCCCTGCCTTTGAGCCGCCGAACCTTTCTTGCCACCACAGCCGGGATGATCGCCATGCATCCCTTCGCGGTCCGGGCCAGTGGGCAGCAGGCCCATTTGCGGCTGATGGAGACGACGGATCTCCATGTGCATGTGTTCCCCTATGATTACTATTCGGACCGGCCGGTGGATACGGTTGGCCTCTCGCGGACGGCCTCGATCATCGAGGGGGTTCGGGCGGAATCGGCCAATGCGCTGTTGCTCGACAACGGGGATTTCCTGCAGGGCAATCCGATGGGCGATTACATCGCCTATGAGCGGGGCATGAAGGAGGGCGACATGCATCCCGTCATCGCGGCGATGAATGCGCTTGGGTTCGATGCCTCGACCCTTGGAAACCATGAGTTCAACTATGGGCTCGATTTCCTGATGAAGTCGGTGGCGGGCGCCGGGTTCCCTGTGGTCTGCGCGAATGTGGCGACCGAGCTGGGCGCGGGGGTGCGTGAGGACAAGACGCTTTTGCCGCCCTATGTCATTCTCGATCGGGAGATCACGCTGGGCGATGGGAGTACGGCGCCGATCCGGATCGGGCTTATCGGGTTCGTTCCGCCGCAGATCATGAACTGGGACCGCAAGCATCTTGAGGGCAATGTCGGCGTGCGCGACATCGTGGCGGCCGCGCGGGCCTATGTGCCGCAGATGAAGGAGCAGGGGGCGGATATCATCGTCGCGCTCAGCCATTCCGGGATCGGCGCGGTCGGCGAGGAAGAGGGCATGGAGAACGCCGCCGTGCCGCTGGCGGCGGTGGACGGGATCGACGCGATCCTGACCGGGCACAGCCATTTGGTCTTCCCCTCCTCGACCTATGACGGATGGGAGGGTGTCAATCCGGCGGCGGGGACGATTGGTGGCAAGCCCGGGGTCATGGGCGGCTTCTGGGGGAGCCATATGGGGCTGGTGGACCTGCTTCTGGAGCGTGACGGGAGCGGCTGGCGCGTGGTGAGCCACACGGCCGAGGCGCGGCCCATCTCGCGGCGCGAAGAGGACCGTTCGATCACGCCGCTGGTGGAGGATTTTACGCCGGTTCTGGCCGCGGCGCAGACCGAGCATGACGAGACGCTGGCCTATGTGCGCCGGGCGGTGGGCAAGACTGATGCGCCGTTGCATTCCTATTTTGCGCTGGTGGCGGATGATCCGTCGGTTCAGATCGTCTCGAATGCGCAGCGGTGGTACATTGAGCAGATGATGGCGGGCACGGAGTACGAGGCCCTGCCGATCCTCTCGGCGGCGGCGCCGTTCAAGGCGGGCGGCCGGGGCGGGCCGGAGTATTACACGGATGTGCCGGTGGGCGATGTTGCGATCAAGAACGTGGCCGATCTCTATCTCTATCCCAACACGGTGCGCGCGGTGAAGGTCACGGGCGCGCAGGTGAAGGACTGGCTGGAGCGGTCGGCGGGCATGTTCAATCAGGTCGAACCGGGGGCGCAGGATGCGCTGCTGCTGAACCCGGAATTTCCGTCCTACAATTTCGATGTGATCGACGGGGTGCGCTACCGGATCGACCTGAGCCAGCCGTCGAAGTTCGACCGGGAGGGCAACGTGGTGAACGACGGGGCGACCCGGATCGTGGATCTGACCTTCGAGGGTGCGCCGATCAATCCGGAGCAGGAATTTGTCTTGGCGACCAACAACTACCGTGCGAGCGGTGGCGGGAGCTTCCCCGGGGCGGACGGCTCGACCACGATCTTCGAGGCGCCGGACACCAACCGCGACGTGATCGTGCGCTACATCGTGGAGCAAGGGACCATCTCGCCCGCGGCGGATGCCAACTGGTCCTTTGCGCCGATGGACGGGACGAGCGTGCTGTTCGAGACCGGGCCCGCGGGGGCGCAATATGCGGAAACGCTTGAGGGGATGGAGGTCACGGCGGCAGGCATGAGCGACAGCGGCTTCGCGCTCTTCCGGATCGCACTCTGAGCGCGCGGTCTCCGCGTGGGGCAGCAGGACCCGGGTGGCGCGCGATTGCGCCCCCGGATTCAGCATTTCATCGGATAGTACTGTTGCCGAGGCGCGCCTGTTTGCCGGGGGCGCCGCACCCCCCGGTCTGACCTCATCGCGACTGGCGCGCGCCCTGCGTGCGACGGGATGGTGCCGCGGGCAACCTTTTCCCAAGCCAGCTATACTTGCGAAATGCGATCCAGCGGGCGGTTCGCCAGAGTTTGCGTCGGCGTACCGGATCGACGCTACAAAAATCTTCGACCCGAACAAGATCTTCCAGATCGATCCTTGGTGCGTTTTCGTCGCGCGGCGGCGTGAAGGTAATGCCGAATGTTGCCTTGAGCCAGTCGAGGTCCGAACAGTCCGAATGAACGGCCGTGGCAATGCCGGGACGAAGAGCAGGGCGGGTGAAGCCCGGAGTGGAGTAGTCGGCCTCTTGGATCACACGCATGATTTTGCTCGGGGTCCCGTTCAAGATCCTCAAATCGCCTTCGTTGAGCGACTGCAGCAGGGACATCGCTTCGGGTGAAATGGACTCATTGGCGTCGGCGGGCAGGCGGATGAGATCGCTTGGGCCAATCTCCGGAAGGTGCCTTTGGCAGAAATCGGCGACGATATACCCCTCCACTAGGGATTGGCGCTCGAAGACATGCGCGCAAACCTTGACGCCATCTCGGCCCATGAAAGGCAAAAGCGATGGTTTGTAGGAGAGGCCATCAACCTTTTTGACACCGGGGCGAAATCTGACGTGTTGCTGGAGCGCTGCGCGGAAACGCGCGTCAGGCGCGCGCAGATAGGACACAACGGTGATGGTATCTGCGATGCTCGTCAGCGTTTCGACGATGTGATCAGCGGTTTCCGGTCGCCACGGACGTTGGAACAGCTCGGCGGAGAGGATGATCGTATGCGGCCAGGTGGCTTCGATCTGGTTGAGCAGGGTGTTCCAGGCGGCAAGCGAGGTGCGGAGTTGCTCTTCTTCTGTATCGCCCAGTTTGAAGATTGTGCGGAACGGGGCGGGTTTTCCCGGCGTCAACATGGGCACCAGCGTCTTGTGGCTGGGGAATATCCCGAGGTCCGGATAGAGAATCCCGGCCTTGGCGAACTGCGCACGAGAGGCCGCAAAGAATTTCTAAAGTGTGGTCGTGCCGGTTTTCGGCATCCCGATGTGAAACAGGAGCCGGCGCGCTTTCATGCCAACTGCCCCCAGAGGTCGTAGTCGCTCGCCTCGTCCACCTCGACGCGGACGATATCGCCCACGGCGAGGGCATCCGTGCCGTCGTCGATGAAGAGGTTGCCGTCGATTTCCGGGGCATCCGCCTTGGTGCGGCAGGTGGCGATGCCGTCCGCGTCGATTTCGTCGACGATCACGTCCATGCGCTGGCCCACCTTGGCGGCGAGTTTGGCCTCGCTGATCGCCTGCGCCTTTTCCATGAAGCGCTCCCAGCGGTCCTGCTTGACCTCTTCGGCCACGTGATCGGGCAGGGCGTTGCTCCGGGCGCCGGCGACGTTTTCGTATTTGAAACACCCAACGCGGTCGAGCTGGGCCTCGTCGAGCCAATCGAGAAGGGTCTGGAATTCGGCCTCGGTCTCGCCCGGGTAGCCGACGATAAAGGTCGAGCGCAGGGTGATGTCGGGGCAGGCAGCGCGCCAGGCGGCAATCTCGTCCAGCGTCCTTGATCCGGCGGCGGGGCGGGCCATGCGCCGAAGCGTGTCGGGGTGGGCGTGCTGGAAGGGAATGTCGAGATAGGGCAGCACGCGCCCTTCGGCCATGAGCGGGATCAACTCGCGCACATGGGGGTAGGGGTAGACGTAGTGCATCCGGACCCAGGCGCCCAGACTGCCCAGATCTCGGGCCAGATCGAGGATCGGGAACTTGGCCTCGCGGTCCTTCCAATCGGTGCCGTAGGCGGAGGTGTCCTGACTGATGACCAGCAGCTCGCGCACGCCGTTTTCCACCAGTTTTTCCGCCTCGCGCAGCACCGCGCGCGCGGGTCGGGAGGCGAGTTTGCCGCGCATGTCTGGGATGATGCAGAACTTGCACTTGTGGTTGCAACCTTCTGAAATCTTTAGATAACTGAAGTGTCTCGGGGTGAGCTTGACGCCGGCTGAGGGCAGCAGGTCGATGAAGGGATCGGGGTCGGGCGGCACCGCGCCGTGGACGGCATCGAGCACTTGCTCGTATTGGTGCGGGCCGGTCACCGCGAGCACCTTGGGATGCGCGCCGGTGATGTACTCGGGCTCGGCGCCGAGACAGCCCGTCACGATCACCTTGCCGTTCTCGGTCAGCGCCTCGCCGATCGCGTCGAGGCTCTCGGCCTTGGCGCTGTCGAGGAAGCCGCAGGTGTTCACGATCACCGCATCGGCCCCGGAATAATCGGGCGAAATCCCGTAGCCCTCGGCGCGCAGCCGCGTCAGGATCCGTTCGCTGTCCACCAAGGCCTTGGGGCAGCCGAGCGAGACCATGCCGATGGTCGGCTGGCCGGCACGGGGGGCATCGCCGAGGCGCGCACGCGGGGCGAGGTCGGGGCGGAGGTTGGGCGGGTTCTGGCTCATGATCCCGGGGCTATAGCCCGGCTTGTGGCCCGTGTGAATGCACCTTCACGCGAGGGGCGCAGGAATTCGTGCAGGGCTGCGAGATTGGCGGCAGAGTGGCGCGGCGGCCCTGGGGCAGGGACCGCCGCGCAATGGGAGAGTGCACTAGTAGACGCCCGCGACGCCCTTGGGTTTCACCGAGCGCAGGACAATCACCGAGGCGCCGTGCACCGCTCTGTCATGCAGGTCGATGACGTCCTGATTGAGCATCCGGATGCAGCCCGACGAGACCGCGTGGCCGAGCTCCCGCGGAGAGGCGTCGCCGTGGATGCGGTAGAGCGTGTCGATGCCGTTCTGGAACAGGTAGAGCGCCCGCGCGCCCATCGGATTGCCGGGGCCGGGATCCATGCCGCCATGGGCGACGGAATGGGGCTCCAGCTCGGGTTTGCGCGCGATCATGCTCTCCGGCACGGTCCATCGCGGCCAGGCGCGGCGGAACTGGAGCCGGGCCGTGCCCTCCCAGTCGAACCCCGCGGCCCCGACACTGACACCGTAGCGCAGGGCGCGGTCGGGGCTGTCGATGAAGAACAGCAGGGCGCTGTCGGGGTCGACGATGATCGTGCCGTGGGGGTGATCGCCCCAAGGGTTGGCGACCCACTGGCGCCAGAGCGCGGGATCGAGCGCGCCGGGGGGCACGGCCGGGATCGGGTAGGGCTCATCGGTGATCGCGGCATAGAAGGCCGGGAGCGGCGGGTGTTGCGGGGGCGCGGCCGCCGCGCTGCGGGCGACGGGGGCGAGCTCGGGTGTCGTGCAGGCGGCAAGGCCCGCCACCGCCCCGAGGGCGGCGAATTTTCGGCGTGTCAGCATTGGATAGGTCCGGTTCTGGTGACGGAAAAGCGCGGGGCGCGGTTCGGTCAGGCCAGCCGGGGCGGTGCGGGGGGCGGCTCGTGTTGCAAGCTTCTGCCGGGCCATGGATCGCAGGTTGCGCGGAGCGCGGTCATCTCCGGCGGGCTCGGCGGGATCAGGCGCGCGCTCTCCGCGATATCTGGCCCACAGGGGGCGCCGGGGAGCGTGGCGGTGCGGCACTTGCGCTTGGCGGTCTGGAGCGTCGCTTGCGCGGCGGGTGTTGCCGCCGTGGCGCTTTCGGTCGCATGCGGCGCGGCGACCTCGGTCATATAGGCGCCCCAGGGCAGCAACAGGACCGCGAGCAGAACGACAAGGCCATACCGAAGGAGACGCATGGGCCCGCGATAGCACGCGCGGTTTGCCGTGACAATCTCCGGCCAGGGAAGCGCGCAAGGCGATCGGCGCGCCGCGCGCAAAAAGGGCCGCGCTCTGAATGAGGCGGCCCTTCGGGGTAGATCGCTGTGCTCCGCAGGGAGGCTTACTTGATCTTGCCTTCCTTGTACTCCACGTGCTTGCGGGCAACGGGGTCGTACTTACGGGCCACCATTTTTTCCGTCATCGTGCGAGCGTTCTTCTTGGTCACATAGAAATGGCCGGTGCCCGCGGTCGAATTCAGACGGATCTTGATTGTCGTCGGCTTCGCCATTGTTAGTCTCCTGATGCGGGCCCGGCCGGGGCCCGTCCACGAAAAATCCTGAAGCCCGCCTTCTAACGGCGCGGGCCCCCGTGTCAACCGGGATTCGCGCTTGAGGGGCGGGCGAGGCGCGTTTTATTCCGCAGCGTTGCGTTTGTCTTCGGTGGCGGTCTCGAAATCGGAGGCGTCGTGGCGCTCATGAAGCTGGGTTTCGGGCGCGCCGGACGTGCGGTTGACCATGCTGCCGCGCTGGAAGGCGGGGCGGGTGCGGAGCGCTTCGGCCCAACGCAGCAGGTTCTTGTAGGAGGTCACATCGAGGAACTCGCCCGCGTCATAGGCCTCGCCCAGGACCATGCGCCCGTACCACGGCCAGATCGCGATATCGGCGATGGTGAGCGCGCCGCCGGCCATGAACTCGCGTTCGGCGAGGTGGCGGTCCAGCACATCCATCTGGCGCTTGGCCTCCATGGCGAAACGATTGATCGGGTATTCCATCTTGGTGGGCGCATAGGCGTAGAAATGGCCGAAACCGCCGCCGAGATAGGGGGCGGAGCCCATCTGCCAGAAGAGCCAGTTCATGGTCTCGGTCCGGGCGTGGTGATCCTCGGGCAGGAAGGCGCCGAACTTGTTGGCGAGGTAGAGCAGGATCGAGCCGGATTCGAAGATATGCGTGATCGGGTCGGTGCTGTGATCGGCCATGGCCGGGATCTTGGAGTTGGGGTTGATCTCGACGAAGCCCGAGCCGAACTGATCGCCGTCGCCGATCCGGATGAGCCAGGCGTCGTACTCGGCGTCATGGCCCGCGGCGAGCAGCTCTTCGAGCATGACGGTGACCTTCACGCCGTTGGGTGTGCCGAGGGAATAGAGCTGCAGCGGGTGGCGGCCGACTGGCAGCGTCTTGTCATGGGTCGGACCGGCGATGGGGCGGTTGATGCTGGCGAACTCGCCGCCGTTCTTGTCATCCCATGTCCAGACTTTGGGCGGGGTCCATTCGGGTTGGTCACTCATGGTCGTCTCCTTGGGTCGATCTGCCGCATTCGGGCTTGGGTGGAGCCTGCGCCGAAGGCGGCGGGAAGGCAATGTGGCTTTTCGCAGATGCGCTGTGCGGGATGAAACATGGGATGTTGCGGCGGGCAATCCAGTGCTCTTGGCGCGGTTGTGAAGGTGGGGGCGCTGCCCCCGTCCGCCTTTGGCGGCCTCCCCCGGAGTATTTCCCGAAGAGAAGAAGTCAGGGGGATTTCAGGGTGGAAAGCCAGGCGAGGCTGTCTTCGGTATTTCCTGGCGGTTGGTATTCGGCGGCGGCGACGCCGGGGTAGCCGGTCTCGTCCAGGAAACGGGCGAGGTCCGCGATGTCCTTGGGGGCGCCGCGGTCGGGGAGGCCCGAGAACTGGATGTGGGCGGTTCGTTCGGCGAGATCGCGCAGGAGGGCGAGCGGGTCGTGGCCCATCCTTGCGGCGTGGTAGATGTCGAATTGCAGGGCGAGGTTGGGCCGGGCGGCGCGGTCGAGCAGGGCGCAGGCCTTGTCGAAGCTGTCGAGGGCGTAGCCGGGGTGATCCTGCGGGTTGAGGGGTTCGAGCGTGAGGAATTTGTCGGGGGCTTCTGCGGAGGCCCAGAGCAGGTTGGCCAGAAAGGTGTCGAGGGCGGCGGGATCGTCGCTGCGGCCGGCGAGCACGTGGATGAGCGGGGCGCCGAGGGCGCGGGCGTAGGTGAGGGCTTTGCGGAAGCCGGCGCGGAAGTCGTCTTCGGCGCCGGGGATTGCGCCGTTGCCGCGTCCGCCGCTGTCCCAGTCGGGTTCGGGCGTGTTGATGAGCTGAAGCGGCAGGCCCGCGCGGGTCAGGTCCTTGAGCACCGTTCGGGGCGGGCGATTGTAGGGGAAGAGGATTTCCACCGCGTCAAAGCCCGCGCGGGCGGCGGCGGCGGGGCGGTCCGCCTCGGGGTATTCGGTGAAGAGCAGGGTGAGATTGGCGCCGATCCGCATCTTGTTCAGACAGCCAGTTCGGCGGCGGGGCAG
Organism: Poseidonocella sedimentorum; assembly: GCF_900116005.1. Taxonomy (GTDB): domain Bacteria; phylum Pseudomonadota; class Alphaproteobacteria; order Rhodobacterales; family Rhodobacteraceae; genus Poseidonocella; species Poseidonocella sedimentorum. The sequence goes on from NZ_FOYI01000009.1 coordinate 102,757, forward strand.
ATCGGGAAGAACGCTCCGCCCGAGTGCAGACCGAACCAATCCGCGCCTTCGTGGGGCGCGGTCTCGCCGATATCCACCAGACGGTAGAAGCTCTTGCGGTCGATCAGCGCCTCCAGGCCCGCGCGGACGTGCACGTAAGGAGAGGGCTCGCCGGTCTGGGGATCGCGCGCCACGCGGATGGGGGCGTCCGGCCCGGCGGTGGTCTCGTCCCCGACGTTGGTTTGGAAGGTGAGCGTCTGCGCGCCGTCCGGGGCGGCCCCGATGGTGAAATCCACGGCGACGAAGGGGGCGTCCTCGACGGTGATTCCCACCTTCTCGACCGGGGTGACGAGGAAATAGTCATCGTCATCGCGGCGCAGGATGGTGGAAAAGAGGCGGACAAGTTCGGGCCGGCCGATGGGCGTTCCGAGGTAGAACCAAGTGCCGTCTCGGGCGATGCGGATGTCCAGATCCCCACAAAACGGGGGATTCCACAGGTGCACAGGCGGCAGGCCACGCGCCTTGGAGGCGGCGCGGGCGGCGGCGGCGATGCCCTCTGCGGAGGGGGTCACGGGGATTTGTGCACACATGCGTTTTGCCTTCGCGCGGAAGCAGGATACATTTCCCCAAACATAGCCGCTCGGAGAGATTTGTCATGACCGCATCTGCCGACCTCGTGGAAGAGATTGAAACCCTGGGGGGAAAGCTCGCGGAGGCGCGCGCCTCGATCGATCGGCGGTTCATCGGGCAGGAGCGCGTGGTGGAGCTCACGCTCGCGGCGCTGCTTTGCGGTGGGCATGGGCTGCTGATCGGGTTGCCGGGCCTTGGCAAGACGCGGCTGGTCGATACCCTCAGCACGGTCATGGGGCTGCATGGCAACCGGATTCAGTTCACGCCGGATCTGATGCCCGCCGATATTCTCGGCTCGGAAATTCTTGAGACGGGCGAGGATGGCAGCCGCGCGTTTCGCTTCATCGAGGGGCCGGTCTTCTGTCAGCTGCTGATGGCCGACGAGATCAACCGCGCCAGCCCGCGCACGCAGTCGGCGCTTTTGCAGGCGATGCAGGAGCGGATCGTGACCGTGGCCGGGCAGGACCGGGCGCTTGGCGTTCCGTTTCACGTTCTGGCGACGCAGAACCCGATCGAGCAGGAGGGTACCTATCCGCTCCCCGAGGCGCAGCTTGACCGGTTTCTCGTGCAGATCGATGTGGTCTATCCGGATCGCGCGACGGAGCGCGACATCCTGCTCGCGACCACCGGGGTCGAGGAGGCCGCGGCGCGCGCGGTCTTCACGGCCGAAGAGCTGCTCGCCGCGCAGAGGCTGTTGCGGCGGATGCCCGTGGGCGAGAGCGTGGTTGATGCGATCCTTGATCTGGTGCGGGCCTGCCGGCCGGATGAGCCCGAGGCGCGCGATGCGGTGCGCAATGCCGTCTCCTGGGGGCCGGGGCCGCGCGCGGCGCAGGCGCTCATGCTGACGGTGCGGGCCAAGGCGCTGCTTGACGGGCGGTTGGCGCCCTCTGTCGAGGATGTGCGGGACATGGCGCTGCCGGTCCTGTCGCACCGGATGGCGCTGAGTTTCGCCGCGCGGGCGCGGGGTGAGACGCTTGGCGATGTGCTCGGCGATGTGCTCGGCGCGGTTCTGCCCCTTGGGGCCGCCGCGTGAGCCAGCCCGCCGCTCTTCGCAGCCGCGCAGAGGCCACCGCGGCGGGGGTGCCCGCGCTTCTGGCGGCGGCTGAGCATCTGGCCGGCACGGTACTCCTGGGCGAACACGGGCGGCGGCGCGCGGGGCTTGGCGATGACTTCTGGCAATACCGCCCGGTGCGGCCGGGGGATGAGACGCGGCTCATCGACTGGCGCCGCTCGGCACGGGGGGACGAGACCTTCCTGCGCGAGCGCGAGTGGCAGATCGCGCAATCGGTGACGGTCTGGCTCGATGGCGCGGCCAGCATGCGCTTCGCCTCCTCCGACAAGCTCACGACCAAGGCCGACCGGGCGCAGCTTCTGGCGCTGGCGGTCTCGATCCTGCTGGTGCGGGGCGGCGAGCGGGTCGGGCTGGCCGGGACCGGGCTGCCCCCCCGGCGGGGCGAGGCGCAGGTGCTGCGGCTGGCGGAGGCCTTCTTGCGGGAAGGGGAGGCGGATTACGGCGTGCCCGAAACGCGGGCGATGCTGCCTCATGCGCGGGCGCTTTTCATCTCCGATTTCATGGGCGATTTCGCGGCCGTAGAGGCGGCGCTTCACAAGGCCGCCGACCGGGGCGTGCGCGGCATCCTGCTCCAGATCCTCGATCCGGCCGAGGAGGCCTTCCCCTTCACCGGGCGGACCCTGTTCCAAAGCGTCGGCGGCAGTTTGAGCCACGAGACCCTCAAGGCCCGCGATCTCAAGGCGCGCTACCTGGAGCGGTTGGCCGAGCGCAAGGATGCGCTGGAGGCGCTCGCGCGGCTCACCGGCTGGCGCTACAGCGCGCATCACACAGGCGAGAGCGCGCAGGCGGCGCTGCTCTGGCTCTGGCATGCGTTTGACGGGGCGCGCTGATGCTGACGCTCGGCCCTCTCGGCTTCCTCGCCCCCGGACTGCTGCTGGCGCTGATCGCCTTGCCGGTCCTGTGGATCTTGCTGCGTGCGGTGCCGCCCGCGCCGATGCGGCGGCTCTTTCCCGGCGTCGCGCTGCTTCTGGGGCTGGAGGATGAGGACACGGTCACGGACCGAACGCCGTGGTGGCTTCTGTTGCTGCGGATGCTGGCGGTGGCGGCGGTGATCGTCGGGCTGGCCGGGCCGGTGCTCAATCCCGAAACCCAAAGCGGGCGCAGCGGGCCGCTGCTGATCGCAAGCGATGCTAGCTGGGCCGGCGCGCCGCAGGCCGCGCAACGGCGCGAGCGGGTGCGCGATCTGGTACTGGAGGCCGGGCGCGCGGGGCGGCCCGTGGCGCTTTTGCGGCTGAGCGCGCCGGAACCGGTACAGTTTCAGGCCGCCGATGCGGTTCTGCCGCGCGTGCCGGGGATGATCCCCGAGCCATGGTCGGTGGAGTCGGCGCAGGTTGATGCCGCGCTTGAGGCTCTGGACGAGCTCGACGCGCATGAGACGATCTGGCTTTCCGACGGGCGCGCCTATGCGGGGCAGGACGCGCTTCGCGCGGCGTTTCAATCCGCGGGCGCTCTGCGTGTGATCGAGACCGGGGCACCGGTCCATGGCCTCCTGCCCGCGCGGTTCGAGGACGGTGCGCTGGTGCTGCGCGCGCGGCGCAGCCTGGCGCGGGGGGGCGAGGAGGCCCCGGTTGCCGCCTTCGGGCGCGATCCGGCCGGGATCGAACGGGTGCTCGCCGAGGGCGTCCTGACCTTCGAGGACGGCGCCACAGAGGCGGAGCTGACGCTCGCTCTGCCCGCCGAGCTGCGGGCCCGGCTGACGCGGTTCGAGCTGATGGGCGGGCGCTCGGCAGGGCGTGTCGCGCTGGCCGATGACAGCCTGCAGCGCCGCGAGGTGGCGCTCATCGCTGGGCGCGAAAACCGCGAGGGGCTCGAACTGCTCGCCCCGCTCCACTACCTGCGCCAGGCGCTGGAGCCGAGCGCGGAGCTTCTTGATGGGGCCTTGCTGGACATCTTGCCCGCCAACCCGGACGTAATCGTTCTGGCCGATGTGGCGACGCTCGCGCCCGCCGAGGCTGATGCGGTGGCGGAATGGGTCGAAGCGGGGGGGCTGCTCCTGCGATTTGCCGGCCCGCGCCTTGCGGCGAGCGAGCTCAGCCGCGAGGTGGAAGATCCGCTGATGCCGGTGCGGCTGCGCGCGGGCGGGCGGACGGTCGGCGGCGCGATGAGTTGGGGCGCGCCCAAGGCGCTGGCGCCCTTCCCGGACGAGAGCCCGTTTTTCGGCCTGACCATTCCCGAGGACGTCACCGTCAGCTCGCAAGTCATGGCCCAGCCGGATCCAACCCTTGCCGAGCGTGTCATCGCCCAGCTCACCGACGGCACCCCGCTGGTGACCGCGAAACCGCTGGGGCAGGGGCGCGTCGTGCTCTTCCATGTGACGGCCAATGCCGAATGGTCCAACCTGCCGCTTTCTGGCCTCTTCGTGGAGATGTTGGAGCGGCTGTCGGTCTCGGCCCGCGCGAGCCGCCCGACGGCGGAGGACCTCGCGGGCACGGTCTGGAAACCGGTGCAGGTGCTCGACGGGGCCGGGCGATTGCTGGATGCGGGCACAATGCCCGGGATCGACGGCGCCGCGCTTGTGGAAGACCCGCTGGGCCCCGCGCTGCCGCCCGGCCTCTACGAGGGCGCGGAGCGGCGGATCGCGCTCAACGTGATGCGCGAGGACACCGCGCTGGCCCCCGCCGTCTGGCCCGCCGATGTCCCGGTCGAGGGGCTCGATGTGGCGCAGGAGCAGCCGCTCAAGGGCTGGCTTCTCGCGCTCGCGATGGCCCTGCTCGGGGCGGACGCGGTGGCCTCTCTGGCGCTCTCGGGGCGCCTGCCGGGCCGGCGGCTGAGCGCCGGGCTCGCCGTCTTCGCCGCGCTCTCCTTCCCCGTCGAGGGCCGGGCGCAGGAGGCCGGGGCAAGCGCCTCCGACGATTTCGCCATCGCCGCGACGTCCGAGGTCGTGCTCGCCCATGTGCTGACCGGCGACGCGGCCGTGGACCGCACCGCCGAGGCCGGGCTTTTCGGCCTCTCCCAGACGCTCTTCTTCCGCACCTCGATCGAACCCGCCGCCCCGATGGGCGTCGATCTGGAACGCGACGAGTTGGCCTTTTTCCCCTTCCTCTACTGGCCGGTGACCGCCGATCAGCCGCTGCCCTCAGACCTTGCCTATGCCCGGCTCAACGCCTACTTGCGCACCGGCGGCATGATCCTGTTCGACACGCGCGATGCGGATGTGGCCGGCTACGGCGGGGCGAGCCCCGAGGCCCGGCGGCTGCAGCAGATCGCCGCTCCGCTCGACCTGCCGCCGCTGGAACCGCTGCCGGAGGATCACGTCCTGACCCGCGCCTTCTACCTGCTTCAGGATTTCCCGGGGCGCCACAACGGGCGCGCCGTCTGGGTCGAGGCCGCGCCGCCCGATGCCGAACAGATCGAGGGCATGCCGTTTCGCAACCTCAACGACAACGTGACCCCGGTGGTGATCGGCGGCAATGATTGGGCGGCGGCCTGGGCGATGGACGAGCGCGGCACGCCGCTCTACCCGGTCGGGCGCGGCTATGCCGGCGAGCGCCAGCGGGAGATCGCGCTGCGCTTCGGGGTGAACCTCGTGATGCATGTGCTCACCGGCAACTACAAATCCGACCAGGTCCATGTGCCCGCGCTGCTCGACAGGCTCGGCCAATGACGCGGCAGATCCTCCTCGATCCGCTTCTCGGCTGGCCGCTGATCTGGGCCGTGGCGGCGCTCGCGGTCGTGATCACCGCGCTCGCGCTCTGGCGTGGGCTGGCGGGCTGGTGGCTGCGCGGGCTGGCGGGGGCGGCGCTTCTGGCCGCGCTCCTCAACCCCTCGCTTCAGACCGAGGACCGTGAGGCGCTGAGCGATATCGTCCTGCTGGCGGTGGACCGCAGCGCGAGCCAGACACTCGGCACCCGAGAGGACCAGACCACTGGGGCCGCCGAGGCCCTCGCCGCGCGGATCGAAGCGCGGCCCAACACCGAGCTGCGCCGGATCGAGATCGGCGACGGCGCGGGCGATGCGGGAACCCAGGCGATGACCGCGCTTGCCGAGGCGCTGGCGCAGGAGCCGCTGGCCCGTGTGGCGGGGATGATCCTCGTCTCCGACGGGCATGTCCACGATCTCGCCGCCGCGCCTGCGCTGCCCGCCCCGTTGCACCTCATCGAGACCGGCGAGAGCAGTGATTGGGACCGGCGGCTCATGGTCGAAAACGCTCCCGCCTTTGCGATACTCGGCGAGCCCGTCACGCTCTCGCTCATGATCGAGGACAGCGGTGCGAGCCCCGCCGGCGCCGCCACCGCGCCGCTGGAAATCAGCGTCGATGGCGCGGCTCCCCTGCGCTACGAGATCACCATCGGGCGGCGCTTTGAGGTCCCGATCGTGCTTGAGCACGGCGGGCGCAACGTGCTGCATTTCCGCGTCCCGGCGGCGGAGGGCGAGTTGACGGACCGCAACAACGAGGCGGTGATCCAGATCAACGGTGTGCGCGACCGGCTGCGCGTGTTGCTGGTCTCGGGCGAGCCGCATCCGGGCGAGCGCACATGGCGTAACCTCCTGAAATCCGACAGCTCCGTCGACCTCGTGCATTTCACCATCCTGCGCCCGCCCGAGAAACAGGACGGCGTGCCGGTCGATGAGCTGTCGCTGATCGCCTTCCCGACGCGCGAACTCTTCCTCGACAAGATCGACGACTTCGACCTCATCATCTTCGACCGCTACCAGCGGCGCGGAATCCTGCCCGCGATCTACCTCGACAACGTCTCGGCCTATGTCGAAAACGGCGGCGCGGTGCTTGTCGCGGCGGGGCCGGATTTCGCCTCCGCCGACAGCCTCTACCGCTCGCCGCTGGCCCGCATTCTGCCCGGCGCGCCGACCGCGCGGGTGATCGAGGCGCCCTTCCTGCCGCGCATCTCCGAGACCGGACAGCGACACCCGGTGACCGAGGGGCTGAGCCGTGCCGATCCGCCCCAGTGGGGCCGTTGGTTCCGGCATGTGGAGGTCGTGTCCGAGGCGGGCGATGTGGTCATGACCGGGGCCGAGGACCGGCCGCTCCTGATCCTCAACCGCGTGGGTGAGGGGCGCGTGGCGCTGCTCGCCTCCGATCATGCCTGGCTCTGGAACCGCGGATTCGAGGGGGGCGGGCCGCAACTGGAGCTTCTGCGCCGCCTGTCGCACTGGATGATGAAGGAGCCCGAGCTTGAGGAAGAGGCGCTCTGGGCCGAAGCCACCGGCCAGCAGATGCGCATCATCCGGCGCAGTCTCGGCGACGACGTTGGCGTCGCCACGGTGACGAGCCCGTCGGGCGAGGAGATCGAGATCCCGCTGGAGGAGGTCGGGCCGGGACGGTTCGAGGCGCTCTATGACGGGCCGCAGATCGGGCTCTACCGCATCACGGAGGGCGCGCATGAGGCGGTCATCGGCCTTGGCCCCGCCGCGCCGCGCGAGTTCGAGGCGACCATCGCCACGGGTGCGATCCTGCAACCGCTGATCGACAGCGCCTCGGGCGGGGTGCGCCGGGTCGAGGACGGCGTGCCGGCCCTGCGGGACGTGCGGCCGGGCCGACCGGCGGCGGGGCGCGGCTGGATCGGGCTCACCCCGCGCGAGGCCTACGTGACCGCCGACGTCACGCAACACCCGCTGTTCCCGGCCTGGGCGATGCTCCTGCTGGCCTCGGGGTTCATCATCGCCGCCTGGCTCCGGGAGGGGCGGCGCTAGGGCAATGGGACCGTGACCGTCTCCGCCGACCAGCCATCGACAGAACAGCGCGCGCGCAGGCGCACTTCGGTCAGGCCCTCCGGTATCGAGACGCCGGCGAGACTGCGGGTGAAGGGCTGCTCGGTGACATGCGGATGCAGCAACCCGCGAAACCCAAGCCGCGCGCCCTCCGGCCCGAGCACCTCCCAGCCATCCGCGTAGTGATCCCAGCCGCTGTCGGGGTGGGCCAGCGTCACGTCAAACCGCCAGTGCCCATCGCCGCCCTGCGCGGCGCGCGCATCGAGGATCGCAGGGGGATCGGCCAGCGCGCCGGAGGCGAGGACCAGAAGGCAGGGGGCAAAACGCATGTGCCCGAGCTTAGCGGCGCGTGGGCGGATTGTCAGGTCACAGCGCCGTGTCCTCGCCCGCGCCCTCAAGCAGCACGAGCCGCGAGGCCGACGCGAATTCCCGCCGCCAGATCATCGCCATTGTCAGCACCGTCGCCACGACCAGTGCCCAGGCGCTCAGCAGCCAGGCCACGGAGGCCAGCGCGAAATAGAGCGCGCGCAATCCGCGGTTGAACCCTCGCGTCGCGGTGATGTTGATCTCGGCCGCCTGCGCCGCGCGGGCCAGCGCATCGCTTGTGCCGACATCGTTCGGGACCGCCCCCATCAGCGCCGCGCAATAGCCGAAGAGCCGATGCGACCAGACGAATTTGAGGAAGGCATTCGCCAAAAACATAAGCGTTACCAGCAGCTTGAGCTCCCAAACGATGGCCGGCGCGCTGATCGCGGTGAGGTCCTCGGCCACGCCGATGAGTTGGTCGGTGTTGCCCAAGGTGGCCAGCACACCGCCGATGGTGATGAGCGAGGCAGAGGCGAAAAACGCCGTCCCTTGCCGCAGGTTGCCGATCAGCTGGGCATCGAAGATCCGGTTGTCGCGCAGCGCCATCTGCCGCATCCAGCCCCGACGCACGTCGGCCATCAGGAGCGAGACCGAGGGCCGCGAGGCCGGCGGATGCTCGATCACCCAGCCGGTCAGCACCCCGGCGATGAGCAGCAGCGCGAAGGCGGCGAAATCCGGCGGGGCGAAGAGGCTGATCTGGTCCAGAAGCGTCATGCTCCCGGCATAGCCGCTCGTCCGGCCCCTGTCAGCCGCGGAATCTCCGCGCGGGTCTTGAAACCGCGTCCGGGATTTCCCACATCCGCGGTGTCCGGGCGCCGCATGGCGGGCCCTGGCAAGTCAAGAACCGGCCCGTCCCGGAGGGAGGGCCATACCCTGTTATCGCTCAATGGAGGATGACCCATGCGTTCATTCGATCTTGCACCGCTTTACCGTGCCACCGTCGGCTTCGACCAGATCGCCGACTTGATGGATCGGGCCTTGGCCAGTGACGTCGGCCAGCAAAGCTATCCCCCTTACAACATCGAGAAAACCGCCGAGGATGCCTATCGCATCTCTCTCGCCGTGGCGGGCTTCTCTTCCGAGGACCTCAGCATCGAGGCCAAGGAAAACGCGCTCGTGATCAGCGGCCGCAAACCCGAGGATGCCGACAGCGGCACCTACCTGCACCGCGGCATCGCGACCCGTGCCTTCGAACGCCGCTTTACCCTGGCGGACCATGTGCGCGTCACCGGCGCGACCCATGCCGACGGCATGCTGCACATCGATCTGGTGCGTGAAGTGCCCGAAGCGCTGAAGCCGCGCCGCATTGAGATTGCTCGCGGCGACGCGGGCGCGATCTCGCAGGATGTGGTCGAGAGCGACACCGTCAACTGAGGCCCGCGGCAGCCCGCCCGGCATCGTCCCGCGGGCTGACCGCCGCAAAAAAGCCGCCCCTGCGAGGGGGCGGCTTGTTCTGTATCGGGCCTGATCCCGGGAGCTGAAAAGCGCTCAGTTCCCTCTGTTGGCCGCTTCGATCGTCGCAAAGGCCGGTGTCGGCAGCGTGCCGAGCGACCAGAAGAACGTCTCGCCCGAGCTGTCATCGACCCCGTCATTGTCGGTGGAGGCAAAGGCCTCGCCGCTTTCGAGGATCGCGAGCCCTTCGATCTTGTCGACGATGTAGCCGCCGAAGGAGGCCAGATCGGGGATCAGATCGCGGACCTCCTCCTTGCGCACCACCGGAAGCTCGCCGCCCAGCGGGGCCGGGGTCATGTCGGCGGCCGGGATCGCATAGATCTTCTTGGTCACCGCCTTGGCGCCGATCTGGTTGTCGCGCTCGATGACGTAGACATGCGCGTCATGGGCCACGATCTCCGACAGCCCGACCCAGCCCGCGTCCGGTTTGGCCTTGGGATAAAGCACCGCGCCCCATTCCTCGGTCTCGAGATTGTAGGCCACGAGCTTCACGTGATCGGCCGGATCGTCCGCCCATTCGCGCTGCACCGCCATCCAGAGCGTATCGCCCAGCTTGGTGATGCCCTCGAAGCCGAAGCGGCGTTCCACCGCGAGAAGCTCGGCCGGCAGAGGGATTTCGGCATCGATCTCGCCGGCGGCGTCCACGTGATAGATCCCGTGCGGGATCATCCGGTCGGTGCGCCCTTCGGAGGCCAGCCAGAACCCGCCCTCGCCATCGGTGGTGATGCCTTCGAGGTCGATCTTCTGTGCCGGACGGCCGGCGCGGGTGATCGGCGTCGCGGTGGTGATCCGCGCGGGCATGGCGCTTGCGTCGATGGTGAAGATCGTCGGCTGGTAGCCATAGAAGCTGTCGTTGACCGCGTAGATCGTCTCGCCGTCGCCCGCGACCATGCCGGAAATCGCGCCCCAGCCGATGAGGCTATCTGCGCCTTCGGAGGTGAGGGTCGGGTAGGCCGCCGGGGCCTCCTGATACGCGTAGATCATGACATGCGCGCGCACGCCGCCATCTTCGACGAGGTCGGTTTCATTGGCCGACACCAGCAGGTTGCGCTCGGGGATCGTCACATAGCCCTCCGGTCCGATGCCCGACGGCAAAATCTGCGTGAGGACCGGCGCCGCCGGATCGCTCACGTCATAGACGCCCACGGCCGAGCCCCGCTCGGAGCCCACGAAGACCATCGGCGTGCCGGCGAATACCGCCGTCTCGATGCTCTCTGGCTCGACGCCCTTCGCGTCCGAGCGTTTGTCGGGGTAGTGACCGATCTGCACCAGCGCGTGCTCGAAACTCGCGCCGCTCTCGTAGACGACCGCGCCGTCCTTGTGGAAGATCGTCCAGCCGCGCGAGCCGCCGTCCATGTCGCCCTCGTTGGCGATGGCGAAGTGGTCGTCGTCGAGCCACTTGACCGCATCGGGCTCGCGTTTCCGCCCCTCCTGGCTGTCGGTGAAGAGCAGCGCGCCGCGCTCGTCTTTCGTGTCGATGCCCTCAAGGTCAACCGCCCCGGCGGAGAAATGGGAGAGCACCTCGCCCGCGGCGCTGACCACGGCCAGATGGTTGTTCTCTTGCAGCGTGACGATGGTTTCGCCCAGCCCGTTGATATCAACGAATTCAGGCTCGGGATCCTCGGGCGAGACCTCCGCCAGACCGGTCAGGTCCACAGTCTTGAGCGTGTCGCATTGCGGAAGGCCACCCTCATCGAGATCGATCAGGACAAGGAACCCGGCCGGCATCTGTCCGGTGCGCCCGTCGCCAAGATCCTCATCGCGCTCGTTTTCGATCGCGACCGCGGCAAAGCTGCCATCCTTGGCAATGGCGACGCTGTCAGGCTGCCCGCCCAGATCGCAGCGCGCGGCTTCCGTGCCGTCCGCGATGTCGATCGCCGCGAGATGGCCCGACGGCTCGACATAGCTCTCCGACGTGTTGACGCCCACGATGGCCATGGCGCCCGCAACGCCCACCGATGTCGGCTCGCCGCCGAGCGCGATGTTGCCGAGCGGTTTCGGCGCGGCCGGGTCGCTGATGTCCACGCGGCCCAGCGCTTCGAGCGGGCTGTCGGTGTAGACCAGCGTCATCCCGTCGGCCGTCGCGGCGATGATCTCGGGCGCGCTCTCGCGGCTCTGATCCTCGCCCTCGGCCATGTTGGCGATGACGGGAAAACTCGCGATCCGGTTGAAATTCATCTCTGCCGTGGCCGCTCCGGCGCACAGCGCCAGCGCGGAGGTCAGACAGGCTTTGCGTGTCGTCATGAAAGGCACTCCCCAGTTGCAATTGCTACTGGGGATGTGACCGATGCGCATGACCGTGCCGTAACGCTGATATGTCGGATTTGTGAAAACCCGCCGCCATCGAGCGCCAATCGCACGCAGTGCCAGAAGACGTGCGCGCGCCCCAACGGGGGGCGCGCTCCGCTTAATAGGCGGCGCCGGTGGACATCATCTCGCCGTAGGGGATCCAGATCGTCTTGACCTCGGTCGCTGCATCGAGAAACGCGCGCCCCTCTCCGGCGGGCCCGGCCCAGTCGCGCGCCAGGCCGTTGTTGACCCAGGTCCGCTTGAGGTTGGCCGCGCTCTCGCGCTCGATCACCGTCGAGACATCGCTTGACGAGAAGGACCAGACGGCCTCCACGTCCAGATGCGCCGCCAGAACCGGTGCAAGCTCCGCGTGGCTGCCCGTGAGGATGTTCACCGCCCCGCCGGGCACATCCGACGTGTCAAGCACCTGGTAGAAATCCGTCGCCGCCAGCGGGAAGGCCTCCGAGGCGACGAGCACCGCGCGGTTGCCCATCGCGAGCGCGGGCGCCATCACCGACACCAGTCCCAGCAGCGGCGCCTCGTCGGGGCAAAGCGCCGCGAGGACGCCGACCGGCTCCTTCATCGCCAGCGCCACGCCGCGGATCGGAACGTCATGCGCCTGCCCATCGAACTTGTCGGCCCAGGCGCCATAGGTGAAGAGCCGCTGTACGCTCGCCTCGACCTCCGCCTTGCCGCCGCGCCCGCCGGTCAGCGTATCGATCCGCTCGGCAAATTCGCCCGCTCGCGCCTCGAGGTTCTCGGCGATATAGTACAGGATCTGCGCCCGCAGGTGCCCGCTCGTGGTGGCCCAGGCGCCCGCCTTGCGCGCCGCCTCCACCGCGTTGCGCACATCCTTACGATTGGCCAGCGGGACCTGCCCGAGCAACGCGCCGGATTTGTCATGAACGTTGCGCGAATAGCCGCCATCGGGCCGCGCCTGCTTACCACCGATATAGAGCTTGGCGGTCCGGTCGAGCCCGTCCTTGGGTCCCTTGTCGCCGGCGAAGGCCGCCGCCACCGGTTTCAGCGCCGTGGCCTTGCCCTTGGGCTTGGTATAGGCGCCGAGCCCGTCCCAGCCGCCTTCGCGCCCGAAGCCGCTCTCGCGCACCCCGCCGAACCCGGCCGCCGCGTCGAACATGTTGGTCCCGTTGACCCAGACCACGCCCGCGATGAGCTTCGGCGCGATGTCGAGCGCGAGGTTGAGGCTCTCGCTCCAGACACTCGCGGCGAGCCCGTAGCGGGTGTTGTTGGCAAGCTGCACGGCCTCTTCGGGCGTGCGGAATGTGGTCGCGACGAGCACGGGCCCGAAGATTTCTTCCTGCATCAGGGTGGCCGAACTGCTCAGCCCGGTGATCAGCGTGGGGGGGTAGAAACAGCCCCCTTCGGGGAGGCTACCCTTGGCTTGATAGACCTCGCCCTCGTGGCAGCCATCGACCTTTCGCGTGATTTGATCCAACTGGCTCTGATCAACAATCGCGCCCACGTCGACGCATTTGTCGAGCGGATCGCCAATGCGCAGCGCGTCCATGCGGACTTTCAGCCGGGCATAGAAATCCTCGGCCACACCTTCCTGCACCAGAAGGCGCGAGCCCGCGCAGCAGACCTGCCCGCCGTTGAACCAGATCGCATCGACCAGCCCCTCCACGGCGCTGTCGAGATCGGCATCCTCAAAGACGATGTAGGGGGATTTGCCGCCAAGCTCGAGCGTCAGCGCCTTGCCGGATCCGGCGGTCGCCGTGCGGATGATCCTCCCCACTTCGGTGGAGCCGGTGAAGGCGATCTTGTCGACATCCGAATCCACCAGCGCCGCCCCGGTCTCGCCATCGCCGGTCACGATGTTGACCACACCCGCCGGCACGCCGGCCTGGCCGCAGATGTCAGCGAAGACCATTGCGCTGAGGGATGTGAACTCGGCCGGTTTGAGGACCACCGTGTTGCCCATCGCAAGCGCCGGGGCGATCTTCCACGCGAGCATCAGCAGCGGGAAATTCCACGGGATGATCTGGCCGCAAACGCCCAGAGGCTCGCGGTCGGGCAGCTCGGAGCCCATGAGCTGGGCAAAGCCCGCGTGATGGTAGAAGTGCCGGATGGCGAGGGGCACGTCGATATCGCGGCTCTCGCGGATCGGCTTGCCGTTGTCGAGGCTCTCCACAACGGCGAGCAGGCGGCTGTGCTTCTGCATCAGGCGCGCGATTGCGTAGAGGACCCGCGCCCGGGCCGCGCCGGATTTCGCCCAGGCCGGCTGCGCCTTGCGCGCGGCCTTGACCGCGGCGTCGACCTCGTCTCTCGTGCCCTTGGTGACACCGGCGAGCTTGTCGCCGGTCGCGGGATTGATCGAGGCAAAGTCATCGCGCGCGGGCGCAAAAGCGCCGTTGATGTAGTGCCCGGCGATCCCGCCGCGATCCGCCAGCCACTGCAGCGCGTCTTGCGCGCTCTCGGGCGCGGGACCGTAGTCCATGGTTTCGAAGATGTCCGTCACGCTCATGTCCTGTCCGCCTTTCTCGCGGGTTCCGTCTGGAGCCGTTTTCCGATCAATCGGAAAACGGGCCGGAAAATGATCGATCATTTTCCGGGGTCGCGCTTATCCCGTCGCGTGCCGCCACGAGGCGGAGTAGGCGCCGGTTACATGGTGTTCGAGCTGTCGCTCGATGTCGCCCAGCAGCGAGGAGGCGCCGAAGCGGAAGAGGTCCGGCTGCAACCAGCGATCCCCGAGCTCCTCCTTGATGAGCGCCAGGTAGGTCAGCGAATCCTTGGCCTTGGAGATCCCGCCTGCCGGTTTGTAGCCCACGCGCACGCCGGTCGCTGTGTGGTAGGCGCGGATCGCGCGGATCATCACGAGGCTCACCGGCAGCGTCGCATTCACGCTTTCCTTGCCGGTCGAGGTCTTGATGAAATCCGCTCCGGCCATCATGCAGACCATCGAGGCGCGCGCCACGTTGCGCAGCGAGCCGAGCTCGCCCGTGGCGAGGATCGCCTTGATCCGCGCGTCGCCGCAGGCCTCGCGGAAGGCTTTCATTTCGTCGTAGAGCGCTTGCCAGTTGCCGGTCAGGACGTGCCTCCGCGAGATCACGATGTCGATCTCCGCCGCGCCGGCCGATACGCTTTCGCCGATTTCGGCGAGCCGGAGGTGGAAGGGCGAGAGGCCCGCCGGGAAACCGGTCGAGACCGCCGCGACGGGGATGCCCGAGCCCTTGAGCGCGTCGACCGCGGTGGGGACCATTTCGTGGTAGACGCAGACCGCGCCGGTGGTGAGGCCCGTCAGGCCAAGCGCCTCCAGCAGGTCCGCGCGCACCGGCTGGCGCGCCTTGGCGCAGAGGCGCCGGACGCGGCCCTCGGTGTCGTCGCCCGCGAGGGTGGTGAGGTCGATGCAGCTGATCGCCTTGGCGAGCCACGCGGCCTGGTAGTCTTTCTTGACCGTGCGCCGGCCGGGCAGGGTCGCGCAGCGCCGCTCGACGGCGGAGGTATTGACCCGCTGCGACAGGACCACATCGAGATCGAGCGCCGTCCCCGGGTTGCGCGGGGTCTGCACCTGTGGAAGCTGTGCGAGCGCCGTGCTGGCCGCGCCATCTGTTTTCGTGGTGATTCCGGTCATCTCTGCCGCCCTCCCATCGTCACTATGCCCCAGTTGGCGGGCGTCGGGTAGCGCCCCGTCGCGCGCATCTGGCGCGGGCAAAGGCGCATCCATCGCAAAACCGGGGCGAATGTCAATGCACCGCCCCACATGGCGACGCGCGGTCTTGCCCGGTCAGCCGCGCCGGAACCAGCGCGAGACGCGCCCGCGCAGCCCCGACATTGACGCGCTCGCATCGTCCCAGCTGTCCTCCACCCCGTCCAGGACCGGATCGATCCGGCGGTGGCGGAAGCGCCGCCAGCGCACGCGGATCGCCCAGGCCGCCGCCACGAGCAGGGTCAGGATGATGATATTGCCGATCGGCAGCCCCTTGCTCGCGTCGGGCCCGTCGACTTCGCGGATCTTCATCGCGTTGGGGAAGACCGAAAACTCCTCGATCCGCCAGCCGTAGTGCTTGACCAGGGCCCAGCGGGGCTCGGCCGCGGTGGAGCGCAGGTCCGCGGCTTCGGCCTGAAGGTTGGAGGTGTCGAACTTGAAATAAGGCGGCCAGCCCCAGTCGGTATCCTCATTGCGGTAGACCATGACATCGCCATCGGCCTTGCGGGTCTGGATGAAGAAAACGTCGCGCCCCGGTTGCGTGCCGTCAAACCCCGCGCCCGCCGAGGCCCAGAAATAGCGGTTGGCCCCGAGATCGACCCGCTTTTCGTAGGTGTCGGTGACGCGGACGATGTCCTTCTGGGGCAAGGTGTAGTGCAGGAAGGCGGCCACGAAGAGCCAGAAGAGGACGATCACGGTCCATTTCGCGTATCTCATGTGGCGTTCCTTTTGCGGGGGGTGGCCTGAATAGACCTGTGGGCTCGGGGCGGGTCTGTCAACCGGGCTCTTGCGCGACGAGCCGTCCGGCCTCAAGCCGCAGCACGCGAGACATGCGTTGGGCGAGGGCGAGGTTGTGGGTCGCGATGAGGGCGGTGAGGCCGGTCTCGCGCACCAGATCGACCAGGGCGGCAAAGACGGTCTCGGAGGTCTCCGGGTCAAGGTTGCCGGTGGGTTCATCGGCCAGCAGGAGGCGCGGCGCGTTGGCGAGCGCGCGGCAGAAGGCGACGCGCTGTTGCTCGCCGCCCGAAAGCGCGGCGGGCCGGTGGGCGGCGCGGGCGGTGAGCCCGACGCGATCCAGCAGCGCGGCAGCGCGGGCCCGGGCCTCGGCGCGCGTGGCCCCGTTGGCAAGCTGCGGCAGCATGACGTTCTCCAGAGCGGAAAACTCCGGCAACAGGTGGTGGAACTGGTAGACGAAACCCACGTCGCGCCGCCGCGCGATGGTCCGGCGGCGGTCCGGGAGGGCGGCGAAATCCTCGCCCCCGATCCGCACCGCGCCCGCATCGGCCACATCCAGCAGGCCCGCCACATGCAGCAGCGTCGACTTGCCCGCCCCCGACGGCGCGACCAGCCCGACGATCTCGCCCGCGCCGAGCCGGCAGGAGGCCCCGTCGAGCACGCGCACCTCGCGGTCGGTTCCGCGCAGGTAGACCTTCTCGATGCCCTCAAGCTCCAGCACCGGCTCACTCATAGCGCAGCGCCTCCACCGGGTTCATCCGCGCCGCGCGCCGGGCGGGAAAGATCGTCACGATGAAGGACAGGCCCAGCGAGAGCGCGACTGCGGAGACCACGTCGCCAAACTCCAGCCTGGCCGGGATGGCATAGATCCCGCGGATCTGGGGATCCCAGACGCCGCCGCCCGAGAGGTAGTTCACGAAGGCGAAAATCGGGTCGATGTAGATCGCGAAGAGGCAGCCCAAGAGCACGCCGAGCGCCGTGC
Organism: Poseidonocella sedimentorum; assembly: GCF_900116005.1. Classification (GTDB taxonomy): domain Bacteria; phylum Pseudomonadota; class Alphaproteobacteria; order Rhodobacterales; family Rhodobacteraceae; genus Poseidonocella; species Poseidonocella sedimentorum. The sequence continues at coordinate 119,596 of NZ_FOYI01000009.1, forward strand.
CGATCAGCCCGGTAAAGGCCCCGCAGATGAAGAAAACGCGCAGAACCGCGCCCTCGGTCAGGCCCATCGTGCGCAGGATGCCGATGTCGCGGCCCTTGTTCTTGACCAGCATGACAAGGCCGGAGACGATGTTCATCGAGGCGATGAGCACGAGGATCGCCATGATGATGAACATCACGTTGTCCTCGATCTCCAGCGCCCGCAGGAAGGCCCCCGCACTGTCGCGCCATGTCCAGATGAGCGCTTCGGGCCCGCCCGCGTCGAGCAGGGGCAGGAGCATCTCGTCCACCGCTTCGGGCTCTTCGATCAGCACCTCGATCTCGTCCACCGCGCCGGGCTTGTTGAAGTAGACTTGCGCCTCTTCGAGCGGCATGTAGACGCGCGTGCGGTCGATGTCGTAGCGGCCGGCGGTGAAGATGTAGGTAACGTCGTAGCTCTTGGAGCGCGGCGAGGTGCCGAAAGCGGTGCGCACCCCGTTGGGCGAGATGATGCGGATGCGGTCGCCCAGCCCCGCGCCAAGCTCGCGCGCGACGCCCGAGCCGATGGCGACGCCCTCTTCGAAACGGGCAAGATCGCCCTCGCTGGTCTCGGGATCGACGATGCGGCGCAGGCCCGCGAGGTCTGCCGGGGTGATGCCGTAGACCTCCACGCCCGCGTTGTTGTCGCGCAGGTTGGCCATGACCTGCCCGCGCAGGATCGGGGCCGCCCGGGTCACGCCGGGGACCTCGGCCAGCCGCGCGGCCATCGCGTCATAGTCGGTGATGCGCCGGTCGATCGCGCCCTGGGCGTTGACCTCGCCGGTGGTGTAGACCGTGACATGGGCGTTGGCGCCGAGGATGGTGTCGACGAATTCGGCCCGGAAACCTGCGCGCACCGAGAGCGTCGCGATCAGCGCCATGACTGCCAGCGTGATGCCGATCAGGCTGATCCAGGTCATGACCGAAACGCCCCCTTCGGCGCGGCGCGCGCGCAGGTATCGCCAGGCGATCAGCCATTCGAAGGCCGCAAACGGGGCGGGGGATCTTCCCATCACTCAGGGGGCGTCGACTTGCCGGCGCGGCTCACGCGATAGAGCACGAAGGCCACCACGCCGAGCACCGCGCCCAACTCCCCGCTATAGCCCAGCAGCGAGGCGAGCCCCATGCCGACGAGGCCGCAGACGAGCGCGAGCCCCAGCCGCTTGGCCAGCCCCGCCTCAAGCACTTGCAAGGCCGTAGATCGCCGTGATCCGCGCCACGGCCTGTTCGGGGGGCAGCTCTTCGCTCTCCCCCGTGCGGCGGCTGGTGAGCTCGACCACGCCGTTCTTGAGACCGCGCGGCCCCACCGTGATCCGCCAGGGCAGGCCGATGAGGTCCATGGTCGCGAACTTGCCGCCCGCGCGCTCGTTGGTGTCGTCGTAGAGCGGCTCCAGTCCGAGGGCGGTGAAGCTCTTGTAGAGGCTCTCGCAAGCCGCATCGGCCTCCGCGTCCCCGGTCTTGAGGTTGACGATGCCGACGTGGAAGGGCGTCACGCCCTCGGGCCAGATGATGCCCTTTTCGTCATGGCTCGCCTCGATGATCGCGCCCAGAAGGCGGCTGACGCCGATGCCATGACTGCCCATGTGGACGGGGACGGATTTGCCGTCGGGCCCTTGCACATTGGCGCCCATGGCTTCGGAATACTTGGTGCCGAAATAAAAGATCTGGCCGACCTCGATCCCCCGCGCCGAGCGGCGGCGCGCCTCCGGGACCTTGTCGAAGAGCGCCGCGTCGTGGGTTTCGTCGGTGCGCGCATAGCGCGAGGTGAACTCCTCCAGCACGGCCTGACACTGCGCCACGTCGTCGTAGTCGATCTCGCGGTCGCCGAATTTCAGATCGGTGATCTCGCTGTCGTAGAAGACCTCCGACTCGCCGGTCTCGGCCAGCACGAGGAATTCATGGGTGTAGTCGCCCCCGATCGGCCCGCCATCGGCGCGCATCGGGATCGCCTGAAGCCCCATCCGCTCATAGCTGCGCAGGTAGGAGACGAGGTGCCGGTTGTAGGCGTGCAGCGCGTCTTCCTTGGTAAGGTCGAAGTTGTAGCCGTCCTTCATCAGGAACTCGCGGCCCCGCATCACGCCGAAGCGCGGGCGGATCTCATCGCGGAATTTCCACTGGATGTGGTAGAGCGTGAGCGGCAGGTCGCGGTAGCTGCTGACGTGGCTGCGGAAGATGTCGGTGATGAGCTCTTCGTTGGTCGGCCCGTAGAGCATGTCGCGCCCGTGCCGGTCGGAAATGCGCAGCATCTCCTCGCCGTAGTCGTCATAGCGCCCGCTCTCGCGCCACAGGTCCGCCGATTGCAGCGTCGGCATGAGCATCGGGATATGGCCCGCGCGGACCTGTTCCTCATGGACGATCCGCTCGATGTTGCGCAGAACCTTGTAACCCAGAGGCAGCCAGGAATAGATCCCTGCGCTCGCCTGTTTGATCATCCCGGCGCGAAGCATGTAGCGGTGCGATACGATCTGCGCCTCCGAAGGGGTCTCCTTCAGGACCGGCAGGAAATAACGTGAAAGGCGCATCAAGGGCTCCGGTATGATCGAAAATCAGCCCATCGTTTAATGGCGCATTCACGACCATACAAGCGGCTTCGGAGTCGCCATGGCGCCGGGCGCGGCACTCCGCCCTTGCGATGGCGGGCGAAACCGGTCTGATGGGGCGCAAACCTTGCCGCCGACCGAAAGGACCTCCGATGCCTCCCTCGTTTCACATGATCGACGCCGCCCCCCAGCCCGTCGCGCCGTTTTCCCATGCGGTCGAGACCGATGGTTGGGTCTTCCTCACCGGACAGATGCCCACCTTTCCCGATGATCCCGAGCGGCCCTTGCCCGAGGGGATCGAGGCGCAGACGCGGCGGGTGATGGACAATCTCGGCCTCGTGCTCGGCGGTCTGTCGATGGGGCTGGAGGAAATCGTGCAGGTGCGCGTATTCCTGACGGAGTTTCACCGCGACTATGCGGCGATGAATGCCACATACGAGAGCTATTTCGCGCCCGGACGGTTGCCCGCGCGGACCTGCGTCGGTGTGACCGGGATGGCCGTCGGGGCGCTGGTGGAGATCGACGCGATCGCGCGCCGGAGCTGAAACGGCGCCTAGCGGCGTTTGAGCCCGCGTTTGAGGCCCCAGATCAGCACTCCGATGACGATCCCCCAGAAGGCGCCGCTGATGCCCAGCAGGGTCATGCCGCTTGCGGTGATGAGGAAGGTGAGCGCGGGGGCCTCGATGCTGCCCGGCTCGGAAAACCCGGCCGAGAGCGCGGCGACCAGCGCGGGAATGAGCGCGAGCCCCGCGACGCCGATGATGAGCTCTGACGGGGCGGCTTGCGCCAGCTGCGTGACCGGTTCGGCCAGCAGCGCCAGACCGACATAGCCCAGCCCCGAGACCACCGCGGCCCAGTAGCGGCGGCTGCGGTCGGGGTGGGCGTCGGGGCCGGCCATCAGCGCCGCGGTGATCGCCGACATGTTGATCGGGATCGCGCCGAAGGGGGCCGCAACGAGGCTCGCCAGCCCGGTCTTGCGCAGCGCCGCCTGCCGGTCGACGGGATAGCCCTGAAGTTCCAGAAGCGCAAAGCCGGGGATGTTCTGGCCCGCCATGGTCACGAGGTAGAGCGGCAGCGCCAAAGAGATGAGCCCCGCGAGGCTGAACTCCGGCGCAACGGGCGCCAGCGCGGGCAGGCCGAGCGATCCACCAAGCGCATCGCCGAGCGCATCGGCGGGCAGATCGACGGCGAAGATCATCACCAGGATGAAGGCCAGAACCGCCAGCGGCATGGCCGCGAGCCGGTGCAGCAGCAGCCCCGCGACCCAGGCGCCGAGCACCGGCAGGAAGAGCAGCGGCGCCGCGCCGAGCGCATGGGCCGGCGCGAGGCAGAGCGGGAAGAGCACTCCGGCGAGTAGCGCGTTTGCCACCGGCTTGGGGATCGCCGCAACGATCCGGCCGAGCAGCGGCACGACCCCGGTGATCGCGATCAGCGCGGCGCAGCCGATGAGCGCGGCCACCACCGCGCCGAACCCGCCCGCGGGCGCGGCGGAGGCGGCCAGAAGCGCGGCGCCCGGCGTGGACCAGGCCACGGCCGCGGGGCTGCGAGTGGCGAGCGGGAGCCAGAGACTGCCGACCCCCATGCCGAGCGTGGCGAAAAAGAGCGCTGTGGCGGCCTGATCGGGCGTCGCGCCCACGCGGGTCACCCCGGCGAGCACGATGGCGAAGGAGGCCGAGTACCCCACGAAGGCGGCCAGAAGGCCCATGTAGATGGCCGAAGGAGAGAGCTCGCGCAGCATCGTAATTGTCCGGTCCGGGGGATGACGCGCGAGGCGTCTCATTTGGGGTGTTGCCCGCATGTCTGGACCGATCCGCGCACGGCTGCAAGACCCGAGCGGGCCGGATGGACGGGCGCCGGAGCAAAGCCTAGGATCGGGGCGACAGCGGGGAGGGCGGCATGGAACCGGGCGCGCGCAATTTGATCACGGATGTGGCGGGGCTGCGGGTCGGCAATGCCGGCGACGCGGGGCTGAAATCGGGCGTCACGGTGCTGACCTCGGGCGCGCCCTTCACCGCGGGCGTCAGCGTCATGGGCGGCGCGCCGGGCACGCGGGAAACCGACCTGCTCGCCCCGGACCGGACCGTGCAACAAGTCGATGCGCTGGTGCTCTCGGGCGGCAGCGCCTTCGGGCTCGCGGCCTGCGACGGAGTCGCGGCGGGGTTGGCGGCGGCGGGGCGGGGCTTTGCCGTGGGGCCCGCGCGCGTGCCCATCGTACCTGGGGCGATTCTCTTCGATCTGCTGAACGGCGGCGCGAAGGGCTGGGCGGAGAACCCCTATCCGGCCCTCGGCCGCGCGGCGCTCGATGCCGCCGGCCCGGAGTTCGCGCTCGGCTCTGCCGGGGCCGGTCTCGGCGCGACCACGGCGACGTTCAAGGGTGGGCTCGGCTCGGCCTCTTGCGTGCTGGAGAGCGGGCATACGGTCGGCGCGCTGGTGGCGGTCAACGCGCTTGGCTCGGCGACGGTCGGGGACGGGCGGCATTTCTGGGCCGCGCCATGGGAGGAGGGCGCGGAGTTCGGCGGGCTCGGGCCCGCGCCGCGAGTCCCCAAGGGCTGCCGCACCAAGCTCTCGGCCCTCAATGCCAGCACCACCATCGCCATCGTCGCCACCGACGCCGCGCTGAGCCAGCCCCAGTGCACCCGGCTCGCCACCGCCGCGCAGGACGGCATGGCCCGGGCGCTCCTGCCGAGCCACACGCCGCTTGACGGGGATCTGGTCTTTGCCGCCGCGACCGGCGCGGTCCCGCTCGATGAGGGCCCCGAGCCGCTCATGATGATCGGCCATGCGGCCAGCCTGTGCCTCGCGCGCGCAATCGCCCGGGGTGTCCATGCTGCGACACCGGCGGCGGGGGACCTCCTGCCGGTCTGGCAGGAGGGGTGAAGTCGCGCGGGCGATGGGCGCGGGGCGTCAGAGAAGCCCGGCGTGCTCCATCGCGGCGTCGATCTTGGCGCGGGTCGGCTCCGTGAGCGGCACCAGCGGCAGGCGCACCTCTTCGGAGCAGAGCCCGAGCCGCGACATCGCGTATTTGACGCCCACGAGCCCCGGCTCGGTGAAGATCGCCAGATGCAGCGGCATGAGCTTGTCGGTCAGCTCCAGCGCGGTGGCGTAGTCGCCCGCCAGCGTGGCCGTCTGGACCTGCGCGCAGAGCGCGGGCGCGACGTTGGCCGTCACCGAGATGCAGCCGACGCCGCCTTGTGCGTTGTAGCCCACGGCCGTCGCATCCTCGCCCGAGAGCTGGATGAAATCGGTGCCGCAGGTGATGCGCTGCTGGCCCACGCGGGAGAGGTCGGCGGTGGCATCCTTGACCCCGATGATGGTGTCGAGCTTGGCGAGCTCGCCCATTGTCTGGGGCGAGATGTCGACCACGGACCGGCCCGGGATGTTATAGACGATCAGCGGCAGGCCGCGGCTCGCGGCGGCGGTGAAATGCGCAATCAGCCCGGCCTGAGTCGGCTTGTTGTAATAGGGCGATACGACGAGCGCGCCCTCGGCGCCGGCGGCCTTGGCCGCGTCCACCAGCCGGCAGGCCTCCCGCGTCGAGTTGGAACCGGCGCCTGCGAGCACGGGCACGCGCCCGGCCGCCACATCGATCACGGTGGCAACAACGCGGTCATGCTCTTCGTGGGTGAGTGTCGGGCTCTCGCCGGTGGTGCCGACGGGCACGAGGCCGCGGCTCCCCTGATCGATGTGCCAATCGACGAGGCGTTTGAGCGTTGCCAGATCCAGCTCGCCGTCCTTGAACGGCGTGACCAGTGCGGGAAGGGATCCTCTGAACATGTCGCGCGCCTCCTGAATTCGGGTCCTGAGCCGGCGGATCACCCGCCGGACTGCAGCGCGGTTTAACGCGCGTTTGGAGCTTTGCCAAGTTTGTGTATTGCGGCGCGCTCGCGGGGCGATATTTTGGCCCCGACCGCGGCGATGATCCCGCGATGACACCCCGTTGATCAGGACCTTGCCCCACCGATGATTGCCCGCCTCCTTCTGACCGTTTCGCTGGCCCTTGCGCCGATGGCGAGCCCCGCGGCACCGCCGGTCCGCCCCCTCGAGGCGGCAATGGCGGCGTTGCGCGCGGGCGATTGGGACACGGCGACGGCGCTCGGCCAGCGCGAGGGCAGCGTCGGGGCCGATATCATCGAGTGGCAGCGGCTGCGCGCGGGGCGCGGCAACTTTGACGAGGTGCGCGCCTTCCTTGAGCGGCGCGGCGACTGGCCCGGGCTTGCGCTGCTGCGGCGTCGCTCCGAAGGGGTCGCGGCAGAGGGCGCGCCGGCCGAGACGAAGGCCTTCTTCCAAAGCGCCCTGCCGCAGACGGGAGAGGGCGCGCTTGCCTATGCCGCGGCGCTGCGGGCCTCGGGGCAGGAGAGCGCGGCGCGCGACGCGCTGGTCTTCGCCTGGCGCAGCCTCGCGATGGATCCCGGGACGGAGGCAAAGTTCCTCAGCCAGCACGCAGCGCTGCTTGCCGACCACCAGATCGCCCGCCTCGACATGCTGCTCTGGACCGGCGAGACCGAGGCCGCGCGCCGCCTGCTGGACGCCGCGGGCGCGGCGATTTCCCCCGGCTGGGCAGCGCTCGCCAAGGCGCGGATCGCGCTCCGGGCCCGCGAGGACGGGGTCGATGCGCTGATCGAGGCGATTCCCGCCGCCCTCGCCGAAGATCCGGGCCTCGCTTATGAGCGATTCCTCTGGCGCACCCGCGCGGGCCGCAACGACAGCGCGGTCGACCTCCTGCTCAGCCGCAGCACAAGCGCGCAGGCCTTGGGCGAGCCCGAACGCTGGGCCAACATGCGCCGCCAGTTCGCCCGCCAGGCGATGCGCGCTGGCGACCTGTCGCGCGCCTACCGGATCGCCTCGAGCCACCATCTCACCGGCGGGGCGAACTATGCCGATCTGGAGTGGCTCGCGGGCTATCTCTCGCTCAAGCTGCACAACCCGGCCCGCGCGCTGGACCATTTCAAGGCCATGTCCGCCGCCGTGGCGACGCCGATTTCGCTCGGTCGCGCCGGCTATTGGCTCGGCCGGTCCTATGAGCAAATCGGTGACATGGAAGCGGCGACGCGCGCTTACGGCGAAGCGGCCAAACACCAGACCGGGTTCTACGGGTTGCTGGCGGCCGACCGGGCGGGGATTGCCGTGGACGAGGCGCTGCGCGGCCTTGAGCCCTACCCGGACTGGCGCGAGGCGGGGTTCACCGGCTCGTCGGTGTTTCAGGCCGGGGTTCTGAGCCTCGCGGCGGGGGAGCTTTACCTTGCCGAGCGGTTCTTCGTGCATCTCTCCGAGAGCCTGTCGGAGCCGGAGATCGGCGCGCTCGGACGCATGGCCGAGGAGCTCGGCGCGCCGCATATCGCGGTGATGCTCGGCAAACAGGCCGTGCGGCAGGAGATGATGGTCGAGCGCCCCTATTTCGCGATGCACCCGGTCGCGACGCGGAGCGACGGCCTGCCGCCCGAACTCGTCCTTTCCATCGCGCGGCGCGAAAGCGAATTCGACCCCGGCGTGGTGAGCCCCGTGGGCGCGCGCGGTCTCATGCAGCTCATGCCCGGCACCGCCGAGGAAATGGCTGGCGATCTCGGGATCGGCTATAGCGCGGGGGCGCTCCTGTCCGACTGGGGCTATAACGCGCGGCTCGGCGCGGCCTACCTGCGCGAGCTTTCCGAGCGGTTCGACGGCAACCCGGTGATGATCGCCGCGGCCTACAACGCGGGGCCCTCACGGCCCGACCGCTGGATGGAGCTCTACGGCGATCCCCGAGGCGGGCGGATCGAGGAGATGGTCGACTGGATCGAGATGATCCCCTTCCGCGAGACGCGCAACTACGTCATGCGCGTGACCGAGGCGATGATCGTCTACCGGATGCGGCTCAACCGCGATCCCGGGCGGTTGTCCGATCTGCTCGTCGGGCGGATCTAGGGTGAGGTCTTCTTGACGACTGTTTTGAATGCTGACGCGCTACGGGGTATTCGACGCCATGCGGTTCTGTGTTTTTCGCTCATCAGCTTTGCTGCCTTTGGTGGGCGCTGTTTTGGGCAATGCCGCATGCCTTGAATCAATTTAAGAACAGAAAATTGGATACCGGCGAAAAAGGTTGGCGAAGGGTCAGGACCCGGCCAGAGCGGCCAGAATGGCGAGGTCGGTCTTGTTAAGCGGGCCATCGTTCCACGGGCAGTGACGCAACCGCAGCGCGGCCAGTAGCGTTTCGTCATCCACCTCGGCGGTATAGCCTGCACGGCTGGCGAGGACGCGAAAGGGGTCGGTGGGGATGGCGCTGCTGCGCGCTGCGGCCTGGGCAAGCCCCTGCCGCGCGAGGCGGGCCCAGTCGAAGCGCCGCCCGGGGTCGACCTTGCGCCCCGGGGCAAGATCCGAGTGGCCGATGACGTTTTCCGGGGCGATCCCGTGCCGCGCCATCATCCCCGTCAGCAGCCCCTCAAGCGCGGCCATCTGCGGCTCCGCGAAGGGCTCTTTCCCGGTGTTGGACAGCTCGATCCCGAGCGACCAGGAGTTCACATCCGCGCGCCCGCGCCAACGCCCCGCGCCCGCGTGCCACGCCCGATCCGCCTCGCGCACCATTTGCGTCACCGCGCCGCGCGCGTCGATCAGGTAGTGGGCCGAAACCTCGGCCTCGGGGTTGCAAAGCCAGTCAATCGCGCCGGTCGCGCTGGCCATGGCGGTGTAGTGAATGACGATGATCTCGGGGCGGCCCCCATCGCGCCGGGGGCCGAAGTTGGGCGAGGGGCGCCAGACCGGCGCCGCGCTCATTGCGAATTGGCCGAAATCGCCCGCCGGAACGGCGCTGGATCCCAGTCGCAGGCAAAGCCGTCGCCATCCGGGTCAAGCCCGCTGCGATCCCGCTCCGGCCCGCCATTGGTGAGGAAGGCGACCTGCGCCTGATCGGCCGAGGCGAACTGGGCACATTTGCGCTCATGCGCCGCCGCGGTCCGCAGGTTCAGGCGGGTATAGATCGGCTGGCCGGGGGTATTGGTGGTGCTGAGCGCATACTGGACGATGTTGGCGCTGCCAGCGCCGCCGCGCGTCGGCAGGGCGGTCGGCTGGACCTGCTCGTACTGGCTGCGCAGGGCCTCGGTGCGCTCGGCGTCGCTCTCGATGCTGCGCAGCTCGCCCACGCGGTCAAAATCGTTCTCCGCCGAGATCCCCGTGGCGGTGACGGCCTCGGGCGCCGGGGTGCCGGGGCGCGTCGTCACCGGGTTGCCCGCGGGATCGAGCGCTATCTCGGTGATGATCGGATCGCGCCCCTCCAGCGCCGCGTCGCGCTCAGCCTGCGCGGCGGTATCCGCGCCGCCATAAACTATGGGGGAGACATCATTGGGAATGCCCGGACTACAGGCCGAGAGGGCCGCGAGCAGGGCGCCCGCCCCAAGGCCACTGAACAAATTGACGCGCTTCATGATCAAAACCCTACCACCATTTCGCCGGTTTCGCCACAAATCCCGCAGCCTTTTCCAAAGCATAGGCGGTATTGAGCAGGTCGCCCTCTTCCCAGGGCCGCCCGATGAGTTGCAACGCCAGCGGAAGACCCTGCGCATCCGTGCCCGTGGGCACCGCGATGCCGGGCAGTCCGGCGAGGTTCACCGTCACGGTGAAGATATCGTTGAGGTACATCGCAATCGGATCCGCCTCGCTCATCTCGCCCAGCCCGAAGGCCGCCGACGGTGTCGCAGGGGTCAGGATCGCGTCGATCCCCTCGGCGAAGACCGTCTCGAAATCGCGCTTGATGAGCGTGCGCACCTTGCGCGCGCGGTTGTAATAGGCGTCATAGAACCCCGCCGAGAGCACATAGGTCCCGACCATGACGCGTCGCTGCACCTCGTGGCCGAACCCTTCGGCGCGGGTCTTTTCATACATCTCGGTGATGCCGTCCCCCTGCGCCAGCGCCGCTCGGTGGCCATAGCGGACCCCGTCATAGCGCGCGAGGTTCGACGACGCTTCGGCGGGCGCGATCACGTAATAGGTCGGCAGCGCGTATTTGGTGTGCGGCAGCGAGATATCGCGGATCTCCGCGCCCGCATCGCGCAGCATCTCGGTCCCCTCGGCCCAGAGATTCTCGATCTCGGCGGGCATGCCGTCCATCCGGTATTCCTTGGGAACCCCGATCACCTTGCCGCGAATATCGCCGGTCAGCATGGCCTCGAAATCCGGCACCGGCAGATCCGCCGAGGTGCTGTCCTTGGGGTCATGCCCGGCCATCGCCTCCAGCATGATCGCCGCATCGCGCACCGATTTGGTCATCGGCCCGGCCTGATCGAGCGAAGAGGCAAAAGCCACCACCCCCCAGCGGGAGCAGCGCCCGTAGGTCGGCTTGATCCCGGTGATCCCGGCAAACGCCGCGGGCTGGCGGATCGAGCCGCCCGTGTCCGTGCCCGTCGCCGCGAGGCACAGATCCGCCGCAACGGCCGCCGCCGAGCCGCCCGAAGAGCCCCCCGGCGTCAGCGCCGCGTCATCATTGCCCCGTCGCCACGGGTTGACCGCGTTGCCATAACAGGACGTCTCGTTGGAGCTGCCCATGGCGAACTCGTCCATGTTGAGCTTGCCCAGCATGACCGCGCCCGCGTCGAACAGGTTCTGCGTCACCGTGCTCTCATACTCGGGCCGGAACCCCTCCAGAATGCGCGAGGCGGCCTGCGACGGCACGCCCTTGGTGCAGAAGAGATCCTTGATCCCCACCGGCAGCCCGCACATCGCCGGCGCATCGCCCGCCGCGATCCGCGCATCCGCCGCCTCGGCCTGCGCAAGCGCGATTTCCGGCGTGTGGTGGACAAAAGCATTGAGCGCCGCGGCGCCCTCGATCTCACCGAGAAAGGCCTTGGTCAGTTCCACCGAGCTCACATCCCCCGCGCGCAGCTTGTCGCGGGCCTCGGCAAGGGTCAGTCCGTTCAAATCGCTCATCGTCATTCCACCACTTTCGGCACGGCAAAGAACCCCTCGCGCGCATCCGGCGCGTTTTTCAACACCGCCTCGGGGTGCCCCCCGGCAGTGACCTCATCGGCCCGGCGCTTGAGCTTTTGCGGCGTGACGGAGGTCATCGGCTCGACACCCTCCACATCGACCTCGCCGAGCTGCTCGATGAAGGTGAGGATGTTGTTGAACTCCTCCGCCAGCGCGGGCAGGGCGTCCTCCTCGACCCTGATACGGGCCAGTTTCGCCACACGGGCGGCGGTGTCCTTGTCGATCGACATGAGGGCTCTCCGGTCTTTATCGGGCTAGGGTCTCGGGCTGGCCTCGCGTTTATCGCCGCAGGCCCGGCGCTGCAAGTGGAGGATGAGCGGGTAGCGCGCTGGTGGACCCACGTACTGTCTCAGTTTTGCTCGAACGAAGTCCCTGCGCGCGGCTAAGGCATAGGCCGCCTTTAAGTCTCCAACCCGCCCGTCTCGCCTAAGGCGAGCCGACTTAAAGCGGCGCACCTTGGATGCGATGGGGCGGCTTCCCTCCGTTCGAACGAAGTATCAACGCGCGGAGACAAGGCCGAAGGCCGCCGCGCGATCGCCGACCCGCCCCCCGGGGCGGCGATTGTTCCCCGTTTGCGCGACGGTCGAAGTGGGAGGGATGTGGCGGCTATAAAGCACACGGATCAGAGGGAAGGCGCCACCCCGCGGCTCGGCGATCGCGCGGGGTCTTCGAAATTATTGGTTGTCAAAGTATTTCCGCGCCGTGAAAGTGGCAGAGTGTTGCAAAGCAGGAGAAAAGATGTCTGATCTGCGTGAGTATTTCGGATTTGTATATCGGGAATTCGATACCCTGCAAGTTGAGTGGCGGCTGTATGTTTCTCTGTTTGGAAAAAATAAGGAAACCGTAGATTTATTGAATGAAGTCTCCGGTCCCACCACCCTAGGGTCAGGACTCATAGCCAATAAATGACGATTGCTGCGAGAGCGATGGCCGAGAGGAAGACCTTGGGGCAGCGATCATACCGGGTTGCGACGCGCCGCCAATCCTTGAGCCTGCCGAACATGATCTCAATCCTGTTGCGTCGCTTGTATCGACGCTGATCGTATTTCACGGGCGTCTTGCGTTGCTTTCGACCCGGGATGCAGGGCCTTATCCCTTTGTCTTTCAAAGCGTCTCTGAACCAGTCGGCGTCATAGCCACGGTCTCCGAGCAGCCAGTCTACATTCGGCAGGCTGCTCAGCAGTGCCCGCGCGCCGATGTAGTC
>NZ_FOYI01000004.1 GCF_900116005.1 Poseidonocella sedimentorum
ACGCAGACGCGGAATGCGCAGCTCGACGCTGCCCGCACGGGTCTGCCAGTCTCGGTCGCGGTATCCGTTCCGTTGCGCCAGCCGATCGCTGCTTTTCTCGCCGTAATCGGCACCGGTCTTGGCGCCGACCTCAAGTTCCATCAGCCGCTCGGCTGCGAAGCCGATCATCTCACGCAGCAGGTCGGAATCGGCACTCTTTTCGACAAGCGCACGCAGGTCCATCATAGGTTTGGTCATCGGGTGTCGTCCTTGGTTCAGGTTGGTTGTCGCAACCCAACCCTACCGGGAAACCCGATGGCCACCGCCAGCTACACCACGTCCGTGGACGTCACCCCTGATTGCAGTACTCATAATCCGAATAAGTGCTTCACGTTCTAACTGGCCTGTCTTGGTTTTTCCCCAATCCACTACCACCATAATAGCGATTGAGTGCGCCGCAACACGACATCACGCGATTGAAACATGAACATACGCTGCACACGACGCCGATCAAGCTGTTGAAATAAATTATGAATCAGCACCATCTATCATAGGGGCACCGAACAATCTAGCGTGTTGATTTATTTGCGTTTTGTGTATCTTCGAACTGTTGGCTTTGGACCCTGCTACGCAGGAATACGCCCCAATATTCCAGAATTTGCCGGGTCCAGATCAGACGAAAGGGCCGCTACGCGAGCGAGACGTTTCTCCGTCGCGACGATGCCCATCGCTGGGCCCGCCTAGCGGAGACCCGGGTGGATCAGGGGTTGGCGCCGAACAAGTCGTCCGTCTCCCGCCTGACCACCTTCGGCGATCTCATCGATCTCCACATAATCGATATGTGCGAGGTAGGCAAACCGCCGCGTCGCAGCAAGGCCGCCACGCTCAAGACGCTCAAGCGCGATCTGGGCAAGGATAAGATCGGGCACCTCGACCGGCAAAAGCTGATCGACTACGGCAAGATGCGCGCTGATCAAAACGCCGGTCCGGTGACCCTCAGCATCGATATCGTCGTGGTCAAGATGATCATCACCCACGCTGCAGCCGTTCACGGATCCACTTGCCTACCAACCCTCCCACAACCTCGCAGGGTCGCTTTCGAACCACTCATCAAGCTTTCCGGATAGCTCGTGGCCTTTCTTGAAGGAAATTTGCCATATTTGGCCAAAATCGGCATCCGATTTTGACCATTCCTCGAATGACGCCCAAACACGCCGAGAGTGCATCAGCCCGTCGCAAAACAACAGTTGTTGCAGCTCCAATCCGCCATTGAGGACCATGTTTGCGTCCGGCGTTGGATGACCGCCAATCCGACAATGCCAGCCGTAGTGTTCATTGTTAAAATAGCCATCTGCCGCTTCACGCAGATGTCTCGGCTGCCAGAATTTCCGCCGCTCGTCATCACTAGCGCGCAGCCACTCGGCGGCATGCTTGTGACGATTGGCAAAACAATAGATCAGATATTCAATCTCAAGAAGCTGCCTAAGTAGCGTAGCGCAAGCATAGCATTCATCAGCAACTGCCGCTGATTTGATCATAACAACCAGGCTCGCGCACGAGCGCATAAGTGTTGCGACACCCACCGCTTCGTCAGAACCGTGTCCTCCTATCGATACTCCTGACTTCCGATCCGATCCAACACAATGGCCAATCAAAGAAAGAAAAGAGCCTGTTTCTTTGAGGCCAATCGCCATACGTTCGATAAGATCGAGCCATTTTTCTGGCCATCCTTCACCAAAAAGAAGTGTTTCGAGTTGTTGATCCATGGAGGGATCTGCACATGATTTTATGTAGTAATCAATCCGAAAGCACTGAACCGGCGGGCCGTGACCTGCGCCCCTAGTCGCCTTTGAACACCCCGTCCCGCCGCTCGAGCAAGGCCGCGACGGCCTCCGCGTGGTCGGCGGTCTGGTGCACGGCACCTTGATAGGCGGCAGACAATTCCAGCAGTTGATCGAGAGTCGAAACCGTCCCCTCCCGCAACAGTCGCTTGGTCAACCGCAGTTGGCGGGGCGGGTTGCGGGCGATGCGGCGGGCCGTGGCCATTGCGGCCTCGAGGAGCTCTCCCGGCGGCGTGACTCGGGACACAAGCCCCCAATCAAGCGCCGTTTGCGCATCGATCGGATCGGCGGTAAACGTCATTTCAGCGGCGCGCGACAGCCCCACTTGGCGCGGCAGGATCCACGAGCCACCATCGCCCGAGATGATGCCCACATTCACGAAATTCTCGGCAAAGGTCGCGGTCTCCGAGGCGATGCGGATGTCGCAAAACAAGGTCAGGTCGCACCCTGCCCCATACGCCGGCCCGTTCACGGCGGCGATCATCGGCACCTCGACGTTCCACACAGCCTTGGCCACGCGCTGGATGCCTGCACGGTAGGCGTTTCGCACGGCAATGGCGTCGCCCGCAAAGATGCCTTCCTTGTCGCGCATGTGTTTAAGGTTGCCGCCCGAGGAGAACGCCTTGCCCGCCCCAGTCAGGATCGCACAGCGGATCGACTGGTCGGTGTTGAGCCAGTCCATGGCGGCGCAAATTTCGGCCATCATGTCAGCGTCAGTGATCGGGTTGCGCAGCTCCGGCATGTTCAGGGTCAGCGTGGCGATGCCGTCTTCTTGCGATATCAGGAGTTTGTCGGGCATGCTCACTCTCCGTCTTTTTTGGTGCGGAAATCCGCGATCGTTCCGTCGGTCATGAGCGCCTCAAGGTCGAAGATAGACGGGTCCAGCATATGCGACAGAATCCCGATCGTATCGGCCCCAAGGTCCGGTGCGGCGCGCGGCGGCATGGCCGGGGTTCGCGACAGATTGATCGGCGAAGCGACACCGACGAGCCTGTCGCCCTGCGGCGTTTCCGGTGAGGTCCTCAGCCCGCGCGATTGCACATGCGGATCGGCGAAGACCCGTTCAATGGTGTTGATCGGCCCCACGGGCACGCTGGCCGCGTTCAGCGCTTCGATCCAGTCGTCCATGCTCCGCCCCGACATCAGGCCTTGAAGGATCGGGATCAACACGTCGCGATTGCGCACCCGTTCGGGATTGGTGGCAAAGCGCGGATCCGTCGCCAGCCCCGGCGCTCCGGCGACGTCGCAGAACCGAGCGAACTGGCCGTCATTGCCCACCGCAAGGATCAAATGGCCGTCACTGGTGGCGAAGGCCTGATAGGGCACGATGCTGGGATGTGCGTTTCCAAGACGACCCGGCGACTTGCCCGTGGCCAGGTAGTTCATCGCCTGATTGGCCAGCGTGGCGACCTGAACATCGAGCAATGACATATCGATATGCTGCCCCTCGCCCGTGGCATCGCGGTGCCGCAAGGCCGACAAGATGCCGATCACCGCGTAAAGCCCGGTCAGCACGTCGGTCAGCGCCACGCCGACCTTCATCGGTTCCGCGCCCGGCGTTCCATCGGGTTGGCCCGTGACGCTCATCAACCCGCCCATGGCCTGAATGAGGAAATCGTATCCCGCCCGGTTTGCATAGGGCCCGGTCTGTCCGAACCCTGTGATCGAACAATAGACGAGATCCGGTTTGACAGCCGCGAGCGACGCATAATCAAGCCCGTACTTCGCCAGCCCCCCAACCTTGAAATTCTCGATGACGACGTCGCTTTGGGCCGCCAAGGCCTTCAGGATCCGCTGCCCCTCGGGACGGGCCATGTCGACCGCAACCGATTTCTTCCCCCGGTTGGCGCCGTGAAAATAGGCCGCGCCACGGTCCCGGCCCTGTTGGTCGGTCACGTTCGGCGGCCCCCAACTGCGCGTATCGTCCCCCTCGCCCGGGCGTTCGATCTTGATCACCTCCGCCCCCATGTCCGCCAGAATCTGAGTGGCCCATGGGCCCGCGAGGATCCGGGTCATGTCCAGCACGCGCAGCCCGGACAAGGCGGCACCCGGGACAGTCTTTGAGGTCTCGGTCATGATCCGCCTAACGCACGGAGGAAAAGGCGGTTGGCGCAAGGAAGCTGGACGCGATATTGGCCACGACCTCTCCATGCGCCTCTTGATGTGTCGCGCGCGCCGCGACCCATTCAGGGTCGCTGGCGAAGGTGTTCCAGAGCCGTTCGCGCTCCTCCAGCGATTCCCACGCCAGGAAATAGGTCAGGTCATGGTTGGACGGGCCGACAAGGGTCGTGAAAAAACCGGCGGGGCGCAGTCCGATCCGCTCCCAGATCTTCAGGGTCGTGGTCTCGAACCGCTGCAACAGCGCGGGCAGACCGCCGGGAACACAGGAATAGATGCGCATCTCGTAGATCATGGAGTGTCCTTAGGGGCTCAGGCCAGGGTGTAGGCGGTCTTGACGGTGGTGAAGAACTCGGCAGCATAGCGGCCCTGCTCACGGGGGCCATGGCTTGACGCCTTGCGCCCGCCGAAGGGCACGTGGAAATCAACGCCTGCGGTGGGCAGGTTGACCATGACCATGCCGGCCTCGGCGTTGCGTTTGAAATGGGTGGCGTGTTTCAGGCTGGTGGTGGCAATCCCGGCGGACAGACCGAAGTCCGTGTCGTTGGCCACGGCGAGCGCCTCGTCATAATCCCGGACGGCGATCACGGACGCGACAGGTCCGAAGATTTCCTCCCGGGCAATCCTCATCTGATTGGTGCAATCGGCAAACAGGGCCGGCATCTGGAAGTAGCCCTCCGTCTCGCGGGACACACGGTTGCCTCCGGCCACAAGACGCGCGCCCTCGGCCTTGCCGATCTCGATATATTTCTCGTTCTGCGCAAGCTGGCTTTCATCGACGACAGGGCCGATCTGTGTGTCCGGGGCAAGGGCATCGCCCACCCGCAGATCCGCCATGCGCGCAGTCATCTTGTCGAGGAAGGCATCGTGCACCGCGTCTTCCACGATGATCCGCGATGAGGCCGTGCACCGCTGCCCGGTCGAGAAGAAGGCGCCATTGATGACGCAGTCAACGGCGACGTCCAGATCGGCGTCCGCCAGCACTACGAAAGGGTTCTTGCCGCCCATCTCGAGCTGGACCTTGCGCATCAGCTCCGCGGATTTCGCTGCCAAAACCGCGCCGGTTGGAACCGACCCCGTAAAGGTCAGGGCCGAGACGTCCGGGCTATCGACGATGGTTTGGCCCACGACCGATCCGCGCCCCATCACGAGGTTCACCACGCCCTCCGGAAGGCCCGCACGGTGCAAGATATCGACCAGCGCCCAGCCGCAGCCCGGGACGAGATCCGCCGGTTTGAACACGACCGTGTTGCCGTAGCAAAGCGCCGGCGCCAGTTTCCAGGCGGGGATTGCGATGGGGAAGTTCCACGGCGTGATGACGCCGACGACCCCAACCGGCTCGCGGGTGATCTCGACACCCACACCGGGGCGAATGGAGGGCAGTACCTCGCCCGTCAGGCGAAGGGCCTCGCCCGCAAAGAAGTCGAAGATCTGGGCCGCACGGACCGTTTCCCCCACCCCCTCGGCCAATGTCTTGCCCTCTTCCCGCGACAACAGCCGCCCCAACTCATCCTTGCGCGCCAGGATTTCGTCGGCGGCTGCACGCAGCACCGCGTGCCGTTCCAGGGGCGTTGAGCGAGACCATGCCGGAAAAGCCGCTTTGGCGGCATCAATGGCATCCTGCGTCTGCGCTGCGCTGGCGCGCGCGTAGTGGCCCACGATATCCGATGTGTCGGACGGATTGATATTGGGAGCGGTATCGCCCGCGACCCAGTCGCCGCCGACAAGGTTCAGCTTTGGTTCCGACATGACTGCCTCCGGTGGTTGTGTGGTAAGATCAGCCGACGACGGCGGTCTGATCGGAATAGCGTACGGTCACGGTCATTGCGCCCTCGTTCAGCATCCAGCGATGAAGCGTGTATTGGCGCAAACCGTTTGCATGAAAGGGGTCGGCATCGGCCAGGGCGCGCGCGGCGGCCTCATCCTGGGCGCGCACGATGATCATGCCGCCGGTGGGAACGGACCCGCCATCCTCAAAAATCGGGCCGGCGCCGAACAGGCTGCCATCGCGCTCCATCGCGATCTGATACTCCAGATGCGCGGGCAAGAGGTCCTGCATGCCGGGACCACGCGCAGGCCGCGTCGTGATCACCCAAAGCGACCGGCGCAGCATGGTGGCGTAAAGCTCTTCAGGTGTCTTTGCGGTCATCTGGGGCCTCATGCGATGGACATATCAGGCGCGCGGAGGGGCCCCCGCGCGCCAGTTTGCTTGCTTAGCGCCGCTCGATCCCGGCGGTCTCGATCACCTCGGACCAGACCGCGATCTGACGCTCGACCAATGCCTGCAGTTCCGCACCGGTCGAGGCACCCGGATTTGCACCAAGCGCCGCAATGCGTTCGCGCACGTCGGGTTGTGCAAGCGCATCACTGATGGCTCCCGACAAGATCGCCACGATGTCGTCCGGCACGCCGGCAGGCGCACCCAGAGCGGTCCAGGACACCACGTCAAATCCCGGCGCGACGGTCTCGTTCAACGTCGGCACATCGGGCGCGTCGGGCCAGCGATCCGCGGAGGTCACAGCGAGGATGTCGTAGACGCCTGCCTCTGCCTGGCCGCTGATGACGGTGCCTGTGTCGATGATCAGGTTGACTTCGCCGCCCATCAGCGCCGTGCTTGCCGCCGCGCCGCCCTTGTAGGGGACATGAATGAAATCGGCCCCCGTTTGCAGGCCAAGAAGCTCACCAGTGAGGTGCTGGGTGGAGCCAACACCGGAATGGCCGATGACAATGCTTCCGGGATCGGCCAAAGCCGCCTCGATCACGGCATCGATGGATTCGTATTCACCCGCGCGGGCGGCCACGAAAAACGGGAATTGTCCGATCGTGGACAGGAAGGTGAAGTCATTCACCGAGTCGTAGGGCAACTCGTTGTAGAGGCCCGCGGCCACGGCATGGCCGCCCACCATCAGCTGCAAGGTGTAGCCGTCGGGATCTTCGCCCGCGACATAGCCGGACGCCACGGTTCCGCCAGCACCGGGGCGCGACTCCACGACGACGGGCTCGCCCAGATTGGTCGAGATCGCCTCGCCCATGATACGGGACACGGTATCGGCATTGCCGCCCGCGCCGAAGCCGTGGACGATGCGCATGGCGCGATCGGGGAACTCTTGCGCCAGTGACGGCGCAGCGAGCGCCAGCGTCAGCGGCAAAGCGACGAGTAGGTTCTTGATCATGGTCTTCCTCCCAAGGTTTTCAGTCTTCAAGTGATGTCAGGCCGCGTTCCTCCCTTTGGCCTGATACACGCCCTACGTCAGGCGCGACGTTGTACGGTCACGATGGTGGCCGGACAGTTTTTCGCCGGGCACTGATGCTCGACCAAATGGCAAATACGACCAACGCAACCGAACACGTGACCAAGATCGCGCTGATCGGGCGGGTCAGGAATATCGTGAAGTCACCGCGATAGATCAGCATCGCGCGGCGGAAATTATCCTCAAGCAGCGGGCCGAGCACGAAGCCGAGAAGCACCGGCGCAGGTTCGAACCGGTAGTTCTTCATCAGGTAGCCCAGAACCCCGAACGCAAGCGTCAGGACGACATCCGTGACGCTGGTGCGATGCGAATAGACGCCGACACAGATCATCACGATGATCACCGGATAGAGCTTCTGGTAGGGAATGCGCAGCAACAGAACCCAGAGCCGGATCAACGGAACGTTGATCAGCAGCAGGATGATATTGCCGACAAAGAAACTGGCGATGACCCCCCAGAACAGTTCGGGCTGATCGACCATCAGGCGCGGGCCGGGGATGATCCCGTTCAGGATCAACGCGCCGATGATCAGCGCCATGACCGCATCGCCCGGAATGCCAAGCGTGAGCGTCGGTATGAACCCGGTCTGCGCGGCGGCGTTGTTGGCGGATTCCGGTGCGGCAAGGCCCGGCAGATGGCCGGTGCCGAACTTCTCGGGTGTCCGCGAGAACCGTTTTTCCATCGCATATGCCATGAAGGACGCAATGGCGGCCCCCGTGCCGGGCAGAGCGCCAAAGAAGCTTCCGAAGCCCGAGCCGCGCAGGATCGGAAAAACCAGCGAGCGGGCTTGTTTCCTTGTTGGGATGACATCGCGCATTCGGATCGAAAGGGCCGGGCCTGACGGCCTCTTGTTGGCCGCGTTGCGGATGATCTCGCTGACGCCGAACAGTCCCATGGCCAGCGAGACGAGGCTGATCCCGTCGGCCAGCTCTGGCATGGCGACAAAGCGGTAGTACCCAGTGGTTTGATCCGCGCCGACAAGGCCCAACGCGATCCCCAGAACCACCATCGCGAAGGAGCGGAGCTGCGAGCCTGTCCCGATCAGCGAAGCGGCCAGCAAGCCAAGTATGACCAGCATCGCATATTCCGGCGCCCCGAAGCGCAGGGCAATCAACGTCATCGGAATAGCGGCCAGTACCAGGATCGCGACACCGATCATGCCACCAACGAAGGAGGAGAACGCCGCCACGAATAGCGCCAGTCCCGCTCGGTTGTCTTGCGACAGAGGGTAGCCTTCAAGGCAGGTCACGACCGATGACGGCGTGCCCGGCAGGTTGAGCAGGATCGACGCGATCGACCCGCCATATTGCGAGCCGTAATAGATGCCAGCCAAGATGATCATCGACGTGGTCGCATCGAGGTAGAATGTCACCGGCAACAGCAGCGAAATCGCTGTGATCGCCCCGATCCCCGGCAGGACTCCGATCAATTGGCCAATGAAAACGCCGATGAACGCATACATCAAGATTTGCGGCTGCATCACGACGCTCAGACCAAGGAGGAATTGATCGATCATCGCTACCTCCAGAACGCCGGGATTGGCAGCTCAAGGGCCACCAGAAACAAGAGCCACCCGCCAAGTGTCGCCAGAGATGCATAGATCAACACGTTCAGCGGCCGCGCATCATCATCCGCGAACATCGAGACGGCGACCGCAAGGAACATGGACGGGACAAGGCCCACGACATCCACGAAAGCTGCGAAAATGAGGATCCCTGCCGAGACGAAGACCAGACCGCGCCACTGAATTTTGCGCGCCTGTGGCAGCGCCGGTGCCATCACGTCGCTGACAATGATCGCAATCGCCATGGCACAGATCGCGAACCCGATGACGCGCGGAATGAAGCCCGGACCCATCTGGGTCAGCCGACCCACCGGATACTCCCAAGCCACCGCCAGCATGATGAGCCCGATGGCAAGGAGCACACCGCCGCTGACGGAGCGCTTTGCGATGGATGGCTGGTCTTGCTCTGTGCCTTGCATTGTTGCCCCTCCCTCCGAGCGTTGATGTGTCTGGCGTATCGTCGCAGTCTGGCAAGCATGCCCCTCTAGGGCGGCGGCATGGCCTTCGGTGCCGCAACGGCGAACTTTTCGGCCATGGCCGCCAAACGGTTGAGCGTGCCCTGCGCGATTGGAATGCCATACGCTTGCCGTTCCTCGGCAAGGCGAAAGCCGCGCTCGCCGGGCATCAGGATCTGATCGGTGGCAGGCGCCTTGGGCAGCGCCTTCAGGCTGCTGACCAGCTCCGCGATCTGCGTGGCGAAGACATCGGGGTCGGCAAAGGCCTCGACCCTGATCGCCAACGCCGCCCCATTCATCGCGCCCTTGCCGCCCGACAACACGCCCGAGATTGCCGGGTTCGACACCAGAACACTGGCGAGAACCTCGATCATCAGTGACAGGCCGGAGCCCTTTGGGCCACCAAGCGGTGTCAGGGTCGACACCTGCGCCGGATCGGTCGCAGGCGCGCCCGCGGCGTCGATCGCCCATCCTTCGGGGATCGGAATACCGGCATCCTTGGCGTGCATGATCTTGCCCAGGGCGACGGTGGACGTGGACATATCCAGCAGCAACGGCAGCCCCCGGCCCGGTACCGCGATTGAGAGCGGATTGGTCGACAGCCCCGCGACCCGCGATCCGTGATACGCCATCAAGGGCCCCGACGCGGTCATCACGATCCCCACATACCCCCGTTCTGCGGCGCGCAGGGCGAAATACCCAACCGCGCCCGCATGGGTGATGTTGCGGGCCGAACACCAGCCGATGCCCATACGGCTGGCGATTTCCACCGCCGTGTCCATTGCGACGACCATGCCCGATGGGCCCGGCGCGCGCGCGGCCTCGACCGCGGCGACCGCGCCCTCTTGCGATACCACGGATGGAACAGCTTTGGGATCGATCAGACCCTGTTCGACCATTTCGCCGTAGCGAGGGACGCGCAGGACACCATGGGAATCGGCCCCCCTGGAATTCGCCCAGACCAGGATATCCGCCGTCCGCTCCGCATGGTCGGGCGCATAGCCCACCGCCAGCAATAGCGCCGCAGCATAGTCTTTGAGATCCTGGGGGCGAAACCGCGTCATGCGTCGTCGCTGAGCGGAGTGGGGAAAAACTTCTTCAGCCAGGCAGAGATCAGCGCGCGGGTGTGCGGCGCATCTTCGTCAGACAACGGGAAATGCGACACGCCGGTCGGGATCATCAGTTCCGCATTGGCGCCCGCCTTCTGAAACAGGCTGATGGATTGCTCCATGGGCGTGATCACGTCACCGGCCGTGTGGAACAGCAAGAGTGGGCGTGGAGCGATATCGGCCACGACATCCTCGGCTCGGAAATGATACATGCTGATCGCTGTTTCCACCGGAACTTCGAACTGCGCGTGGGGCGACAGGTTCTTGCGCAACTCCTCCGGGATCGGGACCACATCAAAGCGCGAGACCCACATGCTTTCGCCCGTCTCGGCACGGTGGCGACGACCTTCTTCGAGGATGCCGGTGAATTTGGCCCAGGCCTCCGGAGTGGGATGCTGGCCGCGGAACTTCCGCTCGCCGTCCCCCCACCCGCAAAGCGACAGAACGCAGGCCACGCGCAGATCCACGCCGCCGGTAAAGATCGCCACGGCAGCGCCAAAGCTGTGCCCGGTCACGCCAATGCGGTCGGGGTCGACCTCCTCGCGTTCGGCGATGAAGGTGAGCGCGTTGCGGGTATCGGCCACCTGGTCGAAGCAGCGCACCTCGCCGCGCGCGCCCTCACTCTCGCCGCAGCCACGAAAATCGATACGGAAGGCGCAATAGCCCATCTCCTCGATCATCCGCGCAACCAGTTCGACGTGGGATTTGTCCTTCGTCCCCACGAACCCGTGCAGCACGATGAATGTCGGCAATCGCTGTCCGGGCTTGCGACCCTCCGGCACATGCAGAACGCCGGACAGTTTCAAGCCGTCGGACATGAACGTTAGTGGGTGTTCCATTGGTATGGCCTCGTCTTCTGTTCGGGTCGGGGTCGCGGCTAAGCGCGATTTCCTGATTTGCAGAATGCATCGAAGGCGGTCAGGTGGCCGCGCAGGAAAGCCTCCGTATCGGCGTGCGTTATCGTGCCCGCCTCCACATCCACTTTGCTCTTGGCGACCCCGATCTGCACCTCCGGCTTGGCCATGATGACGGTGCCCTGCGAATGCAGCGTCTGACGCAGGCTTTCATGCACACGCGCGCCGCCCAACAGGCCCGGAGACACGCTCCAGATCGCCACGGGCTTGCGCTCTAGCGGATTGGGGTTCACGCGCGACACCCAGTCGATGGCGTTCTTCAGACCGCCGGGGATCGACCAGTTGTATTCCGGCGTCACGATCAACAGCGCATCCACCGCCTCCACAGCCGCGATCATCGCCGCGACCGCGTCCGGCATGCCGTCGTCCAGAATGTCCTGATTGAACAGCGGCAGACTGCCCGGATTGGGCAGGAGCACCGCTTCCACGCCATCCGGCACAAGTCCGGCGGCCGCGCGCGCCGCAGCTCGCGACAAGGACGCGCGCCGCAAGGAGCCTTCAAGAATACCGATCTTAGTCAATGGTCTGACCCTTTCAATTCCGTCCCGCGGCCGGTTCCGCCCACGGGAAATGATGCTCGCGCCAAGGTAGCGGCGCGGGCTCGCCCCAGACATTCATGACCCGCACATTCTCGGGGCGCTTCAGCGCGGTAATCACATTGGGCTCGTAGCGGTCATCATCGTTGATCAGCGCCATGTTGCCCGCGCATTCGACCATCGCGCCGCAGGCGTCGATGTAGTAGGCGAAGGTGTTGTCGCCCGGCCGGTGGCGGCCGGGGCCCCAGATGAAATTCTTGTCGATGGTGTCCAGACGATCCCCGAGATGGCAATAATCCGAGAACTCCGCCACTTCCCAAGAGTAGTGGTGCAAGCCCGTGTCGCCCCGGACGATGCCGAGGATATGATGAAGCCGGTTCGCGCCCCGCATCCAGCTCAGCCCGTCGTCAACCATGCGCTCCGACAACCGCATACCCAGAATAGTCTCCATCTGAGAGCGGGTTTCGGCGGGGTCCGGCGAGGTGATGTTCACATGATCGATGCGGAGCGGAGCCATTCCCGCTGTCGCGTGACGGTTGCCATAAATTTCTGTCGCCACAGGACTGTGCAATTCGAACGTATGACCCTGCGGCGTGACGAAGCTCATACCGGTAACGCAGCAGTCAAGGCTGGCCTCGGAGGACACGAGCCGACAGCCGGCATCGACCACGCGAGCGGCCGCTTCGGCCACCGCCGCTTCGGATACCGCCTCGAAGCCAAGCGACCGGATCGCGTTTTCGCCCGACTCGTGCAGCACCAATTCCGCCATGCGCCCGTTGGACGACAACCAGACGCAACCAGCCTCTTCCCTAGTGACCCGCAGACCTAGGACCTCGCGGGATTCCCGGACCAAGGCATCAACATCCACAACGTTCAACTGGACGTGTCCCATCGAGTTTACGAGGTAGGTCATGTCAGCTCTCCCCTTCACTGCATGTATGGCGTGCTAGCATGAAGTTTCCCCAATCACAAACATTTTCGAAAATCTTATTAAGATTGAAAGTCAGGGGCGTCGGCTTCACCTTCCAGCAGCCGAGTCCCCGCCCTGACATGCCTCCGCCTCCACGGAGTTCGACAGGACGCCGATACCGTCGATCTCCACCTCGACAACATCCCCCGGTGTCAGGAATTCCTGCGGCGACCGCGTGATGCCGAACCCGGTGCAGGTCCCCGTGACGATGACATCCCCCGGTGCGAGCGGCGCGAAGGTGGAGATATACGAAATCAGGTAAGGGATATCGAAGATCATCCGCGATGTGTGCGTGCGTTGCTTTTCCACGCCGTTGACCCGCGTCACCAGAGAAACACCGTCTGTCGGGATCGGCAGATCGCCCGCCTCCACCATCCAGGGGCCAAACCCGCCGGTTCCGGTGAAGTTCTTGCCCGGTGTGAATTGGTGGCTGTGCTTCTGCCAATCCCGCACGCTGCCGTCATTGTAGATCGAATAGCCCGCGACATGGGACATCGCGCGCTCGGCCGCAATGTGCCGCCCGCCCGTGCCGATGATCACCGCCAACTCGCCCTCGAAATCCAGCTTCTGCGATGATCGCGGCTGGATGAGGGGCGCGCCGTGGGCGATTTGCGACGATGGCAGGCGTAGAAATAAAACCGGATAGGCTGGCACCTTGTTCGGATCGGTTGAATCGTCCCAATAATTGACGGCCGCCATCACGATCTTGTCGGGATTGGGAATCACCGGAGCCAGTTCGACCGTATCGAAGCCGAATTCGGGCGCGAGCGCACTGTCAAGAAGCTCCCGCGGTCGTCCCGCGGCGACGAAGGATTTCAAATCCGGATACTGGCCGCCCGAGCGCGCGCCAAGGTCCACGATCCCCTTGTCCACGACAGCCCCCCACGACGGACGCCCACTTTTCACGAAAGACAGCAGTTTCATTCGCAACTCTTTCTTTTTTCGAAAATCTGTCTATCCTTGAATAATCGTGGAAGGAAGCCTTTTTCTCGATTGCGGTGTCATTCTCCGCCCGGATGGGATATTCGAAAATCCGCAGTGGGGGCGTTCGGGCGCCGTTACCCCGGGGCCGCAGCGGCCGACCAATGATGGAGCAATGCGTGAATTCAGGCATTTTGAAACCGGCCAGCAGCCCCTCTTCAAAAACCGAGACGTCAGGGTCGCGCGATGTGTTGACGCGGCTGCGCACCGATATCGTGAGCAGTGTGTTTGAGCCGGAAACCCGTCTGAAATTCGCCGACATGACCAAACGCTACGATGTCGGCATCGGCACATTGAGAGAAGCGCTCTCGCAGCTGTCTTCCGAGGGGTTCGTGACCGTTGAGGCCGGAAAGGGCTTCAAGGTGTCGCCGGTTTCGGCCGAGGAACTCATCGAGATCACCGATCACTTCATCACCTTCGAGAAGCGCGCGGTGCGCGAGGCCATCGCCCACGGAGGTGAGGACTGGGAGACCAATATCGTCGCGGTACATCATCGGCTCAGCCTGATCGAGGGGCTGCCCTGGGAACGGCGCATGGAACGCCATTCCGAATGGGTCGAACGCCACCGTGAGTTCCACGAGGCCATCATCGCTGCCTGCCCCGGGCGATGGCTGTTTCGGCTGCGCTCCATCATGTTCGACCAACTTGACCGGTACCGTTTCGTGACCAAAAGGGCCCCGGAGGGACTGGGCGGTCGAAAATTGGAGGAGCATCGCGAAATCATGACCGCAACGCTCGCGCGCGACGCAGATCTCGCCTGCGCATTGATCGAACAACACATCCGAGACACATCCGAGCGCGCGATAAAACTACTCTGACCGGAAAAATCCGGATTGGTCTGCACGGGCGCAATCAGAAGACGTCCGCTTCAATTGCGCCAGTCGGTGCAGAGCCGCGATCCCCGAGCGATCAGACGACCTGCGGCAGGCCGCTGAGCAGTGTCCGCGCGCCGAAGACGTCGGTGACAGGGCCGGCAGTGACGACAGATTGAGCGGTCGCCATTCGCCAGTGGTCCAAGTGGCAATGGTGAATCGCTCTCGCCGCAATCGTCTCGGTCTGGCTGCGAAACGAGGACGTGTCCTGACCCTAGATGGCCAGATATCCAATTGCGGAAAACACCACGACGATCCCAAGCCACTGCACCCCTGTCACCGCCTCTTTCAAAAACACGGCGGCGAGGATGATCGTAAATACTCCAAAGGTCGATGCCGCAACGGATGCAAAATACGGAAACGCAAAACTTCCTGCCAGCATGATCGCCCCGATGGCAATCGCGTCGAGCACGCCCATCACGATCAATATCGGAAGCGCCGATCGCGCCGGTATCACGGATTGCCGGAGTATCAGCGCCAGCCCCCCGACGACCGCGACCGCCCCAACGCGCGCCGTGGCAATCGCCATCATCTCGGTGCCCGCCGCCATCGATTGCTGCCCCAGCGCAAAGGACGTTGCAAACCCAATGGCCGCCAGAATCGACCATAGCACCGCGGATGTTCTTGACCGTCCCGTGCTGTCGGCATCCTCGGAGGTCACGGCGACGACCCCGCACCCGCCCACGATGATCAACACCGCGGCCCACTGCCACAGCGACACGCCCTGACCGTTGGTGACGGCCCACCCCACGGACAAGATCGGAAAGCTGGCCACGACCGGAGCGACCAATCGGACGGGGCCGATGGAAAGCGCCTTGTAGAAAGACAACCCCGTGATCCCGAACACGATGCCGGACAACACCGCCAGCCCCCGCGCCTGCGCGGTTATCCCTGTGGTATCCAACGCGAGTGCAAGTCCCGCCGACATTATGCAGCCGGTCACAAGAACGGGAAACAGCGAAGGAAACACCCCGACCTGTTGCGAGATGTAGCGCACGAGCGTGTCATGCACGCCCCAGCACAGGGCCGCGATCAGGCCGAGCGTCAGCGCGCCCAAGACGTGTCAGCCACTTTCCGGCAAGATTTTTGCATATGGCGGCGCCCCTTTGCTTGCAGCTTGGCCACTGCACCAGTATTCTTACAGTTAAATAATGTTTCCGCTAGTGCAATTTCACACGGCTCTGGAGGCCACCATGCTCGACAACCCTTATCCCAAGGTTCGGCCCGGCCCTCCGCGTCCCAGCCAGATCATCCAGCCCATGCAATTCTCCATGCCCCCCGGCGCCGAACGGTATGTGGTTCAAGGCGCGGGCGCTGTCCTGATCCCGGTCGAGGCGGGCGATCAGATCACCGTCACAAATGACGAGGGCGGGCAAGTCTGCGAAATCGTCAGCGCTGATGAACGGCAAACCGTGACCCACAGCGTCCTTGACCGTCTCGCCGATGCGCCTGCCGATGGGGTTCGCGCGTTGCTGACGGGCAAGGACCAATCGCTGCGCGGGTTGCGCATGGGGCTGGATGCTCGCAAGATCGATCTGGCCCCGGCTCGCGCCGTGCGCCTGTTCGACAGGGCCACCCGCGCCAAGGCAGAGGAAACGCTGCGTGTCACCCGCGCGGGCACCCTGATCATTGCGGCCCCCGGCGACGCGATGGATGCCGAGGCACAGGACACCACCACCCCCCTGACGGTGATGATCCAGCGCGCCACGATCAAATCCCACGTCAAGTTCGAACTGCCCGATCCGCTGGCCGATCCGCTGGCCGACATCCGCGTGCACACCCAAACAGCCGAGGCGTTTTTCGTCAAGGCGGGCGACTATATCCAGATCATCGACGTAGATGGCCGCCAGTGCACTGATTTTGAATGCTTTTCCGCAAGAAAGCTGGACAAGGGGATCGAACACGCGCTGGACGTGACCACCACACGCACGCTTATGGGTCACGCCTATCCCATGCCGGGCCTGCACGCGAAATATTACGATCAGGAAATGCTGCCCCTTGTCGAGGTGGTTCAGGACACCTGCGGCCGGCACGATGCCTTTGCCCTGGCTTGCTCAGCCAAGTATTACGACGACATCGGTTATCCCGGCCACGTGAACTGTTCGGAAAACTTCAACAAGGCGTTGTCGGACTTCAACATCACGGGCCGCCCGGGCTGGATGGCGATCAACTTTTTCTTCAACACCTATCTCGACCAGCACGGCGTCATGTATTCGGATGAGCCGTGGTCGCGCCCCGGTGACTACGTGCTGCTGCGCGCCCTGACGGACATCGTCTGTGTCTCGTCGGCCTGCCCCGATGACACCACCGCCGCAAACGGCTGGAATCCCACCGACATTCATGTGCGTACCTACAGCGGGCACGAGACCTTTCAACGCAGCGTCGCCTACCGGCCCACCCCTGATGCGGACCCCAAAATGACAAAACAAACCGCCTTTCATGACAGCTTTGCCCAACACACCCGCAACTTCATCGAATATAATGGCTATTGGCTGGCCAATTGTTTTGCCGAGGCGGGCCCGATCGAGGAATACTGGGCCTGTCGCAAACAGTCGGTCATCATGGACCTGTCCCCCCTGCGCAAGTTCGAGATCACCGGCCCCGATTCCGAGGCGCTGTGCCAGTACGTATTTACCCGCAACATGAAGACTCTGGCCGTTGGGGGCGTGGTCTATACCGCGATGTGCTACGAACACGGCGGCATGATTGACGATGGCACCGTGTTCCGGCTGGGCAAAGACAACTTTCGCTGGATCGGCGGCAGCGACTACGGCGGCGAATGGCTGCGGGAACAGGCCGACAAACTGGGGCTCAAGGTCCTGGTGCGCTCGTCCACCGACCAGTTGCACAATGTTGCCGTGCAAGGCCCCGAGAGCCGCGATTTGCTGCGCAAGATCGTCTGGACCGCCCCGCACAACCCTCAGTTCGACCAGCTCGGCTGGTTCCGCTTTACACCGGCCCGTCTGCGGAACGAGAGCGGCGCGCCTTTTGTCGTCTCGCGCACTGGCTACACGGGCGAGTTGGGCTACGAGGTCATGTGCCACCCCAAGGATGCGACCGAGATCTTCGACGCGATATGGGAGGCCGGACAGGATCACGGCCTGCGCCCCATGGGTCTGGAGGCGCTTGATATGGTGCGGATCGAGGCGGGGTTGATCTTCGCCGGCTACGATTTCTCCGACCAGACCGACCCGTTCGAGGCCGGTATCGGGTTCACTGTGCCGCTGAAATCGAAAGAAGATGATTTCATCGGCCGCGACGCGTTGATCCGGCGAAAGGAGCACCCGAGCCGCAAGATGGTGGGGTTGGAGATCGACAGCAACGTGGGCGTGGATCACGGCGACTGCATCCATATTGGCCGCGCCCAGATCGGAGAGGTCACATCATCAATGCGCTCGCCCCTGTTGGGCAAGAACATCGCGTTGGCACGGATCGACGTCGCCCATGCCGATGTCGGCACCGCGGTTGAGATCGGCAAGCTGGACGGCCAGCAGAAACGCCTGCCCGCGACAATCGTGCCCTTTGCGCACTACGATCCGAAAAAGGAACGCCCCCGCGCGTGACCCCCGCCCAGTTCCGCGAGTAGCGCGCCGCCTTGGGCGGGTGGCGCTTGTTCTGGTCAATGACGGGCTGGGATCGGGCGCCTGCTGGCGATGCCTCCGCGCGCAAGGTTCGGACTTGGCTGGGCGGCCTGTAAACCATCCGGCTTCCCCAGGTTTCTGGAGGGTCAACACCGGTCGGATTGAGACCGGCATTTCGATCGAGGACAAGAGCGCGTCGCAGCAAACCTGTATGTTCCCGCGACGCGCCCCGCCCCCTAGTTCCGCAGGTACACCTCGAGGCTGTCGTCCAGCGCTTCGGCCCATGGCGTGTGGTGGATGGGGGCCATCGAGCCCGTCATCACGGACTTGTAGCAGTTGTCCCGGAACGTCATGATCCCGGCTTTTTTGTGGCCTTTCCACTGTTTGAATGCCTGACAGGCCCCTTCGACATCGAACGTCGGATAGTCCGTTTCGGCAATCAATTCCTTGATGTAATCGCCCTGATACCAGATTGCGTCATAGTCATCCTCGCCTGCATCTTCGCGCGCGACGCGGTCCGCAACATCGGCCTCCATCTCGGCCCTGGACGGAATCGCGACCTTGCCCAGAATGGCATCGCGGACCCACCACGCCTGTGCGTCGAACATGTTGAACGTAAACCACTGGTCCTGCATGCCCAGATAGAACAGCGCCGGATTTTTGACCCAGACGACCCCCTTGTAGAGGTCCGCCGTGGCCAGACGGTTCGCGGTCTTCAGGCGCAGATCCTCGGCCATGAAGGGAAAATGGTGCTGGTAGCCGGTGCACAGAATGATTGCGTCGACCTTTCGACTGGTGCCGTCCTTGAAATGGGCGGTGTTGCCGTCGACATGGGTCAGCAGCGGCACCTCGGCCCAGTTGTCGGGCCAGTCATAGCCCATGGCCGCTGTCCGGTGCGACACGGTGATCGACTTGGCGCCGTATTTCCAGCATTGCGAGCCGATATCCTCGGCCGAATAGCTGGTCCCGACGATCAGAATGTCCTGATCCTTGAATTCCAGCGCATCGCGAAAATCATGGGCGTGCAGCACCCGGCCCTTGAAACTCTCGAAGCCGGGGAATTCGGGGACATTGGGTGTGGAAAAATGCCCCGAGGCACAGATCACGTGGTCAAAGTCTTCGGTGTATTCGCGATCGTTCGGCAGGTCCTTGACCGTGACGTGAAAGGTGCCGTTGTCGAATTCGACCCGCCGCACGGCCGTTTCGAACCGGATCCAGTCACGCACGCCCGCCTTTTCCACGCGGCCCTGGA
Organism: Poseidonocella sedimentorum; assembly: GCF_900116005.1. Lineage (GTDB taxonomy): Bacteria > Pseudomonadota > Alphaproteobacteria > Rhodobacterales > Rhodobacteraceae > Poseidonocella > Poseidonocella sedimentorum. The sequence goes on from NZ_FOYI01000004.1 coordinate 19,424, forward strand.
TATAGTCGAACAGCACCGCGCGCGGCGGATAGGACGCGATCTGTTTGCCGAAATGCTCCTCGAACGAATAGTCCGCGAATTCGAGGCCCTCTTTTGGTCCGTTTGACCACAGGTAACGATACATCGACCCATGTACCGGCTCGCCATACTGATCGACGCCGGTGCGCCAGGTGTAGTTCCACAAACCGCCCCAATTCGACTGCTTTTCGAAACAGACGATCTCGGGAATGTCCTCGCCATTCTGCTTGGCCGACTGAAAGGCGCGCAACTGTGCCAGGCCCGAAGGACCTGCCCCGATGATGGCGATACGTTTGGGCATTGCGACTCTCCTTGGGGACATTTGCGATGCTTCAATTCGAACGGTGTTGCCCCTCTAAGTCAACAATTTTGAACTGTAGTAAACATTATCCAAGTCGATTACAGTGTGCCATGGAGGGAAAAGTCCCGCCGAACCGACAAGAGGCCAAATCAGAGAATGACCAAACCGCATTTCAGTTTCTGGATAATCTGTGGTCTCGGACTTGTCTGGAACCTGATGGGGTGTCTGAATTTCATTGTTCAGATGAACCAAGACGTCGTGGCGCAAATGTCCGAGCTCTATCAGCTTATCATCAAGAGCCGCCCTTTCTGGGCCACGATCGCATTTGCGGTGGCGGTCTTTGGCGGCGCGGTCGGGTGCATCCTGCTGTTGCTCAGGCGGCGGGTTGCGAAACAGGTGCTGCTTGTGTCGCTGATCGGGATCGCCTTGACGTTGGTCCAGACGGTGTCGGTGGTCGGAATGGCTCCAAGCGCGCTTCTGGCGCTTTTGGTCGGGGCCGCCCTGTTTTGGTATTCGACAATCGCCGCGCGGGCAGGTTGGTTGCGCTAAGACAGCAGCCTCTCAGATATCGAGGGTGTTGTCCTTTTCCCATTGCGAGAAATGCGACGTGAAGTCGTTCCATTCCTGTGTCTTCATCTTGATGTAGGAAGACGAGAATTCCTCGCCCATGGCGGCCTTGAGGCTCTTGTCCTTGTCGTATTCGCGCAAGGCATCCAGCATGTTCAGAGGCAGCTTGGGCGCGCCGCGCACCTTGTGGCCTTCGGCGTACATGTCGATGTCGTGGCGTTTACCGGGGTCGGCTTTCGTCCGGATACCGTCGAGGCCGGCAGCAATGATGACCGCCTGCAACAGGTAGGGGTTCGTGGCCCCATCGGGCAAGCGCAACTCGAACCGGCCGGGACCGGGGACACGCACCATATGCGTGCGGTTGTTGCCGGTCCATGTCACCGTGTTGGGCGCCCAGGTGGCCCCCGACATGGTGCGCGGCGCGTTGATCCGCTTGTAGCTGTTCACGGTCGGGTTGGTGATTGCCGCCAGCGCGCTGGCGTGTTTCATGATACCGCCCAGAAAATGACGGCCCTTTTCAGACAGGCCCAATTCCGCGGTCTGGCTGCTCCCGTTGGGCTCCATCGCAAAAACGTTGGATCTGGCGTCGCTCCCCGGCGCGTCCCACACCGAGATGTGGGCGTGACAGCCGTTGCCCGTCAGCCCCTCGACAGGCTTGGGCATGAAAGTTGCGCGGAAGCCGTGCTGTTCCGCCACGGACTTGGTCATGAACTTGAAAAACGAATGCTTGTCGGCGGTGCGCAGAGCGTCGTCGAATTCCCAGTTCATCTCGAACTGGCCGTTCGCGTCCTCATGGTCGTTCTGGTACGGCCCCCAGCCCAGATCAAGCATGTAGTCACAGATCTCGCGCACCACGTCATAGCGCCGCATCACCGCCTGCTGGTCATAGCAGGGCTTGGCGGCTGTGTCGTATTCGTCGCTGATCTGGTTACCATCCGGTGTCATCAGGAAATACTCGGCCTCGATCCCGGTCTTGACGTGCAGGCCCTCGGCGGCGGCTTCGTCGATCAGGCGGCGAAGCACGTTGCGCGGGGCTTGGGCCACATCTTCGTCTTCCATCACGCAGTTTCCGGCCACCCACGCGACCTCGGGCTTCCACGGCAACTGGATGACCGACGAAGGGTCCGGCACCGCCAGCATGTCGGGGTGCGCCGGCGTCATGTCGAGCCAGGTCGCGAAGCCCGCAAACCCTGCGCCGTCTTCTTGCATGTCGGCGATGGCCTGTGCGGGCACCAGTTTGGCGCGCTGTCCGCCAAAAAGGTCAGTGAACGAAATCATGAAGTACTTCACGCCCTTGTCGGCAGCAAACTTTGCAAGATCGGTGGTCATATGTCTGTTCCTGTCGGTCTTTTATGCGGTGAGGGCGCGGTCCGTTTTGGCCGCGCCCCTTGGTCGGTGATCAGTAGGAAGTGCCCGGTTTGCCGGGGTACCAGTCGGTGCCGGCAAGCGGGATCTTGGCCATCGCCGCCGCTTCAAGTGTCAGGGCGCACAGGTCCTCGGGTTCGAGGTTGTGCAGGTGGTTCTTGCCGCAGGCGCGCGCGATGGTCTGCGCCTCCAGCGTCAACACCTTGAGATAGTTATTGAGGCGCCGCCCCCCTTCGACGGGATCGAAGCGAGCCATCAATTCGGGGTCCTGCGTGGTGATGCCCGCCGGGTCCCGCCCTTCTTGCCAGTCGTCATAAGCGCCCGCGGTGGTGCCGAGAGCGTTGTACTCCGCCTCCCACTTGGGATCGTTGTCGCCCAGCGCGATCAGAGCGGCGGTGCCGATTGCCACCGCATCCGCGCCCAGGGCCATGGCCTTGGCCACATCGGCACCCGTTCGGATGCCACCCGATACCACCAGCTGCACCTCGCGGTGCATGTCGAGGTCCTGCAGCGCCCGCACGGCTTCACGGATACACGCCAGAATCGGTTGGCCGACATGTTCGATGAACACGTCCTGTGTCGCTGCCGTGCCGCCCTGCATACCGTCCAGAACGACAACGTCGGCGCCCGCCTTGACGGCGAGCGTGGTGTCGAAATAGGGCCGTGCGCCGCCAACCTTGATATAGATGGGCTTTTCCCAATTGGTGATTTCGCGCAGCTCGAGGATCTTGATTTCCAGATCGTCGGGGCCCGTCCAGTCCGGATGGCGACAAGCCGAACGTTGGTCGATCCCTTTGGGCAGGTTGCGCATTTCGGCCACGCGGTCACTGATTTTCTGGCCCAGCAACATGCCGCCGCCGCCCGGTTTGGCGCCTTGGCCCACCACGATCTCGATCGCGTCGGCGCGGCGCAGGTCATCGGGGTTCATGCCATAGCGCGATGGCAGATATTGATAGACCAATTTGTTGGAATGGCCGCGCTCCTCTTCGGTCATGCCGCCATCGCCAGTGGTTGTCGAAGTCCCCGCCATCGTGGCCCCGCGCCCCAGGGCCTCCTTGGCCGGGCCCGAAAGCGCCCCAAATGACATGCCCGCGATGGTTACGGGTATATCCAGTTGGATCGGGTTCTTGGCAAACCGGCTGCCCAGTGTGACAGAGGTTTCGCATTTTTCGCGATACCCTTCGAGCGGGTAGCGCGAAATCGAAGCCCCAAGAAACAGCAGGTCGTCAAAATGCGGCACCTTGCGTTTGGCCCCGCCGCCGCGAATGTCGTAGATGCCCGTCGCCGCCGCGCGCCGGATTTCGGCGTTCACGGGGTTTGAAAAGGTGGCCGACTGGATCGGTACCGTGCGCGGTGCGCCGTTGTGATCGTCTTTCATATTCCGGCCCTCAGTAGGCGTTGTCGATGTTGAAATTGTAGAGCTTGCGGGCCGATCCATAGCGTTTGAATTCGGAAGCCTTGGCGTCGCAGCCGCCCCGTTCCAGCAGCTCTTCGAGAATGGCGATATGTTCGGGACGCATCTCTTTCTCGATGCAGTCGGCCCCCAGAGACTTCACCGACCCGCGCACGAACAGCCGCGCTTCGTAGAGTGAATCTCCCAGCGCCTCACCGGCGTCGCCGCACACAACCAGATTGCCGGATTGCGCCATGAATGCCGACATGTGCCCGATGTTGCCGTGGACGATAATGTCGATCCCTTTCATCGAAATACCGCAGCGCGAGGATGCGTTGCCCTTGATAACGAGCGTGCCGCCATGGCCCGTGGCTCCCGCGTATTGCGAGGCATCCCCTTCGACGACGACCATGCCTGACATCATGTTTTCCGCGGTGCCGGGCCCGACCGATCCGTGCACATGCACGGTTGCCTGCTTGTTCATGCCCGCACAGTAATATCCCGTGGAGCCGCGGACGTTTACCTCGATCGGCGCGTCGAGGCCCACGGCGATGGCGTGGCTGCCCTTGGGATTCACGATTTCCCAGTGGGTCTGGTTGGTGTCCGACGCTTGTGCGTGCAAGGAGGAATTCAGCTCGCGCAGACCCTGCGCTTCAAGATCGAATGTTTGCATCTACGCCGCTTTCTCTTGCGCGGTTGGGGCCGCGTTATGCGACCAGAAATAGACAGTTGCAGGCTCCGGCTCCCACACCTTGGCCGTCTCGATACCAGGCAGGTTCACCAGCGCGCGATACTCCGAGCCGAAGGCCACGTATTGATCGGTTTCCGCCATCACAGCGGGCTTGCACGCGATCGGATCCCGGACGACGCCGAACCCGTCCTTGGTGCCGACGACAAAGGTAAAGAACCCGTCCAGATCATCCAGACTGGAGGTCAGCGCCTCGCCCAATGTCGACCCGGTCTGCATTTTCCATGTCAGATAGGCGGCCCCCACCTCGGTGTCGTTTTCCGTTTCGATGTGAACGCCCAGACGACGGAGTTTGCGACGCAGCGAGTTGTGGTTGGATAGCGATCCATTGTGCACGAGGCACTGATCGACACCCGTGTTGAACGGGTGCGCGCCCATGGTCGTGACCGCCGACTCGGTGGCCATACGGGTGTGACCGATTCCATGCGTTCCCGACATCTGCCGAATATCAAAGCGGCTTGCCACATCTTTGGGCAGTCCGACTTCTTTGTAGATTTCAAGCGTTGTGCCGTGGCTCATGATCCGCACATTGGGACGGATGTCAGCCAGGACTTCGCGGGCGACCGAGACCTGACCGGCCTGCAGGGAGATGACGGCATGGGTGTCCGTGACGGCCAAGGACACCTTGCCCTCGACCCGCTTGCGCAGGTCCTTCTCAAGCTCTGCAAAATCCTCATCAGGGGCGTTCGATTGCACCGTAAGTTTGGCGCAACCCTCTATTTCCTCACTATAAATCGCGATACCAGCGCTGTCTGGTCCGCGATCCGTCATCGTGATGAGCATGTCGGTCAGCATGTCGCCAAGCTGTGGTTCCAAAGCAGCGTCTTTCAGAAATAGTCCGACAATCCCGCACATGACGATGGCCCTCCTTAATTAGTAGTCTGTCAGTCGACTCGAACGCTAGCATCGTTACATCAGTTGCTCAGCCACGGGAAACTATTTTTCACTCCAGTTAAAAAATGAGTCGCCAGATCACATTGCACGTGCTTCAATTTGGCCAGCGCCGCGCTCGGCATACGACGGCGAACACTGGCAACAGTCCAACACGGGGGTTTAACGTGGAAGAGCAAATCGCAGAATTGGCGGCCCAGGTCGCCGCGCTGCAAAGCAAAAGTGGTGTGACCAACACCATGTTTGCCGAAACATTCTATTATCTGACGATCCCGCTGATGATCATCATTCATGCGGGATTTCTTGCCTACGAAATGGGCGCATCACGGCTCAAGAACGTGCTGAGCTCGGGGGTCAAGAACATTCTCGCCTTCGCCTTCATGATCCCGACGTTCTATTTCTTTGGCTGGTGGGTCTATTGGGGCTTTCCCACGGGTCTGCCGGGCGCACCGGGGCCTGCGGGCATTTCGGGTGTCGAATACGCCAACGCCATTGCATGGGGTTGGGGTGAAAGCGCGCAATACATGGGGCCGAACATCGCGGATCAGGCATCGGGCGTGTTCTTTGGCGCCTTCGCACTGTTTGCCGCGACCACCGCATCGATCATGTCGGGCGCTGTGATCGAACGCATCCAGACCGTCGGCTTTGTGATCCTGGCTGTGGTGCTGGGGTCGTTCGCATGGGTGGTGGCTGCCGCTTGGGGCTGGCACGCAGACGGCTGGCTGGTCACGCAATGGGGCGTGCATGACTTTGGTGCGGCGGGCCTCGTGCACGCGGTTGCCGGGTTCTTTGCGCTAGGCGTGCTTGTCAACCTCGGCCCGCGGATCGGCAAGTACAATGCGGATGGCACCGCCAATCACATCGCCGGGCACAACATGCCACTGACGGTAACGGGTCTGATGCTCATCATCGTGGGCTTCTGGGGCTTTCTCATGGCCTGCGTGATCGTGCCGGGCGAGGCGTGGAGCTGGTTCGGCGACAAGCCATCGACCATCTACGGCACACCGATCACCCTGTCGGCGCTTGGCTTCAACATCTTGATGGCCATCGCGGGCGGGATCATCGGATCGTGGGTTCTGACACGTGATCCATTCTGGATGATGTCAGGCGCATTGGCCGGGATCATCTCGGTCGCGTCGGGGCTCGACATCTACTTCCCCGCGCTGGCCTTCATCATCGCGTTTTCGGCAGGCATGATCCTCAAACCCTGCGCCACATGGCTGGAAAATCGCGGCATCGACGATGCAGTCGGCGCCGTCACGGTGCACGGCACGATCGGTCTTTATGGCCTCGTGATGCTGGGCGTGTTCGCGTCGGGCTTTCCTGCACTCCAGGGGGCTGCGGGCGAAGTGCCGACTGTCAGCCTGATCGGTCAGATCATCGGCGCGGTCGTGTTCTTCCTGCTGGGCTTCGTGCCGGGCTACGCTGTGTCGCTGGTCCTGAAAATGGCCGGTATGCTGCGCATCCCCGAAGGCGCGGAGATTGCAGGCATGGACATGGTCAAGGTGCCTGCCGCTGGCTACCCCGAGGGTATTCCCGCCCCCGGTATAAATCTCGCCCCCGGCGAATAATCGGACGGAAAAGGACGAAATCATGGGTTTTCCATATGACGAAGCAAGCTGGTCGGTTGTCGACGGGGCGATGTACATGGGAGCGGGCGGCGCGATGCCGGGGCTTTTCACCCTGATCGCTGCCATCATCTGTGCCGCAGTTCTGATCTTCGGCCAAAAGACCGAAAGCGCCAAGACCAGGCAGTTCGACAAATAAGCGCATCCTGCGCAAGAAAGGGGCGACCAGCGGTCGCCCCTTTCACATGCCCGACTTGCCCCACAGGAAATAAAGTTGCACCGTATTCTTGATTTTTGGGATGGGCTGAGGCTGAATACTTCGCAACAAGACTCATAACGAACAGGGAAAAACACCATGGCCATTCTATGGAGAACATCCGCGCTTGCGGGCCGTCACGCCCAGATCGGCGGAGAGCTGGAAGACTGGAATGGCATGGGCACGGCGTGGTTTTATGACCACACGCCGGAACGCGCCAAGGCCGACTATGAAGCGATCCGTACCAAGGCCGGGTTGATGGATGTCTCGGGCCTGAAAAAGGTTCACGTCGTGGGCGAGGATGCGGCCTATGTGATCGATCGGGTCACGACCCGCAACGTCGAAAAGATCGCGCCGGGCCGGGCGGTTTACGCCTGTATCCTCGATGATCGCGGCTTTTTCGTGGACGACTGCGTGATCTATCATATCGCGGTCAACTCCTGGCTGGTCGTGCATGGCACCGGCACCGGTATGGAGCAACTGACCAAAGTTGCCGCCGCCAAGAACTGCGCGGTCATCATGGATGACGACCTGCACGACATGTCGCTTCAGGGTCCGAAGGCGGTCGACATTCTTGCCAAGGACATCCCGGCCATCCGCGACCTGGCTTATTTCGGACTGATTCAGACGCGCCTCTACGGACGCGATGTGATGATCTCGCGCACGGGCTATACCGGCGAGCGCGGGTACGAGATTTTTTGCCGCGCCAAGGATGCGGTGCACATCTGGGACAATGTTCTGGAAGCCGGCGGCGACGACGTCCGGCCGACCCAGTTCTCCACCTTGGATATGCTCCGGATCGAGAGCTACCTGTTGTTCTATCCGGGCGACAATTCAGAGACCTTCCCGTTCGAGGACGGCTCGCCCGCAGGTGACAGCCTGTGGGAGCTGGGGCTGGACTTCACTGTCTCTCCCGAAAAAGTGGGCTTCATCGGGTCCGAGAACCACTACGCCATGAAGGGCAAGGAACGGTTCAAGATCTACGGCGTGCAGCTTCAAGGTGACGCCATGGATCAGATGGAAATGTTCGCCCGCGTAAAGCACGACGGCAAGGATGTGGGCGTCATCACCTATGGCTTGTCGTCCGAACTGAATGGCTATTCCGTCGCCATCGCGCGGCTGGATCCGTCGGTGGCAAGCCCCGGGACGCAGCTGACCGTGGTCCAACCGGACGGCACGGAACTCGCCGCGACGGCCGAAGAAATGCCTTTCTACGACAAGGACAAGTCGATCCGGACCGCCAAGGGCTAATTTAACAAGGGGGCGCAGAAGGTACACCCTTTGCGCCCGCATCCCGTCATGAGGACAGGTATGTCGAAATTCGAATTCCCCCCGTCGATCAGAAGCCGCCCCGTGTATGGCACGCTTGAGGCACGCCCCGGCAAGGGGCATTTGATGATCGCCGATGGTGAGGGGGCCGAAGCGATCCTGGCGATCGCCACGCCCGAGCTGATGGCCCACGCGCACATCATCTACATCCCTCGCGGAAGTGATTTCACGGAACGGCTGCGCGCGCTGACCCCTGCGCAATTCTACGAGGGGCCGAGCTATGCCGCGTCGGTTCAACGCATCCGCCGGGTGTTGCAGGGGGCGCATATGGGGTTGCAGGTCTATCTGGCGGGCACCGAGGGGCTGATGGGTCAGGCCCAGAACGAGGCGATGCAGGCCGGCATCCCGCACACCGCCATCCAGACCGAACATCGCGGATCCGTCGCGCGCCGGATGCAGTGCGTGCACTGTAAAGGCATCACCGAAGACGTCGAAACCGATCCCTTCGTCTGCAGCCACTGCGGGTTGAACCTGTTCGTCCGCGACCACTATTCGCGCAGGCTCGCCGCCTATCAGGGCGTCTGCATCGACGCCGAAGACCCCGGCAACATTCCAGAGCCGAAGGGGATTTACGAATGAGCGCGGCCCCACAAAAAGCAAAGCCCGGAGCCGAAAAGATAGACGTGGTTGTGTCGGCGGTCGTGCCGCTGAACGATCTGGTGACCCGCTTCGAATTCAAGCGCCGCGATGGTGCGCAGTTCCCGCCGTTTTCGGGCGGTGCCCACACGGTCGTGACGATGCAGGACGGCGACCGCACCCGCTTGAACCCCTATTCACTGATGTCGGACCCGGCGGACCTGAGCACCTATGCCATTTCCGTACGTCGCGACGATCAGGGGCGCGGCGGTTCGCTGTATATGCACAACAACCTGTCGGTCGGCGACCAGATGGCGATCACCTATCCAGTGAACCTGTTTTCGCTGGATTTGCGGGCGCGCAAGCACGTGTTTCTGGCCGGTGGCATCGGGATCACGCCGTTCATGGCGATGATCGCCCAACTGGAACACATGGGCGGCGCTTGGGAGCTGCACTACGCCTGCCGGTCGGAAACGCTGGGCACCTATGTTGACGTTCTGACCGCCAAGCACCCCAACAAGGTGCATGTCTATTACGACGATCAAAGCCAAAGCATCGACCTTGAACGCCTGCTGGACGGGCAACCTTTGGGCACACATGCCTATGTCTGCGGCCCTGCGGGCATGATCGGTTGGGTCCACGCCACCGCATCCGCCGCGGGCTGGCCTGATGCCAATGTCCACTCCGAAGAGTTTCTTGCCCCCGAACCTGGGGTGCCGTTTCAGGTACGCCTATGCCAATCGGACAAGACCATCACCGTGGGCGAACACGAAAGCCTGCTGGAGGCGATCGAACGCGCGGGCGTCGAGGCCCCATTCCTGTGCCGTGGCGGATCTTGCGGTCAGTGCGAAACCGAGGTGGCCCGCGCCGACGGCACGTTCGTGCACCGCGACCACTGGCTGGACGATGACCAGCACGCCGAGGGCAACAAGATCATGCCCTGTGTCAGCCGCTTTATCGGGACATTGGAGCTTGAACGATGACCATTCAATTCAACGACGAAACCTTCCGCGACGACTACTCGTTTCACAACTCCGACTGGGCGATCAAACGCTTCCCCTTCCCGTTTCATGAAGACAGCTACATGTATGCCGTCAACATGGAACAGCACCGGGGCGGGCCCGAAGGATCCGTCTATGAAAAGCGGTTCGATGTGGACGAACACTACGTCAGCGAAATGCGCGACCGGGCGATGGTTTTGGCCGACGATCCGCTGCGCTGTCAGTCGCTTGGGCACATGACGCTGGCGGGCTGGGACCTTCTGGAGTTGATCATGGTGTCCAAGTCCGAGGATTACCCGGACCTGTTCGAATTGCACCGCGATGGCAACACCTGGCGCTGGATCAACAAGCCCTTGGGCATCGACGATACGTTCACGTTTCTCGATGAAACCACCCTTCCATATGGCCCGATGGAATACATCACCCGCCAGGCCCAGGGCGATTTCTGCCTGCTGGACCAGCGTGACGGCAACCTGTGGATGGATGCGGGCATGGTCACGACCCAGGCCGACTGGAGCCTGGATTTTGACATCGGCATGAATTTTTTCGAATGGCATGCGCCTGTGCCTCTGGCGCATGAGATGGGGATATTTCAGCGCGCACTGAAGTTCCTTCTGAACATCCAGCAAGGGGCCCCCGCCCGGCGGCTGAACTGGACCATGACGGTCAATCCGTTGCTCGATACGAGCCCCGAAAACTACCACAAGTGGGGGATACAGAAGACGACCCTGACGCCCGACAACATCGGCGCCAAACAACACCTGCGGGTGGAATTGCAAACGTTCTTCCGCCTGCCCCGGTCCAACGGTCTGGTGTTTCCGATCCGCTGTTACCTGTGCAGTTTTCAGGATCTGATGACCATGCCGAAATGGGGCCGCCGCCTGCACCGAGTGGTGCGTGACCTGCCGGACGAGTTGGCCACATACAAAGGTTTTATCGACAACCGGCCCATGATCCTGGACTACCTGTCACAGTTCGACGACGGAAAACCCACGTCGCCCGGTGTCTGGCCCGACGCCGAGACCGAACCGCCGCTGGCCAGATGATGCTCAGGTATTTTGCGGATAGCTGATGATCGACAGATAGCGGGCCGGCAAGGCGACCAACTTTTCCGGGCCATGCGGCGCATCGGCGTCAAAGAACAGGGTATCCCCGGGCGTGAGCGAGTAGACACCGTCGCCATGCCGATACTCCACCTCGCCTTCGAGCATGTAGATGGTCTCGATCCCGCCATGCTGGAAGGTCGGAAAGACATCGGACTCGGCCGTCAGCGTGATCAGATACGGCTCGACAATAACGCCGGATGCGTTCGCGCCGATGTGACCCAGCAGGTTGTATTGATGGCCCGCGCGCGTGCCTTCGCGCTCAATCGAGACGCCCTCGCCCGATTTGGTGTGTACAGCCTGTCGGCTTTCTTCAAAACGGCGGAAAAAGCTGGTCAGAGGGACAGACAGCGCATTGGCCAGCAACTGCAGCGTGGTCAACGAGGGAGACGTGTTGCCGTTCTCGATCTTGGACAGCATCCCGATCGACAGGCCGGTACTCTGGGCCAATTCGGCCACGGTGATTTCCTGCTGGCGGCGAAAGGCACGGACCTCGCGACCGATGGCCACTTCAAGAACTTTTTCACGGTCCCCATCGCGCGTGCGATGCGGATCTTGGGTCAGTTTGCTTGCCACGTCGACGTCTATCTTATCAATGTTCACGGTGAGCGCTTTCTATGCAGCCCGATGTCGAGAGACAATTCGGATCTTGCCCAGTGATGCATCATAATAGGCAATTTTTTCACCTTGAGAACGCAAATGTTGAATGACAGGAAAATAATGCGCATCGGGTTTCTGATTTTTCCGGGCTTTCCGATGGCTTGCCTGACCTCGGTGATCGAACCCCTGCGTGCCGCGAATGAGATCGGCGGGCGGGATGTGTTCGAATGGTCGCTGGTGTCGGAAACTGGCGGTCGGACGACGTCGAGCGCCGGGGTCGCGTTTGATCCGGACCTTGCCCTGGCCGATCTCGACACGATCGACTTGCTGTTCGTTCTGGCCGCCCCCATTAGCCAGTTTGCCGATGCCCGCGCCGGAAACGGTGCGCTGCGCCGTCTGGACCGGCATGGGGCGATCCTTGGGGCCGTCAGTGGCGGCGTGTTCCCGTTGGTCCGCTCGGGTGTGATGGCCGGGCACCGATGTTCTGTCCACTGGTGTTACGAGGCCGCCTTTCGCAGCGAGTTCCCCACTATCGGCATGACCGATGACGTCATCACCATGGATCGCCGTCGATACACGGTGTCTGGAGCCGCGTCGGCGTTTGATCTGGCGCTGTGCCTCATTCGCGCCCGGCTGGACGGGGACATCGCGCACGAGGTTGCCTGCTGGTTCCAACACGCCACCGCGCCCGGCGAAAGGGTGCAACAACGCGTCCCCATGCAACCCGAAGCATCGCCGGAGGTACCATCGCTGGTGGCTCGCGCCACGGCCATGTTTGCCGACCGGATCGAAGACCCGATTTCCGTCGCCGAGGTGGCCAGCACCTTGGGCGTCACCCCGCGCCAGGTCGAACGCGCCTTCAAAAAGGCGACGGGGCAAAGTCCCACCCACTATTACCGTGAGATGCGGATGAAAGCCGCGCGCCAGCTGGTTTTGTATTCCAACGATCCCGTGCTGAAAATCGCCCAAGCCGTGGGCTATACCTCGAGCACCCCGTTGATGAGCCATTATCGCGAGGCGTTCGGCGTCACCCCACAAGTGGATCGGCAAAGGATCAACGCGTCCCGCCTGCGCGGCAATGTGCCTCTGCCGTCGGCCTAGAGGGCGGCCGCCATCGCCGTGGTGATCGCGTGGTGCAAGGATCCCGCAGACGCCCGTGGCCCGATGATCCGGACCGATGTGTCAGGTTCGGTACAGATCACGAAACACCCAAGGTGATGGATCGTGCTGCGCGTGGCATTGCCCGCGTGAAACGTCGTCAGATTCACGTTGCACAGCAATTCCAGAACGGCGAAAGCGCCCTGCCCCGTCAGATCGAAACAGGTCCATGCATCGGTCTGTTCGGTGATGGATGCCATGTCGGCCAGCGCGTCCTTGAGCATCGCGGCGATGTCTTCGTGGGTGGTGAAATCCGCACTCAGCATCCACTGGCCCGGCCCCATCCAAACGGCCGAAAAGGGATCACCAGCGCTGGACTTGCCGGGTGCGGGAGCTGCGGCGCCCAGCAGCCGGGTCAACGCGGTGGCGCAGGCCTCCGCCTGTCCGCGCCGCGCGGCGACGGAGGCCAGCGCGACATCGGGCCTTTCGGTCAGCGTCACGGCGCCAACAGTCTCGACACGCGCGGCGCTTCCGCCCAGGGCGGTGATGGGGCTCAGGTCATGCACGAAGGCGTTCTCCCTCTGGATCGACGAAATGGGGCGACACGACCTCGACCTCGACCTCGACCGTCAGGTCGGTCAGGGGCGACACCAGCCGCAGCGTTTCACCTGTGCGAACGCCCCCATCCTTGAGGAAGCCAAGCCCGATCATGGACCCAAGCGTCGGAGAAAAAGCGGCCGAGGTGACATAGCCCTGACTGTGAGCTGCATCGACCGGCCCGTCGGCGCGCATCAGGATGCCCCCGGCAGTGATCTTGTCGTCGCGGCTCACAGGGCGCAGGCCCACTTGCATCAACGCGTCATCCTCGTTCAGGCCCGGGCGTTCAGACAGTTTCGAGCCGATACTGTCCTTGGACCTGGACACCATCCGCCCCATACCAAGGTTCAGCGCGGTCGTGGTGCCGTTCAGTTCGTTGCCCGCTGCGTGGCCCTTTTCGATGCGCATCACGCTCAAAGCTTCGGTGCCATACGGGGTGACATCGAACTCCTCGCCCTCAGCCATCAGGCGGCGCATCAGCGCGTCGCCATAGCGCGCAGGCACGGCGATTTCGAACGCCAGCTCGCCCGAGAACGAAATGCGGAACAGACGCGCCCGCAGCCCACCGCAGACGGTGATGTTGCCACAGGCCATGAAGGGGAAGGCGTCGTTCGAGATGTCGACGTCCGGGTCCACGATCTTTTGCAGCAGCCGCCGCGAATTGGGGCCCGCCACAGCAAACTGCGCCCATGCCTCGGTCGTCGAGATCAACTGCACATCCGCATCCGGCATCAGGCATTGCCGTACGAATTCCATGTGCTGATACACCTTGCCCGCATTGGCGGTTGTGGTGGTGACCACAAAATGATCCTCGGCCAGACGGGCGGCCGTGCCGTCGTCCATGGCAATGCCATCCTCGCGCAGCATCAGGCCATAGCGGGTCTTGCCTACGGCCAGCTTGGCAAAGCCGTTGCAGTAGAGCTTGTTCAGGAACGCCGCCGCGTCCACGCCCTGCACGTCGATCTTGCCCAACGTGGTACAGTCGCAGACGCCGACCGACGCGCGGGTCGCCATGACCTCACGGTCCACCGATTGCCGCCAGTGGGTTTCACCGGGCAGCGGAAACCATTGCGCGCGCAGCCAGTTGCCGACCTCGACGAACACGGCTCCGCGTTCCTGCGCCCAATAGTGGGACGGTGTCAGCCGTGTGGGATGGAATTCGGTGCCCCGCATCCGCCCCGCCAGAACGCCGATGGCGGTGGGGGTATAGGGGGGGCGAAAAACGGTGGTGCCCACCTCCGGGATCGCCTTGCCCGCGAGCTCCGCCATGATCGCCAGCCCGCCCATGTTCGACGTCTTGCCCTGATCGGTGGCCATGCCCAGCGTGGTATAGCGCTTCAGATGCTCGACCGAGCGAAACCCTTCCTGATGGCTCAGCTTCACGTCCTTGACCGTTACGTCGTTCTGCTGGTCAAGCCAGGCGCGTGAGCACCCCTCGACATACCAAAACGGGGTCTGGGTGACGGGCGCGTCCTCGGCCTGTGGCAGCTCGGGTGCCCGGCCTTCAAGGCCAAGCGCCTTGCGCGCCGCGTCCGCACCGGATTTCAGCGCGCCATGTGTGGAAAACGCACCATTTGCGGCCCCGGCTACGATCATGCCGGGGGGCAGCGTGCCACCGGGGACAAAGGCCGCAAGGGCCCCGTTCCATTGCGGGCGACCTCGTTGGTGGCAGGTCAGGTGCACATTGGGGTTCCAGCCACCCGAGACCCCCAGCGCGCCGCATTCGATGGTGCGGGAATTTCCGTCGGCCAGCTTCAGCTCGACGAACGTCACACCCAGCCTCCCCTTGGTGTCGACAACCTGTGCGCCAGACAGCACCTCATAGTCGATGGCACCGGGCGCGTCGGCGCGGGTGTCGATGACGGCAGCGACCTTGACGCCCTTGGCGTGCAGGTCTCGAGCGGTCCGATGCCCGTCGTCATTGTTGGTGAATATCGCAACCCGCTGCGCCGGCGTCGCCGCCCAGCGGTTGACATAGGCGCGCACGGATGCCGCCAGCATGATGCCGGGGCGATCGTTGTTGTTGAACGCGATGGGCCGTTCCGTGGCCCCGGCACACAGCAGGGTCTGGCCCGAATAGATGCGCCACAGGATCTGGCGCGGCTTGCCCGTGGGCGGGGTCGGAAGATGGTCGCTGATGCGCTCTACCGCGCCATAAATACCGTGATCGAACGCACCGATGACGGTTGTGCGCGGCATGAGGCGGACATTCGGCATGGCGCTGAGTTCGGCTACCGCTTGGGCCGCCCAGTCGGCGCCTGCCATATCGGCGACCTCGAAGGTCTCCGCGTTCAATCGCCCGCCCATGCGGAAATCCTCGTCCGCAACGATCACCTGCCGGCCCGAACGCCCCGCCGTCAGTGCGGCACTCAGGCCCGCAGGGCCCGCCCCCACAATCAGCAGATCGCAATGACGAAACCCTTTGTCGTAGTCATCCGGATCGGCCTGCATCGACAATGACCCAAGGCCCGCGGCTTTGCGAATAATCGGCTCGTACAGCTTCTCCCAGAACGCCGCGGGCCACATGAAGGTCTTGTAGTAGAATCCCGCCGTCAGAAAATTCGAGAACCGGTCGTTTATCGACATGACGTCAAATTTCAGGCTGGGCCAGCGGTTCTGCGACCGCGCGGCCAGCCCGTCGAACAGTTCGGCGGTGGTGGCGCGGGTGTTGGGTTCCTGCCGCGCGCCGCTGCGCAGTTCGACGATGGCATTGGGTTCTTCGGACCCGGCGGTCATCGGGCCTCGCGGGCGGTGGTACTTGAACGACCGCCCCATCAGGCGGACATTATTGGCCAACAGGGCCGAAGCCAGCGTATCGCCCGGATGCCCCGTGTACTGCTTGCCATCGAACGAGAAGCTCAGCGTCGTGTTGCGGTCGATCTGCCCGCCGTCCAGCCGGTTTTTCGGGGTCATGCCTCTGCCCGCGTCTTGAGGGCCAGTTCGACCGCTGAGATTTCGTGTGTGATGGTGTCGCGGGTCACGATCAGGATCGAGCGGTCGCCGCCGTCGTGAAACCAAAGTTCGCGGTGGGTGCCCGCGGGGTTGTCGCGCAGATAGGCATAGTCGTGCCAGTCCTCGGGCGTCGCCGTGTCCGGGTCAGGACGGTTCATCAGGTCCGCCGTGCCCAGATAGACAAATTCCGCGCTGTCGCGGGGACCTAGCAGGGGATGGTTGATAATCATGTCTGGCGGCGCCTCAGTGCAGGTTGGGCTGATTGCCCATCCCTTTTTCGTCAATCATGTGCCCAGTGCGGAACCGGTCGAACCGATAGGCGGCGGCGGTATGGTGGGGTTCGTCCCGGGCCAGCATGTGCGCAAAGGCATAGCCCGACGCTGGCGTCGCCTTGAACCCGCCATAGCACCAGCCGCCATTGAAATAGAGGCCTTCGATATGGGTGCGGTCGATGATGGGCGAGCCGTCCATGCTCATGTCCATGATGCCCCCCCACATGCGCAGCAGGCGGGCGCGTCCGATCATCGGCATGATGGCCATGCCGCTTTCACACACGTCCTCGACCACGGGCAGATTTCCGCGTTGGGCGTATGAGTTGTAGCCGTCGATATCGCCGCCAAAGACCAGACCACCCTTGTCGGATTGGCTGACGTAAAAATGGCCCGCGCCGAAGGTGATGACGCCGGGCAACACAGGTTTCAGCCCCTCGGTCACGAACGCCTGCAGGACGTGGGATTCGATTGGCAAGCGCATCCCAGCCTTAGCCATAAGACGGCTGGAGTTGCCTGCGACGGCGCAGCCGACGCGGCCTGCGCCGATGAACCCCTTGGAGGTTTCGACGCCAAGGCATTTGCCGTCCTTGATCCTGAAGCCCGTGACCTCGCAATTCTGGATGATGTCGACGCCCCGGCTGTCCGCCGCACGCGCATACCCCCAGGCCACTGCATCGTGGCGCACAGTGCCGCCTCGCCTTTGCGCCAGCCCGCCCTTGATCGGAAAACGCGCGTCATCGAAGTTGAGGAACGGGTATTCCTTCTTGACCTGCCCAAGGTCCAGATACTCCGCATCCGCACCGTTCAGGATCATCGCGTTGCCGCGCCGGATGAAGGCGTCGCGTTGCGCGTCCGAATGGATCAGGTTCATGACGCCACGCTGGGACACCATGGCGTTGTAATTCAGGTCCTGCTCCAGACCTTCCCACAATTTGAGCGAGAATTCATAAAACGGCTCATTCCCGTCGAGCAAATAGTTCGAACGGATGATGGTCGTGTTGCGCCCGACGTTTCCGCCGCCGATCCAACCCTTTTCGATGACGGCAACGCGGTGTTCGCCATAGACCGATGCCAGATAGTGCGCCGTGGCCAATCCATGACCGCCACCGCCAATGATGACGATGTCATACCGGGGCTGAGGCTCCGGGTCGCGCCATGCTGGCGTCCACCCTTTGTGGCCGGTCAGCGCCTCTTTTATGACTTTCAATCCCGAATAACGCATGGAATCGGACCCCTTTCCCCCAAGCTACCCCTGCTTTTCGATGAAAACTGCTCCGAAATCCGACATTGAACCTCTCAAATCGGACACGGACAGCACTATTTCGCGGCAATGGAACGCCGAGAAGGATCGCCTTTCAAGAAAAAAACTTGATTGACAGGAAAATGCTGCAACACTGACCCCCATCGAGAAATGGCTGAACTTCAGGGAGTCGACACCCGGCGACATACGCTCGCGCCATTGATGATGAACGCGGCGCCACAGTCGCGAACCACCAGGGAGACTAGACATGAACAAATTCAAGACTGTGCTGACAGCCGGTGCATTGGCCCTCGCGCCGATGACCGCACTGGCTGAAGACAGCAGCGATCCGATTGTAATCCCGATCCACAACTGGTCGTCGCAAATCGTCATGAGCCACGTCGTGGGGCAAATATTTGAAACCATGGGAAACAACGTCGAATACGTGACGACAGACAGCCAGGCCGTTTACGAGTCGGTCCGTTTGGGTGACGTGACGCTGGAATTGGAGGTCTGGGAAGGTGCGTTCGGCGCGTCGTTCCGCGCGGCGCTCGAAAAGGGCGGCCTGCATGATGCCGGGGACCACAACGCCGTGACCCGCGAGGACTGGTGGTACCCTATGTGGACCAAGGACGCATGTCCCGGATTGCCAAGCTGGGAAGCGCTGAACGACTGCGCGGCCGTGTTCGCGACCGCCGAAACCGGTGACAAGGGTCGTTACCTCGATGGTCCCGTCGACTGGCTCAAGCATGGTCAGGAACGTGTCGAGTCTCTGGGGATGGACTTTGTCGTGGTGAATGCGGGCTCCGCGGCGGCCCTGTGGGCCGAAATCGGTGCCGCCGAGGCCGACAAGCGCCCCGTTGTGGTCTTCAACTGGACGCCCAACTTTGCCGAAGCCGTTTGGCCGGGCGAGTTCGTCGAGTTCCCGATGTGGGTTGATGGCTGCGACAAGGATCCTGCCGTGGGGCCGAACCCCGACGCGCTCTATGACTGCGGCAACCCTGCAGACGGCTACCTGAAAAAGGCCGCTTGGGATGGCATGAAGGACAAATGGCCGGGCGCATACGAGGTTCTGACCAAAATCTCCTTTACCAACCCGCAGATCGCCGAGATGGCGCGCCTCGTGGACGTCGAAGATCTGGAGCCGGAAGACGCTGCCGCAGAATGGCTCGAAGCGAACCCGGACGTCTGGAAAAGCTGGACCTCTTGAAGATCGTCATTTCAACTACAGACCTTTGCCCATCCGGGGGTTACACTTCGGGCGGGCGTCCTGAAACACCGGTGTCTCATTCGGTGAGAAGAGAGAGCGCAAGATGACCGCCGACACCGTGATATCGTGCAAGAATGCCTGGAAGATCTTTGGGGCGGATCCCAAGGGGTATCTTGGGTCCATGCCCGCCACCCACAGCTTTGATGATATCCGCGCCGATGGCTATATTGCCGGGGTCAAGGATGTGTCGATTGACGTCTACCGGGGCGAGATGCTGGTCATCATGGGGTTGTCTGGGTCCGGCAAGTCAACGCTGGTGCGCTGTTTCTCGCGCCTGCATGACATTACCGGCGGCGCGATCACCGTGGAGGGGCAGGACCTGATGTCCCTTTCGGAGAAAGAGCTGATCGAACTGCGCCGGAGCAAGATGGGCATGGTGTTCCAGTCGTTCGGCTTGCTGCCCCACCGTACCGTCCTTGAAAACGTCGCCTTTCCCCTGGAAATGCGCGGGCAAGACAAGCACACGCGGCGCGAGCGCGCGCTGGAGGTGATCAAGCTGGTGGACCTTGAAGGGCGCGAAGAATATTTTCCGCGCGAGTTGTCTGGGGGTCAGCAGCAGCGGGTGGGCATCGCCCGCAGCCTCGCCATCGAGCCCGATATCTGGTTTCTGGACGAGCCGTTCTCGGCGCTCGACCCGCTGATCCGTCGGGAAATGCAGGATGAATTTCTGCGCCTGCAAGGCATGTTGGGCAAGACAATCGTGTTCATCACTCACGATTTCGACGAAGCCCTGCGCCTTGCTGACCGGATCGCGATCATGAAGGACGGCGCGGTCGAGCAATGCGACACACCCGACCAGATCGTGCTGAACCCTGCCACGGAATACGTGCGCAAATTTACCGAAGTGATCGACAAGGCCCGCGTGGTGCATGCAGGGGTGCTGGCACAGGCCGGCAGCACGGGCGACGGTCCTCCGGTGGACGCAAGGGCCACCGTGCAGGATCTTGCGCGCCTTCTGGTACATGACGAACGCGCCGTGATTCCGGTGGCAACAGACGGCAAGGTGATCGGCGGCATGGACCGCGCGGCGGCGCTGGATATCCTGCTGGAGACCAGTTGATGGCCGACGTGGCAAATGGGCTGAAGGTCACGGCAACGGGTCCTGCGCAATGGACGCGTGGCAAGGTTGCCGTCGCACTTGTGGCGGTTGCCGTTGTTCTGACGGTTTTGCGCTATGTCGGCCTTTTGCCTGACGCGCTGTTCCGCATCCCCGAGGCGATGATCCCGCCCGCTGCGGTCTGGCTCGATGCGGCCTTCAACTTCGTCAAGGACGATCTGGGGCTTCTTGCTCTTACCCGCACCCTGACCGAAGGGCTGGAATGGCTGCTCGACATAACCGCCAACCTGATGTTCGGCAAACGGCGCTGGCCGTTCCTTGGGCCGATTCCATGGACGGCCGTAGCGGGCGTTGCGGCTGTGATCGGGTACTACCTTGACGGCTGGCGCATGGCGGCGCTCGGGGCCGGCACCTTCATCTGGACCGCCCTGATCGGTCAGTGGACCATCGCGATGGAGACCATGTCGGTCCTTATGGTGGCGGCCCCCCTGGCGTTCTTCATCGGTTTGAGCCTCGGGATTCTGGCCTGGAAACACGCATGGGTGAACCGTGCGATCAAACCCATCCTTTCGGTGTTGCAGACCCTGCCATTCTTTACCTACCTTCTGCCTGCCGTGATCTTCTTTAAAGTCGGGCCAACGGCGGGGGCCGTGGCCACCACGATCTATGCCATTCCGCCGATGATCCTGATGACCACACTCGGCCTCCAGAAGGTTTCGCCCGAGGTCGTCGAGGCGGGCAACATGAGTGGCTGCACCAAGTGGCAGCTTTTGCGCCACGTCTATCTGCCGTCGGCCCGAACCGAGATCCTCGTGGGCGTGAACCAGGTCATCATGCTGTGTCTGGCCATGGTGGTTCTGACGGCGTTCATCGGGATGCCGGGACTGGGGGCCAAGCTGCTGGCGATGATGGGCAGCTTCAAGCTGGGCCGGTCGTTCGAGATTGGCGTGACCATCGTTCTGCTGGCGGTGATGCTGGACCGGATGTCCAAGGCCTGGGTGGTCAAGCAGCCCGAACATTTCGAACGCGATACGCCCTGGTGGCGCAGACATTGGTATTTGGTGACGGGCGTCGCAGTCTTCGTGTTCTTCTGCATCGCGGCCCAGGTCGTGCCGGTATTTGCCGAAATCGGGCGCACTCAGAACTTCAGCCAGGGCAAGGAAATCGACACGTTGATCAAGGCGTTCCTCGCCCTCGATCCGGTGCAGAACACGACGCAGATGATCAGGTATGTGCTGAATGTGTGGATCCTGAACCCGTTCCGCGACTTCCTTCTGTCGATCCCGACCCCTGCTTTCATCCTTCTGGTGACGGCCTTCGCACTTTCGCTGGGGGGCAAAGGTCCGGCGATCTACGCGGCGATATTTTTCGGACTTGTCGCGCTCTCGGGCTGGTGGGACCGGTCGGTGATCACGCTCTATTCCGTGATTTCCGCCGTCACACTCGCCATTTTGATCGGCGTGCCGCTTGGCATCATGGCCTCGCGCTCGGAAAAGTGGTCGCGCCGTGCGCTGTTGGCCTGTGACACGGCCCAGACTTTTCCCAGCTTCATTTACCTGATCCCGGCGATCATGCTGTTCGGCGTCACCGCCACATCGGTGGTCATGTCGATCCTGATCTTCGCGATGGTGCCACTGACCCGCTACACAATCGAGGGGCTGCGCACCGTACCGCCCGAAATGACCGAGGCCGCCGACATGGCAGGCGCCACGCGCATGCAAAAACTGATCAGCGTTCAATTACCCCTGGCGCTGCCAACCATGGCCGTTGGGTTCAATCAGGCCATCATGTTCGCGTTCTTCATGGTAATCGTTGCGGCCTTCATCGGGACTCAGGATCTGGGACAAGAATTGCAGCGGACACTGGCAGGAACCGATCTGGGCAAGAATTTCGTGCTCGGGATTTGCGTGTCGCTGATGGCGCTGACGTTCGATCTGACAATCATGAAATGGGCAACCCACCGCAAAAAGGCACTGGGCTTGCCGGACTGAGATAATCAATCTGAAAACGAGTTCGCAATCCCCAGTTCGGCGACGGTCAGTGTCAATTCGATAGCGCCGACGATGGAATATCGCGCGCCGCTGAACGGCGAACGGCACAGGCATGGGGCGGCTGAATGGGTCTGATGCCTCGCGCATCCACTCAAAGGCGAGCGTCGCTCTCGCCTGCGGGCACTATGCTCTTGAGATCATAAAGAAAATGGCCATCCTTCCCGAGAGCGCGCAGCTGTGACGAGGACATGGCGAGATATGCATTGTGGGCCACTGCGAGCAGTATTCCGTCATAATCCCCGGGCACCAACTCGGGCAACAAGCTGATCCCGTGCTGGGCCTGCGCCTCAACAGGGTCGGCCAAGGGGTCATGGACGTCTATCGACAAGCCAATGTCGGCCAGTGCCTTGACCACATCGACCACCCGCGTATTGCGCAAATCCGCGCAATTCTCCTTGAAGGTCAATCCCAGAACCAGAATGCGCGCTCCGTCCAGTCGTATCTTTCGGCGCAACATCTCATGTATCATGCAGCTGGCAACGTATTCACCCATTCCGTCGTTTATTCGGCGACCTGCCAGAATGACTTCGGGATGATAGCCGATCGCCTCGGCCTTGTGTGTCAAATAGTAGGGGTCCACCCCGACGCAGTGCCCCCCGACCAGACCGGGACGAAACGGAAGAAAGTTCCACTTGGTGCCCGCCGCCCTGAGCACCGCTTCAGTATCAATGCCAATCTTGTTGAAGATAATCGCCAGTTCATTGACCAGAGCGATATTCAAATCGCGCTGCGTATTCTCGATGACCTTCGCGGCCTCGGCAATCTTGATGCTTTCAGCCATATACGTGCCCGCCGTGATAATACTGGCGTAAAGCGCATCGATGGTTTTGGCCGCCTCCGGTGTCGAGCCTGCGGTGACCTTCTTGATCGTGGTCAGTCGGTGGAGCTTGTCCCCGGGATTAATTCGCTCGGGCGAATAGCCGCAGTAGAAATCCTGATTTAAAGCGAGACCCGAAATGCGCTCTAGCACCGGGACGCAGTCATCCTCGGTGGCGCCGGGATACACGGTGCTTTCGTAGATAACGATATCCCCCTTTTTCAATACTTTACCCACCGTTTCCGAGGCCCGGATAAGCGGCGTCAGGTCGGGGCGTTTATGCGCATCGATCGGGGTGGGCACAGTGACGATGTAAATACGCGCATCGCGAATTGCCTCGGGATCGGTCGTGAAGGTGAGCTGCGTGGCTTGGGCAAGCTCATCAGGTTCGACCTCGCGCGTCCGCTCCACGCCCTTCTGCAATTCAGCGATACGGTCCGCGTTTATATCAAAGCCGATTGTTGGGCGATGCTTGCCAAATTCAACCGCAAGAGGAAGGCCAACGTATCCCAGGCCGATAATCGCGATTTTGCTTTCTACCGTCGCCATTTATCTGCCATGGTATTCACGGAACCACGCCACAAAGGCGGATATTCCATCCTTGAAGTCCGTCTGTGGTCGATATCCGGTGAGGTTTCGAAGTGCGTCCGCATTGGCCCATGTGGCAGGCACATCGCCTTTCTGAATGTCTACGTAATTGCGGATCGCCTTTTTGTCCAAAGCCTCCTCGATGGCGTCGATAAAATCCAGAAGCCGGACCTTGTCCGAGTTTCCGATATTCACCACGCGAAAGGGAGCGACGGGCGACAGGCTGTCCCAGTCGGGGATGTCAGCGGCGCTGGCGGGACGCACCGGCGCCGTGTCGATCAGCAGCCGAATGGCGCGCACCAGATCGTCGATATAGGTGAAGTCGCGATACATGTCACCGTGGTTGTAAATGTCGATTGGCCGGTCATCGAGGATGGCGTCCACAAATTTATACAGCGCCAGATCAGGACGCCCCCAGGTGCCATAGACAGTGAAAAAGCGGAGCATGGTGGTCGGCAGGTCCCACAGGTGCGCATAGGAGTGCCCCATGCTCTCATTTGCTTTTTTGCTCGCCGCGTAGAGGGACAGCTGCGTATCGGCCTTTTCGGATTCGATAAAAGGCATGTCCTCATTGGCGCCGTAGACGGAACTGGTGGAAGCCATCAGCAGGTGCTTCACCTCAAGCCGCCGTGCCGCCTCAAGGATATTGAACGTGCCGACTATATTGCTCTCGATATAGGCGCGCGGATTTTCAAGACTATAGCGCACCCCGGCTTGGGCTGCGAGATGAACCATCACATCGGGGCGAAAGTCATTGGTGATGCGATCAATAAGCTTTGCATCCTCCAGCATCCCCTCGGTCACCGAAAAATTCGGGGATTCAAGCAGCTTCTGATGGCGGCGTTGCTTGAGTGTGACGTCATAATAATCCGTCATCCCGTCGAGCCCGTGGACGATAAATCCCTCTTCAAGCAAGAGTGCAGCAAGGTGAAAGCCTATGAACCCGGCGGTTCCAGTAATAAAGACTCGGCTCACTGTCTTTTCCCGTCGGTGTTTCAGAACCTTGGACCGGCCCTGTTTCCGCTGTCCAATTGTAATGTTAGTCCATGATAACAGTTCGGGATAGCTGTTTATGGTTCAACTTTTGAACGCGACAACTGAAATCACGAGGCCTTCAACGCATGCAAACTGCCCGTGGATCCGCTTGTGTCCGAAAAGCGACGGAATATCGGGGCGAACCATGGTGGCGGCGAAAGACCCCCCCTCCACGGAGAGCCTCACGTCCTTGAAGCTCAAGGGATATTCCGTGACAGGGTTATAGGCCTTGAAGATCGCCTCGCGCGCAGAAAACGTCAAAGCGGGGAGGAGGTCCGGGTCCAGATGCCGCAGCAAGTCTTCCTGCTCGTCCGGTTCGGACAGTTGCGGCAAGAGGGAGTCGGACACGTCTTTGATGCGCTCGATATCCAGACCCAGGGCCATCACCTTGCTCCGAGATGCCACCATCACGGCGCAAAAATCGTCGGCATGGGTGATGCTGCCGATGGCGCCCTCTGGCCAGCATGGCCGCCTGCTTTCATGGCTCACAAGAGCGACCGGTGGGTAGCCCAATTTGGCCAGCGCCGACCGCGCGTAGAGCCGACCCGTCGAGAACTCGCGCCGCCGTTTTTCAACTGCCCGGACGATCTGGGCGCCCTCGCCGGGAAACAGGCTCTGCGTGGCATCCAGCACCGGGCCACAGGTCATTGCCGCGCCCTTCGGCAAAAGCCGACCAAGCGCCCGCTCTATCGCACTGCATCTGCTATCCGGATCCACGGGGCAGCTCATAGATCTTCATTCTGCAGTAGCCATGTGACGGGCGATGTGGGGCACCTCTGTGCAGGCGGTCAGGGTTGGAACGGGCAATTGGGCCCTCAGGATGCAAAGGGCGATGGCGCGCCCACATCCGTTTGCGGATACCCCATGAGGACAAGGTAGCTGTTGACGTTGTGCTGGCCGTCTTTCTGATTCTCGAAGCTCATCGAGGACGGCAGGGCCCTGCTTTCCAGAGTGACCGTGTTGGGGACTTGCTCCCATTGCCCGGCCGCGTCCGCGGCCTCTTTTATCGTCTCGAACATCTTCCGATCATTGGCCGGGATTGTCGTCGGAATGCCATCATCGATCGCCTTTTGAATATCCGCGTACATGAATGGAATGATGTCCAGAGGATTGATGAAAAGGATGCAGTCGGCGTGCTGGGCGATCCAAGTGGCAAAGGCGGGGTTTCCGGTGCTGAGCGGCGCGAAGGCCTGGCACTGGATCGATGGCGGCGTCGACGGGGACCACTGGGCGCTCTGATCAATGATCCATGCAAGCAGCAACGGGGCCACCCCGGCGCCCTGACTGTGGCCTGTGACGTAGATGCGCAGCGCGTTGGACCCGTCGGCCCGCGCCTTGAGGAAATCGCCCAGAGACTGCCCGCGGCTCTCTACGCCCACCATGCCGGTCATCGCCCACATATACCCGGCAGACACCTTGGCCCCGTCCATGCCGCAATAGGTGCAGTCGATCTGTTTCGCCGGGTAATCCACCGCTCTGCTCTTGTCGTCCGGTGCGGTTCCGCGCAGCACCACGGCGAGTTCCTGAGTCGCGGCGTTTTCCGCCACGAAGAGCAAACTGTCGGTGTCCGGGAAAATAACGGGGCCAAAGGCAAGCGACCAGTCCTCGCTGATCGCGGCAGGCAACTTTTGCAGTTCCGCTTCGATCGCTTCG
This sequence comes from Poseidonocella sedimentorum, assembly GCF_900116005.1. GTDB lineage: Bacteria > Pseudomonadota > Alphaproteobacteria > Rhodobacterales > Rhodobacteraceae > Poseidonocella > Poseidonocella sedimentorum. The sequence continues at coordinate 45,770 of NZ_FOYI01000004.1, forward strand.
CCAATCTTGCCCGCGTCCTGCGAGCTATCATCGACATAGGCGATGGCCGCGAGCGTCAGCAGCGCCTCGGTCCTGCCTGTCGCCTCAGCTTGTGTCATGCGCGCGTCCCCTACCCGGTCCCGCGAAAGGTACCCGAATCCGGTGCATTTTGAAAGCGTTGCGCGCCGCTCGCCGGGGTCGGGCACACGCCCGGCCCGATACGGAACTAGACGTTGACCGCCGTGGTCCCGATGTCCACTGTTCCAAAGCATCCAGACGTTGCGAGGTGACCGATGCCACGACCCGGCGTGCTTCTTCTTGCCTACTCACAGATCGCGCGGCGGCGGATCCTGCCCGCTCTCGCAGAGACCGGCGTCACTCAGGTTGACATCGCCTCCCGAAGCGCGGCCGGCGACGTGATACGGCCCGGCGGCATGTCGGGCCGGACCTTCCCGGACTACGAACAGGCGCTGGAGCAAACCACGGCGCCGCTTGTCTGGATCTCGACGGTGAACAGCACGCATCTGCCGCTTGCGGAGCTTGCCTTGTCGATGGGCAAGCACGTTGTTCTCGACAAACCGGCGACGCTCCGATTGTCAGACGCGCGCTCCCTTGCAGCCCTCGCACAGGAGCGCGGGGTGTTGCTGGCCGAGGCCACCGTCTACGCGCATCATCCCCAGATTGCCGCGATCCGCCGCGTTTTCGCGGATGCGGGCAGCACCCCTCGGCATGTCGTCGCAGCGTTCAGCTTTCCGGCATTGCCCGGCTCCAACTTTCGCCACGATCCGGCACTGGGCGGCGGGATGTTGCAGGACCTCGGGCCCTACGCAATGTCACTGGGCCGGGTGTTTTTCGATGCCGAACCGCAGAGCGTCTGCGCGATGGGGCTCGCGGGCGATCACGGGTTCAGCATCACGGCGCGCTATTGCGGGGGGAGGACAGTCGCGGGGCATTTCGGCACGCTGACCGGCTACGTGAACCGTGCGACGCTGCTGGGGCCGGACGTGTGTCTCGATGTCGAGCGTCTCTTCACCACCGATCCGACCGCCGCCGCCGCGATCAGGGCCCGAGTGGCCAATACCGAGGTGGCCGTCGACGTGCCTGGGGCGGACGCTTTTGCCACGTTCTTGACCGCTGTGTTCGCGGCGCTCCGGGACAATGATCCGGAGGCCTTCCTACCGGCGTTGATTTCGGATGCGCGCGCGAGAGAGATGCTCTCCGATGCTATCATCGCGGGATCAGAATGACCCGGCGGGCTGCACGCTTTCCGCGCTTTGCCCCAGCAGCCGGTCATAGAGCGCGGACCAGTCGGCGCGTTCCGCCTCGGGGCTGAGCTCTGCGGCCAGTGCGCGCGCGCCTTGGGACAACGCCGCGGCCAACCCGTCATCGCCGAGAATTCGGGCCAATGCGCCGGCAAGAGCGGCCGGGTCGCCGTGTGGCACAAGCAGGCCCGACACCTCGTGGTCGAGCACCTCGGCCATGCCGCCCACCGCGGTTGCGACCAGCGGCACGCCAAGGCTGGCCGCTTCGAGCAGCGCGTTCGGCAGCCCCTCGAAGGCGGAGCATTGAACGTAGACGTGCATCCTGCGCAGATGGTCGAATACCTCCCCGTGCGCGAATGGTCCGGTGAGTGTTACCTCGCCGCCAAGTCCGAACTCCTGGACCAAGGTCTCGGCCCACCGCTCCTCTTCGGGGTCGGTGAAGAAACCGGCGAGCAGCAGACCGCTCCTGAGGGAAGCGGGCACGCCGTTGTAGCCGCGCACCAGCAGCGGAATGTCCTTCACCTTTCGCAGCTCACCAACCAGCCCGACCCGCCCGCGATTGCTTTGGTCGAGGCGCCACATCGGCGCCCCCGCTGGCACCGGCATGACGCCGTTGCGGATGACGCTGCTGCGGCCGCTCACCTCCACATCCTCGGCCACCAGGTCGAGATAGGCGGCATTCACGGACGTGATCCAATCGGCATGTTCGAGACTGTGAAGGATCGTTGTCCGGTGAAAGGGGTGGTCCTTCAATGTGATGACATCGTTGCCGCGGATGCTGGCAATCACCGGACGCCAGATCCCGCTGGCCTCGACCGCCAGCAGGCAAGGATGGGCCGCTGGGAGAAAGAACCCCTGAAAGAGCTGGAATCCGACCCGATCGTCCAGTTGCAAGATCGCATCGCGCAGCAGGAACTTTGTGCTGTTGCTGGGGCGCTTCTGGCTGACGCGGTGGACCCACACCCCGTCCTCGTCCCGGCTCTCGACGCCGCCTTCCGGGCTCTCGGATCTGTCGATGGTCGTGACCACATGGACCGAGTGGCCGAGGCTGTGCAGCAGGCGCGCCAACCGACGTGCGGCCCCCGCAACGCCGCCAAGCGTGGGGGGATACATCTCGCTGACGAGGCAGATCGGGGCGCTACGCACCGCGTCCTTCGTGTGATCCGGAGGCATCTCGCCGGTCTCGGCATCTGGTCTTTGGAACATCCCGGTCACTCCAGGCGCTGTTGGGCGGCCTGCCGCGCCGCCGGTGCGATGGGCCCGACGGTGGCGCCGTCGACCGCCACCAGCCAGCCGGCGGCGTCCGCGCGTATCAGCTCGATGTGGTGCATCCCGAGGGCGTTCCAACCCGATTTCGACGCCGTCAGGATCGGACTTTCGGCAAGCTCTGTCTCCTCGTATCGCGCCCTGTCGAGATGCTTGATCTCGAAGAGGCGCACCGCAGTGCCGTAGGTCGGCCACCCGTCCTGTGCCGGGCGGAGCGTGCGGCCGCCGACCTCGATGAGCCGCCCGCCGGGGCGACTGGCACGGCGGTTGCCTGCCCAGAGCGGGCTGGCGGGGTGTTCTGTCCATGGCCCGGTCGGCGCCTCTGCGAAAAAGAGCCGCATCTCATCCAGACCACGCTGAGCAAAGAGCCAGAAGAGGCCGCCCGCCGCATGCAGCGTCGCATCGGCGTAACTGCCCTTCAAAAGCGTGCCCACCTGACGCCAGCCGCCCGGAAACCGGTCGGCGCGATAGAGCCGCACTTCAGCCGCCTGCCGTGTTTCCGGGATCATGTAATGCGCCCCCTGCCAATAAAAGACCTGGGGGTAGGACAGATGGATGCTGTCCTCGAGAACGACACCTTCGTAGCGCCAGCCCTGACCATCCTCGCTGGTTGCGTGCGCAATCACGCCGCGCCCCGAGAGGGCATCGAGGACCTCGAAGAACATCAGGTAGCTTTCGCCCGTCCGGATCACGAAGGGATCGGCCACTGCAGCCGCGCGCCGATCCGTCACATGACGCGGTGTCAGGGTCGGGCGCCCCCGCGGATCGATGGGCGCCAGTTGCGTGAGCGCGGGCCCGCTGTAGATCGCGATGGACCAGCGATACCGCCACTGCCATTCCAGTGCTGGATCCGCGGGGCGCGCGGCGACCGAGGGCTCCAAAGAGGTCATGACCGGGGCTCCTTGCGGTCTGGCGCGCCGCTGTCGGTATCGGAGGATTTCGCGGAGCGCTTCGGGGCCTCCAGCAACCCGCGGCGGCGTAGGGCGCGAAACGCCGGCCGGCTCAGCACGCCGGTCGCCAGCGCCATCGCCGCGAGCGAGAGCGTCCCCCAGATGGCCCGCCATTGCAGCGCGTCCTCCAGCGGCATCCGCAAGCTGATCCAGAAGTAAAGCGCCGCCTTGACCAGAAAATACACGGCCCAGGTGAGGCTGAGATAGTCAAAAAAGCGGTGCAGATCGGGGCGGTCTTCGGTCGAGATCCCCCCGTGGCGCACCGCGAGTTCCTCGATGAGCGGGGTCTTGCCCCGGGTGCTCCAGAAGAACACGATGCCGACCACGAAGTTCGAGATCACCCCCTCGTATTGGAGCATGAACGGGGTATCGGAAAGCAGGTCGATGGCGCCGAAGACGACCGTGAGGCCGGCGGCCAACAGCCCGAGGCGGGTGTTGGCGATGCCCATCCAACGCCGGTAGAGAAAGCCAAGGACCACCGCAAAAATCGCGGCCGCTATGGCAAGGCGCACACCGGCGAAACGCTCCACCGCGAGAAAGAGGATCAGCGGCCCGGCCTCGATCACGGCCTGCCCGATCCGCGCAAGGCGGGACGGCTCCCCCTTGCCGGGCGCGCGCTGCGGTGAGGATGGCGTCTTGCTCATGATACGGGCTCCGCTTGGGTTCGGTGGTCCGCGCGGTCGAGCCAGCCGGAGAGCGTCTGCGCCAGCGTCGATACCTGCGGGGGAAGGAACATGGATAGATGGGTACCCGGAACGGCGGAGGCCGTCGGGGTGCGGGCGACAAACGCCTCCCATCCAAGGGTGGGCGTGCCGTCCGGGTCCGTGGGCTGGCCGAGGTCCGCATCAAGGTGCCGCGCCCGGACGACATGCACCGGCACCGGGGGCGCGAGTGCGGCGGGCCGATAGCGCGTCGCGGCCTCCGCGTTGGATCGGTAGACGGCGATGAACCGGCCAAATTGCTCCGGCGTCAGATCGGCGGGCAGAACCCCGGCCTGCGTCAGCCGGCTTGCGAGTTGATCGACAGCCTCGGCGTAGGAGCCCACCACCCCGCGCGGCCGCAGATCCAGCGTCTGGCCGGTCAGCTTGCCGATCCTGAGACCAATGTGGCGCACCCACTCGATATCGTCCTTCGGCGCGTTGCCTGGTGCGCGGGCGGGGGCCGGGTTGTCGAGAATGGTCAGGCTGGCAACGCGCCCCCCGCGCGCGGTGAGCCGCTTTGCCAGCTCGAAAGCGACGAAGGCCCCGAAGGAATGGCCCACAAGGTGACAGGCCGAGCCCTTGGTTGCCTCCAGAACCTCCGACAGGTAGCAATCCGCGGTCTCATCGACCGTGGCCGGGATCTTCTCCGTGGGAGCATGTCCGAACCCGCGCAGACCCCAGGCTGGTCTGTTCCCGTCCAGCGTCTGGGCCAGTGCCCGCAGGTAGACCGGGCTCCCTCCTGCGCCCGGTACGAGAAAGACGGGGGCGCCGACCCCGCCGTCCGAAAGCGGCACGATCAGGGGGTGTCGTTGCCCGGCCATCCGGATCTGTGGCGCGAGCGACTGGATCGTCGGGTTGGACAGGACCGTCGTCACCGGAAGGTCCACCCCCCAGCGATCGGCAATCATCGCGATCATGCGCACCGCGAGCAGGGAATGCCCGCCCAGATCAAAGAAACTCGCATCGCGCGGCGGGCCGGGATGCGAGAGCAGCTCTGCCCAGATCGTGGCCAGCCCCTGCTCGGCGGCGCCCTGAGGTGCACTCGGCCTGTCCGCGACGCGGGCGACGCGAGGCTCGGTGTCCAGCAGCTTGCGCAGGGCAGCTTCATCGCGCTTGCCGTTCTCGGTCAGCGGGAGCCGGTCCAGCAGGACGATCCGGTTCGGAACGCTGGGGGCGGGCAGAATTTCGGCCATGCGCGCGCGCAGTCGCCGGGCCTCTGCCGCGCTGCCCGCGCGCGCTGGCCTTGGCGTGTCGCGCGTCTCCCCCCGGGGAACGAAGGCGACAAGCCCGGCCGCCGTGGCCAGCACATGGGCCTGCCGCGTGTTGTCAACAACCGTCAGCGCAGCTTCGATCTGCGTGAGGTCCACGCGGTGACCGCGCAGCTTGATCTGCCGGTCCTTGCGGCCAAGCACCGTCACCCGTCCGTCCGGCAACTGGCGCGCGAGATCGCCCGTGCGGTAGAGCCGCTGGCCGCCACGGCGCAGAAAACCGCCCTGATCGCCTGTGCCATCCTCCAGATAGCCCTCGGCCAGCGCGATCCCCGACACGGCAAGTTCCCCGACCGCGCCCGGCAAGACGTCTCGGCCAGCCGCGTCCACAAGATGCACCGCGCTTCCCATGGTCACACGCTCAAGGGGGAGGCTGTCTTGCAGACACCTGTTTTTGCCCTCGCTGTCGGGCGGGGCCTGAAACTGACCGGTCATCACGCCGATGGTCGTTTCGGTCGGTCCGTAGTGGTTGTAGATCTGAACACGCGGATCACTGGCCGAGAGGCGCGCCACCCAGTCAGCGCGCGCGGGTTCGCCCCCCAGGATCAGCGCCCTTCGCGGGAGGACAATGCCGCCTTCCGTGAGCGCTGCGAAATGCGACGGGGTGATCTTGAGATAGTCAATGGCGGCGTCGTGCATCGCGGCCTTGAATAAGGCGGGATCGAGGCAAACAGGTTTGGGCAGGATATGCAGCGTGCCGCCTGCCGCGAAGGCGCCGAAGAGCATCGTCATCCCCAGATCCGCCGCCGGGGCCGAGCAATGAGCGAAGGTCGCGCCCGGGGCAAACGCGAGGTCCTCGACAATGCTGGTGAGATAGGCCGACAGCGCCGTCTGCGGCACGATCACGCCTTTGGGCCGCCCTGTCGTGCCCGAGGTGAAGGCGATGTAGGCGGCGGCGGGTCGCTTCGGCGGGCGGGGAGCAGCAGAGGAGGCGGCGACGGGGCTCAGCCTGCCCCGGTCGAGGCACAGAGCGGCGCCTGATGTTGCGATGGCGGCCTGCGTCACGGCATCGGGCCAATCGGGATCGATGAGCGCCGGAGTTGCGCCCGCCCGGTGACAGGCGAGGACCCCGATCACGAAGGCCGCCTCGCGGCGCGCGGTCACCGCGACCACGGCTCCGGGCTCGGCGCCGGCCCGCTGGAGTTGCTTTGCCCCCGCCAGGACCCTCTCCCACAAGGCCCCGTAGGAGAGCCGGGCATCCTCGGCGGCGATGGCCGCGACGTCCGGTGTCGCGAGGCTCAGCTGTTCGAGCCGGTCAACCACGGGCGTGGCCCAGCCTTCTGGCAGCGCGCCCCCCTGAAGGGCCGGCGCACCGGTCTCGGCGCTCCCGATCTGCGCCAGGGGCCGCTCGGGGGCCGCCAGAAGCTGCGCCGCGAAGGCTTCGAAGACGCGCGCCATCCGGTCCGCCCCCTCGGCCGTGAAGAGCGCGGCATCGAGCCCGAGCCATCCGTTGATCTGCGCGCCGTCAACGAGGGTGACGGTCAGATCGAATTTGCCATCCCCTTGCGCCGGTCCGCGCCTCCCGAAGTCCGCCTCGGCGCCGCCGGACACGAAATTGAAACTCGCGTCGAACAGCGGCGAGCGCCCGGGATCGCGCGCAATCCGGAGGGTCTCCACCAGCAAAGCCAGGGGGTAGTCATGATCGAGCGCCTCCAGCACCGCACCACGGACCCGAGCCGCAAGATCGCGAAATGTCTCTCCCTCGGCGAGCAGGCTGCGGATCGCGATCGGATTGACGAAGTAACCGACGGCCTCCGCCATTGCGGCGTCATCGCGCCCGGATTGCGGGCTGCCGATCACCAGATCGGTCTGTCCGGTGTAGCGGTGCAGGAAGGCGAGCGTGCAGGCAAGGCAGACCGTGTAGGGGGTGGCGCCGAGCGCCCTCGCAAGGGTGTGCACGCGATCGGAGGTCGCCGCAGTGAAGGACAGCGCCGTGCCGCGCCCGCGAAAGGATTTCACCTTTGGTCGTGGCAGGTCGGTCGGCAGGGCCAGAACCGGAAGAGGCGCGGCGAGCCGGTCGCGCCAGTAGCCCAGCCGCCGCGCGCCCTCGTCGCCCGTCAGCTGCGCCTTGGCCCGTCGCATCGCCTCTGTGTGCCCTGCGTCGAGCGCGATCTGCCCGCCGTCAACGAGATGCAGGAGTTGGCGCCGGATGATCTCCAGCGACCAGCCATCGGCAAAGGCATGGTGAATGCTCACCAGCAACCGCGCCGCGCCATCATCGAGGGCAAACCAGTGAAACCGGCAGACCGGCCCCGAAGCGAGATCGAACGGCGCGTCATGGGCCCGTTGCAGCCGCTGCTTGAGACGATCCGCACTCAGACCGCGCGCATCCACCGCGTCCCAGCCGGCGGGGCCGGCGGGCAAGACCCGGAGCGCGGGACCGCGCGCGGTGTCGCGGATCGTCGCCCGGAGCATCGGATGCGCGGCCACAAGCGCGTCCGCGGCGCGTTGCCAGTCCGCCGCGCGCGCGGGCGCGGGCACGTCGAGGGGCAGCGAGATCGTATAAGCGGTCGAATTGGGGGCCATCCGCCATAGCATCCAGAGCGCGCGCTGGCCGTGTGACAGCGCCAGCGCTTTATCCTCCGACACCGGCACTGGCGACGGCGCCGCCGTGCCGGAGCGCTCCTGTTCGAGCCGCGCCAGCACCTTTGCACAAAGCGACGCGAGGGTTTCGCGATCGACCAGCCGGACCAAGGGAACGTCAATCCCGAAGTCCGTGTGCAATTCGCGCCGCAGCCCGAGGGCCATCAGGGAATCCAACCCTGCGCCGGTCAACGGATCGCTGGCATCAAAACCCGCAGGCAAGGGGCCGCCAAGGACGCTCGCAAAGGAGCGGCGCAATTCGTGGAGCGCCATATCGGCGGGCGATGCGTCGTCGGGGAGCGCCCGCAGCGTGGCGATGATCCGCGGGGTGCTGCCCGCAGCCTCGGGGGCCTCTGGCTCGGTTTGCGGGGGGGCGGTCGCGTCCGATTTCGGCGGCGGGATGCCCTGCGCTCCGGGCGCGATGTCCGCGTCGATCCAGTAGCGGCGACGGTCGAAGGGGGTCGGCGGCAGAGCAACGCGGCGCCAGCGGTCGGTGCCCAAGGTCTCTGTCCAGTCCACGTTCACGCCGCGGACATGGAGGCCCGCCAGCGCCTCGGCAAAGGCCACCGGGTCCGGTCGGGCGGGCGCGAGGCAACAGAGCGCCTCCTCGTTGTTGCGGTCGGCGGCATCCGCCGGGCCGGCCCCTGCAACGGAGGTGTCGCCCACCAGGCCGGAGAGCACCGGGCGCCCGCCAAGTTCCAGGAACGTGTCCACTCCCGTGGCGCGCAGCGCGTCGAGGCTTTGCGCGAACCGGACCGCACCACGCAGCTGAGCGGCCCAGTAATCCGCGTCAGGGGCGGTTTCGAGGGGCGCTCCGGTCAGGCTGCTGACCATCGTCATCCGGGGCGGGGACTGCGCAAGACCCGCAGCAAAGCGGGCGAGATCCGGCAGGATCGGCTCCATCAGCTCCGAGTGGAAGGCATGCGAGACACGCAACCGGGAGACATGGTGCCCGGCGGCTTTCAGCGCCCGCTCGGCGCGTATGATTTCCTCCGTTCTGCCCGACAGGACGGTGGATGCGGGCGCGTTCACCGCCGCAATGGAAAGCTCGATCCGGTGGGTGGCGAGCAAGGTGCTCAGCGCGCCCTCATCGAGCGCGACCGCCAGCATCGCGCCGTCTTCCGCGACGCTCTGCATCAGGCGCCCGCGCGCCTCGGCCAGCCCGGCGGCATCCTCCAGCGAGAGGCATCCGGCCCGGTGCGCCGCCGCGATCTCCCCGACCGAATGGCCCAGAACGGCGTCCGGCGTGATCCCCCGGGCCCGCAGCAGATCGTCGAGCGCAACTTGAAGTGTAAAGATCGCCGGTTGCGTGTAGCGGGTCTGGTGAAGCAGGTCCGATATGCCGAACATCACATCGGTGAGGGGGCGGCCGAGCAACGGGTCGAGCCGTGCGGCACAGGCATCGACCGCCGCGCGGAAAACCGGCTCCGCGGCATAAAGGCCCTGTCCCATGCCGGACATCTGGGAGCCCTGGCCGCTGTAGAGAAACGCGAGCCGGGGGCGCCCCCGCGCGCGGGCGGGCACTGCTCTCTCAAGCGCGGCCCGCGCTGTACCGCGATCCTCGGCGACGATGGCCAAGCGGTGGGATAGCGCGTCTCGCCCCAGATGCGACGCGATGCAGATGTCCCGGAACTCCGCTTTCGCGGCCCCGTCGGCGAGCTGCGCCATCATCCGGTTCCGAAGCCGCGTCAGCGCCGTCGGGGAGTGGGCAGACAGCACGAGAGGCACGGGCCGCGCCGCTGCGGCATCAGCCGTGGACGTGCTCTCCGCCTCGCCCGCGAGAGACGGCGCGGGCCTCCGCATATTCTCCGCGACCGGCGGCGCGGGGGCGATGATCACATGGGCGTTGGTGCCGCTGATACCAAAGGAGCTGATGCCGGTTGCCTCGGGCATGTCCTCGGGCCAATCCTTGCCCTCCCGGGCCACGTCGAGCGCCATGCTGTCCCACGCGATCCGCGGGTTTGGCGTCTCCATATGCAAGCTCGCGACGATCCGTCGCCGCTCGGTCTGCAGCACGGCCTTGATCAAGCCGACCACGCCCGCAGCGGCCTCCAGATGGCCGAGATTGCTCTTTACCGAGCCCAACGTCACCTTGCCCAAGGCCGACGCCCGCCCGGCGAACACCGCGCCCAGAGCGCCCACTTCGATCGGATCGCCCAGAGCTGTCCCGGTGCCATGCGCCTCGATACATCCGATCTGGTCGGGCACCATGCCAGCATCGTCGAGCGCGGCGCGCAACAGGGCCTGCTGCGCCGGCCCGTTCGGCACCGTCAGTCCGCTCGTCCGGCCGTCGTGATTGATCGCGCTGCCCTTGATCACCGCGCGGATGTGGTCCCCGTCGGCCACCGCGTCCTCCAGCCGTTTCAACGCGACAAGCGCGCAGCCTTCGCCTCGGACATACCCATCCGCACCGGCATCGAAGCTGCGGCACCGCCCGCGTGGAGAGAGAGCCCCGGCGCGCGCCAGCAGCAAGCTGGTCTCGGGCGAGATGATCAGGTTGACGCCGCCGGCCAGTGCGACATCGGCCTCACCCGCCCGCAAGGCCCGCACCGCCAGATGCACCGCCACGAGCGAGGACGAACACGCCGTGTCGAGGGCAAGACAGGGGCCGGACAGACCGAACACGAAGGAAAGCCGCCCGGCGGCGGTACTGGGCGTGTTGCCCGACCCCAGATAGCCCCCGATCTCCAGCCGCTCGCGCATCGTCAGCCGTTGGGCGTAGTCGTTGGTCGAGATGCCGACATAGACGCCGGTCCGGCTCTGGGGCAGTTCGGCAACGGGCAGGCAGGCATCTTCAAAGGCGGCTTGGGCAACCTCCAGCAGCAGCCGCTGCTGCGGGTCGAGGGTGCGTGCCTCGCGCGGCGAGATGCCGAAAAAGGCCGGATCAAACCCTGCGATGTCGCGCAGGAACGCCCCGTGTTCGATCGCCTGACTGGCGGTCTCGATGCCGGCCGCGCGCAGGCTGGCAGCTGTCCAGCGGTCCTCCGGCACCGAACCGACCACGTCCGCGCCGTCCTGCAGGGTCTTCCAAAGGGCCTCCGGCCCCTCCGCGCCCTCCGCCTCGGCATCGGACGCGGAGGGCACCCGGCAGCCGATGCCGATAATGGCGATGTCGCCCGTGGCGGCCGTGCGGGCCCGCGGGGCCGCGATGCGCGCGGATGAGCCTGCGCTTGGGTCAGTCTGACGGGTGAGGAAGGCTGACAGCCGCCGCACGGTCGGATGATCGAAAGCCACCGTCTGCGGCAACTGCCGCCCGAGCCGCGTGCTCAGCCGATCCGTGAGCTCGACCACATCGAGAGAGCCCAGCCCAAGATCGAAGAAGCCGACCTCGGGGTCGATCTCCTCCGCCTCGTCGCCGAGCAAATCCATGACCAGCCCGGTCACGAGGGCCTGCATCTCCCCCTCTGCGGGCGCGGGGTCCTTGCTCGCGGGCTCCGTGACGCGCGACTGCGCGGTCGTTCCCCCCGCTTCGAAGGCCGGGGGGACGCGGACGGGATGCCCCTCCACGAACAGGCGTCCGATCAGCCCCAAAACGCCATCCCGCGCAGGGCGCGCCGCGGTGTTGGCCGCCAGGGCCGTCGCTTTTTTTCCCCGCAGGATATCGCGGACAAAGCCGGTCAGATTGCCGCCCGGGCCCACTTCGATGAAGCGGTGGACCCCATCCTCATGGAGCCGCTCGATCGTCTCGCGAAACCGCATGGGCCGGGACCACTGCGCCGCAAGCAAAGACCGGATCGCCGCCGGGTCATCCACGAATGGCGCGGCGCTGCAGCACGAATAGGCCGGAATGCGCGGGGGCTGCACATCGACCGATGCGTAGATCTCTGCAAGTTCGGCGTCTGGCAACGGAAACCCGGCGGTGTGCACGGCGATGGGCAGTCCCTCCAGCCTGAAACTGACGTGCCCCGCGCGCCGCAGGCGTTGCTCTATCTCGGCCATGTGATCGGCAGGCCCGCAAAGAACGGTTTGTTGCGGGCAATTGTCGAGGGCGATGCTGACCGCGCCGGCGCCGGTGATCGCATCACCAAGGGCGTCCCGCCCTGCCGCGGTGACGGCCAGCATGCTGGTCTTTGCGAGGGCCACGTCGCCCGCCCCCGCCATGCGCCTGACGCGCGAGATGAGCTGATCGCCAATGTCCAGCGCCGCGTCGGCTGACGCGACAATCCCGGCGGCGGGAAGCATCGACAGCTCGCCATAGCTGTGGCCGACGAGGGCATTCGCCGGCAGGTCGGGACAGAGATCGTGCAGCACCTCCCACAGGCAAAGGCTTGCGGCGATAACCGCCTCGATCTCCTGATCGAGACCCGCGCCGCGCCCATCGTCTGCGCTTGTCCCACCGCGCTCGCTCGACTGCGGCACCAGCAGGGGATTGGCCAGAAGCGCGCGCCGGCGGGCCTGTTGCAGCCCTCCAAGCCACGTGTCGGCGGCCGGGAAGTCGCGCCGCAACTCCGCCATCAGGCGGGGATTGTGCGCTCCGAACCCGGGAAAGAGGAGTGCCGTGGCCGGCGCATCGGCGCCCGCCGAATTGTCTGCAAAAAAGACTGACCCCGCGAGCGCAAATCGCGCGGTTGCCTCCGTGGCGGGATCGCTGCGGGCGAGCCGTGCCTCGGCCCTGTCGATCTGGCTGGCGTGATCGCCGTCGCGGCACAGCAGCGCAAGCCGGACCGGCTCGTCCTCGCGGGCCGGAGGTGTCGGGGCAGACCGCGCCGCGGAGAGCCGCCTGAGCAGGGTCTCGCGATCCGGGGCCGATAACAGCAGGATCCGGGCGTCAGACTGCTCCGTCATGCGGTTGCCCTGACCTGCGGGCCGACGATGAGCGTCCCGCCTTCCCAGCGGAGCATCGGCACTGCGTCCGGCGGCGCCCCCGCGCGCCATTCGCGCTGCGCGATCTGCGCCAAGAGGGCATCAATGTCGGGCGCTGCAAGCCATCGGCTCAGAGCGTCCGGCCCGAGGATCCTGTGGGCGATCACGCGCGACCAGATGCCGCCCTGCGCTGCGAAGGCGTCGCGCCAGGTATCCAGATCCAGCACCAATTCGGCGCCATCCGCGGGTTTGGTGAACCGGTCGACCCCCTCGCCGAATATCCAGTTCGCCAGCACCGGCGGCAGGGGCACTTCGCGCTGACGAAGCGCCGTGATGCAGGCGATGGGCCGCCCGCCCTGCAGAAAAACCGCATTCGCTTCCGATCCGAAGCCGGGGATGCCGCGCAGGCGGACGCGACAGTCGACCACCGACCCGGCAGGGGGCATGGCGCGGAAAATCCTGACCTCGCGCGCACTCACCGGAAAGAAGCCGGTCGACGGGGATCGCCCCCCCTGCCCCAACATCCAAAGGGCGACCAACTGGCCGGCGGCGTCGAGCATCATGGGATCGATCCGCGCGAATGCGGCGCTCTGATCGGTCGCGCGGGCCGGGGACGCGCGCAGCCGCAACAGCGCATCGCAGCCATCTGCGCCGATGGCGGTGATCTCATCGACAAGCCGGTAGCCCGGGCCGTGAAAGGCGTAGTCGCGATAGAACCGCTCGGCAGTCCATGAGCTGGGCGTGCTGGTGGTTGCAAGGGCCGGGATGGCGTCCGACCGGGCCGTCTGGGGCATGCGGTCTGCGACACGTCGGGCGCGAAATCCAGGCGGCATCCCCATCGCGGCCAGCGCGACGTGCTGGCCGTCGGGGCGGTCTGCGGTGCAGGCACGAAGATCCAGAGAGTGGCCATCCAGCGTGATCCAGTTTACCGCCTCCAAATCGCGCAGAACGATTGGAAAGCCCTGCACACATGGGCGCTGCGTCGCCTCCGCCGCCAGTGCGACGCTCGCGGAGAAGGCCAGCACGGACAGGCCGCCCATCGCATGGTCGCGGATGGCAGGATCGCCCTCGCGGGTCAGGTGCCAGCCGAGATCACCGGTCGCGGCTCGGTCGTCGGGGCCGGGCGCGGGCCGGCCTTGGGTCGCTGCCGGATCGGGGAGGCGGCTTGCGGCGGCCGCGTCCTCGCGGACTGGCCCGCTGGCCAGCGCCTGGCGCGCGCGCGCCACCAGCGCCCGTTGCCGCGCGAGCGTCTGGCCACCGGCTCGGCCGCCGCGCGCGATCTGCGGTGCGTCATCTTGCGTGCGTCTGCGTGTGTCGGGACAGCGCGCACCGCCACCCGGTCCAACCCGGCTTGCCGGCGCGCGGCCCAACACCTGCGCCAGGCCTTCGAACGCCAGGGCGATGCCCTGAATGTGCAACAGCGCGAGCAGCCGCAGAACCTGCGCCATCTCACCGGTCCTCGACGACAGCATCGCCCCTGCCATGTGCACGCGTCCGCGCAGGGTGTCCTGAACGAACGCCGTCAGCTTGTCGTCGCACCCGACCTCGATGAATGTCCGCGCGCCCCTGTCATACATATGCGCCACGGTGTCGCGGAACCGGACGGTATCGGTCCACTGCGCGCCAAGCGCTTTGCGGATAGCGTCGGGGTGCGGCCCGACGGCAGAGGCGTGAAAGGATGAGATGAACGGGATCGACGTGGGTCTGAGCGGCAGATGCGCATAGCTCTCAGTCAGGACCCGCTGCCATTCCGCGAAGAGCGGCGTGTGATAGGCGCGTGCGAAGGGCAGCCTGCTACAGACAGCGCGCCGCTGCGACAGATCCGCGATCACACCCCGCACGACGGTCTCGCGCCCGCCGATCACACATTGTTGCGGGCAATTCTCCATCGCCATGAAGGCCCCCGACCCATGTGCGCGGAGCGTCTCCGAGACAAGGTCGGGCGACGCGCCCCCAACGGCGAACATCGCTTCGGCGGTTTCAGGCAACGGCAACGCTTGCCCCGCCCGGCTGGCGCGCCTGAGCCAGGCGCAGATGTCCGCGCTGCGCGACGCCGTATCACCGCCCGCGACAAGCGCCGCGGCGTGCTCGCCGTTGCTATGCCCCGCAACCATGTCGGGATGGACGCCAAGCCGGCCCAGCATCTGGCACAGGCCGAGATTGGCAATCGTGCCGAGCTGCCCACCGTGGGCAATGTCGTAGAGCCTGCGGGCCCTGCTTTCGCGTGTCTGCGCGTCCTCACTTTCGGCGCCGTGGAGCAGATCGGCGATGCCTGCCTCTCCGTGTCGGGCGTAGGTGGCCTCCAGCGCGTCGAGCCATGTGTTGAGGTCCGCGATGCGCGTCCGGGCTTCGCCCAGCATCCCGGGCCTCTGCGCGCCCTCTCCGGAGAAGAGAAAGGCGATGGACCCGGGCGCGGCGCCGCTGGCGTAGTAGAGCCCGGCGCTGCGGTGCACGATCCGCGCTGCGGTCCGCGTGGTCAGGGTCTGCCGGGCCGACGCAAGCGCGGCAGGCATCTTCTCCGGCTCGGCGACCAGCGCAAGGCGCTCCGGATGCGCGGCGGGATGCGGACCGGGCTCGGGGGGGGCTGCTGGCGCCCACCGGGCGATGGTCGCGTCCAGTCTGGCGATGAGCTCGCCGCGGGTGCGGGCCGACAACAGCACGAGGGTTTTGGGCGTGGCTCCGCCTTTGACTCCAAGAGCAGTGGACGACACCGCAGCAGGGCTCATGCCACGTCCTCTTCCGCCGGGCCATGGCGCCGCAACATCCGCGCGCTGAGCGCCAGCAGCCGCGACAAGCCGCCATCGGTTTCGCTGGCCCAGGGCCCCTGCCCGGCGACCACCTCGCTGTCGGCTTTGGTGCCCCATGTCATCTCGTCCGCAAAAAACGCGCGCCCGGCCTCTGGCGGGATCGTGCGGATGCCCTCGCGCCGGAGCATGGCCTGAACGCCCGCGCCGGCCATGCCCGTCCCGCTCCACGGGCCCCAGTCGATGCTCAACACCCGCACGTCCGGCCACGCGCGAACCATTTCCGATCCGATGCGGGCCATGGCGTCGTTCGCCGCCGCATAGTCACACTGGCCGCGATTGCCGAACCGACCCGAAACGGAGCCGAAGAGCACCACCCAACGCAGCGCCTCCGGTCGCAGCTTCGCCCGCAAAACCGCGGTACTCGCCACCTTGGTAGCAAAGACACGGTCAAAGGACGCCAGATCCTTGCTGCAAAACCGCTGATCCTCGATGACGCCTGCGCCGTGCAGCACCGCGTCGATCCGACCATGGCGCGCGTAGAGCCTGTCGATCACCGCGCCGAGCGCGTCCGGAGAGCGCACATCGGCCTGGTGGTAGGAGACCTCCGCACCGGCCTGTTCAAGACGCGCGATCGCCGCGGCGCGGGGGTGGTCTTCCGCGGTCCCGTCCGGGGCGGGTTCCCGGCCGACCAGCGCGAAATGAACGCCGGGCCCGGCTACTTCGGCGCAGATTTCAGCGGTGATCCCGCGCGCCCCGCCGGTCGCCAGCACGACGCCACTCGCGGGGATCCGCCAGTCGGTCGGCGCGCCGCTCCTGATCAAGGGCGTTGCCCGCGCGGTATAGGCGAACCGGCGACCATTGCAGTAGGCGACCTCGTCCCCGCCGCCGGGGACAAGCGTTTCAAGCGCAATCGTCCCGGCCAGAAGCTGCGCGTCTTCGCTGACATCAAGATCGAGCACCTTCGCCATGATCTTCGGGTGTTCGCGCGTGACCGAGGACAGCAGGCCATGCAGACCGCCGCCGCGCGCGCGCCGAGCCACCGCTGATCGCATCATATCGGGGTAGGCAGGGGCGGCCGCAACGATCCGGAAAGGCACCTCACCGTCGATTTCCTCTTCCAACAACCGGAGCAGTTGAAACAGCCGCCGCGCCGGGTGGGTTGCACAGGGCTCCGCCACATCCGGGCTGGGGGCGGCCCATTCGGTCCCATCCATGCCGTGCGGACCTTCCGCGAGCGCAAAAAGATCCACCACCGCGCCAATCGCTCCGTTCACCATCCGCAGCACCGCAACGCGGATCGCAAGCGCTTCGGGGTCGTTGAGATCCGCCCGGGAAATCACCGAGACACGCACCCCCTGCCGGAGCAGCTCGGACCGGACACGCTCTGTCAAGTCGGGCGGACCTTCCGTCACGATGCAAAGGCCGTCGAGGGGAATGACAGCCTCGGCGCGCAGCGGCACCTCCTCGGCCCGGGCGCTGAAACGAGGGCAGGCGTGCGGGGCGGCGTCCGATTTTGCCGGGCCGTCGGGGGCGGGCTCATCTGGCGCGGTCGTGCCCGTGGCGGGTGCGGCCTGGGGTGCAGCAGCGGCGGGAGATGAGACGATGTCGAACACGGCATCCGCGAGCCTCGCCACGGTCGTCGCGCCGACCAAGACGTCTGAGCTGTCCTGCAACGCTTCGGTCAAATGCGCCGGGAAGCTCTCGATCAGATCGCCCATTATCTCGATCCGCTTCAGGGAATTGACCCCCAGATCCGCCGCCAGATCGAGGTCTCTGCCGATTGTGCGCTCCGCATAGCCGGTGCGCGCGGCGATGATGCGGATGCAATGGTCGGCCAGAGCCTCCCGGTCCTGCGGGACCGCGGGCGCGGCGTCCTCTGGGGTGGCCGCGACGGCGCTTTCATCCGGTGCCGTGCCCGGTGGCGGTTCGGCCGCGCGCGGCTCGGCCGGGGTCGCGGCGGTCTCATCTGGCCCGAACGCTGCTCCGTCCTCGCCGAGCATGCCGGAGAGCACACGTTCCTGCTGCTCCAGAAACAATCGCATCGTTGCCTGGTACTCCGCATAGACGAGGTCGCGCGGCGTGCCCGCGTCTCCTGCGGATACCCGGTCAGATCCGGCCAGCCGGTCGCGCGGCGGATCGGCGGTGTCGGCGGTGCGAAACTCCTTTGCGCCCATATGGCCCGGCGTTCCGGCCCGCCAGACCCGGCCGCCATCGAGCAGCCACTCGGGATCAGCCGGTGGCGCGGGAATTGCGTCCAGTGCCAGCACCGGCACATTCCGGTCTTCGAACAGCGCGGTGAGGTCAATCTCGCGGCCTTCCGCCCAGAGTGCGCCGAAGCTGCGCAGCCATGCCTCCAGCCCACCGTCGGTCGCCAGCGCATGGTGCGGCCTGTCGCCGAGGATCTGGCCGACGAGCCCTGTCAGCGTCCGCCCCGGGCCGATCTCGATGAAGCTGCGGACGCCCGCGGCCCACATGGTCTCCACCTGCGCGATGAAATCCACAGGTGCCTCCAGATGCCCGGCAAGGCGGTTGGCGATTTCGGCGGGCGCGGTCGGATAGGCGCGACCGTCGAGATTTGCGTGAACCTCCACCTCCCCGAGCGGCAGGATGGAGGCGTCGGCCAATGCGGCCGTAAATTGCTCCTGCACCGGCGCCATGAGCGGGGAATGGAAGGCAGACGAGACCGGGAGCATCCGCACCGCGACCCCCGCATCGCGAACGCGCTCGCACGCCACCTCGATCGCGGCCCGGGATCCCGACAGGACGGTTTGCTTCGGCCCGTTGAGGTTGGCAAGCACCACGCCGCTATCCGCGCCGAGCCGGCTGCGCAGCTCGTCAGCGGCGAGGCCGATCATCGCCATCGTTCCATCCTTGGGCCCGAGCTCGGCCATGAGGCGGCCACGCGTCTCGGCCAGCGAGACCAGCGTATCGCGGCTCATCGCACCGGCGGCGTGAAGGGCGACAAGCTCGCCAAAGCTGTGCCCGGCGTAGCGCGCAGGCGCGAGGCACAGGCGCCGCGCGAAATCCAGCATCCCGCAGCTGAGCGCGGCAAGGGCGGGCTGCGCGATCTCGGTCGCCGCCAAAGCCGCCGCTTGGGACGCGCGCGTGGCTGGATCGTGGGCCGCGGTCGGCAGGATCTCCGCCCGCTGGCGGCACGCGCTCAGCGCGGCGTGCACCTCCCGCGCATAAAGGGCGAGCTCCGCCCCCATCTGGGGATATTGCGCGCCCTGCCCCGGAAACAGGACGGCCAGTTCGCCCTCCGCCGGCGCCAGGGCCAGCGTGAGCCCGACGGTTTGCCCGTCTTCGCGCCCCGCAAGACGCGCGAGAGCCCCATCGATGCGGCTCAGCAACTCGCCCGCGTTGCGCGCCGTGATGGCGGCACGGGCCGGCGTCGGGCCCTGCTGCTGCGCTTCCAGAATGGAGCTCAGGGAGAGCGTGCGCAGCTCGCCCGCTGGTCCGGCCCGCGGGTCCATCCGTTCAGCGGCGGTCCGCAGGCGCGTCAGGGCCTTGACCAGATCGCCTGCGTCCGCACCGGCAGCAGTGAACACCTCCGCTGGCCAACGCGCGGCGCCCAAGGGGGCCATGGCGTCGTGCTGCTGAAGGACCGCATGGAAGTTGACGCCGCCGAACCCGAAGGCGCTGACCCCCGCGGTCGCCGGCGTTCCCTGCGGTTGCACCCAGGGCTGTGCCACTTGGAGCAATGCCGCGGGCCCCTTGGGATCATCGAGCCCCTTGAGCGGGGCCTCTACCCCGGGATGCGGCGGCAGCACGCGATGATGCAGTGCGAGCGCGGCCTTGGTGACCCCGACAAGACCAGCCGCCGCGCGGGTATGACCCAGGAGCGACTTGGCGGATCCGGCAATGCACGGGGTCCCCGCGGGCGCACCCTGCGCCGCGTTGCCGTGCTGTGACAGCGCTTTGACGAGGGTCTCCACCTCGGTTGAATCGCCCAGCTTCGTGCCGGTGGCATGGGCCTCATAGAGACCAAGGTCGGCCACGCTCGTGCCGGCCATCCCGTGCGCGCCATCAATCGCGCGCACCTGGCCCGCGGTTTTCGGTGCCGTGAGGCCAAGGCCCCGCCCGTCGCTCGCGCCGCCGATGCCGTTGATCGTCGCATAGACCCTATCACCATCCGCGATGGCGTCGCCGAGCCGCTTGAGCGCGAGGACAACCACGCCTTCCGAGATCACGATGCCATCGGCGGCGGCGTCGAACACGCGGGCCTGCCCGGTGGGAGAGAGGGCGCCAGTATTCGAAAACGCAACATAGGCGTGGGGCGAGAGTTCGGCCTCGACCGCCCCGGCAAGCGCCAGATCCGACCGCCCCGAGTGCAGCTCGCGGATCGCGATGTCCAGAGAGGCAAGCGAGGACGCGCAGGCCGCATCGACGGTGAAGTTCGGGCCACCGAAGTCAAACCGGTTGGCCACACGGCCGGCGACCACATTCAGCAAGATGCCGGGAAAGGTCTCTTCCGTCCATTCGGGCAGGCGCGCGCGTTCCTGCGCATCGGCCTCCAGCACCAGCGGCAACCCGCTGCGCAGCTTGTACATCTGTTCGACGTCCCCCGCGCTTGCGACCCCGAAGATAACCGCGGTGCGGGCCCGTAGCGCCTCCAGCCGCCGTGTGCCGGTCAGCCCCGCATCGTTCAGGGCGCGCGTCGTCGCCTCCAGCGCCAAGAGCTGGGGCAGGCAGATCGAGCCCAGAACCTGGGGCGGAATGCCGTAGCTCACCGGATCGAAGGCGACAGGATCGATGAAGCCGCCCCATTTCGACTGGATCCCGTCGGGGTCGGGGGGGCTCTGGTCCGGCCGGTAGAACAGACGCCAATCCCAGCGGCGGTCCGGGACTTCGGTGATGGTGCTGCGGCCATCCAGCAATAGCCGCCACAGACCATCGGCATCCTCGGCCCCGGGCACGATACAGCCGATCCCGATGATCGCGACGGGTTCGGGCGGCGCGGCGCGGGCGGGGGCTGTTCTCGCTTCGGTCGCGGCTTGCAACTGCGCGATGGCGCCCTCGGTCACGGCTGAGTGGAGGTCGCCGATCGAGGTGGTCCTGCCCATCAGAGCGGCCGCTTCTCCCATCATGAACAGCCCCTCCTGCCGTTGCGTTTCCGCCGGCGCGGCAACAAGGTCCGCGCCCTCGCGGATGATCCCTTTCGAGGCGAGGCGCAGGCGCCCCGTGACCACTCGCTCCAGCGCCTCTGACAACGCGGCGCCCGTCACACCCTCGGCGCTCAGCCGGCTGCGCTCGCCTTCGAATGTCTCGACAAATGCGGTGGGTGCGCAGCGGATGGCGTGTCCGGGCCCGGTCTTGATCGCGGCGGTCGAGCGGCAGGCAATCGCCGCCTCCTGAAACGCCGGACCGATGGCGCCGCTCCGTGTCGCGTCCTCGGTCAGCAGATACGCGCTGCCCATCAGCAGACCAAACCGCGCAGGAAAGATCGGCACCGCCATCGCCGCGATCATGGCGGCGGAGCGCGCGTCATGGATGCCGCCGGCAAAGAGCACATGCACGTCGGACCTCAGCGCCTCGGGCAGCGAACGCAGCACCTCGACCACCGCCCCCCAGAGCGCAAAGCCGCCGAGCGGGCCGATATGGCCGCCACACTCCGCGCCTTCCACGACGAAATGCCGCGCGCCCTGTTCGAGATACTGCCGCAGCAGCGTCGGCGTCGGCGCGTGCAGATAGGTGGTGATGCCCTGTTTTTCCAACCGGCGCGCCTGTTCCGGACGCCCGCCGGCGATCAGCGCGAAGGGTGGCCGAGTGGCCTCGACCGCGGCGATCTGCGGCTCGAGGACATCAGGGGAAAGATATCCCAACAGCCCCACACCCCAGGGTTGGCTGCCGAGCCGTTCCGCCGTCGAGGCCAGTACCGCGGCGGCATCGCCCCCTTCCATCATCGCCAGCGCGAGCATGGGCAACCCGCCCGCGCCCGCCACATGGGCCGCGAAAGCAGGCCCGTCGCTGACCCGCGTCATCGGGCCCTGCACAAGCGGAAGCCGGGTGCCGTGCGCCGCGGCGAGCGGGCCATCCGGTGCCAGCGCGCGCCGGTTCAAAGCCCTCTCGGGCGCCTCGGCCGCTGTCTCCCGCACCTCGGCCACCAGACGACCGAGACGCCCGCAGCGGCGCGCCACCTGAGCCTGCGTATCGAGGCCCTGACCCACCGGCAGCGCCCAGTCATCCGGATCGCCCCAGCCCATCCTCGCGGGCGGCTCTCCCCCCGCAGCGGCGCGGAAGGCCTCCGCTCCGGCCAGATCGGCCCGGCATGCCACACGGACCGCGCCCGATCCCCTGGTTTCGATCACCGCCGTATCCGTCCCGGCAAGGGAGGCCAGCTTCGCTATCACGCCGGAGGGCAAGGCGGTTTCCGCCAGATGGATCAACGCATCGTCGAGCACGACGCCAGCGGCCCCCGCAAGCCGGCTCGCGGCCGCAGTCGCCGGGCCGATGGCTCCTTGTATCCAGAACGGATGTGCCCCGGTTGCGAGGCGTTGGGCGAGGATGAAGGCGCTTTCGCGGCCTGAAACCCCACCGCATTCGGATCCGCGCCCCAGCACGCCAGAGATGCCGAGCGAGGGGTCGATCTGGTCCAGATCGCCTGCATCCGCGATCTCCAGCCAGATGCTCCGGCCGGGTGTCATCAGAGCCCTGAGCGCAGAGGACGGCCGATGCTGCCAGCCAGTCAGCACGACGTCATGGGGATGACCCTCAAACCCGCCGAGCACATCGCGCTGATCCGGCGTTGCCCGGACCGCCAGCGCGCCGCCGCGCGCCCGCAGATGCGCCACGTCGGCGGCTGTCCAACTGCGCGTTCCATCGACGGCGGCGTCCAGAAGCGCCGTGGCCCCGCAGCGCAGCGCGGCCTCTGCCAATTCGATGCCGAAGGCGGCAGGAGCCAGGCAAATGACCCGCATCTTCGTGGTCATGCGCGATCCTCCGCTTGTCTGTTCCCGGACGCCAGCGCAAGGCCGAGGTCCTCTGTCGCGCGCTGATCGGGTTTTGCCGATCTGCGTGTTGCGCCGCGCGCAGGTTGGCCGAGGGCGGTTTCGAGACTCCCGCAGGCGGTCCCCACGCCGTCTTCCCGTGCGATCCGGTCCGCGGCCCGCAGCGCACCGCGCTTCAGCTCAGGGTCGGTCGCCACTGCGTCGATGGCCCGCGCAACCTGCTCGGCGGTCAGCGTGGCCGCCGCCAACGGGGCCGGACCGGCCCGCAGATGCGCAATCCGCTCGCCCCAGAGCCTCTGGTCATAGCCAAACGCCACGGCGACGCTCGGCGTGCCGCTCTGCAACGCCATGGCCACGGATCCCGCGCCGCCCTGGTGGACCATTCCCGCGACCCGCGGAAGCAGCCAGCCGTAGGGCACCTTGTCGATGACGAACATGTCATCGGTGAGCTCGACCCCCTTCAGCCCGCCCCAGCCGGAAATCAGGATCCCGCGCCGACCCGAGGCCCGCAGCCCCGCGACGACCGCGCGCGTGACCTTGCGGGCATCACCGCCAACCTGGCTGCTGAAGCCGATCGCGACGGGGGGATCGCCTTCGTTGAGGAACGCCTCCAGATCGGGCGGCGGGGTATAGATCGCGGTGTCTTCCAGAAACCAGTACCCGGTGACATGCACATGCCGCCCCCAATCCCAGGGTTTCGGCAGGACACTGGGGCTGAAGCCGAAGAGATGCGGCGCCCTGCGCAGCCGGCGCAGCTCTGTGCGCCAGTCGAGTGGGGCGAGGCCCAGGCTTTGCTTGCGCCAGCGATCCACCTGGGGCTGACCGATACGGGTGAAGGGAAGCGCCTTGCGCCAGGACAGACGGTTATGGACCGGCCCGCCGACCAGCGTCCGGCGATCCTGAAACGGGTTCGCAAAGACGCTCGTCGGCAGATGCAGCGCCGGGGTTGCACCCACGACGAAGAGGGGCACGCCAAAAGCTTCCGCCAGCGAGGGCCCCGCCCGCGTCCAGGACCAGCAGAGGATCGCATCGGTGCCCGCGCAGGCCTTCGTGCACGCAACAAAGAGCTTGTCGAGAAACGTGCCGAGATAGTCCTGAAAGAAGCGCTGAAACGCCTGCTCGTCTCTCAGCCGGTCGCGCATCGCCGCCCCGGCGGCGCCACCGAAGAAGCTGGCGGCCCGGCCCGTAAGCGGAAAAAAGTCCAGCCCGTGTCCTTCGACCCAGTCCTGAAAATCGCGGGGCGCCGCGAAACGCACGGCGAACCCCCGCGCCTTGAGCCCCAGCGACAATGCCAGAAGCGGCTGCACATCTCCACGGGAGCCCAGAGCGAGTACCGTAATGTGCATGGTCGCCCCTCCTATTCAGCCTCAACCGCGATGTCGGCGCTCTTGAGGACGAAATCGTGGATCTCGCCCAAGGCAAGATCATCGACATAATCGCCGTCCCGCACCGCCAGATCCTCGAACCGCAGCGCGATGTGCAGGCGGTTCTCCAGGGTGATCGCCAGATGTATCGCCTCGACCGAGGACAGGCCGAGATCCGCGTTGATTTGCGTCTGTCGCGTCATGTCGCCGGGCTCCTCGCCAAGATCGTCGAGGATCTCGGTCACCGCCTCCAAGAGGGCGTCCCAGCAGCGCCGTGGGGTCAGATCATGTGCAGGCATGTGCGGGGTAATCTCCTTGTGGCTTCGAATGGCGTGGGTGCTCAAAAAGGTCGCGGTGCTCCAAGGTTGCGGGCTCTGCAATGACGACGGGCGGCTGCCGGTGAGACGCGCCTTCCGGCGGTCTCCTGAACGACACTTGCCGGAGCGGCGGAGGCGCGGAGCTTGTGCATCTTCTCACAGGCCTCCGACCGGAATGGCCCCGCCGGCCCGGCGGGGGAGGCCGGCGCGCGTCCGGGTCTCGGGCTCTGCCGGCGTCGCGTCGGGCCTCCCGGCCATCTCTGCGGTTGCCTTCAGCTCGGCAAGCTCGGGCACCGTCCGCGCAAGCGATTGCCCCCGCGCGCTGTCCATCACCTCCATCCAGCGCAAGAACTCAGGGACCAACTCGCTGCGATCCTTGCCCATCATGTGGTTCCGGATTGCCGTGACGGAGGCGATGAGATCGGGCCGGTGGCGGTTGTCGGGCCACCCGCTTTCAAGCTTTGCAATCAGCTCGCGGAGCCGCAAATCCGCCCGGGCCTTGAGCTTTGGCGGCAGGATGCGCGTGTCCAGATGGGCGGGGTGGGTGACGATGCTGAGGTTCGGGCATTCGTTGTTCCGGAGCGTGCCGAGCAGGTAATGGAGCAAGGGCTCAAGCGCAAAGACGTTCAGAACCTGGATGGCCGAGTTGGTGGTGAAGCCGCCCGAGAGGTTCAGGGTCTCGGTGTGGGTATCGAAATACCTCAGATTGCTGTCGACCCGTGCCCATTTCGAGGGCGCGCGAATGTAGTCGTTGATCGCATCGACCCCGTCGACACTGGCGGTGAGACGAATGGCGCGAAACGCGGGCCACAACCGCGCGATCCGGTCCGGCAGGAGCGTCGCGTTCGTATTGTAGCTGATGGTGAGGGATTTAGCGCGCCCGGTGTCGACCATCCGTTCGAGAAAATCGAACATGCCTTCGATCAGCAGCGGCTCACCCCCGGCGAAGTTGATGCTCTCGAGATTGGGCGCGTCATGCTCAAGCGCGGTCCAGAATTCCGCATTGTCGAACCAGTCCATCCGCCGGAAGCGGTCGAAATAGGGATGGGTTTCCGGGGCGCCTCCTGCCTTGGCGAACTCGGCGATCAGCG
The DNA here is from genome assembly GCF_900116005.1 of Poseidonocella sedimentorum. Classification (GTDB taxonomy): domain Bacteria; phylum Pseudomonadota; class Alphaproteobacteria; order Rhodobacterales; family Rhodobacteraceae; genus Poseidonocella; species Poseidonocella sedimentorum. Next base: position 71,048 of record NZ_FOYI01000004.1, read on the forward strand.
CCTTGCTCGATTGCGGAGAACACATCCGGCACTTGAGATTGCAGATGTTGCCCAGCCGCAGGTCCGCCGTCCGCAGATCGGCCTCGATCCGCCCGTCCGGCGCGGTGCTGGCCACGTGGTCGGGCAAGGTCTCGGCCCAGCGTGCGTTTGAAACCTGGCGATGGCTCCGCCCGCCGAGATCCTCCAGCCGGTAACACCGCTCGCAGGCAGCGGGCCGGTCGCCCGCCAGCATCTCCCGGCGGAGCGTTCGCATCGTGCTGGTGTTCATCGCGGCCTGCAACCCGCCCGGCGCGGTGACGGTGCGGGGCTCGCCGGTGGCGTCGTCGATATTGGGCAAACCGGACCCGATGGTTCGGCAACATGGCCAAAGGGTGCCCGCCTCATCCGCAAAAAGGTGCATCCATGGCAACACGCAAAAGGAGCAGGAGGGCTCGGTCATGGCGCTGTGGCGGGACAGCGGTCCGCCCCGGTTTGCTGGGGCGCCGCGATGTTGGGGCCGGTCTGCGCAGAGGCCGTCCGCGCGGCAAAATATGCCCGCACCGCCGCCTGCAAATCCTCACGGCCAGGGGCCCAGCACAGGCATCCGTCGCGGCCGAGGGTGACATCCCGCTCGGGGTCGAAATCATGCGACTTCAGGATCCGCCAGCGCTCTGTGTAGCCGCGCTGTGCGAGCGGGCCGTGCCAAAGGTGCAGGATGCGGCCATCCACATGGCCGATGTTCCCCTTCACGTCCGCGTGGAGCGCTCCGGACCACCGTGCCATCGCCGCGCGCTCCGGGGCTGACATGTCGCGGCTGGCCATGTTCATCCCGCGCCAATAGTCCCTGTCGCCGTAAAAGGCGTGTGCCAGCGTGACATCGCCGCCGCCCATCACATGCCGGTCGTAGAGACGGTGCCGCGCCAGCAGATCGCGCCGTGCGGCCCAGGCAAAGCCGGGATGACCGTGGCGGAAATAGTCCTGCAACAGGCTCCGGCGGTTGGGGGCATGGGCCATGGTCGCGGCCATGCCCGGCATCACGGCGCCTTCACCATGGCCTCGCCTCGGATTGGCGGGCGGGTCCTGCGCCCCCTCGGCCAACCAGATGGCCTCGGAGAAGGGCTGGACAACGGGATAATCACGCAGCGCGGCGGATGTCTGCGCGACCCACCCGGGCCGGTCGAAGAGCACGTCCGCATCAAGCCAGACCACCTGATCGCAGGTCTCTGGGAGCGCGTCGATGCCGATGTTGAGAAGGCTTTCCTTGTGCCACAGCAGATCATCGGTCCGGCGGCGTATATGCTGGTCGCTCATCTGCGGATCCAGCGTGAACGGACGCGCCCCGACCGCAAGCTCCACCGTCAGCAACGGCAAGCCCTGAGCCCGGATGCGCGCGCTGAAGATACGGAAATTCTCGGCCGCCTGCCCGGACCCGCCGGGATCGAAAAACGAGGTGACCCCCCAGATCCGGCTTTCCCTCAAGCGGGGCTGGGCGCCGCGGGCGGCGGAGGGCACGGCCTGTTGCCCCGAGAGCGAAAGCGGCTCAGACGCAACACTGTCACGGTCGGCATGCATCGGACCAGCCTGATCGGAAACGGCCATTGCCGGAACTCGACCCAGTGCCGAGGTCCGGCGCACATGCTCGCAGGGGTGCCGGCGTCATGAAACGAGTTCTTTGCCCACTCTGCCGGTTGCCTTGTGTTCCATATAGCCTTCAAGCACGGAGCTGAGCGGGACAAGAGGCGTGACCTCCGCGTCGAGGATCTGGTGCTTGCGCAATTCGGCCATCAGATGCCCGGGCGTTTCATGATCGGCAATGATCACCAGACCGCCGCCAACACGGCAGAACGCAGCGGTGATGCTGCTGGCTTCCAGTGCTTCCCTGAAGTGCGCCAGATGCTCGGGTTCGAGCTGCATCAAAAATCCCTTGGCCGGGATCTGAATAAGAAAGTGCATTTAAAGGCTCCTTGATTGAGTAGCAAAAAGTTTGGTCAAGTTGACTTCTGCAAACAGGCTGCGCGGCCGGTGGTGAAACCCCGCACATTAACCTTACGTAAGCCTACCACTTGAAGTGTACAAAATACAGTAGTTTCAACGGTTGCGGGTGCTTTTCACCCGACTGGTTCGGGTCTGTTTCTCGCCAAAATTCGCCCCTGTTTCATGCGCCAGAGGCCCGCAAGCCGACAGCGTCAGGCTTGCAGTTCAGGACACGGAATATCCCCGAATGCGGGCGGCAATGCTCCGCTGCAAACACCTCCTGAGACGACGTGTTCAGCGCTTTCGGGCAGTGGCTTTTGGCAGCTTATTCGATCTGGCTCCTTTCCTCTTTTGCGGCGCGGTCACGCCATTTCAACGTTGTTGGAGATGCGCGGGCTGACCGGCTCGTCTGCGCAGAAGCTCAGGCAGGCAAGCAGATTTCGCGCTTCGATATTGACCATCCCGAAATGGGTGAAGGCCGCGATCTGTCCCAGGGTCATCCAGCGCATACCGTCTGGCTCCTGCACAGGGCCCGTGGCCTCCGGCGACTCGACGATCAGATAGAGGCTTCGGTACTGGTCGAACCGCCCGCCTTCTTCTGACTGAATGGAGCGGTGCCGGATGGTCGCGGCGGCGGGGTTGAGCAGCGGTGCGAGCTCGGGATGCCGCGCCACGTCGGCGGCAAGCGCCGCCTGGCTGGCGCAAGACACGCTCGACCCCAGTTCCAAAGACGTGTCGCCGCCAGGTGGCAACCACGCCCGGACCAGAAAATGCAACACGCCCTCGATCCGCCGGGTGAGAAAACCGTTCACGCCGATCCCGGGATGGTGAACCAGAGGCTGCGTCCAGCGGCGCACTTCCCGACCATGCGCTTCCACGGAAACCGCAATGACCGAGAAGCCCGGATCGTCGGCGGGGCCGGGCGGACGTGCGCCGCGACCGGCCGCTTCGGCATGGCCGGGTGCCGCGCCGGTCCAGCGGATCTCGTCGTCTTGAAACTGCCAGCCGTCCAGCGCATCGATCCCGCGCCGATAGGTCCGGATATGATGGCGCGCCCGCAAATCCGACAGCCAGCACAACAGACCATCCGTGGCGTGCAGGCTCCGTTCGCCACGCAGCGAGTCCGCCAATGGGATGCCGAAACCGGAAGCGCGGTCCAGCGCGCGATAGCTTGCCGCTTCCCCGGGCGGGGGGAGGATGCAACTGATCACCGACCGTGTGGTCATGTTGATCAGGTTGTCGCGTTGCATCAAGCGGTGGATCTGGCCGATGGTCAGCCAGCAGAAACCGTCGGGGGCCTCCACATCGTCACCCACCTCGACGATCACGTTGCGGTTCCGCTTCCGCAAGAACCGGTCGCCATGCTCGCTCAGGAGCCGGTCAACCAAAACATGCCCATGTCCGGCTTCGGTGAAATACTTGTGGAATGGTGGCAGGTTGCCGCCGTGGACCTTGCGGTAATTGCTGCGGGTGGCCTGCTCGGTCGGGGACAGCTGGATACCGTTGATGTTGCCCGGCTCGATCTTGGCTTGCAGCAGCAGATGCAGGACGCCGTTGAAGCTCCGGGCCACGGCGCCCAGAATCCCGACTTCCGGCTGCCGAATGATCGGCTGATCCCAGCTCCGCGTCTGGTCGAAATCCGTCTCGACGCGCATCCCCTCGATCTCGAAGAAATTGCCAGAGCTATGGCCGAGGCGCAAAGGATCGGGCCGAAACACCCATTGATCCAGCTCCGCAAAGGCGATCCGCCGCTTGGACAATGCCAACCGCGCGCTCTGTTCAGCCAACCACCCGTCGATCTGCGACAGCGGCATCACCGTGCTGTCGGCGGCCATCGCAGAGCGCAGCAGCGCGTTTTGGCGGGTGTGCGGCAAGACTTGGGTCACTGGCCGATCTCCTTGAGATAAGCGGGCCAGGACCGGATAGACCTGGCGCTGTCGTAGTGAGAACTCGCGAGGACCAGGATGAGCGCATCCGCGGTGATCTCTGCCATCTCGATGAACAGCATCGGCCCGATCAACAGGCCCCGGTCGCGCCGGTCAAACCGGTAGCGGCGCCGCTCATTGCCGTCGCGCAGGGTCATGGTCATCGCACCGTTGAGCGCGATGACGATCTGGGTGGTGGCGCGGTGCGCATGGCCGCCGCGATCGGCTGTGATGCCGTGCAGGTAGTACATCCGGCGCGGCTCGAACGGGATATCGCGGCCAAACTCGATCGCCGAGAGCACCCCCCGACCATCGGCATGGGACGGCACGTCGATCCAGCGTACGGCAGCGAGGCTGCCCGCGATCTGTTCAGAGGTGACCGACACGCGCGTCCTCCTCCATTTCAGGGCGGGCAACTGGCGGGCACCCGGTCTGGAACAGCGGCGCGAGGTCCGGCACCGCCTGCACCACATCCTCGCCGCGCCGCGCATCGAGCAGGCGCGTCCACCGCCGGAACTCGTCCAGCAGGTCGGCCCGGCAGCTGGCGTGCATGTGCTCGATGATCCCGCGGATCTTGCTCTTGAGGTCTTCCGCTTCCGCGCCGCGCCACTGTTCCGGCCAACCGCCCTCGAGCCGGCGCAGCAGTCGTTCAAGCCGCTCGGTCGCGGCGGCCTTCATGTCCTGCGGCAGTATCTGGATCCCCAGGGGCTCCGGGAAGTAGAGCAGGCTGAGGCAGGGGCGGCCAAACGCGGGCAACTGCTCCGCGATATATGTCACGGTCCGGTCAATATCGAAGATGTTGTAGGCCTGCACCGTGACGTTGATCCGGGGCAACGTGCAGTTGAGCTCGGCCGCGCGGGCATTGAGCGTTCGCAGGTTCTTGTCGACCGTCCGCCAGCGCATGGGCGTCCGGATGTACTCGCCGACCGCTCCCGTGCCGTCGAGCGAGACCAGGAAGCGGACGTCCTTGAACCGGGCCCAATAGTCGAAGAAGCGGTCCGGCAATACGGTCAGGTTGGAGATGTAATGCAGCGCGATACCGCCCGCGATGCCGCGTTCGACCAGCGATCTGAGCAGGATTTCCATCTCCGGGATCAACAGCGGCTCCCCGCCGCTGAACTGCACCTCCTCGGCACCAGACGCACAGGCCTCGAACAAGGCGTGAAAGCTGGGCGACGACACCCAGTTTTCGCGCCCCATCAGCGCCTGCAGTTTCGGATCCTCCGGGGACCGGCCATGCAAGGCGGCGAAATCCGACAGCATCGCCCGGCTCGACACCGGCGAGCACATCCGGCACTTGAGATTGCAGCGGTTCCCGAGCCGCACATCGAGACTGCGGATCATGGCGGGATCCGCGGCGCCGTCTTGGGATGTCGCGATCAACGCCGGGATTGCCGCATCGCCAACGCCCGCGTTCGACGCCTGACGGTGGCTGCGAAGCCCCAGCTTTTCATCCCGCATGCAGCGGGCGCAGGCCCTGGGGGTGATCCCGGAGAGCATGTCTCGGCGGATCCCGCGCATGAACGGCGAGTTCCAGATATCGTCGAGAGGCAGATCGTCATAGGCGTGCAGCGGCGCGCCCTCCGCATCGCGGTTCACTTCCCCGCGCTGTTCCAGCGACATGCAGCAGGGGCGAAACTCCCCCGTCTCGCCGATGAACAGATGGGTCCAGGGCAAGACGCACCAGCTTGGGGAGGTGGCCGCTTGCGAGGGGATGTCGCCAGTGGCCCCGTCCGCGCAGAGGGGGGCGCTGTCGGCGGCGCTCATTTCCGTCTCGAAACGCTTCGTCACTGGATCACCGCCTTCATCGGCTGGACGGGGTCTGCCATGCGTGCCCCGCGCCCATCCATCAGGTTGTCTCCAGCACAGGCGGCACGGTGCTGCGCGGTGCTTCCGGCGCCATGACGTAGCCGCCAGAGGCTTCCAGCCGCTCCTCCACCCGGATCTGGCGCTCGATGGTCTTTCTCGCCTGCGGCAGCTGTGCCGCCTGATAGCACTGCAGCATCGTCATCGCCGCGACGTTCCACGCCAGCGCGGGAACCTTCGCCTTCGCATGGGAGAGTATCTTGCCGATGATGGCTTCGTCTGCATGTGGGAACGCATGCATGTTGGCCTGCAAGGCGTCGACAACGGCGACCAGCCGGGGATCGGTTCTGCGCTCCGGCATGTTGGAGACGTTGTCGATGAAACCGATGATCCGGTCGCTGAAATTGGCCCAGTCCCAGACCCGTTCCATCAGCCCCAGATACCCCGCATGGGCCTCGACCCGTGTCATGCCCTTGAACATCACGTTGCTGCGGACCACGCGGTCATCGATCTCTTCTTCGGTATAGGTGCGGCGCGTGTCGATGAGCCGGCCTTCCCGGCGCATCCGGTCCACGAGGTCCGTGCCGTCCAGCGCCTTGAGGACATTGAGCCGCGGGATCGGGATCAGCGCCTCCTGAAGAAAGGTGAATTGCTGATCGAAGATGGCGGGCGTGTCATTGTCGAACCCGACGATCATCGAGCCGACGACCGACATCCCATAGGAGGACACGCGGCGGCATTCCTCGACCATGTCGCCCCGCACGTTCTGGCGTTTTCGCGTCTCGATCAGCGAGTCCAGATTGGTCGATTCAAGACCGATGAAGACGGTCGAGAAATTCGCGCGCGCGATCAACTCCATCAGTTCGGGATCACGGGCCAGGGTCAGGGTGAGCTCCGTCGTGAAGGACACCGGATGCTCGAAGCCTGCGTTCAAGTCGATGACCGCGCGCAGCACCTGCTTGGCGTATTTCGGCGCGCCGATGAAATTGTCGGTGGCAAACATCACCCGCTTCATTCCCAGCCGTTCGAAGGCTGCGATCTCCTCCATCACGCGCGCGACCGGCTTGGTTCGCATCTTGCGGCCGAACTTGATCCAGACGTCGCAGAACTCGCAGTCAAAGGGGCATCCGCGGCTGGTCTCCACGGCGCCGCTCTTGTAGCCCGCGGCCATCAGCGGCGCGATGCTGTCCCAGTCCGGGGGCGGCGATTGGGCGAGATTGACCTTGAGATCCGTCTGATAAACAGGCTTGACCGTCCCCGCTTCGAAGTCCTTGAGAAACTCAGGCCACGTCGGCTCGGCCTCGCCAAGAAAAACCGCGTCGGCAATCCCCTCGGCCGCATCCGGCTTGGCGGTGATCCCGGCGCCTCCGAAGACCACCGGAATCCCTGCCTCGTGGAACTTGCGCCCGACCTTGAGCGCCCGCGACAAGTGATCGGAATAGCCTGTAATCCCGACCAGATCGTAGCCCGCATCGAGATTGACTTCCGCCGGGCCCTGAACCAGCTCATCCCAGATCTGGACCTCAAAGCCCTCCTTCGGCGTGAGCCCGGCAATCGTCGCGAGATGCAAGGGGACCACATAGGCTGTCTGATGTGTCAGGTTCTTGGCGTGCCGTTCGATCCAGTCGCACACTTCAAAGTTGGTTCCGGCGGAGATCAGCAGAATGCGGGTCATGTCGGCGCAGCCTCCATTGACGCGCCCGCAGGCACGGGCGGCTCGGCGACCGGCCAGACCGTCTCTTCAAGCTCGATCTGCTCCAGGATCTCCTTGCGGATCACATGGACGCGGTTGGCTTCGAAGACCTGGCGGAACGAAAGCCGCGCAACCGACGCCAGCATGAACGGCGCCACCCGCTCCGTGCGCTCCAGCATGCGGTGAATGGTCGTCGCGGCCTCGGGCGTGAACCGGTCGGTGCAGCCGCGCAGGTAAGCCGCGGTTCCGATCGCAGGATCCTCGACCTTGGTCTGTGGCTGTCGCTGCACGTTGTCGACATAGCCCGCGATACGCGTCTCGAAGGCCCCCCAGTCGAAGACCTTTTCGATCAGCCAGAGGTAGCCGCGCATCAATTCGACGCGGCTCATGCCGGCGGGCAGGATGTTGGTATGGATCTGGGCATCGAGATAGTCGTCCGATCCGCGCGCGTCATCAAGCTGCGGCACCTTGACGATCCGGCCGGCCGCATCCATGCGCGTGCGCAGCTCGGTCCCGGCAATCGCCTTGAGCATATGCATCTTGGGCAGGGGGATGCAGGCGTCCTGAATGAATTGGTACTGCTGTTCGAAGATCTCCGTCGTGTCATGGTCAAAGCCGACGATGATCGAGCCGTCGATCGGAACACCGTAGGACTGAATTCGTCGCACCGTCTCGACGAGGTCTCCCCGGAGGTTCTGGCGCTTGCGGGTTTCCTTGAGGCTCTCCACGTTGGGCGTCTCGATCCCGACCAGCAAACCGCTGAAGTTCGAGTCCGCCAGCAAGGACATCATCTCCGGATCGCGGGCGATGGTGACGTCCAGCTCGGCGGTGAACATCATCGGCCAGGAGAATTCCTCGTTCAATGCGATGACCGCGCGCAAGAGCTCCTTGGCATATTTGGGCGTGCCGACGAAGTTGTCCGAGCAGAACAGAACATGCCGGAGCCCGAGCTTTTCCAGCGCCCGCACCTCTTCGATGACCTGATCCACGGGCTTTGTCCGCATCTTCCGGCCAAAGATCTGCCAGACGCCGCAAAACTCGCAATTGAAAGGGCACCCGCGGGAGACCTGAACACCGCCGGAGACGTAGTAGGGAAGGTCCGCCGCGATCGACTCCCACTTCGGCAGGGGCGACTCCGCCATGTCCGGCAAGTCTGCGGACCGGTACTCAGCCTTGGGGTCTCCGGCGTCGAAATCCGCAAGAAACTGCGGCCAGGTGTTTTCGGTCTCGCCGATGAAGAGCGTGTCGAAATCCTCCCGGCATGTGTCCGGGGCCGCGCTGACGCCAGGGCCGCCCAGAACGACATAGCGCCCCCGCGCACGGGCCAATTGCGCGATCTTGCGCGCGCGGCGCAGATGGCTCGAAAAAGCGGTAACGCCGACCACATCGCAGGTGTCGAGCAAGGCGCATTCATCGACAGGGCCGCGCACATGTTCATCCCAGATCACGACCTCGACATCGTCTCCGGTCATGCCCGCTACCGTCGCGAGTTGCAGTGGTGTTATGAAGGCCTTTTTCTTCATCAGCTTGGGCATATCGTCATAGGTCCAAGCCGAAATTTCATGGTCGTTGGCAGCACTGACGAGCAATAGCGATTTCATGAAAAACTCCTTGCGAGCCGGCCTGTTAGGGGCTGGCTCAACGGGTTGCAGGCCTGTTTTGACTGAAACTCAAATGCCATTTCTTTCGCCGCTCTATTCGAGAAAAGAGCTTGCACTGACAGAAACACATTGAGGGAGGCTGGCTGGAATTTACCGCGTCGGAAAAAATAGCGCTCAACGGCCGTGGACGGGAATCGTTTGGCCATGAAGACCTCCGACGCATAAATTTCGATATAGCAAGCGCCTTCGCACCGCGTCGAGACCGACCACTTCGGATGCGTTGAAACGCTGCTGACCAGATAGTTTTTACACAACCGTGCGCGCGAAACCCGCTAAGTCTGAGTGCTGCCCGCCGATATTTGCGGCTCTCAATTGGAGTGGGAAGTATTTGAGAAGACGGGTCCCTGGCGACATAAAAAATATTCGCGTTCAAATAGTACGCGTTAGTCTTTTTTTATCTAGGGTTGAGCTTACAATACGTCGTCAATCTGTCAAGGCAGGACCGCGAAACCAGATTCCGGGCCCTTTGATTTCGGCTTTGGAATTGCCTTACCCTGCTCGGGCCGGACTTGGCGAAAGCGATATTCCGCACTGGAAAAAAGAGGTGAAATCCGGCGCGATATTCAGGCGGCGTTTTCACTTCAGAGCGCCTTTGAATGCACCCGCAGCAAGAGGGCACAAATTCTGCGATTTCAAATAGCTGGAGGCGCGCGCCACCTCGTCGAGGGCTCCGCCAATCGGGCCGTTTGATCCCTACTCGACCAAGCGGGCCGGCGGCAGTTCGGCGATCACGGTTGAGAGGCGGCGCACAATCGGCGGCGCGCTGATGCTTGTGAAAACCCCCGCCGGCAGTGCCTCACCTTCATCGCGGCCTTCGAGCTCAAGAATTGCGTTTCGGATGCCCTGCTGCATCCAGTCGCGCGTCACATCGACGAAGTAGGATTCTTCGGCGCAGGTGACCTCATCGTCGATACTCTGTTCCAGAATTCCCACGAGCGCCATCCGCTCCTCGCCCGCATCGTCAACAAGGACGAAGACCGGCGAGCCACTGTCGAGATCGCAGGCCCAACTGAAGGTACCATCCGGTGAGAACTGGTGCTTGAGCCTCATGAATGGCCCTTCTGCGAGGATCGGATCCGCCGCGCAGGACGCCGGCGGGTTCGGATCAGCGTGCAGGCAACTCGCCGACATCTCGCCCTTCCGGCGCACCCCGGCAGGCACGTTCGGCTGACCCGTGAGGCCAAAGCCCACGCCGTGGTAATTTGTATCGCGCAAACGCGCCTGCGACGGGTTTGCAAGCACCTGGGCGGGGGGAGGGTCGCCTACGCGGTACTTCGGCGGGCTTGCCAGTCTCACCACGGTCAGGGGCGTTTTGGCACCGGTCTCGGGGTGGCGCACACGTGCCGTTGTCGCCTTGCCGGGGTCATTTTTCAGCGGGATCATGTAGACGTCGTCCGGATACCTCCGATCAGAGATGTCGTGGCCACTGAACACCTGCGATCCGGACCAATTCCCGGTTTTCGCGATGTGACTTGCCGTCAGTACATAGCGCCCGCCAATCCAGACACCCGATCCCATCATCTTAAAATCACTGTCCAGCAAGGCCAGCACGGTCTGGCCGCACCCCGAACGGGGATCGTGATAGAGCTCAGCGTTGCATCCACGTTCAGCCGGTCGATTTTGCAGCGTATCTAGACCGTTGCCCGAGACGCTTTGTACGTACTCTTCCAGGGACATTGGTCGGCCGCTCGGCTTGACATATTGCCATTTCACCTCTTGAGAGTTTCTGAGGATGTTTATGATTTTGGCTGCCCCATCCGGAAGCACATACGAGTATTGCCGCAAGCTATTGTTTTCGCCGGACATTTCTTTTCCGGTGGCCACGATCTGCAAGGCGTCGGGCTGCAAAGACCGGATGGCGAGACGGTCAGCGAAGTCGCGAAATTCCCGGTTTTCGATGCCGGGCACACCCGCGAAACCGTAAGGTCCGATCTCTTCGAGACTGCGCTCAAAGGTGCTGACAAAGCTCTCCTCGTTAGCGTCCCCGTCAAGGTCCCAGATCTCGGCAGTCAGGAAGTCGCCCGCGACCGATGCGAGGTATTGATCGAGCGTCGACAGACCGTTGGTGCCAAGTTGAATTTGTCGATCCGTGTCCTCCACCCTGCCCGTGTCCTCCACCCTGAAGGTCACGAGCTCGGTGTCGAGGTCGATAGACAGGATATCGGCAAAGCCATCTGCGCGGCCTTCCACGGCCTGAAGGATTTCCTTTCGCAAGGTATCGCAAAGGTCGGGATCAAACCCCTCCACTCCGCAATTCGAGGATGTCCAGGCGATCGAGGGGATGGCGGTCAGCGTAGCAAGCGCCGCGACAAGCAGGCGGGTCATCTCATGTCTCCAGATCTTCGGGGTGGAAGCTCAATCCACCGGTGGTCTGTCCGTGCCGCGCCTCGGGCAGGCGGCGGGACAACATCATGCAGCGCGCGACTTTGCCCCAGTCCTGAGGCAGCGTGGTGTGGTTTTCAGCCAACCGGGCGATCATCCCGGTGACGATGGCGGCCGCGGCGGACGTGCCGCCGAAGCCCCCTGCCCTGCGGGGTTTGGAGAAACTCTCGCCGGGATGCGCCGCAAATCCCGCATGACCTTCCAGATCCGCCGTCGCGACGGATGTGCCGCCGGCCACACCGCCGTTGCGGATCGGTTCCTCGCATGCCACGGGCGGCAAGTTGTCCCCGTCGCTTGGCGCAAGGAGGGTGAGGCCCGGGCCGTATTGCGAATAGCCGCTCCGCGTCAGCGCCTCGGGGACATCCGGGTTGGTCGGAACGCCCGCGCCCACCATGACAAAGCCTGTGCCATGAAAGGGATCGCCCGGCCCGGCCGCGTCGATTGCCAAACCGGTGGGCACCCAGTCAGCCAGATGCGCAAACCTGTCGCGAAGCGCGCCGATCGCCGCCACCAGATCCGTGAATGCGACCGTAACCTTGTCACCGCCCGGCGCGGGCTCCGGCGCTTCCGTTGTTGCTGGCCCGGGATACCGTTCGGGGGTTGGCCGCTCGGGTGTCCCCGTCTCTCCCAGTTCCACCACCGGTTCCGCTTGCAGCTCTTCGACATCGCCGCCCAAAATCTCGACCAACGTGAGCGCCGTGAATTCGCGCGCCAGCAGATCGATTGCGGCGGCCTCCGCTGCGGTCTGGGCGGGCTTGCCGCCTTCCGCCGCTTCGGGGGGCGATCCGAGGACCCGCAGAAGACGCTGATAGTCATCGGGATTGGCGGGATAGGATAGCTGCGGCGTCCCATCATTCCCCGCAGGCACGATGACCGGAGTGCGGTCACTGACCGCCAGCAATGCGAGCAGAAACGGATCACACACCGCCCGGTCAGACGCAAGGAACGCCCGGACCACAGCCCTCCGACGGGCATTGGCGTCCTCCGCCCCGGTCGGCAGGGAGCGCGCGATTTTGCCCAATGCATCCCGATCCAGAAACGTCTCCGGCGCGGGGCGCGCGAAAGGAGGCCCGACCAACAGCGCGGCGGGCGGGTGCACCGTGCAATCGGCCACCCCGGACAGATAGGCCTTGTCCGAGACATGATAGACCAGATCGAAGACCAGCGTCGCGAGCGACAGGCGGTTTTCGTGCAGGTCCGCCAGCAAGGTCGACGCGCGCGCCGCCCGCAGCCGGGTGTTCGGGGCGATCCCCTGCGGCGCCGCGACCCCACGTCCCGCGATGATCCCCGCCATGGCGGTCCCGTGGCCCGTGCCGGATGAGGAAAACGCGGTGCCTTCCTCCGACGGGCACGGAAAGTCGAGGTTGATGCGCTCGTCCCGCGTGATGATCGAGGTGCCGTCGGGGATGCAGAGTTCCGGGTGGCCCACATCGATGGCCGTGTCGATCATTGCCACGGGCAGATGCCTCGGGCGGCCGTAGTGCACATCCTCCTTCGTGGTGAGGCCGATCGCCTTGCGGTGCCAGACGGCGGGTGCTTCGGGCGCCGCATCGGGGGAGACGCCGTAGCGCCGCGCCACCCGGGGCGGCGTGCCATGGGCGCAGATGGCGTCCAGCGTTTCGTGCACGCTCACCACCGCCTCGTCGAAGACCTCGTGGAACAGGGTGCGCAAGATCGGAAAGCTCGCGCGGGCGATGAGCTCACCCGCCTCGCTGTCCGAGCGGTAATGCACGCCCGCGAACTCACGGTTTTCCGATATCCGCCCTGCGATTTCCATGAATTCGCGCGCCATCTGGGGGAAATCGCCCATCACATCGACAAGCGCGAAGGCGATGAGATGCGATTGCAGCGCGTGTCCGCTGGGATAGCTGTCATGATTGGGGACCGGCACGGAGGGGTTTATCCGCGTGTCCTTGAGGAACGGACGCGTCCGGCGATAGCTCTCCTTGAAGGGCGCCACGATATGATGCCCGGCGGTCTCCATGAGGCTGGCAAGGCGCAGGAGCCCGGTCGGCATTCCGGCGTCATTCACGAAGACATCGAAGAACGGCGTGATGATGTCATCCACCTCTTCGAGCGCCTCGGCCATGCGCGCCTGCTCAGCGCCGCTGTCACGCGCCTTTTGAAAGTCGAGCAGCGCGTCAAGCTCGGCGCGCAGCGCGGGGCCGCTCTCCTGCGGAGGTTTCAGCACCGGGTCAGGCCCATCAGCGTGGCGATGTTCTGCGCCGCCATCATCCTTTCGGTCGTAGAGGAGCGGCGCGTCGGTGACGGCGTGGATCAGATGGAAATTGTCATGCAGCCGCCGGACATATTTCACCTCCTCCACCGCAAAGGCGTTGAGATCGATGCCGCCGGCCCCGCCCCCGGCCATCTTGCGCGCTTTCGTCTTCGTCTTGGTTTTCGTCTTGGTCTTTGTCTTGGTCTTGGTTTTCGTCTTGGTTTTGGTCTTCGTCTTGGTCCTGCCAGCCTGCGAAGTGAAGGCAAGCAAGCCTTCCGGGAAGGCGCGCTCCGCAGGGGGCAGGAGGCCGGGAGAGGTCCCGACAAACCACCAGCTTTCCAGCGTTTCCTCCTGAAAACTCGCAGTCTCAAGGAAATTCAAATCGCCCGTGAGCGTGGGAAAAAACGGCTCGCCCACGACCTGGGCCGCCTTGATGAGGATCTCTTCGAGCGGGCCGCCCGCCGTGCAGGGATCCTCCCCACTGCCCGAGCACTCCGGCGCGCTTTGCTCTTGCGCCGATAACCTGCCCGCGATGCAGATGCTCACGGTGGATTGCAGGAATACACGTCTTGATATCATCATGTCATTGCGTCCCGAGTTGTGATGCCGGCCGTCGGATTGATGGGTTTGCTAGCCCCAGAGATCGTGCCTGCGCAGGGTGGTCGATATGAATGTCCGGCTGAGCTCGGAGGGCAGCGGATAGCGCTCGGCCGTCATCGCCTCGGTGCCGAACTCCGGGTCGATCCGCTTTATGCTTCTGGCAAGCGTTTGCGCTTCGTCCATCTCCCCGCTCGCGGCGAGGCTGGCCACCATATGGCGCATGACCGGCAGGAACCTCGGGCGCTCGCACAGCAACCTGCGGCCCACCGATATCGCGCGGCCGTGTGCGCCGCTCAGCGTATCGATCATGACCCCGGTCGCCGCGAGGTAATGCCGAAGCGGCCCGGACCGCCCGAGCCTCATGGCGATCCGCGCGTGGGGGACGGCGGCTTCAAGGTTGTTGTCGTAAAGCTCCAGCGTGGCGCGCACATCGCGCGCGAAGGGCGAGAACGGCGCGATGGCGAGCGCCTCGTCACTGAGGTCGCGCGCATAGGCAAGGTCGCGCTTGATGAAGGCCTGATAATGCGACGCAACCGTCAGCGCCGTTGTATTCATCGGGTCGACGTTCAGGGCGTTTCGGATCAGGTGCATGGCCTCGCTCCGGGCGGCGGCACGATCGGCCACCAGACGCTCGCCATTCATCAGCATCTTGCTGAATCCCTGCCATGCCAGAATGCTGGCGAGGTTCTCGTGATCACTGAACCCGTCGAGCGTCTCCGCGGCCCAGCGCACATCGGCCGGGCGCATCGTGAACAACCGATCGACCACGTGAAACAGCTTCGGCTCCTGCTTGGCCGGCGCCTCGTTCCGCCCGGCCAGGACGGGCAGAAGGCCCTCGATCCGCCCGACCGTTATCTGGGCGAATTCGAGGATCGCGTCTCGGTGATCGGCGAGATCCTTGTCATTGGGCACTTGAACCGAGCGGCTCCAGAGGCATCGCCCGGCATCGTCCAGCGCGACCGAAATCTCAAGGCTGCCGCCCACGGGGAGGACGTGGACACACACCAGCAGATCGCACTCCGGTGGTTCGGCGCGCAAGCGAAGGTCGGTGCAACAGATGAAATCGCTCCAGCCCAAGGCATCCCGCACCAGGTTGGTCACCCATTCGGCGACGACCGTCTGACGGCCGTCCAACAGGACCTCCCCGGGTGTTGTCAGCCCGACCACCAACCGCGGGTCGCGCAGCGCAGGGGGCTTGCGGCTCTTGCGCTCCGCGCGTTGCGTCTGAAAGGCCTGCCGCTCGAGGCGGAGCCAGTCCTCGAACTCCTCGGTCCCAAACCCCGCGTCCTCGAAGAACTCGGCCTCCGGGCCATTGGCGCCATCGGTCTCATCAGTGACGCCCTCCAGCCAAACGCTGTCAGCGCCGGTCTGAAGACAGGAGCCGAAGTCGCCGAGGCGCTTTCTGGTCTGGAGCAAAAGTTGCCGCAGGCTCGCTGCCGGATCGGCGGTCGTGCTGTCCCACAACAGCATCTGCAACACCGCGCGCGACCGGCGCATACCTTCGGATCGGCAAAGTATGGCGAGCAGTCTGCGACTCATCACGCTGGCAAGCAGAAGGGAGGTATCGCCTGCGCACAACCTGAATGATCCGACTAGCGAGATGGCCAGATGGTCCGAATTTCTATTCTCCACCAAATCTGCCCCCAGAATATGTTGGATTTTAATTTGCGATCCTACGCGCGCCGAGAAAATATTTTCGAGATTTGCATTCATTGTAGCCCGAATCCCTCTTCAGGAGAAAGCAATTCCCCTTCCCAGGGGAAATAGCGCCCCGAAATCGAACAGGTGATGTAGGGACTGGTGGTCTGGTGGTCACAAGCTGATGACCGCAAAGTAAGCCGCCCCTCGATTTCGGGAACGCCTTTTGAAATCCAGAGCGACAACCAACCGCTCGCCGGCAAAAACGGCGCCGAGAATTCGATGTTTTCCGGGATGGATGTCTTCATGGAAAACCTTTGGCGCCCGCTTTCGTCCACCCAATTCAACGCGCCGAGAATGATGGCGCGAGGATGGGCCGGGAATGGCAAGCTCGCACTGGCAGGTCCGGCGTCAGCGAGCACAAGGTAGCCCCCGCCAACGGTCAGACGCGTCACCACGAGAAAACGCTCCTTGATGGCCTCGCATTGGGGCAAACCCTCTTGATCGTCAATTTTCAACTTGCCAATCGCGGCCACGGTAAACGCCATGATTATCCCTCAAAGGAAGTCCGGCACCAGAAGACAGGGCGGCCGTTATCGCGGCGTTATCGCAGGGCCGGAGCAGGCGGATTAAATGCGCCGAACAGATTTCAAAACAACACTATGCCGCAAGATATAATTTACCGAATGGCGCAGTTCGCAAACTCGACACAAGAGGCGCTCGCAGCGGGAAATTCCGACCCGACTTCATTGGATTGGGGATCGACCCGGAATTTGGAATCCGGCCTGATCTAGCCGGTCACCCCGCGCCGCTGCGCCTCACAAGGCCCAACCCAAGCAGCCCGGCGAGCAGCAGTGGCAAGCCAGCCGGCAGAGGGATCGGGGCGACGACGTCGGAGATCGTGATCGAAGCGCCGAGCTCGTCCCCGTCCAGCAGCGCCGCAAACGGATTTGCGCCGAGCGGATCATCGAAGACGATCAGCGCCAGAACCGAGGTTCCGAAGGCGCTCGCGCCCGATCCGCTGAGGTTGTTGAAGTGCAGCTCGATGACATCTTCCGTGAAGCCCACGGCGAAGAGATCGCCTCCGAGGAATAAACCGTCGTCGTCAAAGACATCAAAACCGCCCGTCAGCCCCGTCGTCGGATCGGCCAGCGAGAACCCGACGCCGAAACCGATCTCGGTGAACCCGCTGGGCGACACGCCATCGGTGGCATCCACTTCGGCGCCCCCGGTCGAGAGGTCGCCGTCCGGATCGACGTCGAAGTAGCTGATGAGACCCGTGCTCGATGATAGGCTCGGCGCGGCCGTTGTCAGGCCGAGGGTCGCGGCGAAGGCGCCTCCCGCGCCGAAGGCCAGACCCGCAGCCATTATCGCTGCCGTGATAGAATGCTTCATGAAACCAATCTCCTTGTTCATTTTCCTGTCAGACAAGCTCGAAGATGTCGTCGGTGACGATGGTGACGTTGTCGGCGGTCACACCTTCGCCGCGCACGTAGATCGCGTCCCGATCACCATCGAGGAAGACGACGACCTGGCTGGAGGTCTCGCGGATCGAGGCGATGGAGGCGCCGTCCTGCAGCACGATTTCATCAAGCCCGACCTCGAAATCGAGGATCACGTCGCGCTCGCGAATGCCATTGTTCGTTTCGGCGCCGAAGATGAACTGATCGGCCTCTGCGCCGCCGCTCATCTTGTCATACCGGCCCCCGAGGCTGCGGATGGCATCGGCGCCGTCGGTGCCGACGAGGTTGTCGCTGTCCTCTGTGCCGTCGATCTCGTTCACGACCTGCTCCGGGGGCGCAAAATCATCCGTGATTATCGTCGTTGTCGACATGGATGATAGCACATCCGCGGTGCCGGCGCTGATGGAAAAGCCGAAGATCAGGGCTTCATCCGCTTCCACCGTGGTATCGCCGAGAACGCCGACCGAGACGGTCTGCGCCGCAACGCCGTCGCCGAGGCTCAGGCTGCCGGTCAGCGGGCCGGAGACGTCATCGTCATCGATGTCGCCGGTCAGGGCATAGGTGATATTGATCTCGCCGGTCAGATCGCCGGTCCGGTAGACGGTGAAGAACGCCTCCGTCACGCCGCCGTCCCCTTCTGCAAGCTCCAGATCGGCGGCATAGACCCCGATCCCGGCGTCCGGGTCCGGCGCGTCGGTCGGTGTGATCCGGCTCACCGTTTCGGGGGCGATCGCTTCGGCGCCCGCGATGTAGCCGGTGTTGCCGGTCAGGATGAAGTCCAGCATCGCGGCCTGCTTGAGCACCGGATCGGCGATCCCCGCCGTGGCCTCCTCGGCCCGATCCAAAACCTCCTGCGGCAGCTCATCGAGGCGCACCTCGCCGCGCGGGTAGGACGTGTCGGTGTAGTCGGCGGTGCCGAGCCCGGGGCCGTAGACGAAGAGGCTTTCGGCCTGATCGATGCGCCAGCTGTCCGCATAAGATCCGTAGAGCTGGGCGAAGCTGACCGGTTGTGTCAGCGCCGTCCCGTCGCGCAGGGCGAGATCATCGGAGGCATCGCCGTTGCCATTGCCCAGAAGCCCGTGCACGTCGCGCCCGTCCAGCACGAAGGCGTTGGCGTTCAGGAAGCTGTCGAAGATGTCGACCCGAAGCTGTTCACCGTTGCCATAGACAACCGTCAGGGCCTCGCCATCATAGTAGACCATGCCATCGCCCACCGCGCGGCCGCCCACCGCCGCCCCGAGCGCCATCGCGACCCCACCGATCATGAGCGTATCGGGTGCCCCGAGATCGAAGGAGAGCGTCACACCGTCAAGCTCGGTGGCCACGGCCGTGGCATGGGAGGCGTAGTCGCTGCCCGGCACGGGCTGATAGCGGATCTGAATCGACAGCGGGTCTCCGCTTCTGGCTTCGAGGAGGACGAACTCGCCAACCGCCTGAAAATCATAGCTGAGCCCATCGAAGGTGAAGAGGTGAGGATCCATGGCGCTCGACGCGTCGAGGCCCGGTGGGATTGGGGGGATCCCGTCGTCATTGCGGATCTCACCGACGGCTTGCCCGCTGCCGATCTCGTAGGAGGACGCGCCCGCGCCCTCGATGCTGATGATCTGCGCCACAACGCGCTCGTGGAACTCGTTTTCAAGATCCGCGATCGGGTCGAGCGTGATCGTCTGGGTCGCTTCGCCGGCGGCAAAGCTGACCGTCGCGGTCTGCGGCAACCCGCCCGCGATATCGTCTGAAGAGGCCTCGCGCGGCCCGGTCCCGCCAAGGAGCGAGACGGTGACATCGATCGCCTGGCTCAGGTCCGGCCCCTCGCGGGTCACGGTGAAGATCAGATCCTGGGTGTCCTCCTGCGCCTTGCTGCCGGTGACGTTCACCCGCTGCAGGAAATCATCGTTGACGATCCGGATCAGCGCCTCGGTCCCGCCCGCGATCTCCGCCGGCACGGCGCCGGTCGAGGTGATGCCTGTGAGGGTCAGCGCAAGACGCTCATTCGCCTCGATCAGGCTGTCCCCGGCGATCGTCAGCGTGATCTCCGCCTCGGTCTGGCCCGGGGCGAAAACCACCTGCCCGCTGCCGAAACCCGCCGTCAGGTCGGCGGCCGAGCCCGGGTTCGCCCCGGCGCCCGCGACCGCGAAGTCGACCGTCACTTGCGAGAAGATATCGCCGCTGCGGGTCAGGGTGGCGGTGACGTCGGTGTCGCCGCCCGTGCCCTCGGGCGCCGAGAAGATAAGCCCGCCGGCACCGTCCAGCGACACGACCGCCGCAACCGGCCCGCCGACCGGTCCGCCCCCGGAGCGGATCGCGCCGGTGTATCCCGAGCCGTTGACCATCACCGCCTCCGCAACGCCATCGCCGGTGATGTCGATGTAAATCTGCGCCGCGTCGGCCCAGATGTCGGCGCCCAGCAGGGCGCCCCACCCGTCGGCATAGACCTCGATCGCGTCGCCCGCCTCCAGGTCTGTGATCGTGTCGCCATCGAGATGGCCGATCCAGCCGTAGAAGACATCGGCACCCGTGCCGCCCGTCAGCGTATCCTGACCCCAGCCACCCGAGAGCCAATCCTCGCCGGCGCGGGTGTCGATGATATCGTCGCCATCGTCGCCCCAGATCCCGTTCGAGACCGCATCGCCGAAAAGCGCATCGTCCACACGTCCACCAAAGACGCTTTCGATACTGGTGAAGGTCTCGTCGTTGCCGTAGCCGTCCGTCGCGGTTCCGGCCGCGAGGTCAACGGTGACACTGCCTTGCCCGCCATTCCACCAGTCCCCGGTGAAGCTGATCCGGTCGAACCCTTCGCCGCCATCGTAGCTGTCGGTCCCGCCGAGGCCGCGGAATTGGTTGTCGCCGGCGTCGCCGCGGAAGACGTCATCCCGCTGTCCGCCCTCGAAAACGTCGATGTTGGCAAAGCTCGTGGTGCCGTAGCCGGTCAGCGTGGCCGTCCCGGCGGCGATGTCGAATACCACGCCGTCGCGAAGTGCGTCCTCCCCGAGCGCGGCGTTCCGATCGATCTCGCGGTAGCTGAGGCGATCTTCCCCGTCGCGCCCGTCAACGCTGTCATCGCCGACAGTGGCCTGAAACTCCTCGTCCCCGGCGCCGCCGAGGAGGACATCGTCGCCAAAACTGCCCCGCAGGCCGGTCACCGCGCTGAAGGTATCGGCCGCGCCGCCCTGTTTCGCCGCCGTCCCGGCTTGAAGATCGACCGTCACGCCCTGATCGAGTTGCTCGTAGGACAAAAAGAGGTCGGAGCCGCCATCGACGATCACGGTGTTGTCGCCAAGCTCCATCTCGATGAAGGCATACTGGCCGTAGACGTAGATGGTATCGTCGCCCGCGCCGGTCGCGGCCCCGTCGTTTTCACCGCGCAGGTGGATCGTGTCGTTGCCTTCGCCGCCATCGGCCCAGTTGTCGGAGCCGCCCACCGTATCGATGTAATCATCGCCGCCTTCGCCCCGAAGATGGTTGCGCTGGTGGTTCCCGAGGATCGTGTCGCCGAACTCACGGGTGCCTTCGATTCTTTCGATACTGACGAGCGTGTCCGTGTCGCCCCATGCGTCTGTGGCGATGCCGGTCGCAAGGTTGACCGTCACACCCTGAAAGGCGCCGTCCTCGGAGCGCGCGCCCTTGTAGTCGACCTCGTCCTCGTCACCCGCACCACCATCGAAGTAGTCATCGCCGGCCAGGCCGCGGAACTCGTCGCTTCCCTCCGCACCGATGAAGGTATCGGCAAACATGGTCCCCTCGATAAGCTCGATTCCGGTGAAGGTATCCGTGGCCCCGGACCCGTCCTCCACCGTGCCGTCAGAGGCATTCGAATAGGTCGCCACAATCCCGTTGGTGATGGCGTCGTCGAAGGCATAGGACAGTTCGTCCTCGCTGCCGTTCTCGCCCGGGACGTCGCCGCCGATGATCGTGTCGGCCCCGGCGCCGGGGCGGAAATAGTCGCCGCCGTCTCCGCCGTCGAGTAGGTCGTCGCCCTCGCCGCCCTCAAGACGATCGTCCCCGCCAAGCCCGAACAACGTGTCATTCCCGCCCTCGCCTTCGAGGTCATTGTCGCCATCATCGGCGGTGATCTCATCGGCAAACTCGGTGCCGCGCACGCGCTCGATTCCGGTGAACGTATCGGTATCGCCGGCCCAATCAATGGCCGTGCCTTGCCCCAGACCGGAAAAGGTCACCGTGACCCCACTGTCGGCATCGTCGTGGCGATAGACGAGGGTATCGCCGCTCGATCCCTCCGGCTGACCGCCGCCGATGATGGTATCTGTCCCCGCCCCGGGCTGCAGGTAGTCACTGCCCTCGCTCCCGATGAGCATGTCGTCACCGTCACCCCCGGAGAGATCGTCACCGGTCAGCCAGTCTTCCGAGACCTCGGTGTTGGCCACGGCGATCAGCGTGTCATCGCCGTCATCTCCAGCAAGCCAGTTGCTGTTAGTATCGCCCGTGATCGTATCGGCGAACTCTGTGCCGCGAACCTGTTCGATGCCGATAAGTGTATCCGTATCGCCAAACCCATCGGTCGCGGTGCCCGCTGCCAGATCGACCGTGACGCCGGACCCGCCGCCATGCTCGATATCATCGTCATAACTGACACGGTCCTCGTCGCCGTCGCCACCATCGAGGATGTCATCCCCGGCGCCACCGATCAGGAAATCCCGACCCTCGCGGCCATAAAGAAAGTCATCGCCGCCCCGGCCATCGAGGGCGTTGTCCCCATCGTCGCCGGAAATCGTGTCAGCACTGTCTGTCCCCGGACGTTTTCGATGCCGATCAGCGTATCGGTATCGCCAAACCCATCGGTCGCGGTGCCCG
Organism: Poseidonocella sedimentorum; assembly: GCF_900116005.1. GTDB lineage: Bacteria > Pseudomonadota > Alphaproteobacteria > Rhodobacterales > Rhodobacteraceae > Poseidonocella > Poseidonocella sedimentorum. Next base: position 93,196 of record NZ_FOYI01000004.1, read on the forward strand.
CTGCCAGATCGACCGTGACGCCGGACCCGCCGCCATGCTCGATATCATCGTCATAGCTGACACGGTCCTCGTCGCCGTCTCCGCCGTCGAGGATGTCATCCCCGGCGCCACCGATCAGGAAATCCCGACCCTCGCGGCCATAAAGAAAGTCATTCCCGCCCCGGCCATCGAGGGTGTTGTCCCCATCGTCGCCGGAAATCGTGTCGGCACTGTCTGTCCCCCGGACGTCTTCGATGCCGATCAGCGTATCGGTATCGCCAAACCCATCGGTCGCGATGCCCGCTGCCAGATCGACCGTGACGCCGGATCCGCCGCCCTGCTCGATATCATCGTCATAGCGCGCCTCATCGCGATCGCCTGCGCCGCCGTCGAGAGTGTCATCGCCCGCGCCGCCGAAGAGGTCGTCTCGTCCGCCGCCTGCGATCAGGGTGTCGTCGCCGGCAAACCCCATGATGCCATTGTCGCCGTCGCCGGTTGTGATCGTGTCGTCCTGCTGGGTGCCCTGGATCTCCTCGATGCCAAAGAACGTGTCGGTGCCGCCCCAAGGATCGGTCGCGAAGCCGCTGCCGATGCCAGTGAACAGGACGGTGACACCGGTTTCGGATCCGGTGTAGATGTCCTCGAAGTCGATCAGATCGCCCTCGCCCATCGATCCGACATAGGTGTCATCGCCGGGACCCGCGACGAAATGGTTCCCCACGTCGGTGTCGCCCTGAAAGGCGACCACGAGATCGTCGCCCCATTCATCGAAGGTATAGGTCCCGTCCGGGTTGTAGCCGAGGTAGATTTCGTCGTCATAGTTGGTGCCGTGGAAGTTCTCCATGCCGATGAGGGTGTCGGTGCCGAAACCGCGCTTGTCAGTGGTGAAGGCGGCAACGCCGTTCTGTTCGCTGGCGGTGTTGTTGATGGTGATGCCGTTGGTGAAGATGTCGAACCAACCATAAATGGCCACATCACTGTCATCGCCGCCGTCGAGAATGTCATCGCCCAGCGTCGGCGCAAGAAAGTCGAAGCCGGCGAACCCGAAGTACCGGTCGTTCTCATCTGTACCGACGATCGAAGCCTCGTACTGATCGTCGCCGCTTGTTCCAAATCTGTCAGCCATGGTCATATCCCCCGGATCAAATCCGTTAACGATTCGTAAACGAGGGTGAACCAACGCCCGTTAGCGCGGCGTTATTTGGCGAAAAGTCCCGATAAGTGTTTGAAAAAGGGGGAGCTTCATTGAGGAACAGCCGCGAGGACGCGGGTTTCCCCGAGGTTTTGAGCGTGCACGGCAGGGGCCCCGGGCGGACGACAGACCGCGCCGGGGTCGGGTCAAAAGCCTAGTTCGCGGGGACGGTCCGGCCCGCGGCCTCGTCATAGGCGCGTAGCGCCTCGGCCCCGTAGACGGAGGCCGGACCGCCTCCCATCAGGATCGCGACGCCGATCATCTCGGACACTTCCTGCCGCGTGGCACCCGCCTCCAGGACGGCTTGGGAATGATGCGCGATGCAGCCATCGCAGCGGACGGAAATCGCGATGCCGAAGGCGATGAGCTCCTTGGTTTTGGTCGACAGCGCGCCCTCCGCTGTCGCCTCCCGCACCAGCCGCCCGAAGGAGCCCGTCGTATCGGGAATCTCTTCGGCGAGTTTCGCGTAGCCGGAATGATATTCGCTGGCGATAACCGCGTAGTCTTTCATCTCGAAGCTCCTTTTGCCGGGCGTCTTTGCCCATGGTTTACTCGGCCGCGGGCGGGCCGATCTGCATCGCGGTGAAGGCGGGCTCGCCCATACGGCGCATGAGCGACAGTTGCAGATCGAGCCAGGCCATATGGCCCTCCTCATCCATCGCGGTGCGCTCGAAAATGACGCGCGTGCCGATGTCGTTGGCCTCGTCCGCTTCCCGCGCCGCCTGCGAATAAAACCTGATCGCGTCTTTCTCGTCGGCCAGATCGGCCTCGAACATGTCCTGCAAGGACTGCGCCGGTGTCGGGGTTTTCGCCGGTTTCATTTCCGGTGTGCCGCCGAGGAAGATCATCCTCCGCGCGTAGTCTTCCGCATGGCCAAGCTCTTCGAGCATTTCGGCACGCATCTTTTCGGCCAGCTTGTCCAGCCCCCAATCCTCGGTCGTCAGGATGTGCAGGAGGTATTGGGTGACCGCGGCGAGTTCCATCGACACGGCCGTCTGGAGGTTGGCAAGCGTTTTGTCGGTGTCAGTCATGACTCACTCGGCTCCTTGCTGTTCATGTTGCTCCCGTCGCGGCGATCCGCGCGCTACTCGCTCCAGGGGTGTACGTGGACATCCCGGCCCGAATGGCCCTTCAGGATCCTGACCGCCAGGGCTTCCTTCTCCGCGTTGACTGTCCGGACCCAAAGCAGAATGCCGCCATTCCGGATCTGATCCGTGTAGTAATCCTTGTGGTGTTGACCGGCGCGTCGCGCCAGCACCGTGCCGACGACGGCCGCCGGGCCGCCCCCGATCGCAATCGCGGCGATCGAGGCCGCGAGGGTTGACAGCGGCGTCAGCATGGCCGCCATCGCGATGGAGGAGCCGAGAAAGAAGAACCCGCCCGCGATCGCGCCCTCCAGCTCGCCGATCGCCTCTTCGGAGACGAAGGCGGCGCGCGGCGCATCGGGGTTGTCCTCAAGATCCTCGGCGCGCCAGAAGGCCGACCCGAGTTTCTCTTCCATCGCGTGTTTGCTGCCGAGCAAGCTGATGTCGGCGCGGCTGAACCCGGCCATGCGCAAATCGTAGATCGCCTTTTGCAAGGTCTCGAACTTGTCAAACACCCCGACCGCCTCGGGGACGTCGATGTAGGTGGTGCGATGGGCGGTTGTCTGGGTGGTCACGGTCGGCCTCCTGGCTGTCGGGGGCAGAATAGCCGGTGGCCGGGCCGCCAGATTGACCTTTGTCAATCCAGCGATAACTCTGGGCGGCCGCGCCCGCCCCGGCTGATGCGGGGCCGAAAAAAATGGCTCCTGCGGCTGGACGGGGCCCGCCGCAGGCGCCTTGTGCTCAGCAGATCCCTACTTGATCCACTCGTTCACGATATCCATGTTCTCGGCGACCCATTCCTCGGCCACATCCTGCGGATCGCGCCCATCGCGGCCGATCTCCAGAATCCAGCCGTTCACCGTCGCGGGGTCCATCGACAGCTGGCTGAGGAATTTCGCAACCGGCGGGTTCCGCTCTTCGAGGGAAAGCGAGTAGGCGACGTAGATTTCCGCGTTGCTGGAGGCGCAGCTGAAGCTGGAGGCCTCGAGCCAGTCTTCCGCATCCAGATCGACATTCTCGCAGCCCTCGGTCCGGGCCGGCTCCTCGATGGGCGTGATGTCATAGGCCGCGTGGACCCATTCCGGTGTCCAGTAGTAGAACAGCAGCGGCTTTTCGCGCTGGATGGAGCTTTCGAGCAGCGCCTTGAACGTCGCATCGGGAAGGACTTCCGCTTCCCACAGGTCCGACAGGCCATAGCTCTCGAACTTGATCTGCCAGGTCTTGGTCGAGGCCCAACCGGCATCCCCGGCCCAGTATTCGCCGAGCCCGTCCCCGTCCTTGTCGAACATCGCCGCGATTTCGGGATCGCGCAGGTCCTCGATGGATGTGACGCGGTCGGCCATGTAGCTGGGCACGTACATCCGCTGCGTGCCCTCGTAGGGGATATTGGCGCCGACGGTCTGGGCGCCATCGATGTAGGTGTCCCAGATGTTCTGGCGGTTGGGCATCCAGAGGTCGGAGTAGACGTCAACGGAGCCGTCGCCCTTGTCCATGCCCGCGGCGATGACATTGCCGTCCGAGAGGCCCTCGACGATCTCGGCCTCCGAGTCGAGCGGCCCGTCGATCACGGCCTTGATGACGTAGCCGATGGCGCGCGCGCCGGTCCAGGTCAGATCGCCGATCTTGACGCTGGCATCCTGAGCCGCGACGGACGAGGCGGTCATGGCGAGCGCCGCGGTCCCGCCCAGCAAATGGTGTGTCAGTTTCATTTCGTTCTCTCCTGTTGGTTTTTCAGGTCTTGTTGCTGGCGCGCTGAACGACCTTGTCGATCATCATCGCCAGAAGCGCGATCCCGGCGCCGGCGAGGATGCCGCGCCCGGTTTCGGTGTTTTCCAGGGCCTCGGTGACGATATAGCCCATGCCGCCCGCGCCGATCAGCGCCGCGATCACGACCATCGACAGGCTCATCATCACGACCTGGTTGATCCCGGCCATGATCGACGGCATCGCCAGAGGCAGCTCGACCTTGGTCAGAAGCTGGCGCGGGTTCGCGCCGAAGGCCAAGGCCGCCTCCTTGGTGGTTTCGGGCACCTGCTGAAGGCCGAGAGCCGTCAGGCGCACCATCGGCGGCATCGCGAAGATCACCGTCGCGAGGATGCCCGGGGGCTTGCCGATGGAGAAAAAGGCGATTGCCGGGAGCAGGTAGACGAAGGACGGGATCGTCTGCATCACGTCGAGCACCGGGGTGAATATCGCGCGCCCGCGCTCGGATTTGCCGACCCAGATGCCAAGCGGCAAGCCCGCGACCACGCAGATGATCGAGGCCGCCGCCACGAGCGAGAGCGTGTCCATCGCGGCCTGCCAGAAGCCGAAGATGGCGAGATAGAACAGCGAGACCCCGACGAAAACGGCGATGCGCGTGCCCGCCGCCGCATAGGCCGCGAAGGTCAGAACGCCCATGGCGATCATCCACGGCGTGCCCACGAAAACCGCGCTGATCGCGTTGAGCATGACCCGCAGGAAGACCGTGATGCCGTCAAAAAACACCCCGTAGAAGACGGTGAGATAGCCGATGCCGTTGTCGATCTTGTCGGCCACGAAGGTGCTCAGCGTCACCGGCGGCGCGCCCTCGCGCGCCGGGGTCCGCAAGACCGTCCGCTCGCCGTTGTCGTCGCGCGGGTAGGTCACCTTGTCGGGGCGGTCAATCCAGATCAACGTCGGGAATTCGCCGATCATGAAACAGTCGAATTTCGCCTTGAACGGCACCTCTTCGCCCGCGGCGATGGCGCGATCCTGGCGGATGCAGGAGCGTTCATCGGGGGCGAACTGGCTGCTGCGATAGAGCATCAGCGGCACGATCAGGAGCACGATCAGCCCCGCCATCCCAAGACGCGACAGGCTGAACCCGCTCGGCGTCGCGCGGTCGATCCGCCATTTGCTGTATTGCTTCACATAGAGCCGGTCCGCAAGCCAGCCGAACAACAGTCGCCCTAGGACGAAAACGACAAGCGCCGAGATGATATGCCCCTGCGCCCAGGTCTCGTAGCGGTTGACGAGAAACTCCTTGTCCGCGTTCTCGATCGCCGCCCCGGCGTATTTGAAATAGAGCGAGAGGTTCACCAGCGCGATCAGGTCGATGACGAACCCGATCAGAAACAGCGTCCAGTTGGCGCGCAGCGCGGCCCATATGAAACTGCCGAACAAGGCCGCGGTATTGATGTGAAACCGCCCGAGGGCGGACTTCTGGATCTTGAGGAACACATCCGCGTAGTAGGCGCCGTTGGTCTCGGCGAACTCAGCGAATGGCGTTTCGGTTGGAGTTGTCATTGCCTAGCCCTCGCCCTTGATTGCGTGCAGCAGCGCGTCCTTGGTGACGACCCCGACGGTTTGCCCGGCGTCCTGAATGACGATCGGGTTGCTCTGATCGACGACCAGCCCCACCAGCGTGTCGAGATCGTCCTCGGGGTTGGCGGTCGGGCAGTCCGCCACGGGCGGCACCGTTTTTCCAGCCGTTTCATAGGCGGCGACGGGCTGCATGACCGTGTGGGCGAACACCAGTTTCAGCTTGGAAATACCGGCCACGAAATCCGAGACATATTGGTCGGCCGGCTCGGTCACGATCTCTTCCGGCGTGCCGATCTGGACGATTTCGCCGTCTTTCATGATGGCGATCCGGTTGCCCATGCGGATGGCCTCGTCAAGGTCATGGGTGATGAACAGGGTGGTCTTCTTCATGGTCCGCGACAGTTCGAGAAACTCGTCCTGAAGCCCGCGCCGGATCAGTGGATCAAGCGCCGAGAACGGCTCGTCCATCAGCAGGATGTCGGGATCGGCGGCCATGGCGCGGGCAAGGCCCACGCGCTGCTGCATGCCGCCGGAGAGCTGCGCCGGGTAGCGGTCGCCATAGCCCTGGAGCGAGACCAGATCGATCACCTTGTCGGCCAGCTGGGTGCGGGTGAAGGCATCGACATTGCGCAGCTCCAGCGAGAAGGCGATGTTGTCGCGCACGGTGCGGTGCGGCAACAGGGACATGTTCTGAAACACCATGCCGATCTTGTCCGCGCGCATCTCGCGCAGGGCCTCGGGGCCGAGATCGCCGACATTGGTGCCGTTGATGAGGATATCCCCCGAGGTCGGTTCGATCAGGCGGTTGATGTGCCGCACGAGGGTCGATTTGCCGGAGCCCGACAGCCCCATGATGCAGAAGATCTCGCCCTCGCCGACGCTGATCGACACATCGCGCACGCCGACCACGCAGCCGAAACGGTCCAGCACCTCGGCCTTGGACAGGTTCTCTGCCCGCACCGCGGCCATGGCCTCATCGGCGCGATCCCCGAAAATTTTCCAGACGTTCTTGCAAACGACGACATCTTTTTGAGCTGCGGTCACGCGCGGGCCTTCTCTCGTTTGGGGTCAAGGAACGGAAGGGCGCAGACGATCGCAGGCAGGCGTTTCATATGCCCGTCGAGCCGCCCCACTTCGAGCAGCGCGCCCTCGTCGCTGTTCTCGATCGCGACCCGCGCCATGGCGATGGCGTGGCCAAGTTGGGGCGAATAGGTCGCGCTGGTGATCACGCCCACCTGCTCGCGCCCGACGAAGATCGCATCGCCATGGGCGGGGGTTTCCTTGCCGGCAAAGGTCAGGCCGACAAGGCGGCGGCGAGCCGCGGCCTTGTTTCGCTCCAGCGCGGCGCGCCCGATGAACGCGTCTTTCTTGAAATCGACCGCAAAGCCCAGACCGGATTCCATCGCATCGGCGTCCGGCCCGAACTCGGCCCCGGCGATCATCAGCCCGGCCTCCAGCCGCAGCATCTCAAGCGCCGCGCCGCCCATCGGCACCAGCCCGTCCGGCGCGCCCGCGGCCATCACACCGTCCCAGATTTCTGTCGCATGGTCGCGGTCGCAGAAAATCTCATAGCCCAGCTCGCCGGTGAACCCGGTCCGCGAGAGCATGAAAACCGGCCCGTCGCGATCATGGAGCCGGGCGACCGTGAAGCCGAACCACTTGAGGTTTTCCAGCATCGGCCGGCCGGGCTGGGTGAAGACGATCCGGCTCAGGATGTCGCGCGATTTCGGCCCCTGAAGCGCGAGGTTCACCATCCGGTGCCCGAGCGACCGGACATGAACGTTCAGCCCGAGCTTTTCGGCCATCTCGCGCAGATGCAGCGCCGAATTGTCGGACCCGCAACACCAGCGATAGGAGGTCGGCTCGATGCAGAACAGCGTCCCGTCATCGAGCACGCTCCCCCGCTCGTCGCACATCAGCGCGTAAAACCCGCGATGCTGCGCCAGTTTGTCGACGTTGCGCGTCAGGCAATGCTGCAAGAGGGCGGCGGCATCGGGGCCGATCACGTCATATTTGCGAAGGCCCGACATGTCCTGGAGCGTCGCGGCGGTCTTGCAGGCCCAGTATTCCTCCACCGCGCCGGTCGCGTCGAAATGGCTGGGCGTCCACAAATCGCGCGAGACGGCAAAGCTGCTGGTCAGCTTGGACGTGCGGGGATGGAAGGCGGAATGCCGCGTGAGCTTGGCCCCATCTTCGGGCTGCGCGCGCCATGAAACCGAATGGGTTATCGAACTGTCCTCTTCATAAATGCGAACGTGGATATCTGTGGGGTTCCAGCCGTTGATCGGATCGACGTCATCGGGACAGGCCGTCGAGACGCAGACGAGATCGGTCAACGCTTCCATCGCGACGTAGTCACCGGGGCGGGACCAGGCTTCGTCGGTGCCGAGATGGCCATGGGTGGGATCGACCCAGGAGTTGAAGAAGAAATTGATCGCCGGCCAGGCGGCCCGCCGTTCGATGCTGTAGGGGGCGAAGGCGTCGGAGATGTTGTCGGAGCAGTTGAGATGCCCCGGAAAGCCACGCTCCTCATAGCCCCGCGCGGTGCAGGCCAGAGCAAACGTGTCGTGGCGCCCGACGGTGTCTTGGCGCACGGCGAGAAGCGGGTTGATATCCTGATCGTAGAACTTGTCGTGCAGGCCCGGAAGCGGATAGGCCGCGCGCGCCATGGTACGGGAGACGGTCGAGTCGATATAGCGCTCCTTGCCCGCGTCAAGCGCGGAGGCACGCATCGCCATGAAGTCGGAGCATTGCTGCCCTTCGACGTCGATCACCTGAATGAACTGGCCTTGTCTGACCTGATAGGCCTGCGCCGTGCCGCGCGAAACGCGCCATTCATCGACGATCTTGCCCAGAGGGCGCGGCAGGGCGATGCTGTCCGCCCCAGCTGCGGGCGGCTGGACGCGCACCGAAAAATGGCTGCCGCCCCCGGTTTCAACGAAATCCCGCGCCACCGGAGCGATGAGGAAAACAGTGCAATCCTGCTGCAGTTTCGTGACATAGAGCGCGCCGGGCTCCGAGGCCGGGCCAAAGAGCTCCACACCGGTTCCGTCGCGCAAGGCTCCGCCACGCGCGCGGGTGAGCGCCTCCATCTGCCGGCTGTCAAAGGCGTCCACAGGGAGCTTGCTCTGCTCCGCCGGCCCCACGCCGACGGGCGCTCCGGAAAAGCAGCTCTGGTCCGGCAAGAGCACCGTCAGAACCGCCGCCGCGCCGCCCCCGGTATTGGTCACGGAAAGCGTCGATCCCGCGCGGACATCCAAGCTCACGGCCTCGCCGCAAAGCACATCCGCGACATGCACATTCGGCACCCCAAGACCGCGAAGTCGGGGCCGAGGGTCGGCAAAGGCTGACTGCGTCACAAGCATGTTTTTTCTCGCGTCAAACCCAAGTAACCGGTTACTTGAGTAGTTGTAAAAATTCCCAGCGGCTAGCAGCTAGCGTTAAGGGGATACCCAAGTTAACGACTCGTCTGTAATTTGAGTCAAGAAAAATAGCGAAACCTCTCGGGCATGAGCACCAAATGACGGACAAAGTGGGCACAATTCGGGACGTGGCGCGCATGACCGGCCTCTCTACGGCCACTGTTTCGCGGGTGATGAACGGGAATCCCAAGGTGAATCCCGAGATGCGCGCCGAAGTCCTGCGCGTCGCCAAGCAGCTTAACTATGTCCCCAACCCCGCGGCGCGGGCGCTCTCCACGCGCAGATCGAAAACCGTTGCCACGATCATTCCAACGATCGAACACTCGGTCTTCGCGAAATTCATCACCGCGATCGAACAGACCTTGGCGGCGCGCGGCTACAACCTTGTTCTGGCGATCTCGAATGCCGAGCTGACGCGGGAGATGGCCGCCGCGGAACAGCTGGTGGCGATGGGCGCCGAAGCCTTCATCCTGACCGGGGCGACGCATTCGGGCGAGTTGCTGGACATGCTGGAGCGCCGGAGCATCCCGGTGGTCTTCACCTCCATTTTCGATGGCGCCAGCGCAGTCCCGACAATCGGCTATGACAACACCGCCCTCGCCACTGCGGCCATCGAGTATCTGCACGGCAACGGCCACCGCACCATCGCCGTGGCGCATGGCCCGACGGCGGAAAGCGACAGGACGGCGGCGCGATGCCGCGGGGTCCTGCTGGCCTCGTCCGATGAGATCGAGACACCGCTTGTCGAGGTGGCGCTCAGTGTCGAGGGCGGACGGGAGGCGGCGCGGCGGATCCTTGAGATGAGCCCGCGCCCGAGCGCCATTCTTTGCCTCTCCGATGTGCTGGCCCTTGGGGTCATGTTCCAGTTGCAGAGCATGGGACTGACCATCCCTGACGATATCTCGATCATGGGGTTCGACAACCTGGATTGGTCGAAGGATTCGCACCCGAGCCTGACCACGATCGACCTGCCCGCCACCCGGATGGGCGATGTCGCGGCCCGGCAGGTCGTGGATCGGCTCGAAACCAGCGCCCCGATGACGAGCACCCGGTTGCCGGCAAGGATCGTGGAACGCGAGTCCGTGAGACGTGTGACCTGAGCCGGCGGGCTCGGCTGGAGCTTGCGTCCCTGCCCCTTAGTCGATGTTGACGCCGATCTGCATATAGAAGCAAGCCCGAGGTTCCAGCTGGCGGCATAAGGGACTTCCCGCGATCCGGAGCCGCGTTGGAGGGACGCGAGCGTTGCCGCCTCACCGCCAGATCGCCGCGTTGCGGGCGGACTCCCAATCGCGGCGGCCCACATGGTTTAGGCCTTCGTCTGCGCCTGGGGCTACGGTATCCTGTGCCCGACATCACGCGCGCGAAAGGCATCCGCATGAGCGATGACGAAACCGAGGGCGGCAGCGCCCCCTGCCTTGCCCATCACCTTGTCGATGGCCATCCGGTCGATCCGGAAACAGCGCGGGACGTGGCGCGGTTCAGGCGGGCGGAGCGGGCGCGGCTCGGTGCGGCGCGGGCCCTCCCTGCGGAGGCGCGCGCGGCGGCGACGGCCCGCCTGATCGACGGTCTGGACCGGATCATCGCGCCCGCAGGCCAAGCCATCGGCGTCTACTGGCCGATCCGAGGCGAGCCCGATCTGCGCCCCTGGATGGCGCGGGCCCATGCGGCCGGTGCGCGGATCCTGCTCCCCGTGATCGCGCAGGAACACGCGCCTCTCGAATTCCACGGCTGGTCGCCCCGCTGCCGGATGACCCGCGGCGTCTGGGATATCCTCGTGCCCGCCGATGGCGCGCCCGGCACGCCGGATATCGTCATCGCTCCGCTGCTCGGCGTCGATGAGAAGCTCTTCCGCCTTGGCAATGGCGGCGGGTACTATGACCGCACGCTCGCCCGCCTGACCCCGCCGCCGCGGGTCATCGGCGTGGGGTTCTCCGGGTGTCTGCTTCCCACCATCTACCCGATGCCGTGGGACGTGCCGATGAGCGAGGTGCTCTTGTCGGACGGAACGCACCTCAGGCGCTAGCACGCCGGGGGGCGAGCGCGGCTTGCTGTCACGTGTCCGAGAAAAGGTCCGCCGGATCGATGCCGCGCTTTTCGGCGCTGATGCGCACCGCCTCGCGCAGAGCCTCGCTGCGCTTGAGCAACCGGCGGAAGCGGTCCTCGTCCAGAACCAGCAGGGTGGTGGGCGCGATCGCCCGGACATCCGCGCGGCGCGCACGGTGGGTCAGGATCGCCATCTGGCCGAACATCTCCCCGCGCCCGAGCCGCCAGGTCTGGCCTGCGCTTTCCAGCTCGACCGCCCCGGAGGCGATGAAGAAGACGCTGCGCGCGCCGTGTTCCTTGCGCAGCACGATCTCGCCCGCATCGACATAGCGCGTGGTGAGGGACCGACTCAGCCGCTTCATGACGCCATCGTCGAAGTCCGCAAAGAGCGGAAACTGCCGGACAAAGGACGCCCGCTGGAGCGCGATGTCGAGGCGCGGGCGGTCCTCGGCCAGAACGCGGCGCGTCGCAAGCTCGCTCATCAACGCCATGTAGACCTCGGCGCCGATCAGCCCGTCCTCGCGCATCGCGACATACTCCCGCTCCTCAAGACGCAGCGCCGTGCGGCGGATAAAGCGACGCTCCAGCTCCTCCGCGTAGCCGGGATATTGCAGCCGCAGCCCTTCCAGCGCGGTCTCCACCGTCTCGATCCGGCGGGAGAGGAGATCGTGCAACAGCTCGGCGACCCGCCGCCCGTGGATGCGCCGGATGCGCCCGTCGATGAAGGCGCCAAGATCGCGCAGGATGAGGCGCTGCGTGAGCAGCAGCTCGAACCGGTCCGCCGTCATCCGGGCCAGCGGGGCCGGAATCCCGAGCCGGCCATTGAGCAGGACCGCGGCCCGAAACGCCCAGCCGTATGCCACGCTGCGCCGCGCCGCGCGCTGGTAACCGCTTCGGCCCTGAGTGCGCGCGCCCTCGATCAACCGGTCGGCATCCGACAGAACGAGATCCGCCATCCGGGCCGAAATCGTGCGCTCGCGCACCCGTGCGAGGATCGAGTCTCGCTCGTGGCCCGCCAGCGCGATCAGACCCAGGGCGATGCGGTCACGGTCGAGGATGTCGGCGCTCTCCTCGGCCATCTTGACCGCGGCATCGAGCCGTTCGCCGAAGCGCTTGGCCTCGGAGCGCACCGTCTCGTGGTTCAGATCGTAGTTCTCGGTGGTCCGCGCCACGTCCTCGCGCACGGTTTGCAGGGCCACGGCGACGACCTGCCGCGACAGGGCCTCGTCGATGGGCGAGAGCTGGTCGAGCCCGAGCCGCCCGATGATCCAGCGCAGAGTCGTGCCCTGCACCAGAAGCGTGAAGAGGGTGAAGCCGGTGGCGAGGATGCCGACCACGCGCTGGATATCGTCCGGCACCCGGACGCTCTCGGTCACCGCAAGCGCCAGCGCGAGGGTCACCGCCCCCCGCAGCCCGCCCCAAAGGATCGCCGCGCGATAGGGCCGCTCGACGGGCGGGGAAAGCTTCAACGCGGTCAGCAGCGGAAGCAGGCCGAAAAGGATCGCGGCCCGCGCGCCGACGGCGGCCACCACCACCACGCCGACCAGAAGGAAATCTTCCAGCCGCGCCTCCTCCAGAAGCCGGGGGATCAGCAGCGCCGCAAGGATGAAGATGAGCGCCCCGGCCCAATGGGCGAGCACGTCCCACAGATCGCGCAAGGCGGCCCAGGATTGCGGCGGCAGGCGGCCGGGGGCCGTGAGGTTGAGCGTCAGGCCGGTCGCCACCACCGCGATCACCCCCGATGCGCCCACGCTCTGTTCGGCAACGATATAGGCCAGATAGGGCAAGGCGACGGAGATGGAGATCTGCGCCAGATCGTGGCGGCTGAAGAGCGCCATGACCCAAAGGGCGATCCGCGCCGCGAGCCAGCCGGTCAGCGCGCCGCCCGCCAGCAGGATCGGGAACCGCGCGAGCGCATCGCCAAGGTCCGGGTCCGGAAGCCCCAGCATCACGAAGCCCATGAAGAGGCCGAAGAGGGCGATGGCGGCCGCGTCGTTGAGCAGGCTCTCGCCCTCGATGATCCGCGCCAGCCGTCGCGGCGCCGAGATGGAGCGGAAGATCGACACGACCGCCGACGGGTCTGTCGTCGAGACAATGGAGCCGATGAGCAGGCAGGCCGCCAGCGGAAGCGCGCTCGCCCAGAACAAGGCGTAGCCGACCGAGATCGTGGCAACCACGACCGCGAGCACCGCCAGCACGAGGATCGGGACCCAGTCGTCCAGCATCCGCCGCAGGTTCATCCCCAATGTCGCCTGAAAGAGCAGCGTCGGCAGGAAGACGTAGAGGAACACATTGGACCGGATCGGCAATTCGAGGATCGCCTCGGCGACGGGGTTGAGCGCGTCGGTCAACTCCGTCCGCAGAAAGAAGGTCGCCCCGGCGCCGATGAGGATCCCGAGAACGGCAAGGATCACGCTGTAGGGCAGGCGCAAACGCGCCGCGAAAGGCTCAGCCGCGCCGATGACGAGGAAGAGCGATGCGATGACCGTCGTGACGAGAATGATGTCCATGCCTCTGGATACCAGAACAGTCGAGCGGCGCATCCGCCTTATCGTCGCAACCGGCCAGTCGCGCGGGTCACTGCCTTGCCGGAGCGCTTGCGTCGCGACTGGTCAAGCAGGGGTCGCGGCGCTAAGCTCTGTGCAAATTTTGCACAACTTGTAATATTTTTTCCAGATTCATGCGCCTATCAAACCGATACTGCACAATTTGCAAGGGAGGGGACCATGAAACTTGCTATTCTGACGGCCGTTGTCGGCCTGATCTCGACGCCGGTTCTGGCGCAGGAAACGCTGAAATTCGCGCATGTCTATGAAGCGAATACACTTTACAATGAAGCCGCCGAATGGATCGCGGACCAGATCGAAGAGCGCACCGATGGCGCCTATGTGGTCGATGTCTTCCCAAGCTCGCAGCTCGGCAACGAGGAAACCATCACCGAGGGCCTGCAGATCGGCTCGATCCAGATGGCCTATACCGGCCCGACCTTCCTCGGCCAGTTCCACAAGCCCATGGCGATCTCGGAAGCGCCCTTCATCTGGAAGAGCTACGCGCACTGGAAAACCTACCAGGACAGCGAGATTTTCGATGAGGTGACGCAGGGCTATTTCGACAAGACCGGCAACAAGGTGACCTCGATCCTCTACTTCGGATCGCGCCAGACCAGCTCACAGGACAAGATCGAAAGCCCCGCGGACATGGAGGGGATGAAAATCCGCGTGGCCAATGCGCCGCTGTGGAAGATCTTCCCGACCGCCGTCGGCGCGAACCCGACGCCGATCTCCTTTGCCGAAGTCTACCTCGCGCTCCAGCAGGGCGTCGTGGAGGGCCAGGAAAACCCGATCACCATCATCGAATCGAACAAGTTCTACGAGGTTCAGAACTACGTCGCGCGCACCAGCCACATCACCTCCTCGGTCGTGTCGGTCTTTGGCGGCCCGCTCTGGTCAAAGCTGACCGAAGAAGAGAAAGCGCTCTTTACCGAGATCACGCGCGAGGCGTCGTCCTTGTTCAGCGACAAGATCGTCGCCCGCGAGGAGGAGCTCTTCGACAAGTTCCGCGCCGGCGATGAGGTCGAGATCGTCGATGTTGACCGCGAGCCGTTCGCCGAGCTCGTCATTCCCGCCGTCAAGGCCGAATGGGGTGAAGACCTGGTGAACCGCGTCACAGCCTTGGCCGATTGATCGGCGCTACGGGGCGGGGCGCCATGTGCCCCGCCCGATTTCCGTCTGGGGAGGGGGACAGAATGCGCAAACTTGTCGGTCTGGTTGAAGAGAGCTGCCTGCTCGCGGCCTTCTGGGCGCTCGGGCTTGCTGTCTTCGCACAGTTTTTCTTTCGCTACTTCCTCAACATGCCGCTGGGCTGGACCGAGGAACTGGCGCGATACCTGATGATCTCGGTGGCCTTTCTCGGCCTGCCGGTCGTGACCCGCCGCGGCGAGCATATCGCCATCGACATGTTTGTCGGGCTCATGCCCGCCGGCGCGCGCCCCTGGTTCGAAAGCCTCGCCGAGATCATCCAGATCGTCATCATCGGCACGCTTGCTTGGCAGGCCTGGGCCCTCGCCCAGCTATCGGGACAGGCGATGAGCACGCTCCCGCTGCCGAAATCGGTGATCTACTACATCGTGTTCACCGGGCTCGTCCTCAACCTCGCCGCCACTGTCCTGAGGCTCTCCGACCGCCTGCAGGGCGCCCCGCTGGAGGGCCGGCCGTGAGCATCCTCTTTATCACGCTCGCCGTGCTTCTCCTTCTGCGCATCCCCGTCGGCCTCGCGCTGGTGGGGGCCTCGATGTCCTACCTGCTCCTGACCGAAGGGCTCGGCACGCCGCAGGTCCTCTTTCGCATGATCAACGGCGTCGACAGTTTTACCCTGCTGGCCATCCCCTTCTTCGTCTTCGCCGGCGCGGTGATGAACGTGGGCGGCGTGACCGAACGGATCTTCGGCTTTGCCGATGCTGTCGTCGGCTGGATGAAGGGCGGGCTCGGCCATGTGAACGTCGCCGCGAGCGTGCTTTTCTCGGGCATGTCGGGCTCTGCCGTCGCCGATGTGGGCGGGCTCGGAGCGATAGAGGTCAAGGCGATGCGCGAAGCGGGCTATGACGACGATTTCTCCATCGGCATCACCGGCGCCAGCTCGATCATCGGGCCGCTCATCCCGCCGTCCCTGCCGCTCATCATCTATGGCGTTGTCGCCTCGGAATCCATCGGCAGCCTGTTTCTTGCGGGGATCCTCCCCGGTGTCTTCCTCGCGGTCCTGATGAGCCTCACGATCTTCGTCATCTCCTGGCGCCGCGGCTATGAGCCGAGCCTGGCCTTCAATGTCGCAACCGTCCTTTCGCGCGGCCGCAGGGCGATTTTTCCGCTCCTGACCCCGGCGCTGATCATCGGCGGAATCATGACCGGCGTCTTCACCCCGACCGAAGCGGCGGTGGCGGCCTCGGCCTATGCGCTGATCCTCAGCACGGTCGTCTTCCGCTCCATGAGCCTGGGCGATTTTACCCGGATCAGCCGGGAGACCGCCGCCACGAGTTGCTCGATCCTGATCATCGTGGCGGGCTCCGCGATCTTTTCCTGGCTGCTCACCGCCAACAACGTCGGCCGCATGGTGCAAGATGCGGTGACCGGCGTGACATCGAGCCCCTGGGCGTTCCTCTTCATCGTTGCCGCCGTGACGCTCATCGTCGGGTGCTTTCTCGACATGATCGCGGCGATCACCATCCTCGTGCCGATCCTGCTGCCGACCGCCACCGCGCTCGGCGTCGATCCGATCCAGTTCGGCATCTTCTTCATGTTCAACCTGATGCTGGGCCTGCTCACGCCGCCGGTCGGCATGGTCATCTTCGTTCTGGCCAAGGTGGCGGATGTCACACCGGGTTTCGTCAGCCGCAGCCTGCTGTTGTTCCTCGCGCCGCTTTTGCTGACCCTGCTGGCCCTGCTCTTCATCCCGGGCCTGAGCACCGCCCTTCCCAACATCCTCAACGGAGGCCTCCAGTGACACCATCCGCTCCGCTCGGCGCCGTTCTGCATGGGCCCAAGGATCTCCGCCTCGAGCCAGTCCCGGCCGAACCGCTCGGCCCGCGTGACGTGCGCGTGCGCCTCGGGGCCGCCGGGATCTGCGGCTCGGACCAACACTATTTCCACAATGCCCGAATGGGGAATTTCGTCCTCAAGACGCCCTTCGCGCTCGGCCATGAAATGAGCGGCGATGTCATCGACTGCGGGTCGGAGGTGGCGCGCCTGAGCCCCGGCGACCGGGTGGTGATTGATCCCGCGTTGGTCTGCGGCCAGTGCTCCGATTGCCGCGCCGGGCGCAACAACCTGTGCCGCAAAGTGGCGTTCATGGGCTCGGCCAGCCATGATCCTCATCTCGACGGCGGCTACCGCGAAAGCTTCGTGGTCGCCGAGCAGCGCTGCGTGAAGGCCCCCGGGGAGACGCCCCACGAATTGCTCTGCGTGACCGAGCCGCTCTCGGTCGCGGTCCATGCCGTGGCGCGGGCCGGCCCGATGCTGGGGCGCGACGTGGTGATCGCCGGAGCGGGCACGATCGGCGCGCTCATCGCGGCGGTGGTGCGCGCCGCGGGGGCCGCGCGGATCTGCGTGTCGGACCCCAGCGCCTTTCGCCGGGACCGCGTTCTGAAGATGGGCGCGAGCGATGTGATGGCGCCCCAGATGGGCGATGTCGTGCCCGCGATCGACGCCCGCGGCGGCGCCTTCGACGTGGCCTTCGAGGCCTCGGGCCATGCGTCGGCCTTCAGCGACGTGATCCGCATGACCCGCCGCGGCGGCCGGGCCGTTCTGGTCGGGATGATCCCGTCGCAGAATTGCGATGTGCCGTTCAACCAGATGACCGCGCGCGAGATCGACCTCGTGTCGACCTTCCGCCAGAACAACGTCTTCGAAAGCTCCGCCCGAATGCTCGTCGAGGGGGTGATCGATCCCGGCCCGATCATCACCGGGCGCTTCCCGTTGACCTCCGTGCTTGACGCCTTCAGCGCCTCGTTCCGGTCCGAGGAGCATATCAAGGTCCTGCTTACCAATCCGGCGCGTTGAGAGGGGCGCGGTGTGACACAGAAGGTAACGGCGCTCCATATCGCGGACCGGCTGAACGTCTCGCGCTCGACCGTCTCGCGGGCCTTCGACCCGATGTCGCGCATCTCGCCGGATGTGCGCCGCCGGGTGTTGAAACTGGCGCATGAGCTCGGCTATCGCCCGACCACGGCCGCGCGGCTGATGATGCGCGAATATCCCCATGTGATCGCCGTGATCGTGCGCGATGTGACCAACCCGATGCGCGCCGGCATCATGAGCCGGCTGATCCGCGAGTTGGAGCGCGAGGGAAACCTGCCGCTGGTCTTTCAGGTGCCCAACGCCCGCAGCGCCAGCGCGCGGATCGAGGCGATCCTCAGCCACCTGCCCTCCGCGGTGGTCATGACCGGTTTCATGCCCCCCTCCAGCGTTCTCACCCTCTGCTCGCAACGCGGAACGCCGACGGTCATCCTCAATCGCGGTGGCATCCGCGGGCTGGCGGCGAATTTCGTCACCAGCGATCACTACGAAGGCGGGCGTCTCGCGGCGGAGAAACTCGTGGCTCTCGGCTGCCGCAAAATCGCCTTTGTCTCGGGTCAGGGCGGCAACGATCCGGACGCCAGCGAAGAGCGCCTGCGCGGTTTCCTCGCCGGGCTCGAACAGGCCGGAGCGATGGCAATGGCCGCCTATGACGGCGATCACAGCTACGAGGCCGGCCGCCGCGCCGCGCGCGAATTCTTCTCGGCCCGAACCCGCCCCGACGGAATCTTCTGCGGCAACGACCTGATGGCGATGGGGTTCAAGGATACCGCCGAGGAAGAGTTCGCCCTCGCCGCGCCCGAAGATTACCAGCTGATCGGATACGACAACGTCGAGACGGCCAGCTACCTGCCCTACCGGCTCAGCACGATCGCGCAGGACATGACTGCCGTCATCTCGGCCGCGGTGAAGGGAATCAACAGCCTCGTGGCAAACTCCGAGAAATCGATCCGCGTGACCGTCCCCGTCGAATACATCGCGCGCAGCACCACGTCGGAAAGAGAGACGAAATAGCGTGCGATCCTGAGCCGAGGCCCTGCACGTCTCGTCTCCCTGTCGGCGCAAAGACCGCCGATTTGCCTTGCCAGATGGCCCCCCCGCAGTGTCAAAACACCGGGCTGGCCATTTGCCAGGCACTCACAACGGAGAGATCCCGCTCATGACCTTCGTCGATATTCTCGATTTTGCCGGTGTCGCCTTGTTTGCCGCGACGGGGGCTTTGGTGGCCTCGCGCAAGGAACTCGACATCGTGGCCTTCCTGTTCTTCGCCGTCGTGACCGCAACCGGCGGGGGCACGGTGCGCGATCTGATCCTCGACACGCCGGTGTTCTGGCTGGCGGATCATTCCTACGTGCTGATCTCGGTGGCGGTCGCGGTCGGGGTCTACTTCTTCGCCCATCTGATCGAGTATCGTTATGGCACTTTGCTGTGGCTCGACGCTGTCGCCCTGTCCGCATTTTCGGTGCTTGGCGCGGAAAAAGGGCTCATGCTCACCGGCTCTCCGATCGTCGCTGTCCTGTCGGGCACGATGACGGCGGCCCTCGGCGGGATCATCCGCGATGTGATCGCCGGGGAGCCCACGGTCGTCAGCCGCAAGGAGATCTACATCACCGCCGCCGCTCTCGGGGCCGGCGCCTTTACGTTGCTGGTCGGGCTGGGGCTCGGGACGACGCTCGCAGCCCTCATCGGGGTCTGCACGGCCTTCGTGATCCGCGGCGGCGGGTTGGCCTTTGGCTGGAGCCTGCCGCCCTACCGCACGCGCCCCGGCCGGCCGGTTTAGTCGGCGCTCAGCCCGCCAGCCGTACCACACGGTCAAAGATGCCGTGCGCCGCCCCGCGATGCATGACGGCGATGATCAGCGCCTCGGGCAGGGCCGCGCGGATGCCGGTCAGGACCGCCTCGGCGGTCCGCGCGTCGAGGCCTTCTGTCGGCTCGTCAAGCAGCAGGATTTCGGGGGCGCAGAGGAGACCGCGGGCAAGGCAGAGCCGCCTCGCCTGACCACCCGACAGCCCCGCGCCCCCCTCCCCGAGCCGGCTTGATAGTCCGCCGCGCGCCGCGATGTCTTCGGCGAGGGCAACGGCGTGGATCGCGGCGTCGAGCTCGGCGTCGCTGTGATCCCCCGCAAGGCAGAGGTTCTCGCGGATCGTTCCGGCCATGAGCGCGCTGCGCTGCGGCACGGCGGTCACCACGGCCCGGAGCGCCGGTTCCCGCCAATCGCGCGGCGCGGTGCCCTTGATCCGGATGCCCTCACCCTCGATCAGCCCCGAGATCCGCAGCATCAGCGTGGTTTTCCCGATCCCGGACGCGCCGGTGATGGCCAGCGCCGCGCCCGCTGCCAGCTCAAGATCGAGCCCCTGCGTCTCCAGCCGCAGGAGGGGCGCGGCGGCAATCTCGTCTCGCGGCGGCGCGCCTGTGGGAAGCTCAGTTCGTGGGGCGACGCGCGCGGCCGCGCCGACCATGCGCCCCAGCTCGGCGACCCCGCGCCGCAGGGGCAGGACCGCTTCGGCGAGGGCCAGTGCGACGAAGAGCCCTATGACCGCCGTGGCCGGGCCGACCTGCTGCGCCTCAAGGAGCAGCGCACCGGCGAGGAACGCCGCCATGGCCACCACCGCGACGAGGATCGACATGTGGGCCGCCGCCCCGCGCTCGGCCTGATCCAGATGCCGGGCGGCCCGCCGGGCGCGCGCATCGAGATCGCGCAGCGCCGCTTCGCGCTCGGGCAAGGTGGCGGCGAGGATAAGCGCCTCGCGATCCCGGATCATGGCGATGGTGCCTCTGCGCAAGGCCTGTGCGGTCTCTTCGGCGACGGACGAGGGCGCGATGCTCCGCCGGCCGAGACGCAAAAGGATCAGGGCGAGCCCGGGCAGGTAGCCCGCAAGGATGACCCCCGCGACCGGCCCCCCGACGAGCCAGACGAGCGCGAAGAAGACGAGCGCGTGGGTCAGAGCCGCGGCCGCCAGCGGCAGGATCAGCCGCAGGATCACCCCATCGAGCGCGTCCACGTCCGAGATGATGCGGGTCAGGACGCCCTCGGAGCGCAGCCGCGCGAGCGTTTTCGCATCGCTCCGCGCAAAGCCGCGCAACAGGGTCACGCGCAGCGCCGCGAGAGCCCGCAAGGTCGCGTCATGGGTCAGCAGGCGCTCGCCGTAGCGGGAGGCGGCGCGGCCGAGCGCGAGGAAACGCACCCCGGCGGAGGGGCGGAAGACGTCGAAGGCGATGCCGATCCCGACGAGCCCCGCGAGGCCGGTCGCGGTGATGAACCAGCCCGAGAGGCCCAGCAGCGCCGCGCCCATCAGCAGGACCGCGACCGACAGCGCCGCGCCCCGCGCCATGGCCCAAGGGTCTGCGCTCACCAACAGCCGCGCGATGCGAATAAGGGCGCTCATTGGCCAAGCTCCAGCTGCGCGTCCATCGCGGCGGCGAGCGCGGGATCGTGGGTTGCGACGATGATGGTCCGGCCCTCCGCTTGCAGATTGCGCAGCGCGGCGATGATCCGGCCCGCCGTCTCGGCGTCGAGATCCGCGGTCGGCTCATCCGCAAGGATGAGGTCTGCGCCGGTGAAGATGGCGCGGGCGAGCAGCAGTCGACGCGCCTCGCCGCCCGAGACGCCCCCGCCGGTCTCGCCAAGCCGCGCCTCCAGACCGCCGGGCAGCCTGCGCACCACATCGCGCGCATCCGCCAGCGCCAGCGCGGCGGCGGGATCGGCCCCGGTCCCCCGCGTATCGAGCCAGTCGCCCAGCGTTTCATCGGAGAAATGCGGCCGTTGCGGCATCAGGGCGACCCGTTCGCGCCATGCGTCCGCCGTGGTATCGTCCAGCGCCGTGCCGCAGACCGACAGCGCGCCGGAGGCGAGTGGGACCAGACCGGCGAGCGCCGAAAGGGCCGTGCTCTTGCCCGCCCCGCTGGGCCCGGTGAGCGCGAGGCTCTGTCCGGCTCGCAGCGTCAGGTCGGGAAGCGGCACCACCCGGCCCGGAAGCGCGGCACGCGCGGCGCGGGTTTGCACGGATATCGCCCCCGCCAGCGGCACCGCGCGCCGCACCTGCCCCAGAACCGGGCGCCGGTCGGCGGCGTCCAGCGCGTCAAGCTCGGCCACGACGGCAAAGCCCGCGGCGCGGTCGTGCCATGCGGCGGCAAGGTCGCGCAGCGGTTGGAAAAACTCGGGCGCGATGAGCAGCAAAAACAGACCCTGCCCCAGTGTAAGGCCGCCCCCCCAGCCGCCGAATCCGATCTCGCCCAAAAGCGTGAACCCCACGAAAACCGCCACCATCGCAACGCCGAGCGCCGAGAAAAGCTCCAGCACGGTCGAGGACAAAAACGCGACTTTCAGCACCCCCATCGTGGACGCGCGCAAGGCTTCGGCCCGGGCGCTGAAATCCAGCGCGGTGCGATCCGCAGCCCCGAGGAGACGGATGTCGAGCATCGCCGAGAGCCGATCCATCAGCATGTCGTTCATCGTCCCGATTTCGCTCATCTGCCGGCGCGAGGCGTCTTCGGCGGCCATGCCCACCAGCGCCATGAAAACCGGGATGAGCGGACCGGCGATCAGCAGCGTCAGGCCAACGAGCCAGGATTGGGAGGTCGCGAGCAGCAACAGCAGGAGCGGGAGCACCGAGGCGCGCATCATGGCGACGTGGTAGCGGGTGATCCACGGTTGCAGGAGCTGGAGTTTCTGGACGGTGAGCGAGGCGATCCTGGCCGAGCCCGCATCGGTCGGCGCGCGCGCCTCGCGAGTCAGAAGCCGGGCGCGATTGCGTGCGATCGTCTGGTCGGCGGCGTCGAAAAGCAGCGCCCCGGCGCGGTGCTCCAGCCCAGCCCGCAGGGCCGCGCAGAGCACGAAGAGGCCCGCTGTGATCCAGGCGCGCTCGAAGGGTGCCCCCCCTTCGGCCCAGCCCGAGACGGCCCAGGCTATGGCCGCGGCCTGAACGGGCCAGAGCGCGCCGGAGAGGACGGAAAGCCAGCCCGCGATCCGAAGCTCCCGGGCCACGGGGGCCAAAATCCGCGCGCCGATCTGAGACCCGGGCCGCGAACCGGGCCGCTGCGCCGCACCGCTTTCGTCCTTCGCCATGCCTGCTCGACTGTCCGTTCGTTGCCCCACCCTGCGCCGCCGCACCTGCGCCCGGCGCCGCGTCTCTGGAGAGGTTGTCGCACAGACCCGCCCCGGATCACAGAGCCGGAACGCCGCGGCGCCGAAGGCCGCGAGCTTAGCGGATCAGCAGGTTCGGCAGGGTCATCGAGATGGCGGGCACGAAGGTGATGAGCATCAAGGCCACGAGGATCGCGAGGTAGAAGGGCCAGATCGTGCGGACCGCCGTCTCCATCGGCAGCTTGCCGACCGCGCAGCCGACGAAGAGACAGGTCCCGACCGGCGGGGTGCACAGGCCGAGCCCGAGGTTGACCAGCAGGATCATGCCGAATTGCACCGGGTCGATGCCGAGGCTCTGCATCACCGGCAGGAAGATCGGCGTACAGATCAGGATCAGCGCCGCCATGTCCATGATCATGCCGAGCAGCAGCAGCACGCCGTTGATCATCAGCAGGATGAGGATCGGGTTTTCGGTGATGCTGAGCAGGAATTTCACCGTGTTGTCGGGCACGCGGTAGAAGGTCAACATGTAGGCGAAGGCGCCGGCGCAGGCGATCAGGATCGTGACCATCGAGGTGGTCCGCACAGCGGAGACCACGGCGGTCTTGAACTTCTCCCAAGTGAGGCTGCGATAGATGAGCGCGGTGACCACGAGGGCGTACATCGCGCCGAACGCGCCGGATTCGGTCACGGTGAAGATGCCCGAGAGCACACCACCGACGATGATCACTGCCGTGAGCAACCCCGGGATCGCCCCGGCGAAGCTGAGCGCCAGCGCGGTCCAGCCGGGAAAGCGCTCGGCGCGGTAGCCGCGTTTGACCGCGACGATATAAGCCGCGACGGCGAGGCACAGGCACATCAGGATGCCTGGCACGACACCGGCGAGAAACAGCTTGGAGATCGACACCGCGCCGCCGGTGGCCAGCGCGAAGATGATCATGTTGTGGCTCGGGGGGATGATGATCCCGGCGATGGAGGATGTGACCGTGACGTTGACCGCGTAGTCGGCGTCATAGCCCTTGTCCTTCATCACCGGCACGAGGATCGAGCCAAGCGCCGAGATGTCGGCGATCGCCGAGCCCGAGATGCCACCGAAGAGCATCGAGGAGAAGACGTTGACGATCCCCAGCCCGCCGCGCACGGCCCCGACCGCGGCCTGGGCGAAGCGGACCAGCCGCTGGGCGATGCCGCCGTGGAACATCAATTCGCCCGCGAAGATGAAGAACGGGATCGCCATGAAGGAATAGACGTTGATCCCCGCGACGATGCGCTGGAACCCGACGAAGAGCGGCAGGCCCTCGTGCCAGAAGGCGGCGATGGCGGCGAGCCCGAGGGCGAAGGCCACCGGAACGCCGATGATCACACAACCGGCGAACGCGCCCATGAGAAGAAGAAAGCCCATGATTTATCCCTGTTCGAACGTGTCTTGGCGCGTGTCGCGCCCGAGCAGCACCCGGATGAGGTGGCCTGCGGAAAACAGAAAGAGCAGCACGCCCGCGATGGTCATCGGCAAGGAGCGGAGCCCCTCGGACCATTGGATCAGCGGGATCAGGGCCTTCCATTTGAATAAGGTGAGCTCCCAGCCGTACCAGAACATCAGCGCCCCGAAGATCAGCATCAGCAGATCCGACAGGATCACCATGCCAAGCCGTACCGGCGCGGGCACCATGTTGCGAAAAATTATGACCGAGAGGTGGGTATGCTCGCGGACCCCGACGGCGGCGCCGAAAAAGGCGATGACCATCACCAGCAGCAACGAGACCTGTTCCACCCAGGTGGGCGTGTCGTTGAGCACGTAGCGGCCGAAGACGAGCCAGGCGAAGATGCCGGTCATGACGACGAGCGCGGTTCCGGCGATGATCTGGCAGAGCCGGGCGATGAGGTCATAGCACTGATCCATCACCCGCAGGAACACGGGAAGTTCGGGGTCTTGCATTGTGTCACACTGATGGCTGGGGGATGGCCCGGCGCCGGTGGGTCGGCGCCGGGCGAAGGATGCGCAGCCGGGGCGCGATCAATCCGTGGACATCAGTCCGTGGATTGGGCGATCTCGACCAGCTTGGCCATCTCGGGATTGGCGGCGAGATAGTCGTTGTAGACCGAGGCCATCGCGTCCTGGAACGGGGTCTTGTCCGCGATCTCGGTCACGACGATCCCGGCGGCCTCCACCTCCGAGCGGGCTTTTTCGGACCCGACGGCCCAGAGCTCGCGCTGATAGAGCGCGGCCTCTTCCGCCGCGGCGCGCACGGCCGACTGCATCTCATCGGACAAAGCGTTGAACTTGGTGGTGTTGACGCAGATGCACTCGGGGATGATCAGGTGCTCGGAGAGCGAATAGTGGCTCGCGACCTCGTAGTGGCCCACGCTGCGGAAGGACGGGAAGTTGTTTTCCGCCCCATCCACGACGCCGGTCTTGAGCGCCTGTTGCACCTCGCCGAAGGCCATCGGCGACGGGTTGCCGCCCATCG
This sequence comes from Poseidonocella sedimentorum, assembly GCF_900116005.1. Lineage (GTDB taxonomy): Bacteria > Pseudomonadota > Alphaproteobacteria > Rhodobacterales > Rhodobacteraceae > Poseidonocella > Poseidonocella sedimentorum. Next base: position 118,319 of record NZ_FOYI01000004.1, read on the forward strand.
CGGAGATCATCGCGGTGTAGAGATCGTTGTTCATCACGCGGATCTTGAGCCCCTCGACGTCGGCCGGAGTCTCGATCGGCTTTTGCGCATAGAAGGAGCGCGCGCCGGCGTCGACCCATGCGATCGGCAGGATGCCCGCCTCGCCCATGGCCTCCGCCATGATCCCGCCCGCTTCGCCGTCGAGCACACGGAACATGTGCGGCACGCTCTTGAAGATGAACGGCAGCGAGACGAGGTTCGCCTCGTTCACGATCTGGCCGATGGGACCGAGGTTGAAATTGCCGATGTCGATCGCGCCGATCCGCACCTGTTCGATGGCGTCGGGCTGCGAGCCGAGAACGCCGCCGTGGAAGACATCCACGGTGATCTCGCCGCCGGTCTTCTCGGCCACAAGCTCGGCAAAGCGATCCATCGCGGCGGTGTTGGGGTGGCCGTCGTTGTGAATGTTCCAGGCGCGCCAGGTGTCGGCCATGGCCCCGGATCCGAGCATGGCAACAGTGGCTGCGCCGACACAGAATGTCGTCAGTTTCTTAAGCATCATTTCCTCCCTATGCAGTCATGATCGGCAGGGCCCTCCCGGGCAACAAGCACCTTGACTACAGGTTATTGGTGACTAGTATCCCAACAAAGTCAACAGAAATTTCTTCGCTCCGATCCGGACACGAAGGGCCATGTTGGCCGCTCGATCGTGCACTCCGCCGCAAACCGGTTTATCCAGAGCGCCGATCAAAATGCCGAAGAGGAGGGACGCGATGCTCGAAGCTGCAGACCAGATCGCGCCGCGCACCACGACCGACATGGTCTTCGATGCGCTGCACGAGCAGATCCAGACGCTGAAGATCCTGCCGGGGACGCGCATTTCCGAAGCCGAAGTGGCCGCAAATCTCGGCGTGTCGCGCCAACCCGTGCGCGATGCGTTCAACCGGCTCAGCAACCTGCAACTCCTGCGGATCAGGCCGCAGCGGGCGACGGTCGTCAGCGGCTTCTCCATGCCCGAAATCAAGAACGTCCGGTTCATCCGGCTGGCCATCGAGTTGGAGATTGCGCGGCTGGCCTGCGCCAACTGGACGCCGGAGCATCACCAGAAGCTGGAGGCCAACATCGAGCGCCAGCGCGCCGCCATCGCGGCGATCCAGATCGACCGGTTCCACAAGCTCGACTACGAATTCCACCAGATGATCTGCACCCTTGCCGGCCATCCGCTCGCCTTCAAGACACTCATGCAATGCAAGCAGAAGGTGGAGCGGCTGTGCATGCTCAGCCTCGCGCGGGAGGACGAAGTCTCAGCGGTTCTTGTCGATCATCAGGACATCGCAGCGGCGCTCGCGGAGGGCTCGGCGGAGAAAGTCGAAAAGGTCTTCCGCCGCCATCTGGGCCGTCTGGACGAGGCGATCATCGAGATCCACGAGAAGCATTCGGAGTATTTCGACTAGCCCCTCCCGGATGGCGCCAGAAGGGCACGCCGCGCTTCAGTTGAGCCGCACCGGCAGGTTGAGCGGCCCGCGAAAGCCAAAGCCCTTCCAGACCACGCTCGCCGGATCGACCAGCTCCATGTCGGGGAAGCGCTCGAAGATCAGCGGCAACAGGATCTTGCCCACCATCAGCCGCGCCATATGCGTGCCCATGCAATGGTGCGGGCCGCTGCCGAAACTCTGGTGGATGTTGCGCTCGCGGAAGACGTTGAAGGTCTCGGGGGCGTCGAAGCGCTCTTCGTCGTGGTTGGCGGAGGCCTGAATCGTCATGACGACCTCGCCCCTGGGGATCGTGATTCCGCGGATTTCGGTGTCCTCCATGACGAGCCGTGAGCTGGCCTGGATCGGCGCGACCCAGCGGACCCCCTCTTCGAAGGCCTTGCCCCACTCGCCGGACACCTTCAGCGCCACCAGCTGCTCCGGGGCCTGCAGCAGCCCGAAGAGGATCGTCAGCATTGCATCGCGCGGCTCGTTGATGCCGCCGCCGATGGCGATCTTGATATTGGCGAGGATCTGGCTCCAGGCGATGGGATCTTCGGCATTGACCATCACCGAGAGCGCCGATTGATCCGGATCGGCCCGCAGGCGCTCTGCATTGGCCGCGATACAGGCGTTCATCTCGACATTGGCCGCCGCCACCCGCTCGAACGGCTCATCGAACCAGCCGAAATTCCCTGCCCCGTCGATCAGCGCCTGCGACCAATGCTGCATCTGGGTGTCGGTCGCGTCGGGAATGCCGAGCACCTCGGCGAGGATCCGCGCCGAAAGCGGGCCGGCCAGAGCCGGGAACAAGTCCACCACCTCGCCGCGCGGCAGGCGGTCGAGATAGGCATGGGCATGGGCCTCATAGGCGGGCGACCAGATCCCCTTGAGGTTCCGCGCCGAAAAGCTCGGCGTCATCGCCAGACGTTCGCGCATGTGCTCTTCGCCATCCTTGCGCATCAGCGTATGCGCCTCGAAGGCCTTTTCCATCGGGGTCGAGGGATCGTTGGAGCTGAACAGCGCGGGGTTGTCCTTCACCATGCGGCAATCCTCGGCCTTGGTAAGCAAGGTCCGCTTGACCGCCTCGACCCGCAGCACCGGCCGCTCGGCGCGCAGCCGCTTGTAGACCGGATAGGGATCGTCGGTCAGCTGCTGGATGGTGATCTCTGTGTCGATGGGGGCAAAGGGCATGGCTGCGCTCCTGTCTTTCGGTCCGGCCCTTCGGTGCAGAGGAGTTCCGCCCTCGCAGGGATGTGCCGCAGTCATACCGGTCGGCAGCGGAAAAGCGCAACTGCGCCTTGGCGGGACAGGATCCAGTCCATTCGGGCTCAAGGTCGAGCTCGGGAATGGGGTGCGCGCGGTGCGGCTTGGGCTGGCCGCGGAACGGGCTCGGGCAAGTAGCTTCCCCGAGGCCCACGCGGGGGGCCTCGGGACTTTTACCAGGTCAGGCCGCTCTTAGACAGTGCCGCCCAGCGATCCTTCGAGCTGCGCAAGCTCCTGCCCACCGGCCATGAGGTCCTGCAGCTCCTCGGGCGAGATCTCGCCGCGCGTCGCCGTCCCCAGGGTCTGCCCGCGATTGAGCACGGTGAACCGGTCGCCCACGGCCAGCGCATGGCGCACATTGTGGCTGATGAAGACGACGCCAATCCCCTGCTTGCGGACCCGGTCGATCGTGGCCAGTACGTTCGACGTCTGGCGCACGCCAAGCGCCGAGGTTGGCTCGTCCAGGATCAGGATCTTGGCGCCGAAATGAACCGCCCGGGCAATCGCGACGGTCTGTCGCTCGCCGCCCGAAAGCGTGCCGACCGCCTGATCGGGCCCGCGCAGGTTGATGCCCATCTTGCGCATCTCCTCCATGGTCACCTCGTCGGCCTTCTTCTTGTCGAAAAAGCTGATCCCCGCCACCTTCTTCTCGGGCTCGTTGCCCATGAAGAAGTTGCGGCTGACGCTCATCAACGGGATCATCGCAAGGTGCTGGTGCACCGTGGCAATCCCGGCCTCGATCGCATCGCGCGGATCTTCGAAGCGCATCGGCTTGCCTTCGAAAAAGATCTCGCCCGCGGTCGGCTTGTGAACGCCCGACATCGTCTTGATGAAGGTCGACTTGCCGGCGCCATTGTCGCCCAGAAGGCAGTGACACTCGCCGGGCCGCACATCGAAGCTCACACCGGCCAGCGCGATCACGCGGCCGAAATGCTTTTCGATGTTCCTCATCTCGATGATCGGCGCGGCACTGGCCGTCTCGCCGTGGTGGAATGTGCTGTCCTGAGCCATATCAACGCTCCCCGGTGATGATGCGGCGGATGTAGGTGTTCAGGATCACGGCCCCCAGCAGGATCACCCCCAGGAACACCCGGAAGAGCGAGCTTTCGACCCCGGCAAAGAACAACCCCTGTTGCACGACACCGAAGATCAGCGCGCCGAGCGCCGCCCCGAGGACCGAGCCGTAGCCGCCCGTCAGGAGCGCGCCGCCGATGACCACCGCGATGATCGCCTCGAACTCCTTGAGCAGCCCCCGGTCCGCGCCGGCGGAGCCGAACTCCATGACCTGACAGACAGCGAAAACCGTCGCGCAGAAGGCCGTGAACATGAACATGAGGATCTTGACCCGATTGACCGGGACGCCGGAATTGCGCGCGGCTTCCGCGTCGCCCCCGGCGGCGAAGATCCAGTTGCCGAACTTGGTCTTGGTCAGCAGCACATGGCCGAAGATGACCAGCACAATGGCCCAGACGATCAGCATCGGGACGCCGTCAACGACCGGTTGACCCTGTTTGGTGCCGCGCTCGAACGTGGCGATGATGCCCGCATCCCCGAGCCAGGTGAAGACACCCTGCAGGATCTTGCCGCCGAAAATCGGGGCGAGCCAGTCGCCTTCGGCCACGTCGAGGATGCCGCCGATGATCGTCTTGCGCTCGATCACCTGGGGCAGGAAGATCGTGAAGCCGCGCAGGATGAACAGGAAGGCCAGCGTCACGATGAAGCTGGGAAGCCCGGTGCGGATGACGATCCAGCCGTTGAACGCGCCGATGGCCGTGCAGAGCACGAAGGTCGTCATGATGGCGAGCCAGACCGGCCAGCCGTATGTGACCGAGAAAATCGCGATCATCATGCCTGCGAACCCGATCATCGAGCCCACGGAAAGGTCGAACTCGCCAGCGATCATCAGCAGACACGCGCCAACCGCGATGATCATGAATTGCGCCGAAACGATCGACCAGTTCATGACGCCTTGGCTGTTGAACATCCCGCTGTCGAAAGCGAATAGCAAAAAGAACGTGAACACGGCGACGGTTCCGACGATGCCACCCAGCTCGGGGCGGATCATCGCGTTTCGAAACGCGGAAATATCCTTGATGCGTTCGTCGGAAGCGGCCGTGGGTTGGGTCGCGTTTGTCATGCGACATCTCCCCAATGACTTGGTTTTCAGGAACGAGGGTGGGGGAAGGGCGCCGCCGGGGCGGCCCCCTTCCGAGGTGAGAATTAGCGGTATTCGCCCGCGAATTGCTCGATCTTTTCAAGGCCGTCGGCGGTCACGAAGCCGGGGCCGGAGTTGATGTTGTTGCCCGGCAGGACGCCGTAGCGGTGGTAGTTCGTCATGACCACAACCGGAAGGTAGGCCTGGAGGAAGGGCTGCTGGTCGATGCCCCACTGGATGACGCCGTTCTTGATGCCCTCGACGATCTCGCCGCCAAGGTCGAAGGTGCCGAAGTAGATGTCGCCGGCCATGCCGTTTTCTTCCAGCGCCAGCAGCGTCGGATCGGCCGAGGTCGGCCCGAGGGTCAGCACGGCGTCGGTGTCGGGGTTGGCCGAGAGATAGGCCAGAACGCGGTTCTTGATCTCGCCCGGATCTTGCCCGGCATCGATCATCTGGTTGCCAAGCTCGACGCCCAGACCGTCCGCGAACCCCTGGCAGCGTTCCTGCGAGGAGGGCTGCACGATGTAGTGGTTCACACAGAGGAACGATTCGATGCCATCGCCCTTGGCGCGCAGGCCAGCGGCATAGCCCGCGTCGTATTCCGGCTGGCCGACATACATCAGAGCGCCGATTTCGCGGGCCTTTTCGGGCGAGCCGGTGTTCATGATGATGACGTCGATGCCGCTGTCGATCGCGTTGCGGATCGGGCCTTCGAGGATGTCCGGGTCCGCCAGCGTGGTGATGATGCCGTGCGGGCCGGAGGCCGCGGCCTGATCGATGATGCGCGCCATGTCAGCAAGGTCGCCGGTCGGCGGGTTGCGATACTCGACCTCGACGCCCATCTGCTCGCCTGCCAGCGCGATGCCGTTCTTGATGGTGTTCCACCAGCTGTCGCTGTCCGGAGCGTGGCTGACGAGAACGTATTTCTCACCTTCGGCAGACGCGCCCGTGGCCGCGACCAGCGGCACCGCGGCAACCGCCGTGGCCAGAGCGAGTTTCGTGATGATCGATTTCATGGCTTCCTCCCTGAAGTCCCGATTTTAGAGACGGACCGAACCCGCCTCTCGTCACCTAACGTAACAGCAAGTCAGATTTGTTGCAACCGGTTGCATATTATTTCTGGCGAATCTGCTTTTCCGCCGGCAGAATTGGGATAAGATATCGAAAACACAGTGGAGTACGGGTGCATCTTGATGGCGGTGACATTGAAAGAGGTTGCGGAAAGAGCCGGAGTTTCGCGCTCTGCGGTGTCCCGGACCTTTACCGATGGCGCCTCGGTCTCTGAGGCGATGCGGCGCAAGGTCGAAAAGGCCGCGCGCGAGCTGGGCTACAGCCCCAACGCACTCGCCTCGTCGCTCACCACCGGCCGGACCAAGCTGATCGGGCTGGTGTCGAACAACTTCCACAACCCGATTTTCCTTGAGGTCTTCGACCTTTTCACGCGCGGGCTTCAGGACCGGGAGCTGCGGCCCCTGCTCGTCAACCTGTCGGAGGAGACCGACCCCGAAGCCTCCGTCCGGATGCTGCGGCAATATTCGGTCGACGGGGTGATCGTTGCCTCCTCGACCTTGCCGCCCGGGTTCGCCAAGGCGTTTCGCGATGCGGGCGTGCCCGTCGTGCATGCCTTTGGCCGCTATTCCTCGGCGCCCGAAGTGCATGTTGTGGGGATCGACAACCGCGAAGCCGGGCGCCTGGCTGCGCGGACACTGGTCGCGCGGGGCTATTCCCACGTCGGCTTCATGGGCGGCCCGGAATCCGCCACCTCGACTCAGGACCGCTACACCGGGTTCGTGTCGGAACTCGCGGCCTACCCGAAGATCAAGGTCTCCTACTCTTTTGCCGGCGCCTATTCCTTCGATGCCGGGCGGAGCGAGATGCTGCGCCTGCTCAAGGGCCAGCCGGCAGAGGCCTATTTCGGCGGTGACGATGTTCTGTCGATCGGCGCGCTCTCGGCGATCCGCGACAGCGGGCTGGATTGCCCGGGCGATGTCGGGATCCTGGGGCTGAATGACATGGAAATGGCCGGCTGGGCGAACATCGATCTGACGACCATTCACCAGCCCATTCGCCAGATCGTGACCTCCTCCATCGAGTTGATGGCGGCCACGCTGGAAGACCGGGACCGCTACCCGGAGGCGCGCATCTTCTCCTGCACGGTGGTGGAGCGGGGCACCCTGCGCCCCGCTCCCTAGAGTCAGCGGAACATCGGCGGGCGCGCGTCCATCCACGCGCCGCTCTGCTTGGCCGAGGCCACCGCGGTATGCACCGCCGCCATCGACCGCACGCCCGCCTCCGCGCCGGGCAATCCGTCCCGGGTCTCGCCCGCAATCGCATCGGCAAGATCGCAGTAGATGTTGGCCACTGCCAGCGGGAAGCCTTCAGGGTGCGCGATCGACACGCGGCTGAGCCGCTGCGCCTCCGCATGCAACCCGCCCTCGCCCTTCTCGATGATCTGGGTGCGGCCGCCGACGGGCGTGTAGATCAGCTGGTTAGGCTGCTCCGATGCCCAGCGAAGGCCCCCGGTCTCGCCGAAGATCTGGATGTCGAACCCGTGCTGCCGCCCGATCGCGACGGATGAGGTCCAGAGCCGCCCGACCGTGCCGCCCGCCATGCGGAAATTGACCATCGCGTCATCTTCCAGCTCGCGCGAGGGGATGGTCGAGGCAAAATCGGCCGAGAGCGTTTCCACCTCGTCGTCGCAGACGAAGCTCGCCATGTGCAGCGCGTGGATGCCGCAATCGGCGAACTGGCCCGAGACCCCCGCCATCTTGGGATCATAGCGCCAGCGCACGCGGGGGTTATCCGCATCGGTGGCGTCGCCGTGGTGGCCGTGGCTGAAGTTGGTGACAACCAGCCGGACTTTGCCGATCTCGCCGGCGCGCACCATCGCCCGCGCCTGGCGCACCATCGGATAGGCGGAATAGCAGTAGTTCACCGCGCAGATCTTGCCGGATGCCTCGGCCACGCGGACGATCTCCTCGCCCTCTTCGACCGTCATGGTCATCGGCTTTTCGCACAACACGTTGAAACCCGCTTCGAGAAAGGCTTTGGCGATCTCGAAATGGGTGGCGTTGGGCGTGGCCACCGTCACCAGATCGATCCGATCGTCGCGCCCCTTTTCACCCGCCAGCATCTCTGTCCAGTCGCCATAGGCCCGGTCGGCCGCGATCCCCAGCCGCTGCGCATAGGCGCGGCCCTCTTCGGGCCGGTGATCCAGCGCGCCGGCGGCAAAGTTGAAACGGCCGTCGGCCTGTGCGCCGAGCCGGTGGGCGGGCCCGATCTGGCTGCCTTCGCCGCCGCCGATCATGCCCCAGTTCAGTTTGCTCATCTTCTGTCTCCTCAGACGAAACCGATGGATTCGAGGTATTCGCGGTTCTTGCGCGCGTCGCCCAACGTGTCGGGGTCGAGCGTCGGATCGCAATCCTGCTCGACCGTGCACCACCCTGTGAAACCGGCATCAAGCAGGACCTGGCGCACGGCGGGAAAGTCCACATCGCCCTCGCCGAGATTGCAGAAGATCCCCTGACCGCAGGCATCGTAAAATCCGGTGCGGCTTTCGATCACCCGAGCCTTCACCTTGGGATCTATGTCCTTGAAATGCATGTATGAAATTCGCGAGATGTGCTTTTTCATGAAGGCCACCGGGTCAAAGCCGGCATAGGAATGGTGGCCGGTGTCAAAGCAGATCTTGAGGATCTTCTCGTCCACCTCGTCCAGCAGGCGTTCGAGCTCCGGCTCGAAATCCATGAAGCCCGCCGCATGGGCGTGGATGCCGACAGTCAGCCCGTACTCTTCGGCGCCGATCCGCGCGCTTTCCGCGATCCGGTCGCGATAGGCGGCCCATTCTGCGCTGTCCATCTGCTCGGCCTCGCCGGCGCGGCCCGCGGTGGGCGCACGGCGCGGCGAGATCGAATCGATCAGGACCATATGCTCGGCGCCATGCGCCTTGAGCGCCTTCGCGGTACGATGGGTGGCGTCGAGAACATCTTCCCAGGCCGCCGGATCGTGATAGGGGCGAAAGACGACGCCGCCGATCAGCTCCAATCCGTGCGCCTCCAGCCCATCGCGCAGCATTGCGGGATCTTCGGGCATGAAGCCGACGGGGCCAAGCTCGATCCCCGTGTAGCCCGCCTCGGCGCATTCCTTGAGGACATGCTGCCAGGTCGGGTTGCGTTTGTCGTCTGCGAACTCGACGCCCCAGGAACAGGGAGCGTTGCCAATTCTGATCGTCATTGCGTGATGTCTCCTGTCATCAGAATTCGTTGATTTCCATCCATGCCCCCGCTACGGCGGAGGCCAGCGACGCGGCGATCACTCGGTTGACCTCGTGCCCGTCCCGGAACGTGGGCCAGAGCGCCTCGCCCGCGTCGATCGCGGTCAGGAAGTCCTTGGCCTCGATGATGATCTGGTCCTGATACCCGGTGCCATGCCCCGGCCCCTGACAGAAGGGCTCGTAATCGGGGTGGGCCGGGCCCGTCAGGATCTTGGTAAATCCGCGCGTCGCCTCAGGACCCTCCATCCGGTAGAGCCAGAGCGCGTTCTGATCTTCCTGATCGAAGCGGATCGCGCCCTTGGTGCCCGAAATCTCGTAGGCATAGCCCATCTTGCGGCCGGTCGCGACGCGGCTGAAATACATCTGGCCCATGGCGCCGTTTTCGAACCTGCACATCATCTGGGCATGGTCATCGTTGGTCACCGCGCCGCCGGGGCGCGTCTTGTGAACGGTTTCATGAATGCCCATCACGCGGGTGATCGGCCCCATCAACGCGAGCGCGCCATTGATCATGTGCGGGGCCAGATCTCCCATCGTGCCGTTGGCCATGCCCTGCGTGCGCCAGCTCGCCGGCGCCTCGGGATCGGCGAGAAAATCTTCGGTATGCTCGCCGCGAAACCAGGTGATATCGCCGATTTCACCGCCGGCGATGAGCTTGCGCGCAAACTGGCTGGCCGGCGTGCGGATATAGTTGAAGCCCACCATGTTCACCGCGCCAGCGGCCTCGGCTGCAGCGACCATGGCCGCACTGTCCTCTAGAGATGCGCCGAGGGGTTTTTCGCAAAACACTGGTTTGCCACGCGCAAATGCCGCTTCCGCGATCTCGCGGTGGGTTTCCTGCGGCGTTGCGATGATGATGGCTTCAACACCCGGGTCGGCCACGAGCGCGCGCCAGTCGTCGGTGGCGCGCGAAAAGCCATACGCCTTGCGATACCGCTCCGCGCTCTGAGGTGTAGAGGCGCAGACCATCTCGAGCCGCGGGCGTAGCGCGGTGTTGAACAGCGCCCCCACGGAGGACATGGCCACAGCATGCGCCTTGCCCATGTAGCCGCCGCCCAAGATGCCGATGCCGATTTCAGCCATCGCCTCCCCTCCCTTTTTTCGCGAATACGGTTTGCAACCGGTTGCAAAAGTTGTATCGTGAGTCTACACATCTCGCAAGCCGCAATCGACCGGCTGCAAGGATTTACCAGGGAGGGTTCGCGCACATGAGCACGACAGATGGCACCATCCGGCTGACCACGGCCCAAGCGATCATTCGCTGGCTGTCCAATCAGTATATCGACATCGAAGGGCAGGAGATGCGTGTCTGCGGTGGCGGTTTCGGCATCTTCGGCCACGGCAACGTGACCTGCCTCGGCGAGGCGCTGCACGGCGTGCAGGACGCCTTGCCGCTCTATCGCGGCCAGAACGAGACCAGCATGGGATTCGCCGCCGCCGGCTACGCCAAGCAATGGCTGCGCCAGCGCTTCATGTTCTGCACCGCCTCCGCAGGCCCCGGCACCGCGAACCTGCTGACCGCGGCAGGGCTGGCCCATGCCAACCGCCTGCCGATGCTGATGCTCTGCGGCGATACATTCATCACCCGCCTGCCCGACCCGGTGCTCCAGCAGATGGAGAATTACTACGATCCGACCTTTGGCGTGAACGATGCATTCAAGCCCGTGACGCGCTACTGGGACCGTATCTGCCACCCGGCGCAGGTGATTCAGTCCCTGCCCAATGCGCTCGCGACGATGCTGGACCCCGCCGATTGCGGGCCGGCCTTCATCGGCTTGCCGCAGGATGTGCAGGGCTGGACCTATGACTACCCCGAGGCGTTTTTCGCCAGGAAGGTCCACCGGATCCGCCGCCAGTCGCCCGATACGGCCGAGATCGCCGATGCGGTCGCCGCGCTCAAGGGCGCCCAGCGCCCGATGATCATCGCCGGTGGCGGGGTGCAATATTCCCGCGCCGTGGCGGAGCTGAAAGGGTTCGCCGAAGCGCATCAGATCCCGGTGGTCGAGACAATCGCCGGGCGCGCCAACATGGTGGCGACGCATCCGCTCAACATCGGCCCGATCGGTGTCACCGGATCGGACAGCGCCAACGCGATCGCGGAACGGGCCGATGTGATCCTCGCCGTCGGCACGCGGCTGCAGGATTTCACCACCGGCTCCTGGACGGCCTTCGCCAAGGACGCGCAGATCATCGGCCTCAATGCCGCGCGGCATGACGCGGGCAAGCACATGTCGCTGCCCGTCGTGGGCGACGCGAAACTGTCGCTCGCCGCACTGGACAAGGCGCTGGACTACACCGCGCCGGAGAGCTGGGTCAGCTTCGCACAGGAGGCGCGCGGCAAATGGGACGCCTATGTCGCCGAGAACGTCAAACCCGGCAACCGCCCGAACTCCTATGCGCAGGCCATCGGCGTGGTGAACGATCTTTGCGATCCGCGCGATCGGGTGGTCGCGGCGGCCGGTGGGCTGCCCGCGGAGGTGACCGCCAACTGGCGCACGCTTGAGACGGGTACGGTCGATGTCGAATTCGGCTTCTCCTGCATGGGCTACGAGATCGCGGGCGCCTGGGGCGCGCGTATCGCGCAAGCCGAACAGGAGCCGGAGCAGGACACCATCACCTTCTGCGGCGACGGCTCCTACATGATGCTCAACTCCGACATCTATTCCAGCGTCCTGAGCCAGAAGAAGCTCATCATCATGCTGCTCGACAACGGCGGGTTTGCCGTCATCAACAAGCTGCAGAACAACACCGGCAACGAGAGCTTCAACAACCTGCTCGAAGATTGTCCGACCATCCCGCAGCCCTTCGGCGTCGATTTCGTGGCCCATGCGGCCGCGATGGGAGCCGAGGCCGAAAAGGTCGCCAACCCTGCTGAGCTCGGCGAGGCGTTCAAGCGCGCCAAGGCCTCGGACAAGACCACGGTGATCGTCATGGACGTCGATGCCTATGAGGGCTGGACCACCGAGGGCCATGCCTGGTGGGAGGTCGGCACGCCGCACATCACCAAGAGCGACCGGGTGCGCGCGGCGCATGAGGAGTGGGAATCGACCCGCTCCCGCCAGCGGAGGGGTGTCTGATGTCGGACCACCTGATCAACGGTATCCGCAAGGGCAATTTCGCGGTCTTCGGGCGGGCGGGCATGGACATGTATGCCGACCCCGCCGGCACCAAGGCCGAGCACGCCGAGACCTTCCGCGCCGACCTGGGCGGATCGTCGGCCAACATCTGTGCCGGGCTGTGCAAGCTGGGTATGCAATCGGCGCTGATCACCTCGGTCAGCGACGACAACGTGGGCCGGTTCTGTACCAACCGGCTGCGCCACTACGGCGTCGATACGCAATATATCAAGGTATTGCGCGGCGAATACCGCGTCTCGCTTGCGGTCTATGAAAGCACGATGGACGACTTCCAGCTCTGCATCTATCGCAACAACGCGGTGGATTTTCAGGTGACGGAAGAGGACGTGGACCGCGTCGATTACAGCAGTTTCGGCGCGCTGATCACCGCCGGGACGGTCTTTGCCGCCGAGCCATCGCGCTCCAGCACCTTCCGCGCCTTCGAGAACGCCCGCGCCGCCGGGATCCCGGTGATCTTCGACATCGATTACCGCCCCTACAGCTGGCCATCGCCCGAAGTCGCCGCCGAGGTCTTGACCCGCGCGGGCGAAGAGAGCGATCTCATTGTCGGCAACGACGAGGAGTTCGGCTTCATGGCGGGCGGCATCGAGAAAGGCCTCGACAAGGCCCGCGAATTGGCCGCCGCGGGCAAGCTGGTGATCTACAAGATGGGGCAGGAAGGCGCGCTGACCTTCGCGGGTGGCGCGGAAATCCGCACCGGGATCTACCCCGTCACCGCCGTCAAACCCAACGGCGCCGGCGACAGCTTCATGGCCGGACTTCTGGCCGCCATCGCCGAGGAGCGCCCCCTGAAAGAGGCCGTCCTGCGCGGCTCTGCCTGCGCCTCGATCGTCGTCAGCCAACCCGGCTGCGCCCCCGCAATGCCCACCACGCCCGAGCTCGACGCCTTTCTGGCCGCGCGCTCCGGCCCGACGGACATCTGAAAGGAAACCCCATGCATATCGCGCCGCACGACAACCGGAACAAACCCATCGTGGACGTGGACCACGACCTTGTCCCGCTGAACTATTTCAACATCGTCACGCTGAAACAGGGCGAGAGCTTCGACTACGCCGTGCCGGGGTACGAGACCTGTGTCGTGCCCGCCACCGGCACCATCGACGTGGATGTGGACGGCGCGGGCTTTGCCAAGCTCGGCAACCGCGGCGTCGACGTCTGGGACGGCGAGCCCGAGGGCGTCTATGTCCCGACCGGCGCCAAGACCCGGCTGACCTGCGTCAGCGAGACGGCGGAGGTCTTCATCGCCGGGGCGAAATACGACAAGGTCCTGGAGCCCTTCGATGTGCGCGAAGCCGAGCTCGACCTCGTGCAATACGGCAGCGACGACACCAAGACCCACCGCAAGATCAAGCACATTCTGGGCGGGGCCCAGCATGGCAAGGTCGGCCGCCTGCTGGTCAGCGAACTCTACACCGTCGGCGCGGGCGGCTGGTCCGGTTTTCCGAGCCACAAGCACGACACCGACCGGCGAGATGAGAACGGCGAGCTGATCGAGACACGCCACGACGAGACCTACAACTTCCGGTTCCGCCCGAACAAGGGCTCGGGGATGCAGATGCTGCAACGCGAGGACAACGCGCCGGGCGACGCCTATCACATCATGGACCGCTCCACGATCCTCATCGACAAGGGCTACCATCCCTGCGCCGTTCTGCCGGGCTATGAGATGTACTACTTCACCATCCTTGGCGGCCTCACCCAGCGCAGCCTGAAGCAGTATTTCCAGCCGACCCACGAAGAACAGCTGCACACGATCCCCGGGATCATGGACATGGTGGCGAAGTTCAAATGAGCCTGGTCACACTCTCAGAGGTCCTGAGGACAGCGCTCCGGGACGGCCATGCCGTCGCGGGTCTGGTAACGCTCGGTTGGGAGGACATGCGCGCCTACGTGGCCGCGGCCGAGGCGGAAAACTGCCCGGTGATCCTCCAAGCCGGGCCGTCTTGTCGCGACCACACGCCGCTCCCCGTGCTCGGCGCGATGTTCCGCAATCTGGCGGAAGCCGCGTCTGTTCCGGTCGTGGCGCATCTCGATCACGGCTACACCTCCGAAGATTGCCGGATCGCCATCGACAGCGGCTTTACCTCCGTCATGTTCGACGGCTCGCGCAAGCCTTTGGCCGAGAACATCGACGAAACCGCCGCCATCGCCGAGATGGCCCATGCCGCCGGTGTCTCCTGCGAAGGCGAGATCGGGTTCGTGGGCTATTCGGGCGGCGAAGGCTCCGCCGGAACCGACCCGGACGAAGCCGCGCAATTCGCGCGGGAAACAGGGGTGGACGCGATGGCGATTTCGGTCGGCAACGTACACCTGCAACAGGACAAGCAAGGCGGCCTCGATGAGGCGCGCATCCGCGCGATCGAGGCGGTGACCGAGGTGCCGCTGGTGATCCACGGCGGCTCCGGCGTACCGTTTGAGCAGCGCACACGCCTCGCGCGGGGCTCGAAAATCTGCAAGTTCAACATCGGCACCGAGCTGCGCATGGCCTTTGGCGCCGCGCTCCGCGAGGCGGTCAACCGCGATCCCGACCGTTTCGACCGGGTCCAGATCCTCAAAGACACCCATGAGCCGCTCGTCGCCGCCACGCGCAACGTCCTGCGGGGGTTCAAGGGGGGCACAGATGGCTAGCCCCACCGCGTTGCCCGCACGCCCCCTCACCGCAAACCACACTCAAGGAAGTACCCCGGAATGGTGAACATTGCCCTCATCGGTTGTGGCCGGATCGGCCGCATGCACGCAGAGCTGGTCCAGGCCAATCCGCGCAGCCGGCTGGTCAGCGTCCATGACGTCAATCCCGACGCGGTGGCCGCCCTGATCGGCGATGCACCAGTAAGGGCCGCCGCCTCCCCCGAGGAAATCTTCGCGGATCCCGATGTGGATGCGATCATCGTCGCCTCCGTGACCTCCACCCATGCCGACTACATCGAGGCATCGGTGGCCGCCGGGAAGCCGGTCCTGTGCGAAAAGCCGATCGACCTCGACATCGCGCGCGTCAAAGCCTGTCAGGCCGCGATCGCGGGCAGCGACGTGCCGGTCCAGATCGGTTTCAACCGCCGCTTCGATCCCGGCCACCGCGCCTTGCGCGATGCGGTGTCGGCCGGCGAGATCGGCAAACTGGTGCAGCTGATCGTGACCTCGCGCGATCCCTCGCCGCCGGGCCGGGACTACCTCACCGGCGCGGGCGGCATGATCCGCGACATGACGATCCACGACTTCGACCTCGCCCGGTTCATCCTCGGGGACGACGAGCCCGTCGAGCTCTGGGCGACAGGCGCGCCGCTGATTGATCCCGGCATGGCCGATATTGACGAGATCGACTGCGCGATGATCGTGATGCGCACCGCGGCCGGCCGCCAGATCTGCATCAACAACGCGCGTCAGGCGCCCTACGGCTATGATCAACGCCTCGAAGCCGTCGGCAGCGACGGGATGCTCCAAAGCACGAACCGAACGCCGCACGGCCTCAAACGTTTCGGCGCCGCCGCCACCGAGGTGCAGCAGCCCTACCACACCTTCTTCATCGAACGGTATCGCGACGCATTCGTCGCGCAGTTGTCCGGCTTTCTGGACAAGGTCTCCGGGCAGGACGCCGACATTCCGGTGTTCGACGACGGCCTCAAAGCCCTCGCCCTGGCCGAGGCTGCCTATCGCGCGCTGAGCAGCGGCAAAGCGGAACGCGTCGAGATTTGAAGACCTGACGCCAATGGGTGCGGGAAGGTTTCCCGTACCCAATTCGCCCTCCACCACCCCTGAGCAGCCTGTGTCCGGCAACCATTCGAGCCGGGAGCGGACGCGTCTCGCCACGCGAATTTCACACCCCTGTTTGCAGGGGCTTATTGCGATGTCTTCAGGGGAAAGTGGCGGACTGGGGAGGATTCGAACCCCCGACCCCTTGATTCGTAGTCAAGTACTCTATCCAACTGAGCTACCAGTCCGTGGAGCGCTGAATTATTGCAGGGCGGAGGGGTTTGCAAGGGGCAATCTGGAAAAGGTGAGATGTTTTTTCACACCGTCAGCGCCGCCGCCTGCGGCAGGCGGATTTCGAAGGTGCAGCCGCCCTCGCCGGTCTCGATGAGCTTGAGATCGCCACCGTGGCCGCGCAGCAATTCGAGGCTGATCGTCAGGCCAAGACCGGAGCCGCCCTTGCTGGTGTAGCCCTGAAACGGCTCGAAGAGATGGTCCCGCGCCTTGGGCGGCAGGCCCGGCCCGGTGTCGCGCACTTCGATGCGCCAGTACTCGGCGTCCTCTTCCGCATGGATGCAGATTTCCCCCGGCTCGCCGGTGGCCACGATGGCTTGGCGCGCGTTGCGCACGAGGTTGGACAGCACGCGGTAGATCTGTTCGGGATCGCCGCGCACCTGAAGCCCGGAGGGGACGTCCTCGGCGAAACTGATGTCGTGATCCCCCGCCGCGAGACGCTCGGATTCGATCACATCATGCACCACATCTTCGAGCAGGAAGCGCGAGAGCTTGGGCGGCGGCTCCTCCGAGCGGCCGAAGGCCAGCGTCGCCTCGCTGAGGTTGATCGCGCGGCTCACCGAGTTCATCAGCTTGGGCGCCAGCCGGCGCACCACCGGATCCTCGCTGGTCTCGATCCGGTCGCCGAAAAGCTGCGCGCTGGTGAGGATGTTGCGCAGATCGTGGCTGATCTTGGCGACCCCCTGCCCCAGTTGGGCGAGCCGCTCCTTTTGCTTGAGTGCCGCCGTGAGCTCCACCTGCATCGACCGCAGCGCCTCTTCCGCTTCGCGCACCTCGGTGATCCCGCTCCGCGGCTCGATGATCCGGCGGGCGTCCTCGGGGGCGGCGGCATAGGTCTGCACCGCCGCGACCACGTCATGAATGGGCGTGACCAGCAGGCGGCGCACGGCAAAGAAGAGCAGGATCGCGGTGATTACCGAGATCACGGCGGAGAGCAGCAGGATGCGCATTCCGTAGTCCAGCATCGCCATGCGCAGCGGCGCCGAGGACATCGTCACCTCGATGAGCATCCCCGCATCGCTCGACGGCACGCCAATCACCCGCAACACCTCGTCGCGCGGGGTCAGCAGCCGCCGGACCGCCTGGCCGATGAGGCTCCACGCCGTGGCCTCGCGCAGATCGAAGCTGGCCGAGATGGTTTCGGGGATCGGCGAGGCGAGCACCAGCTGTCGCATGTCGTCGCGGTGCAGCACGACGTTGTAGACACGCGCGTTTTCCAGCAGCTCGGCCTCGAGATCGGGATCGAGTTCGTCATCGGCCAGCAGCGCGAGCGAGGCGATCTGGGCCCGTTCCAGCCGATCGAGCAGGTACTCCTGCCGGAAGCGCGCCACGGACGGCAGGAAAATCAGGATCTCCGCCAGCATGACGAAGATCACGGTCAGAATCAGAAACCGGCCGGAGAGGGATCTGAACATGGCCCGGCGCTGCGCCTTTCTTCAGGGTAGCCAGCGCTGAACCAGCCGGACCACCCGCTTCACTGTGGAGTTCTCGAAGAGCTTCGGGCTAAAATAGGCACCCGCCGCGCGTTTGTTAACCTCGGAGATCGTCGGATAGGGCGCGACCATGTTGGAAATCTGGGACATCTTCAGCCGGTTGGCAATGGCCAACGACCAAAGCGAGATGAGCTCGCCCGCCTGGGCGCCGACGATTGTCGCGCCCACCGGGCGGCCCTTGACCACCATGACCTTGATGAACCCCTCGTCGCGCCGCTCGGCGATGGCCCGGTCGTTGTGGTGATAGTCGAACCGCGCGACGTCCAGCGCGTCGCCATGTTCGGCGCGCGCATCCGCCTCCGTGAGCCCGACCTGGGCGAGCTCTGGGTCGGTATAGGTCGCATGGGGCAGATGCGCGGTCTTGGCCTTGGCCGGCAGGCCGAAGAGCATGGGGCGGATGATGACGGAGGCGTGGTAGCCCGCGACATGGGTGAACTGCATCCCGCCGGCCACGTCGCCGATGGCATAGGCGCGGCGGTTGGTGGTCCGCAGGCCGGCATCGACCTTGATGCCGTTGCCCTCGGTCTCGATCCCTGCCTTGTCCAGATCGAGCCGGCCGAGATTGGCGCGCCGCCCGACCGCGACGAGAAGGTGCGAGCCGCGATAGCTCTCGCCGTCCGAGCCCTCCACCACGATCGCGCCGGCGCCGCCGCTCACGCGTTTCGCCTCGACCCCTTCGACAATCCGCACCCCTTCATCGCGCAGCCGCCCGAGCACGAGCGCCGCCGCCTCCGGGTCATCCTTGCCCAAGGCACGCGAGCCTTCGATCACCGTCACCTCGGCGCCGAGCCGGCGATGCGCCTGCGCCATCTCAAGCCCGATGGGCCCGCCGCCGATGATCAGCAGATGAGCGGGCCGCTCGCGCAGATCCCACAGGGATTCGTTGGTCAGATAGGGAACGCCGTCCAGCCCCGGGATCGGCGGCACGAGCGGCGAGGAGCCCGTGGCGATCACGATGCGGCGCGCGGTGATGATGTCATCGCCCACGGCCACGCGCCGGTCATCAAGAAACCGCGCCCAGTCGCGCAGGACCCGGCAGCCGAGCCCTTCGAAACGCTCCTGGCTGTCCACCGGCGCGATCTGGGCGATGGCCCCGGCCACGTGCTCCATGGCGCGGGAATAGTCGATCTCCGGCGCAACGTCGGCAATGCCAAAACTCGCTGCGTTGCGTTGGTGGTGGGCGATTTTCGACGCCGCGATCAGCGCCTTGGACGGCACGCAGCCGAAGTTGAGGCAATCGCCGCCCATTCGGTGCGCCTCGACGAGCGTCACATCCGCGCCCATCTGCACCGCGCCCGCCGCGACCGAGAGCCCCCCGGATCCGGCGCCGATGACCAGCAGGTCGGTCTTGATATCCGTCATGATCAGAGCTCCGATTTGCCGCGCACGGCCTTGATGATGATGGGCAGCGTCGCGAGCGCGCAGAGGCCCAGAAGGGGAAGCAGGATACGCGGCTCGAAGATGATCCCAAGATCGGGCACCCCGCCGCGCTCGAAGACCTCGCCCAGCCCCGCGCCGACGGAGGTATAGACCACCGCGCCGGGGATGATGCCGATCGCGGTCGAAATCACGAAGCGGTAAAACGGCACACCGACGAGCGCAGGCACGATATTGGCCACGAAGAACGGCACCGCCGGCACGAGGCGGATGAGAAAGAGCATCGACCATTGGTTGGAATCGATCCCCTGCTTGATGCGGCGGATCGCGCCCTCGCCTGTGTCCATCCGCGCGGCCAGCCGGTCCCCGAGCCCCAGACGCGCGGCGAGGAAGATGAGCGCGGCGCCGATGGTGGCGCCGGCGATGTTGAAGAGCGCGCCGGGGAAGGTCGCGAAGAGGAACCCGCCCGTCAGTGTCGCCACAGTCGCCCCGGGCAGAGAGAAGGCTACGATTGCGACATAGGCCGCGATGAAACCGCCAACCGCCAGAAGGTAGTGCGAATCGCGGAAGGCCAGAAGCGCGTCGCGGTTGTCGCGCAGCGCTTCGAAACTCAGATGATCGCGCAGAAGGATCAGCCCCGCCCCCGCAATGACGAGAATCGCCACCAGCGGCGCGCGGCGCCAGAGCGCCCCCGAACCGGCGCCCGATCTGTTGTCTTTCATCTTATCGGCCATACTGTTGCATCCTCGCATCCTATCCCGCTTGCCGCGTTGCTACAGCCCAGATGCGCGGCAAATGCCTAATTTGATACGGCGTTTCACGGCTGATTGATCGCCGGTGAGCGAGATCAGACCTTGCTGCGCCCCAAACCGGGGTATTGAAACAATCCCGGCGGGGCCTTGCGGTTTTTTGCAACAAACCGGGCGCAGGGTGTTTGACTTGGCCAGACGGCTTGCGTATAGGCAGGTCTTCGAACGCGAGAGGCGCCGACGTGATCCGTCGATCCGCGCCCAAGATTATGGAGACGGAGCGATGAAACGCACCTACCAACCCTCGAACCTCGTCCGCAAGCGGCGGCATGGGTTCCGTGCGCGCATGGCCACCAAGGCTGGCCGCAAGATCCTCAACGCGCGCCGCGCCCGTGGCCGCAAGGAACTCAGCGCTTAAGGCGAAAGTTCTGACCGATGTTGAGACCGCCTGAGGCCCCCGAGACACCCGCGGGGACGACGCCTCCGGCGGTTTCGGTATGTCTGCTGGGCATGAAGACCCGGGCCGAGTTCCTGCGCTGCGCGCGCGGGCCGCGACAGGCGATGCCGGGGTTCATCCTGCAAGCCTTTGACCGGCGCGATGGCGACCCGAGCGCCCATGTGGGCTTCACCTGCTCCAAGAAGGTGGGCAACGCCGTTGCGCGCAACCGCGCCAAGCGGCGGCTGCGCGAGATCGCGCGGCTGGTGCTGCCGGAGGCGGGGCAACCGGGCTGGGACTATGTGCTCATCGGGCGGCGGGACGTGACCGCGCGCCGGGACTTCACCGCGCTCCAGGACGATCTGCGCGCCGCGCTCTCCCGGATCAACCGGCCCCGCCGATGACCCCGCTCGCCCATCTCCTCGCCCTGCCTGTCCGCGCCTATCGGCTGATCTTCTCCCCCTGGGTCGGGCATAATTGCCGCTACCAGCCGACCTGCTCGGCCTATGCGCTTGAGGCGCTTGAGACGCATGGCGCCCTGCGGGGCGGCTGGCTCGCCCTGCGGCGGATCGGACGATGCCACCCCTGGGGGCGTGACGGCTACGATCCCGTCCCCAAGGCCCGCCGGTAACCCCGCAATCCCCTTGCCCGAGCGCACCCCCTGCCCTAAGACCCGGACATGTTCGACGAGGCCGACGATATCCACCCGCTCTTCGCGGGCGCTCCGACCAGCACGGAGTTCAAGAAGCTGCGCAAGCGCATCGTGCGGCACACCCGCGAGGCGATCGAGCAGTACGGCATGATCGAACCCGGCGCGCGCTGGCTGGTCTGCCTCTCGGGCGGCAAGGACAGCTACACGCTCCTCGCGGTTCTGCACGAGCTCAAGTGGCGCGGGTTGCTGCCGGTCGATATCCTCGCCTGCAACCTCGATCAGGGCCAGCCGGGCTTCCCGGCGACCGTCCTGCCGGAGTTCCTCGAGAAGATGGGCGTCCCCCACCGGATCGAGTATCAGGACACCTATTCCATCGTGGTCGACAAGGTCCCCGCCGGGCGGACCTTTTGCGCACTCTGCTCGCGTCTGCGGCGGGGCAACCTCTACCGCATCGCGCGCGAGGAAGGCTGCTCGGCGGTGGTGCTCGGCCATCATCGCGACGATATCCTCGAAACCTTCTTCATGAACCTCTTTCACGGCGGGCGCCTCGCGACCATGCCGCCCAAACTGGTCAACGAAGAGGGCGATCTTTTCGTCTATCGCCCGCTCGCCCATGTGGCCGAGGCCGATTGCGAGAAGTTCGCCACGGCGATGAATTACCCGATCATCCCCTGCGATCTCTGCGGCAGTCAGGACGGGCTCCAGCGCCAGCAGGTCAAACAGATCCTCGATGGGTGGGAACGCAACAGCCCCGGGCGCCGGCAGGTCATGTTCCGCGCCCTGACCAACGCCCGCCCCTCGCACCTGCTCGACCCCAAGCTCTTCGATTTCGCCGGGCTCACCCGCGACGCCGAGGCGGAATTTGACGAAAAGTCGAACGAGATTCCCAGCCTTCGTTAACTTGACCTACACGCCAAAACCGCTCTCTTGGCCGCCGGGTGAACAACGAAAACTGTGGGACCATGCCGAGTATGCGGGTACGATTTTTGTGGAATATGGCGAGGTTCGCCTTTGCGCGGCCGCAAGTGGTCGCGTTTACGCCCGCGGTGTCCCTTGCGGCGTTCTGGGGCGGCGGCGAGATCGCCCTGCTCGGAACCGCGATCCTTTTTCCCCTGCTCTCGGCCTGGCTCGCGCCTGATCACGCCGGGGCGGCGGCGGATCAGCCCGCCCGCGATGCCGACACCGGCCTGCCGCAGCGGCCTGACCTACTCAATCGGCTCGACCATCTGTTCCGCCTGCCGGCCGATGCGGGCGAGAGCGCCTGTCTCGTGGTCGACGTTCTCAACCACGACGCCATCGCCCAGCAATACGGCGCCAGCGGGGCCAAGGCCCTGCGCATGGAGATCGCCAAGCGCCTCAAGGCCACCTCCCGCGATCACGATGTGATCCACGCGCTCGGCCCCACCCGTTTCGGCTTCGTGCTGCCCAACAGCGCTTCGCTCGACCTCGAAGCCGCGATCCAGCTTTCGCGGCGCCTGCTCGCCGCCCTCGATCAGCCGCTGACCGGGCTCGACGAGCGCGCGCCTCCGATGGCCGACTGCGCGGTCGGGTTCTGCCTTGCCAGCCGGTCGCCCGAACCCTCGGGCCATGCCATCCTCGACGCGGCCGAATCCGCGCTCGGCGACGCGGTTGAACAGGGGCCGGGATCGATCCGCGCCTTCGTCCGCGCCCTCCACCACGCCACCGCGACCACCGGCAGCGACAGCTCAGAGGCGCTGCACGCGCTCGAACGCCGCCAGATCGCCGCGTGGTTTCAGCCGCAGGTCTCGACCGATACCGGCGAGATCACCGGGTTCGAAGCGCTCGCGCGCTGGATGCACCCCGAAAAAGGCCCGCTCTCGCCCGATCACTTCCTGCCCGCGCTCGAAGCCGCCGGCGCGATGGAACGGCTCAGCACGCTCATCCTCGACAATGCCCTCGCCGCGGTGCGCAAATGGGATCTCGCGGGGCTCGAGATCCCGCATGTCAGCATCAACCTCTCCGAGGCCGAGCTGGCCAGCCCCGATCTTGTCGACCGCATCTCGTGGGAGCTGGACCGCTACGCGCTCGCGCCCGAACGGCTGGCCATTGAGGTCCCGGAATCCGCGCTCTCCGGCCAGGCCGAAGAGATGGTGATCCGCGGGCTGGAGACCCTGCGCGAGACCGGCTGCCGGATCGATCTGGATAATTTCGGGACCTGCAACGCCTCGATCACGGCGATCGGGCGCTTCGCGATCAACCGCCTCAAGATCGACCGCACCTTCGTCAGCGGCGTCGATCACGACCCCGAGCAAAAACGCGTCGTCTCCGCGATGCTCACCATGGCCGAGCAACTCGGGCTGGAGACCATCGCCGAAGGGATCGAAAGCTCCGCCGAACACGCCACGCTGGCCCAGCTCGGCTGCGGCAATGTGCAGGGCTTCGGCATCGCACGACCCATGCCGCTGGAAAACACCATGACCTGGATCGAGGACCACCGCTCCGGCCTCGCCCAGCCGCCGGTGTTCCTTTCCCGCAAATCCTGATTCAGACCCAGGCCGGAGCCCTTGCAGGCAAGGGGCTTTGACCGGTCACGCCGGGGCGAATCCGCTTGACCTTCCGAGCAATGGCCTGTTGAACCCCCACCAAGTTTCCGATGCTCAAACGGTGGTTCCACATGGACGGTCAGAACAAGAACCTCATCCTCGCGACAGCGCTCTCTTTCGTCGTGATCCTCGTGTGGTTCCTTCTCTTCCCCCCGCCGGATGCCCCGCTGGAACCGGCCCAGACCGAAGCGCCCGTGGCGCAGTCGCAGGCTGACGGCACCTTGCCGGCGGTGGAGACGCCCGGTCGCGTGACCGCCAACGCAGCGGCGGAGGCCCCAAGCGAAGACATTCCGCGCGTGGCCATCGACACGAGCCGGCTCGAAGGGTCGATCTCGCTGCTCGGCGGGCGCATCGACGATCTGCGCCTCAAGGACTACCGCGCGTCGGTCGAGCCGGACTCCGAGATTGTGACCGTGCTGCGCCCCGTGGGGCAGGCGGATGCCTATTACGCGCTTTACGGCTGGGCCGCGGCGTCCGGCGTTGCCGCCGATGCGGTGCCCGGGCCCGACACGCTCTGGTCCCTGGCCGAAGGCGCAACCCTCACCATCGACACCCCGGTTGTTCTCACCTGGACGAACGGCGCCGGCCTGACCTTCGAGCGCCGCATCTCGGTCGACGAAGACTTCATGTTCGACATCGCGCAAACCGTGCGCAACGACGGCGCCGACACCGCAGCCCTGCGCGCCTACGGCCTACTGCGCCGCCACGGCGAGCCCACGGACATCAAGAACTTCTTCATCCTGCACGAGGGCATGATCCGCATGTCCGACGGGACGCTGGAAGAAACCGACTACGACGGGATGACCGACTACACGCTCGACGAGCGCGAGCGCGCCCAGGCCGAGCGGATCGAGGTCGCGGAGAACGGCTGGATCGGCTTCACCGATCACTACTGGATGACCACGCTCATCCCCCAACCCGGCACCGCCTTCCGCTCCACCGCCAAATATTTCGACACGCGCGATGTCTATCAGGTCGAGACCGTCCTGCCGCCCGTCACCGTCGCCCCCGGCGAGAGCGCCACGGTCGAAACCCGGCTCTTTGCGGGCGCCAAGGAATGGGAAACGATCCGCGATTACCAGAACAACCCCGGCCTCTGGTCCAGGCTCTTCGGCGCCGAGATCGACCCGTCCGAACCGGAGATCCAGGGCTTCGTCGATTCCATCGACTGGGGCTGGTTCTTCTTCCTGACCAAGCCGATCTTCGCCGTGCTGCACTATCTCAACCAACTCATAGGCAACATGGGCTGGGCGATCATCGCGCTGACCTTCCTGATCAAGGCGCTGCTCTTCCCGCTGGCCTACAAATCCTACGCGTCCATGGCGAAGATGAAGGAACTCCAGCCGGAGATGGAGAAGATCAAGGAAAGCGCGGGCGACGACCGCCAGAAACTCCAGCAGGAGATGATGGCGCTCTACAAGAAGGAAAAGGTCAACCCGGCCTCCGGCTGCTTGCCGATCCTGATGCAGATCCCGATCTTCTTCTCGCTCTACAAGGTGATCTTCGTCACGCTGGAGCTGCGCCACGCGCCTTTCATCGGCTGGCTGCGGGATCTTTCGGCGCCGGATCCCTCCTCGCTCTACAACCTCTTCGGCCTCCTGCCCTGGGCTCCGCCCGAGCCGGGCTCGATCCTCGCGCTCGTGTTCATCGGCGCGCTGCCGATCCTCCTCGGCGTCTCGATGTGGCTACAGCAAAAGCTCAACCCCGCGCCCGCCGATCCGACCCAGCAGATGATCTTCGCCTGGATGCCCTGGGTCTTCATGTTCATGCTCGGCGGCTTCGCCTCGGGGCTCGTGATCTACTGGATCGCGAACAACACCATCACCTTCATCCAGCAGTACCTCATCATGCGCAGCCAGGGGTACACGCCTGACGTCTTCGGAAACATCCGCAAGA
Organism: Poseidonocella sedimentorum; assembly: GCF_900116005.1. Taxonomy (GTDB): domain Bacteria; phylum Pseudomonadota; class Alphaproteobacteria; order Rhodobacterales; family Rhodobacteraceae; genus Poseidonocella; species Poseidonocella sedimentorum. The sequence continues at coordinate 143,746 of NZ_FOYI01000004.1, forward strand.
GCTTCAGCCGCAAGGCCGTGGAGAAGGACTGAGATGAGCGAGGGGCGCAGCTGAGATGAACCTGTCCTTTCCCATCGCGGAGGAGCCGGAGGCCGAGGCCGTCGAGCGCGGGCGCAAGCTGTTTGCGGGCGACTGCGATTTCGTCAAAGGCGTCGTGGCCATGTCCGGCCTGCCGCCGGCGGACCGGCCGGAGATCTGTCTCGCGGGGCGCTCCAACGTCGGCAAGTCGAGCCTGATCAACGCGCTCACCGGGCGCAAGGCGCTGGCCCGGACCTCCAACACGCCGGGCCGCACGCAGGAGATCAACTTCTTCGATCTCGGCGGTCTGGAATACCTCGTCGACCTGCCCGGCTACGGCTATGCCAACGCGCCGCTCGCCAAGGTCGACGCCTGGCAGCGGCTGCTGAAACAGTACCTCTCGGGCCGCCAGACCCTTCGGCGGGTGTTCGTTCTCATCGACGCGCGGCACGGGGTCAAACCGGTGGACGAAGAGATCATGGCGCTGATGGACAAGAGCGCCGTGACCTTCCAATGCGTCATGACCAAGGTCGACAAGCTCAAGGCGGGCGAGTTGGACAAGGTGCTGGCGCAAGTCCGCGGTCGCCTTGCGACCCATCCGGCCGCCTTCCCTGAACTGGTGCTGACCTCCAGCGCCAAGGGCGAGGGGCTCGCGACCCTGCGCGCGATCATCGCCGGGCTCGCCTGAGCCCCTGCCCTCTTGCGCCTGCGCGGGCGATCCCGGATAAACGGGCGAACCCGAGGGCACAAGATGAAGACACAAGACATGAACCGTGACTGGATCGGCACCGCGCGCACCCTGAGCCAGGCGCTCCCGTATCTGCAGCGCTATTCGGGCGCTGTTGTCGTCATCAAGCTCGGCGGTCATGCGATGGGCTCGGATGAAGCGATGGAGGAATTCGCCCGCGACGTGGTGCTGATGCGGCAGGTCGGGGTGAACCCGGTGATTGTCCATGGCGGCGGGCCGATGATCAACGCGATGCTCGACAAGCTCGGGATCGAGAGCAGCTTCGTCGGCGGCAAGCGCGTGACCGATGCGGCGACTGTCGAGGTGGTCGAGATGATCCTCTCGGGGCGCGTCAACAAGCGCATCGTGCAGGCGATCAACAAACAGGGCGGCAAGGCGGTCGGGCTTTCGGGCAAGGACGCCAGCCTGATCACCTGCGAGCAGACCAACGCCGATCTGGGCTTTGTCGGCGAGCCGACGGAGATCCGGCCGGAAATCCTCAAGGACCTCTTCGAGCGCGGCAGCATCCCGGTGATCGCGCCGCTCGGCGCGGGGCGGAATGGCGAGACCTTCAACATCAACGGCGACACCGCCGCGGGCGCAATCGCCTCGGCGCTGAAGGCCGACCGGCTGCTTCTGCTGACCGATGTGAGCGGAGTCAAGAACGCGGCGGGCGAGATCGTGACCGAGCTCACCTATACCCAGATCGACGAGATGATCGCCGACGGCACCATCGCGGGCGGCATGATCCCCAAGACCGAAACCGCGCGCAACGCGGTCGTTGACGGGGTTCGGGCGGCGGTGATCCTCGACGGGCGGGCGCCCCATGCCTGCCTTCTGGAGCTCTTCACCGATCACGGCGCGGGCTCGATCATCCGCTCCGACAAGAGCCGGGACGCGCGCAAGGGCTGAGCCCCCTCCCAATTGCCCCATTGCCTCCGGCCATGATTGCGCTAACCTCGCGGCATGGGACGGTGTCTGACACTGATGCGACATGCGAAATCTGATTGGTCCAGCGGCGACGCGGACCATGACCGGCCGCTCAATTCCCGCGGCAGGCTCGCCGCCGGAGCCTTGGGCGATTGGCTCACGGGGCGCGGTGTGCTCCCCGACGAGATCCTGTGCTCCAGCGCGCGGCGCTGTTGCGAGACGCTGGCGGGCCTCGCTCTGGACGCGCCGGCCAAACTACAGAAACGCCTCTACCTCGCCGGCCCGTCAACCATGTTCGACGCGCTCACTGCGGCCAACGGCAACGCGGTACTGATGATCGGGCACAACCCGGGCATCGCCGATTTCGCGATGTCACTCGTCACTCGCCCACCGAAACACACGCGATTCTCTGACTATCCCACCGGCGCGACGCTGGTGCTGGATTTCGACATCGCAAGCTGGGACGCGCTCATGCCGGGCACTGGCCGCGTGGTCGATTTCATCGTCCCGCGGGAGCTGGCCTGACCCCGAAGGGTCAGTGGCCGAGGATCTGGCTCAGGAAGAGCTTCGTGCGTTCGGACTGCGGGTTGTTGAAGAACTCTTCGGGCTCGTTCTGCTCGACGATCTGCCCCTGATCCATGAAGATCACCCGGTTGGCAACCTGCCGCGCGAAGCCCATCTCGTGGGTCACGCAGAGCATGGTCATCCCCTCTTCGGCGAGCTCGACCATGGTGTCGAGCACCTCCTTGATCATCTCCGGATCGAGCGCCGAGGTCGGCTCGTCAAACAGCATGATCCGCGGGCGCATGCACAGCGAGCGCGCGATGGCGACGCGCTGCTGCTGGCCCCCCGAAAGCTGGCCGGGATATTTCAGCGCCTGATCGGGGATCTTGACCTTTTCGAGGAAGTGCATCGCCGTTTCCTCGGCCTCCTTGCGCGGAACCTTGCGGACCCAGATCGGCGCGAGCGTACAGTTCTCCAGAATGGTCAGATGCGGGAAGAGGTTGAAATGCTGGAACACCATGCCGACCTCGGAGCGGATCTTGTCGATGTTCTTGAGATCCGAGGTGAGCTCGATGTCGTCCACCACGATCTGGCCGGATTGGTGTTCCTCCAGCCGGTTCATGCAGCGGATGAGCGTGGATTTACCGGAGCCAGACGGGCCCGCGATGACGATGCGTTCGCCGCGGTAAACGGTCAGGTCGATGTCCCGCAGAACGTGGAACGAGCCGTACCACTTGTTCATCTTGATGACCTCGATGGCCACCTCGTTGGAGACATTGCTGGCGAGTTGGGCTGCCGTGTCGGACATGGGTGTTCCTTCTAGTGGTGACCGGTCTGGAGACGGCGCTCCAGCCACATGGAATAACGGGACATGGAGAAGCAGAAGATCCAGAAGATCAGGCCGATAAAGCCGTAGAGCTCCCAGACGATGCCGTTCCAGTCGGAGTTGGCGCGGATGTTGTTGGCGATCCCCAGCGGGTCATTCAACGCGACGATGGAGACCAGCGTGGTATCCTTGAAGACCGAGATGAAGTTGGAGACGATCCCGGGGATCGAGATCTTGAGCGCCTGCGGCAGGATGATGAGCCGCTGCGCCTGCCAGTAGGTGAGCCCGAGCGCGTCGGCGGCCTCGTATTGCCCCTTGGGCAGGGCCGCGAGCCCGCCGCGGATGACCTCGGCGATATAGGCCGCGGTGAAGAGCGTCACGAGGATCATGACCCGCAGGATCACGTCGAACTCGACGCCGCGCGGCAGGAAGTAGTTGAGAAGAACCGTCGCCACGAAGAGCAGTGTGATGAGCGGGACGCCCCGGATGATTTCGATGAACCCGGTGCAGAGCTTGTTCACGATCCACATGTCCGACTGGCGCCCGAGCGCCAGAACGATCGCGAGCGGCAGGGAGGCGGCAATGGCCACAATACCGATGGTGATCGAGAGCACGAAGCCGGCGAGGTTGAGCGAGGACATGGTTTCGAGCGAGGCGGGGATGGTGCTGGACAGCGCATCGGTCAGGGCGCCGGAGATCGCAGACCACCACAGAATCGCCGCGGCGCACCCCAGCAGCAGACCGATCAGGGAGCCGAGTGCGCGTGAGGCGAGCACGTAGACCCCGTAGCCCACCGCGACACCGAGCGCCGCGATGATCGGCGACCAGATCGTCCCGCCCCAGATCAGCCAAGGGTAGATGAAGATCGACGCCAGCGTGATGTAGAACATCTGGCTCGGCAATTTGGGAAAGAGCACCGGCGCGAAGGCGAGCAGGATCAGCAGGAAGCCGAGGACCGGACGCCAGTATTGGTCCGGCGCGTAGTAGCCGAAGATGATCTGGTGCCAGCGGTCCTTGATCACCGCCCAGCAGGCATATTCCGTCCCGTTGCCATAGCGCTCGGCAAAGATCTCGCGGCATTCGCTGAGCGAGGAGGCGTTCCACACGCCCCCGAAGATCCAGGGCAGGATCGATGCCAGGATCATCAGCACGAGGACGGCGGCGACGATCGTCAGGATGGTATTGGCACCCGAGGAGAACAGGTTGATCCGCATCCACCCCTGCACGCCCACGCTGCTGCGCGGCGGCTCTTTCTGGGGGAGCATTTCGAGACGGACATAGGAGAGATCGGCCATCTTAGCGCTCCACCAGTTTGACGCGTTCGTTGTACCAGTTCATCCCGCCCGAGATCAGCAGCGAGATCGTGAGGTAAATCGCCATGAGCAGCAGGATGCACTCCATCTCGCGCCCGGTCTGGTTCAGCGTCACGCCGCCGAGGGTCGAGACGAGGTCCATGTAACCGATGGCGATGGCAAGCGAGGAGTTCTTGGTCAGGTTCAGGTATTGCGAAATGAGCTGCGGGATGATGATCCGCATCGCCTGCGGCAGCACGACGAGGCTCATGGTCCGGCCGGGGCGGATGCCGAGGGCGGAGGCGGCTTCGGTCTGGCCCTTGTTCACAGCCTGGATGCCCGAGCGTACCGCCTCGACGATATAGGTCCCGGTGTAGAGCGAGAGCCCGAGCCACAGTGCGATCAGCGGCGCGCTCATGTTGATCCCGCCGCGGAAGTTGAAGCCGGCCAGCGCCGGTTTGCCGATGTGGAACCCGAGGATGACAAGCAGCGCCAGCACCGGCACCACGATGAGCGCGGTGTTGACCCCGAGCGTCTTGGGGCGATCGCCGGTGGCGGTCTGGATCGCGTTGGCGCGTTTGGAGTTCCAGCGGGCGGCGAAGATCCCGGCCCCGAGCACGGCGAGGATGGCCAGCAGATCGACGCTGATGAGGAAAATGCCGATATCGATATTGCCGAGCGAGCGGCTGAAGAGCGGTTCAGGCAGGTAGATCCCGCGGTTGGTGATCGCGATGGAGTCCCACAGCTTCATCGTCGCTTCGGGGTTTTCGCCCCGGAATGCGCGCGGCTGCGGCGCCAGCGCCGTCAGGGTGAACATGCACACGAAGATCCACAGCAACAGCGGCACGTTGCGGAAAATCTCGACGTAGAGCACCATCAGGCGCGAGACGAGCCAGTTGTTGGAGAGCCGCAGCACCCCGCCGATCACGCCGATGACCGTCGCGGTCACGCAGCCCATGAAAGCGACGAGGAGCGTGTTGAGCAGCCCTACCAGAACGGCGCGGCCGTGGCTGTCGGTCGAGGAATACTCGATGAGCTTCTGGTTGATGTCGTAGCTGGCCGTGTCGCCGAGGAAATCGAACCGGATCGGCTTTCCGAGCGCGGCGAGATTCGTGACCGCGTTGTTCACGATCCAGAAGACGAAGGCGAGGACGAGCGTCAGGACGACGGCTTGGATTGTCGCTGATCGATAGCGCGAATCGTAGATCAGCATCGAGAGCTTGAAGCGCTCTGCTTGGGGAATGGCTGCGTCGGACATGTCTCACCTGTTGCGCCGGAAAGAGACCCTGGCGCGTGCTGTGGGATGGCCACATCGGCCCGGGTCATCGGGCCTCGAAAATTCGGGCAGGTCGAAAGAAGAGAGGGCGCAGATCACTGCACCCTCTCTCATGATCTTAGCGGAACGGCGGCGAGTATTGCAGCCCGCCCTCGGTCCAGAGCGCGTTCAGACCGCGCGCAAGGCCGATCGGCGTGTTCTCACCGATGTTGCGTTCGAAGATCTCACCGTAGTTGCCCACGGCGGCAATCGCGCGCACGGCAAAGTCCGCGTCGAGGCCCAGCATCGCGCCGAGGCTGCCTTCGGAACCGAGCATCCGGTTGATTTCGGGGTTGTCGGTCCCTTTGGCGAGCTCTGCCACGTTGGCGGAGGTCACACCGGTTTCTTCGGCGGCAACCAGCGCGTTTTGCACCCAGCGGACCACGTCGGCCCATTCATCATCGCCGTGACGCACTGCGGGGCCAAGCGGCTCCTTGGAGACGATCTCGGGCAGGATGATGTAGGCGGCGGGGTCTTTCAGAGCGGCGCGGACACCGGCAAGCGCGGAGGCGTCGGTGGTGTAGACGTCGCAGGCGCCTTCTTCGAAGAGGGCCTTGGCTTCGGTCGTGCCGCCGACGGGCAGCGGCTCGTAGGACATGCCGTTGACGCGGAAGAAGTCGGCGAGGTTGAGCTCGGTGGTGGTGCCCGTCTCGATGCAGACGGTCGCGCCTTCAAGCTCCTTGGCGGAGGTCACGCCAAGCTCCTTGGGGACCATGAAGCCCTGGCCGTCGTAATAGTTGATGCCGACGAAGGTGGTCTTGAGGTCCACGTCGCGCGAGAAGGTCCATGTGGTGGTGCGGTAGAGCAGGTCGACCTGACCGGAGCTCAGCGCGGTGAAGCGGTTTTTCGACGACAGCTCGATGTATTCCACCGCGTCACTGTCGTTGAAGATGGCGGCGCCGAGCGCACGGCAGAAATCAACATCGAAGCCCTGGTGGTTGCCTTCGCTGTCGCGCGCGGAGAAGCCGAGTGTTCCCTCTGTCACGCCACAATGGATTTTACCGCGATCCTTGATGTCGTCGAGCGTTGCTGCCGCCGATGCGCCGGCCACAAGCCCCGCCCCAACGAGCGCTCCAAAGAACACTGTCTTTTTCATGTCTACCTCTTCCTGTCTTACACGTCCCTGTCCCAGGACGAATTACGCAACCTCGATGGTGCATCTCTTTGCCCAATCGAGGTCGTCCCCCATTGAGTGGACAAAGTGTGGGGGGATTCATCTGAATTCGTCAAGGCATAGATCAGCAATTTTGATCGATTGACGTGCAGTCGCCTTCAAATGAAGCACGGCGCCGCGCGGGCCCGAGACGCGGCTCAGGCGCGGTGCAGATCGAGGAAGCGGCGAGCGCGTTTAAATTCTTGTAATTTATAGTCATTTTCTTGTTCGGCCTCGGCGTCCACGCCCCAGATTTCCTGCTGGTAGCGTTGGTCCAGACGGGACAGTGCCCAGATATCATCCATGCTCATGCGATGATTTTCGGCAGCGAGCCCCAATATGAGCGAGCCGGTGAGCGTGACGAATTCGTGCACGGCGGTCAGCTCAAACGGATCGAAAGCCCGCAAAACGTGCGAAAGCGCTTTGAGACTCGCGTCCGGTTGGGGCACGAACATCACCCCGCGCGCCCGTTCCAGTGGCGCGCCGTAGCGCTCGGCGGCCCAGTCAAGCAGCGGATCCCAGCCCGCGTTCTGGCGCTGGACGAGGCTCTCGGGGCTCTCGGCGCGGTAGCACAGAAGATCCGTCTCGCCGTACTCGGCAAGGTGGTCACAGACCTCCTCGAACTGCGGCACGACCCGGTCAATCGCCGCGTTCGCCGCGCGCGTGACCGGCATGCTCAGCGGATCGACCCGCTCGCCTTGTGCTGCCCATTCCTCGGCAATCGCCTCGGCCATGGCCCGGGAGGGGACCGCAAGCGGCGTCTTGGCCGGGGTGCGCAGCGGGCGACCGTCGAGCCGTACGCCAAACCCTGTGTCTTCCGGCGCGACCTCGCTCGCCGTCCAGAACCGTTTCGCCGCCACACCGCTCATACGGGATATCTCCAGAGCTGGGCCAGCGCCGGGGGCACCTCGTGGAAATGGGAGACGAGCCGCGTGGCCTCCCCCAGTTCCTCGGCGCGGTGATAGCCCCAGGTGACGCCGAATGCGGCGACCCCGGCGGCGCGCGCCATGCCCATATCATAGCTTGTGTCGCCGATCATCACGGCGGCGTCCGGCTCCACATCGGCCTCCGCAAGCGCGGCCTGCAACATCTCGGGGTGCGGCTTGGAGGCATGGACATCGCCGGTCTGCAGCGTGACGAACATATCGACGAGCCCATGCGCCTCGATCAGCCGGTCCAGCCCGCGGCGGGACTTCCCGGTGGCCACGCCAAGGACGAAATCCTCCCGGCTGTTGAGCAGGGTGAGCACCTCCCGCGCCCCGTCGAACAGCGGCTCTGGCGCGCCGCCCTCCATCCGGTCGAAATAGGCTTCCTTGTAGGCGTCGACCATCTGCGCCAGAACCGCCTCGCTCTGGCCGGGGGACAGCCGGGCGATGGCCTGTGGCAGCGAAAGCCCGACGATCGAGAGCACCTGCCCGCGCGAGGGGGCGGGCGCGCCGATGGCGGCAAAGGCGGCGGTCATCGCGTGGATGATATCGGCCTGACTGTCGACGAGTGTGCCGTCGACGTCAAAGACCACGAGCTTGCGCGTCATGCCCCGTCCTCCCCGAAGGGATCCGCCGGCACGTCCCCGTCGCGCCATTGCATGAAGTCCCAGGTGCGGGCCATGTGCTCGGGCAACGCGGCGGTGAGGGTCAGGGAGCGGCCGCTCACCGGGTGGCGCACGGTGAGGCTGCGGGCGTGGAGATGCAGCTTGCGGCTGATCTGGCCGCCCAGTTGGGCGCCCCAGCCATCGCCAAGGTTTTCCTGCCCCGAGCCGCCGTATTTGCCATCGCCGATAATCGGGTGCCCGATTTCGGCCATGTGCGCGCGAAGCTGGTGGGTCCGGCCCGTGATCGGCTCCAGCGCGACCCAGGCCGCGCGTTTGGCGAGCGGCGCGAGCACGGCGTAGTCGGTCTCGGCGCGCTTGGCGCCGGGGGTGCGGTCCACCTCGCCCGGCAGCACGCAGCGCATCTTCTCGCCCTCACCCGACTCGCCGTGCCCGGGCGCTTTGATCAGCCCGTATTTGATCGTCCCCATCGCCGGGCTCGGCACGCCGCCGACCGCGGCCCAATAGATCTTGCGCGTGTTGCGGTGCCGGAAGCCGGCGGTCAGATCCGCGGCGACGGCCCGGCTCCGCGCCAGCAGCAGAACGCCTGACGTGTCCTTGTCGAGCCGGTGGACGAGGCGCGGGTTCTCGTCGAGCCCGAACCGCAGCGCGGCCCCTAGCCCGTCCACGTGGCGGGTCAGCTTGCTGCCGCCCTGCACCGGCAGGCCGGGCGGTTTGTTGAGCGCGATGATGTGGTCGTCGCGGTAGATCACCGCGCCCTGGATCATCTTTTCATCGGCCTGCGAAATCCGCGGCCCCTTGTCCGGCTCCGGCGCGTTGGCATCCGGCAGGGGCGGGACGCGCACATCCTGCCCCGCTTCGAGCCGGCTGTTGGCCTTGACGCGCTTGCCATCCACCCGCAGATCGCCCTTGCGGCACATCTTCTCGATGCGCCCCTGCGTCAGCTGCGGAAAGAGGCGCCTGAGCCAGCGGTCCAGCCGCTGGTCGCTGTCGCCCTCGTCGACGGTGATGGTCTGGACCCGGCTCATGCGTAAACCCCGCGTGCGATCATGACCCCGGCCATCAGCGCAAGGATCGACAGCGCCACCGAGATGAGTACGTAGAGCGCCGCCTGCCCGGCCTGGCCCCGCTCCAGCAGGGTCACCGTTTCAAGCGAAAAGGCGGAGAAGGTCGTGAAGCCGCCGAGCAGCCCGGTCATCACGAAGGGGCTCAGATGCGTCAGCCCGCGATGGGCGGCCATGACCACGAAAACCCCCATGATGAAGGAGCCCAGGATATTGACGGTGATGACGCCCATGGGGAAGCCCGGCCCGACGAGGCGCAGCACCCCGATCCCGGTCAGGTAGCGCAGCGTTGCGCCGATCGCGCCACCCGCAGCGACGGATAAGATATTTGCCAGCATGAGGATCGTGTCGCGTGAGGGGGCGGGCTTGTCAAGCGTCGCCGGGCGCTTCGCCGGCCCGCTTGGTCCGAAGTTTGGCGAAATAGTCCAGTCGCTTCTTCAGGTCCCGCTCGAAGCCGCGTTCGACCGGCGCATAGAGGGCCGGGCGCGCCATGCCGTCGGGGAAGTAGTTCTGGCCCGAAAACCCGTCTTCGGCGTCGTGGTCATAGGCGTAGCCGGAGCCATATCCTTGCTCCTTCATGAGCGAAGTGGGCGCGTTGAGGATGTGTTTGGGGGGCGGCGCGCTGCCGGTTTTCCTGGCCGCGGAAACCGCACCCTTGTAGGCCACATATGCGGCGTTCGATTTCGGCGCGAGCGCGAGATAGACCAGCGCCTGCGCCAGCGCGAGCTCGCCCTCGGGGCTGCCCAGGCGCTCATAGGTTTCCCAGCTTTGCAGGCAGATCGATTGCGCCTGCGGATCGGCGAGGCCGATATCCTCAACCGCCATCCGCGTGATCCGGCGGGCAAGGTAGCGCGGGTCCTCGCCCCCTTCCAGCATCCGCGCGAACCAGTAAAGCGCCGCATCCGGGTCAGAGCCGCGCACCGATTTATGCAGCGCGGAAATCAGGTTGTAGTGGGCGTCGCCCGACTTGTCGTATTGCGCCGCCCGCCGCATGAGCCGGGTCGAAAGACCCTTGGGGTCGAGCTTGCCCTTGACCGTCCAGGCCATGATCTGTTCGATCAGATTGAGCAGCGCCCGCCCGTCGCCATCGGCCATCTCCAGAAGCGCCTCACGCGCGGGGCCGTCCAGCGGGAGCGCTTTGCCAAGCTCCTGTTCGGCCCGCTGAGCAAGGCGCTCCAGATCGGCCAGCGACAGGCGCTCGAGGATGAGAACCTGCGCGCGCGACAGCACGGCGGCGTTGAGCTCAAACGACGGGTTCTCGGTCGTGGCGCCCACGAGCAGGATCGTTCCGTCTTCCATATGCGGCAGGAACCCGTCCTGCTGCGCCTTGTTGAACCGATGAATCTCGTCGACAAAGAGCAGCGTCCCCTGCCCGTTCGCGCGCCGGTGTTTGGCCGCTTCGAAGACCTTGCGCAGCTCCGGCACACCGGAGAAAATCGCGCTGATCTGAACGAAGTTGAGATCGGTTTCATCCGCAAGGAGTCGCGCGATGGTCGTCTTGCCGACACCCGGAGGCCCCCAGAAAATCAGCGACGACAGACTGCCCGACGCGAGCATGACGCCCAGCGGCGCATCGGGCCCAAGCACCTGCTCCTGCCCGATGACCTCGCCAAGCGCCTTGGGCCGCAGGCGGTCCGCGAGGGGGCGCGTCTCGATGCCCGCGGCCGGGGCTTGGGACGTGTTCGTGGAGCTTTCAAAGAGATCGGCCATCCGCCATGCTTTCCTCGATCGGCCCCAACCTGGCGCCGGGGGCTCGTCCGGTATGTCCCCGCCCGACGGTTCATGCAAGCCATGCGCGCGCCCCTCCGCGGCAGTTCGCCGCTTGGCCCGCGATCCGATCGGTCCTATGTTGCGATCAGGAGGCCTCGCCCATGACCAAACCCGCCAGGACCCGCGCGCTCTACAACAGCGATTGCCCCGTCTGCAATTCGGAGATGTGCCACTACGAGGCCTATGCCGCCGAGGCCGGCCTCCCGATTGCCTTTGACGATCTGAACAAGATTGATCTGGCGGCGTGGGGCGTGACCGAAGACGACGCGACGCGGCTGCTCCACGTGGTTCACGAAGGCAAGCTCCACATCGGGTTCGATGCAATGCTGATCCTCTGGGCGCAGATGCCGCGCTACCGGCTTCTCGCGCGGGTATTCCGCCTGCCCATCCTCCATCAGGTGTCGGACTGGTCCTACCGTCACATCGTCGCCCGGATCATCTACGAGCGGCACCTGCGGCGAAAGGCCAGAGCGGCGGTCTCGGCGAAATAGGTCTTTCGAGCGCAAACGAAAAAGGCCCCGCTGAACCCAGCGAGGCCTCTGAATTTCGGTCGCGAGACGCGCTTTACTCGTCGGCTGCTTCCGCAGTTTCAAGGCGCGCCTTGTCGCCTGCGCCTTTGGCATCGACGTCGCGGTCAACGAATTCGATGATCGCCATCGGCGCCATGTCGCCATAGCGGAAACCCGCTTTCAGGATACGGACGTAGCCGCCCTGACGCTCGGCGTAGCGCGGTCCAAGAATTTCGAAGAGTTTCTCGACATAGGCATCCTGCTTGAGGCGGGATGCGGCCTGACGGCGGGCGTGCAGGTCGCCGCGCTTGGCAAGCGTGATGAGTTTTTCGACGATGGGCCGAAGCTCTTTGGCTTTGGGCAGGGTCGTCTTGATTTGCTCATGTTCGATGAGCGAGCCGGCCATGTTGGCAAAGAGCGCCTTGCGGTGCTCATGGGTGCGGTTCAGGCGGCGGTAGCCTCGTGCGTGACGCATGGGTTGATCCTTTTACATTTTGCTTTGTCCGGAGCCCTGTTGCGTGCAGAGCCCTCACCTATTGGGGCATTATGCCCGGGTCGTGATGCGCCCCCGTCCACGATGGCGCGCCGCGGCGCGATATCATGGGCAGGAGCGCGAAGACAACTCAGAAGTTGTCTTCGAACTTCTTGGCGAGATCCTCGATGTTCTCCGGCGGCCAATCCTCGACATCCATGCCGAGGTGCAGACCCATGCCCGAGAGCACTTCCTTGATCTCGTTGAGCGACTTGCGGCCGAAGTTCGGAGTGCGGAGCATCTCGGCTTCGGTCTTCTGGATCAGGTCGCCAATGTAGACGATGTTGTCGTTCTTCAGGCAGTTCGCGGACCGCACCGAAAGCTCGAGTTCGTCGACCTTCTTGAGGAGAAGCGGGTTGAATTCCAGCCCATCGTCCTCGGACTCACGGCCCGCCGATTCCGGCTCGTCGAAGTTGACGAAGATCGACAGCTGATCCTGCAGGATACGCGCGGCGTAGGCCACGGCGTCTTCCGGCGTGACGGAGCCGTCGGTTTCGATCTTGAGCGTCAGCTTGTCATAGTCGAGCACCTGGCCCTCACGGGTCGGCTGCACGTCATAGGCGACTTTCTTGACCGGCGAATAGATCGCATCGATCGGGATGAGCCCGATGGGCGCGTCTTCCGGCTTGTTCTTGTCAGCCGCGACATAGCCCTTACCGGTGTTGACGGTCAGTTCCATGTAGAGATCCGCGCCCTCATCGAGGTGGCAGATCACGTGTTCGCGGTTGAGCACTTCGATGCCCGCGCTGTCGGAGATGTCGCCGGCGGTGACGGCTCCGGGGCCTTTGGCGTTGATCGATACGCGCTTGGGGCCTTCGACGTCCATCTTCAGGCTCACGCCCTTGAGGTTGAGGACGATGTCGGTCACGTCCTCGCGAACGCCCGGCACCGAGGAGAACTCGTGCAGCACGTTGTCGATCTGCACGCTGGTGATCGCCGCGCCTTGCAGCGAGCTGATCAGCACGCGGCGCAGCGCGTTGCCGAGCGTGAGGCCAAAGCCACGCTCCAGCGGTTCGGCGACCACGGTCGCCTGACGGGCCGGGTCGTTGCCCGGACGAATGTCAAGCTGTGTCGGCTTGATCAGTTCTGCCCAATTCTTATGGATCATGCGTCCCTCCATTCCTGCTTCTGCCCCATGTCCAAAGGCAAGAAGCGCCCGAGGTTTACAAATGACGTAAGGGGGCCGTGAAATTCACGCGGCCCCCGAAGGTCGGTTATGCCTGTCTTAGACGCGACGGCGTTTCGGCGGACGGCAACCATTGTGGGCCATCGGCGTGACGTCGCGGATCGAGGTGATGTTGAAGCCGATCGCGGCCAGCGCGCGCAGCGCGGACTCGCGGCCCGAGCCGGGGCCCTGAACTTCAACTTCGAGGGTACGAACGCCATGTTCCTGCGCTTTTTTGCCTGCGTCTTCCGCAGCCATCTGAGCGGCGTAGGGCGTCGACTTGCGCGAGCCCTTGAAGCCCATGGTGCCGGCGGACGACCATGCGATCGCGTTGCCCTGCACATCCGAGATCAGGATCTTGGTGTTGTTGAACGACGAGTTCACATGCGCCACGCCTGCGGCGATGTTCTTGGAGGCCTTCTTCTTGCCTCCGCGACGGGTATCACGTGCCATATCTGAGTGCCTCCCTTACTTCTTCTTGCCGGCGATCGGCTTCGCCGGGCCCTTGCGGGTACGAGCGTTGGTGTGAGTACGCTGACCGCGCACGGGGAGGTTGCGGCGATGACGCAGGCCGCGGTAGCAGCCAAGGTCCATCAGGCGCTTGATGTTCATCTGCACTTCACGGCGCAGGTCGCCTTCGACGGTGAAGTTCGCATCGATATGCTCACGCATGGCGAGGACTTCGGAGTCGGAGAGCTCGTTCACGCGGCGCGACGGGTCAATCCCCACGGCTTCGCAAATGCTCTTGGCGGAGGAAGGGCCAATTCCAGTGATGTAGGTGAGGGCGATCGGAACCCGTTTGGCAGTCGGGATGTTAACGCCGGCGATACGTGCCACGTGTCATGTCCTTTTACGTTGCGAGCCCGTAGCGCCAGGCTCTTTTTTCACAACCGGCCCCCACGAATGAGGGAAGGCCTTTGAGTTTAGGTGATCTGGGCCGATTCGCATCGGCACGGATAGCTCCCTTGCGGGATGGCGCTGCTTATGGGGGATGGGTCCGGAGGTCAACCCCCTCTGGCGGGAGTCTCCCAACCCAGGGCCGAAACCCGCCCGAATGCAACAGATCCGGGTCGGGCCAGGCCGCGTTCAGCTGTCGAGGATACCCGCCACTGAGGCCGAAACCTCACTGATGGCGCCGAGCCCGTCAATCGAGCGCAGGGTACCCTTGGCGTAGTAGTAGCCGATGAGCGGCGCGGTCTTCTTGTAGTATTCCATCAGCCGGATGCGCACGCTGGCCTCGTTGTCATCGGCGCGGGCGGTCTGGCCGGCGGCCACGGCTTCGGCGGCGCGACCCACGATGCGCTTGACCAGCGTCTCGTCATCGACCTGCATCTCGATCACCGCATCGAGCTGCTCGCCATTGTCCACCAGCAGATCCGACAGCGCATCGGCCTGGGCCAGCGTCCGGGGGAAGCCGTCGAAGATGAAGCCGCCCTTCTTGTCGCCCTGAAGCTTCTCACGGATGAGGCCGATCACGATCTCGTCCGTCACCAGCTCACCGCGATCCATGATATCGGCAACCTTCTTGCCCATCTCCGTCCCGGAGCTGCGCGCTTCGCGCAGCATGTCGCCGGTGGAAAGCTGGATCATGTCGCGGGTCTCGACGAGGATCTTCGCCTGCGTCCCTTTGCCCGCGCCCGGCGGTCCGAGAAGGATGATGTTCATGGAATTATCGACGTCCCGTATTGCGTTTCTTGCGTTTGGCACCGGAGCGGCCGCGCAGTTGCGACTTCTCGATCAGCCCCTCGTACTGGTGGGCGAGAAGGTGGCTCTGGACCTGTTGGATCGTGTCCATCGTCACACTCACCACGATCAACACCGAGGTGCCGCCGAAGTAGAAGGGGATGGAAAACTCGTTACGCAGGATTTCCGGAAGCAGACATACCAGCGCGAGGTAGCCCGAGCCGAGGACAAGCACGCGGTTGACCACGTATTCGAGGTACTCGGCGGTCTTCTTGCCGGGGCGGATGCCGGGCACGAAGCCGTTCTGGTTCTTGAGGTTGTCCGCCACTTCGTCGGGTTTGAACGAGACGTTGAACGTGTAGAAATAGGCGAAGAACACGATCATGGCCGCGAAAAACAGCAGGTAGAGCGGCTGTCCGGGGCCGAAATAGGCGAGGATGGTGGACATGACCGGGCCGGTCTGCTGGCCCGAGAAGGTCGCGATCGTGGTCGGCAGCAGCAGCAGCGACGAGGCGAAGATCGCCGGGATGACGCCCGCGGGGTTCACCTTGACCGGCAGGTGCGACGAGCCGCCATCATAGACCTTCATCCCCACCTGGCGGCGCGGATACTGGATGTGAATCTTGCGCAAGGCGCGCTCCATGAAGACCACGAAGGCGATCACCGCCACGACCATCGCGATCACTCCGATGATCACCGCGGGCGAGATCGCGCCCGTGCGGCCGCTCTCGAAGAACTGCGCCAGCGCGGCGGGGACCTCGGCGATGATGCCGACGAAGATGATGAGCGAGATGCCGTTGCCGATACCGCGCGCGGTGATTTGCTCGCCGAGCCACATCAGGAACATCGTCCCGCCCACCAGCGTGATGACGCAGGCCGCGCGGAAGTACCAGCCCGGGTCGGTCGCAAGATCGCCCGCTTCGAGCGAGGCGGCGAGCCCGTAGGCTTGGAATGTCGCAAGGATCACCGTGCCGTAGCGGGTGTATTGGTTGATCTTCTTGCGCCCCTGCTCGCCCTCTTTCTTGAGCTGCTCAAGGAAGGGGACCATCGAGGCCAGAAGCTGGATGATGATCGAGGCCGAGATATAGGGCATGATCCCGAGCGCAAAGATCCCCATCCGGGAGATCGCGCCGCCGGTGAACATGTTGAGGATACCGCCGATGCCGGTCGCGGCCTCATCCATGAAATCGCGCAGCGCGCCGCCGTCGATCCCGGGGACCGGGATGTAGGTCCCGAGCCGGTAGACGATGAGCAGTGCGAGCGTGAACAAGATGCGGTTGCGAAGATCGGTTGCTTTGCCAAGGGCGGCCCAGCTGGTGTTGGCGGCCATTTGCTCTGCTGCGGATGCCATTCGCGGGTCTCTTTCATGCAAGCGCCGCCGAGCCCGTTCCCCGGCCGGCGGCGTCTTTGGAAAACATCGGGTGATATGTAGGCGGCTCGGGCGCCGCCCACAACACCTTATTCGGCGACTTGAGCGGTCGTGACCGTCAGTGAGCCCCCGGCTTTCTCCACCGCCTCGACCGCTGCGCGGGATGCGCCGGTCACGGAGAGGGTCAGCTTGGTGGTGATTTCACCCTTAGCCAGAACGCGCACACCGTCGAGTTTGCGGCGGATCAGACCGCTTTCAAGCAGGCTGTCCTCGGTCAGCGCGGCGGAGGCATCGAGCTTGCCGGCGTCGACGAATTTCTGGATCAGGCCGAGGTTCACCACCGCGTAGGATTTGCGGTTGGGCTTGTTGAAGCCGCGTTTCGGCAGGCGTTGGTAGAGCGGCATCTGGCCGCCTTCGTAGCCGTTGATCGCCACACCCGAACGGGATTTCTGGCCCTTGATACCACGGCCAGCGGTCTTGCCCTTGCCGGAGCCGGGACCACGGCCAACGCGCTTGGCCTTTTTCGCAGCGCCGGGATTGTCGCGCAGTTCATTGAGTTTCATGTCGCTTCCTTTCGAGCCGGAACTGACCCCCGAAGCGAGACGGGCCAGACACGGCATTTCTTCAATTGTTATGAGGCCCCGCAGGACCACCGGGGGCGTATAGACGCGATTGAAGAGCAGTGCAAGGGGAACAGAGCCCGCGGAATCCCCGCCGGTCAGGGTGCGGGGCAGTTGCCCGTGCACGGGGTCGGGGCGCGCTGTGCGGCCCCCTTTATCGCCCGTTGCGCGGGGCGCTCCACCAAAACGTGGAGGCCGGCGGCGATGAGCACCGACAGCACAGCCACCGCAAGCGCCGCGAGGGCCGGGCTGACCTCGACCAGAGCGGTGCGCTGGATCAGGCTCAGGATCGGCAGGTGCACGAGATAGACGCCGAACGACAGCGCCCCGAGGGTGCGCAGCGGACGCGAAGCGAGCCAGCCCAGCCCGCGCGATTCGATGAAGGCCAGAAAGAGCAGGGCGACCGGAACCCCGACGGAGATCGGGTCGATCGCGTTGTGCATGACCGGAAGGCCCACCTGGCGCCGCAACTCCGGGAGCGCGAGGGGCAGCAACGCGACGAGGAAAAACCCGGTCGCCGGCGGTAGGCCATGGTCCAACGCCCGGCTCAGCCGGGCGCGGCTGTGATCGGGAATGCGCGACAAGAGCAGCCCGAAGAGGAAAAGATGGATCCAGAGCGGCAGGGTTTCGCCCCAGTCCCGCAAAAGCTCGTGCCCGCCCTCGGCGATCCAGAGGGCTTGCGCCGTCAGGGCGCAGAGGACGACCTGGACGAAGGACAGGTGCAACAGGCGCACGATGCACCACAGGGCGAGGAACGCGAGGTAGAACTGCATCTCGACCGGCACGGACCACAGAACGCCATTGCCACGCCAGAGCAGAGCGCTGTCGAGGGCTGCGCTCCCCCAGCTCAGCCCCTCGGGGGCGCCATCGAATGACAAACCGAAGATCAGGCCGAGCAGCAGGACGACGTAGTACAGTGGAAGCACGCGCGCGATCCGGCTGATCGCGAAACCCCAGATGTCCCGCCCGGTGAATGGACGATCGAGGTAGAGGCGCCCCATGAGCAACCCGCTCAGCGCGAAAAACAGGGCGACGCCCATCTTGCCGAAGCCCTTACCGAAAATCTCTGGAATGAGCCCGGCGTTGGCACAATGGGATACAACGACCGCGAGCGCGGCGAGTCCGCGCAAACCGTCAAGTTGACGAATTCTTTGGTGTTCCATCTTGCCCCGCTTCCCGGCCGTCATTTTTGTGCCGGAACCTGCTCTTGGGCCAGAAGTATCGGGAACCTGGTCAACAGAGCGTTAAAAGGCCGTATTGGATTGGTGCACAAACCATAAAAAAACGCCCCCCGGCCACGTGGGGCGGGAGGCGTTTTGGCAGCGAGTTGGGGGCGATCCCCGGCCGCGGTCGGACGCGCGGCTTACTTGCCGTAGGCGTCTTCGCGGGCGATCCGCTCGATGTCGGAGCGGCTGATGCCGAGGTCGTTCAGGTCGCGGTCGGTCAGGGCCGAAAGCTCGCTGTAGGTCCGGTTGTAGGCCGCGCGGCGCGTGAAGGCGGCTTTGACGGCGGCGACCGGTTCGCTGACGAAGTTGGCGAAGGTCAGGGTGTTTTGTGCGTTGGCTGCATATGCCATGGATCAGGTCCTCTTTCTATCAGTCATTCGCGGTTGTCTGAACCGCTCGGTTTGTCTTGATGACTGAGAGATAGGCCCCGATGTTGGCGCTAACAATGTCCAGAACGGACAAGCCGCTATGCAGTTTCTGCAATGCAGCGAAGGCCCGGAATCGCCCCGCCCAAACGCGAAAACGCCCCACAGTCTCCTGCAGGGCGCCTTCTGAAGCGTATCGGAAAAAGCGCTTTAGCCGCGCTCTTCGACGATTTCCACCAGATGCGGGATCTTCCTGATCATGCCGCGCACGGAGGGGGTGTCCTCCAGCTCGCGGGTCTTGTGCATCTTGTTCAGCCCCAGGCCGATCAGCGTCTGGCGCTGGTCCTGGGGGCGTCGGATCGGCGAGCCGATCTGCTTGACGACGATGGTCTTGGCCATGTGTCCCTACTCCTTACGCTTCGGCCGCTTCGGGCTGGGCTTCATCCTTGCGCAGGATATCAGCCACCTTCTTGCCGCGGCGTTGAGCGACCATGCGGGGACTTGCCTCCTTGGCAAGACCGTCGAGGGTCGCGCGGATCATGTTGTAGGGGTTCTGGGAGCCGATCGACTTGGCGACGACGTCCTGAATGCCCAACATCTCGAACACGGCCCGCATCGGACCACCGGCGATGATCCCGGTCCCGGTCGGCGCGCTGCGCATCACAACGCGGCCCGCACCATGGCGGCCCTCGATGTCGTGGTGCAGCGTGCGGCCTTCGCGCAGCGGCACGCGGACCATCTGACGCTTGGCTTGCTCGGTGGCCTTACGGATCGCCTCGGGGACCTCTTTGGCCTTGCCCTTGCCGAAGCCGACGCGGCCCTTCTGATCGCCCACGACAACCAGAGCAGCAAAGCCGAAGCGCTTACCGCCCTTGACCGTCTTGCTGACCCGGTTGATCGCAACCAGACGATCGGCGAATTCGGGAGCTTCGTCGCGATCGCGACGGTTGCCCCGGTGTTGACCTTCTCTTGCCATATCGTCTCTCCTCAGATCTTCAGACCGGCGTCACGCGCCGCATCAGCCAGCGCCTTGACGGAGCCATGGAACAGGAAGCCACCACGATCGTAGTAGGCCTGTTCCACGCCGGCCTTCTTGGCACGTTCGGCGATGGTCGCGCCAACCTTGGCGGCCGCTTCGAGGTTGTTCTTGCCGACGAAGCCGAGGTCTTTCTCCAGCGTGGAGGCCGAAGCCAGGGTCACGCCGTTGACGTCGTCGATCAGCTGAACGCTGATGTTCTTGTTGGAACGGTGGACCGAAAGGCGCGGGCGCCCTGCGTTCACCTTGCGAAGTTTGTTCCGGACGCGCAGGCGGCGCTTCTGGAACAGTTGTCTTTTGCTGTTTGCCATTTTCCGCGTCCTTACTTCTTCTTGCCTTCCTTACGGAAGATATACTCGCCCTTGTAGCGAATGCCCTTGCCCTTGTAGGGCTCCGGCTTGCGCCACTCGCGGATGTTGGCCGCGACTTGACCGACGAGCTGCTCATCATTGCCTTCGATGACGATTTCCGTCTGTTTCGGCGCGGTCACGGTGACCCCGTCCGGAACCTGGAAATCGACGTCATGGCTGAGACCAAGGTTCAGCCTGAGCGTGTTGCCCTGCATCTGGGCACGATAGCCCACACCCTGGATTTCGAGCTCTTTCTTGAAGCCCTGCGTCACACCGGTGACGAGGTTCGCCACACATGTGCGGGACATGCCCCACTGCTGACGGGCGCGCTTGGACTTGCCGCGCGGCGTCACGGTGATGGAGCTGTCCTCGACCGTGAGCGTAACATCGTCGGTCGCGGTGAAGCTGCGGGTGCCCTTGGGGCCCTTCACTTCGATCGTCTGACCGGAGACGTTCGCCTCCACCCCGGAGGGCAGCTCGACCGGTTTTTTCCCAATACGAGACATAGTGACCTCCTTAGAAGACGGTGCAGAGCACTTCGCCGCCAACATTGGCAGAACGTGCAGCTGCATCCGACATCACGCCCTTGGGCGTGGAGACAATGGAAACGCCAAGGCCCTGACGGACCTGCGGGATGTCCTTCACGCCCATGTAGACGCGACGGCCAGGCTTGGAGACGCGCTTCAGCTCGCGGATGACGGGGGTGCCGTCAAAGTACTTGAGGCTGATTTCGAGCGCCGGATGACCGTTTGCGCCGGTCACCTTCTCATAGCCGCGGATGTAGCCTTCGTCCGCGAGAACATCGAGAACCCAGGCACGCAGCTTGGATGCCGGCGTGATGACGGTGGTTTTGCCGCGCATCTGCGAGTTGCGGATACGGGTGAGCATATCGCCGATAGGATCGTTCATCTCGTGATCTCCTTACCAGCTCGATTTGACCATGCCGGGGATCTGCCCGGCGGAGCCCAGTTCACGCAGCGCGATCCGGGAGATCTTGAGCTTGCGGTAATAGGCGTGCGGACGGCCCGTCAGCTGGCAGCGGTTGTGCAACCGTGTCGGCGAGCTGTTGCGCGGCAGTTTGGCAAGCTTCAGGCGCGCCTTGAAGCGCTCTTCCATCGGCTTGGATTCGTCATTCGCGATCTCTTTGAGCTCGGCGCGTTTGGCGGCGTATTTCTCCACCAGGCGCTGACGCTTCTTCTCGCGTTCGATCATTGCTTTTTTAGCCATGTCTTTTTCTCCCGCGGATCAGCTGTTGAAGGGCATGTTGAATTGCGTCAACAGCGCCTTTGCTTCCGCATCGGTTTGCGCGGTGGTGCAGATGATGATGTCCAGGCCCCAGACCTCGTCGACCTTGTCGTAGTCGATCTCGGGGAAGACGATGTGTTCCTTGATGCCCATGGCGTAGTTGCCACGGCCGTCAAAGCTCTTGCCCGAAATGCCGCGGAAGTCGCGGATGCGGGGCATCGCGACGGTCACGAGACGGTCAAGGAAGTCATACATCCGGTCGCCGCGCAGGGTGACCTTGGCGCCCATCGGCATGTCTTCGCGAACGCGGAAACCGGCGATGGATTTCTTGGCCTTGGTGGTGACGGCTTTTTGGCCGGCGATGGAAGAGAGGTCTTCCTGCGCCGATTTGGCCTTCTTGCTGTCTTTCACCGCTTCAGCGCCGCAGCCGATGTTCAGGACGATCTTGTCCAGACGCGGGATCTGCATGTCGTTGGCGTAGCCGAACTCTTCCTTGAGAGCCGGGCGCGCGGTTTCGCGGTAATGCGTCTTCAGACGCGGGGTATAGGCTGCCGTATCAAGCATCGATCACGTCCCCCGTGGTCTTGGCGAAGCGGACCTTCTTGTCGCCTTCCATGCGGAAGCCGACGCGGGTGGCCTTGCCGTTCTTGTCGAGCAGAGCGAGGTTGGACAGCTGGATCGGCATCGCCTTGGGGATGCGGCCGCCCTGGCTGTTCTGGCTCTGACGTGTGTGGCGGATGGCCATGTTGATGCCTTCGACCACGGCTTTACCGGTGGTGGGGGAAACGGACTGGATGGTCCCTTCCTTGCCCTTGTCCTTGCCGGCAAGCACGACGACCTTGTCGCCTTTACGAAGTTTCGCAGCCATCAGAGCACCTCCGGAGCAAGCGAGATGATCTTCATGAAGTTCTTCGCCCGCAGCTCGCGCACGACCGGCCCGAAAATACGGGTGCCGACAGGCTCGCCCGCGTTGTTCAGGATGACGGCGGCGTTGCGGTCAAAGCGGATTGCGGTGCCGTCTTCACGACGGACTTCCTTGGCGGTGCGTACGACGACTGCCTTGCGGACATCGCCTTTCTTGACGCGGCCGCGCGGGATGGCTTCCTTGACCGAGACGACGATGATGTCGCCCACGGATGCGTATTTACGCTTGGAACCACCCAGGACCTTGATGCACTGCACCCGGCGTGCGCCGGAGTTGTCAGCGACATCCAGATTGGTCTGCATCTGGATCATTTGGTTTCTCCCGACCTGTGGGGGGCGCTCATGGCCTTGTCCCCAGGGTTTCGCTCAAACCGAAAGGCCTTGAAAGCTTACGCTTCCAGGACCTCCCAGCGTTTCGTCTTCGATTTCGGCGCGCATTCCGCGATGCGGACTGTGTCGCCGACCTTGAAGGTATTCTTTTCGTCGTGGGCCCGGTATTTCTTGGACTTACGGACGGTCTTGTGCAGCAGCGGATGCTTGAAGCGGCGCTCGACCAGAACGGTGACGGTCTGTTCGTTGGCGTCGCTGGTCACGGTGCCTTGCAGGATGCGTTTGGGCATATCTTGTCTCCTTACTCGGCTGCCGCAGCGGCTTTTTGGTTGAGGATCGTCTTGACGCGCGCGACGTCGCGGCGGACGGTCCGCATCCGTGCGGTGCCTTCAAGCTGGCCAGTGGCCTGCTGGAAGCGGAGGTTGAAAGCCTCTTTCTTGAGTGCCGTCAGCTGCTCGCGCAGCTGATCGGGCGTCTTGTCACGCAGTTCGTTGGCGTTCATCGCCTGTCTTCCTTTCCAACATCACCAGTCGGCCCTCAAATAGTTGAGGTCACCGCGAATCTGGTGGAGTTCGTGATGAAGGGGCCGTATAGGGGCCATTGCGCCTGCTGGCAACCCCCGATGCCCGGGATTGGCCAATCTTGCTCCCCCTGCCCGGTCCCGAGGCCTGCCCGGCGGCCGGATCGGGCCTCGCCGCAGCGCGGCTTCTGCGGTAACACAGATCCATGTCACAGATCGAGTCGCTCTTCGCCACCCGCCTCTACCGCGCCAAGCTCTCAGAGCACGGCGATCCCATAGACCAATCCGAGCTCGAAGCCTCCTGCTGGGCCATCGCCAACGACGATGAGGCCGGCCAGACCTGGTGCGAGGAAAACGCCTATCCCGGCTACACCTCCTACGCCTCGCTCAGCGACCTGCCCTGGCGCTTCCCGATTTTCGGGGATCTCGTGGCAGCGCTGGACAAACACGTCGCCGCCTTCGTGGAGGACCTCGAGTTCGACCTCGACGGGCAATCGCTGGTGCTCGAGGATATCTGGATCAACATCCTGCCCGAAGGCGGGACGCATGCGGCGCATATCCATCCCCATTCCGTCATCAGCGGCACCACCTATGTCGCCATGCCCGAAGGGGCGAGCGCGATCAAATACGAAGACCCGCGCCACCCGATGATGATGGCCGCCCCGCCCCGCCGCAAAGACGCGCGCCGCGAGTTGAAAAGCTTCGTCTATGTTGCGCCAGATGTGGGCGACGTGCTGCTGTGGGAAAGCTGGCTGCGCCACGAGGTTCCGATGAACATGTCCGAAGATGAGCGGATTTCGGTGTCCTTCAACTATAAATGGGCCTGACGCCTCTGGCGCCACACCGCCGAGAATAGAAAAACCCCGCCGATCGCCCGGCGGGGTTTTTTGTCGTCTTGCCTGTGTGGCGCGGGACTTACCAGTCCTCGCGCTCCACGATACGGGTCTTGATCGGAAGTTTCATCGCGGCAAGGCGCAGGGCCTCGCGGGCGATGTCTTCGCCAACACCGTCGATCTCGAACATCACGCGGCCCGGCTTGACCTTGCACGCCCAGTAATCGACCGAGCCCTTACCTTTACCCATCCGAACTTCGGTGGGCTTGGAGGTCACGGGGGTGTCCGGGAAGATCCGGATCCAGACGCGGCCCTGACGCTTCATGTGACGCGTCATGGCACGACGTGCGGCTTCGATCTGGCGCGCGGTGACGCGCTCGGGCTGTGTCGCTTTCAGACCATAACTGCCGAAGTTCAGATCGGAGCCGCCTTTGGCGAGCCCGCTGATCCGGCCTTTATGCTGTTTGCGGAACTTTGTGCGCTTTGGTTGCAGCATCTCTCAGTCCTCCTCAGCGACGGCCGCCAGCGCCGCGGGGCGCCGGACCATCTTGAATTTCCTGCGTGCGACGATCACGCGCCGAAGGATCGTGCTCCATGATCTCACCTTTGAAGATCCAGACCTTGATCCCGATGATCCCGTAGGGGGTCATCGCTTCGGAATGTGCGTAATCGATGTCGGCGCGCAGCGTGTGAAGCGGAACGCGACCCTCACGGTACCATTCGGTCCGCGCGATCTCGGCGCCGCCAAGACGGCCCGAAACGTTGACCCGGATCCCGAGAGCACCCATGCGCATCGCGTTCTGCACCGCGCGCTTCATGGCGCGGCGGAAGGAAACACGGCGCTCAAGCTGCTGGGCGATGCTCTCGCCGACCAGCTGGGCGTCAAGCTCCGGCTTGCGCACTTCAACGATGTTGAGGTGCAGCTCACTGTCGGTCATCGAAGCCAGCTTCTTGCGCAGCGACTCGATGTCCGCGCCTTTCTTGCCGATGATGACACCCGGGCGCGCGGTGTGCACCGTGACGCGGCACTTCTTGTGCGGACGCTCGATGATCACGCGGGCCACGCCGGCCTGCTTGCACTCTTCCTTGATGAAGTCGCGGATCTTGATGTCTTCCAGCAGAAGATCACCGTAATCCTTGGTATCGGCATACCAGCGGCTGTCCCAGGTGCGGTTGACCTGAAGACGCATGCCAATCGGATTGACCTTGTTACCCATTAGGCTTGCTCCTCAATCTGACGCACCTTGATGGTGAGTTCCGAGAACGGCTTGATGATCTTGCCGAACCGACCACGCGCCCGCGGGCGACCGCGCTTCATCGTCAGGTTCTTGCCCACATAGGCCTCGGCGACGACGAGTTCGTCCACGTCGAGGTTGTGGTTGTTCTCGGCATTGGCGATGGCCGACTGAAGGCATTTCTTCACGTCGTCCGCGATCCGCTTGTTGGAGAAAGTGAGATCGGCGAGCGCCTTCTCGACCTTCTTGCCGCGGATCATCGCAGCCACCAGGTTCAGCTTCTGCGGGGAGGTGCGAAGCATGCGCAGTTTTGCCATCGCTTCGTTCTCTGCCACGCGGCGGGGGTTCTTTTCCTTGCCCATGACTTACTTCCGCTTCGCTTTCTTGTCCGCGGCATGGCCATAATAGGTCCGGGTCGGCGAATACTCACCGAACTTCTGACCGATCATGTCTTCCGAGACGTTGACGGGGATATGTTTCTGGCCGTTGTAAACGCCAAACGTCAGGCCCACGAACTGGGGCAGGATCGTCGAGCGGCGCGACCAGATCTTGATAACTTCGTTGCGTCCGCTTTCGCGCGAAGCTTCGGCTTTTTTCAGCACGTAAGCGTCGACAAAGGGACCTTTCCAAACAGAACGTGACATGGATCAGCGCCCTTTCTTCTTGGCGTGCCGCGAGCGGATGATGAGCTTCTGGCTTGCCTTGTTCTTGTTGCGCGTGCGCTTGCCCTTGGTGTCTTTACCCCAAGGCGTCACAGGGGTCCGACCACCGGATGTCCGGCCTTCACCACCGCCGTGGGGGTGATCGATCGGGTTCATCGCGACACCGCGGACCGACGGGCGCTTGCCCATGTGGCGGACGCGGCCGGCTTTACCGAGGTTCTGGTTGGAGTTGTCGGGGTTCGACACGGCACCAACGGTCGCCATGCATTCCTGACGCACCAGGCGCAGCTCGCCCGAGCTCAGGCGGATCTGGGCGTAGCCACCATCACGGCCGACGAACTGGGCATAGGTGCCCGCGGCGCGTGCGATCTGGCCACCCTTGCCGGGCTTGAGCTCGATGTTGTGGACGATCGTCCCGATCGGCATGCCCGAGAAGGGCATCGCGTTACCGGGTTTGATGTCCGCCTTGGCGGAGGCGACCACCTTGTCACCAACAGCGAGACGCTGCGGAGCGAGGATGTAGGCCTGCTCGCCATCTTCATATTTGATCAGCGCGATGAAGGCCGTCCGGTTCGGGTCGTATTCGATCCGTTCCACGGTGGCCGACACATCAAATTTGGTGCGCTTGAAATCGACGATCCGGTAGAGGCGTTTCGCCCCGCCCCCGCGACGACGCGAGGTGATCCGTCCGGTGTTGTTGCGGCCGCCCGACTTGGTCAGACCCTCGGTGAGGGACTTGACAGGACGTCCTTTCCACAGCTCCGAACGGTCGATCAGCACCAGCCCGCGCTGGCCCGGCGTCGTCGGCTTGTACGACTTGAGTGCCATGCTTTCTGTCTTCCGTTTAGCAAACGCGAGAGAAAACTCCCGCTATGTGTGGGGTCGCGATGGACCCGCCTGGTATAGGCCCCCGAAGGTGCCCGGTTCTGCTCCGCCGCGAATAACGAAACCCCGGACGAATCCGGGGCCGTAGCGGATGGGGTCGTTTAGGGGATGGGACACCGCCCGTCAAGGCACAGTCATCAAATCAAGAAATATCAGAAATTTATAGACACGCGCGCGCCGGAAATCCGACACTCAGTTGAGGTCGCAATAAAAGGGCATCGTTTCATGCGCGTAAAACAACCCAAGGGCGCGAAGGGCAGTTTGAAATGGCTTCAACGCGCAGTTGAACGTCGCCCTGATCTACTCCAACCAGATGACATCCCCCAAATCGAATGGCGCTCACCACTAAAATCGGATGACTATGCAGAATACCGGGATCGCGATTTTCTCAATTTGGTCGGATGCGCTCAGCACGCGGATGCGCTTTCCGATTTCTGGCCCCGGGGCGGCCCACAATGGGATGCGCTCGGGGTTTCCGAAACGGGTCCGGTTTTGGTCGAAGCGAAGGCCCACATTCCCGAGTTCTTTTCGTCCAGGACCGCTGCAACCGAACCTTCGAAACACAGGATCGAGTCCTCGCTCCGGAAGGTCGCTATCGATCTTGGCGCGACCCGTCCCGACCTGTGGTCCGAAATCTACTTCCAATATTGTAATCGCTTGGCGTTTCTGTGGTGGCTCCGAGAACAAGGCGTAAAAGCGACGTTGTTCTACGTTTGCTTTCTGAACGACCCGGATTTGAATGGCCCCACCAAACCGGAAACCTGGGACGCCGCGTTTGCTTCCGCAAACTATGCCTTGGGCTTGTCAAAACGCCATAAGTTGAGCGGCTCGATCAAGTACCTCTATCCAGATGTGACGCAGCTTTCCTGACACGACGCCGTAGTTTCGAGCACTGCACTCGGTATCCGCGGAGGCCTCGCCCCCTATCCAGCGGTTGATCCGATCAGAGTCCGGTGGTCACGCCGATGGTGTTGCCCTCTTCGAGCCTTCTAGACGTCAGTCGGGAGATCAGGGACGCGCAGAAAGCGTCAGGTCCTACCGTTGCATAGGGGCGTCTTGATCACACTACGAAGAGCCCCCGACACAGCCGAATGTCCAGATTGACCAAAAGTCAATCAGATGTGTCACTCCACTGCCCGCAAAAAGGCATTCACAATAAGGGAGGGACCAATAATGGATCTTATAATCGCACTCGCCATCGTCATAGGAGTGATGGGTGGTTTGGCAACATGGGGGGCCGTCGCCATGGCCAGCCCATATGTTTTGATTTGGGTGATCTTCATCGCCTGGGCAAGTTACTTTCATTGCGGCGGCAAGACTGAAGGGCTGAAAAGTTCGACCCTCGCCAATATCTGGGGCGCCATCATGGCCGCGGTCGCCCTTATCGTGCTTACGTCCATGGGCGTCACGGCGGTCAACGCGGGGATCTGTGTCGGTGCGACCGTCCTGATCATGATCCTCGGCGCCAAGGTCAGCATTCTGTCGGCGATCCCCGCACAGGTTTACGGCTACGCCGCGACGGCGGGCCTGTTTTTACTGGGCGGTGCTGCCTATGGCGAAGGTTCGGGCGGCATCATCCAGGTTGCGATCGCAGTCTCCATATCGATGATCATCGGCAACGTGTTTGGCTATATATCCGAACAGATCGCCGGCTCGCTCGTCGGAATGGGGAAAGCCAAGTATCAGGGCGGATGTGCGCATGTCGTCGTGTCGTCGAATGCCGAACCGATCGACAACCACCAATGTCACTGCAACGTGTGCAAGAACGTCACGGGCCAGCTCACCACGCATGTTGCGTTTTTCAAACATGGCGATCTGAAGTGTTCGAACGAAGGCAACCTCGATCGTGTGCCCTTCAATGCCGATAATCCCGATGGGCCGCTCGAGCTGTGCCTGTGCAAGGATTGCGGCACGCCGATCATGCTGGACGACAAGCAGAAGCGGATCCGCGTCGCGGTGCCCAATGTCATGGGCTACGACAACGCGAGTTTCCCGGCCGCGACCTATCACGCCTTCTACGACGCATCCAAAGGCTACAAACAGCCTGACGATGGTCGCCCAGTCCACGAAGGTCTTCGCCCGGAGTTCTCCTGGCCGAGCGGCGTTTGACGCGCGGCTAAAGCCTTCGCCGCTACTCATAGCGATCCAAGGCCCTGAAAAGGAAAAAGGCCTCCGCATTTGCGGAGGCCTTTTTAAGTCATCATGTGCCGTGGATCAAAGACCGGTGGACACGTCGATGGTGTTGCCCTCTTCGAGCGTCACATAGGCTTTCTTGACGTCCTTGCGGCGACCGGAGATGCCCCGGAAGCGCTTGGTCTTGCCTTTGGTGATCGTCGTGTTGACCGCTTTCACCTTCACACCAAAGAGCGCCTCGACGGCGTCCTTGATCTGCGGCTTGTTGCTGTCGATCGCCACTTCGAAGACCACCGCGCCGTTTTCGGACGCCATGGTGGTTTTCTCGGTGATGATCGGCTTGCGGATCACGTCATAATGTTCTGCTTTTGCGCTCATTTCAAACGAGCCTCCAGAGCTTCAACACCCGCCTTGGTCAGCACGAGCGTATCGCGCTTGAGGATGTCATACACGTTAGCGCCCATCGTCGGCAGGATATCCAGACCTTCGATGTTGCGGGCGGCCTTGGCGAAGCCTTCGTTGACCGCGGCGCCGTCGATGACGAGCGCGCGTTTCCAGCCCAGGTTCTTCACCTGTTTGGCCAGAGCTGCGGTTTTGCCTTCGGCTTCCGCCGCCTCGATCACCACCAGCTCACCGGCTTTCGCCTTGGCGCTGAGCGCGTGGCGCAGGCCGAGCTTGCGGAATTTCTTCGGCAGGTCGTGGCCGTGGCTGCGCGGGGTCGGGCCCTTGTAGATACCACCCTTGCGGAAGATCGGCGCGTTGCGGTCACCGTGGCGTGCGCCGCCGGTGCCCTTCTGGCGATAGATCTTCTTGGTCGAGTAGCTCGTCTCGGAGCGGGTCTTGACCTTGTGCGTGCCCTGCTGCGCGTTGTTACGCTGCCAGCGGACGACGCGGTGCAGGATGTCGGCGCGCGGCTCCAGCCCGAACAGGGCCTCGTCCAGCTCGACCGACCCGGCGTTGCCGCCGTCCAGTTTGATCACGTCGAGTTTCATTCCTCGCCTTCCTTCTTCTCGGCCTCGATGGATGCCTCGGCCTCTTTCAGAGCGGCTTCTTCAGCAGCGGCGGCTTCAGCGGCGGCAGCCTCTTCGGCGGCTTTGGCTTCGGCCTCTGCAGCGGCAGCAGCTTCCTCGGCGGCACGGGCCGCTTCTTCGGCTGCGGAGCGCAGGGCTGCGGGCAGGATCGCGTTCTCGGGGAACGGTTTCTTCACCGCGTCCTTGATCGTGACCCAGCCACCCTTGGAGCCCGGAACCGCGCCCTTGACCATGATCAGGCCACGGTCGGCGTCGGTCTTGACCACTTGCAGATTCTGCGTGGTCACCTTGGCGGCGCCCATGTGGCCGGCCATTTTCTTGCCCTTGAAGACCTTGCCGGGATCCTGACACTGGCCGGTGGAGCCGTGCGAACGGTGGGAAATCGACACGCCGTGCGAGGCGCGCAGACCGCCGAAGTTGTGCCGCTTCATGGCACCGGCGAAACCCTTACCGATCGAGGTGCCGGAAACGTCGACGAACTGACCTTCGAAGTAGTGGTCCGCCGTGATTTCCTCGCCCACGGCGATGAGGTTGTCAGGGTCGACGCGGAATTCCGCAACCTTGCGCTTGGGCTCGACCTTCGCAACGGCGAAGTGGCCACGCATGGCGTTGGAGGTCCGCTTGGCTTTCGCGGTGCCGGCACCGAGCTGAACGGCGGAATAGCCGTGCTCGTCTGCGGTCCGCTGGGCGACGACCTGAAGTTTGTCCAGTTGGAGAACGGTAACGGGGATCTGTTTGCCGTCTTCCATGAAAAGCCGGGTCATGCCGACTTTCTTTGCGATTACACCAGAGCGCAACATCTTCGTCACTCTCCTTAAACCGAAATCTGCACGTCAACGCCAGCGGCGAGGTCGAGCTTCATGAGCGCGTCCACGGTCTGCGGCGTCGGGTCGACGATGTCGAGAAGGCGCTTGTGTGTGCGGATCTCGAACTGGTCGCGGGATTTCTTGTTCACGTGGGGACCACGCAGAACGGTGAACTTCTCGATCTTGTTCGGCAGCGGAATGGGCCCGCGCACCTGGGCGCCGGTCCGTTTGGCCGTGTTGACGATTTCCTGCGTGCTGGCATCCAGCACACGGTAGTCGAAGGCCTTCAGCCGAATGCGAATGTTCTGGCTTTGCATTTCATTAGCCTTTCGCGGCTTTGGAGTTGATAGGAGGACCGGCGGCTCATCCGCCGGCCCTCTTCGAACCCGAAGGTTTGTGCTTACTCGACGATTTTGGCGACGACGCCTGCGCCGACGGTGCGGCCGCCTTCGCGGATGGCGAAGCGGAGGCCGTCTTCCATGGCGATCGGCGCGATCAGCTCAACCGTGAACGACACGTTGTCGCCCGGCATCACCATCTCCGTGCCTTCGGCCAGCGTCACCGTCCCGGTCACATCCGTCGTGCGGAAGTAGAACTGCGGGCGGTAGTTGGCGAAGAACGGCGTGTGGCGACCACCTTCGTCCTTGGTCAGGATGTAGGCCTCGGCCTCGAACTTCGTGTGCGGCTTCACCGAGCCGGGCTTGCAGAGCACCTGGCCCCGCTCGACGCCTTCACGGTCGATGCCGCGCAGCAGCGCGCCGATGTTGTCGCCCGCTTCACCGCGGTCGAGCAGCTTGCGGAACATCTCGACGCCCGTGCAGGTCGTCTTCTTGGTGTCCTTGATGCCCACGATCTCGAGCTCGTCGCCGACGTTCACAACACCGCGCTCGACACGGCCGGTCACAACCGTCCCGCGGCCGGAAATCGAGAACACGTCCTCGATCGGCATCAGGAACGGCTGGTCAACCGCGCGCTCGGGCGTCGGGATGTAGTCGTCAACCGCCGCCATCAGCTCCTTGATCTTCTCTTCGCCGATCTCCGGGTCACGCCCTTCCATCGCCGCCAGCGCCGAGCCCGCGATGATTGGGATATCGTCGCCGGGGAAGTCGTAGGAGGACAGCAGCTCGCGGATCTCCATCTCGACGAGCTCCAGAAGCTCCTCGTCATCGACCTGGTCGACCTTGTTCATGAAGACAACCAGCGCCGGAACGCCAACCTGACGCGCCAGCAGGATGTGCTCGCGGGTCTGGGGCATCGGGCCGTCGGCCGCGTTCACCACCAGAATGCCGCCGTCCATCTGCGCCGCACCGGTGATCATGTTCTTGACGTAGTCGGCGTGGCCGGGGCAATCAACGTGCGCGTAGTGACGGTTCTCCGTCTCGTACTCCACGTGCGCCGTCGAGATCGTGATCCCCCGCGCTTTCTCTTCCGGCGCACCATCGATCTGATCGTAGGCCTGGAAGTCACCAAAGTACTTCGTGATCGCCGCCGTCAGCGTCGTCTTCCCGTGGTCAACGTGACCAATCGTGCCGATGTTCACGTGCGGCTTGTTACGTTCAAACTTTTCCTTAGCCATGGAGTGAGGCGCCCTCTGGTTGATGGCCCCGCCGGGCCGGTTTCGTCTCGGCGGGCGATGTATTGGGTTGGACAGGGAAAATCAAGCGGGAGTTGGGGGCCCTGTGGCGCTTTGCGCGCCACTGTGCCGTAGGGGTTTACGGTGTCGCCTGGGCCGGGGTTTCCGCGGCTGCGGCGGCGGCGCGCCACTGGGCCGTGAACCAGCCGTCCTCGGCCATGCGCGCGACCAGCCAGCGCTCCAGCGTCTTGGACGTCACGGCCGAGAGGTTGGCCAGTTGCACATCCGCGCTCTGGGTGTTGCCCGAGCCGATCAGCGTCCGCCCCGAAATCGCCTCGCTGACGATGATCTGGTGCGGCTCCTCGTTGAGCTTGGTCTGAGTCGCGTCGTCCCAGATGCTCACGTTCACGATCATGACCGATTTCGGCGTGAAGATAAGAGGGATCCCGGGTTGCGCCAGCACGTAGCCATCGATGCTGATGCCGAGGTGATAGAGCCGGTCGCCCTTGTAGCGGCCGAACCGCGCTTCGATGGCGGAGCTGAGCGCCTCGGTCAGTGCCTCGGGCGTGGCCACGCGCGAGGCGGGGCCCTTCACCGGCTTTGGTGCCCGAACCACGTTGTGACCAAGGGCGAAATCGCCCAGCGGCACCGGTGCCTTGTCAAGATCGTTGACCCCACAGGCCGCAAGCCCGGCGCAGAGCAAAAATAGCGCGAAAATCCGTGTCATGCGGTCTCCCATCCGTGATGGCCCGTCCCCGATCCGGCGGCCTCGGGGGGCATGACTAACGGAAGGCACCGGGTTGCGCTAGGGGCAGGGCAAATCGACCCTCGCGCCAGGGACGGGCCTGAAAATCCATAAACCTGTATCTCTGCCCTGTATCTAAGAGGCGACTTGACCTTGGGGCATTCGAGTAAAGTCGTGCCTAAATCGCCCGCTGCGGGGCGCCCGGCGCAACCAACTGTTAACACTTTGCAAACCCTTTGAAACCTATCCATAGGAACCCCGAAGCACGACGCGATGCGTCTCGTGTCCAAAGTATGGTGAGTGATGCCGCATGTAGGAAATCCCGGCGAGGATTGCACAAATCCGCTGATCGAAGCGATCGCCGCGCCTGCGTTGCTGCTCTCGCCCCAGACGGATATCCTCGCGGTCAACCGGGCCGGCCTGTCGCTTCTGGGCCATGATCATGCCAGCGATCTGCGCGGAAAGCCGCTCTCGGACTGTCTTTGCCCCATTGAAGCGTCGGGCTTTCTCGGGCACCTGAGTCAGATCGCCGAACGCCCTGCCCCGCTCGACACCGCGATGGCGGCCGTGCGCGGCCCCGGCGGAACACAGCTTTTCCGCGCCAATGGCATCAAGGACGCGTCCGGCACGCTTCAGGGATACCTGCTGCAGCAGGTGGACCCGACCCCGCATGGCGCCGATTTTCCGCCTTCGGAAGACGAACGGGACCCACTGCCGCGGCGCCAGTGGGAGCTGGACCTGACCAACGGGGAGATCCGGATGCAGGCCAGCGGGCCGGGCTTGCCGGACATCACGGCGCCGAGCATCGCCGAGTACCTGCGCGAGTTGGCCCCGCGCGACGTGGTCGCGTTGCACTGCGGGATCACGCGGCTGGCCTCCTCGGTCGAGCCCGAATTCCGGCGCAATTACCAGCTCGACAGCCCCGCGCTCGGACGACGGTCAATCTTCGCCTCAGGCGAGGTCTACGCGCGCGATGAAAACGGGGTGCCGCTGCGGATCACGGTCGAGGAGATCGACGTGACCGGGATCAGCAGCGAGGGCGGCGAGGTGCACGGGCTCAGCGAGGGCGATTCGCGCTGGCGCAGCGCCGTGCAGGGCGCGAACCAGGCAGTCTGGGACCACGATTTCGAACGCGATCTGCATTTTCTGTCCAAAACATGGCGCGATCTGCGCGGGCTCGGCCCCGACGATCAAATTCCCAAAACCACCGAGGACTGGCTGCTCACGATCCACCCGCAGGACGTGGCGCATCTGGAGGAGGACTGGCGGCGGATCGACGCGGGCGAGACCGACATCATCAACTACAAGTTCCGCCAGCGCCACAAGGATGGACACTGGGTCTGGTTCCTCAGCCGCGGAAGCGTCGTGCGGCGCGATGCGGCGGGCGCCCCGGTTCATATCATCGGGACGGACACCGACATCACCGACATCAAATCGGTCGAGCTGGAGGGACAGCGCATGTCGCGGCGGCTCGATGTGGCGATGGAGGCCGCAGGCATGGCCCGATGGGAGATCGATCCGGAGACGCGGAGCATCTTCTGGAACAACCACCGCCTGATCATGCCCGAACTGGCCGGAGGGCGCCGCGGCCGTTCCTTCCCCGACTGGGCCCAACGCATCCATCCCGAGGATCGCGAAGAGGCGCTCGCCTATCTCGGGGCCTGCATCGACCGGCGCTGCGACATCGCCCATGACTACCGCGTGCTGACCCGCGAGGGCGGCATCCGCCACATCCGCGCGCGGGGCAAGTACATCACCGATGACGAAGCAGAACCGCGCTACTATGGCGTGAGCTTCGACGTCACCCATGACAAGCTCAAGACCCAGGCGCTGGAACAGGCGCGCGCGCGGCTCGAATACGAGAGCCGCCATGACGCGATGACCGGGCTCGCCAATCGCCGCAAGCTCGACGAGGCCTATGCGACCCAGGCCTCGATCCATCGCGCGGGCAGCGCCAAGCGCCTTGCGGTGCTGCATTTCGACATCGACCACTTCAAGCATATCAATGACACGCTCGGCCATGACGCCGGCGATGCCACGCTCAAACATGCTGCCTCCGTGCTGCGCCGCACCACGCCGCCGGGCGCACTCGTCTCCCGCGTGGGCGGGGATGAGTTTGTCGCGCTGCTCTTCGATGCGCCGGGGGATGCGACGCTGGAACGGATCGCCGAGGACATCATCGGCGAGATTTCACAGCCCTTCTTCTATGGCGCGCAGGAGTGCAAGATCGGCACCAGCATCGGCGTCGCCACGACCGATTACCCCTCCGCCGATGGCGGGCAGCTGTTCATCAACGCCGATCTGGCGCTCTACGAGGCCAAGCAAGCCGGGCGCGGGCGTGTGCGGTTCTACTCGGCGTCGATGAAGGAGCAGGCGCGGCGGCGCAAGACCTCCTTCGATGCGCTCTCGGCGGGGTTCGAGAAGGGCGAAATCACCTGCCACTACCAGCCGCAATTCGACACCGAGACGCTCGAGGTCACCGGGCTGGAGGCGCTGGTGCGCTGGCAGAGCGGGAAATACGGGATGATCTCGCCGCAGGAATTCCTGCGCACCGCCGAGGAGATGGGGCTGATCGCGCAATGCGACGAGCTGGTCCTGCGCCGGGCGGTGCACGACATCAAGAGCTGGACCGCGGCGGGGCTCGCGGTGCCGCCGGTGTCGGTCAATGTTTCGGCCAACCGGCTCAACGATCCAACCTTGGCCGAGAGCCTGCGGGCGATGGATCTGCCTGCCGGGATGCTGACCTTCGAGTTGCTGGAATCGGCCTTTCTGGATGCGCGCAGCAGCGTGATCGACCAGAACCTGCGCGCGATCAACGCGCTTGGGATCGACATCGAGATCGACGATTTCGGCAGCGGCCATGCCTCGATCGCGAGTCTTCTCGAGATCGCGCCCAAGCGCCTCAAGATCGACCGCAACCTCGTCCAGCCCATCGTCGGCTCGCAGCGCCAGAAGGACCTTGTCCGGACGATCATCGGCATCGGCCACATGCTCGGGATCAAGGTGGTGGCCGAGGGGGTCGAGAGCGACGCCCATATTCACATCCTGCGCGAGATGCGCTGTTGCTACCTGCAGGGGTTCGGCCTCGCGCGCCCCATGGATGCCAAGACCACCGCGCGGTTCCTCGCCGAACGCCGCGGCGCCAGTGAGGAAACCATGCGGTCCCTCGCCCTGCCCGCCAAGGGAAAGATCTCGCAACAGGCCTGAGCCCCCGCGCTTGCAGGGGCGCGCCGGCGCCCTATGGTCAGGGTCATGCAGATCACGAGCCCCCCGCCGCGCCCCTCCGCGCGCGCCACGCCCCCCGCGCACCCGGTGCGCGTGCCGCTGGTGACGGCGCCGATGGGCGTTCTGGCGTCTCTGCGCGCGATGCGGCGCAACGTGCTCTCGATCATCCCCGAAATCGCCACCCGCCAGCCGATGGTCTCGGGGCGGACGGGCAAGCGCTGGCACATGGTGATGGACCCCGGCGCGCTGAAACACATCCTGCGTGACCGGCTTGACGATTACCCCAAATCGGAGGTCACGAAGAACCTGCTGCGCCCGGCGATCGGGCGCTCGATCTTCATCGCCGAGGGGGCCGACTGGCGCTGGCAGCGGCGCACCGTCGCGCCCGCCTTCTCCTTGCGCAACATGCGCAACCTCGCCCCGATCATGAGCGCCGCCGCCGAGCGCTCGGCCGAGCGGATCGGCGCCGCCGGGGCGCAGCCGGTCGATCTCTTCGAGGAGATGGTCTCCACAACATTCGACGTGATCTCGGACGTGACCTTTTCGGGCGGCGAGGGGTTTGACCGCGACGGGGTGCACCGCGCGATCGAGAGCTACATCGCCGAGGCGGGCAAGGCCTCGCTCTTCGATATCCTGGGCCTGCCGGACTGGGTCCCGCGCCCGGGGCGGCTTGTCACCGGCTCTGGCCTCCGGGCGATGAAGCGGGTGGCGGATGAGGCGATCGAGCGGCGGCGCGCGGCAGAGGCGACCGGCGTGCCCGATCTGCTGGACCTTCTGCTCGCCGGCGCCGATCCCGAGAGCGGGCGTCACATGAGCACGCAGGAGCTGCGCGACAACTTGCTGACCTTCATCGTCGCGGGGCACGAGACCACCGCGCTCACGCTCTCCTGGGCGCTCTACCTCTGCGCCTTCGACCCCGACGTGCAGGACCGCGCGCGCGCCGAGGCGCAGGCCGTGCTCGGCATGCGCGCCGCGACGGGTGATGATGTGGACCGCCTGCCCTACATCCGCCAGGTGCTCGACGAGGCCTTGCGCCTTTACCCGCCCGCGGCCCTTCTGGCGCGCACGGCGCAGCGAGCTGACGTGCTCTGCGGCCGCGAGGTGCGCTCGGGCGATACGGTCCTGTTGCCGGTCTATGCGCTCCATCGCCACCGTCTCCTGTGGGAGGATCCGGACGCCTTCCGCCCCGAGCGCTTCGCCGATCCCCGCGCGATCGACCGCTACGCCTACCTGCCCTTCGGCGATGGCCCGCGGGTCTGCATCGGCGCGAGCTTCGCGCTGCAGGAGGCGGTGATCATCCTCGCGACCCTCCTCGCCCGCTTCCGCTTCACGCCCGACCCGGGCCGCGCGCCGGACCCGGTGATGATCCTCACGCTCCGCCCCGAGGGCGGCGTCTGGCTCCGGGCGGAGCCGGTCGCCGCGGAAGTTTGAGCCGCGCCCTCTGTTTACAGCCCGCCCGCGCGCCTATATCTGCCTCCGACATGGCCAAAAAAGACGACGACAAGAATTACAAGGTGATCGCGGACAACCGTCGCGCGCGGTTCGACTATGCCATCGAGGACGATCTTGAATGCGGGATCATCCTGGAGGGCTCGGAGGTCAAATCGCTGCGGAGCGGGGGCGCGAATATCGCCGAGAGCTACGCCGCCGTGGAGGAGGGCGAGCTGTGGCTCGTCAACGCCTACATCGCGCCCTACAAGCAGGCCAAGACCTTCCAGCATGAGGAGCGGCGGCGGCGCAAGTTGCTGGTGGGCAAACGCGAGCTCGCCCGGCTCTGGAACGCGACGCAGCGCAAGGGCATGACGCTCGTGCCGTTGGTGATCTACTTCAACCACCGCGGGCTGGTGAAGCTCAAGGTGGGCATCGCCAAGGGCAAGAAGACCCATGACAAGCGCGCCAGCGACGCCAAACGCGACTGGGCCCGCCAGAAACAGCGGCTGCTGAAGGACAACAGCTGAAGAGGCACGGCTGAGCAGGCACGCCCTTGTCAGCCCCGCCGCCCTCGGCTACCCATGCCCGGACTGAACGCCCGAGCGCGCCCCGGGCCGCACCCGATCAAGACCAAAGATGGAGGGCCCGCCCCGCGCGCGAGCCCGCGAGAGAGACGGCGATGGCAAAAGACGACCCGCAAACCCTCGTGTCCACCGCCTGGCTGGCGCAGCACCTGAAGGATCCGGACCTGCGGCTTCTCGATGCCTCGTGGTATCTGCCCTCCGCCGGGCGCAACCCCCGGGCCGAGTTCGAGCGCGCCCATATCCCCGGCGCGCGGTTCTTCGACATCGACGAGATCTCCGACCAACGCTCCGAGCTGCCCCACATGGCCCCGCCGGTGGAGAAATTCATGTCGCGGCTGCGCGCCATGGGGGTCGGTGACGGGCATCAGGTGGTCGTCTATGACGGGGCGGGGCTGTTTTCGGCGGCGCGGGTCTGGTGGCTCTTCCGGCTGATGGGCAAGCGCGATGTGGCGGTGCTCGACGGGGGCCTGCCCAAGTGGCAGGAGGAAGGCCGCGAGGTCGAGGACCTGGCCCCGGTGATCCGGGACCGGCACATGACGGTGCAGCGGCAGGCGTACCTCGTGCGCGACGTGACGCAGGTTTCGGCGGCCGCCAAGCTCGGCGATCACGAGATCATCGACGCCCGCTCTCCCGGCCGTTTTGCCGGGACCGAGCCCGAGCCCCGCGCCGATCTGCGCACCGGCCACATCCCCGGCGCCAAGAACGTTCCCTATGCCGCGCTGCTCAATCCAGATGGCACGATGAAGGACCTCCCCGCGCTCAAATCCGCCTTCGAGGGCGCCGGCGTCGATCTTGCCAAGCCGGCGATCACGACCTGCGGCTCGGGCGTCACGGCGGCGGTTCTCAACCTCGCGCTGGAGCGCCTGGGCAAACATGACCACTCGCTCTACGACGGCTCCTGGGCCGAGTGGGGCGCCTTCCATACCCTTCCCGTCGCAACCGGAGACGCATGATGTTCGGCAATCTCAAGGCCCAGCCCGCAGACAAGATCCTCGCCCTGATGGTCGAGTTCAAGGCCGATCCGCGCACCGACAAGATCGACCTTGGCGTGGGCGTCTATCGCAATGCCGAGGGCATCACCCCGGTGATGCGTGCGGTCAAATCCGCCGAGAAGCGCATCTGGGAGACGCAGGAGAGCAAATCCTACACCGGGCTTGCGGGCGACAGTGCCTATACCCAGGCGCTTTCCGCGCTGATCCTCGGGGATGCGGTCGCGCCGGGGCAGATCGCCGCCGTGGCGACGCCGGGCGGCACCGGCGCGGTGCGTCAGGCCTTTGAGCTGGTGCGCATGGCCAATCCCGACGCGCGGGTGTTCGTCTCCAACCCCACCTGGCCCAACCACCTGTCGATCCTGAAGTATCTCGGGATGGAGACCATCGCCTACCGCTATTTCGACGAGGAGTCGCGGGCGGTCGATTTCGCCGGGATGATGGCCGATTTGGCGCAGGTGCGGGCGGGCGATATCGTGCTGCTGCACGGCTGCTGCCACAACCCGACCGGGGCCAACCTTAACCTCACCGAATGGCAGGCGGTGGTCGACCACCTCAACGCCACCGGGGCGATCCCGATGATCGACATCGCCTATCAGGGCTTCGGCGACGGGCTGGAGGCGGATGCGGCGGGGACGCGGCTTGTGGCCTCCTCCTGCCCCGAAGTGCTGATCGCGGCCTCCTGCTCGAAGAACTTCGGCGTCTACCGCGAGCGCACCGGGCTTTTGATGGCCGTGGTCCACGAGACCGCGCAGCAGGCGCTCACCCAGGAGACGCTGGCCTATCTCAACCGCCAGAACTACTCCTTCCCGCCCGACCACGGCGCGCGCGTGGTCGCGACCATCCTCAACGACGAGGCATTGCGCGCCGACTGGCAGGCCGAGCTGGAAGATACGCGGCTTTCGATGCTCTCGCTGCGCCAGAAACTGGCCGACGAGTTGCAGACGCTCACCGGCTCGGACCGGTTCGGCTTCCTCGCCCAGCACCGGGGGATGTTCTCACGCCTCGGCGCGAGCCCCGAGCAGGTGCAGGCGATGAAGACCAAGCACGGGATCTACATGGTGGGCGATTCGCGGATGAACATCGCCGGGCTCAACGCGGCGACCGTGCCGCTGCTGGCCCGCGCGATCGTCGACAGCGGCGTCTGACCCCAGCCCCCGCGCCGGGCGCTACCCGCCATCCAGCGCGGCGGTGCCCGGCAGCATCCGGTTCTCCATCAGCCACGTGAGCCCCCGGCGCCAGGCCTCGTCGGTATTGCCGCGAATGTCGGTCTGGTACTGGGCGAGGATCTCGCCGGTGCCGGTGTCGCGCTCGCGGATCACGATGGTCTGGACCAGCACCGAGAGCTTCTGCACCACCCCGGTGAAGGAGCGCTCTGCCCCAAGCTTTTCAGCGATTCCCGCCTCGCAGTTGTTGCAACTGAACGGATTTCCGTGCAGCGCGAGCGCATCGGCGGCCGGAGCGGTATCGACCAGCGCGTAGCGCCCGCTATCACTCAGCAGCACTCGAAAGGCCTCCGTGAGCATCGCCGCGCGGGCCTCCTCCACCTCGTTGGTCCGGCCGTACTCGACCTCCTGACTGAAGTTCACGAATTCGATCTCGAAGACCGCGACAGGCAGCGCTTCGGCACAGGCGCCTCCCGCGATCCCAGCCGCCAGCAGCGCCCCCGCACCATACTGTTTCCACATCTCATGCCTCCCTCGTCCCGTCATTTCCGGCCGAGCATAGCACGGACCGCGCGCCCGCCCTTGCCCATTTTCGCGCCGCCCCCTGCCCCGCCCCGGGCCGCAGGGCCACAGGGCCCGCGCAAAATATGTTGTGCGGGGCGAGGAACCTTGCAGGGGCCGAGCCGCGTTCAGTAGACAGGGGGTGGCGCGCCGCGTCACAAGGCCGGGCGCATCATCAGGGGGAGGCAACGCCGTAGGAGCGATCCGAGCGGCGCGCTGGTCCTGCCTTCTGCTCAACGAGATCTGGAACGGGGAAGCGACGCGTGGCGATCACCGCAAGCATTTATCACCTGACGCATTACAAATATGACCGGCCGGTGACGCTGGGCCCGCAGGTGATCCGCCTGCGCCCCGCGCCGCATTCGCGCACACGGGTCATCTCGCACAGCCTGAAGGTCTCGCCCGCGGGGCACTTCGTCAACCACCAGCAGGACATCTACGGCAACTGGCTGGCGCGGTTCGTCTTTCCCGAGCCGGTGCGCGAGTTCAAGATCGAGGTCGATCTGGTGGCCGACATGTCGGTCTACAACCCGTTCGACTTCTTCGTCGAAGACAGCGCCAAGGATTTCCCGTTCGCCTATGACGAGGACATCGGCACGGATCTCAGCATCTACCTGCGCCACGAACCGCCCTCGCCCGCGCTGCAACGTTTCCTCGACCGGATCCCGCGCGAGAGCACCGGGACGATCGATTTCCTCGTCTCGCTCAACAGCCATATC
The DNA here is from genome assembly GCF_900116005.1 of Poseidonocella sedimentorum. Taxonomy (GTDB): domain Bacteria; phylum Pseudomonadota; class Alphaproteobacteria; order Rhodobacterales; family Rhodobacteraceae; genus Poseidonocella; species Poseidonocella sedimentorum. Next base: position 185,346 of record NZ_FOYI01000004.1, read on the forward strand.
GCCAACGAGATCAACTACGAAATCCGCATGGAGCCGGGCGTCCAGACCCCGGAAGAAACCCTCACCCGCGCGGCGGGCTCCTGCCGGGACAGCTCTTGGCTGCTGGTGCAGGTGCTGCGCAACCTCGGCCTCGCGGCGCGGTTCGTCTCGGGCTACCTGATCCAGCTCAAGCCGGACCTGATCGCGCTCGACGGGCCTGCGGGGACCGACAAGGATTTCACCGATCTTCACGCCTGGGTCGAGGTCTACCTGCCCGGCGCGGGCTGGGTCGGGCTCGACCCGACGTCCGGCCTTCTGGCCGGTGAGAGCCACATCCCGCTCGCCGCGACCCCGCATTACCGCCACGCCGCGCCGATCTCGGGCGTGGCCAGCGCGGCGGACGTCGATTTCTCCTTCGACATGCAAGTCACCCGGACGGCCGAGCATCCGCGCATCACCAAGCCTTTTTCCGACGAAGCCTGGGCCGCGCTCAATACGCTGGGCAAACAGGTCGACGCGCGGCTGGAAGCGGGCGACGTGCGCCTGACGATGGGCGGCGAGCCGACCTTCGTCTCGATCGACGACTTCGAGAGCGACGAGTGGAATTCCGACGCGGTCGGCCCCACCAAGCGCCACCTCGCCGACACGCTCATCCGCCGCCTCGCGGACAAGTTCGCCAGCGGCGGGCTGCTGCACTACGGGCAGGGCAAGTGGTATCCCGGCGAGACCCTCCCGCGCTGGACCTTCTCGCTCTACTGGCGCAAGGACGGCGAGCCGATCTGGCGCAACCCGGAGCTTCTGGCGCGCGAAGACACGGATGAGGATGTCGGGCCCGAAGCGGCGGAGGCGCTGCTGAAGGGGATCGCCGCGGGGCTCTCGGTGCCGCAAGACAACGTACTGCCGGCCTTTGAGGACCCCGCCGAGTGGATCGTCAAGGAATCCAACCTGCCCGAGAACGTCACGCCGGAGAATTCGAAGCTGACCGACCCCGAGGAACGCGCGCGCATCGCGCGGGTCTTCGAGCGCGGTCTGACCACACCGGCGGGCTATATCCTCCCGGTCCAGCGCGCCCAGGCGAAGGCCGAAAGCGCCTGGCTTTCGGAGGTCTGGAAGCTGCGGCGCGGCAAGGTCTACCTCGTGGCGGGCGACAGCCCCGTGGGCTACCGCCTGCCGCTCGGCGCGCTGCCGCATGTGGACGAGGCGAGCTATCCCTTCATCGTGCCGCAGGATCCGACCGAGCCGCGCGGGGCTCTGCCCGCCGCCGAGGATCTGGCCAAGGCGCGGCAGGCCAAGGATCGCGACGCCGCTCAGGAGCGCCAACCCGTCGCCAGCCGGACGGAGGCCCCCGCCGGGCAAACCATCGTCGAGCAGAGCCTGACCGAGCTTGACGGCCGGGTCCGGACCGCGATCTCGGTGGAGCCGCGCGACGGGCGGCTCTGTGTCTTCCTGCCCCCGGTGGAGCGGCTTGAGGATTACCTCGAACTGATCGCCAAGGTCGAAGGCGCCGCGGCGGCCACGGGCCACAAGGTGCTGATCGAGGGCTATGCCCCGCCGCATGATCCGCGTATCGAGGTGATGCGCATCGCCCCCGATCCCGGCGTGCTGGAGGTCAACATCCACCCCGCCGCGAATTGGGACGATTGCGTCGCCACCACCGAAACGGTCTATGAGGAAGCGCGTCAGAGCCGGCTCGGGGCCGACAAGTTCATGCTCGATGGCCGCCACACCGGCACCGGCGGCGGCAATCACGTGGTGGTCGGCGGCGCGACGCCGAACGACAGCCCGTTCCTGCGCCGCCCGGACCTGCTCAAGAGCCTGATCCTCTTCTGGCAGCGCCACCCGAGCCTGAGCTATCTCTTCTCCGGCACCTTTGTCGGCCCGACCTCGCAGGCCCCGCGCATCGACGAGGCGCGCCACGATTCGCTCTACGAGCTGGAAATCGCGCTCGACCAGATCTGGCCGCCCGAAGAGGGCACGCCCCCGCCGCCGTGGCTCACCGACCGGCTGCTGCGCAACGCGCTCATCGACGTGACCGGCAACACCCACCGGACCGAGATCTGCATCGACAAGCTCTTCTCGCCCGACGGGCCCACGGGGCGGCTGGGGCTCGTGGAATTCCGCGGCTTCGAGATGCCGCCCAACCCGCGCATGAGCCTCGCCCAGCAATTGCTCCTCCGGGCTATCATCCTGCGCTGCTGGGAAGCGCCGCTGAGCGGATCGCTCACCCGCTGGGGCACGACGCTGCATGACCGGTTCATGCTGCCCGCCTTCCTGTGGGAGGATCTCCTCGAGGTGCTCGGCGATTTGCGCGCCCATGATCTCGTGCTCGATCCGGCGTGGTTCGAGGCGCAGGCCGAGTTCCGCTTCCCCTTCTGCGGCGAGGTGACCTACGAGGGCGCGACGCTGGAGCTGCGTCAGGCGCTGGAGCCGTGGCACGTCATGGGCGAGACAGGCGCGATCGGCGGCACCGTGCGTTACACCGACAGCTCGACCGAACGGCTTCAGGTCCGCCTCTCGGGCGCAGCGCCCGACCGCTACAAGGTCACCGCCAACGGCCGCATCGTCCCGCTGACCCCCACCGCGAGCACCGGCGAGCGCGTGGGCGCCGTGCGCTACAAGGCGTGGAAGCCGCCGCTCTCGATGCACCCGGTGCTGGAGGTGGACGCGCCGCTGGTCTTCGACATCTACGACAGCTGGACCGGTCGCGCGATCGGCGGCTGCCGCTACCATGTCGCCCACCCCGGCGGGCGCAATTTCGACACCTTCCCCGTCAACGGCAACGAGGCCGAGGCCCGCCGCCTCAGCCGGTTCGAGAAGATGGGCCACACCGGGCGCGACTACGCACCGCCCTCCGAGACGCCGCACCCCGAATTCCCGATGACGCTCGATCTGCGCCGCCGGCCCGGGCTCTGATCATGGGCACGGCCGATCAGATGCAGGGACGGGACCAGCCCACGCCGCTCGACGCGCTGGTCCGCGACTACGCGGCCAAGGTGGCGCGCGGCTCGGCCCATAGCGACGAGATGCTCCTGCCTGACGGCACGCTGCGCCCGGTCTGGGCCGATTTCATGGCCCATCTGGCCGGGCTCACCCCCGACCAGATCGCCACGCGCATGGGCCGCGGCAACCAGTACCTGCACGACGCGGGCGTCTTCTACCGCCAGTATGACGCGGAATCGCGCGAGCGCGAATGGCCGCTGAGCCATATCCCGGTGCTGCTGTCCGAGGCGGAATGGGCCGAGATTTCCCAAGGGCTGATCGAACGCGCCGAGCTGCTCGATTTCGTGCTGCGCGATTTCTACGGCGAGAACACGCTGGTGAATTCCGGCCAGCTCCCGCCCACCCTGCTCACCAAGAACCCGGCCTGGCTGCGGCCGATGATCGGCGCGCTGGAGCCGGGCGAGGCGGGGCTCAACTCGGTGTCCTTCGAGGTCTCGCGCGGGCCGGACGGGCGCTGGTGGGTGATCAGCGATCTGATCGAAGCCCCCTCGACCGCCGGTTTCGCGATCGAGAACCGCATCGCCACGAGCCGGGTCTTCCCCAACTTCTTCAGCCGCGCCAAGGTGCTCCGGCTGGCCGGCTACTTCCGCCAGTTCCAGCAGACCCTTCTCGCGCTCAAGAGCCGCGTGGAGGGCGAGATGGTACTGCTCTCGCCCGGCCCGATGAACCAGAACTATGCCGAACACGCCTTCCTCGCGCGCTATCTCGGGATGCTGCTGGTGGAGGGCGAGGATCTTGCGATTCAGGACGGTCAGGCGATGGTCCGCACGGTGGATGGCCCGCGGCCGGTCTCGCTGATCTGGAACCGGGTGCCGAGCCTGATGACCGATCCGCTGGAGCTTGCGCCCGAGTCGATGCTCGGCACGCCGGGCCTGCTGCAGGCGGTGCGCGATGGCGCGGTCCACACGGTCAACATGATTGGCGCGGGCGTGCTGGAGACCCGGGCCCTCATGGCCTTCCTGCCGAGCATCGCGCGAAAGCGGCTGGGCCGCGGGCTCGCCCTGCCCAATATCGCGACCTGGTGGTGCGGGCAGGAAGCGCAGCGCGCCCACGTGTTGCAGAATGCCGGCGCGATGATGGTGGGCGATGCCTTCTCGACCCGGCCGCTCATGGCCGATCCGGCGACCGTCGCATTGGAGCGCGAGACGGGCGACCCCGCGACCGCGCGGCTGGTGGAGATGCTGGAGACCGAGGGCCATAATTTCGTGGGCCAGGAGGCCGTCACGCTGTCGAGCACACCGGTCTTCGAGGATGGCGCCTTCCGCCCGCGCCCGGTGTGCATCCGGATTTCGCTGGGGCGGACGGATGACGGCTGGGCAGTCATGCCCGGGGGCTATGCCCGGGTCAGCGCCAGCGACGACGCCAAGGCGCTCGCCATGCAGCAGGGCGGCAAGGTGGCCGATGTCTGGGTTCTGAGCGAGGCGGAGGTCGCGCCGCAGACACTGATCGCGACCGAAGACACCCTGCGCGAACGCGGCTCCAGCGACCAGATGCTGCCCTCCCGCGCCGCGGACAACCTCTTCTGGCTCGGGCGCTACGTCGAGCGCGCCGAGCATCACATGCGCCTCTTCCGCGCCTATTTCGCCCGCATCGCCGATGGCGCCGGGCACGACGATCCGCTGCACGCCTACCTGCGAACGCGGCTTCTGCCCGACACCCCGCCCGAGGCCAAGGCGATCGCTGATCATTTCACCCAGCCGCTGGAGCTCAGCCTCCAGACCGCCGCGCGGGTCACGGACCGGTTTTCGCCCGACGGGATGATGGCACTGCGCACCCTTGTGCATGACGCGCGTGATCTGGACCGGCGCCTCGTCGCGCTCGACGACATCCCCGGCAAGGTCAGCACGCTGTTGCGCCAGATCACCGGTTTTGCCGGGCTGGTCCATGAAAACATGTACCGCTCCCATGGCTGGCGCTTCCTCTCGCTTGGCCTGTCTCTGGAGCGCGCGGCCAATCTGGCCGGGTTGCTCGCCGCCTGTCTCGATGATGACGCCCCGGAGGGCGCGCTCGATGCCGCGCTTGAGATCGGCGACAGTATCGGCGCCCACCGCACGCGGTTCCTCATCTCGGCCACCGGCGCCTCGGTCGCCGATCTTCTCGGGCTCGACACCGCCAACCCGCGTGCGATCCGCTATCACATCACCCGCGCCAAGGATCACATCGCCAAGCTGCCGCAGAAGGGGCACGGCCATATCCTGAGCGACGTCGCCGCGCGGATCCTGACCATCGAAACGCGCCTCGCCGTCAGCGCCCCCGAAAACCTCACCAGCGAAGAGCTCGCCACTATCCGCTACGAAATCTGGGGCGTCTGCGATGCCCTCAACGCCTCGCATCTGGGCTAGCCGACATGCTCTACAACATCCGGCTCAACATCACCCACCGCTACGATCAGCCCGCCGCGCAGGGGCGGCACCTGATCCGCGTGCTGCCGCGCAACCTGCCCGGCCGGCAACGGCTGGCGATGCATCTGCTCACCGTGACGCCGGAGCTTCACAGCCGCCGCGAGACCTTCGATTTCTTTGAAAACACCGTGGTGACCTGCGTCCATTCCGAGCCCCATGACGAGATGTCGATCGACCTCTCCTGCCATGTCGAGGTCTCCGACCCCGCGCCCTGGTCCGACCTCTCGCCGCAGGTCCACGCCCTGCGCGCCGACTGGCGCAAGCAGATCGACCTCGGCCCCGATTCACCGCTGCATTTCCTCGGCGGGACCCAGCGGCTCACCCCCGATGCGGCGATCGCGGAATTTGCCCGCGCCTGGTTCGATCCGGAGCGGACGGCTGCGGAAAATGTCCTGCGCATCGGTCAGGCGCTGCACGATGAGATGGCCTTTGACGCCACCGCCACCGAGGTCGACACCGACCCCGCCGAGGCCTTTCGCATGCGCGGCGGCGTGTGTCAGGATTTCAGCCACATCATGATCATCGCCCTGCAATCGCTGGGGATTCCAGCGGGGTACGTGAGCGGCTACCTGCGCACCCTCCCGCCGGTAGGGCAGGAGAAGCTCGAAGGGGTGGACGCGATGCATGCCTGGGTCCGCGCCTGGTGCGGCATTGCGCAGGGATGGATCGAGTATGATCCCACCAACGCCACGCTCATCGGCAGCGATCACATCGTCGTCGGCTACGGGCGCGACTACTCCGACCTCGCCCCGGTGCGCGGCCAACTGCGCAGCGCCGGCGGTCAGGTCAATTCGCAAGCGGTGGATGTGGCCGTGCTCGACTGAGCTCAGATCTCGCGCAGCCCCGCATCCCGGACGCTTTCCATCGACACATAGGTCGAGGTGGAGGCCAGATGCGGGAGGCGCGAGATCTGCTCGCTGAGCACCCGCCGATACGCGGCGATGTCGCGCGTGCGGATCTTCACGAGGTAGTCGAACCCGCCGGCGATCATGTGGCATTCCTCGATCTCGGCAACCTTGCGCACAGCGGCGTTGAAGGCCTGCAACGCGTGCTCCCGCGTGTCGGTCAGGCGCACCTCCATGAAGGCGATATGGTCGAGCCCGAGCCGCCGCGCCGACAGCTCGGCGCGATACCCGGTGATGACGCCCTCGGCCTCCAGCCGCCGCACCCGCGCGCCCACCGGCGTCTTGGACAGCCCGACCTCGGCGGCGAGCTCGGTGATGGACATGCGCCCGTCCTGCACCAGCGCCCGAAGGATGGCGCGGTCGATCTTGTCGAGCTCGAGCGGTTCTTGAGACATTTCGGCCTTCATTTTCGGAAATATTTGGTTCTTTTCACTACCATTCCGAGAACTATAGGTAAACTGCCCTGCGCCTCAGTGCTAGACTGGCCGCATAGACCATATCGGGGGCAAGGGCCATGATCGCGGTGGATCGGCGTTGGGATCGCAACAAACGACAGGATGAGGCGGCGCTTCTGGCCGCGCTCAAGGCGCAGGCCGCGCTCGATGAGACCGCGCGCGCCAGCATCGCCTCCGAGGCCGCGGCGCTCGTCCGGCGCATGCGCGAAAACGCGCGGCCGGGGATGATGGACGTCTTTCTCGCCGAATACGGGCTCTCGACGGATGAGGGCGTGGCGCTCATGTGTCTGGCAGAGGCGCTGCTGCGCGTGCCCGATGCGCGCACGATCGACGCGCTCATCGAGGACAAGATCGCGCCTTCCGACTGGTCGCGCCATCTGGGCCACAGCGCCTCGCCGCTGGTCAACGCCTCCACCTGGGGGCTGCTGCTCACGGGCAAGGTGCTGGAGGACGGCGCGCCGAGCGTGGCCGGGCGTCTGCGCGGGATGGTGCGGCGGCTGGGCGAGCCGGTGATCCGCGCCGCGGTCGGGGCCGCGATGCGCGAAATGGGGCGACAGTTCGTGCTCGGCCAGACCATCGGCGCGGCGATGGAGCGCGCCCGCAAGATGGAGGCGCGCGGTTACACCTATTCCTACGACATGCTCGGCGAAGCGGCGATGACCGCGGCGGACGCGGCGCGCTACCGCGAGGCCTACATCAAGGCCATCGACGCCATCGGCACGGGCGCAACCTCGTCCTCCATCGCGGCGAACCCGGGCATTTCGGTCAAGCTCTCCGCGCTTCATCCCCGATACGAGCCTGCCAAGTCCGAGCGCGTGCTGTCCGAACTCACGCCTGTCCTCACAGACCTCTTGCGCCGCGCCGCCCGCGCCGGGATCGGGCTCAACATCGACGCCGAGGAGATGGACCGGCTCGGCCTCTCGATGGCGCTGATCGAGGCTGCAATCGCCGATCCCGAGCTCGAAGGCTGGGACGGGTTTGGCGTGGTGGTGCAGGCCTATGGCCGCCGCGCGGGCGACGTGCTCGCCGGGTTGCACGAGCTTGCACAGCGCCATGACCGGCGGATCATGGTCCGGCTCGTGAAGGGTGCCTATTGGGACACCGAGATCAAGCACGCGCAGGTCGAGGGGCTGGAGGATTTCCCGGTCTTCACCCGCAAACCGGCGAGCGATGTGAGCTACATCGCCCATGCCCGCACGCTGCTTGGCATGACCGACCGGATCTATCCGCAATTCGCCACTCACAATGCCCATACCGTCGCCGCCGTGCTGCACATGGCGACGGGCCTGAGCCGCGAGAGCTTCGAGTTTCAGCGCCTGCACGGCATGGGCGAGGCGCTGCACGATATCGTCCACCGCGAGGCGGGGACGCGCTGCCGGATCTACGCGCCGGTCGGGGCGCATCGCGACCTGCTGGCCTACCTCGTGCGGCGGCTGCTGGAGAACGGCGCGAATTCGTCTTTTGTCAACCGGATCGTGGATGAGACCGTGCGGCCCGAAGAGGTCGTCGCCTGCCCCTTCGCCGCGCTGGCCGCGCCGCCCGCCGATGGGGAGCCGCTGCTGCGCCGGGGGCCCGCGCTTTTCGCGCCCGAGCGGGCGAACGCGCGCGGGTTCGATCTTGCTGACAGCACCGAGCTCGACCGGATCGCGGAGGCGCGCCCGCGCCCCGAACGACTGGAAGTCGGGCCGATCATCGCCAGCGCCGTCGCGGGGGGCGCGCGCGAGCCGATCCTCAACCCGGCCACGGGGGAGGAGATCGGGACGGTCACCCTCGCCGCGCCTGAGGACGTGGAGGCCGCCCTCGCCGCCGCCCAGCCATGGGACGCCGCGGCAGAGGCGCGCGCCGAGGTGCTCACCCGCGCGGCGGATCTCTACGAAGAGGGCTTCGGCGAGGCATTTGCGCTTCTGGCCCTTGAAGCGGGCAAGACCCTGCCCGATGCCGTGGCTGAGCTGCGCGAGGCGGTGGATTTCCTGCGCTACTACGCCGCCGGGGCCGCGCGCGTTGAGGCCGCCCATCCCGCCGGGCCGCGCGGGGTCTTTACCTGCATCTCCCCCTGGAATTTCCCGCTGGCGATCTTCACCGGCCAGATCGCCGCCGCGCTTGCCGCGGGCAACGGCGTCTTGGCCAAACCCGCCGAGACGACGCCCGCCATCGCCGCATGGGCGGTGGAGCGGCTGCGGCGCGCGGGCGTGCCCGACACCGCGCTCCAGCTTCTGCCCGGAGACGGCGCCACGGTGGGCAAGGCGCTCACCTCCGATCCGCGCGTGGGCGGCGTGGCCTTCACCGGCTCCACCGCCACCGCCCGGCGCATTCAGGCCGCAATGGCCGGGGGCCTGCCCCCCGGCGCGCCGCTCATCGCCGAGACCGGCGGGCTCAACGCGATGATCGTCGACAGCACCGCCCTGCCCGAACAGGCGATCCGGGATATCGTCGCCTCCGCCTTCCAGTCCGCGGGCCAGCGCTGCTCGGCCCTGCGCTGTCTCTACGTGCAGGAGGATATTGCGCCGGGGTTCGAGGCGATGCTCATGGGCGCGATGGACGAGCTCAGCCTCGGCGATCCGCGCGACATCGCCACCGATGTCGGCCCGGTGATCACCGCGGCCGCCCGCGACGAGATCGACGCCCATGTCGCCAAGGCCGAGGCCGAGGGGCGGCTGCTGCATCGCCTGACACCCCCGTCTCGGGGCGTCTTCACCGCCCCCGCCCTGCTGCGCGTGGCCGGAATCGGCGCGCTGGAGCGCGAGGTTTTCGGCCCGGTGCTACACGTCTCGCGGTTCCGCGCGGGCGAGATCGACCGGGTGATCGCGGAGGTCAACGCGACCGGCTACGGGCTGACCTTCGGGCTGCACAGCCGGATCGACGAGCGTGTCCAACGGGTGGCCGACGCGGTCGAGGCGGGCAATGTCTATGCCAACCGCAACCAGATCGGCGCGATCGTCGGCAGCCAACCCTTCGGCGGCGAGGGGCTCTCGGGCACGGGGCCGAAGGCCGGGGGGCCGCACTACCTCGCGCGGTTCCGCGCGGCGCCCGCGCCGGAATTTACGCCGGACGCCGCGCCCTCGGGCGGGGCCGCGGGCGCCACTCCGGAGGAGGTGGCCGCGCGGTTGCGCGCGCCGGACGCCCGCAACGCGCCGCACAACGTGACCCAGCTTCCCGGCCCGACGGGCGAGCTCAACCAGCTCACGACACTGCCGCGCCCACCGCTCCTCTGCCTCGGCCCTGGCAACGCCGCCCGCGCCGCGCAGCACCGCGCGATCGAGGCCCTCGGCGGGCGGGCCATCCCGGTGGACGAGGGGTTCGCGCCGGGCGCGCTGTGCGATCTGCCGCCCTTCGGCGGGGTGCTCTGGTGGGGCGATGCCAGGACTGCACGCCAGATCGCCGAGGCGCTCAGCAAACGCGAGGGGCCGATCCTCCCGCTCATCACCGGCGCGCCGGATCCGGGCCACGCGGTCCTCGAGCGGCATCTGTGTGTCGATACGACCGCGGCAGGCGGCAACGCGAGCTTGCTCGCCGGCGAGACGGACTAGCGCGCGCCGCAGGTCCGGCGGGTCTCCGCCGGGCCTCCCCGTCGCGCGCGAAAACCGATTGCTGCGCCGGCCGCACGCCCTAGGCTCATCGGGTGACGCGTTCCATGCCGCAACCAGAATGGTGCCTTTGATGACGATTGACCGCCGCTTTTTCCTCGCCGCCATGGGGGCCCTCGGGCTCTCGGCCTGCGCCCCCGCCGCGCCGCGCGCGCCCGCCAGTGCAGTCAGCCGCGCCGCGCTCCCGCCAGATCTGCTCCCGCAGGCCAACGCGGGGTTTGACCGGTGGCGCGCGGCCTTCCGCGCCCGCGCGCTGGCCGGCGGCATCCCCGCGCGCGTGCTCGATCCCGCGCTCGCCGAGGCGGGCTACCTGCCCGGCGTCGTCACCCGCGACGGCAACCAGATCCAGACCCGCCGCAGCTTCGAGGATTACCTCTCGATCACCGTCTCGGACGAACGGCTCGCCAAGGGCCGCGCGGCGCTCGCGGCGCAGGGCCCGACCCTGCGCGCCATCGAGGCACGCTACGGCGTGCCCGCGCGCATCACCGCGGCGATCTGGGGCATCGAGAGCCTCTATGGCGAGAAACGCGGACAGATCCCGGTGATCTCGGCCACGGCCACCCTTGCCTACTCCGGGCGGCGGGCGCGGTTTTACGAAAACCAGCTCATGGCCGCGCTGCGCCTCCTCGCCCGGGGCGAGACCTCGCGCGCCAACCTGCGCGGGAGCTGGGCCGGGGCCATGGGCCATACCCAGTTCATCCCGACATCCTACGAAGCCTTCGCGGTGGATTTCGACGGCGACGGGCGGCGCGACATCTGGGGGGCGGATCCGGGCGATGCGCTGGCCTCCACCGCTGCCTACCTTGCGCGAAACGGCTGGCAGAGCGGGCTGAGCTGGGGCGCGGAGGACGGCTACGGAAGCGCCTCGGGCCGGAGCCTCACGCCGCAGCCGGGGGGGCCGCGCTTCACCGTGACCCGCAACTTCGACGTGCTCAAGACCTATAACAACTCCGACTACTACGCGCTCGCGGTAGGGCTTCTGTCGGATCAGCTCGTCGGGGGGGCGCCGCTGCGCGGCAGCTTCCCGCCCGATGCAAACGGGATGACCAAGGCCGACCGGATCGCGCTGCAGCGCCGCCTCGCCGCGCGCGGCTACGACATCGGCACGGTGGACGGCGTAATCGGCAGCAAGACCGAGGCTGCGCTGCGCGATCTGCAGTCCCGAGCGCGCCTCCCCGTGACCGGGCAGCCAGGGCCGGAGACATGCGCCCTCCTGCGGTAGGGGGCCCGCTCTGACGGCACGTCGCCGATGACAGGCACGGCGCGCGCGCCTACTCTGCCGGCAAAACCGACACCCGGGGGGAGGGAGCCTCATGTCCGACGATATCGTCATTCTCAGCGCCGCGCGGACCGCGATCGGCACATTCGGCGGCGCGCTGGCGGGCACGCCGCCCATCGCCCTGGCCGAGACGGCAAGTCGCGCCGCGCTGGAGCGGGCCGCACTCGATCCCGCGCGCATCGGCCATGTGGTCTTTGGCCACATCATCAACACCGAACCGCGCGACATGTACCTGTCGCGGGTGGCCGCCATGGGCGCGGGCGTGCCCGAGGGGGCACCGGCGATGAACGTCAACCGGCTCTGCGGCTCGGGGCTTCAGGCGATCGTCTCGGCGGCCCAGTCGCTGATGCTGGGCGACGCCGATTTCGCGCTGGCGGGCGGGGCGGAAAACATGTCGCGCAGCCCGTTCATCCTGCCAGACCAACGCTGGGGCGCCAAGATGGGCGACGTGCGCAGCCTCGACATGATGCTCGGCGCGCTCAACTGCCCCTTCGGGACCGGACACATGGGCGTGACGGCGGAGAATGTCGCGGATGAACACGGGGTGAGCCGCGCCGATCAGGACGCCTTCGCGCTGGAAAGCCAGCGCCGCGCCGCGCGGGCCATCGCCGAGGGCCGCTTTGCCGAGCAGATCGTCTCGGTCGAGGTAAAGGCCCGGCGCGAGACGGTGCTCTTCGACACCGACGAACACCCCAAGGACACCAGCCTCGAGGCGCTGGCCGGGCTCCGCCCCGCCTTCCGCAAGGACGGCAGCGTGACCGCCGGAAATGCCAGCGGGATCAACGATGGCGCCGCCGCGCTGGTCCTCGCTCGCGCCTCCGCCGCAACGGACGCCGGGCTGCGCCCGCGCGCGCGGATCCTGGGCTATGCCCATGCTGGGGTGCGGCCCGCGGTGATGGGCATCGGCCCGGTGCCGGCCGTCCGCGCCCTGCTGGAGCGCACCGGGCTGACGGTCGATGACTTCGACGTCATCGAATCAAACGAGGCCTTCGCGGCCCAGGCCATCGCCGTCGGCCGCGAACTGGGGTTCGATCCGGCGAAGGTGAACCCGAACGGCGGCGCCATCGCGCTTGGCCACCCGGTCGGCGCCAGCGGCGCGATCATCGCGGTGAAGGCGCTCTACGAGCTGGAGCGGACGGGCGGCAAGCGCGCGCTGGTCACCATGTGCATCGGCGGCGGTCAGGGCATCGCGCTCGCGCTGGAGCGGATCTAGCCCCCCCGGCTTTGGCATTGACCGGCGCGGCGCGGTCAGGCATCGGGGCAGGCAGGGGGCCGCATATCGGCCCGCCCGTGAGCCCCGGGATCGCCCATGACAGCGCAGACCACGCCGCCCCTCGGGGCCAACTTTCTCGGCAGCCTGTGGATGGTTGCGTCGATGGCGGGCTTCGCGGTGGAGGACGTGTTCCTCAAGGCCGCCGCCGAGAGCCTGCCGATCGGCCAGATCATGGCGCTGTTCGGGCTTGGCGGCGCGCTTGTCTTCGCCTGCGCCGCGCGGGTGCGGGCCGAGCCGCTCTTCATCCCGGCCGTGCTCTCGCGCCCGATGAAAATCCGCGTCGGCTTCGAGCTTGTCGGGCGCCTCTTCTACACCCTCGCCATCGTCCTGACCCCGCTGTCCGCCGCGACCGTCATCCTGCAGGCGACGCCGCTCGTCGTCGTCGCGGGCGCCGCGCTGGTCTTTGGCGAGCGCGTGGGCTGGCGCCGGTGGACGGCAATTTTCATCGGGCTTTTGGGCGTGGTCATCATCCTCCAGCCCGGGACGGAGGGGTTTTCCGCCCTGTCGATCCTCGCGCTTGTCGGCATGCTCGGCTTTGCCGGGCGCGATCTGGCGAGCCGCGCGGCGCCGGCCGCGCTCGGCACGGCGCGTTTGGGGTTTTACGGGTTCCTGCCGATCATCCTCGCCGGCGCGCTGGTCTCGCTCTGGCACGGCGCGCCGTTCGTCTGGCCGGAGGCGGCGCCCGCGCTCTCGCTCTGCGGGGCGGTGCTGGCGGGGGCTGCGGCCTATGCCTGCCTGATGAAGGCGATGCGCACCGGCGAGGTCTCGGCCGTGACCCCGTTTCGCTATTCACGACTGCTTTTCGGGATCGCCTTCGGCGTGTTGATCTTCGGCGAAGAGCTCCGCTGGTCAATGGTGCTCGGCGCGGGGCTGATCGTCCTGTCGGGGCTGTTCATCCTCTGGCGGGGGCGCCGCCACGGCTGACGCCCGCGCGCTCAGCCGAGGCTGTAGCCCACACCGCGCACCGTGCGCACCGGATCGCCGCCGCCGTTCTGCATCAGCGCCTTGCGCAGCCGCCCGATATGCACATCGACCGTCCGGGTATCGACATAGAGATCGCGGCCCCAGACGCGGTTGAGCAGCTGCTCGCGGCTCCAGACCCGCTCGGGGCGCTCCATGAAGGTCGACAGGATGCGGAATTCGGTGGGCCCGAGGCGGATCTCCTCCCCCTGACGAAACACCTTGTGGCTCTCCGCGTCGAGCAGCAGATCCTCGTATTCGAGCTGTTCGCCCACCGACGCCGGGCGCGAGCGCCGCAGCTGGGTGCGCACGCGGGCCATCAGTTCGATCACCGAGTAGGGCTTGACCATGTAGTCATCGGCGCCGGTCTCGAGGCCGCGCACCCGGTCGATCTCCTCGGAGCGGGCCGAGAGCATGATGATCGGGATCGCGCGGGTGTCGCTCCGGAGCTTGATCCGGCGGCAGACTTCGATGCCCGACACCAACGGGATCATCCAGTCGAGCAGGATGATATCGGGCATGTATTCATCGACCTGCAACAGCGCTTCTTCGCCGTTTTCGGCCATGATCACCTGAAACCCGTCGGCCTCGAGGTTATAGCGAAGGACCTCCCGTTGAGAGGTTTCATCCTCAACAACAAGGACGGTCGGTTCCGTCGTCCGTGCCATGAGCCGCAAAGCCTCCTGATCAGACCTGTTCCGTGGCGGTGGTGTCCGCCTTTTCGCGCATCTCCTCGGGCATCTCGCCCGTCACCATGTAGATCGTCTGCTCGGCGATGTTGGTGACCCGGTCGCCGATCCGTTCGATGTTCTTGGCGATGAAATGCAGGTGCATGCAGGGCGTGATGTGGCGCGGATCTTCCATCATGTGGGTCAGAAGCTCGCGGAACATGGTGTTGTAGAGCTGGTCGACGTCCAGGTCGCGCTCGATCACGGCCGTGGCGAGATCGGTGTCGCGCTGGATGTAGGCATCGAGCGCGTCTTTCAGCATCAGCTCGGTCTGGCGCGCCATCCGGCGGATCGTCGCCGAAGCGCCTTCAACCCGGGGAGAGGCCATGATGATGGTCGAGCGCTTGGCAATGTTCTTGGCGAAATCGCCGCAGCGTTCGAGATTGCCGCAGATCTTGAGGATCGACAGCACCAGCCGCAGATCGACCGCCGTGGGCGCCCGCAGCGCGATGATCCGCGCGACTTCCTCGTTGATGAGATACTCCAGCTCGTCGATCGACCGGTCCCCGGCGCGGACCTTGCGGGCAAGCTCCTCGTCGCGCGATTCAAGCGCGGTCACCGAATCGCGGATCGCCGCCTCGACCTGACCGCCCATTTTCATGATCATCGCCTGGATCGCTTCGAGATCGCGATCATAGGCGGAGTGGATGTGTTGGTCCGACATGTTCTGACTGTCCTGTTCCGTTCCGACTCAGCCGATCCGGCCGGTGATGTAGCTCTCGGTGCGCGGGTCTTGCGGGGTGGTGAAGATCTGGCCCGTCTCGCCATATTCCACGAGGTTGCCGAGGTGGAAGAAGGCGGTCTTCTGGCTGACCCGGGCGGCCTGTTGCATCGAGTGGGTGACGATGACGACCGAAAACTCCTGGCGCAGCTCGTCGATCAATTCCTCGACCTGGCTCGTGGCGATCGGATCGAGCGCCGAGCAGGGCTCGTCCATCAGCAGCACCTCGGGCTCGGTGGCCACGGCGCGCGCGATGCAGAGACGCTGCTGCTGCCCGCCGGAGAGGCCGGTGCCGGGCGCGTGAAGCCGGTCCTTGACCTCGTCCCAGATCGCGCCGCGGCGCAGGGATTTCTCGACGATGTCGTCCAGATCGGCCTTCGACCGCGCGAGCCCGTGGATGCGGGGGCCATAGGCGATGTTGTCATAGATCGACTTGGGGAAGGGGTTGGGTTTCTGGAACACCATCCCCACCTTGGCGCGCAGCTGCACCGGGTCGACCTTGGCATCGTAGATGTCCTCGCCGTCGATCCGGATATCGCCCTCGACACGGCAGATGTCGATGGTGTCGTTCATCCGGTTGAGGCAGCGCAGGAACGTCGACTTGCCACAGCCCGAGGGGCCGATGAAGGCGGTCACGGTCTTGTCTTCGATGTCGACATCCACGTCCTTGATCGCATGGGTGTCGGCATAATAGACCTGCACCTTGCGGGCCGCGATCTTGATGTCTTTTGCGTCCACGTCTCTCTCCAAAAGTCTCATGTCATTCATGACACGTTCCCCCTACCAGCGGCGCTCGAAGCGGCGGCGCAGAATGATCGCGATGATGTTCATCGTCAGCAGGAACATCAGCAGGATGATGATACCGCCCCAGGCCTTGTCGTAAAAGGCGGCGTCGGCGCGGGCCGCCCAGGTGTAGATCTGGGCGGGCATGGCGGAGTTCGGCTCTACGAACCCGTCGATGAAGGAGTCGGGATAGCCGCGGGCGACAAAGCCCACCATCCCGATCAGCAGCAGCGGCGCGGTCTCGCCAAGCGCCTGGGCGAGGCCGATGATCGTCCCCGTCAGGATGCCGGGCATGGCCAGCGGCAGCACGTGGTGGAACACCGACTGCATCCGCGAGGCCCCCAGCCCGAGCGCCGCGTCGCGGATCGACGGCGGCACCGCGTTGAGCGAGGCGCGGGTCGAGATGATGATCGTCGGCAGGGTCATCAGCGTCAGCACGAGCCCGCCCACCACCGGCGCCGATTGCGGCAGGTGCATGAACTGGATGAAGACGGCAAGGCCAAGGATCCCGAAGACGATCGATGGCACGGCGGCGAGGTTTGAGATGTTGACCTCGATCAGGTCGGTGAAGCGGTTCCTCGGCGCGAATTCCTCAAGGTAAATCGAGGCCGCGACGCCGATCGGCAGCGACAGGAAGAGCACCACAAGCATCATGAAGAACGACCCGACGACAGAGGCGCCGATGCCCGCGCCGCCGGGGTTGTCCACGCCGGAGTCCGCGCCGGTGATGAAGTTCCAGTTGAACTGGGTGCGGATGATGCCCGCGTCCTCGAGCGCGTCCACGAGGTCCAGATCGGCGAGGGTCAGGAAGCGGCTGTCCTGAAACCCGTCGCGTGTCACGCGGCCGGTCATGTAGCCATCGACCCGGCTCGACGCGGCGAGCTGGAAGCTCGTCGGCTGGCCAAGCTGGTCTTCGTTGGCTCGGAAATATTCGCGGATCGTGCCGCCCACCTTGCCGGCGATGCGCTCGATGCTGGCCTCATCGAAGGGCAGCGTCACGCCGCTCTCATCAAGCTGGGTCTTGAGCGCGCCGTTGAAGGCCTGCGAGTAGGCTTTCGTCTTGAAAAGCTGGGATTCGGCGTCCTCGTATTGCTCCTGGGTGAGGGCGAACTCCACATCCAGCACCGTCTGGGTGAAGGCCGGAAGGCCGGAGCGGAAGATCGCCACCACCAGCACCACGAGGAAGAACAGCCCGATGGCGATGGCGCCGATGCCACAGGCCTTGAACCGGGTCTCCGCGGCGTTGCGGCGGCGGGTGCGGGCGTCGACCTCGTGCAGCGATTTCGACGAGCGGCGGGGGGCCGCGCTATCCATGCTCATATCCGACATCAGTCATACTGCTCCCGATACTTGCGCACGATGTAGAGCGCGAAAACATTGAGCCCGAGGGTCAGGACGAAGAGCGTCATCCCGAGGGCGAAGGCGACGAGGGCTTCGGGCGAGGCGAAATCGCTGTCGCCGGTCAGCTGCGAGACGATCTTGGCGGTGACGGTGGTCATCGCCTCGAAGGGGTTGAGGCTGAGCCGGGCGGCAGCGCCCGCGCCGAGCACGACGATCATCGTCTCGCCGATGGCCCGCGAGGCAGCGAGCAGGATCGCGCCCACGATCCCGGGCAGGGCCGCGGGCAGGACCACCTGCTTGATCGTTTCGGACTTGGTCGCGCCGAGCCCGTAGGAGCCATCGCGCATCGCCTGGGGCACCGCGTTGATGATGTCGTCCGACAGCGAGCTGACGAAGGGGATGAGCATGATGCCCATCACGAGCCCGGCGGTGATGACCGCGCGGCCGCCCCCCTGCCAGCTTACGCCCAGAACGCCGCCGTCGCCGAAGATGCTCACCAGCAGCGGCCCGACGGTCAGCAGCGCGAAGAGGCCGTAGACGATGGTCGGGATCCCCGCGAGCACCTCAAGCAGCGGCTTGGCGACGGCGCGCACCTTGCTGCCGGCGTATTCCGACAGGTAGATCGCGGCGAAGAGCCCGACCGGCACCGCCACGATGAGCGCGACGATGGAGATGTAGATCGTGCCCCACAGAAGCGGGAGAACCCCAAGCTCGGAGGAGCCGCCCCGGCCCGAGAAGCTCGGCGCCCAGCTCAGGCCGAAGAAGAATTCCGAGGCCGGGTAGAGGCGGAAGAATTCGATTGTGTTGAAGACCAGCGAGAGCACGATGCCGACGGTCGTCAGGACCGCGATGGAGGCCGCGGCGACGAGCAGTACCCGCACCCCCTGCTCCACCACGTTGCGGGCCCGGAACTGCGCGCTCGACTGGCGTATCCCGTAAAACGCGCCGAGCACGGCGATGATGATGACCGCGATGCTCATGATCGCGGTGCCGGTGTGGCTCATGCTGCGATAGCGCTGCGCGGCGTTCAGGACCGGCTGGGTGATCTGGCTGGTGACGATGGCGCCGGCCTGCTTGAGCCGGTCGGTCATGGCGTTGAAATCGGCGGCCGGATCGCTGGCGACGCCCTCGTCGATCACCCCTTGGGAAACCGCGAGATCAAGCCCCTGCGCCGTGCGGCTGACCTCGGCCATCAGCAGCCCGCGCGAGCTGCCCTCGGAGATCAGCTCATCGGGCAGCGTGCCGGAGATGACGGAGTTGATGTAGAGCGGTTGGGCGATGAGCCACAAGACCAGCAGCAGAAGGGCCGGCACCACCGCCTTGAGCGCGGCATTGCTGCCGTAATAGCTCGGCAGGGAGTGCAGCTGGCGAATATCGCCCCCGGCGCTTGCGAGCGCACGGCTGCGCCCAAGAACATAGCCCGCGGCGGCAATGGCCAGGACAATCAAAATGAGCCAAAGCAGCGGCATCCAGACACCTCGCAGTTCAAGTTCTAAGGGCTCGAAGGCGGAAAGGGGATGGCGCGGTCGCCACCCCCCGATACGACCTGTGGGGTCGCTTAGTTCATGGTCTCTTCGTTCGCAACGCCAGCTTGCGTCGCCGCGAGCTCGGGGTCGGACACGAGGCCGTACTGGGCCAGCGGGCCGGAGGGGCCGGCCAGTTCATCGGAGATGAAGAACTGGGCGTATTCCTTGAGGCCGGGGATCACGCCGATATGTGCTTTCTTCACGTAGAAGAACAGCGGGCGGGACACCGGGTACTCGCCGGAGGCGATGGTCTCGGTGGAGGGGGACACGCCGGACATGGTGGCCACTTTCAGCTTGTCGGTGTTGTTCTCGTAGAAGGCCAGACCGAACACGCCGATGCCGTTGGAGTTGGCGTCGATGGAGGCCAGCGTCTCGGTGTAGTCGCCGTCGATGTCGACCGAGCGGCCGTCGGTGCGAACTTCGAGGCAGGCGTCTTCGGCGTCGTCTTCGGACATGCCGCTCTCGATCATCGCGTCCATGGCGCCGGTTTCTTCACAGCCAACCGCAATCACCTTCTCTTCGAAGACTTCGCGCGTGCCGTGCTTGGTGCCGGGGATGAAGGCGAGGATTTCAGCGTCGGGCAGATCGGCGTTGAAATCGGACCACTTGGTGTAGGGGTTGTCGACCAGCTCACCGTCGACGACGACCTTCGGCGCGAGCGCGTTGAAGATGTCCGACTGGGTGAAGGCGGTGTAGTCGGGGCCATCGATCTGGCTGGCGAAGACGATCCCGTCATAGCCGATGCGCACTTCGATGATGTCGGTCACGCCGTTGGCGGCGCAGGCTTCGATCTCGCTGTCGCGGATCGCGCGGGAGGCGTTGGCCACGTCGGTGTGCTCTTCGCCGACGCCCTGGCAGAAGCGCTTGAGACCAGCCGACGAGCCGCCCGATTCGACGACCGGCGTCGGGAAATCGGTGTTTTCGCCGAAGGC
The DNA here is from genome assembly GCF_900116005.1 of Poseidonocella sedimentorum. Lineage (GTDB taxonomy): Bacteria > Pseudomonadota > Alphaproteobacteria > Rhodobacterales > Rhodobacteraceae > Poseidonocella > Poseidonocella sedimentorum. The sequence continues at coordinate 205,214 of NZ_FOYI01000004.1, forward strand.
TTCGGCGACAATCGAGGCATAGGGCAGCACGGTGGAGGAGCCGGCAACCTGCACGTTGTCGCGCGCGGCGGCAGCAGTGGCGGAAACGGCTGCGATCGCCAGAGTGGAGGCGGTCAGTTTCACAAAGGACATTTGGGTCTCCCGGTTTCAACAGGTCCTGAACGGTCGCAGTCTCGCGACCTCGGCGACGTGCTACGGTCATCGCGTGACGCTTCTGTAAGATTTTTGTAACAGTATTATGAAACCTCGCCCGCCCGCCTCCAACGTCACCCGGCGGGGGCCGCAGGGCGCGCGGGCCACAAGCCGGCGCGCCGGGGGGGGCGAACGTCGTTAAGACTATGTTTATTTCCGTCCCCCAACCTGCGTCGCAGCCTAAGAGCCCGCGACCGTAAGACCATGGATCTCATCACAAAACTTGCCGAGGAGCGCCGCGAGCGCTTGGCCGCGCAGCGCAAGCTCGAGCTCAAGCAGGCCGAGCTCGACGCCGCCAATCGCAAGATTCAGAAGATGTCCGGCATGTTCAACGAGCAGATCGCCAATCGCCGGGCCGAAATGGCGCGGGTGCTCGATGAGAACTTTCGCGTCAAATCAGACCTGACCGTCGCCAACAAACGGGTGCGAATCGCCGAGCGTCGGCTGTGGGAATCGATCGAGGCGATCGAGGGTGGATTCGCCGTCTACGATCAGGAAGACCGGCTCGTCATCGCCAACACCGCCTATCTGGAAATTTTCGAGGGGCTGGAGGAGATCGCGCCCGAGGTGCCCTACGGGCGGGTGGTCGAGATCCTCTGCGAGGAGGGGATCGTCAATCCCGGCGGGCTGAGCAAGGACGAATGGACCTCGATGATGGTGGACCGCTGGAAGGACGGCGCCCGCGCCCCGATCTCGATCCGCACCTTCGACGACCGCTATTTCCAGCTCATCGACGAGCGCGGCGGCGACGGCGAAACCGTCTCGCTCGCGATCGACGTGACCAAATCGGTCATCCGCGAGGAGGAACTGAAAACCGCCCGCAAGATCGCCGAGGAGGCCAACTCCGCGAAATCGACCTTCCTCGCCAACATCAGCCACGAGATCCGCACGCCGATGAACGGCATTCTGGGCATGTCCGAACTGTTGGGCGAGACCGAGCTCGCCGAGGATCAGGAGCTTTTCACCAGCACGATCCGGACGTCGGCCGAGGCGCTTCTGGTGATCATCAACGACATTCTCGACTTCTCGAAGATCGAGGCCGGGAAGATGGTGCTCAAGCCCGAGGTCTTCGATCTCGAACGCTGCCTGCAGGAGATCCTGCTCCTGCTCCTGCCGACCTGCCGCGACAAACAGATCGAGCTCGAGGTCGACTACGACATCTTCATGCCGACCCGGTTTTTCGGCGATCAGGGCCGCTTCCGCCAGATCCTGACCAACCTCATCGGCAACGCGGTCAAGTTCACGCTGGAGGGCCAGGTGACGGTGCGGGTGACCGGCATTCCCAACACCGATGACGGGACCTGCTCGCTACGGCTCACGGTCGAGGACACGGGGATCGGCATCCCTGAGGACAAGACCACGCAGATCTTCGACGAATTCACCCAGGCCGACGACGCCCAGAGCCGCGAGTTCGAAGGAACCGGGCTCGGCCTCGCGATCTCTCGCCGGCTGGTGAAGATGATGGGCGGCGAGATCTGGGTGCAGAGCGTCGAGGGCGAGGGCACGATCTTCGGCATCTCGCTCGAACTGCCGATCGACGAGGCGTACCGCACCGATCCGACCCATATCCCCGACACGCTCGGCCGCGCGTTGCTGTTCGATCCGCGGGGGGAATTCGGCGGCGATCTGGAGCGGCTCTTTGCCGAATTCGCCATCGGGTTTTCGGCCGTCGAAGCGACCCCGAGCCTTGCGGCGATTCCCGAGGGGCTGTGGGATGTGCTGCTGGTGCCGCGCGGGCGGGGCGCCGAGGCCGGGGAGCTCTTTGTCCAGGCGCTGCGCGCGCAGGGCGATGCAACTCCGGTGGTCCTCATCGGCAAGCCGCCCCCGGGCCTGCGCGCGACGCAGGAGCCGCCGCCCGACACGGTTCCGCTCGATGTGCCGATCCTGCGCCGCGCCCTGTTCGAAGCGCTGCACAAGGTCGCCGATATCCTCAAGCGGCAAGAGGAGGTCGCCGCCTTCGGCGAGGACAGCGAGGCCGATCAGGACGCCGCCTTCGCCTCTGGCCCGGACGCGCGCGCGATGCGCGTCCTCGTGGCCGAGGACAACCAGACCAACCGGCTCGTGATCAAGAAGATGCTGGAGGATTGCGATATCGAGCTGCGCTGCGTGGAAAATGGCGCCGCCGCGCTCACCGCCTTCGAGGCAGAGACGCCGGATCTCATCTTCATGGACGTCTCGATGCCGGTCATGGACGGGCAGGAGGCCGCGCGGCAGATCCGCGCCATGCCCGGCCCCGGCGCGACGGTGCCCATCGTCGCCGTCACGGCCCATGCCTCGCCCGAGGATGAGGCCGCGATTCTCGCCAGCGGCATGACCCGGTTTCTCACCAAACCCTTGCAGAAGGCCGCGCTGCTGGAGACGATCCACCGCTACGCACCGAGCGATATCCGCCGCCCGCTGCCCCCGGGCACCAAGACCGGCTTCGCCCGGGCGGGGTGAGGGTCAGGCGGCGGCGGCGGCCGCTTCGGAGCGCAAAAAGGCCGGACGGCCTGGCTCCGAAAGCTCCGGTGCAAAGCCGTAGCCGCCCGCATCGAACCCCTCCAGAGCCTCAGGATCGCGGAGCCTGTTCTGGATGATGAACCGCGCCATCGCGCCGCGCGCGCGTTTGGCAAAAAAGCTCACGATCTTCGGCCCGCCGGGCTTGTCCTCAAGGAAGACCGGCGTGATGACGCGCGGCTTGAGCGCCTTGAGCGCGACGGCGGAGAAATACTCCTGGCTGGCACAGTTGACCAACACATCGGTTTCAACCGCGGCGGCCTGGGCGTTGAGCGCCTGCGCGATCCGGTCGCCCCAGTACTCATACAGGTTTGCGCCCCGACGCGTCTTGAGGCGGCTGCCCATCTCCAGCCGGTAGGGCTGAATCGCATCGAGCGGGCGCAAGAGGCCATAGAGGCCGGAGAGAACCCGCAGGTGATCCTGCGCCCAATCCAGCTCCTCCGGATCGAGCGACGCGGCCTCCAGCCCCTGATAGGTGTCACCGGCAAAGGCGAAGGCGGCGGGCCGGGTGGCCTCGGGCGCGGGCTCGGCCTCGAAGGCGCGGAACCGGTCGCGGTTGAGCTTGGCCAGATCGGGCGAGATCGACATGAGCTTCTGCAACTCCCCAAGCGTGAGGTTACGCGCGCTGCGCGCCAGCCGCACCGCGTCCTCGGCAAACTCCGGCTGGGTCTTGGCCGCACGCGCCGTCCAGTCGAGCCGTTTGGCAGGGGAAATCACACTCAGCATCACACCGTCTCCTTCGTTTCCTGACCGATCTAGGTCCCGGCCTGCAGCACGTCCAGAAAAGCCGCGCCAAAGCGTTCGGCGCGGCGCTCGCCCAAGACCCGCGCGATCTCCTCGACCCCGCCCGGCCGCATCCGCGCGAGGGCGGAAATCTGGCTGGTGGAGCAGCTCAGCGGCTTTTCCGTCCCGGTCTCGCCCCGCGCCAGCGCCACCTGAACTTCGAGCAACCGGTCATAGACATCGCCCGCCGGCCGGCCCGCCAGCTTGCGCCGCGCCGGGTGGACCTCCTCCGACGCGCCGTTGATCACATCGAGAAACGCCCGGCCATAGCGTTCGAGCTTCTTGGCACCGACCCCGCCGATGCGGGCCATCGCGTCGAGATCGGCGGGCCGCGTCTCGGCCATCTCGATGAGCGTCCGGTCGGGGAAAATGACGTAGGCCGGCACGCTTGCCGCCTCGGCGAGCGCGCGCCGCTTGGCCTTGAGCGCCGAGAGCAGCGGCGCGTCCTCCTCCGAGACCATCATCTTGACCGCAGGGCGGCGCTCGGCCTGCTGGATCGTATCGCGCCGCAGCGTGATCTCCGCCTCGCCGCGCAGGATCGGCCGGGCCGCGTCGGTCATGCGCAGCGCGCCGTGGCGCTCCGGATCGGGCCGCACGAGGTCATGGCCCATCATCTGGCGAAAGACCGCCTGCCACTGGCGTTTGTCATACTCGCCGCCGACGCCATAGGTCGGGAGCTTGTCGTGCCCCCGCGCGCGGATCTTCTCGGTATCGGCCCCGAGCAGGATGTCGATGAGATGCCCCGAGCCGAAATATTCGCCCGTCCGCAGGATTGCCGAAAGCGCCTTGCGCACCGCCGTGGTTCCGTCAAAGAGCTCAGGCGGCTGGTCGCAGAGGTCGCACCGCCCGCAGGGGCCCGCCTCCTCGCCGAAATACCCAAGCAGCGTTTGCCGCCGGCAGGACAGCGCCTCGCAGAGCCCCAGAAGCGCGTTGAGCCGCCCGTGATCCGCCGCGCGGCGCTCCGGCGGGGCGAGCCCTTCGTCGATCTGGGCCCGGCGCAGGCGTATGTCATCGGCCCCGAAGAGCGTCAGCGTCTCGGCCGGCGCGCCATCGCGCCCGGCCCGGCCGATCTCCTGATAATAGGCCTCGATGCTCTTGGGCAGGTCCGCATGAGCAACCCAGCGGATATCGGGCTTGTCGATCCCCATCCCGAACGCGACCGTGGCCACGACGATGAGCCCGTCCTCGCGCTGGAACCGGGCCTCGACGATGCGCCGGTCCTCGGCCTCCATCCCGCCGTGGTAATGACAGGCCAGATGCCCCTCCTCGCGCAGCGCGCGGGCCAGCGTCTCGGTCTTGGCGCGCGTGCCGCAATAGACGATGCCGGACTGGCCGCGCCGCGCCTCGGCGAACCCGAGGATCTGGCGGCGGGGGTTGTTTTTGGCGGTGAAGGCGAGGTGAATATTGGGCCGGTCGAACCCGCGCAGGAAGCTCTGGGGCGGCTGCCCGTCGAAGAGCTTGCGGACGATTTCTTCGCGGGTGTCTTCGTCGGCGGTTGCGGTGAAGGCGGCGAGGGGCACGTCGAGCGCGGTGCGCAGCGCGCCGATGCGCAGGTAATCGGGGCGGAAATCATGGCCCCACTGGCTCACGCAATGGGCCTCGTCCACCGCGATGAGCGAGACGCCCACCCGGCGCAGCATCCGCTCCGTCCCGCCCGAGGCGAGCCGCTCGGGCGCCATGTAGAGCAGCTTCAGCCGACCATCTTCGAGCGCGGACCAGACCTCCTCGGTCTCGGCCTCTGTGTTGCCGGAGGTGAGCGCGCCGGCCTCGACCCCGGCCTCGCGCAGCGCGCGGACCTGATCGCGCATCAGCGCAATCAGCGGCGAGATGACCACCGTCACCCCCGCGCGCATCAGCGCCGGAAGCTGAAAACACAGCGACTTGCCGCCGCCTGTGGGCATGATCGCCAGAACGTTCTCGCCCGCGGCCACCGCGTCGACGATCTCCCCCTGTCCGGGGCGGAACCCGTCGAAGCCGAACACCTCGCGCAGAAGCCGCGCCGACTCGCTCATGCCACTCAATCCTGTCTAGATCTGCTCTGGCAGGAAAGGTTTCATACTAGCGGTTGGGGGGCAAGCCCCGGATCAGAAGAAGAGCGCGGCGTTATTCTGCAAGATGATGCGGATCGCGATCAGCGCGATGAACGCCACCAGCGGCGCCAGATCGAGCCCCGCCGTCGCCGGCAGGACGCGCCGGATCGGCGCGTAAATCGGCTCCAGCAACCGGTTGAGCCCGCTCCAGATATTGGCCACGAGCGGCTGGTGCAGGTTGAGCACCTGGAAGCTGATGAGCCAGCTCATGATGATATGGGCGATCATGATGAACCATGCCACGTCGAGAAGGAGCATCAGGATCTGGTAAAGGGATTGCATCGGCCGGGCCTCGCTGAGTGATTTGCACCGAGGTAAGCACCGCGGCGAAAAATCGCAAGCCTTCCGCGAGGTAGTGGTTGACGCAAGCGTAAGGCAATGCTTCGCAGAGGGGCCAAGGAGGCCGGCCAATGTACCCATTCATCCGCATGACCAAGGAAATGATCAAGCACCGCAACGCGCCGCCGCTGCCGCTGCTGGGCACGCACGTCTCGCAGCATATCTGCTGGCCGTGGGATATCGACATGTGGATGGAGCTCAACAACGGCCGGACGCTGACGCTTTACGATCTCGCCCGCATCCCGCTGGCGCAGCGCACGGGGCTGGTCAAGGTGCTGCGGGACAACCGCTGGGGCCTGACGATGGCGGGGGCCAGCGTGCGCTACCGGGCGCGCGTCCGGGCGTTCCAGCGCATCGAGACCCATTCGCGTGCGGTCTGCTGGGACGAGCGGTTCCTCTATCTCGAACAGGCGATGTTCGACCGCAAGGGCACCTGCTGCAACCACATCCTCTACCGCTCGGCCGTGACCGGCAAGGGCGGGATCATCCCCCCGAGCGCGGTCCTCGCGGCGATGGGCCTGAAGGAGACTTGCCCGCCGATGCCCGAATGGGTCGCGGCCTGGATCGCCGCGGATGCGCTGCGCCCCTGGCCGCCGATGCAGGACGCCATGCAGGGCACCCCGGCGCAGGACACCCTTGCCTAAACGCGCCAAACCCTGTCATATCGCGGCAAAACGCGGAGGCAGAGCATGGACGCAACCAGACGCAAGCGGATCTGGGGCTGGTTCTTCTATGACTGGGCCAGCCAGCCTTTCGCGACCCTGCTGCTCACCTTCATTTTCGCGCCCTATATCAAGGAATTGCTCGACGACGGGACGGCGGCGCAATCGGTCTGGGGCTATGGCGTCGGCGCGGCGGGGCTGATCATCGCGCTGCTGGCCCCGGCGCTCGGGGCGATGGCGGATGTCTCGGGCAACCGGTTGAAGTGGGTCTGGGTCTTCTCGGGCTTTTACGTGCTCGGCTCGGCGGGGCTCTGGCTGGCCGTACCGGGGGAGTACAACCTGCTCCTGATCATGTCGCTCTTTGCGATCGGACTCATTGGCCTCGAATTCACCACGATCTTTACCAACTCCATGCTGCCGGACCTCGGCACCAAGGAAGAGATCGGCCGCATTTCCGGCTCCGGCTGGGCCTTCGGCTATTGCGGCGGGCTGCTGGCGCTGGTGATCATGCTGCTGTTTCTGGCCGAGGATTCCGCCACCGGGCGGACCTTCATCGGCTTCGATCCCGCCACCTTCGGCTTCGACACAGCCGCGCGCGAAGGCACCCGCAGCGTCGGGCCCTTCACCGCGCTGTGGTACGTCATCTTCATGATCCCCTTCGTGCTCTTCGTGCGCGATCCGCGCATCGCCCGCCCGCCCAAGGGCGCGGTGCGCGCCGCCCTGCGCGGGCTGGGCGGGACGATCCGCGGCCTGCCCCGGACCCCGTCGCTCTTTGCCTATCTCGCCTCCTCGATGTTCTACCGCGACGCGCTCAACGGGATGTATGTCTTCGGCGGGATCTATGCCGCCGGCGTGCTCGACTGGAGCGTGGTCGACACCGGCATCTTCGGCATCCTCGCGGTCATCTCCGGCGCGGTCTTCGCCTGGATCGGGGGCAAGTGGGATGCGCGGTTCGGGCCCAAACCGGTGATCCGGCTGGCGATCCTCGCGCTTCTGGCCGTGGCCATCGCGACCGTGTTCGTCTCGCGCGAGCGGCTCTTCCTCATCCCGATCGACGCGGGCTCGCGCCTGCCGGACCTGACGTTCTACATCATCGGGGCGGTGATCGGCGCGGCGGGCGGCATCCTCGGCTCGACCAGCCGCACGATGATGGTCCGACAAGCCAACCCCGAGCGCATGACCGAAGCCTTCGGCCTCTACGCGCTGGCGGGCAAGGCGACGAGCTTCCTCGCGCCGCTGAGTATCGGGCTGGTCACGGATCTGAGCGGAAGCCAGCAAATCGGCGTCACCCCGCTGATCGTGCTTTTCCTGCTCGGCCTCTTCCTGCTACGCTATGTGAAAGCAGAGGGAGATACCCCCCCAATGGCAGGCAAACCCATCCTCGGCACAGGGCCTCTACGCCCGCGGATCCTCAGAGCCGGTCTGATCGGCCTCCTGCTCGCCGGTTGCGGCGGCGGATCTTCGACCACGAGCGGCTCCGATGCCGCGGCGCCGACCGCGCGCATCGCCACCGCGGCGATTCCCGAAAGCCTTGCCGGCACCCCGGCCAAGCAGCTCTTCGGCGCCAAACCCGCGCCCTCCATCCAGCGCCCGGCCCCCTTCGGCAGCTACGCCAAGGGTTGCCTCGCGGGCGCCGAGCAACTGCCCGAAACCGGGCCCACATGGCAGGCGATGCGCCTGTCGCGCAACCGCAACTGGGGCCATCCCGAGCTCATCGAGTTCGTCAAGGATCTCTCGGCCAAGGCCGCGCGCCAGCCGGGTTGGGAGGGGCTCTATGTCGGCGATCTGAGCCAGCCGCGCGGCGGCCCGATGCTCACCGGCCACGCCAGTCACCAGATCGGCCTCGACGCCGATATCTGGATGCTGCCGCCCAAGCGGCTCGACCTCACCGCCGCCGAGCGCGAGCAGATATCCTCGATCTCGCTGCGCCGGGCGGCCGGCGCCTATACCAACGGCAACTGGACGCCCCAGCATCACGAGGTGCTGAAAGCCGCCGCCTCCGATCCGCGCGTTGCGCGCATCTTCGTCTTCCCCGGCGCCAAGGTGCGGATGTGCAATGACGAGACCGGCGATCGCGACTGGCTGCGCAAGATCCGGCCGTGGTGGGGGCACCATTACCATTTCCATGTGCGGCTGAGCTGCCCCGAGGGGCTTGAGGGCTGCGTCGATCAGGCCCCGCCGCCCGCTGGCGATGGCTGCGCCGACGCCCAGACCTGGGTCAACAATATCATCAACCCGCCCCCGCCCGATCCCAACGCGCCGGCCCCCGCGCCGCGCCGCGAACTCATGCTCGCGAGCCTGCCCAACCAATGCGTTTCGGTCCTTCAGTCGCGCTAGGCGCGGCCGCTCTGGGGGCGCTTTGCGGCGCGCTCTGGGGCGTGTCCGGGGCGCTGGCAATCGGCGCGAGCGATCAAGCGGCCTACCCGGCGCAGCCCCTCTCCAGCTTCACCTGGGACGAAGAGCACTGGGCCTTCGGCGGGCTCTCGGGGCTGGAGCTTGACGCGGACGGGCGCGGATTCATCGCGATCACGGACCGGGGCCACGCCTTTCGCGGCGAATTGGAGCGCGAGGACGACCGGATCACCGGCGTGCGCGCTGTGCGCCACATCCGCCTGAAGGACGACGAGGGCACCTACCCGCAGCGCTTCCACCCCGACACCGAAGGGCTCTCGTGGCACCCCAAGGGGCGGCTCTACATCTCCTTCGAGGGCTTCACCCGGATCTGGCACTACGACAGCGCGCTGGACGACGCCCGCTGGGTCAAGCAGATCCCCGGCTGGCGCGACTTCGAATCCAACGCCTCGCTCGAAGCGTTGGCCATCGACGCGCGCGGCGACATCTACGCCATCCCCGAACGGGCCCCCGACGGCGCGCCGGGCTTCCCCGTCTACCGGTTTCGCAAACCCGACTGGTCGGTGCCCTTCCGCCTCTCCGAAAGCGACCGCTACCTGCCCGTGGGCGCCGATTTCGGCCCCGACGGCGCGCTCTACGTGCTCGAACGCGCCTTCACCCTGCTGCAGTTCCGAAGCCGCGTCCGCCGCTTCACCCTGTCGGGCGACAGCATCGCCTCCGAAGAGGTCCTGCTGGAAAGCGAGCTTGGCCAATACGACAACCTCGAAGGGCTCTCCGTCTGGCGCGACGGGGAGGGGCGCACCCGGCTGACGATGATCTCGGACGACAATTTCAAGTTCTTCCAACGCAGCGAATTCGTCGAATACGTCTTGCCCTGATCCGTGGTACCCTGTAGACGCCCGCCGTTCCGGATCACCCGGGCCAAGTCTCCGCGACCTTGTCAAAACGGACCAGATATAATGACACGCACCCTCCTCCCCGGCGTTCTCGCCATGGCGGCCATCGTGGTTGCCTCCAACATCCTCGTGCAGTTCCTGCTGCTCGACGGGCTCCTGACCTGGGGCGCTTTCACCTACCCGTTCGCCTTCCTCGTGACCGACCTGATGAACCGCCTCTACGGCGTCTCGGCGGCGCGCAAGGTGGTCTTCACCGGCTTTCTCGTCGGGGTCGTCTGCTCGCTCATCGGCTCGCAGATCATGCTCGAATATGGCCCCGCCGTCCCGCTGCGGATCGCCATCGCCTCCGGCACGGCCTTCCTCATCGCCCAGCTTTTCGACGTGGCGGTCTTCAACCGGCTGCGCGCGGGCTCGTGGTGGCGCGCGCCGCTGGTCTCCTCGGTGCTCGGCTCGGCGCTCGACACGGCCCTTTTCTTCACCATCGCCTTCGCCGGCTTCCTCTCCTTCGGCGCCGCCGCCGACGGGCAGGTTTCCTGGGCGCTCGACGCGATGCCCTTCATGACGCTCGGCGCCCCCGCGCCGCTCTGGGTGACGCTCGGCGTGGCCGATTGGCTGGTCAAACTTGCCGTCGCTTTGATCGCTTTGCTGCCATTCCGGCTCATTGTCGGCGCGCTTTCGCCGCGTGCGGTGTAATTTTGTTTTGACAAACACCGGATCTGTGCCACCGTTCTCCTAGGCGAAACTTAGAGAAAGGAGGTGATCCAGTGTCGAGAGAAACATTGGAGAGAGGTGTCGGAACAGTGCGGGAGAGCATTCACTGAGGCAGACCTTGGTGGCGTGATATCCCGGATTGGTGGCATGCCTAACCGGCCCCCACCTCCGTAAATTCTCGAAAGGGTCGTCCATCGCCGGGCGACCCTTTTTTGATGGCCAAATCAACGGCCCCATTTGATTGCGTGGCCCGCGCGGCCTATGACTCACCTCATGAAGATCACCGAGACAATCGAGATCGGCGAGTGGGAGCTGACCGAGCAGTTCGTCCGCGCCTCCGGGCCGGGCGGGCAGCATGTCAACAAGGTCTCCACCGCGGTGGAACTGCGCTTCGAAGCGGAGCGCTCGCCCAACCTGCCCGGGCCGGTCAAGGCGCGGCTGAAGCGGCTCGCCGGGCGGCGTTGGACCAAGGACGGGGCGCTCATCCTGCAGGTCGACGAAACCCGCTCGCAGAGCCGCAACCGAGACATCGCGCGCGACCGGCTGGCCGAGCTGATCGAAAAAGCGACCCACGCACCCAAGCGGCGGATCCGCACCCGGCCCACCAAAGGCTCGGTCGAACGTCGGATCAAGGCCAAGAAGGTGCGCAGCGAGGTCAAGAAGCTGCGCGGCAAGCCCGATTGAGAGGGGCGGCACGCTCCGGCATCGAATCAACGTCCGGTTGTCCGCCCTTTCCGGCGCTATCCCGGGGCTGACCGAAGGGCGATTGCGCCCCGAATGACCGCCTCCGCCGCACTGGATCGCTCCGGATCGCGACGAATTCGGCAGGGTTTTGCCGAGGACGATCGACCCGCCTCGCCCCTGCCGATGCAAACTTGAAACCCGCCGCTTACCTATCTGAGAAGCTTTGGTTAATCGCGATTTCGCCATGCTGCGGCATTGCCGGTCCTGCGCCGCGTTCTCGCCTCGCGCAAGGCGGCGAGACGGCCCCGCGCCGCGCGGTGGCACAGGAGAGAACCTTGAATTGACGTAAGGTCCGTGTCACAGTCGGCTTACGTTTTCGATGGATTGATCGGGAGCGTCGGTTGCACACTAACTATCTGAAAATTCAATTTATTATTTCTACCCGGCGGCTCTTCCGATCCAACACACCCAGCGTCTTGCCCACCCCTGCTACGGATTTTGCAGGGCCGGGAGAGGTGCGTTTGATTGCGGGGGAAGCACATGGCGTTTGTTCCAACCTATCCGGGCGTTTACGTTCGGGAAATTCCAAGCGGGGCGCGGTCCATCGCCGGCGCGCCCACCTCTATCGCGGGGTTTGTCGGCGCGTTTGCCCGAGGGCCGCTCAACATGCCGATGCGCCTGTTCAACCTCGGCGATTTCGAGAGCGATCTGGGCGGGCTCAGCAGCGATTACCCCACCAGTTTCGCGGTCTCGCAGTTCTTCCTGAACGGCGGCGGGCAATGCTACGGCGTCCGGGTGAGCGCGGATGCGAGCGCCGCGGTGATCGATGTGCAGGATGTGGCCGGGCCCTCGGACACGCTGCGCTTCACCGCCGGGCGCCAGATCGCCGGCACCTCGCATGACGATCCCGGCACCTGGGCCAATGCGCTGCGGATCGACGTCGATCACCGCAGCGCCGACCCGGCCTCGCAGTTCAACCTGACGATCTCGGAAGTGCTAGTCGAGAATGGCATCGAGCAACCGGTCCAGACCGAGGTTTACCGCAATCTCACCATCACCGCCGGGCCGCGCAACGCGATCGACGTGGTCAACGCGCAGTCCAGCCTTGTCCAGCTCAGCCGGGATGGCGGCTGGACCGGGGGGCTGCCCGCGCCCACCGGGTTCTATTCGGGCACGGTGGACACCGCCCAGTTCGCCGGAATCGCCGCGGCCAACACGCTCGACATCGATTTCGGCACCGGCGCGCAGGAGGTCGAGGTTCCGGTCGATGCGCCGCCCACGACCCTCGCGGACGCCGCCGCGCTGCTGCAGGGCGCGATCCGCGCGGCCTTCCCGGCGGACCGGCTCTGGTCGCAGGCCTCCGTCACCGTGATCGGCGCCCAGCTGCGCATCGCGCCGGGGCGCAACTCGACCGATTACAGCCCCGCCACGCTCATCAGCATCGCCGACAACGTGGGCGATCTCGCGGCCCGGCTTTCGCTCGACGCGGCCCAGATCAACGTGTTGCAATACGCGCCCGGCAACGGGGCCGCGGGGTTCCAGTCGGCCGGCAGCGCCGGCACCGATGGCTCCGCCCCCGACGCCGCGACCCTGCGCGGCAACCGCGCCACCCGCACCGGCATCTACGCGCTCGACGACGTGACCGCCTTCACCATGCTGTCGATTCCCGAAGCCGCAGCGCTCGGCTCGACCGCGAATCTCGCCGCCGTGATGGGCGCCGCGATCGCCTATTGCGAGGAGCGCCGGGCGATGGTCTTCATCGACCCGCCCCCCGGCACCGACACGATCGAGGAATGCGAGGCCTGGCTTGACGCCATCGCCGATGCGGGGCTGCGCTCGGAATACGCGGTCGCCTATGTGCCCAATGTGCAGGTCCCCGATCCGGGGCTCGACAACCGGCCCCGCTCGGTCGCGCCTTCGGGCACGATGGCGGGCGTCTGGGCCCGCACCGATGGGCAGGTGGGCGTCTGGAAGGCCCCGGCCGGGATCACCGCGCGGCTTTCCAATGTGCTCGCGCTCGACTTCGCGATGACCGATCAGGAAAACGGCGTCATCAACCCGCTCGGCCTCAATGCACTGCGCAATTTCGACATTCCGGGCAACGTCTCCTGGGGCGCGCGGACGCTGCAGGGCGCTGATCTTCTGGCCTCTGACTGGAAGTACGTGCCGGTCCGGCGGATGGCGAATTTCATCGAGAGCTCGCTCTTCGACGGGCTGCAATGGGCGGTGTTCCAACCCAACGACACCCCGCTCTGGACGGAAATGCGCTCTGCCGCGAAATCCTTCATGCAGGGGCTCTTCCGTCAGGGCGCGTTTCAGGGGGCCTCGCCCTCCGAGGCCTACATCGTCCGCTGCGACGAAACCACCACGACGCCGGCGGATGTCAACGCCGGGATCGTCAACATCTTCATCGGGTTCGCGCCGCTGCGCCCGGCGGAATTCGTGGTGATCAGCCTGCAACTGCAAATCCAGCAAGACGCCTGAAGGAGCCCGCGATGACACAGCTCGACACAACCGGAACCCGCGCGATCCCCTACGCCGGCTACAAGTTCCGCATCAAGGAGGTGGGCGGCGATTATTTCTTTGCCGTCAACAAGGTCAGCGCGCTCTCGCGCACGGTTGAGGTGATGGAATACCGCGAGGGGGGCGATCCGTCCCTGATGCGCAAATCGCCCGGCCAAGTGAAATACGAGCCGATCACGATGGAACGGGGCGTGACCAACAACACCGAGTTCGAGGTCTGGGCCAACAAGGTCTGGGCCTATGGCGCGGCGCTCGGGGCCGAGGTCTCGCTGTCGGATTTCCGCAAGGACCTTTACCTCGAGATCTACAACGAGGCGGGCCAGAGCGTGCTTGGCTACAACATCTATCGCGCCTGGGTCTCGGAGTTCCGCGCCTTCCCGGACCTGCAGGCCGACAGCTCGGCCTTTGCCATCCAGTCGATCAAGCTCGAACACGAGGGCTGGGAACGCGACACGGAGGTCACCGTCCCCGGCGAGCCAAGTTTTGACATACCGGCCGCCTGATCATGACCGCCTCCACCGACGCCATGCTGCTCGACCTCTGGGAGGTCGGCGCAGGGGAGCATCCCATCGACCGGGCGCTCACGCTGCTCTCCGGGCCCACCGGCGAGCCGCGCGCGGCGCTGGCCCGGTTGCCGATCGACGAGCGCGACATGCGGCTCTTCCGGCTGGCGGAGTCGCTCTTCGGTCCGGAGTTGCAGCTCACCTCGGTCTGCCCCGATTGCGGCGGCGAGACGGAGCTCGATCTGCGGCTTGACGACATCCTGTCCCGTGTGCCCGCCCCGGGCCGACCCGGGCGGCGCCTTGTCCACGACGGGCGCGCGCTCGCCTACCGCCTGCCCGACAGCGCCGATCTCGCCCGCGCCCTGCGCCAGCCCGATCCAGACGCGGCGCGGCGGGCGCTTCTGGCCGATCTGATCGACGAGGCCGATCCCGCGCCAGCCCTGCTCGACGCGCTGGAGGCCCGGCTTGCCGAAGAGGCCGGAATCGAGGATCTGCGTCTTGCCCACGACTGCGCCGAATGTGGCGCGCGCCACGCCGCCGGGGTCGATATCCTCGACATCCTCTGGCGCCGGATCGCGGCCCGGGCGCAGCAGCTTTTGTGGGACATCCACATCCTCGCCCGCGGCTACGGCTGGACCAGCGGCGAAATCCTCGCGCTTTCTCCCGCCCGCCGCGCGGCGCATATCGCGATGGTGACGGCATGAGCGGGGCGGGATACATCTCCGACCTGCTCGCCCGGACGGCGGGCAAGGCGCGCCTCGCGCGGCCCCGGATCGATCCCTATTTCGCGGGCGAGGCCAGCGCGCCGGAGCTGGCCGAGATTACCCGGGACGTGCCCGGCACGCCCGTGGAGAGCCGGCGCACCGCGCCCCAAGAGCCCGGGCCGCAGAGTGCGGAGGAGGCCGAGATTGCCCGCCCCGCTGCGGCCCCGCCCACGCCGCGCGGCGCGGACGCCCCGCGCCTCATGGACGCCGCTCCGCCGGAGCCGGCCGCGGCGGCGCCCCGGGTCTCTCCCGCCGTCGAGGCGCCTGCGCCTTCCCCTGAGGCGCGCCGCCCGCGCGTCTCTCCCCGGACCGAGCCGCCGGAGGCCCCCGCCGCCGCCCCGCCGCAGATGCCCGATATCGCCGCCGAGATCGCCGCCGCCGTGGCCCGCCTGCGCGGGGAGGAGGCGCCGCGCATGATGCCCCCTGCCGAAGACGCCGCGCGCGAGCTCTCCCCCGCCGCGCCCCCGGCCCCGAGCCGCGCCGAGATGACGGGCCCGCAAGCCCCCCACCCCGCGCCGGAGCCGCGACACGCCGCCGAGCCCGCTCCCCGCCCCGCCCCCGCGCGCGGCCCAGACCGGGATGCCGGGCCGGACGCCGAAGACAGGGGGCACCCCCCCGGCCCGGACAGCGCGCCGCTCCACGTCCACATCGGCGAGATCGTGATCGCCGCCGAGGCGCCCGCCGCGCCGCAGCGGCCCGACTGGTCCCCGTCCCTCACGCTCGAGGCCTACCGCGACAGCCGTCGCAAGGGGGCGCGATGAGCACCGCGCTTGCCATCGCCGGGGTCACCCAGCTGCTGCGCGACGTGCTCAACGACGGGCTCGTGGACAATGACGTGGGCGCCTCCCTCGGCACCAATGTGACTGTCCACGCCCGCCCTCCCGATCGGGTGATTGATCTGGTCGAGGACGGCTCGGTGCTCAACGTCTGTCTCTACAATGTCGAGAACCAGCCCGGCTGGGCCAATCAGGTGCTGCCGACGCGGGACGCGCGCGGCGCACGGCTCGCCAACACCCCGCTGACGCTCGATCTTTTCTATCTCATCAGCGCCGTGGCGACCGAAGACCTGCATCAGGACATCCTGCTCGGCTACGCGATGCAGATCCTGCACGAACACCCCGGTTTCGACCGCGCCGAGATCGCCGCCGGGCTCTCGCCCGCGCCCGCCGTGGCCGGGGCCCTGCCGCCCGCGCTGCAGGCGCTCGCCGCCACCGGGCTCGCCGATCAGGTCGAGCGGCTGGTGATCGCGCCGGTCTATCTTTCGGCCGAGGAGATGTCGCGGATCTGGACCAGTTTCCAGACCAACTATCGCAGTTCGATGGCCTATCGCGTCTCCTCCGTCATCATCCAGCAGGACCGCCCCAGCCGGTCGGCGCTTCCCGTCCTGACCATCGGCAGCGGCAATTCCGGGCCGCAGGTCGAACCGACGCTGGAGATCGGCCCGCCGCTCATCCGCGCCGTGACCCTGCCCGACGGCCAGCCGAGCGCGCGGCCGGGCGATGTGATTGTCCTGCGCGGCGAGCGGCTCGGCGGGGTGGATGTCACCGCCCATTTCGAGAGCCCCGCGCTGGCCGCGGAAGTGGACGTGGTGCCCGAGCCCGGCGGGACCGATCGCGCCCAGACCGTGACCATTCCCGCCGCGCCGGGCGTCATGGCCGCGGGCCCCTGCCAGGTGCGGATTTCCGCGCGGCGCGGGGGCGGCGATCCTCTCTATCGCTCCAATGCAGCGGCGCTCCAGATCGCGCCCGTGCCGGCCCTGCCACCACTCACGGTCAGCCGTATCGCCGGGCCGCCGCCCCGGGTCGAGGTCTCGCTCACCACCGCGCCCGAGCTTCGGCCCGGGCAGATGGTGGAGCTCTTCCTCGGCGGATCCGGGGCCGTCGCGCCCGCGCGCACCGCCGCAACCGATACGGCGCAGTTCACCTTCCCGGACCTGCCCGCCGGGGCCTACCCGGTGCGGCTGCGGGTGGATGGGGTCGAAAGCTGGCTCATCACCCGCGAGGTCGCGCCCACGGGGCCCGATTTCGCCCCCGAACCGCCGGTCTATGACCCGGCGCAGATCGTCACGGTGCCCGCATGACTCTCGCCGAGATCCCCCGGCCCGCGACGGCGCAAGACGCGGGTGAAACCAGCGTTGCGGCGGTGCTCGACCGGCTGACGACCGCGCTATCGGAGGAACGCGCGCTGCGCGCCGAGGACATCGGGGGCAGCACCTTCGCCGAATTTGCCGCGCGGTTCGGGCTCTCCGATCCCGAAGCCCTCGCCGTCGCCCTGCTCGCCGGCGCCGAGCTGGACCGGGACTTCGCGGCGCTTGCCGGAGGGAGCGCCGAGGCGACGGGCCTGCCCATCGGCGCGCTGCTCGCCCGGTTGCCCGCGCTCGGGTGGGACAGCTTTCTGCCCACGGCCGTGCTGCGCAGCTGGGCGCTGATCTCGATGGCGGAAAGCGGCCGGCGCACGGACCGGCGCGCGTTCCTCGATCCGCGCTGCCTTGACTGGTGCCTCGGCCACGCCGGGCCCGACGCGGCTCTGCTGCCCTACCTGCGCCCGCCCGGGCCCGCCGCGATGCTCACCGCTCCCGCCGCTGCCGAGATCGGCCCGGCCGCCGACCGGCTCGCGGAGGCGGCGGAAACGGCGGGGCGCGCCCTGACACTCATCACCGGCAGCGACGGCCCCACGCGCCAGCGGCTCGCCAGCGACCTCGCCGCCAGCCTCGGTTGTGACACCCTGTCGATCGACCCCGGTCTGCTGCGGCTCGCCCCGCAGGAGCGGCAGGCGGTCCTGCGCCGTCTCGCCCGCGAGACCGTGCTCGACCGGGTTCTGCCGGTGTTTGACCTGCCCCGCATCGACGCGGGTCTCGGCGAGGCGCTCGCCCGGATCGAGGGCACGGCGCTGCTGACCGCGCCCGCGCTCGATGCGCCCGAGGCCCTGCCGCCCGGCTGCGACCAGATTACGCTTGCGCCGCCCGGCGCGCCCGAGCGGGCCGCGCTCTGGGCCGCCGCGCTGGAGCTCGACGACAGCGCCGCACTCGCCCCCCTCGCCGAAGCCTTCGCCCTCGGCGCCGATGACATCGCCCGCGCCGCAACCGGCCTCGCCCATGTGCCGCCAGAGGCGCGCCCGGCCGCCGCATGGGCCGCGACCCGGCGCCTCTGCGCCCCGCCGCCCGATCCGCTCTTCACCGCCATCACCCCGCGCGCCACGCTTGCGGACCTCATCCTGCCCGCCGCGACGGAGGCCGCCCTGCGCGCGCTTCTGGCCCAGGTGCGCCACCGCGCGACAGTCTATCGCGCGTGGGGATTTGCCGCGCGCAGCAGTCGCGGGCTGGGGGTCAGCGCGCTCTTTTCCGGCCCCTCGGGCACCGGCAAGACCCTCGCTGCCGAAGCGATCGCGGGGGCGCTCGACCTGCCGCTGCTGTCGGTCAACCTCGCGCAGGTGGTCGATAAATACGTGGGCGAGACGGAAAAACACCTCGACCGGGTCTTTGGCCGGGCCGAACGCGCTGGCGCGGTGCTGTTTTTCGACGAGGCCGAGGCGCTCTTTCGCCAGCGCGGCGATGGCGAGAGCGGGGCCGCGCGGTTCACCGCGATGACCGTGGCCTACCTGCTGCAACGGCTGGAGGCCTCGCCCGCGACCTGCATCCTCGCCACCAACATGCGCGGGGCGATTGACGATGCCTTCCTGCGGCGGCTGCGCTTCGCGGTCCAGTTCGCCTTTCCCGGCGCGGCGGAGCGGGCGCGGCTCTGGGCCGCGGCCTTCCCCGAGGCGGCGCCGTTGGGGGAGATCGACATCCCCCTTCTGGCGACCCTGCCCGCCACCGGCGGGACGATCCGAAATGCGGCGCTTGGCGCGGGGTTCCGCGCGGCCGAGGCGGGACGGGCGATCGGACTGCAGGACATCGTCGCGGCTCTGGAGTCGGAAAACGCCAAGCTCGCGCAGCCGGTCGATCTGGGCGTGTTGCGGCGGAGGGTCGGGCGATGAGCCGGCCGGTCCATCTCTCCATCGCGCGGCTCACCCTGCCGGGCACGATGCGCGGTCAGGAAGGCGCCTTTGCCGAGGCGCTGAAGCGCGCGGTGCAGGCACGGATGGCCCCCACGGGCGCCCCGGCGGCGCCCCCGCTTCCCCGCAGCATGGAGGCCCATGCGGCGCGCGCGGCGGCGGGGATCGCGCAGCGCGTCGGCCCTGAAATCCGCGCGGCCAAACCGGGAGGATCGGGCGATGAGTGATCAGGCACAGCAGCACAAACCCGCAGGGCCAGTGGTCGGCCGGCGCGATGATCCGGCCGAAGCGCGAGTTGAACAGCGGCTGAGCGCCGAGCCCGGCCTTGCGGCGCTGCACGGCGGCGCGCTTGGCCCGGCGCCCGCCCGCGCGCCCGATGCAGCGCCGCAGCCCGCCACCGTGCCCCAAGGGGGCCGCCCGCTCGACCGGGATCTGCGCAGCCAGATGGAGGGCGCCTTCGGCGAGCGCTTCGGGGACGTGCGCCTGCACACCGGCCCCGAGGCCGACCAGACCGCCCGCGCCCTCAACAGCACGGCCTTCGCCCAGGGGCGCGACATCGGCTTTGCCCGCGGCGCCTTCCGCCCCGAGACACCGCACGGGCGCGGCATCATCGCCCATGAGCTTGCCCATGTGAGCGAGCAACGCCGCGGCGCGGACGATCCCGGCACGATCCGCCGCGTCGGCGAATACCGCCCCGGCGGCACCGACATTATCGAAAACTTCGCCCGCTGGTTCGGCGGCGGCAGTTTCACCGATGCCGAGCTTGCCCTTTTCATCAACGCCATGGCCCGCGAAAGCTACGAGTTCAGCGCGGTCGATCACGCCGACACCGACAACATGGCCCGTGAAATCGCCTCCCGCGTTTTCGGCCCCGAGGCCACGGCCGACACCCGCGCGGCCCTGCCGCCCGCAGTGCAATCGGTCCGGGTCCGGCTCAACATGATCCGCCACATGCTCTCAGGCCATGTCGCCGGCAGCGACAGCGAGGCGGTGCTCCAGATCCTGCGCGCGGCGAGCGACATCGACCGGCGGCAGATCGTGCGACTTTATGGCGAACAGGCGATCCTGAGTGCGCTGGATAGCCAGCAGGCCAACGAACTGGCCACCCTGCTCGGGCTCGGCGTCGAGCCGAGCGGCGGCGGGAGTCAAGGCGGGCAGACCGTGCCGGTGCGATGGGAGATCAACACCACGCTCAACAGCACCCCGGTCCTGGGCAGCCAGCTTCGTGGCATCATGGTCAAGAACATGAAGCACAAGCCCCAAGGCCTCTCGGCCTTTCGCGATTTGCGCAACAACCTGATGGTCCCGGGCCGGAACGCCACCGATGTCCCGATCACGACCGGGGCCGCTCATCCGATCGATCAGGGGGGGCAAGCGTCGATGGCGATCTGGGTGGTGCCGCAGGATCCCGCGGACGCGCCTGCCTATGCCTTTGCCACTGATAAGGTCATCCCGGCGAAGCCGTACCCGACGGTGAACGCGGTCGAGAATCAGGAGATCGAAGCAAATCTTGATGTGCAGCTCGGGGCCTCGACAATTGGCGAGATCGAACAGCAGCGGGCGAACGAACGCGGAAGCGAGGAGCGCAGGGGCGGCAGCCAGACCAACAGCCATGAGGACCGCCAGGATCAGGGCACGCGCCAGCGCGTGGAAGACCGGCGCGACACCACGGACACGGACACCAGCTCGATCGAGCTGAGCAATGATGTCTCGACCGAAAGCATGCGGGCGGTGGAGCTTGAGGAAAGCTGGAACCGCAGCGTGCAGCAATCCCATCAGGACCTCGTCACGATGGAGACGGGCATGGCCCAATCGACCACCGACACCACCTCGACCGAGCTGGAAATCGGCGCGTCGCTCTCCGCCGAGGCGATGACAGCGCTGCGCGCCACGCTGGGGATCACCGGCTCCGGGTCGGTCGGGCTGGAGGACATCGGCTCGGGGCTTATCGGGACGGTGCTTGCTAAGTTGCCTGCGGCGCCTGCGCGGGTGCTGGGCGGGCTCTTGAGCCTGGTGGACGGGGTAAGCGCGGGGCTTGAAATCGGGCTCAGCGGTGATGTCGGGAGCGAAGGGCAGCTCACCGTCGGTGGGACGCTGAACGGTCGGGCCGCGCGGCTCTGGAGCGAGGCCCGCACCCGAAGTTTCAACATCGGCCGATCCTCCACCACGAGCGATGAGACCGTCGAGCAAGAGGGCACCGGCGGCGCGGAACGGCGGTCACAGGAGGAGCGCGAGGGCAGCACACGGGGGGCGCGCGCGGTCCATGAACGCGCGCGGCAATCCTCCCTCGGGCGCTCGGTCGAGAGCGAAGCGAGCCAGAGTTCCGGGTCGACCGACACGATCAGCGAGACCCAGTCGTTTGAGGACATGCACCGCCGCTCCTCGTCCAGCAGCGTCACCCTGCGGCGCAACCTGCTGGTGCCCAAAGTGGACTCCGCAAACCTCAGCTTCCGCGTTGTCCGCAACCCCTATGGCGAGGTTGATCCAGTGGGCGTCGCGCCCGAGCAAGAGCGCGGATCGCAGGGCGCGCAACAGGCGGAGGACGGGTGATGACCAGCATGCAGCCGAAGTTTCTCAAGGGCGGGTTCGTGGTGCTGGACCCGGTCACCGGGGCCGTACGCCACAGCCTGCCGTTGCAGGTCAATCCCGACCGGCTCAGCCGGAGTTTCCAGATCAATTCCGGCGGTGACGGGCCGAACCGGGCCGCGCCTTTGCGCCTTACTGGACCCGCGACCGAGACCATCACCGTGGAGGTTCGGCTCGATGCGGCGGACGGGCTGGATGCGGGGGATGAGCTAACCGGGCGTGAGGGCGTCCGGCCCCGGATCGCGCTGTTGCAGTCGCTCATTTCCCCGACCGCGCAGCAGATCACCGACAACGAGGCGCTGCAGCAATCCGGCGCGCTGGAGATCCTGCCGATGATCCAGCCGCTCACGCTCTTTGTCTGGGGGCCGGACCAGATCGCGCCGGTGCGGATCCAGTCCATGAGCGTCGCGGAAAGCCTCCACAACACGCGCCTCTACCCGCTGCAGGCGAGCGTCAACCTCTCGCTGCGGGTGCTGACCGTGGACGACCTCGGCGCCTCCAGCCGGGGCGGCGCGCTCTACCTCAGCTACCTGCGCGCGGTCGAGGCGAGTGCGGCGAAACTGCCCGCGGGCGCGGCGAGCGCGATGGGCGTGGAGGGCGCGCTATGAACGATATCGCCAAGCTCCTGACCCCGGTCGATGCCGGCACGGCCCCCTTCCCCGAGGACAGCCGCTACCACGGCGCGCCGCTCAAGACGGCAACGCTCGCGGATGGGCGCGAGGTGCGCTTCACCGGGCGGCGGTTCCTGCCGCAACCGGGGACGGTCGACATCCGCAGCATGACCAGGGTGCGCGGCGGCGACCGGCTCGACCTTCTGGCGGCGGAGCATTTCGGCACGCCGTCGCAGGGCTGGAAACTGCTCGACGCCAACCAGATCCGCGACGCCCGCACCGCGCTGGACGAGGTCGGCGCGCGGCTGGCGATCGGCGAGGCTCCGGCCTTCTCGCGGGACCGGTTCAAATGAGGGCTCAGCCATGACATCGGGCGCCCATACCGGCGCGGAGCTGCGGCTCCACATCGGCCCCGCCGTGCCGATTCCGGTGGGTGAGGATGTGATGAAGGCGCTCGTCTCGGCGAGCGTGACCAGCGCCACCGCCGAAGCGCCGGGCGTCTTCCAGCTGGTCTTCGAGATCGACCAGAACTCGCCGCTCATGACCGTCTTCATGCTCTCGGGCGGCGCGCCGATTCCGATGATCCGGGTTGTGATCTCGGCGCGGGTAAACGGCAGCGACAGCGTGCTCATGGACGGTGTCATGACCAACCACGAGGTCAGCCCCGGCCCCGCCCCGGGCAGCGCCCGCCTGACCGTCACCGGCGAGGACATGAGCCGCGTGCTCGACTACATCGCCTTCCGCGAGATGATCTACCCGGCCTCGCCGGATTTCGCCCGCGTCGGCCTCATCCTCGCCAAATACGCCTTCCTCGGGATCATCCCCAAGGTCATTCCCTCGGTGCTGCTCGACGTGCCCCTGCCGACCTCGCGCATTCCGCACCAGCAGGGCAAGGACCTCGCCTATATCCGAAAGCTCGCCGATGACGTGGGCTATATCTTCCGCATGGAGCCGGGGCCGGAGGTGGGGATGTCCTTCGCCTATTGGGGCCCCGAGATCCCGATGGGCGAGGTCCAACCGCCGCTCGATTTCGACATGGACGCGGCCAAGAACCTCACGAGCGCCTCGGGCGGGTTCAACACCCAGGACGCGACGCTGCCGATCGTCGTCATCCTCAACCCCGAGACCAAGGTTCCGATCCCGATCCCGACCGTGGCCAACCCGCTGCTCAACCCGCCTCTGGGGGCGATCCCGCCGATCCCGCTCCAGATCACGCCGATCACGGATTCGGCCAAATACAACCCGGTGCAGGGCGCGCTCATCGGCATGGCCAAGGCCGCCCAGATCAACAAGGCGCCGATGAAGGTCTCGGGCCAGCTCGACGTGATCCGCTACGGCCGACTGCTCAAGCCCCACAAGCTCGTCAGCCTGCGCGGCTTTGGCGCGCCGTTCAACGGGCTGCACTATGCCGCGATGGTGCGTACCGACTTCGCTCCCGGCAGTCTCACCCAGAATTTCGAGCTCACCCGCAACGGCGTCCTCTCCACAGTCGAAAAGGTACCTGCATGATGGAACGTTTCACCGGCATTTACAGCGGCACAGTCATGGGCACGCCCGACCCCGAACAGATCGGCCGGATTCAGGTGATCGTCCCCAATGTGACCGGGCTCGGCGTCTCCACATGGGCCGCGCCCTGCTTTCCGATGGGCGGCATCAACCAGGGGTTCTTCACCGTGCCGCAACCGGGCACGGGGGTTTACGTGATGTATCTCGATGGCGATCCGGACTACCCGGTCTGGATGGGCACCTTCCCCGGATCGGTCGCCGACAAGCCCGCGCTGGCCAATACCGTGCCGCCCGCGATCTCGGCGGTGACGGTCCAGACGCTGGCCAAGAACGGGATCGTGGTGGCCGATGCGGGCGGGCCGATGGGCGTGGGCGGGATCACCCTCCAGAGCACCACCGGCGCCACCATCGCAATCAACGACACCGGCATTTTCATCAACAACGGCAAGGGCGCCGCCATCACGCTCGTCGGCCCGACGGTCGACATCAACGCCGGCGCGCTCACGGTCATATAGGAGGAGGAGCCGACATGCCCGGACCCATGCTGCATATCGGCGCGACCGTGCTCTGCGCGCATGGCGGTCAGGCCCAGCCGACCGTGCCCAATCCGCGCGTGCTGGTCTCGGGCCAGCCCACGGTGCTCCAGACCGCGCCCTGGGTTGTTGCCGGCTGCGCCATGCCGCCGCCCCCTGCGGGCAACGGGCCCTGCGTGACCGCGAGTTTCGTTACCGGTTCGCTCCGCGTGAGCTCGCTCGGCCAGCCCTTCGTTCTGATGGACAGCCAGTCCATCGCCGCGCCCACCGGCACGCCGCTCCTGCCCGCCGCCACGCAAACCCGGGTGATCGCCACATGACCGACGCCGCCTACTCCATCGCCTTCCCCTTCGGCTTTGCCGCCGATGGCACCACCGCCGAGGTGGGCCGCGCGGATCACGTGACCGACCTGCTGGAACAGCTGCTCTTCACGCGTCAGGGCGAGCGGCTCTTGCGCCCGGCGATGGGCTGCGGCCTGCCGGACCTGCTCTTCGCCCCCGCCTCGCCCGAGACGGCGGAGGCCGCGCGGATGACGATCCAGGTCGCCGTGCTGGAGCATCTTGCGCGCGAAATCGAGCTCACCGGGCTCGACGTCCGGCCCGAGGGCAGCAGCCTGCGCATCGACATCGCCTACCGCATCCGCGCCACCGGCGACGCGGGCCACGCGCGCTTTGACGCCGAGACCGGAGCGGACGGATGATGTATTTCTGCTGCGATGACCGCCGCCGCGAGGCGACGCGCCTCAGCCCGCTCAACGGGATCGATTTCGTCGAGGTCATCGACATGAGCGCGCCGGTGGAGGCCGATCGACAGCGCTTTGTTCACATCCACTTGCTGAAGGACCCCGCCCCCGAGAGCTACGGGCCCGATGAGGTCGTCGTCGAGGGGCCCGCCGGGCCGCTCGATCTGGCGGGCGTGACCACCGGGCTCGGGGGCCAGACAAACATCGTCGTGGTCGAGCTGGTGAGCGCGGGCGATTTCGATCCGCATGTGATCCGCCTGCGCCGCGGGCTTCTGGACGAGCGCCCGCCGGTGGAGATCGACCCGCAGCTTGCCGCGGTGGCGTTCAGCTTCAAGGTCGAATGCCCGTCGGATTTCGACTGCCTGAGCCCCTGCGATTGCGGCCCCGAGCCGAAGCAGATGCCCGAAATCTCCTACCTCGCGCGCGACACCGACAGCTTCCGCGCCGCCATGCTCGACAGGTTGGCCACGCTCCAGCCGGACGTGCCCGCGCCGCACCCCGTGGACCAGAAGATGGCCGTCATCGAGGCGCTCTCGGTCCTCGCCGACCGCGTCGCCTATGCTCAGGACGCAGGCCATTCGGAGGCCTATATCACCACATTGCAATCGCGCATCTCGGCGCGGCGGCTCGGCAAGCTGGTGGATTATGACCTTGATGAGGGGCAGACCGCGCGGCTCTTCGTTCACATCGAGGCGCGCGCGGATGCCGCCCCCGCCGGGCCGGGTTTCGAGCCCGTCATCCCGGTCGGCACCGCGCTCACAACGCGGCTTTCGGGCCAGCCGTTGCGCTTGCCTGCGGACCCGGAGATCCTCGCCCGCGCGCCCATCGTCTTCGAGGCATTGACCCCGCTCGAGGCGCTGTTTGCCGACCACAACGAGCTGCGGTTCTACACCTGGTCCGACCAGCGCTGCGCCCTGCCCGCCGGGGCGACCGCCGCGACGCTCGCGGGCCACCACCCCGATCTCGCCCCCGCCCTTTTCCTCGCCTTCGAAGAAGTCGTCGGCCCGCGCACCGGCAACCCCGCCGACCGCGACCGCGCCAACCGCCCGGTCGTCCGGCTCAGCGAGGTCCGCGCCTTCGAGAGCCCCGGCGTGCCGCTGACCGACCCGGTCACCGGCGATGAGATCACCGAGATTGAATGGATGGCGGACGATGCGCTCGCCCGCCCGCTCTGCCTCTCGGCCGAAACGGATGCGCGGTTCGGCAGCCGTTTCCTGCCCCATGTCTCGGTTGCGCGCGGCAATGTTTTTCTCGCGGACCACGGGCGCACCGTGGCGGACGAGGACCTCGGCACAGTGCCCGCCCCGACGCGCAGCTGGGCCCCCGGGCGCGGCCCCCGGGCGCTCGCCGAGGCCGCGACGCGCGATTGCACCGAGACGCTCTGCGCCCCCGAGGAGGCCGAGCGGATCACGCCGCGCTTCGCCCCCGTGCTCGCCGAGATCCCGCTCAGCTTCGCCGCCCCGCTCGATCCGGGCGCCGGCGCCACGGCCCTGCTCGCCGCCCCCGGCGCGCCGCAGCCTGCGCTCACGCTGGAGGCCACGTCCGGCGGCGCGACCCGGCCCTACACCGCCCGGCGCGACCTTCTGGGCAGCGACGCCACCGCGCGCGACGTGGTCCCCGAGGTCGAGACAAACGGCCGCGCGACCCTGCGCTTTGGCGATGACGTGAACGGGATGCGGCCCAACGCCGGGACCGCGTTCACCGCGCGCTACCGCGTCGGGCTCGGGCCGCGCGGCAATATCGGCGCCGATCAGCTCGCTCATATCCGCAGCGATGTCGCCGAGATCGCCGCCTTGCGCAACATGACGCCGGGCACCGGCGGGCGGATGCCGGAAAGCGTCGCCGAGATGAAACGCCGCGCGCCCTTCGCCTTCCGCCGGCAGGACCGCGCCGTCACCCGCGCCGACCATGACGACATGGCCCGCCGCTTCACCCCGCCCGAAGGCCCGATTCAGGGCAGCGTCACCGACATCATGCACACCGGTTCCTGGCTCACCTCGCTCATGACCGTGGATCGCCGCGGGGGCCGCCCGGTCACGCCGGAGTTCGAGACGGACCTGCGCGCCCACATGGAGCGCTACCGCATGGCGGGGCGCGATCTGGAGGTCGAGGGGCCGATCGACGTGGGGCTTGAGATCGACATGACGGTCTGCGTCTGCGGCGACTACCTGCGCGGGCAGGTCAAGGCCGCGGTGCTCGCGCGCTTTTCCAACCGCACCCTCCCCGACGGCACACTCGGCGCCTTTCACCCCGACCGGATGCGCTTCGGCGAGACGGTCTACCTCTCGCCGCTCATCGCGCTGGCGCAATCGGTCGAGGGGGTGCGCGCCGTCTCGGTCACGCGCTTCCGGCGGATGGGAGACGCGGGCAGCTCGGGGCTCGAGGCCCGCAAGCTGGAGCTCGGCCGGCGCGAAATCGCGCGGCTCGACAATGACCCAAGCCGCCCCGGCAACGGCGTCTTGCGGTTTGAGATGACGGGAGGACGTTGATGCGCGAGACCCACAGCCTTTGCGACGCCTGCGACGGGATCACCGTCTCGACCCCGCGCGCGAGCTGGCAGCGCCCCGGCCTCTCGGCGATTGACGCCCGCGCGGGCGATTACTGGGCCTACTACGAGACGCTCACCGCCCGGCTGAGTTCGGCCGAGTACGGCCCGCTTGCCGATCTCAAGACCCGCGATCCGGGGCGCGATTTCTCCATCGCGCTGCTCGATGCCTGGGCCGTGAGTGGCGAGGTGCTGAGCTTTTATGCCAATCGCCTCACCTCAGAGACGCTGCTGGACACGGCGGGCGAGCTCTGGTCGCTGCACCAGCTCGCCGCGCTTGTCGGCTACCGGCCCAACCCGGGCGCCGCCGCAGAGACCACGCTCGCCTTCACCATGAGCACCACGCCCGGCGCGCCGCAATCCACGACGCTGCCCTCGGGCATCAAGGTCCAGAGCACGCCGGGCCCCGATGAAAGCCCGGTCATCTTCGAGACAACCGAGGCCATTCCGGCCCGGCCCGCCTGGAACGCCATGCGGCCCCAGCAGGGCGCGGTCCAGACGCTCACCGCCGCCACCCGGACGCTGTACCTTTCGGGCCTCTCGACCGGGCTCGTGCCCGGCGATGCGCTTGTCTTCTTTGCCGAGGATGGCGCGCCGGTGCTCGCGCTCATCCGCGCCGTGGTGCTGGAGCCCGCCGACATCGCCGCCGATCCCGGCGCGGTGGACCTCACCCGGCTCGAGATCGACCCGCTCGCCACAGACCCCGGAGAGCAGGCCGCCACAGCCCCGCCCGCCCCCACGGCGCCCGTCTTGCCCCCGGTCCTTGCCGCGCAGCTTGGCCAGACGCTCAGTGCCGGCGCGCTGACCGAGCTGCTGGAGGCCGAGGCGCTCAGCGAAGCCGCGCTGTTTGACCCGCTGCGCGGTCTGGCCGAGACGCCGCCGCGGATCCTCGTCTTTCGCGAAGCTGCGGGCGCCTTCGGCAACGCCGCCCCGGCGTTCGACACGCTTCCCCCCTCGCTGACCGGAGACGTGCCGCGCTACAATTCGGACAGCGCTGGCAACGTCTTCATCGACGGGTTCGACCCCGCCCCCTACCACGATGCAAGCGCGGCCGAGTGGGCCGACGCATCGCTTACGGTGCTCGAAGACGGCGACGGCGCGGTCTATCTCGACCGGGTAATCAAGGAGATCGGCGCGGGCGGCTACGCGGTTCTGCGCGATGGGGCAAGCTGGGGCGTCTACGGAATCGAGGATACGGGCGAGGTCTCGCTCTCGGAATTCGCGATCACCGGCAAGGTCACGCGGCTCACGCTCCACAGCGCCGCGGGCTTCGGCAGCTTCTCCACCCGCGGCACGACGATCCACGCGGGCTCCGAGTGGATCGACCTGCCGCGCAGCCCGCTGCGCACGCCGCTCCGAGCCGGCGAGACCCAGCTTGCGCTCGACACCTGGGCGCCGGGGTTGCAGAACGGCCAGAAGATCTTCCTGCGCGGGCAATTCGCCGATGGGCTCGCCGCGCCGATCACCCGGCTGGTCGAGATCGCCGGGGTGGAGCACCAGATCCGCGCGGGCGGGACCACCGAGCTCACCCTGAGCGCACCGCTGCGCGAGGATTTCGACAGGACGGCCCTGCGGATCAACGCCAATGTCGCCGCGGCCAACCATGGCGAGACCACCGAAGAGATCCTCGGCGGCGGCGATCCGGGCCAACGGTTCCAGAGCTTCACCCTGCGGCAAAAGCCGCTCACCCATGTAAGCGCCGATGTCGCCGGAGGGGTGCGCCCGGAGCTCACATTGCGTGTCAACGGCGTGCGGTGGGACCGCGTCCCCGACTTCCTCGACCCCCAGCCGAACCTGCGCGGCTTCACCCTGACCACCGACCCCGAGGGCGTGGCGACGGTGGGCTTCGGCAATCCCGATTTCGCGGCGAGCCCGGCCAAGGGGGCCGAGACGATCTCGGTCAGCTATCGCACCGGGCTCGGGCTGGAGGGGCGCGTCGAGGCGGGCCAGCTCAACATCCTGATGACCCGTCCGCTCGGGCTCGACGGGGTCGAAAACCCGCTCGCCACCGAGGGCGGGGCCGATCCGGCCAGCGCCGAAGCGCTGCGGAGCGAATTGCCGATGAGCTTGCGGACGCTGGGGCGCGTGGTCTCGCTGTCGGATTTCGAGGATTACAGCCGGTCCTACGCTGGCATCGCCAAGGCCCGGGCCGAGTGGGTCCGCCTGCCCGGCGCGATCAAGCCCGGCGTGGTCGTGACCGTCGCGGGCGAAGAGGCCGCCGAACTGCCCCCCGAAACCACGCTCCACACCACACTGCGCGATGCGCTGACCGCCGATGGGTTGCCCTTCGCGCGCTTCCGCCTCCGGAGCTTCCGGCCCCGCTACTTCCGCCTCGCCGCCAAGGTCAAACCCCACCCCGATTACATCGCCGATGACGTGCTCGCCGCGGTCGAGGCCGCCCTGCGCGCCGCCTACGCCTTCGAAGCGCGCGCCTTCTCCGCCCCGGTCTTTGCCTCCGAGGTCATCACCGTGATGCAGGGCGTGGCCGGTGTCGAGGCGGTCACGCTCGACCGGCTCTATCGCGGTGCGGCAGCCCAGCGGCGCGAGGTGCTCCACGCCGACAGCGCAGGGCCCGCGCAGGGCGCCGAGCTTCTGATGCTGCACCCCGAACCACTCGATTACCTGGAGGTCCTCTCATGACCCGGCCCATGCCCTCCGGCGACTGGCTCTATGCCGCGCTGCCCGAGATCCTGCGCGCCCGCGATGCGGAGACGGGCGAGGCCCTGCGCGCGCTTCTGGCGCTCCTTGGCGAGCAGGGCGACACGCTCTTCGAGGAGGCCGACCGGCTCTACGACAACCAGTTCATCGAGACCTGCGAGGACTGGCTCGTGCCCTATCTCGGGGCGCTGGTGGGCTACCGGCCGGTGCATGACGTCGGCCCGGTGAGCCAGCGCGCTCTGGTGGGGCGGTGGATCGCCCTCACCCGCGCCAAGGGCACGGCGGCGGCGCTGGAAGAGGTCGCGCGGGGGGCCACGAACTGGCCCGCCAAGGTGACCGAGTATTTCCAACTGCTTGCGCACCCGCAATTCATGAACCACATCCGCCCCGAGGCCCACGGCGCGCTCGACATGCGCCGCGTCCCCCGGCTGGAGGCGCTCGGCAGCGCGTTTGACAGCGCGCATTACACCGTGGACACCGGCCGCATCCCGCTCGGCGAGGGGCGGCACAATGTCCAGAACATCGGCATCGCGCTCTGGCGGCTGCGCCCCGATGCCTGGCCCCGCCACCGGGCGTTCGTGCGCGGTGCGCGGCGTTTCACCGTGCATCCGCTGGGCCTCGACACCCGGCTCTTCAACCTCCCCGAAAGCGAGACCGGGACGGACACGCTCGCGGGCGCCGTCAACCTGCCGATCCCGCTGGAGCGGCGGCACCTCGCGGCCAATCTCGCCGCGTTCACCCCGCGCGCCTTTCGAATTTGGGTCGACGGGAACGAGGTGCCGCCCTCGGGCCTGCGCGTGTGCAACCTCTCGGATGCGGGCGGCGGCTGGGCCCATGCGCCGGATGGCGTCGTCGCGATCGATCCGGTTCTCGGGCGGATCAACACCCCCGCCGACGCGCCCGCGCCGGAGCTGGTCGAGGTCGAGGCGCAGACCGCGCTGATGGGCGATCTGGGCGGCGGCGCCTATGAGCGGGCAGCAGGGTTTTCCGAGGCGCTGAGCCCGTTGCGGCCCGTCGATGCTGCCGGCGATCTGCAGGCCGAGCTGACCGAGGTGGCCACCGGCGGCGCGGTGGAGATCACCGACAGCGAGACCTATTCCGGTGCCGTCGCCATCGACATTGCCGAGGATCAGCGGCTGGAGCTGCGCGCCGCCAACGGCCAGCGCCCGACCCTGTCGCTCGGGGCCGACATGGCGCTCACCGGGGCGGCGGAGGCCGAGATCACCCTGAACGGCCTGCTGATCGCGGGCGGCGCGCTCATCGTGCCGGACGACGGGGCCAACGCGCTCAGGCGGCTCACCCTGCGCCACGTGACGCTCCTGCCGGGGATCACCGCGCAGGCGAACGGCACGCCCGACCAGCCCGCCGCGCCCTCGCTCATCATCGAGGCACCCAATGTCATCGTCGAGCTGGACCGCTGCATTCTGGGCGGAATCCGCTGCCACCCCAGCACGGTCCTCACCGCAACCGACAGCATTATCGACGCCACCGCCCGCGAGAACATCGCGCTCGCCGCCCCGGACGGGACCAGCCCCGCCGCGCGGGTGAGCCTCCGGGAATGCACCGTGATCGGCAAGATCTCGGCGCGGGTCTTCACGCTCGTCTCCAACAGCCTGCTCGACGCGGCCCTCGCCCCCGGCGATCCGTGGGACATCGCCATCGCGGCCCAGGACACCCAGACCGGCTGCGCCCGGTTCAGCTACATCCCGCCCGGCGCGCGCGTGCCGCGCCGCTACCGCTGCCAGCCGAGCCTTGCACGCGCACAGGCCCTGGCCGCCGCCGAGGAGGCCAACCCGATGCTGAGCCCCGCCGAGGAGGCCGCGATCCTGCGCCGCGTGACCGCGCCGCTCCGCCCCGGTTTCACAGAGCGCCGCTATGGCCGGGCGGGCTACATGCAGCTCCTCACCGCCGCCCCGCGCGAGATCCGCACCGGGGCCGATGACGAGAGCGAGATGGGCGCGTGGCAGCACATCCACCAGCCCCAGCGGGAGAGCAACCTGCGCGCGCGGCTCGACGAATTTCTACCAAGCGGCATGGACGCCGGATTTCATCATGAAACGTGATTGCAGCACCCATATAAGCGCCCGCCCGAGCGGCACGGCGCGGCAGGAGGGGGACAGATGACCATCGACATCAGCCGGAAAACCTTTGATCCAGCGCGCAACACCGCCTGGACCACCACGATGCAGGGCCGCGTGGCGACCGATGCGCCGGTCAACGAGGATCGCACCCTGGTCGACCGGCGCCTGCGCGCGCTGATGACCGACCTCATCGGGCGCTGCGGCTATCCCGCCGCCTGGCCGACCTCCTTCGAGATCACCGTCGCGGGCGGGGCGCTCTTCGTCGGACCGGGGCGGTACTACGTCGATGGGCATGTGGCGGAGTTCTTCGGCGCGGAGGCGCGGATCTTCGATCCGGTGCTCTCCGAGGCGCGTCGCGACGGGCCGGTGGCCTTCGACGCCCAGCCCTACCGGCCCGGCGCGGCGCCGGACGCGCCCGAGGGCGGGCGGCACCTGATCTATCTCGACGTCTGGCAGCGCGACGTGACCGCGCTTCAGGATGCGACGATCCTCGATCCGGCGATCCCGGTCGACACCTTCGCCCGGCGCCAGACGGTCTGGCAGGTCAAGAGCTTCGGCCCCCTGCCCGAGGGCGTCGATTGCGCGACGCCCGATGACGATATCCCCGGCTGGCCCGAGCTGATCGCCCCCTCCGGCGCGCGGCTCACCACCCGCGCGGACCCGGCTCAGGCCGCGAGCGATCCGTGCCTGCTGCCCCCCGGCGCGGCCTTCCGCGGGATCGACAACCGCAGCTATCTCTACTGCCTGCACGATTTCGACGAGGACGGCACACCGCTGATGAAATTCTCCCGCAGCCACGGGGTCATCGCGACGCGGATCCTGAGCCAGCCACAGGGGGATGTGCTCGAAGTGGTCGAGGTCGCGAAGGATGATTTCCTGCGCTTCAACCCGGGCGATTGGGTCGAGATCACCGACGAGGCGCGGGTCCTCGCCGAGCAACCCGGGACGATGGCGCGGGTGCTCTCGGTGGACGATCCCGCCAACACGATCACACTGGAAGACCCTTTGCCCGCCGGCGCGCTCCGCCTCGACGGCGCCGGGCCGGACGTGGACGCAAGCCTCCAGCCGATCCTGCGCCGCTGGGACCAGAGCGGCCAGATCCGCGACCATGACGGCGCGCTCATCGTCGATCTCGATGCGCCGGGCGCCAGCGGGCTCATCCCCGCGCCCGCCGACGGGACCTTCATCGCGCTCGAAGACGGGGTCGAGGCGGCGCTCGACATCGCGCCCACCGGCGAGGCCCCGCGGATCAACGACTGCTGGACCTTCGTTGCGCGCTATGCGGACAACTCCGTCGAAGCGCTCGACGCCGCCCCGCCGCAGGACACGCATCACCACCGCTGCCGCCTCGCGCTCGTCGAGGCGGACGACGGCGAATGGCTCGGCCCGGTCCTCTCCGATTGCCGCGATCCGATCGACCTTGGCGGCGCCTGCTGCTGCACGGTCGTGGTCTCGCCGGGCGAGGATATCCAGGCCGCGATCGACAGCCTGCCGGATGATTTCGGCGGCTGCGTCTGCCTCAAGCCGGGGCTGCACGAGATCCGCGAGGCCCTCCGGATCGAGACGCCCAACATCGTGCTGCGCGGCGAGAGCCGGGGCGTCACGGTGCGGCGCCTGGGCGGTGGGACGGTTCTGCGCCTGACCGGGGCGGTCGGCATCGACATCGACAAGATCGCCTTCGAGCATCGCCCCGAAGACGGCGCGAACACTACCGGAAGCGGCCTCGTGGAGATGCAGCTTTGCGCCGGCGTGCGGCTCACCGGCTGCGTGCTGCGCGCGCCGGACGAGGCGGGCTCGGTGGGCGTTCTGCTCTCAGGGTGCAGCGAGGTCGCGTTGCTGGACAGCCGCTTCGCCGGGGTGGCGATCGGCGTGGCGATGCTCTCGCGCTGCGATGAAATCACGGTCGAGGGCAACGCGATGACCCTCGGCGGGCCCCAGATCCCCGGCCAGTTCGGCATCACCGCGCGCGGCGCGACCGGCCCCGTCCACCTGCGCCAGAACCGCATCGCCGGCGCGCTCACCGGGATCAGCGTCAACGACGATCCCACCGGCGCGAACCGCGGCTCTCTCGCGGCAGGCAGCACGGTCAGCGGCAACGAGATCAGCATGGCCCTGCAACCGGTCACCGGCGACGGGGCGGCGCGCTTCTTCGGCATCGACAGCGGCGCGGGCGACACGGTGATCGACGCCAACCGCCTCTACCTCGCCGGGGGCGCGCGCGTCGCGATCCGCTACAGCGGCACCGGCGGCAAGATCACACGCAACCTCATCGAGGTGGACCTCAACGCCGACGACGACGGCGAGAACACAGGCATCTTCATCGGCCCCGAAGAGGACACGCCCCACCTCACCCGCCAGATTACCGTGACCGGCAACAGCCTTCGCGATGTGACGGCGGGGATCGTCGCGCGCGAGGTGACCGACATCCAGATTTCCGGCAACGAGATCGACGCGAGCCCGGGGCGCACCATCCTGCCCGGGATCATGCTCGACGGCGCGACACGCCCGCGCGTGACCGACAACTCGATCCGCGAGGCCTGGGGCGGCATCTTCGCCACCGGCGGGCGGCTGCTGCATTGCGCGGGCAACACGATCACCGATTGCGCCTTCGGCATCGTCGCCGCGACCGAGACCCAGCCCACCATCGCGCAAAACGCCCTCACCAACATCGCCATGTTCGGCGCGCTCACCCTGCTGACGGTGGCGCAGACCAAGCTGAGCGGCAACCGGTTCGGCAATGTCGGCTGGAGCGGCGGCGCGGCCTGCGCCATCGGCGGGATCATGGTGCTCGGCGATTGGGAGGTGGAGGGCAACGAGATCCTCAACACCGGCCTGCCGCTGGACGGCGCGCCCAACGGCAGTGCGGTCGCGGGCATCCGCGGCGCGCTGATCCTCGAGAGCCGGATCGACGCCAACACCGTGACCTATTCCAACATCGCCGATCTGCCCGACGGGCGCGAGGACCGCGCGCTCCAGCTTCAGGGCCTTCTGGAGATCTCGATCCCGGTCTCGGACCGGCGGCTCGCCTTCGGCTTCCCCTGCCAGATCACCAACAACAAGTTCATCGGCAAGGGCCAGTCGGCGCTCGTGGAACTGCGCCAGACCGACCTCAACGACACGATCCGGCTGCGCTTCGAGCGGGTGTTCTTCAACCACAACTACTGCCTCCACGCCGGGCCCGGGGACGCGGCGGACAGTGACGCGACCGTGATCCTCACCGGCTCGGCCGGGGTCGTCATGGGCAATCAGGTCAAGGCGCAGGAGCGCTTCATCCCCTCGATCAACATGCGCAACATGACCGGCACAATGGTCGGCAACATCACCAGCGCAGGCTTCGCCCAGGACCCGAATTTCCCGGTCAACGAGGCCGATTTCAACCGTCAGATCTGAGACCCGAAAGGAATGCCGCCATGAGCGTGACCAAACTTATCCGAGACCGGACCAAGATCCTCGACGGGCTCGATGCCCGGTTCAAGGAGGTCCCGACCGCCAAGACGCTTCAGGCCCGCCTCGGCGCCGTAAACGACCAGCAGGAAGCGCGCATCGCCGCGCGGATCAAGACGCTGGAGACGGAGAAGGCCACGGCACTGGCGCGGTATGATGCGGCGATCAAATCCGAACAGAGCGCACTGGCCGAGCTCAAACAGGCGCGCATCGACCTGACCAGGATCGCGCCCGGAAAGGCGAGCTCCGGGAAAACGACCGGCAAGACCACGACCAAGGCAAAAGCCACCACAAAGGCCAAGACCGCGACAAAGGCAGCCACCAAAACCGCCACGAAGGCCTCCACGCGCGCGCCCACCCAAACCAAGCTGACCCGCGCAAAAGCCGCGACCCGCAGCACCGGCAAAGCCACCACCAAACCGGGCGCGCGCACCCGGACGCCCAAGGGCTGAGCCGCTCTCGCGCCGTATCGGGGCCCCCAGGGTCGGGTTTTCCCGACCTTCCGGGGGGCGCGCGCAGTTTTTGCTTAACAGCGCGGCAGGGCGCGGCCTAAGGTCCGTTTACCTTTGGTTAACGGTGTTTGGAATTTTGAAATGAGAGATTTTTTGCGGGCGGCGCAAGCGACGGCCCTGGGGGTTTTCCTATGTGTCGGGGGCGCGGCGCAGGCGGATTTGGCGGATCTCGACGCGGAGCGCGAGGCGGCGTTTCAGGCGGTCTATGCCGCCCCCGGGGATCCGGCCGCGATGATGCGCTATGCCCGCGCGGCAATCGCGATGCGCGATATCGAACCGGCCGTGGCGACGCTTGAGCGTCTGCTCGACATCGCGCCCGCCCACGTGGCCGCGCGCACCGAGCTCGCCGTCGCCTATTTCGCTCTCGGCAGCAACGAGATCGCCGCGCATCACTTCCGCATCGTCCGCGCAGCCCCCGGCCAGAGCGCGGCAGCGCAGGCCGAGATCGACGACTACCTCGCCCGGATCGCCCGGCGCGGCGCGCGCGATCAGCTCTCCGGAAGCGTCGGGCTCGGGGTCTCGGCGGTGGGCGGCGAGGACGGCATCGGCGGCGCGCTCCAGCTCGACCTGCGCTGGCTGCGCGATCTCGGTGGCGCCAACGCCAACCACTGGCAGACCGACCTGCTCGCCCGCGCCACACGTTCGGGCGCGGACACTGCATCCGGTGGCGCGGTGCTGGCGCTGCGCACGGGCCCGGTCCTGAGCCTCGACGGTCTGGCCTATGGCGCGAAGCTCCGGCCCTACGTGGCGGCGGATTTCAGCCGCGACGGCGATGGCGAGGACGAGACCGCCCTGCGCCTCGGCCTGCTCTACATGAACGCCCACAGCGCGCGGCTCACGAGTTTCGCCGATCTCAACATCGGCCGCGTCGCCGGCGAGGATGACGCGCGAAGCTGGTCGGCTCTGGCCGGGATCACGTTCCGCCCGACCGCCCGCACGGCCCTGCGCCTCACCCTCCGCCGCAGCCACGCGGAGCGGGACGACGCCGCGAGCAGCCGCTTGACCACCGGCGCCCGCGCCGCGCTCGACCACAGCCTCTCGCTGGGATCCGGGCCCGGCGCGCGCCCGGTCCGGCTCACCGGTTTTGTGCAGCTCGACCAGATCGACTATTTCGAAACACCGGGCGGGCGCGAGGATCGCCTCAGCGCCGCCGGCCTCTCGGTCCGGACCCCGCTCCGGGGCGATCTCTTCGTGGAGGCCAGCGCGCGGCGCGTGGAGCGCGACTCCAGCCTTTCCGCTCATGACGACATAACGCCGGTCTTCGGCCTGCTGATCGGGAGGACGTTCTGATGATCGCCCAATGCCTCACCCGCCTGACCCGGTCCCTCGGCCTCGCGCTCTGTCTCGCCAGCCCCCTCGCGGCGCAGGACATCGGCAAGGTCGCCTCCCAGACCCCGAGCCTGCGCGGGGCGCCCCCCGGGGCCACGGCGCGCGCGCTCTCTCCCGGTGCCGGGGTCGTGGCCGACGAGACGATCACAACCTCCGCAACCGGGCGCGGCCAGCTGCTCTTTCGCGACGAGACAACGCTGAGCATCGCGCCCTCGACCGAGATCGTGCTCGACCGGTTCGTCTATGATCCCGCGCGCGGCAGCGGCGCGGTGGGGCTGACGCTCGCGCGCGGCGCGCTGCGCTTCATCGGCGGCAAGGCCACGCGGGCGCAACCGGCCGAAATCACCACGCCCACCGCCACCATCGGCATCCGCGGCAGCTCGGCGCTGGTCTTCATCGAGGACGGGCGCAGCACCGCGATCTTCATCGCCGGCGACCAGCTATGCCTCACCCCGGCCGCAGCGCCCGCGCATTGCACCAACCGGCGCGGCGGGGTGCTCGACGAGACCGGCTATCGCGGCACGGTCAGCCCGACGGCGCTGGCCCGGGCGTTGGCGCGGATCGACGGCGCGCCGGTGGTCGGCGCAGCCCCCCCGGCCGGAGCGGCGACGGGCACGGGCATCGCGGGGCTCGCCCCTCCAGGCGGCGCGCCGCTGTCCAGCAAGGGCGAGCGCTACGATCTGGATGCGTTCGACGAGGGCATTCTGCGCCGGGAGCTTGAGGTCCTGCTGCCCAATGGTGCCGGTGCGGGGGCGATGGACGGCCCCGAGGACGGGCCGTCGGAGGGCTACACCAACACCTGTACTCCCGACTTTGTGGACGAGTTCTTCGGCGGAAATCTCTCGGATTGCCTCGCCGAAATGGGCGGTTAGCGTTTGGCCTGCGCGCGGTTGCTGCCATCCCAATCGGCGGGGGGCGGGGCCGCGCGGTGGCGCGCGATCCGGGCGAGGTACTCTGCCGCGAGGGGCGCGAGCGGCCGGCCCTCCAACGCCTCGGCCGAGAGCCCGCGCCACGCGGCCTCCGCCCCATCCCAGTCGCGCGCGACATAGGCCGCGCGGGCCTCGGCCACCGCCTGCGCCAGCCGTTCGGCCTCGGGGCTTCTACGCAGCACCGCATGGACCGGCTGCGCCGCGCTCCGCCCCTTCACCGCGATCCGGTCAAGCTCCACCGCGATCAGTGTATCGGGCATCCCGGCGAGGCTCTCGGGGCCGACGCAAGAGCGCGTGCCGTACAGCCGGGTGAGCCCTTCGAGCCGTGCTGCGAGCGTCACGCTGTCGCCGACGCAGGTATAGGAGAGCCGGTCGCGCGAGCCCATGAGCCCGACGGAGGCGGGCCCGGTGTTGACCCCGATGGCGATGTCGAGCGCGGGCAGGCCCTGGGCCATGAGCGTGTCGTTGATCCGGGCCAGGGCATCCTCCAGCGCGCCAATCGCCCCGAGCGCGCGGGCGCGGTGATCGGGCTGCGGCAGCGGCGCGTTCCAGAAGGCCATGACCGCGTCGCCCATGAACTTGTCGATGGTCGCGCCGGTGGCGACAAGCGCATCGCTCACCGCCGAGAGATAGGTGTTCACAAGGCGCAACACATCGGCGGGCGGCATGGCTTCGGTGAGGGCCGAAAAGCCGCGAATATCGACAAAGAGCACGGTCAGCTCGCGCTCCGCGCCCTGCGGCGTCAGGCTGGCCTCCGGGTCTTCGGCGATCTGGTCCACAAGGCCCGGCGGCAGGAAATAGGCAAAGCGCGCGCGCACCCGGCGCCGGGCGCGATCCTTGGCGGCGAAGCCGAGCGCCGCGCCGGGCAGGAAGATCGCGACGGCGGTGAGCGCGGGAAACAGCGGATCGAGCAGGAGCCGCGCGCCGGCGAAGGCCCAGAGGCTCCCGCCGATGGCGGCGCCGGCGGTGCCGAGCAGGAGCCCGAGGGCAAGGAGCGGCCGGCCAGCCACGAGCGCGAGCGTGACCAGAAGACCCGCGAGCAGGATCGCCGCGACCTCGGCCCCGCGCGCCCAGTCGGGACGGCGCAGGAACGCTCCGGCGGCGATTTGTTCGATGATCTCCGCATGGACGATCACGCCGGGAACGCGGGCGCCGAGCGCGGTGCTGCGCAGATCGCCAAGGCCCGTCGCCGAGGCCCCCACCAGCACGATCCGGCCCTCAAGGCGCGGGGTGATGGCGGCGTCGGGCGCGGGCGCTTGCAGCAGATCGGCAGCTGAGGTGAGGCGCGCATCGCGGTGGCCGGCGAGGTAGAGACGGAGCTGCCCATCGGGCAAAAGCGGGATCTCGGCCGCCCCGACCCGCAGCGCCACCGCCGCGACCGCCGCACCGCCCGCACCTTCGCCGGAGGCCTCGCTGGTGCGCAGCACATAGCCGCCGGCGCCCTGCGCCACGCGCAAAAGCTCCGCCGAGAACGCCGGGACAAGCACACCGCCCAGATCCGCGACCATGGGCACGGCGCGCAGGGTGTCGTCTCCGCCTGCCCCGAGGCTGATCAGACCGATCCCGGACGCGGCCTCGCCAAGCGCCGGCAACAGCGGCAGGGCGGCGGGAAAGCGCGTGAGCGCGGCGCCGGCTGTCTCACCCGTCACCGCAATTCCGGCCTTGGGCCGCGGGGGCGCACCCGCCTCGACCGGCCCTGACGATCCGGCCAGCCCGAGCACGCTCGGACCCGCGGCGATGGCGCGGGCAAGGCGCGCGTCATTGTCCGGCGGCGGCGGGCTCGGCAGGGGCAGAGGCGCGGCGGGGGAGAGATCCGGGCCGGGGCGTTCCACGCGGCCGGTCCGGTCGGGCTCGGCAAAGAGCATGTCGAAGCCGACCGCGACCGCGCCATGGGCAAAGAGCTTGTCCGCAAGCGCCGCGAGATATGTCCGGGGCCAGGGCCATTGGCCATAGAGCGCGAGGGCGCGGTCGTCGATGTCGATGACATGCACCGGGGCGCCGGGGTCATAGGGCCGGGGCGCGGCGCGTTGGTAGCTGTCGAAGACCGCCTCGCGCGCGCGATCCGCCAGCGGCCAGCCCGCCCCGCAGAGGAGCACCGCGGCGAGGGTCAGCGCGGCCCCGAGCGCCGCTGTCAGCCGGGCGACCGAGACGCCGCCCCGCAAGGCCCGCCACGACCGGCGCTCCGGGCCGAGGGGCGGCAAACCTAGCCCGCCTGTTCGAATTCGGGAGCGGGGCTCGGCGAGGTGGGCGGCGGATCCTGCGGCGGCGGGCAGGGCAGCGGCACCGAATTGGCGACCTTGCGCGCGAGATCCTCGCCGAAGAGCGCGATCATCGCGTTGCTCAGAGGAACCGAGCGCGCCATCGTCCGGTGCAGGGCGGCGCTGTCGAAGCTGATGTAGTCGCTCCCTGCCGGGACCCAGACCGAGGCCGAGGACAGCCCGCCCTTGAGGAACACCAGTTCGCCGGCAAAGGCCGGCCCTTCGGCCGAATAGCGCTGGCCCTGTTTCTCGATCTCGAAGCGGGGCGACTGGATGTAGAAAAGCCGCTCGACCGGTGCGCCCTCATCGATCAATTGCGCCTGCGCCTCGGCCCGATGCCAGCGCGCATGGCGGACCACGCGGCGAAACTGGCCCGGGCGCAGGGTGGGAAAGGCGGCAAAGAGCGCCTTCTCGCGATCGGACATGCTCAGCGTCGTCCGCTCAAGGACAATCAGCACGATCAGCAGAAGATTGATCGCCGTCAGGAACCCATTGGTCAGGATCGAATGCAGGATCGGATTGGGCTGAAGCGTGTAAAAGGCAATGTCGCAGGCCATCCCGATCACCACCAGCGCCCGCAAGACCAACTCATCCCGGACCAGAAAGCCCGCCGCCTTGAACAGAAGGCCGGCAAACAGGACAACGGCAAGGCCTTGATCAATACTCATCAGCAATCCTCAACACACGGCGGACGCAGTAATCCCTGCGCAGGGCGGCGGCCTGAGGGGAAATTCCGCACACGGGGAGTCCAGTGCCCGCGCGGCCTCCGCCCAATCTGTCCTTAGGTGGAAAGCTGTGTCGAATCAACATCTACGGCCCGCGCGTGTGGTGCGCGGGCCGGGGCCGGATCAGCTCAGCTCAATCACCGAGCCGAAGATCTCAAGCTCGGGCGGGCCGAGATAGAGATCGCCTGAGCTGCGCGCGCCCCGATGCGCGGCGCGGAAGGCCTCGGAAGTGGTCCAGGCGGTGAAGCTGGCCTCATCGGCCCAGGTGGTGTGCGAGGCATAGAGCACGTGGTCGTCGCGCTCGGGGCCCTTGAGCAGATGGAAGGCGATGAAGCCGGGCACTTGCTTGAGATGGCTGTCGCGGCTGCGCCAGACCTCTTCGAAGGTCTCGACGGCTTCGGGGCGGACTTTGAACCGGTTCATCGTCAGATACATCGGGCACTCCTTGTCGTACTGCGGGCGATGGGGCTATGTCTGGCTGGAACTGGCTGGACCGGAGGCAGGTTTGCAGATTTTTGTGGGGCTCGGCAATCCCGGAGCCAAATATGCGCGCAATCGTCACAACATCGGGTTCATGGTGTTGGACCGGATCGCGGAGGATCACGGCTTCGGGCCGTGGAAGGCGAAGTTTCAGGGACAGATCGCCGAGGGGCGGCTGGGCTCGGAAAGGGTGCTGCTCCTCAAGCCCGAGACCTTCATGAACCGCTCGGGCCAGTCCGTGGGCGAGGCGCTGCGGTTCTACAAGCTCGAGCCGGGCGACGTGACGGTGTTTCACGATGAGCTCGACCTCGCGCCGGGCAAGGTCCGGGTGAAGCAGGGGGGCGGGCATGCGGGCCACAACGGGCTGCGCTCGCTCCACGGTCATATCGGCGAGGCCTATGGCCGGGTGCGGCTCGGGATCGGGCATCCGGGCCACAAGGACCGGGTTGCGGCTTACGTGCTGCACGATTTCGCCAAAGCCGACGAGGGCTGGCTCGACGATGTGATCCGGGGCGCTTCTGATGGCGCGGCGGCGCTGGCGGCGGGCGACGGGGGCCGGTTCATGAACGCGGTCGCCCTGCGCACCGCGCCGCCCCGCTCCTCCAAGACCAAGCTGCCCGAGCGCGGCGCGGGCCGGCCGGATCCAGCGCCCGAACCGCAAGCACGCGAACCGCAAGCACCCGAACCGCAGAACGCGCCGGGC
Organism: Poseidonocella sedimentorum; assembly: GCF_900116005.1. GTDB lineage: Bacteria > Pseudomonadota > Alphaproteobacteria > Rhodobacterales > Rhodobacteraceae > Poseidonocella > Poseidonocella sedimentorum. The sequence continues at coordinate 247,844 of NZ_FOYI01000004.1, forward strand.
CCCGACACCCGCAGCCCGATGCAGAAGCTCGTCGACAAGTTCCGCTAAGGGCGCGACTCACGCGTCCTTGCCGAAGTCCACTTCCATCGCCAGACCGACCAGCTCGGCCACGGTGTTGACCCCGATCTTTTCGAGGATGCGCGCGCGGTGGTGATCGACGGTGCGCGGGCTGATGTCGAGATGGCGGGCAACGTCCTTGGAGGAATTGGCGCCCGGGTTGGCGACCATGAAACGCGCGATTTCACGCTCGCGGTCGGTCAGCGCATCGAAGCGCGCGCGGGCGGCGCTGGATTCGGCATGTTCGACGCGCTGCACCCGGTCAAGCTCGATCGCCGCCTCGATCCGCTCGATCAGCACCGATTGCTTGAAGGGTTTTTCGAGGAAATCCAGCGCCCCGTGCTTGATCGCCTGAACCGATTCGGGAATGCCGCCATGGCCGGTGATGAAGATGATCGGGATGCGGATATCGGTCTCGATCAGCCGCCGCTGCAGCGCGAGCCCGTCCATCTGGGGCATCCCGTAGTCGAGGATGAGGCAGCCCGGCGCCTTGCCGTCATAGGCGTCGAGAAACGCCTGCGCCGAGGCAAAGGCACGGACCCGGTAGCCGCGCAGACCCAGCGCCCGGGCGAGCGAGACGCGGATCGTTTCGTCATCGTCGACGAGGAACACGACAGGGGTGGCTGTGGCGGGCTCGGTCATGGATCCTCCGGCTTGAGCGGCAAGGTGAAGCTGAACCGCGCGCCGCGCTCGGAATTGTCATACCAGATGCGCCCGCCGTTCGATTCGATCAATGTCCGGCTGATCGAGAGACCCAGCCCCATGCCCTCGGCCTTGGTGGTCTCGAACTGGGAAAAGAGCCGCAGATCGGGCGACACGCCGGGCCCGGAATCCTCCACCTCTATGGTCAGATCGTCGCCGCCGAGCCGCGTGCTGACCACGACCTTGCGCTCGGGGCTGCCCGCCTCGGCCATCGCCTCCACCGCGTTGCGCAGCAGGTTGACCAGCACCTGCGCCACCTGCACCCGCACCGCCGAGACCTTCACATCCGGCCCCGGGCGCAGCAGGATCTCGGCCGATTGGCGCCGCGCCTCCGAGAGCACAAGGCGCCGCGCCTGTTCGAGAAGCTCGTTGATCGAGAACCGGGTGGCGCGGTTGTCCTCCTTGCGGATGAAGCCGCGCAGCGCGCGGATGATGTCGGCGGCCTGATGGGTCTGCTGGTCGATCTCGCCCAGCAGCTTGGCGACCTCGGCGCTGTCTTCGGGGCGGTTTTCGACGATGTATTGCGCGGCGTCGACCGTCTGGGTGATCGCGGTGAGCGGCTGGTTGAGCTCGTGGGCAAGGCCGGTGGCAAGCTCGCCCATGATCTGCTGGCGCGCCACATGGGCCAGCTCGCGGTTGAGCTCGTCGATCTTTTCCTCCGAGACCCGCGCCTGCGTCACGTCATCGATTGTGGCAACCACGTAGCTCTCGCACGCATCGCCCGAGCGGATGAAGACGCCGGTGAAGTTGATCCAGATCGGGGCGCCGTCACAGCGCCGCGCCTCGGCCTTGAAGCTCACACCCGATTGCACGCCCGCGTTGGCGGCGAACAGCGCGACCACGTCCTCCTCGCCCGTCGCGAGCAGCGACTGAAACGCGCGGCCCTCCAGGTCAGCAGGGTCCGCCCCGAAGATCTCGGCGAAGCGCGCATTTAGCCGCAAGATCCGCCCCGTCATCTCGTCGAGATAGATCATCCCCCGCGAGGCGAGATCGAAGGTCAGCCGGTATTCCCGCTCGGTGCGCTTGCGTTGCGAGATCTCGTTGACCAGCGTGGTGTTGGCGTTCTCCAGCTCCTTGTAGGTCCGCGGCATCGGCGCATCGGGGGCGACCTCGCCTTGCGAGACGAGGCTGGAGCGGACGGCAAAGGCGCGCACCGGCGCGTGGATGCGGTTGGCGAGCCCGAGCCCCAGAAGCCCCGTCACCGCCGCGATCCCGATGGCGATCAACGTGTTGAGCCGGCGGTTGTCCTTGATCGTCCCGATGAAGTCGTTCTCGGGGGCGTAGACCACGATCGTCCAGGGTATCTCACCAAGGCCAAAGGGCATGATCTGCGACACGTAGCGCTCGCCGCCATAGACGAAATCATACTGCGCCTCGCGGGCGTTCACCGTCCCGTCCGAGCGCAGCCGGTCCCCGAACGCCGCCCGGGCGAGCGGGTCGGCGATCTCTTCGATTGAGGGGAATTCCAGCGCACCATCCTCGCCCGCCGTGGTCAGGAGCGCCGGATTGGGATGGGCGATCACATCGCCGTTGCGGTTGAGCACAAAGGCCGCCCCGGTCTGCCCGATGCGCAGCCGAGAGAGGAAGTTCGACAGCTCGCGGATCTCGATGTCGACCCCGGCGACCCCCTGCACCACCCCGTCAAACCCGATCACCGGCGTCGCGGCGGTGATGCCGGGCGAGCGCGAGGTGAAGAAAATGTAGGGATCGGTCCAGATGCTGCGCAGCGTGCCCTTGGCCGACTGGTACCAGGGCCGGGTGCGCGGATCATAGGTGTCGGTCGGGTCGGGGCGCTCGGCGAGCAGCTCGAACTCGGTGTTCCGGTCGAGCAGGATGGTGCGCAGCTCGGCGTTGGCGCGGACGATCTTGGACAGGAACCGCTCCGGCCCGTTGCGCGAGACATAGACGAAATTGCCCTCCTCGTCGCCGTAATAGACCCCGGCAAATTGCGGCGCGGCGCGCAACTGCTCGAACAATAGCCCCTCCAGCAACGCCCGCTGCTCGCGCCGCACGATCTCGTTCTCCGCAAGCGCGGTCGAGAGCTCGGCGGCGCTGCGGGCGGGGGCAAGGAAGCTCTTGGTGTGCTCGATCACGTTCTGGCCCGCGTCGACAAGCTGGGTCCGGGCATGATTGAGCAGGGTCCGCTCGGAGGTGAAATAGGAGGAAAACACCACGATGGTCACAGCGAAGAGCTGCAAACCGGCCAGGGCCAGCGCGAGAATGACACCAAGCGACTTCATCGCGCGATTTATTCCGGGTTTGCAGGCGCAGAACAAGTCCGTTTCGCAAACAGCGCCCCCGGGACAAAAAAATTGCGCCCTGCCCTAGACGGACAGGACGCAACATGCACTCGGAACACTGTGCACTCGTAAAACTATGCGACAGGAATGGGGATGCCCGTCGGATTATAGAAGAGAACTCGTTACGAAACTGATGACACCGGTCTACGCGAATCGCGCTCCGCGAGCTATTCGTAGTGTTGCCTAGGCAGTGTTGCCTCAAAGCGGTTCGAACTCTTGAAAAAAAGGGGGCTCACGCTTTCGCCCCGGGGCCGGTTTCAGCGGCTTTTGGGCGCGTCTCTGGCGGGGTCTTCACCGCGCTCAGGGGCCGCGCTTTCGCGGCGATCCTGGGCAATGCGCCCCTGCACATAGGTCGAGATTTCGAGGCTCTGCGCGCGCTCGTCAAGCGGGGGAACCTGGCGTTCGGAGATGGTCGGTCGCGACATTCTACCCTCGATTATGTCCTCTCATCGAAAACATAACCCGTTGGCCTGCCGAAAGTTTCTCGCCGCGCAGGGTTTTTTGGGGAGCGCCCGCCGTGATCCGGGCCGGATCACTCAACAAGGCCGGCCCCGGCTTGAGCCCAGCAGGTCAGGCCGGTGGCGGATGGCCCACCGGGGCAAGGGAGCGCGCCCCGCCCGTCCCCATGGGAGCCCTCGCGTTCAGCGCCCCTCGGTGTCGCCCATGTCGAAGCCGAGGTGACGCGCCACGGTGTAGATGTCCTTGTCGCCGCGACCGCACATGTTCATCACGATCAAGTGATCAGCCGGAAGTTCCGGCGCGATCTTGGTCACATGGGCCAGCGCGTGGCAGGGCTCCAGCGCGGGGATGATCCCCTCGGTCTCGCACGACAAGGTAAACGCCTCCAGCGCCTCGGCATCGGTGATCGAGACATATTGCGCGCGGCCCGTATCATGCAGCCACGAATGCTCCGGCCCGATGCCCGGATAATCGAGCCCGGCGGAAATCGAGTAGCCTTCGAGGATCTGGCCGTCATCGTCCTGCAAAAGGTACGTCCGGTTGCCATGCAACACGCCCGGCCGCCCGCCGGTCAGCGAAGCGCAGTGTTCCATCTTGGCGTTGACGCCCTTGCCCCCGGCCTCAACGCCGATGATGCCCACGTCCTTGTCATCGAGGAACGGATAGAACAGCCCCATCGCGTTGGACCCGCCACCGATCGCGGCGATCAGCGTATCGGGCAGGCGCCCTTCGGCCTCCATGATCTGCTCGCGCACCTCCTTGCCGATGATCGCCTGAAAATCGCGGACCATGGCCGGATAGGGGTGCGGGCCCGCCACCGTGCCGATGCAGTAGAACGTGTCGCGCACATTGGTCACCCAGTCGCGCAGCGCATCGTTCATCGCGTCCTTGAGCGTCCCGCGCCCGGAGGTCACCGGGATCACCTCGGCGCCCAGAAGCCGCATCCGGAAGACGTTGGGCGCCTGGCGCTTGACGTCATGCGCGCCCATGTAGACCACGCATTTCAGCCCGAACTTGGCGCAGACCGTGGCCGTGGCCACCCCGTGCTGCCCCGCGCCGGTCTCGGCGATGATCCGGGTCTTGCCCATGCGGCGGGCGAGGATGATCTGGCCCAGCACGTTGTTGATCTTGTGCGCGCCGGTGTGGTTGAGCTCGTCGCGCTTGAAATAGACCTTGGCGCCGCCCAGCCGTTCGGTCAGCCGCTCGGCGAAATAGAGCGGCGAGGGCCGGCCGACATAGTGCTTCCACAGATACTCCATTTCGTCCCAGAAGCTCTGGTCGGTCTTGGCGTGCTCGTATTGCTTTTCCAGCTCGAGGATGAGCGGCATCAGCGTCTCGGAGACGAAGCGCCCGCCGAAATCGCCGAACCGGCCCTTTTCATCGGGGCCGGTCATGAAGGAGTTGAAAAGGTCATTCATCGCCGTGGCCTCCCAGTGCATGGATCGCCCCCGTGGATAGGCGAGCGCGCCGGGGTTTTCCAGCGCAAAACCTCAGTCCAGCGGCTTCTTGAACCCGGTATGGCTCGGGGTGAAACCGTGGCGCGCATAGAAACGGTGGGCGTCTTTGCGGCTGGCGTTGCTGGTGAACTGCATCAGGGTGCAGCCCGCGGCCCGGGCGCGGCGGTCTGCCTCGGCCATGAGCGCGGCCCCGATCCCCTGCCCGCGCAGGTCGGCGGCCACGCGGACGCTCTCGATCTGGGCCCGGCGCGCGGCGCGGAGCGACAGGCCGGTGATGAAGGTGAGCTGGAACGTGGCCACGATGCGGCCCGACTGCTCCCCGACGATGAGGAGGTTGTCGCCCTCCTGCGCCATCCGGTCGAAGGCCGCGAGATAAGGGGAGAGGCCCTCCGCTTCGCGCGCGGCGCCCATGTGATCATCGCGCAGGAGCGCAACCACGGCGGCGACATCCGACCGCCGCGCCGGGCGGAAGCTGATCATGCCTGCCGGGCCGCGGCGATGAAGGCGCGGATGAGGGCCTCGTCCTTCAGGCCCGGCGCGGATTCGACGCCGGAGGAGACATCGACCTGCACCGCGCCCGTGCGGCGGATCGCTTCGGCCACATTGCCGGGGGTGAGCCCCCCGGCGAGCATCCAGGGCCGGGACCAGTCGCGTCCGGCGATAAGCTCCCAGTCAAAGGCGATGGCATTGCCCCCGGGCAGGGCCGCGCCGGGGGGCGGTTTGGCGTCGACGAGGATCTGATCGGCCACGGTCTCGAAACGGGCGATCGCGCGCAGGTCTTCGGCGGTCGCGAGCCCGACCGCTTTCATCACCGGCAGCCCGGTGCGCGCACGCACCTCGGCCACCCGCTCGGGGCTTTCGCCGCCGTGAAGCTGGATCATGTCGAGCGGAACCCGCGCCATCAGCTCATCGAGCAGCGCGTCATCGGGGTTGACCACGAGCGCAACCTTGGCCAGCCCGGGCGGCGCCGCCTGCGCCAGCGTCCGGGCCGCCGCGATGGAGATATTGCGCGGGGATTTGGGAAAGAAGACAAATCCGCCGTAGCCCGCCCCCGCCTCGGCAGCGGCGCGCAGATGCGCCGCTTCGCGCAGCCCGCAGATCTTGACCCGTGCTGTCATGTTGTGGCGCCGATGGGTATTGCGTCGGTGGCCCGGCCCTCAGCCCGCATCTTCGAGCAGCGCGAGGACCTCGTCCTTGTCCTTGCGGGTCTCGCCCTTGAGGCGCTTGACCTCGCGCTGGAGCTTCTCGACCTCGTAGCCCTTGCGGTCGGCCTCCATGCGGATGCCGTATTCGCGGAACCACTCCCAGACGAAGCCCACGAGCACGCCGACGAGGATGCTGAAGAAGATGACGGCGAAGAGCGGCAGATTGATCTGCGGCGTCACCACGGCCATGCCCGAGAGCTCTTCGGGGAGCATCTTGAGCGTGACCATCTGACGGTTGGCCAGCCCGACCGTCACCAGGGCAAGGGCGAAAATGGCGATGCTCGCCAGTCGAATGTAACGCATCAGTCTTCGTGTCCGTTCAGGCGATCGCGCAGGAGTTTACCGGTCTTGAAGAACGGCACGTGTTTTTCCTCCACCGAGACCGATTCGCCCGTGCGCGGGTTGCGGCCGACGCGCGCCTCGCGCTTCTTGACCGAAAAGGCGCCAAAGCCCCGGAGCTCGACCCGGTCGCCACGCGCCATCGCCTCGGTGATCTCGTTGAAGATGGTGTTCACTATACGCTCTACATCCCGATGATACAGGTGTGGATTGTCTTCGGCAATTTTCTGGATCAGTTCAGATCTGATCATGTCACTCGGTCCCCTCACCATCTGCCGGCAACGTACCGCCATTCCCCAAGTATATGCAGAAAACCGGCGGCTCGAGAAGTGTAAGGTCTGGATAAAACGCACAAATCATGCGCTTGCGCGGAGATCCGCGCCCCTTGCGCGGGCCGAGAGGCCGCCGATTGGCCCCTTGCGCAGCCGCTGTTTGCGCCATGGGCGGGCCGGGATCGGGGCGGGCGCGAATCGAAATCAGGCGCGGGCGAGCGCGAAAAAGGGCCCCGCGGTCTCCCACGGGGCCCTCTTTATGTCGTGCCGCGGTTGCCCGCGGGATCACGCCGCAATGGCGATCAGTCGTCGGTCTTGAGCGCCGCGCCGAGGATATCGCCCAGCGATGCACCGGAGTCGGAGGAGCCGTACTGCTCGACCGCTTCCTTCTCTTCGGCGATCTCGCGCGCCTTGATCGACAGGCCCAAACGGCGGGTCTTGCTGTCGATGTTGGTCACGCGCACGTCGATCTTGTCACCGACCTGGAAGCGCTCGGGGCGCTGCTCGGCACGGTCACGGCTGAGATCGGAACGACGGATGAAGGATTTCATGCCCTCGTACTCGACCTCGACGCCGCCATCCTCGATCGCGGTGACCGCGACGGTGATGATCGAGCCGCGCTTCACGCCGCCGATGGCATCGGCGAAGGGATCGCCCTGGGCCGCCTTGATGGAGAGCGAGATGCGCTCCTTCTCGACGTCCACTTCAGAGACCACCGCCTGAACGATGTCGCCCTTGGCGTAGCTGCCGATGACGTCCTCGCCACGGCCTTCCCAGGTGAGGTCGGAGAGGTGAACCATCCCGTCGATCTCGCCGGGCAGACCGACGAAGAGACCGAATTCGGTGATGTTCTTGACCTCGCCCTCGACCTGAGTGCCCTCGGGGTGGGTCTCGGCGAAGATTTCCCACGGGTTGCGCATCGTCTGCTTGAGGCCGAGGGAAACGCGGCGCTTGGCCTCGTCGATCTCGAGCACCATGACTTCCACTTCCTGCGAGGTGGAGACGATCTTGCCCGGGTGGACGTTCTTCTTGGTCCAGGACATTTCGGAAACGTGGACCAGACCCTCGACACCGGCTTCCAGCTCCACGAAGGCGCCGTAGTCGGTGATGTTGGTGACGCGGCCGGTGTGGACCGAATCGAGCGGGTACTTGGCGACCACGGTATCCCACGGATCGTCCTGCAGCTGTTTCATGCCGAGGCTGATGCGGTGGGTTTCCTTGTTGATCTTGATGACCTGCACCTTGACCGTTTCCCCGATCGAGAGGATCTCGTTGGGGTGGTTCACACGGCGCCAGGCCATGTCGGTCACGTGCAGCAGGCCGTCGACACCGCCGAGATCGACGAAGGCGCCGTATTCGGTGATGTTCTTGACCACGCCGTCAACGGCCTGACCTTCGGTGAGGTTGGCGATGACTTCGGCGCGCTGCTCGGCGCGGCTCTCTTCGAGGATCGCACGGCGCGACACCACGATGTTGCCACGGCGGCGGTCCATCTTGAGGATCTGGAACGGCTGCTTGAGGCCCATGAGCGGGCCCGCGTCGCGCACGGGGCGCACGTCAACCTGGGAGCCGGGCAGGAAGGCCACGGCGCCGCCGAGATCGACAGTGAAGCCGCCCTTGACGCGGCCGAAGATCGCGCCTTCGACACGCGCGTCGTCGGCATAGGCTTTCTCCAGACGGTCCCAGGCTTCCTCACGGCGCGCCATCTCGCGGGAGATGACCGCTTCGCCACGGGCGTTTTCGGCCGCGCGCAGGTAGACCTCGACCTCGTCGCCAACGGCGATTTCGGGGGCCTCACCGGGATTTGCGAATTCTTTGAGCTCGACGCGGCCTTCCATCTTGTAGCCAACGTCGATGATGGCTTGTCCCGCTTCGATCGCGATGACCTTGCCTTTGACGACAGAGCCCTCTTCGGGCGTGTCCATTTCGAGACTTTCGTTCAGGAGGGCCTCGAATTCCTCCATGGATGTGTTCTGAGCCATGTGGCTTTGTATGTCCTTTTGATCATGTTGCTGGCCGCGCGGTTGTCTCCGCCGGTCTTGGGGTTGGTCATTGACGAAGCCTGAAGCACAAATAAACAAAGAGGGCCGGTGGTCCGACCCTGCCTGTTCGTTGATGTCTCAGGCCCTGCTCGCCTTGTGTCGACGCGCGCGGGTATAGGCCCCTGAGCGCGGAAAGGCAAGCCCGGGGCCTACTCCGCCTTCATCCGGTGCACGGCGGCGAGGATCGCTTCGTGATTGGGGCGGTCCCGCCCCTCGGTGAGAGCTTCATGTAGCGCTGTAAGGTTGTCTTTGATGTTCGCTCGTGCCTCCTCGGTGGCAAGCTGCGCCTCGATCATCCGCCCCGCGAAGTTGGACATCTCCTTACCCGCGTCCTTCACAACCGAGTCCGCAAGATCACCAACAACAGAGGCCTCGCCCGAAGAAAACGCATCGGCCAACTCTCCCGCGCCGTCCCTCAGCACAGCCTTGAGCGTCACCTTTGCCGCCACGCCACCCCATTTCTTGCTGGCGTCCACGGCCCTGTTCCAGCGGTCAGTTTCCTTTTTGGGCACCTTTGCGAGCAAAGCCCCCAGCAATGTAATGACCGGATCGCCAGTGTGGTCCGATTTTTGCAAGTCGATCTCGACAACAAGTTCGCCTGCTTCCGTCAGTTGCTTCGCCCAGCGCTCGCGGAAGAACGTTTTACCCCTCCCGAATCCGGCTTCGATGGAAATGGTCCGGCTGTCATCCAGCGATTGCACGAGATTGGTGTAAGCGTCGCCCAATGCGGCGAACTCAAGAAGGTCGCTCTCCCAGATCGCCGCCGCCCCGGGCGCCGTCTCCGCGTGTTCGGCCATGGCCAATCGCCTTTTTCCAAATCAAATGGCACCTCCGCGTCACTGCGGATCAATGCCGGCGATACTGCCGTGATGCCCCGAACTTGGCAACTTGCCGGATGGGGACATGCGCGCTGCGACAGGGCGTTTGCGGCGGATGGGGTACCGCGCCGGGGCGCGGGCGCGCGGTGGGGTAAGATCCCGGAAAGGCGCGGGCTTTAAACCCTCTCCCCGGTACCGGGCGGATCATCCGCCGCAACGACGACAGGTCTCGCCTCCCCAGACCGGGGGGACTTCCGCGACCGCCGGCCCGGGAGGTAATGCCTCCGCAGGATCACGAGACCGCCGCACCCCAAGGGGTGGCGCCACCTCGCCTTACCACGTGATCGCCGCTTCGGTGGCGGTGTGCACCAGATACGACACAGCCGCGTCCCCAGACGCCAGCCGCCAACCGGGGTTTTGCCCCCGGGGGGCTGAAGCTGTGTTCTGATCGGTGAACCCCGGTCACTCGTTTGCGTCAGAGGGCCGCGCCCTCCTGCGGGGAAAGGAGGGCGCGGCCCGGGGCACATCGCCCCGCGCCAGTTTTACGCCACTTTCGTAAACAGCGTCTCCTGCGGCTTGCGCACCTTCTTCAGCGGTTGCAGCCAGTCGCCCTCTTCGGCCCGATAGCCGAGCGCCACGATCGCCGCCGCGTGCAGGCCCTTGTCCCGCAGCCCGAGGATCTCGTCGACCTGATCGGGAATGAAGCCTTCCATCGGCGTGGCATCCACCTTCTCCATCGACGCCGCGACCAGCCCGAAGCCCATCGCGATATAGGCCTGCCGCGCCGCGTGGTCGGCGTTCACCTGCTCATCGCGCGGCAGGTACATCGACTTCAGCATCTCGTAGTAAGCCTTGCCGTCTTCGGTCATGCCGCCCCGCGCCTCGGTGTGCAGCGCGACCACATCGTCGATCCGCTCGGCGGAGTAGTTGTCCCAGGCCGCGAAGACGAGCACATGCGAGGCCTCTTCGAGCTGGGGCTGGTTCATACCCGCCGCGCGCAGCTTGGCCTTGACCTCGGGGTTGGTGACGACAAACACCTCGAAAGGCTGCAAGCCCGAGGACGTCGGCGCATATTGGATCGCCTCCAGGATATTGGCCAGCTTCTCTTCGGGCACGGTCTTGGCCGGGTCCATCTTCTTGACCGCATAGCGCCAGTTGAGAGCCTCTGTGAGGGTCGATTGTGTCATGTCTTGCGTCCTTTCTGCCCGGGGTGCCACAGGCGCCCGAGGGGTGGTATAATTCAGATACCGGCGATATATTCGATACTGAGCCCGCCGCAAGAAGGCACATTCCGCATACCCGGTTACACCGGTGTTACCTCAAGGAACTCAAGGACATGCAAGGACCGGACGGCACACATTGCCCGCAATGCGGCCAGATCAACGAAGTGCTCTCCCGCGTGGGGGATCGCTGGAGCGTGCTGATCGTGTTCAGCCTGCTCTCGGGCAAGATGCGGTTCAACGAACTCAAGCGTCAGCTGGGGATTTCGCAGCGGATGCTCAGCCTGTCCTTGCGCCATATGGAGCGCGACGGGCTCGTCAGCCGCACCCAATACCCGACGATTCCGCCCAAGGTGGAATACGCCCTGACCGACCTCGGCCTCTCCTTCGCGGGCCCGGTGAAAGGCATGGCGCAATGGGCGCTCGACAACCTCACGACAATCGATTCCGCCCGCACGGCATTCGACGCGGAACAGGGCGAAGAGGCCTGACGCGCGAAACAAAGGCCAAGGGCTGACGCGGCCCCTACCCCGTCAGCAATAGCGCTCCGGACCGATCCATTGCTCGGCGTTGTAGCGGTCGCCATGGGCCCAGCCGACGGGGAGCGCCGCGTCGATTCGGGCGAGGTCTTGCGCCGAGAGCGTGATCTGCGTGCCGCGCAGGAGGGCCTTGAAGTGGGCCACGCTGCGGGTGCCGGGGATCGGCAAGACATGCTCGCCGCGGGTCAGCAGCCAGGCGATCGCGAGCGCTTCGGCGGGCTCCCCCATCTCGCAGGCAAGCGCGCGGAAACCGTCCGTGATGGCGAGGTTGACGGCGAGGTTCGGCGCCTGAAACCGGGGGTTGGAGGTCAGGAACGGCAGCTTGGCGACGGCGTCCGGCCCCAGCGGCGCGTCCGTCAGGAGCGAACGGCCCACGGGCGAGAAGGCCACAAGCGCGACCCCAAGCTCGGCGCAAGTCTGGACGAGGCCCAGATCGGGGAAGCGCGTGGCGAGCGAATATTCCGATTGCACCGCCGCGACCGGCACCACCGCCTGCGCCCGCCGCAGCGAGCTTGGCGCGATTTCGGAGAACCCGATGGCGCGGGTCTTGCCCTTGGCGATCAGCCCCTTGAGCGTCTCGGCCACCTCTTCGATCGGCCGCTCGGCCTCGCGCCGGTGGACGTAGTAGAGATCGACGCAATCGACCCCGAGCCGCGCCAGCGAGCCGTCGAGCTCCGCCTCCAGATGCTCGGGCGAGTTGTCGAAACAGCGCCGGCCCTCCGCGTCCTTGGTGATCCCGCCCTTGGTGGCGATGTGTAACCCCGCGCGCGCGCCCGGGTTGGCCTTGAGCCAGGCGCCGATGGCGCGTTCGGAGCGGCCCATTCCATAGACATTCGAGGTGTCGATATGCACCACGCCCGCCTCGCGCGCGGCGTCGAGAATGGCGTAGGAATTCGCCTCCGTGGTGGGCCCATAGAACTCGGCGAAGGACATGGCGCCCACCCCGAAGGCGGGCATCTCGCGGTCGAAAAATTTTGGCATTTTATCCTCAGGCGTCGCGTTTGCGGGTCACGGCGAGAATAGCGGCGGCGACGGCCTCATCAATGCTGAGATCCGAGGTATCGATCTCCACCGCGTCCGCTGCCGCCAAAAGCGGCGCCGTGGCGCGCGAGCGGTCTCTTTCGTCGCGGGCTTTCACATCGGCCAGGATCGCTTCGAATTCGGCCTCTTCGCCCGCCTCGGCCAGCTCCTTCCAGCGGCGGCGCGCGCGCACTTCGGCGCTGGCCGTCACGAAGAGTTTCACCGCGGCCTCGGGGCAGATCACCGTGCCGATGTCGCGCCCGTCGAGCACCGCGCCGCCCGCGCGGGCGGCGAAGGCGCGCTGGAAGTCCACCAGCGCCTGGCGCACTTCGGGCAAGACCGCGACCTTGCTCGCCTCGCTCGCCACCGCGCGGGTGCGCAAGGCGGCCTCGTCGGCGAGGTCCTCAGCGGTGAGCGCTTGCGCCGCGGCAACCGGATCTTCGCCCGCGAGACTGCGGCGCGCAACGGCGCGGTAGAGCAGCCCGGTGTCGAGATGGGCAAAGCCGAATTCGGCGGCGACGGCGCGGCTGATCGTGCCCTTGCCGGCGGCGGCGGGGCCGTCGATGGCAACGGTGAAGCTCATGCCCCGTCCCGCTCCAGCTTGGCGCCGAGATCGCCCATCAGCCGCTCGAAGATCGGGAAGGAGGTGGCCACCGGCCCGCCGTCGTCGATGCTGACCGCCTCGCGCGTCGAGAGCCCGAGGATGAGGAAGGACATGGCGATGCGGTGGTCGAGCCGGCTGGCGCAGCGCGCGCCGCCGGGCACGCCGCCGGGCCCGCGCCCCTCCACGGCCCACCAGTCCTCGCCCTCCTCGACCGTGATGCCGCAGGCCCGGAGCCCCACGGCCATCGCGTCGATCCGGTCGCTTTCCTTGACCCGCAACTCGCGCACGCCGGGCATGTCCGTCCGCCCGGTCGCATTGGCCGCGATCACCGAGAGGATCGGGTATTCGTCGATCATGCTGGCGGCGCGCTCGGGCGGGACCTCGATGCCGCGCATGTCGGGCGAGTAGCGCGCGCGCAAGTCGGCCACAGGCTCGCCGCCCTCCTCGCGTTCGTTCACGTAGGTGAGGTCCGCGCCCATCTCGCGCAGGGTGGTGAAGAGCCCCGCGCGCGTCGGGTTCAGCCCGATATTCGGGACCAGCACGTCCGAGCCTTCGGTGATCAGCGCGGCGCAGACCGGGAAGGCCGCCGAGGAGGGATCGCGCGGCACGGCGATGGTCTGGGGCTTGAGCTCCGGCTGGCCGGTGAGCGTGATCACCCGGCCCTCGTCGCTCTGCTCGGTGCGCACGGTCGCGCCGAAGCCCGCCAGCATCCGCTCGGAGTGATCGCGCGTCGCCTCGCGTTCGATCACCACCGTCTCGCCCGGCGCGTTGAGCCCCGCGAGCAGCACGGCGGATTTGACCTGCGCCGAGGGCACCGGCGTGGCATAGCGCACGGGGATGGGGCTTTCCGCGCCCCGGATCGTCATCGGCAACCGCCCGCCCGCGCGGCCCATCGCCTGCGCGCCAAAGAGCGCCAGCGGATCGGTGATCCGGGCCATGGGGCGGGAATTGAGGCTGGCGTCGCCGGTAAATGTCGCGGTGATCGGTGTGGTCGCCATCGCGCCCATGATGAGGCGCACGCCGGTGCCGGAATTGCCGCAGTCGATGACCTGATCTGGCTCGGCGAACCCGCCCGTGCCCACGCCATAGACCGACCAGGCGCCCGGCCCCTCCTGCGTCACCTCGGCGCCAAAGGCGCGCATCGCGCGGGCCGTGTCGAGCACGTCCTGCCCCTCCAGCAGCCCGGTGATCCGGGTCTCGCCCACCGCGAGCGCCCCGAGAATGAGCGCGCGGTGCGAGATCGACTTGTCGCCGGGCACCTCGGCCACGCCGGTCAGCGGGCCGGATTTGCGGGCGGTCATGGGGATGGGAGTGCCGTGGGCGGACATGGGCGGGCCTTCTCTTCGGGCGCGAATGCGAAACTCGCCGGACTGATAGCGCAGGGGGCAAGCGGCGTCCATCGCCTGCGGGCGCGGGGCGCGCCGCCGCTGTCAGGAGGCCCGCAGCGACGAAATCATTCAAATGCGATCTATCCTGCGCGACAGGGTAAACGGAATAGAAATGCTGCGCGCGTTCTATGCCCCCAAAGGCCAGAAAGGTTGGCGGAGCGCATGATGGTGCTGAGACAGATCGGATCGATTGGTTTGCTGGGGCTGGCGCTCGCGGGATGCGGCGGCGGTGGCGGCGGCGAGGGCGAGGAGACGGTGCGCGATCCGGGCGGGCCGGACGGCGAGACCCAAGCCTATCGCATCCTCAAAAGCACCGACAACGCCAGCAGCACCCTCGCCGGGCAGGCCTACCGCACCGCGCGCGACGGCTCAGGCACGGTCCTGCTGGAGACGGCGACGCTCTCGGGCACGATCAATCACCGCACCGGCGCGACCACCCTCGCCGATGATGTCTACAGCCTGACCGACGGTGACGGGCCCGATTCTGTGGGCTTCCTCTCCGACGGGGCGGGCGGCGCGGCCTTCGTCAGCGGGCTGGCCGATGACGGCGGCACATACGAATACGTCTCGACCTTCATCATGGGCTACGAGGATGGCGGATCGGACTACGACGCGGTCGGCGTGGTCGGGATCGCCACAAGCGCCGGGGACGTCCCCGCTTCGGGCTCGGCGAGCTACAACGGCGACGCCGTGGTGGACGTTTTCCAATCCTCGGGCCAGACCTCGATGACCGGCGACAGCCGCGTGAGCGCCGATTTCGGGGCCGGCCGGGTGAGCGTCACGATGGACAATTTCTCCGCCCGCGACAGCGGCGGCGCGAGCGTGGCCGCCCCGCTCGACAGCATCGCAATCAGCGATATGACGATCTCCGGAAACGGCTTTTCCGGCGGGAGCTTCTCAGCTCGCAGCGGCGGCGCCGCGACGGACCTGACCGGCGGCGCGACATTGAGCGAAGCGGCGGGCGGGTTTTACGGGCTTGAGGACGGCATCCCCGACGAGGTCGGCGGGGCCTTTGCCGAGAGCGGGCCGGATGGGGTTTTGACCGGGGTCTTCATCGCCGATTGAACCGGGAGCCCGGGGCCGGGCTTACACATCGGTAACCATGTTCTGGGCATAAGGCTCCATGGCATATTCTTTCGGCATCCGGCATCTGGCAGGCGCGATTTTCGCGGCCCTGTGCTTTGCCATGCCCGCCGCCGAGGCCGCGCCGGTTTCCGACAGCGACCTCTCCCGTCTGATCAACACCGGCCAGATCGAGACCGCCCGCGCCCGGCTGGAGGCCAGCGGCGGCGATGCGCTCGACGTGCTCTTCCTCGAAGGCCGCATCGCCAAGGCCCGCGGCGCGCTGGATACCGCCAGCGCAGCGTTTCGCGAGGTGCTCCGCGCAGCCCCCAACCGGATCAATGCCCGCCGCGAGCTCGCCCATACGCTCCTGATGGAGGGGAAGTACGCCGCCGCCGAACGTCAATTCGCAATGCTTCTGGCCGAGGACGACAATCCCCGGATGCGCGCGGGCTACCGCCGGTTTCTCGCCGAACTCTCGGCGCGCCGGCCGCTGCGCCTTACAGGCCATGTGGCGCTCGCCCCCTCCAGCAACATCAACCGCGGCACCCTGCGCGGCCGGATGGAGACCGATCTGGGCGATTTCGAGATCGCAGAGGGCTCGCAAGCGCGTTCCGGCGTGGGCCTCTCCTACGGGATATCCGGGCGGCTGCAGCCCCCCGGCGCGGCGGGGCGCGGGCCGATCCTGCGCTGGTCGCTCGGACAGACCCGCTACAGCGAGACGACGTTCGACCGCAGCACGGGCCAGCTCTCCTTCGGCTACGAGGCGCGCGGCGCCCGGGGGCATTGGCAGCTGCAGCTCTACACCCGGCGGGAAGCGCGCAACGATGGCGCGAGCGTCACGGCGCGCGGGATGCACCTCGCTCTGGGGCGGCAGGTCTCCCCTCGGGATCTGGTCGGGGTCACGCTCAGTCGAGAGTGGCGCGCTTACGACGAACAGAGCTACCGCGACGGGCCGGTGAGCCGCCTTGCCCTGAGCTGGGAGCATCTCTTTACGCCGAGGTTGCGCGGGCGCGCGGGCCTTTCGTTCACGCTGGCGGAGCCGGAGGCCGCGCATCAGGCTTATCACGCGCGCAGCCTGTCTCTTGACGTGGAGCGGCGATGGGACAGCGGCCTTGCCCTTGGCGCGGGAGCAGAGATCGGACGCCGAGACTTCGATGCCGACTACCCCCTGCTGAGCAGCCCGCGCGCCGATCGGTTTTCCTCGCTGCGCCTGACAGCGTCACACAGTCGCGTGACGGCGTTTGGCTTGCGCCCGCAGCTGCGCTGCAGCCACCTGCGCAGCCGCTCGAACGTGGCCTTTGCCGAGTATTCGGTCAACGAATGCCAGATTTCGCTCGGCTGGGAATTCTGAGCGTTCGGGGGGCGCTGCCCCCGGCCGCTGCCGCGGCCTCCCCCGGAGTATTTCTCAAGAGAAGAAGCGGTCAGAGGCGGCGAAAGCGCAAGTAGTGGGGCGTGCGGCCTTCGCGCAGGGCTTTGGATTCGTAGCGCGTGCTCTCCCACGTCTCCCAAGGGTCGCGCCAGTCGGAAGCGGACTCGCCGAGCCATTCGAAGCCTTGTCGCGGGACTTCTTCGAGCGTCTGGCGCACGTAGTCGGGGATGTCCGTCGCGACGCGCAGCTCGGCACCGGGGGCCAGGACGCGGGCCAGCGGGGCAAGGTAGTCCGGGGTGACGAAACGGCGGCGGTGGTGGCGTTTCTTGGGCCAGGGGTCCGGATAGAGCAGATAGGCGCGGGAGAGCGCAGCGGCGGGCAGGACGTCGAAGAGATCGCGCACATCGCCGGGATGGATCGCGAGGTTGGAGACTTCGGCCTTGCGGATCTTGCCCAGGAGCATGGCGACGCCGTTGATGTAGGGCTCGCAGCCGATGATGCCGATATCGGGGTTGAGCGTGGCCTGATGCACGAGGTGTTCGCCGCCGCCGAAGCCGATCTCGAGCCAGACCGGTCGATCGCCGAAGAGCGCCGCGAGATCGAGCGGCGCGCGATCGGGGTTGTCCTCCCAGGTGACGGGGCCGGGCGAGAGCTTGGCGAGATCCTCGGCGAGATAGGCCTGCTGCGAGGGGCGCAGGGACTTGCCCTTGAGCCGGCCATAGAAGTTGCGCCACGGGGCGCCGCTGGGATGAGAGCTGTCCTTCGTCATGGCGCGCGTCCTAGCGCCGGGGGCCGGGCGCATCAATCCCTTTCCCGCATGACGGTGGGACGGGGCGGCCCGAGGCACGGGCCCGTGAGGGCCTGTGCCGAGAGATGTCGTGGCGCGCGGAACGCGCGCCTCCGCGTGATCAGAGGGCGGCGGTGAGCGCCGAGGCGAGGTCGGTGCGCTCCCACGAAAACCCGCCATCGTCTTCCGGGGCGCGGCCGAAGTGGCCGTAGGCCGCGGTGCGCTGGTAGATCGGGCGGTTGAGCGAGAGGTGTTCGCGGATTCCGCGCGGGGTCAGGTCCATCGCCCGGGCGACGGCGCGCTCGATGGCTTCTGGCGCGACCTCGCCCGTGCCGAAGGTATCGGCATAGATCGACAGCGGTTTGGAGACGCCGATGGCGTAGCTGAGCTGGATGAGGCAGCGTTCGGCAAGCCCGGCTGCGACCACGTTCTTGGCGAGATACCGCGCGGCATAGGCCGCTGAGCGGTCCACCTTGGTCGGGTCCTTGCCCGAAAACGCGCCGCCGCCGTGGGGCGCCGCGCCGCCGTAGGTGTCGACGATGATCTTGCGGCCCGTGAGCCCGGCGTCCCCGTCCGGGCCACCGATGACGAACTTGCCGGTCGGGTTGACCCACCATTCGGTCTCGCCCGTGATCCAGCCCTCGGGCAGCACGTCGCGGATATGGGGCTCGACAATCGCGCGGATGTCGGCGCTCGACTGGCTCTCGTCGGCGTGTTGGGTAGACAGAACGATGGACGTCACGCCCACCGGCTTTCCGCCCTCGTAGCGCACCGAGATCTGGCTTTTCGCATCGGGCCGCAGGGTCGGCTCGGTGCCGTCCTTGCGCACCTCGGCGAGCCGTCGCAGGATCGCGTGGGCGTATTGGATCGGGGCCGGCATGAGTGCCTCGGTTTCGTTCGTTGCGTAGCCGAACATGATGCCCTGATCGCCCGCACCCTCCTCCTTGTCGGCCGCCGCATCGACGCCTTGGGCAATATGGGCCGACTGTTCGTGGAGCAGATTGGTCACGGTGCAGGTTGCGTGGTGGAACTTGTCCTGCTCATAGCCGATGTCGCGGATGCACTCGCGCGCGATGGCTTCGACCTCGTCCTTCTTCTCGGCCAGACGTGCCGGATCGGACAGGCCCACTTCGCCGCCGATCACCACGCGGTCGGTCGTGGCGAAGGTCTCGCAGGCGACGCGCGCCTCGGGCTCCTCCGCGAGGAAGGCGTCGAGAACGGCGTCGGAAATCCGGTCGCAGACCTTGTCCGGGTGGCCCTCCGAGACGGACTCGGAAGTGAAGACATAACTTTGGCGGCTCATCGGGAAGTGCTCCAATATGTGTA
This sequence comes from Poseidonocella sedimentorum, assembly GCF_900116005.1. Classification (GTDB taxonomy): domain Bacteria; phylum Pseudomonadota; class Alphaproteobacteria; order Rhodobacterales; family Rhodobacteraceae; genus Poseidonocella; species Poseidonocella sedimentorum. The sequence goes on from NZ_FOYI01000004.1 coordinate 266,813, forward strand.
ATCCGCCACGTCAGGAAGCCGTTGTGACGGTGTTGAACCAAAGGCCCTATGCCTTGTGGTGCGAAAGGTCAATGACTGTGCCGTGCGCGGCGGAGCGCTGTGGCTGCCAGAAGTGCTAGGACGGCGAGGGTTAACGGAGTGTCACCGAAGCGCGCGTAGGGCGTCGGGCTGCGCCCCTCCGGCAGCGCGACATCGCGAAACCCGGCCTCGCCGAGGCTGATCTGCCCCCGGATGCGCCCTTGCGGGTCGATCACCGCGGAGACGCCGGTATTGGCCACGCGGATCGCGGCGAGCCCCTGTTCGATGGAACGCATTCGCGCCTGTGCGAGGTGCTGATAGGGGCCCGAGATGCGGCCGAACCAGGCGTCGTTGGTGATTTGCAGCAGCAGATCGGGGCGGTCATGGCCGCGCAGGATCTGCTGCGGAAAGACCGCCTCGTAGCAGATCAGCGGCTGGGCCCAGCCGATGCCGGGGATTTCCAGCAGCGTGGGCCGCGCGCCGGGCGTGTAGCCGCCGAGCCGGTCGGTGGCGAGCCCGAAGAGCCCGTACCGGGCGGCGAGCCCCGCGAGCGGCATGTATTCACCGAAGGGCACCAGCCGGTGCTTGTCGTAGAGCGCCGAGACGCGCCCCTCCGGCCCGACGAGCACCAGCGAATTATGCAGCGCCTCGCCCTCAAAGCGCATCGCCCCGACCGCGACCGGTGCGCCCCGGGCGGCCTCGGCAATGTCCGCGAGCAGCGGCTCGGCGTAGTCCAGCAGGTAGGGCACCGACGTTTCGGGCCAGACGATAACGTCCGGCGCGCCCGGCGCGGCGGTATAGTCGAGCGCGCGGTTGAGGAAAACATGGGTCCGGGTCGGATCCCACTTCTCATCCTGCGGCGCGTTGGGCTGCACGAGGCGCACGGTGGGCCGGTCCTCGGGGCCGGGCGGCGCGGGCGGCACGGGCCAGAGCAGGAGCGCGGCCGCAGCGAGCCCGGCGGGAATGGCACAGGCGCGCGGGCTCGGCGGGGCAATGAGCGCGGCGGCGGCGAAGAGCGCGAGGTTGAGCCCGTGGGGGCCGATCAAGGCCGCCCCCTGCCCCGCGATGACATCGACCAGCGCCTGCGACGGCATGGCCCAGGGAAAGCCGGTCAGCACATGGGCGCGGGTGAGTTCCGCCAGCGTCCAGAGCCCGACAAGCGCCGCCCGCGCCGGCAGCACAGCACCGCGCGCCGGAACGAGATAGCGAGCCGCGCCGAATGCCCCCGCCCAGAAGAGCGCGAGCCCGCCGGCCATCAGCACCAGCGCAAAGGGCGCCATCCAGCCGTGGCGCGCCACATCCACGAGGAAGGGTTCGACGATCCATGCGAGCGAAATCGCGAAATAGCCGACGCCGGTGCAGAGCCCGGTCAGCAGCGCCGCGCGCACCGTCCCGCTCCGGCCGAAGAGCCAGACCGCGAGGACAAGACCGGCGAGACCCAGAAGCGGCAGGTTGACAGGCGCTTGCCCCGCCGCGGCCAGCGCCCCGGCTCCGAGCGCGGCAAGCACACGCCCCCCGCGAGCGGCTCGGCGCGCGGCCTTCGGTGCTGCCCCGGCGGGGGCGGCCTTGTCTGCTGTCACTCCGCGGCCTCGCGCAACCGGACGCGCAGCCGCTTGATCCGGCGCGGATCGGCGTCGACCACCTCGAACTCAAGGCCCGACGGGTGCGGGACCACCTCTCCGCGCGCGGGCACCCGGCCCGCCAGCATGAAGACCAGCCCTCCGAGCGTGTCGATTTCCTCGCGGTCGATCTCGGGATCATCGGTGAGCGCAAGCCCCGCCGCGTGCTCGAAATCGGCCAGCGGCGCGCGCGCCTGAACGAGGAAACTGCCCGGCCGCTCCTCGGTCCAGAGCGTGTCTTCCTCCAGATCGTGCTCGTCCTCGATCTCGCCCACGACCTGTTCGATCAGATCCTCGATCGTCACCAGCCCGTCGACCCCGCCATATTCGTCGATCACCAGCGCCATGTGCCGCCGTTCGGTCTGCATCTTGGCGAGCAGGACCCCGAGCGGCATCGACGGTGGGACGAAGACAAGCGGGCGCAGCATTTCCGAAAGCGTGTAGCGCCCGGAGCCGTTGAACCCGTGGGTGAGTGCAAAATCCTTGAGGTGGACCATGCCGATGGGCGTGTCGAGCGTGCCCTTGAACACCGGCAGCCGCGTCAGCCCGCTTTCGCGGAACACGCCCAGCAGGTCATCCTTGGAAATATCGTCCGGCACGGCCACGATCTCGGCCTTGGGCACCGCCACATCCTCGACCCGCTTCTGGCGCAGGTTGAACAGCCCGTGCTTTGGCCGCTTGGCCACGTCCACGATATCGGTGTTGAACTGCGGCCCCTGTACCGCTCCGGGCCCAGGCCCGCCAAACAGACGGCGCAGGAACCCGCCGCCCTTCACACTACTACTCTGGCCTTCCGGCTGCGCGCTCTGCGCCGCAGCAGAAGACCCGTCAGAACTCTCGCCCATCGTCCCTTTCCATGGGAGTCATACTCCATTATCCAATGAATATGGGTCAGGCAGCCCCAGTTTGCCAAGTATCTCGCGCTCCAAATCTTCCATAAGGGTCGCATCTGCCTCCCGGGTGTGGTCATAACCCAACAGGTGCAGCACCGCATGGACCACCAGATGGGTCACATGATCGGCCATCGGCTTGCCCGCCGCGTCGGCCTCCCGCGCACAGGTCTCCCAGGCGATGGCGATATCGCCAAGCTCGGGATCGCCTGCCGGATCGGGCGGGATCGGCGCGCCGCCGTCGGCCTCGGCCCCGCGCTCCTCGGAGGGCCAGGAGAGCACGTTGGTCGGCTGGTCCTTGGCGCGAAACTCCCCGTTGAGCTCCGCAACCCGCGCATCGTTGCAGGCCAGCAGGGAAATCTCCCACGCCTCCCCGAGCCCCAGATGCACCAATGCCGCCGCCGCCGCCCGCTCGGCAAGCGCCTCCAGCTCCAGCTCGGCCCAGCGGGCCTCCTCGATCATGGTCTCGACGATCATCGGCGCTCCCGGCCTGCCCTTCATCCCGCACGCGCCGCGCCTATATCAAGGGGCGAGACACCGGCGCTTTGGAGGCGAGCTTATGGGATATGTCAAGACCGCGATGCTGATGGCCGCGATGACGGCGCTCTTCATGGGGATCGGCTACCTGCTGGCGGGCAGCGGCGGGATGGTGATCGCGCTTGTCGTGGCGGCGGGGATGAATGCCGTCACCTGGTGGAATTCGGACCGGATGGTCCTGCGGATGCACAACGCCGAGCTTGTGACGACCGGGGAGCTGCCCCGGATGGTGGCCGAGCTGGCCGCCAATGCCGGCCTGCCCACGCCCGCGACCTACGTGATCAACGAGGCCCAGCCCAATGCGTTTGCCACCGGGCGCAACCCGGCCAACGCGGCCGTGGCGGTGACCACCGGGCTGATGCAGCGGCTCAGCCGCGAGGAACTCGCCGGGGTCATCGCCCACGAGCTCGCCCATATCCGCAACCACGACACCGCGATCATGACCGTGACGGCGACCTTCGCCGGCGCGATCACCATGCTGGCCAATTTCGCGATTTTCTTCGGCGGGCGGCGCGAGGGGGGCGCGGGGCTTCTGGGCACGCTGGCGCTCATGGTCCTTGCGCCGCTGGCGGCGGCGCTGGTGCAGATGGCGATCAGCCGGACGCGGGAATATGCCGCCGACCGGGCGGGGGCGGAGATTTGCGGCCACCCGCTCTGGCTCGCAGGCGCGCTCGCCAAGATTCAGGCCGGGGCCGCGCGGATCGACAACGACGCCGCCGAGCGCAACCCCGCCACGGCGCATATGTTCATCATCAACCCGCTGCACGCCCACAAGCGCGACAACCTCTTCGCCACCCACCCGGCGACGGAAAACCGCATCGCGGCGCTGCGCCAGATGGCGGGCGAGATGGCCCGCCCCGCCGCGCGGCCCGCGCGCGCGCCGAGCCGCGCGACTGGCCGCTCGACTGGCCGCTCGACTGGCCGCAAGGGGCCGTGGAGCTGATGCCGGTCAGGCCGGATTGTCGGCGTCGTAGGCGTTGATGATCTTGGCCACGAGCGGGTGGCGCACCACGTCCTTGGCGGTGAAATAGTTGAAGCTGATCCCGTCGATATGGCCCAGCAGCCGCTCGGCATCGGCCAGCCCAGAGGTCACGCCGCGGGGCAGGTCAACCTGGCTCCGGTCGCCGGTGATGACCATGCGGCTCCCCTCGCCCAGACGGGTGAGGAACATCTTCATCTGCATGGTCGTGGCGTTCTGGGCCTCGTCGAGCACGACGAAGGCGTTGGCCAGCGTGCGGCCGCGCATGAAGGCCAGCGGCGCGATCTCGATCTTCTTTTCCTCGATCAGCTTGGCCACCTGCTTGCCGGGCAGGAAATCGTTGAGCGCGTCGTAGAGCGGCTGCATGTAGGGATCGACCTTGTCCTTCATGTCGCCGGGCAGGTAGCCGAGCTTCTCGCCCGCCTCCACCGCGGGCCGCGACAGGATGATCCGGTCCACCGCCCCTTCGAGGAAGAGCGAGATCCCGACCGCCACGGCGAGATAGGTCTTGCCGGTGCCCGCCGGGCCGATGCCGAAGCCGAGCTCGTTTTCCATCAGCGCGCGGACATAGGTCTTCTGGGCCTCGGTGCGCGGCTCGACGCGTTTCTTGCGGGTGTGGATCTCGACCCGGCCGCCGCGGAACATCTCCAGCTGGTCGCCGTCGCGGGTGCCGGTCTCTTCGACGCTCTCGCCCATGCGGATCTCCCGGTCGATGTCGCCCGGCTCGATGCCGCGCCCGGATTCGAGCCGTTGATAGAGCGCGCGGAGCACCTTGACCGCCTCGGCCTGAAGCTCCTCCTCGCCGTGGACCGCAAGCTGGTTGCCGCGCCGCAGGATCTGCACCGACAGGCGCGCCTCGATTTCGGCCAGGTTACAGTCGAACTCGCCGCAGAGCTCGATCAACAGGCGGTTGTCAGGGAACTCGAGCAGGATTTCCGCCGGGGTTCCGGTATCGGGGCGCGGAGGCAGCGCGGTTGTGGGCAATCAGATCTCCTGCTCAGGGGGCGCTCTCGCGGAGGGCCCGTCTCGTGGCCAATGGGGAAAATGTGCCGCGCCGGTGTCCATATGGCAAGCGCCGCGGTGAAAATGTCATCAGACCGTTACCGATTCTGCTCAATTCGCGGGCGGGGCTCAGCGCGCGGCCGCCCGGCGAAAGACGCCATCCTCGCCGCCGGCGTTGCTCCAGTCGTAGCGCCCGAGCACCGCGCCGGGCGGGTAGCGGTCGTTGCAGATCTGGCGGCCAGAGCGGCTCAGGCGCGGCGTGGCATAGCCCTCGACACCGTTGTCGATGAGCCAGATCTGGCAGCCATCGGGCAGGATCGCGAGCGCGGCCGCCCCGTCGGGGATCGCGCCGGTGCCATCGCCGGCATCATCGGCGCGGGCAATGAGCGAGTCGGGCCCGAAATAGGAGGTTGTGCCTTCGATCCCGCAGCCGGCAAGGCCGAGCGTCACGGCGGCGGAGAGGAGACGTGCTGTCTTCATCGGCTCAGCTCCCGGCCTGGGATTGGGACGTCGTGCTCGGGCGCGCGCCACAGATCGGGCGGCCCGTCGCCGGGTTGATGCGCGGGACCATGTAGCCCTCGAACCCGCCATCGGCGACCCAGTGGGTGCAGCCGTCGGGATCGACCCAGATGCCCCATTCGATATAGCCGGTGACCGGAAGGCTCTCCTGCGCCAGCGCCGGCGCGCCGAGCGCCGCGGCCAGCAGGGCCCCTGTTACCATGCGTCCCGGGCGGCTCAACCGGACCGTACCATTCATCATACCCACTCCCATGCAGTGCCGCGCGGGCGGGCGCGCGGCGAGGCCTTTGATCTGGTCTCAGCTTAGCCCATCCGCCGTCCGGGAAAAGGGCAAAACTGCGCGGGCTCGTGGCGCGGCGCCACCCCGCTCAGATCATCCGCCCGGCGAGCGAGTTGGCCCCGCTTTCGACGATCCGTGCCCGGACGATCTCGCCCCGCGCAGCCGTGCAATCCTCGATATGGACCGCGTGCAGATAGCCCGATTTGCCGACCATCTGGCCCGGCTTGCGCCCCGGCTTTTCGATCAGCACGTCAAGCTCGCGCCCGACCATCTCGTCCTGCACCGCGCGCTGCTGCTCGGTGAGGAGCGCCTGCAGCCGGTGGAGCCGGTCCGTCGCGGCCTCCGGGTCAACCTGCGCGCGCTCGGCGGCGGGGGTGCCGGGGCGGGTCGAATACTTGAAGGAATAGGCGGTGCCGTAGCGGACCGCGCGCACCAGATCCATCGTCGCCTGAAAATCCTCTTCGGTCTCCTCGGGGAAGCCGACGATGAAATCGCCCGAGATCAGGATATCGGGCCGTGCCGCGCGGATCCGCTCGATCAGGCGCAGGTAGCTCTCGGCGGTGTGCTTGCGGTTCATCCGCTTGAGGATGCGGTCCGAGCCGGATTGCACCGGCAGGTGCAGGTAGGGCATGAGCTTGGCGCAAGAGCCGTGCGCCTCGATCAACGCGTCGTCCATGTCGTTGGGGTGGCTCGTGGTGAAGCGGATGCGCTTGAGCCCGTCGATCCCGTCGAGTGCCCAGATCAGCTGCGCCAGCGTCCAGTCCCGCCCGTCCGGGCCCGCGCCGTGATAGGCGTTGACGTTCTGGCCCAGCAGCGTGATCTCGCGCACGCCGCGCTCCACCAGATCGCGCGCCTCGTCGAGGATGCGGGACACCGGCCGCGAAACCTCGGCCCCGCGCGTATAGGGCACCACGCAGAAGGCGCAGAACTTGTCGCAGCCCTCCTGCACGGTGAGGAACGCGGTGGGGCCGCGCGCCGCCTTGGGCCGGGCCTTGAGCCGCTCGAACTTGTCTTCCTCGGGGAAATCGGTGTCGAGCGCCTTCTCGCCGCTGCGCGCCTTGGCCTCCAGCTCCGGCAGGCGGTGATAGCTCTGCGGGCCGACCACCAGATCGACCAGCGGCTGGCGGCGCATGATTTCCTCGCCCTCGGCCTGGGCCACGCAGCCGGCAACCCCGATCTTGAGGTCCGGATTTTCCGCCTTCAGCCCGCGAAACCGCCCCAGCTCGGAATAGACCTTCTCGGCCGCCTTCTCGCGGATGTGGCAAGTGTTGAGCAGGATCATATCCGCGTCATCGGGGGTCTTGGTCTCGACATAGCCCTGCCCGCCCAGAGCCTCCGCCATGCGCTCGCTGTCATAGACGTTCATCTGGCAACCATAGGTCTTGATGAAGAGCTTCTTGGGCGCGGTCATGTCGAGGGGTCCTTCGCGGGCGGGTAGGCGTGCGGGATCAAGGCGCGGGCATAGCGCACCGGGCGCGTGCTTGCAATGGCGCGGAAATTGGCCGACTCTCCGCGCCGACCAACAAAGGCAGGCAGGGATCGGATGGCGGCTCAGACCCCGGACAAGGGCGCGCTCACGTTGCAGGACGTGCTGACCGCGCGGGTGGAGATGCTCGGTTCGGGGCCCGTGGCCGCGATCTTCATCGAGGACGAGGTCGAGATCGAAAGCACCCTGCGCCACCACGCCGCGCGCGGCTTTCGCACCGTCCTCGCCTTTGCCCCCGCCGATATCGCCCTGTCGGACGCCCTGCCCGAGACGGTCCAGCCCGTGGCCTATGACACCCGCGCGCCGGGGATGCTGACCGAGGCGATGAACGCGCTCATCGCCGCCGCGCCCGGGGTCTGGTTCTATTATGGCTACAACGCCGAGTACCTCTACTACCCGTTCTGCGAGAGTCGCAGCATTGGCGAGATGCTGACCTTTCACGGCGAGGAACGGCGCGCGGCGATGCTGGCTTACGTGGTCGATCTCTATGCCGACGATCTGGAGGCCCATCCCGGCGCCGTCTCGCGGCAGGACGCCTTTCTCGACAGCGCGGGCTACTACGCGCTTGCCCGGCGCGACGGCGAGGACGATCACCCGAAGGAGCGGCAACTCGACTTCTTCGGCGGCCTGCGCTGGCGCTTCGAGGAACACGTCCCCGAGGACCGCCGCCGCATCGACCGCATCGCCCTCTTCCGCGCGCGCGCTGGCCTGCGCCTGCTGCCCGACCACCGGCTGAACGACGAGGAAATGAACACCTACGCCTGCCCCTGGCACCACAACCTCACCGCCGCGGTCGTCTCCTTCCGCACCGCCAAGGCGCTCAAGCGCAATCCCGGCAGCAGCTTCGACATCCCCAGCTTCATGTGGCGCAACTCGGTGCGGTTCGAGTGGTCCTCGGGGCAACTGCTCGATCTGGGGCTGATGGAGCCGGGGCAGTGGTTTTGAGCAGGTAAGCTGGCGCGGGGCGACCAGCCCCGAGCCGCGCCCTCCAGCACCAACTTTGCCTGCATCCGATTTCGCCATCCCCTCCCTTCCCCTTCCCGCCCGGCCCGCTATGTTGGCGCCCGAACCAAGCCAGAGGCGACCCCAGAGGCGACCCATGACCCAAGACCCGCTCGTCATCTTCACCCCATCGGGCAAACGCGGCCGATTCCCGGCGGGCACGCCCGTGCTCACCGCCGCGCGGCAGCTTGGTGTCGATCTCGACAGCGTCTGCGGCGGGCGGGGCATCTGTTCGAAATGCCAGGTCCAGCCCTCCTACGGCGAATTCGCCAAACACGGGCTGACGGTCCATGACGACGCGCTTTCAGAGTGGAACAAGGTCGAGCAGCGCTACGACGAGAAACGCGGGCTGAAACCGGGGCGGCGGCTGGGCTGTCAGGCGACGATCCAGCGCGATGTGGTGATCGACGTGCCCCCCGAAAGCCAGGTCCACAAACAGGTGGTGCGCAAACGCGCCGAGGCGCGCGACATCACCCTCAACCCGACCGTGCGGCTGCATTACATCGAGGTGGCCGAGCCCGACATGCACGACCCGACCGGCGATCTGGAGCGGGTCAAGGCGGCGCTGGCCGCGCAGTGGGAGATCCCCGAGGTGGAGGCCGATCTGGCAATCCTCGGCCAGCTTCAGACCGCGCTGCGCAAGGGCGGGTGGAAAATCACCGTCGCGCTGCATCATGACGCGGGCCCGCGCCCCAGCATCATGCACCTCTGGCCGGGGCTCTACGAGGGCGCGATCTACGGGCTCGCGGTCGATCTGGGCAGCACGACCATCGCCGCGCATCTGTGCGATCTGCGCACCGGCGCGGTCGTGGCGTCATCCGGGCTCATGAACCCCCAGATCCGCTTCGGCGAGGACCTGATGAGCCGCGTGAGCTACGCGATGATGAACGAGACCGGCGCAGACGAAATGACCGCGGCGGTGCGCGAGGGGATGAACACCCTCTTTGGCCAGATCGCCGGGGAGGCCGGGATCGAGCGCGGGCTGATCATGGATGCGGTTTTCGTCTGCAACCCGGTGATGCACCACCTCTTTCTCGGGATCGACCCCTATGAGCTTGGGCAGGCGCCCTTCGCGCTGGCCACCTCCGACGCGCTGCGCCTCATGGCGCGGGATCTTGAGCTGGAGCTGCACCCGGCGGCGCGGGCCTACCTGCTGCCCTGCATCGCCGGCCACGTTGGCGCCGATGCCGCCGCCGTCGCGCTCTCCGAGGCGCCGGACAAGAGCGAGGACCTCGTGCTCATCGTCGACGTGGGCACCAATGCCGAGATCCAGCTGGGCGACAAGACCCGCGTGCTCGCCTGCTCCTCGCCCACCGGCCCGGCCTTCGAGGGCGCCCAGATCAGCGCGGGCCAACGCGCCGCGCCCGGCGCCATCGAGCGCGTCGAGATCGACCCCGAGACCAAGGAGCCGCGCTTCAAGGTGATCGGCTGCGAGCTGTGGTCCACCGATCCAGAGTTCGCCACCGCCACGGCCGAGACCGGGATCACCGGGATTTGCGGCTCGGGCATCATCGAGGCGATTGCCGAGATGCGCATGGCGGGCCTCGTGGACGCCTCCGGCCTCATCGGCTCGGCCGCGCAGACCGGCACCGCGCGCTGCATCGCCGACGGGCGGACCCACGCGTACCTGCTGCACGACGGCAGCGCCGAGGGCGGGCCGGTCATCACCGTGACCAACCCCGACGTGCGCGCGATCCAGATGGCCAAGGCCGCGCTCTACGCGGGCGCGCGCCTGTTGATGGACAAGCGCGGCGTGGATGTGGTGGACCGGGTGGTGCTTGCCGGGGCCTTCGGCGCGCATATCTCGCCCAAACACGCGATGGTGCTTGGCATGATCCCGGATGCCCCGCTGAACAAGGTGACGAGCGCGGGCAACGCGGCGGGCACGGGCGCGCGGATCGCGCTGCTGAACAAGGCCGCCCGCGGCGAGATCGAGGCGACGGTGCGGCAGATCGAGAAGATCGAGACCGCCATCGAGCCGCGCTTTCAGGAGCATTTCGTCAACGCCTCGGCGCTGCCCAACGCCGCCGAGCCCTTCCCCCACCTCGCGCAGGTGGTGCGCCTGCCCGATGTCTCGTTCAACACCGGACAGACCGAGGACGGCGGGCGGCGGCGGCGCAGGCGCCGGTAAGAGGGCCCCGGCGCAGCGGGGTTCCCAACAGCGATCTGACAATGACTTGATCGCCGCACCGGTCAAACCCCGATAAAAATCTGAACCTTTTCACCGCGGGGCCAGTTGTCTCCCCAAGCGGCGTCCGAGACGGGCGCTGCATGACTGTGAACTGTTATGAAAAGGAGTCTTCCATGACCCGCTTTGGTAAAACCGCACTGCTTAGCGCAACGATCCTGACCGCCGCCGCTCCGGTGAGCGCCGAGATCATCAACGGCCACCTGCTCGACGAAAACAAGACCGTCGTGGAAAACGCGATGAAGGTGCAGAACTTCTCGACGCTCGTCGCCGCGGTCAAAGCCGCCGGTCTGGATGATGACCTGATGGGCGAAGGCCCCTACACCATCCTCGCCCCGACCGACGCCGCCTTTGCCGAACTGCCCGAAGGCACGGTCGAGGAGCTGCTGAAGCCCGAGAACATGGCCCAGCTGGAAAGCCTGCTGCGCGCCCACGTGATCCCGGCCGAGCTGACCCACGCGGACATCGACAAGCTGCTGCTGGATGATGACGACGGCGGGCTCGACATCGCCGTGACCGAGGTCGAAGGCGAAGGCTTTTCGGTCGACACGCTGACCATCGGCACTGACGTGACGTTCAAGAAGGTTGGCGATGCGACCTACGTGTCCAGCACGCTGGGCGGCGAAGAAGTCGGCATCAAGATCATCGAAGGCGACATCGCCGGCTCGAACGGCGTGATCCACGTGATCGACGGTGTGTTGATGCCCGCGTCGTAAGACGACCGACGACGGCTGGTATTCCTGCCGCCAAGGCCGCCCGAAGCATCGCGCTCCGGGCGGTCTTTTTTCGCGCGCGTGACCCCCGTCACCAGGCGTTGTACTGCAGGTACTTGCCCGACATCTCGACCTTCACGCGGTCGCCCTTGGGGTTGGGCTCACGGGTGACCGACATCTCGAAATCGATCGCGGACATGATCCCGTCGCCGAATTTCTCGTGGATCAGCGCCTTGAGCGTCGGGCCGTAGACGCCGACGATCTCGTAGAACCGATAGACGCACGGGTCGGTCGGGACGGTCTGCTCCCAGACCTTGTTGGGGCTTTCGGCCAGCACCGCGGCCGCCTCCTGCGGCAGCGAGAGCGCCGTGACCAGCGCCTCGGCCTTGGCTTCGGGGAAGGCGTTCATCCCCATCGACGCCGAATGGGTGAAGACCGGCGACATGTCGATCTTCTCGGCGATATCCTCCCATGTCAGCCCGGCCTGTTTCTTGGCCGAAATGATCATCGCGGTGACGTCTTCCTTGGTCATCATGGGGCTTTTGTCCTTTTCTGTCGGGGTTGGTGTGGTGTGTCTCAGCGCATCGCCAGCACGGCGAGGATCAGGCAGAGCAGCGCCAGAAGGCCCGAGAGCGTCTTCCAGAAACGCTCGGGGTCGCGCTCGGCGAGCGGGACCTGATGGCGCGCGCGATAGGCGAGGCTCGGGGCGCGCAGGTTGGCGGCGAACTCCGAGAGCGCGGGGTGGCGGCGGGCCGGATCGGGATGCACCGCGCGGCGCAGCGCATCGTCGAGCCAGCCGGGGATGGGGTGCGCCGCATCGCGCGCGGAGCGATAGCGCAGGCGCATCCGATCCCGCGGGCTGCGGATCCGGCCGACGTGATTGCCATAGGGCAGCGCGCCGGTCAGCATCTCGTAGGTGATGACCCCGAGCGAAAAGAGATCGGCGCTCCAGCTCACCGGATCGTTGGAAAAATACTCCGGCGCAGAGTATTGCACCGTGCCCATGACGCCATCCTCGGCCCGCGCCGGCGCGGCCTCCTGCACCCCGGCGACATAGGCCGCGCCGAAATCGATGATCTTCACCGTGCCGTCGCGGTCGATCATGATGTTCTCGGGGCGCAGATCCTGATGCAGCATCTCACGGCGGTGGAACATGCGCAGGCCCCGGATCACCTGTTCCACGATGTCGCGGACCTGTTCGAGATCGGGCGCGGGGGTGTCGCGCATCCATTGGCGCAGGGTCTGGCCTTCGATGAAATCGGTGACGACGTAGAGGCTGCTGCGCTCCTGCGGAAGGTCCGGCGCGCCGAGCACGTGGGGGCTGTCGATGCGCCGGGCGATCCATTCTTCCATGAGGAACCGGCGGAGCCAGTCGCGATCCTGACGGGCGTCGGACGACGGGATCTTGAGCGCCACGCGCCGCCCACCCGGGAGGCGCGCGAAATAGATGTGTGAGCGGTGGTTCGAATGGATCTGGCGCAGGATGGTGATCCCGTCGATCACGTCGCCGTCGCGCGGCAGCGGCGGGACGGGGAGCGCCTCAAGCTCGGTCTCGAACCCGGTGTCCTCGGCGGCGGGGAGCGCGTCGATGGCCACGATCTGGACGGTGAGGTTGTCATCGCTGCCCGCCTTCAGCGCATCGTCCAGAATGCCGCGCGCGGCGGTATCGAGATCGGGGCCCTCGGCGATGCGCGCGGCCACGGCCCGGGCCGACCAGTGCTCATGCGCGCCGTCGGTGCTCAGCACGAAGACATCGCCCGGCTCGACCGGCACGCAGCGATAGCTCGGCTCGACACGCGGCGCGGCGCCCATGGCGCGGGTCAACACGTTTTCCGCCCCCTCCAGCGCGATGCGGTGGTCCTCGGTCAGCGGTTCGAGACTCTGGCCCGAAAGGCGCCAGATGCGGCTGTCGCCGACGTGAAACAGATGGGCGCTGCGGGCCTTGAGGATGAGCGCGGCGAGGGTGCAGACATGGCCGCGATCGGCATCGCCCGCCAGCCCGGCAAAGCCGCTCCGGGCATGGAGCCAGCTGTTGGTGGCGGCGATCACGCGGGACGCGGCGGTGCGCACGGTCCAGGAGGCGGGGGTCGCGAAATAATCCGTGAGCAGGGCTTTGACCGTCATCTCGGCGGCCTCGGCGCTGACCTGGGAGGTGGAGATCCCGTCGGCCAGAACGAGCGCCGCGCCCTTGAGGTGCAGCGCGCGGCCCCGGGGCACGAGCGCGCCGTGAAAATCCTGATTGACCGGCTTCACCCCCGCCGAGGAGGCTTGGCCGATACGCAGGGCGAGGGTGCTGGCGGTGTCTTTTGGCATGAGGCGCTCGGACGCAATCGGGCCCCGCGGCGATGCGCGGGGCCCGGCCTGCGGTGGGGCTTATTCGGCCGGGGTGCCGACAGCTTGGACCACGCGTTTGGGCGAGGTCTTGTAGTGGGTCGAGTAGAGCATCGCGCCGACAAAGGTCAGCCCGCCCACGAGGTTGCCGACCACGGTCGGGATCTCGTTGTAAAGCAGGTAGTCGCCCCAGGTGAAATCCGCGCCGAGCAGGATGCCGATGGGGAAGAGGAACATGTTCACGATGGAGTGCTCGAACCCGAGATAGAAGAAGATCAGGATCGGCATCCACATCGCCATGATCTTGCCGGAAACCGAGGTCGACATCATCGCCGCGACCACGCCGGTGGAGACCATCCAGTTGCACATCACGGCGCGCACGAAGAGCGTCAGCATCCCGCCGCCGCCCGCTTCGGCGTAGCCGATGGTGCGGGAGTGGCCGATGTTCATCAACCGATCGCCCACCGCGTTGGGCTCGGTGGTGAAGCCCATGGTGAAGGTGATGGCCATGAAGACAGCGGTGGTCATCGCGCCGGCGAAGTTGCCGACGAAGACCAGACCCCAGTTGCGCAACATGGCGCTCGTGGTCACGCCGGGGCGCTTGTCGAAGAGCGCGAGCGGCACCAGCGTGAAGACGCCCGTGAGCAGATCGAAGCCGAGCAGATAGAGCGTGCAGAACCCGACAGGGAAGAGCAGCGCGCCGATGATGAAGCTGCCGGTGTTGACCGCGACGGTGACGGCAAAGGCGGCGGCCAGCGCGAGGATGGCGCCGGCCATGTAGGCGCGGATGAGCGTGTCCTTGGTGGACATCATGACTTTGGATTCACCGGCATCCACCATTTTGGCGGCGAACTCGGCGGGTTGAACATATGACATCTCGATCTGTCCTTCTGTATCTGGTTGATCTGGCGTTGGGGGCCGCGCGTCTGGCAAGGCCCCGAAGGGTGATGCGGCGAGGTCGTCGGGCGGCCGCACGCAGCAGGTGTTGGGGGTATGAAGGCGGGGGCGTGGCTGCCGGGTTTCGATCCTTTGCTGCTGTGGATGAGCTCGCAGAGGATCGGGACAAGCGCGCGCCGATCGCACCCCGGGGGTTCGGGGAGCAAGCTCAGCGCCGTTGCTGTGGTCCCGTGTGCCGGGGCTATGTCGTGAGGGGCCGCACCGTTGCGGCGGGCGCGAAGGACGCGCCGATAGCTCAACCTTCGGCAGCACGCGGCGAGTCTGGCAAGCCGGTTTCTCGCAAAACCCGCCCTTTTGGCCGGATTTTTGCGGAGCACGCGCCGCCACGCACAATTATTACGCGCTGCACTGCGGCGTGCGGGGCTGGAACCGGGCCGGAAGCTCACCGAATCGCTCGGCGGGGCCGGGCAGCGGCGCGGAATGCGCATTCAGACGCGCTTTCGCGCCCGGTTTGCGCCCATTGAGTCCGCGTCTGCCCAATGCATGATCACATTGCCGCCGCCGCCATTGCCCGCGCGGGCAATGGCCTCTCTCCGGCTTGACAAGCCCCATGGCAATGACTGACCTCAACCTCATAGCGCGCGTGGCTCCGGCCCGCCGCCCGTCAGACAACGACGTCTGCACCGCGATGCGCCCATCGCACTCGGCACCAAAGGCGGTGCGAACCTTCCAGATTCCTCCCGAGATCCATCGGGCCCTTCAAGGAGCGTTCCCTATGCCGTCCGAGCCCCAGACCACCGGTGGTTTTTCATCCGAACAACAATCCTACCTCGTCGATGTCATGGCGCGGCTCAAGCTGCACCAGGCCTTCCAGTCCGGTGAGGCGGAGGCCGCCGCGCCCGAGACGGTCTACGGCACCCCACTCGAAGACCTCGCGAAGGAAGAGGTGAAAAAGCACGAGATTAACCCCAGTGACCTTTGGGAGCATCTCGAACGCTGGACCGCGAAGAACGAGATCGCCACCGGGCTCGATCAGTTCCTCCTGCGCCACTGGGGCTTTTTCAACGTCGAGCCCAACAGCCCCGGCTACATGATGCGGATGCGCATCCCGGCCTGCAAACTGCGCGGCGACCAGATGATCGCACTGGCCGAGATCTGCGAGAAATACACCGGCGGCTATGCCCATGTGACCACGCGCGGCAATTTCCAGATGCGCGAGATCGAGCCGAAAAACGTCATCAACATCATCTACGCGCTGCAGGACGCGGGCCTCTCCTGCCATGGCTCGGGCGCCGATTCTGCGCGCAACATGACGACAACGCCCACCGCCGGGTTCGACCCGGCCGAGATCATTGACCTCGCTCCCCAGACGATTCACCTCTCCAACCTCGTCATGCGCACCCGCGAGTTGCAGGGCATCCCGCGCAAGTTCAACATCTCCTTCGACAATGGCGGCACGATCTCCTGCGTGAGCGACACCAATGACATCAGCTTTCAGGCCGTCGAGATCGGCGAGAATGAGGCCGGGCTCGCGCCGGGCGTCTACTGCCGGATCCTGCTCGGCGGGATCACCGGCCACAAGGATTTCGCCCGCGATACCGGCATCATTTGCCGCCCCGAGGATACCGTTCAGATCGCCGCCGCGATGCTGCATGTCTTCGTCGAGCACGGCGACCGGACCAACCGCAAACGCGCGCGGCTGAAGTACCTGCTGGATGCCAACGGGTTCGACTGGTTCATCGAGCGCACCCGCGAAAACCTCGCCAAATTCGACTGCGCGGCCGAGCTTGTGCCGCTCTCCATCGAGCATGACGCGCCGCGCGCGCCCGTCGACCGGCAGGCCCATGTCGGCATCCACGCGCAGAAGGCGCCGGGGATGAACTACGCCGGGCTGGTGCTGGAGATGGGGCGCCTCTCGCACCAGCAGCTGCGGGCGATCGGTGAAATCGCGATGCGCTCGGGGCAAAACGACGTGCGGCTCACCGTCTGGCAGAACGTGCTCATCCCCCATATCGCCGATGCGGATGTGGGCGACGTGGTCGCCCGGCTGGACGCGTCCGGCCTGCCCACCAGCGCCACCGCCTTCGCCGCAGGGGCCGTCGCCTGCACCGGCAAGGCGGGCTGCAAGCTCGCGCAGGCCTTCACCAAGGAGGACGGCACGCGCCTCGTGCGCCATTTGGAAAGCCGCTTCAGCCTCGACCAGCCGATCAACATCCACCTCACCGGATGCCCCAATTCCTGCGCCCAGCATTACATCGGCGACATCGGGCTCATGGGCGTCACCACGGCGGAGGGCAAGCCGGGCTACAACATCGTGCTCGGCGGCGGCTGCGATCTCGATCGCGGGCTCGCGCGGCCGCTTTGCGGGCCGGTGGACGCCGAAGAGATAGATCAGCTGATCGAGAACGTCGTCGCCAATTACCTGGCGCGCCGGTCCGACGGCGAAAGTTTCCTCGCCTTCACCCGCCGCCTCAGCGACCAGGAGCTTCCCGAGCTTCTCGCCGCCAAAAGCCTCGCCGCCTGAGCCGCCTGACAGGACCCGCAGACATGACCAGACCCGAAACCGGAATTCTCGACAAGCTGGCCTTTGCCATCGGCCAGACCGAAACCGCCAGAGCGCCCCAGTTCCTGCCCGAAGACGCGCCCTTCGAGGCCGATCAGCGGCATTGGCTGAACGGGTTGCTGACCGGCCTCAACGCCATCGCCCAGGCCTCCGCCGGCACCGGGGCCGAGGCGGCGCCGGGCACTGCGCTGACCGTGCTCTATGGCTCCCAGTCCGGGACCTGCGAGTCGCTCGCCAAGGACCTGCGCAAATTCGCCAAGACTCAAGGGTTCGAGGCCAGCGTGGCCGATCTCGATTCGGTAGAGATCTCGGACCTTGCGGCCATCAACCACCTGCTGATCCTCGCCGCCACCACCGGCGAGGGCGAGCCGACGGACAATGCGCGCGGCTTTTACAAGGCCCTGCTCGCCGAGGATGCGCCTGCCCTGCCCGAAACGCTGAATTTCAGCGTCTGCGGCCTGGGCGACAGCAGCTATGCGCTGTTCAACAAGGCGGCGGTGGATATCGATGCGCGGCTGGGCGAGTTGGGGGCCACGCGGGTGCAGGATCTGGTGGCCTGCGACGTGGCCTACGAGGACGACTACGGCGCGTGGAAAGAGGCGGTGTTCCAGACCGAGCCCTTCGCCTCAGCCGCCGGGGCCGCCTCCGCGCCCGCCCCCGAAGCCGGGCCCGCCTTCGACAAGAACCATCCCTTCCTCGCCACGCTGCTGGAGGTCCGCTGTCTCAACGTCGAGGGTTCGGCCAAGACGGTGAACCACGTGGAGATTTCGCTCGCCGGTGGCGGCGAGGATCTCGACTATGCGGTGGGCGATGCGCTCGGGCTCTGGCCGATCAACTGCCCCGAGGAGGTCCGCGCGATTCTGGCCGCGACCGGGTTTACCGGGGCCGAGCCGATCATGCTCAAGACCGGGCCCTCGGGCCTGCGCGCGGCGCTGCTGACCCGGCTCGATCTGACCACCGCGACCCCCGCCACGCGCGAGGCCTGGGGCGGGGCCGAGATGGAGGCGCCACAGGTGATCGACCTGCTGCGCGCCGGGGTCGAGGGCATGACGCCGCAGATGCTCGTCGACGGGCTGCGCCCGCTCCAACCGCGGCTCTACTCGATCTCGTCGAGCCCCCGCAAACACCCCGGCGAGGTCCACCTCACCGTCGGCGAGGTGCATTACGATCTGCACGGCTCGGCGCGCAAGGGCTGCGCCTCGACCTATCTCGGCCAGCGCCTCACCCCCGGCGCGACGGTCGGCGTCTACATCCAGCGCTCGGCCCATTTCCACGCGCCCGCGGATGACGCATCGCCCCTGATCATGATCGGCCCCGGCACCGGCATCGCCCCCTTCCGCGCCTTCCTCGAAGAGCGCGAGATGCGCGGGGCAACGGGGCCCAACTGGCTCTTTTTCGGCGATCAGCACGAGGCCACCGACTACCTCTACCGCGATGAAATCGCCGACTGGCAGGTGAGCGGGCTCCTGACCCGCGCCAGCCTCGCATGGTCGCGCGACGGGGCCGAGAAGGTCTATGTCCAGCATCTGATCAAACGCGAGGGCGCGGAGTTTTTCGGCTGGCTGGAGTCGGGCGGCGCAATCTACATCTGCGGCGATGCCACGCGCATGGCGGCGGATGTGGAGGCGGCGATCCTTGCGGTTATCGCGGAGCATGGGAAGATGGATGCGGAGGCCGCGCGCGTCTATCTGGATGTGCTGGCCAAGAGCCACCGGTATCAGCGGGACGTTTACTGACGTTGCAAGCTTTGGCGCGGGCCGACCAGCCTCGGGCCGCGCCCGACCCTTCCCCGGGAGGGCGAAGGTCGATGGGCCTGGCCGCACAGCCGTCGTCCGGTGCGGTCAAGATGACGCGCAGACCATGAGAGACCCCAAGCACCATCCCAGTATCGGGCGCGGCCCTATTCGTCTCGATCGAACCTCCTGACCCAACACGAAAAAACCCGGGCTTGCGGCCCGGGTTTTTCAAGTCGAATGTCGCGACGGCTCAGTGGAGCTTGGCGTCGACCTCGGTGATGGAGGCGTCGATCAGCGCGTTGGCTTTCTCGGCGTTCATCTGGCCGGCCACGACCTCACGCGCCGCGGCAATGGCCACGGCCACGGCCTTGTTGCGCACGTCGCGCACGGCGCCGGCTTCGGCGGAGGCGATCTGCTCCTCGGCCCCGGCAAGTCGGCGCGCGATCGAGCGCTGGAGCTCGGCCTTGGCTTGCTCGGCGGCACTGGCGGCTTCTTCGCGGGCCTGTGTGATGATCCGCTCGGCCTGGGCTTCGACGTCCTTCTGCTTGCGCTCATAGGAGGCGAGCAGCGACTGGGCCTCTTCGCGCAGGGCGCGCGCTTCGCTCAGTTCGGACTGGATCCCCTCGGCACGCTTGTCGAGCATGCCGATGATCAGGCCCGGGACCTTGAAGTAGAGCAGGATCGCGCAGAAGGCGATGAAGCCAAGCAGGACGATGAAGTCGGTGTTCTTGAGCGAGAAGAACGGGCCGGTGGCGGCGAAGGCGGGGCTCGCCATCAGCGCCATGGCCAGAGGCAGGGTCAGGTTGCGCAGCATCGGGCTCATCCTTTCGTCTGCTTTTCGACCGCGGCCGAAACGGCGGCGTCGTCGGCGGTGCCGCCAAGGGCGGAGACGATGGCCTGCGCGGTGTCGCGCGCAACCTCGGTCACGCTCTCCAGGGCGCTGGCGCGGATCTCGGCGATGGCCGCTTCGGATTCGCCGGTCTTCTCGGCGATCTGGGCATCGGCGGCCGCGATGGCCTTGTCGAGCTCGACCTGGATCTCGGCGCGGGTCTCGGCGGCGATGCGTTGCGCCTCGGCGCGGGCATCGGCGAGCGCCTTGTCATAGGCCTTCTCCGCCTCGTCCGCCTGGGCCTTGAGCTCCTCGGCGGCGGCGATGTCATTGGTGATGGTGCCCTGGCGTTCGGCCAGAACCGCGCCGATGCGCGGAAGAGCGATGCGCGAAAGCAGGAAGTAGATTGCGGCGAGGGTCACCAGCAACCAGAAGATCTGGTTGGGGAACCAGTCGAAGCAGAGCTGGGGAAGGCCGATGGCGCTGCCATCCGCGCCGACGCAGCTGCCAACCGCTTCTGATGTTGTCTCGGTCGCCATGTGGCCGGACTCCCGGGTGGTGGTCTCGAAAGGAAACCGTCTCGTGTCATCGGGCGAACCGGAACTCCCGGCCCGCCCGCGCGTAAGGATCGGTCAGTCGCGGATCAGACCGCGAACATCAGCAGAAGGGCGACGAGGAACGAGAAGATCCCGAGCGCTTCCGCGAAGGCGATGCCGATGAAGAGCGTCGCGGTCTGGCCGGCTGCGGCCGAGGGGTTGCGCAGGGCGCCGGCGAGGAAGTTGCCAGCAACGTGGCCCACACCGATGGCCGCCGCGCCGGAGCCGATGCCTGCGAGGCCAGCACCGATGAATTGGCCGAGTTCTGCGATATTGCCTTCCATTGTTCTTCTCTCCTTACGATGGAATTGCGAATTGGGTGTGGCGGCCCGGAGGCGCGCCGGTGTTCGTTAGTGGCTCGGATGCAGGGCATCCTTGAGGTAGACACAGGTCAGGATGGTGAAGACGTAGGCCTGGATGAAGGCCACAAGCACTTCGAGCCCGTAGATCGCCGTCACCGCGATGATCGAGAACGGCGCGATCGCCGCGATCGCCGCGAAGCCCGCGAAAACCTTGATCACCGCGTGGCCCGCCATCAGGTTGCCGGCAAGACGGATCGAGTGGCTGACGGGGCGGACGAAGTAGGAAATCACCTCGATGACCGCGAGGATCGGCCGCAGCGCGAGCGGCGCCGAGGCGACCCAGAAGAGGTTGAGGAACGCTTTGCCGTTCTTGGCGAAGCCGATCACCGTCACGGTGATGAAGACGGCGAAGGCGAGGATCGCGGTCACGGCGATATGCGAGGTCGTGGTGAACGCCGTCGGCAGCAGGCCGAGGAAGTTGGCCACCACGATGAACATGAAGAGCGTCATGATATAGGGGAAGTATTTCACCCCGTCCTTGCCCGCGACATCCTCGACCATCTTGTAGATAAAGCCGTAGGCGAGCTCGGCGATGGATTGCGACCGGTTCGGCACGATGGCGCGCGAGCGGGTGCCGAAGACCAGAAGCGCCGCGATCACGAGGACGGAAAGCGCCATCCAGAGCGTCACGTTGGTGATCGTGTACCAATGCACCGGGCCATCGCCGAAGAGCGGCTTGACGATGAATTGATCCATCGGGTGGAAGGAAAGTCCACCGCTGTCACCCTGTGCGGTCGTCTCGGTCGCCATGCGCCTTTGTCCCCTCGTCTGCGTTCGCGTCGTCTGCGTTATCGTCGTCTGCGGTCTCGCCGACGCCCAGTTCGAGCGCCTGTAGGCGTTGGATCTCCTTGGCGCTGCGCATCATCACCTTGATGCCGGCCGCGAAGCCCAGAAATATGAACAGCACCATGAGCCAGGGTGTCGTGCCGAGGAGGCGGTCCAACCCGTATCCGATGCCGAAGCCGATCCCGAGACCGGCCACAAGCTCTGTCACCATGCGCCAGGCGTGTTGCGCCTGAGAATAGTGCTCCTCCATGTGGGGCTTGGGCGCATGCTGGGCCCGAGCGGCCTCGATCCGTTCCGCTAGACTGGCCTTTGGCGTGTCATCGGAGGGCTCGTGCATGGCGGTTTCCCCGCTGGAAGATTGCGCCAAGTGCTATGCTGCGGGCGGGTGTGAGTCAAGCGCGGGTGAGGCGCGGTCAAGTCGTTGTATTTGCGTCACTTTATTCGCGCGGGTGAGGGGCGCCACGTCCCCCGCGGCCCCGCGCCCTGCCCCGCGGCATATTCAACCAATCGGTTGACGATCGCCGGCCACCGGGGCAGGAGAAGCCATGACGCCCACCCTTGACACCGTCTTTGCCGCCCTCGCCGACCCCACCCGCCGGGCCATCCTCGCGATGCTTCTGGAGGATGACATGGCGGTTACCGACGTGGCCGAGCCATTCGAGATGTCGCTCGCGGCGATCTCCAAGCACCTCGCCATCCTCTCCCGCGCCGGGCTGATCTCGCAGGAAAAGCGTGGCCGGGTGAAATGGTGCAAACTGGAGCCGGACGCGCTGCGCGATGCCTCGGTCTGGATGCAGGGTTTCGGCCAGTTCGAAGCGGTGAACCTTGACGATTTCGAGCGGTTTCTGGAGCGGGAGCTGGGGGCGGAGCAGGCGGAGGGCGTCAGGGACTGAGATGGGCGCGGAGTGATTTGCCCCGGGCCATGCCCTCCCCTCACTGCGAAACAGCACCTTCTGGGGGTAGGCCTTCGTCCAACACACGGCGCAGCTGCGCGTCTACGCTGTGCGATTTCCGCTTGGCGCGGGGCGCCCAGCCCCGAGCCGCGCCCTCCCCTCCCCCCCCCGGGAGGGCGCATGGCGATGTCGGGAGCCGCACAGAGCGCGTTCGGTGCTTTTGAGATAAAGCCCTGACCACGGGCGGTGCGAAGCGCCATCCCAGGGTCGGGCGCGGCTCTTTGCACACTGGCTTCAGCGGGTCGGTTTCTTGCTCTGTGGAATGCGCTCCGCGCGTTCGATCCTCAAACGGTCCACTGGACC
>NZ_FOYI01000006.1 GCF_900116005.1 Poseidonocella sedimentorum
CCTACATGACCTTTCCCCAGCAGCACCGGACGAAGCTGCACAGCACGAATCCAATCGAGCGTCTGAACGGCGAGATCAAGCGGCGCACCGACGTGGTCGGGATCTTTCCCAACGAGGCATCCATACGCCGCCTCGTCGGCGCCAGCCTGATGGAACAGACCGAGGAATGGACGGTGCAGCGCGGTCGGTACATGACGCTGGAAACGCTGGCTCCGGTCTGCGATGATGTCGTGGTCAGCCTGCCTGCAGCGCAGCGCGACTGACAAGCTCGGCCCGCCGGTGAGCACGAGGCCCGTCACGAGCTACACCACGCCGTGGGACATCATCCTCTGCAGTGCAGCTTGCGCTTTCCTGCCGTTCGAATGCCGCGCAGCATTGTCGTTGCGGCAACGACTGGGTCTGGTCGTTTCGACACCGAGCAATTGCGGCACGTTCCACTACGCAGTACCTTGGGCCACCGTCCGTCGGATCTCGAAACTATGTCCCACTCGAAACTATCGTCCCAATAGACTCGAAGTCCAAAACCAATTCGCAATCAGATCTGCCTGCCCGTCAGGTGGTTGAGCTAATCTAGCGAATCTTGGCGTAAATCTCGTCGAACCCGTCGCTGAGGACGTAATTAGCCTCGAGCTGAGCAAAGAGTGCTTCTGATCGCTCTGTTGGCCCGAGATCGCGTACAAGTTCCAGCATGATGCCATAACGCAGGCTGCGCCGGGCGATTGGGTTCAACTCAAGCGCAGCGCGAATCTCGGCATCCGCCTCTTCGAACCGTTCGGTCCGAGCTAGGGCAGCGGCCTTGAATAGGTGTGCATCTATCGTGGTTCCGGAGGGGCCGTGGCGTTCGATATAGAGATCGGCCAAAACGATTGCTTGATTCAGATTGCCGCGGGCATAAGAGATGTAGAGGTTGGCATAGTCCACGACCTCGGAAGTGTAGATGCCCGAGGGGGGAAGTTGCACGGAGTAATCAGTGCGGTCTCGCCTGATAATCGCGGTGCCGTCATCCGCCACCGAGCGAACGCGTGTGATCTGGGCGTCCGGGAAGCGCACGCAGCCGGTCTGCGCATTGCAATAGTCTACTTCAGCGGGGTCGCCGAAATTTGCAACCAGCTCGTTTGGCACCGTCTCCGAAAGAAACGAGACGGTCTGTTGCGGTGGCCCAAGCTGGAAGGGCAGGCCGGCAACCTCCGTCCGCCAAAGCTCCTGCCGGTTGTCCCGGTAGTCCTCGAACTGTTCAGTCAATGTAAGAAACGACTGAAGCGCGATGCCGTCAATGAGCGGCATTGCGACGCCCCAAATGGTGCCCTGCAGCCCATTGATCCGAGCCAGGCGGGCCGCGGCGTCGTGGCTGCGTTCGGACATTTCGGCGGGGACGTAGAAAGTGATGCCCCGGCCATACATCCCTTGGCCGGAAATGGGGTCCGCCATTGCGAGCTGCGATTGCACGGTGAGCTTAAGCGCGAAGGCAACAGCATGCCCTAACCTTGGCGCGGCGTCTTCGCCGGACGTGAAGAATGCAGGGAAGACCAGCCCGACCTGATCGGGCGTCTCCTCCTGCGCAGGAGCGGTGATAGGCAGAACCAGGCACAGCGCCGTGAGCATGGCGCGGACGCGCGGGCGGCGATGGAGGCTCATTGGGCCGGTTCCAACAGAGTGTTTAATTCGCGCTTGATCGCCGACACCAAGGCGGGTTCCGCGGGCTCCGCCTGAGGAAGCAAGTCGATTGCCTTCGAGATCAGAGGGGTCACGATGGCTTTACGGTCCATGCCTTGGTTGAGGGCATCTTTTATCAGGGCATAATGCAAGAGCAACTGGAAGTACATCTCGGCAGCGGAGTTCGTCTCAACCGCCAGCAGTTTCACGCGAGCCGCCTCTAAACCGAGTCTCGGGCGCCGCGGGCCAAGGTAGAGACCGGAGGCGAAACTGGCCGCGGGGCCGACCCCACGTCCTGAGGCGACGAAAAGCGTACCGCTGCTGTTGTCCACGAAAAAAGCTTCGCGGTCCCTTCCCCGTGTCAGGATGCTTGGGTCGATTTCTACGTCGTAGTGGCCAAGAAATTCTTGCAAACCTGCATCGAAGGTCAGGCCGCCCTTGTAAGTTCCGAGCAGCAGATCAATATAATCCGCAACCGCATCAGCGCGATCCAGTTCGTCCGTGCCGACTTCATGCAAGTGCTTGCCGACCCAAATCTTTTTTTCGAAGGGCTGGGCATGGACACCTATGCCAGCGAGGCAAATTATGAGCGCGGGGACTAATCCTTTCTGAAGTCGAAACATGGACATGCCTTTGGAATTGGAATGCTTATTGTGCTGCCGTTTGGTCGATGAATCGCTTCGAGTTCTATTGTGACGGTGCAGTTCGGCAGTGCGGCAGAGCTGACGGCGAATTCTCCACGATCGCTGTCGGCGCTGCCAGCTAGTGACACGGTGATCACACCGTCGGCCTCTGGCGCAAGTGATAAGTGTTTCTGGCCGTCGGAGTGAACGATTTGGGCGCTGTAAGTCTTACCCGCGGCGCCGTCGCCGACGGGCGTGACCGTTGCGGTCAGCAAGATGCCACGGGTGGTGCCGGTATTGCCAATAAACACATCGGCTGCAAAGGCTGAGCAACTGAGCGGGGTTGCGTCAAACTTAGCCTTTTTCCCGGTCAGGGCGATATTGAAACTTGACCACAATACGACGACGATGGAGCCGTAAAGGGCGATGTCGCCGAGACTGATCTGGGAGATGAGCCAGCCGCCGGAGAATTGCCAGCGATCGCAATTGGGGCAGAGGCGTGCTTTATTAGGCATCGACGTGCCGCAAAAGGTGCAGACGGGGATGGGCGTTTCGTTCTTCGGAGTATCATCTGCGCCTTCACCCTCTTTCTTAGAGTCCACGGCACCGGTTGCCGGCAATTTCCCCGGGGCCGCGACCGGATGGTCAGGGTTGCCGGTCATTTGAAAGCCGCAACGGATTCGGGTGGCGGGGTGCGACCTTTGTTGTCGAGCAAGGTCACGAGCTCCCAGGTGATGCAGCCAGTGGGATCCTCATCACGTTCGCGCTGCAGGCGCATGATTTCTGACCTTAGCAGCGTGTGGAAAACCCCGTCGTCCACGGTGGCCGCGTCATTGTAGCGCCCGATTGCATGCATCTCTCGTTTCATCAGGCGCCGCAAGTTGATCCGCGCGCTGAGAGGGAGCGGATAATCCTCGGCCGTGTGTGGGGCAGGCCCATAAGGGCGGACCGTTTCGCAGGCCTGTGCCGCCAGATCACTTCCGAAAATGGCCAAGAGACTAGCCAGCGGCAAGAAAGCGCGATGCTCCCGGTGACGGGACGGCGCAGCAAATCGGCGAAGGAGATCCTGAAACATCAGCATTGAATTCTATAAGGGGTAGATAAATATATCGTTGCATCACCAAGGGCGCGCGACAAGCTTTTTCAAAGGAGAGGTGAAGGCGCGTGAAGGGGCCTGTCGTCGAGACAACGCGGAGAGGATTAGGAGGCGGTCGCCGATCTGCAGGCAGACCTCTGACGCAATATCAGAAAGTTGGTTTTATCAGCCACATGCCTTGCTTTGGCGACTGTAGCGCGCGGTTGAAGCGTCGAGCGCCGCTCGAACGTGCGTAAATGAATTGGCATCCAAGCTCTCGATCGGCGGTGCAGCTTAGCACCTGGTCCGAAATCCCGCGACCACCTCTTTTTGAGCGTGACCGATTTTCATGAACCAGTTCTGCCTGACTGAATTTGGATAGTCTACAAGCAACAGGTCGTGCCAATGTGTCCCGTTTATCCGACCTTAGAGTGGCCCGCAGCGAAGGTCGTTTCCTGCCCTTCCCGTATGTCACCAGGGGTTCCGCCGCGTTATCCTGGCGGAGTGTCCGCTTCCATGATCTGGGAAGGTTGAGTTCGCAGGTGCAGAGAATGTCCGGAAACCGCCCTGTACGCCGCGATCTGCGTCGTCAACATCCAGCAATCCATCGTAATTCGTGCCTGGCGAACGGCTGCATCTTACGGTCTCCGCGGCCCGTCAGGTCACTTCGCACGAAACGTATAGGGCGTCGGGTTTACCCCCAAGCGAGTTTGTTGCCGCCATGGGTACAAACTGCCCGATCTTCAAACCTCCGGATTTTCCTCGCTCATAGGTTCGTCCGTCCTGTGCGACTTGTTGCGGCAGCGTCGACGGCGGCATGGCTTGCAACCAAAGCGAGATCTGGCCGCTACCGAAATTGCGCCATGGCTGATCGCCCGCAGGGAGCGTGGCAACTTTTTTCTCGCGATGTCCTGATCATCACCTTGCGAGAACATGTCCGCCATCGTCGCGCCGGCCCCGGGAACGTGACGCCGATGGCTCCCGAAGTGGTCATCCGAAGAAAATTCAGAGTAAATTTTTTCGCATTTTCAGTGTGTTGACTCCATCTTGGCGAGAGCCTTCAAGGCCGAGCGCATTTTTCTGTTTTGGATTTTCAGCGGATTCGCGGACCTTTCCCTTGTGCAGGTCGGCGGTCCATGAGGGCCACGTCCTGCGCAAAAGAAAACGCGCACCCTCGGGTGCGCGCCTGGAAGTTGGGGCAAAGATCGCCCGTGTATCACTTGCCACGCTAGAGGCCGAAAACGGCCCGGGCAAGCGCGGTCTGAGCTCCAGGATGAAAAGATGACTACCCCGGAAACGCCTCGTTTCCGGGAACGGAGAAGGCATGTCGAACTACGAAGATTGGTTGCAGGACCAACCGGCACCCAAAAAGAAACAGGCAGCCCTGATGGTGGCGCCGATCCACGGGGTTCTGCCATATGCAGGTGACCGCAATCCCCTGACGCGCAGCGACACGGTCAAGCGGGTGTCGACAGCTCTCGCAACGCCGATGACGGGCGGCATCCGACAGGTTTACCATATTGATGGCGAGTCCGAATACGCCGTCACTCTGGATGCCCTTCGCAGCCCTGAGGTCTATGGACTGGAGGTGCAGCTTCCTCCACTCAGCTTCTACTGTCGGCAGAAGCGCAAGGTGCGGACCCATCGGTTCGACTTGCGGTTGACGTTCAGGGATGGGTACCGACGCGCGGTTTTCGTCCGCAACGCGACGAGCTTGGCGAAGCGCGAAACCCAGGACGAGATCGGCGACATCTTCGCCGCGGTCACCGAGGACTTTGCTGACGACTGCATGGTCGTCTGCACCGATGACTACACGCGCGCCTATCGCGACAACCTGCGCCGTATCTGGGACTATCTGCAGGTGTCGGACGATGACGCGGATACGCTCGTCGAGGATGCCGCACGCAATACCAGCTATTGGTATCTGAGCGACCTGATCGCGAATTGCGACATGGAGCCGTGGCGCTGCTACCAGGCGGCGATGCGGCTCATCGGCCAGAATGTGCTCTGGACGGACATGCATGGGGTCATTGATTACCCCTCCCGGGTCGCGCTGAACGCATGACCTCGCAGCCGCTCTACAACATCCCCAAAGGATCCGTCCTGAAGCTGGATGGTCGCGAACTGATGGTGTCGGTTCGCGAGGAGAGCGGCTATGCGGTGCGGTGTCTCGACAGCGGTGAGTGCTTCAGCCTGACGGTTGAACTGGTCGACGATGCAATCCGGGAGCGGGATTGCGAGGTGATCAAGCCAGCGGATGCAGAGAAGAGGTATGCCCTTCTGGAGTACACCGGCGGCATTGAACGCGTGGAGCAGTTTCCGGAAGAGACCCAGCGTGTCGTGCAGGGCCGTCTCGCCCTCGTATTGGCCCAGGACGCGCTACGTGAAGAGGGCGAAAAACTCACCCAGCGCTCCATGGATAAGGCCGGGAAGCATCGCCGTCTTGTACTGGAGCGAGATGACAGGATCGCACCAGGTTTCAATTTCCTCAGAACTCGACGGGGCGGCAAGCTGGCCGCCGGTTTTGATGTTCCTCAGGGGCGTACTTTTGCCAGCTATTATGATGTCTATCATCGCTTTGATCGCAACCCGGTGGTTCTGGCCGACCGCGATCATAAGAAAGGACGCCGGGAACCCAGGCTCTGGGATTGGCAGGAGCGATTCATCAGTTTCGTGCTGGATTGTTGGCTAGTTCCACAGAAGCCGAAGCTGGCCGAACTCTACGCTCAGGCGAAGGAGGAGTTTCACCGCTCTCCCCAGGAGATCGCGCAATGTATCAGCTTTCCGACGATCACGACGATCCGAAACAGGATCAGGGCCATCTCGGAAGTCGTGCGCGTTATCGGTCGGGGTGGAAAGCGGCACGCGACGAACGTAAAGGGGCCCGGTTCAACGGACGTGCGCGCCCTGGCGTTCGGTGAGAAGTTCGAAACCGATCAGTGCCTGCTTTCGATCTTCACCTCCGGCGACGGCGTCGTCAGAGCGAAGGTGATCGATCCCAAGCAGGCACCACAAGAGCTCGCGGACAACGAGGTCCGACGCTGCTGGCTTCACCTGATCATCGACGTCGCCACCCGCGAGGTGCTTGGTTGGGTTATCTCCGAGACAGCAGACGCCGACCATACCAAAGCGCTGCTTCGGATGGCGACGCGGGACAAGACTAAGGAAAAGGTCCGCTACGGATGCAAGCAGGAGCCAGTGCCTCCCGTGCGGCTCGGCCTCAGCCTAGCCGACAATGGTACCGCCACTCGAAATGCCCATGTCTATGCCAGCCAACTTGGTATGGGCATGAGCGTCATGACTGCGCGTGCCTACCAGCCCCTCGATAAGCAAGTGGTCGAACGGGTGTTCGGGACACTGCAGTGGCAGGTGCTCAATACCCTGCCGGGGTACACGGGCAGTCGTCCTGGAGAGTTGACCGGGTACGACCCGAAGAATTCTGCCAAGCTCAGCCATGATCAGCTTTACGGCATCATCACGCGGTACTTCATCGACGAGTATCCCTTCCGACCGCATCGCGGCACCGGGATGAACGGGGCGACCCCACGCCAGAAGCGAGAAGAGGCGCAGAAGCTATATGGCTCTATCGAGGCGCCCTCCCAGCGTGACAGGTGTCTCCATCTTGGTGCAAAAGTCATTGCGACCACGACTTCAGATGGCGTTCGGGCTTTCAATATCCCCTTCAATTCGAGCCAGCTCGTGCGCTTCGATGATGGCAAGTCCAAGCGGGTTACGGTTCATCTCGACCCCGATGACCTCCGCAAGGTCTATGTCACCGCCGAGGGAGTGGAGGAGGTCATGGAGGCAGAGCTGAGCATGACTGTCTTCAAAGACCAATCGCTCGAGGAGGCCATTGAGATCATGGAGGCAGCGTCGAGATCCAACCCGACGCTGCGTGAGCTGCATGACCGGCAGTTGAGAGAAGCTCGCGCGCGTCGCGCACGCGACTCCCGTTTCTTCCCGGATTCACGCGATCCGTCGAGCTACCAGACACTCGCGCAGCTCGAGGCTCGCGCGAGCGAACTGCTCCAGGTAGAAACGCGACCTGCCGCCTATGTCGGTGCGACTGCCGCCCCCGGGCACCTCATGAACAGGGGCCGCACGTCGGGTGTGGTGCCGGCACGCCCGGCCGGTACGGCTCCGTCTAAACCGCCATCCGCTTCGACGCCTCCCAGGGCAAGTACATCGTCGCCGCGGTCCGCTGCACAGGAGGATGGGCCCCCAGAGACGGGGGCAACTTCGGCGCCAGACCCTGACGACATAAAGACCATGACCTTCGGCCCCATCAAGGATAGCAAACTGTGATCAACCCCTTCATCATTCCCTCGTTGGCAAACCTGAATGCGGACCTGGCGCAGCGGCATTTCCCGCTCGCCAGGGGCGAGGAACTTCAGCAGACCTTCGCGCAGCTCTTCAGTCGCCACTTGGGGCGTCTGCGGTCCGGGAAGGGCTTCGAGGCACGTAGCCTCCTTGTGACGGGGCTGTCTGGTTCTGGCAAGACCGCCGAGATCTCGGACATGCTGAACCGCTTCAACGAGACCGCCGTTCTCTTGCCGGACGGCAAGGATGCGCGGTTTGCAAGCTGCGTGCTTGAGGCGAAAGGGTCCTGGAAGGATCTTGGCCGCAAGACGCTTCACGCCTTGGGCTATCCCATTACGAACAAGACGCGCCGGACCCAGTTTGAGATCTGGGATCTGGTCATCAAGCAGGCCAAGCTCCAGGGCGTCATCGGGATCTACTACGACGAGGCCCAGCATATCATACGCGGAAAGTCGGATGCCGAGGTTCTGAGCGTCCTGGATGCGTTCAAGACGCTCATGAAGTCACACGACTGGCCGCTAATGCTAATCCTCTCGGGCGTGCCGGAACTGGGTGACTACGTGCAGCGCGAGCCACAGCTCGATCGACTGATGACCAGGATCGAGTTCCTGGAAATCGATCTGAGCAGTGCGCCCGGGCATCCGGCACAGGACTACGAAACGCTCAACGAGATCGTTGGCAGCTACGCGATCAGCGCGGGGCTCGATGTAGATGCGAGCCTGCCGACGGGAGATTTCCTGCACCGCCTCGCGACTGCCGGCGCATTCAGGTGGGGCCTGGTCATCGACATCGTTGTCGATGCCGTGGCGCTTGCCGTTGCCAGGAGGGAAGGGGTGGTAGAGCGGTCGGATTTCGTGTCGACCTGGTGCGAGAAAACCGGAATGAACCAGCTAGCGACGCCGTTCACGCATGACAGCTACGAGAGGATGTTCCGGCGGGACAAGCCGTTCCGGGCTGCCATCGGCACCTGACCCTTCAGGATAATTCAGTCTTCAAGAAACCTGCGCTTCGGCGCGGGTTCTTTTATGCCTGGATGCTGGCGCCCGGATGCCCGCACCAGCTAAGCCGCTGATGCTGTGCAGGTTTTTGGTTTCTGCGCAGGCATATGCTTTCATTCTGGAGATCGCGTCCGGCAAGTTGTTGAAAATGTTTATGGATTCCTGGCGCCGAATCGGAAGTGATTGATTTTGCGCATTCATCTGCTTTCCCTGACTGAAGTTGAAACGACCATCGAAACTTGACCAAGGGACCCGTTCGGATGACCATTTGACAACCAAGTCGTGTCCATCAGGGCGGAGTTGTCTCCACAAATCCACGAGCCGTCTGCACGATCGGCAAGATGTAGTAGGCAGTTCGATATATAGTCGACACAACAGTTATAGACAGTTATGATACTACGGTTTCGCCGTCATCCTCATCGCCGGGGTGACGCGGTAGCCGGCTTTTTCCAGCAAGCTGGCAAGGACCCTGCGAACATCGTCTTCGTCCTCGACAAGCAGGATGTTGAAATCCCCGTGCGGCACGTCCGGCTCTGTCGGTTGCCGGCTCGCAACCTCGCCGGCGTCCCGACATGTCGCCGGGAAATACAATTTGAACGTGGTGCCGTGTCCGGGCTCGGAATAGACCTGCGCCGTGCCGCCCGATTGCTCGATAAACCCTTGAATCATTGCCAGACCTAGCCCGGACCCCGCGCCGGGCGCCTTTGTGGTGAAGAAGGGCTCGAAGATATGCGACAGCTTTTCGGCGGCGATCCCGTGGCCCGTATCCGATACCGCAAGGATCGTGTACCGGCCGGGGGAAAGCTCCACGTCGCGCGCGTCGATATAGGGCTCATCGATCCGAATATTCGCCGTCTCGATGGTCAGTTTGCCCCCCTCGGGCATCGCGTCCCGCGCGTTCAGGATCAAGTTCAGCAGGGCGGATTCGGTGGAGGCGGGATCCGCTTCGATCGTCCAGAGCCCGGCCGAAAGCGAGGTCTCGATCTCGATCGTTTCCGGCAGCGTCCGCCCCGCCCATTTGCGCGTCTCGCTGACCAGCGTGTTCAGGTTAATGGGCTGCGGCTCCAGCCGCGCCTCCTTTGCGAAGGCAAGCATGCTCCGCGTCAGATCCGCGCCGCGCTTGGTGGCATTGATCCCCGCATCGACCATGTCGATCTGCTCGGGATCGGCGAGGTCGTCGCGCAGAAGCTCAAGGTTTCCCATGATGACCGCGAGCAGGTTGTTGAAGTCATGGGCAATGCCGCCGGTGAGTTGGCCGAGGCTTTGCTGTTTTTGCACGCGGTTGTTCACCTCTTTCTGATGTTCAAGCTCGCGTTCCTTTTCGACCTGCTCGGTCACGTTCACGGCCAGACAGAAGAATTGGGTCGACCCATCTTCTTGCCGTTTGGGAAGCCCGCGCTCCTCGACCCAGATGCGCTGTCCCTGCGGTGTTACGAAGGGCAGGATCGCGTGCCAGGGATGCAAGTCGCGCGTCGCCGCCGAGATGCTCCTTATGACCTCGTCGCGCTCCGCGCCTTCGGGCATCTGGTTCCACAACGCCATGATATCCGCTTCGGCGACCTCTGCATCGATACCCCAGATCCGGAAGCACCCTTCCTTGTTCAAAAACCGCACGGTATCGTCCGGGCCGGGCGCATCTTGTCCCGCCGGAATGGTGTACGTGATGGCCGCCCCGTCGATATTCCGCAGAACTTCTCGCAACTGCCCTTCCGCCGCCTGTCGCTTGCGCTCCTCGCGTTTGCGAAAGGATATATCGCGGATGACCAGCAGGAATTCATCGGCGTCCACAACGGGACAGATGCGCGCCTCGAAAACCTTTTCGGCGCCTCCGACCTCCATTTGGTAATCCCAGGTGGAGATGGTCTGGCTGTCCTGCGCCACTTGCAGGCGGTGCTCGAATTCCTCGCCCGTTGTCTCGGGAATGACACTGGATATGCGTTTTCCGAGGAAACACTCGGGAGGCTTCAGCAGATCGCCTTTGTTCCCGGATTTGAAGTCGATGACCCGCCCCTCGCGATCGAGGTGGAAAAACAGGTCCGGCAGCGCCGACAGGAGCGCCGACATCTGTCGCGAGGTGCGTCTTTCGGCGTCTTCGGCGATCTGGCCCCGGTGCCATATTTCGCGGACACCTTCGGTGAAACGGACCATGTCCGAGGCATCCCCGTCGGGCCTCTCCGGGTGGTTCTGGTCAGCGCGGGGGTCGGTTCCGATGGATTCGAGCTCGGCCTGCGCCACGCTCAGGGGCTGCAGGATCAGCCGGCGGAATTGCAGCGAGGCAAAGACCCATGATCCGAGCAGGCCGAGTACCAGAAGCGCGAAGCGGTTGAGGTTGCGGGTGTTGGCCGCGCTGAGCGCCGCGTCGATTGGAATGCCAATCGTCATGCTGACCATGTCGACCCCGCCCGCCGAGAACAGCGCCCGTTTGTCGTAGACACGCCGCGCGCCATCGGGATCGCGCCGCGCGCGCGCGCCCTCGGGCAGGTCTCCGGGACGGTCGAGGCCGCCTTCGCGTTTCTCCGTGCCGATCAGGCCAGGCCGGGGCGGGAAGTGCGCCAATAAAATGTAGTCTGAATCAACAATATACGCGATGCTGCCCTCGGGCAAATCTGCCGCGGCGAGTGCGTCGCTCCACCAGTCGAGCGAGACAACCGCGACAGCGGCGCCAACGGGTGCAGCGCCCTGCGTTTCGTCATAGACGGGGTAGGCGAAATTGACGGTGACTTTCTGCACCGCGCGATCGAGCTGAAAGGTCCCCACGCTGAACTCTTGCGCCTCCAGCGCGCGGCGGATGTAGGGGCGATCCGCCACGTTCACCGCGCGCGAAAGCGGCAGAGCATTGCACAATAGCGTGCCGTCACTGCGCGGCACGCCGAAATTGACGTATCTTGGCTCCAATGGAAGCAATGCGGCCAGATAGGCGCTGCAGTCGGGAGAAGAGGGCGCGCGCGCCGCGGGCGACAGCGCGATCTGCATCAGGAGCGTGCGGGTGTGTGTGAGCAGGTCTTGTTGCGCCTCGACAAGGTTCTCCGCCAAGCTCTGCGCGATTTCGATCTGCCCGTTCAGGGTTTCGCGCCGTTCCTCCACCGCCATCCAGAGCATGGCGAGCGAAAGTGGAACGACGATCAGAAGGGCAATAATGGCGAAGCGGGTACGCAGCTTTTCAATGACCGCCGACAGGCTATCAGACAACCTCTGTTGAGTGGTCCCTGTGACTGCCAACTTAAACATCCTATCCGAACAGCTATGAGATTTTTCGATCCCATTTTCACTTCGGCACTCGCAACAGCCACCAACAGAGGCCGTGTTCTACGGCGGTGTCTTGACACTGTAGCTCAACTCTAGCGCGAACAGTAAGGTTTTTGTCTAGGGGTTTCCCGCAGGCCCAAGGGCGATCCTTTGGATAGGTCACTCGGTCGCAGATCAATTGCGGGGGGCAAAAACCGGGCAATTCAAGGTCGGGCTCCGAACCAGTAACACCAGAGGCTCGGGAGTGCTGCCCACCGCGCCACAGGGGCGGTGGGCCAGACGTGGTGTCCCTGCCGGGTCAGGCGGACTGCATCAGCAGCGCCTTGCCGTCGAATTCGCCGGTGGTCGCGGCGGTCGCCAAGACCCGGGCCACGTCGGCGCGGCTGGCTTCGGCGGAGGTGTCCACGTCATCGCCAAGCACGACATCCTCGCTGCGCCCATCGTCGGTCAGGGCCACCGGGCGCAGGATGGCGTAGGTCAGGCCGGAGGCCTTGAGGTGCTCGTCGGCGTCATGCTTGGCCTTCAGGTAATGCGCCATTGCGCCGGAGGGATCGGACTGATCGGCGCCGACTGAGCTGAGCATGACGAACCGTTCGGCCCCGGCGTCGCGGGCCAGATCGACGAGCCGCATCGCGCCGTCGCGGTCGACTTTGTCGGTCATCTCGGGGCCGGTCGAGCCGCCGGATCCGGCCGCGAAGATCACCACCTCCGCGCCGTCGCAGGCGCCCGGTTTCAGGTCGGTCAGGTCCGCCTGGCGGAGGTGCGTCTCCTCCGGCAGAACGCTGGTGTCCGAGCCGTCGCGGACGAGGGCGGTGACGCTGTGCCCTTGATCCACGAGGGTACGGGCGAGGATGCGGCCGGTCTTGCCGGTAGCGCCGGCGATGAGAATGGTCTTGGTCATGGGATGTCCTTTTCGTGTCAGGTTGGCGGGGCCATCGGGCCCGCGGTTTGGGTGGCGGCGATGTAGCCGGGCTGCTGTTGCAGGGCGTCCCAGTAGGCCGCGATCCTCGGGTGGTCGGCCAAAAGGTCGAGCCGCGCGAGGAAGGCAATGAGGTAGGACAGCTGGATATCCGCCAGCATCGCGCGCGCTCCGAAGAAAAGGGGCCCGTCGCCAATGGCTTGCGCGATGTAGTTGAGATGACGGTCTAGCGCGCCGCGCGCTTCCTGCGGCACCGGCTCGCCCGCGAAGGCGGGCAGGATGGCCTGCAGCGCCACCCCGGCCAGGGACGACTCTACGTAGTCCAGCAGCGCTTCATGCTGCCAGAATTCGGCCGTGCCGCGGGGCGGGGTGTGGCTGTCGTCGCCGTATTTATGCGCAAGATACCGCAAGATCGTCGCCGACTCGGCGATTTTCTCGCTATCGTCCTCGATCACCGGGGATTTCCCCAAGGGGTGAACCCGCTGCAACGCCTCAGGGGCGCGAAAGCTCTCGGTGCGGTCATAGTCGATGCGGTTGCAGGGCTGACCGAGATCGGCCAGCAACCACAACACACGGGTCGCGCGGGAATATTTCAGGGCGTGCAGCGTGATCATGTCGGCTCCTCGTTGCGTCGGAGGGCCAACCCCGCAGGCCGGATCGGGTTCCCGATTGCCGCGCCGCCGCCCGCATCATCACCGAGACGTGACCGCGATCGGCCCCGCGGCACGTATCGGCGGTGTGACATCGGGCCCGCGCGGTTTATCTGTCGCGGCAACGTGAACTCGAGGAAAGGATGACCGACCATGGCCACCATTGGAAAACAGCTCTTCACCACATTGGACGCAGGCGGCACGCTGACCGTCGAGATCGAAGAGGTGTCCTTCCCGGACCCTACCGGGAACCAGGTCTTGGTGAGAATGGAGGCGGCGCCGATCAACCCCTCCGATCTTGCCATCCTCGTGGGCGGCGCGGATGTCGAGAACGCGGAGTACACGCCGGGCAAGTTCGTCGCCGGGATGCCGGCGCAGGCCAACGCCGCCTCGGCGACGCGTCACGGGCTGAAACTGCCCGCCGGCAATGAAGGCGCGGGCACGGTGATCGCCGCCGGCGAGGGCGAGGCGGCACAGGCGCTGATGGGCCAGCGGGTCTCCTGCCTGCCGGGCGGCGCCTTGAGCCAGTACTGCATCGCCGATGCCGCCATGTGCCTTCCGCTCGGCGATCACTCCGCCGAAGAGGGGGCCAGCGCCTTCGTCAACCCGATGACCGCGCTTGGGTTTGTCGAGAATGCCAAGCGCGACGGACAGAGCGCCATCCTGCACACGGTCGGCGCGTCGAACCTCGGCCAGATGCTCACCCGCATCTGTCAGGAGGACGGGATGGGCCTTGTGAACATCGTTCGCAAGAGCGATCAGGTCGACGCACTCAAGGGGCTCGGCGCTACCCATGTGGTCAATTCCTCGGACGCTGATTTCATCGACCAGCTGACCGGCGCCGTTCGGGAAACCGGGGCGTTCTACGGCTTCGATCCGGTCGGGGGAGGCTCGCTTGTCGATACGTCCTTCCTGGCAATGGAGCGCGTCGCCGCCGAGCAGATGAGCGAGTACTCGCGCTATGGCTCGAACCAGATGAAACGCATGTTCATCTACGGCCGCCTTGACACCAGCCCCACGATCCTGACCGCCCGCTACGGGTTCGGCTGGACGCTCTCGGGCTGGCTGCTGTCCCCGTTCCTCCAGTCGGTCGGGCGGGAGACGATGGGCCGGATGCGCCAGCGCGTGCGCGACAACCTCACGACGACCTTCGCCAGCCAGTACAAGACGCGCGTCACGCTGGAGGAGATGCTCACCAAGGAGGCCGTGCTGGACTATCGCGAGATGCGCACGGGCGAGAAATACCTCGTGACCCCCTGGGCCTGAGCCGCCGATGAAGCCGGCGCCGCCCGACCGTGGCGGCGCCGCAGTGCTCCGGTCCGGTTGCGGCCGCTCAGAGACCGGCGGCCTTGGTCAGGTTGACGCGGAACCGGTCGCGGCGGCGCTGATAGCGGCGGGTCATCTCAGCGGAGGCGTGCCCGAGCTGCTTCTGGACATAGCGTTCGTCGACCTCGGCGGAGCTGGCCAGACCCGCCCGCAGGGAATGGCCGGAAAACAGGGCAAGCCGGTCTTTTTCGGGAAGCTCCGAACGGATGCCCGCATCGAGCACCGTGCGCTTGATGAGCCGCGCCACGTGCTTGTCATTGAGCCGCGTCTCCAGCGCGCGCTTTCCGTTCCGCGACGTGCCGACAAAGACCGGGCCGAAGTCGATCTTGGCGAAATGCAACCATTGCTCCAGCGCATGCACCGGGCAGGTCTGATCGGTGGAGCCGCGCCCAATCTCGACCTCGCGCCAACCGGTCTTGGCGTTGAGCGTCAGCAGCGCGCCCTCGTCGAGGATCTCGATCCAGCCGCCGCTTCCCGGCGTGTCGTCCTTGTGCACATCAAGACCGACGATCTCGGACCGGCGCAGGCCGCCAGCGTAGCCGATCAGCAGGATCGCCCGATCCCGCAGCCCGCGCAGATCAAAGGGCAGCGTGGCCACCATCGCGAGGATGTCCTCGGCCAGGATCGCCTCCTTCTGCACCGGCGGGCGCGCGTGCCGGCGCTTGATCCCGGCCAGCACCGTCGCGATGTGGCGATCCTTGCGATCGAAGGGGACGCCGCGCTGCGCATAGGTCCAGGCAAGGCCCGAGAGACGCCGGTCAATCGTACTGACCGACAGGGCAGGGGCACCGCCCGCGCCTGAAGCGAGATCCGCGATGTAGAGCCCGATCAGCTCCGGCGAGGGGGGCAGCGGCTCGGCCCCCTTCACCCGGCACCAGCGCCCGAAATGGGCCCAGTCCTTGGTGTAGGCCTTGAGCGTGTTCTCGGATGCCGCAGCGCGGGCGTAATCGCGGGCGGTGTCTACCAGCCGATCAAGCGAGCCCGATCCCGCGACATGGGCGGGTAGGGCGATGCCATCCTGCGGGCTCTCATCGCCCTGTCCGACTGGGCGGGCGGGCTGCGGCGACTGGTCTTGTGCGCTGTCCGTCAATTGACTGAAAATCCGTCTACGTTGAGGTTGTATGGAAGCGTAGCCCAGAGCGAAAGGCATGGCAATTATCGGACAGAAGGCGAATCCACATGGCGCGGCGCTTTGGGACGTTTCCAAGGGAGAAAAGCGCCTTCAGTCGCGAGGCGAGGTGCCTGCCGCGACGCTCTGCTTCACCCATGCCCCCCGTCACAGAGCAGGCGCTGCGTCGTTGACTTGACGGAAATTTCTGGTCAGGCTCGCGCCCGTTGATTGCACAGATTTTGATATCACAGATTTGGAGATGACGGTGAGCGACGAACAGGGCATCGTGGGGGAGGCTTCCGGCGAGGAGGCCGCAGCAGAGACGCAGGCGCGGAAATTCGACATCAAGTCATCGCGAACATTCGCGCCATGGCTGGCATCGGTCGGGGGCTCTTTGGCCTTTTCCACCTATCAGGTCGGCAAGCTTTTCATGATCGGTGTGCAGCCGAAAACCGGGCGGTTGTCGATTTACGAGCGTTCCTTTCCCCGCTGCATGGGCCTCGGCGTGGAGCAGCGCGAGGGGCGGACGACGCTGTGGATGTCGTCGCTCTACCAGCTCTGGCGGATCGAGAATTTCCTCGATCCCGGGGCCCGTACGAACGATGGCTATGACGCGGTTTTCGTCCCCGTCGAGGGGCGCACCACGGGCGATATCGACATCCACGACATTCACGGCAGTCCCGACAGCGCCCATCCCGCCTTCGTGGCCACGCGGTTCAACTGCCTCGCGACGCTGGACCGGGTCCATTCATTCAAGCCGGTCTGGATGCCGCCCTTCGTGGACCGTCTCGCCGCGGAAGATCGCTGCCATCTCAACGGCTTCACCATGGAGGACGGGGTGCCGGCCTATGCGACCTGCGTGGCCCGGACCAACGTCGGCGGCACCTGGCGCGATCACCGGCAATCAGGCGGGATCGTGATCGACGTACGCACCGGCGAGACTGTGGCCGAGGGGCTCAGCATGCCCCATTCGCCGCGGCTCTACGGCGGCGAGCTCTACGTGCTGCAATCGGGCCTTGGCGAATTCGGACGGATTGACCGCGCGACGGGCAAGTTCGAGCCGCTGTGCTTCCTGCCCGGCTTCGTGCGCGGGGTCACTTTCGTCGGCGATCACGCGATTATCGGGGTCTCGCGCCCGCGCAAGGAAGAGACCTTCCGCGAGCTTCAGGTCGATGCGCGGCTGGAGGCGGAGGGGCTCGAGCCCAAATCCATGATCGCCGTGGTGAACCTCAAGACCGGCGATATCGAGCACACGCTGGAGATCACCGGCGTGGTGCAGGAGCTTTACGACGTGGCCTTCCTGCCCGGGATAACGCGGCCCAAGATCCTTGGCTTCAAGACGCCCGAAATCCGGTTCCAGATCCGCCCCGCGCCCTATGCCCACACCCCGCAAACCGAGTGACGCGATGGTCCCCCGGATCCTGTTTGCCTGGGAGTTGGGGGCCAATTTCGGTCACGCGACAAAGATCACCCAGGTGGCCGCCGCCCTGCGCGGGCGCGCTGACGTCTGGGTCGCGGCGCGCGATCCGCAGGCGATCCGCGCCATGGCGCCGGGCGCGGATATCCATCTGTTGCCCGCGCCCTACGGGCCGACGCGCCGTCTGACCAAGGGCGAGGCCGGCGGGGCGAATTACTCGGGGCTGCTGCTGACCGAAGGCTGGGACGCGCCCGAAGGGCTTGCCGCGCGCGTCGAAGCCTGGCGCGGTCTGGTGGATCTGCTGCGCCCTGCCGCGATCGTGGCGCAGGCCGCGCCGACGGCGATGCTTGCCGGCCTTGGGCAGGGGATCCCCCGCGTCGTGCTCGGCTCGGGCTATGACAACCCGCCAGTTGCCGATCCGATGCCCGCGTTCGATCGCGGAACCCCGGAGGCGGAGCGCCTCGCCGCGGCCCAGCATGCGCAGGTTCTGGAGGTGGTGAACGCCGCCCGGGCGCGGCTGGGCGAGCCGGCCTTGCCGCGGCTGTCGGAGGTGTTTCGCCCCGATCTGTCGCTGCTCATGACGTGGGAGCTTGCCGATCACTACGCCCCGCGCGGAGAGATCGAGGCCGAACCGGCGCGCTACCTCGGGGCGCTGGCGACCACGGGCACGGGGCAGGCGGCGGCGTGGCGGGGCAATGGCCGGCCGCGCATCTTCGCCTATCTGCGGCCGGGATCGCCGAGCGCGGGCGCGGGTTTCGGCGCGCTGGACCATCTGGGACCGGAGTCCGATATCATCCTCTCCGCCCCGGGAATTCCGCCCGGCGACGCCAAGCGCCTCCGGGCGCGCTCGGTGCAGGTGTTCGATGCGCCGGTGCGGCTCGACCCCCTGCTCGAAAGCTGCGATCTCGGGGTCTCGCATGGCAGCAACGGATTGAGCAGCCTGATGCTTTCACACGGTATTCCGCAGGTGGGCCTGCCCGGTCATGTCGAACAGATGCTCTTCACCCGGACCCTCGCCAGATCGCGGCTCGGGCTGGGGCTCGGCGGGCGCTACGGCGCGGAGGAGGTGGTCGCGCTGATCCGGCGCTGCCTCGGCGATGAGGCGATGCGCCAGCGGGTCGCGGAGGCGGCGCAAGGGTTGCGAGATCCCGGCGCGCTTGACCCTGCGGAAACCGCGGCCGAATCACTTCTCGCATTGCTGTGAAATCGCGTCTGGGGCCGGTTTCGCCGCGCCGCAGAAACCGCGCATATGTCTGAAACGTCTTAAAATTATTCGTTACGGATTTTGGTGAACGTCAGGTTAACATTAAGAGGATTGCAGCGGACTTTTTTTGACATTCTTTACACAGAGGTATTGACCCATGGGGGGAAATTACGGCGCTCGTTTCATTAAAGGTGAAACTAACGAGTACGAGAATGCAGGCTACCGCGTCTCTGGCATTGGTGATGTAAACGGCGACGGGATCGGCGATTTCGCGGTCACCGCTCAGGAAGGCCGCAACGAGTACAGCAACGAGACAGGGTCGGTCTACGTGGTCTTCGGCCAGGAGGAGGCCGAGCTCACTCTCAACCTCGAGGATCTTGACGGAACCAACGGTTTCGAGATCACCTCCGACACCCAGGTCAGCGATTACAGTTACCGTTCAGTCTTTGGCTCGACCGTGGTCGGGCTCGGCGACGTCAATGGCGATGGCTACGCCGATTTCGGCATCGTCGAGAACACGACAGACTTCGTCAGCACAGGAAGCTATTACGGATATTATGGCTACTACGGCGGCGACTATGTCCCCGGTGAGGGCGTCGCCTATGTGATCTTCGGCGGTCAGGATTTCTCGGGCGCCTCCCACGAGGTCGACGATCTGGATCACGTCCGCTTCGACGCCAACGGCGAAATCATCGACATGGTCAATCTCGGGGACCTCAATGGCGACGGGTTCTCCGATTTCGGCCTCGTCGAGACACAGCGGTACGAAAGCACGTCGTTCAATCGCGTGTATGTCTACGACGCGAATGACAACGGCGTTTACGACTACGACCCCGACACCAACCCCGATGAATACATCGCCTGGACACAGTACTACGATACCTCGGTCGACAATGTGACCAGCCATGTGATCTTCGGCACCGATGAGGAGGCCACCGCCTTCGATCCGATCGCGAATGAGGGCGGCAGCAGCGTCATCGTTGATCTCGCCGATGTCGATGGGGACGGAGGGTTCAAGGTCGACCTTGGCCAGATCCTCGGCGGCTACGGATTTTACGGCGAGTTCGGACTGGCCCTCTCGGAGTTCGATTCCGGGAGCGTGGGCGGCTATGGCTACTACGAGGACTCGGGCGCGGAGCTTTCGGGCGCGGTGGATCTCAACGGCGACGGATTCGACGATCTGGTGAGCCGCCGGGGCTATGTCGATGTCTACGGCGAGGGGACGAGCTACTACTTCCGCGGGCCCGACGACGACGGGTATACCGGCGACGCTTACGACTACTCAGGCTATTTCGCCTATGCGTCGAACCCGGTGGTGACCGACAGCTACAGCGGCACTGACGTGGATGTCTACGTCCAGTCGTTCGACGAGGGTCAGGACAACGTGACCGCGGGGTTGGGCAACTTCTCCGGCGACGACGCGCCCGAAGAACTGGCCGTGCTCGGTTTCGCCAGTGACAGCGATTTTTCCCAGATCCCGACCCGCTTCGCCGTCGATGGCGTTTATGTGCTGAACGGGCGGAACGATATTTTCGACGATGGCTTCATCACGCTCGATGCGGACGCGGTCAACGACGGCGATGCGAGCTTCTTCTACTCCTATCAGACCTACGTGGATGGGGACGGGGAGGAGCGCACCTCATGGTTTGACATCGAGGTCATTCTCGGGGTCGGCGATGCGAGCGGCGACGGCATTGACGACATGCTCATCGCGGGCACGCGCTACAACGTCGAAAACGGCTTCCACATCGAGGCCTATCTGGTGCTCGGCACCGAAGAGAGCCGGTCCGGCGTCTTCAGCCTTGAGGATCTCCTGGCGTC
This sequence comes from Poseidonocella sedimentorum, assembly GCF_900116005.1. GTDB lineage: Bacteria > Pseudomonadota > Alphaproteobacteria > Rhodobacterales > Rhodobacteraceae > Poseidonocella > Poseidonocella sedimentorum. The sequence goes on from NZ_FOYI01000006.1 coordinate 20,364, forward strand.
AGACGGGGCCTATGTGTACGCGACCGACAGGATCTACTACGACGATCCGCTGGTCTTCGCCGCGGCGGGCGATGTGAACGGCGACGGGATCGCCGATATCCTCGTGGGCGATGCGAATGGCGAGGATGGCGACGGCGAGGCGATTGTCATTCACGGGGGCATCGATGCCGCCGAAGCGGCCGACAATGCCGATGGCGAAGACGACAACATCATCGCTGTCGAAAACCTGAACGTGGACGTGGACACCGGCCTCGTGCCGATCGAAATCTCGATAGAGCAGGGGTACAGAAACGTCTTGGAGGGCGACAGCTCCCCGGTGGACGTTGTCTTCACCCTGACGCGGACGGGCGATCTTACGTCGGAAGTCACGGTCGACTTCCAGGTCGAAGGCGGCTCGAACGGCTATCTGAACTACTTCACCGATGCGGCGGCCGAAGATTTCGAGGGCGGCGCCTTCCCGAGCGGGACCGTGACCTTTGAGTCCGGCAGTGACACCGCGCTGCTCACGATCCAGATCGCGGGCGATCTGGTGGACGAAAGCTCTGAGGACTTCTCGGTCGTCCTGTCGAACCCCACCACGGACAACGCGGCCCCGGTGGTCATCGACGAAGGGCGCGGCTCGGGATATATCAACGACAACGACGCCCCGGTGTATCTGCGGATCTACAACAGCTACGTGACCGAGGGCGATCCGGGCGACGATGTGGTCATGTCCTTCCAGGTCTCGCGCAGCGGCAAGACCGACACGGCGGTGAGCGTCGACTATGTGGTCTCGCCCTACAGTTCGGCCACTTACACGATCGAGAATGAGGATATCGAAGGGACCCTGCCGCTCACCGGCACGCTCACCTTCGCCGCCGGAGAGACCTTTGCCTACATCCAGGTGCCGATCAATGAGGATGATCTCATCGAAGGCACCGAATACATGGAGGTGACCCTCTCGAACGCGGTCGCCGACACCGGCAACACCCAGATCTCGGACGGCTACGCTATCGGTACTCTCTACGACGATGACTTCCCGGTGCAATTCGCGGTGAACAACACCAGCGCGACCGAGACCGACGACAGTGATGTGGAGATGAGCTTCACCATCACCCGCTCGGGCGATACCACGGTTGCGGCGACGGTCGATTACCGGCTGGAATCCAGCTCGGCGAGCGCGGATGATTTCTCCGATGGGTTCATCGATCCCGACACCGGCTTGCCTTACGAAGGGACGCTGGAATTCGCGGCGGGTGAGACGACCAAGACCGTCACCATGCAAATCGCGCCCGACAACGTGACCGAGGGGACCGAGCGGGTCGATATTATTCTGTCCAACCCGACGGCCGAAAGCTCCGATGCGCCGGAAATCATCGACGGACGCGGCAACGGCTTCATATATGATGACGATCTGCCGGTCGCCTTCAGGACGAGCGACGCCTCTGTGACCGAGGGCGATCCCGGCACGGACCGGACCTTGACCTTCACCATCATCCGCTCCGGCCCGACGGATGTCGAAGGGACGGTCGATTTCTCGCTGGAGGCCTATGACGGCTCCAATTCGGCGGATGCGGATGATTTCGTATCGGGCTTCCCGCAATCGGGAACGCTGACCTTCGGCGCGGGCGAGACGCAGAAAACCGTGACCGCGGTTGTCTCGGGCGACAACGAGATCGAGGGCACGGAGTATGTGCAGATCGTGCTCTCCAATCCCACGGCCGTGGGCGAGAACGCTCAGATAACAAGCGGCACGCGCTACGGCTACATCTACAATGATGACCACCCGGTCGTCTTCTCGGCGTCCGGCGCGACAGTCACCGAAGGCGATGAGGGCGAGACCACCGAAATGGTTTTCGTGGTCTATCGCAGCGGGGAAACGTCGGTCGCGGCAACGCTCGACTATGCGGTCGGGACCTATTCCAGCTCGCAGGAGGCCGATGCCGATGACCTCGCCACCGACTTCCCGACCTCGGGGACGGTGAGCTTCGCGGTCGGGGAGACCAGGAAGGAGATCGTGGTCCAGGTTCAGGGCGACAACACGCAGGAGAGCGACGAGTTCTTCCAGATCGTCTTCTCCAACCCCGATGCCGATGGGGTCGCGACGCGGCTCGATACCGGATCGGTCCTCGGCCGGATCAACAACGATGATGTCCCGGTCAATTTCTACACCGGTTCTGCCTCCGTCACGGAAGGCCAGGGGGGCGCGCTGACGCCGCTCACCTTCACCATCTACCGCAATGGCGAGACCGATGTCGCAGCCTCGGTGGATTACGAACTCACCCCCTTTGCCGATGCGCTCCTGACGGCGGAATCCCCCGATTTCCAGGGCGGGCTGCCGCGCACCGGCACTGTGGAGTTCGCCGCGGGCGAGACCTCCAAGACCGTGAGCTTCCAGGTCAGGGACGACGAGGTCTTCGAGGAGTTGGAATATGTCGAGTTCCGGCTGAGCAACCCCTCCGCGCCGGACAATCCGCAAGGCGCGACCGCGAATACCGGGGTCAATTACGGCTACATCTATGACGATGAGAAGCCGGTTGATTTCCGGGTCTTCGGCGCGACCACGACCGAGAAGGATCCGGGCGAAACCTCGACGCTCCAGTTCCTGATCCAGCGCTCGGGCGATACCTCCATCGCGGCCTCGATCGACTACAAGGTCTCGACCTACCCCTACAGCGGCGCGACCGACGCGGATGTGGACGGCACGCTGCCGATGTCCGGCACGGTGAGCTTCGCGGCGGGCGAAACGCAGAAATTCGTCGATGTGACGGTGCTCGGGGATGATGCCTTCGAGGGCACCGAGTACCTGCAGATCGACATCTCCAACCCGGTGGCCGATGATCCGGACGCGGTGACGCGGATCACCACCTCGCGGAACTACGGCTATATCAACGACGACGACGTGCCGACCTATTTCCGCGTCTATGGCTACAGCGCGGTCGAGGGTGACAGCGGAGATACCAACACCGTCTCCTTCCTCGTGAGCCGCACGGGCGACACCTCGGCAGCCGCCTCGGTCGATTACAACATCGCCGGAGGGACCGCCAACGCGGCCGACTTCGACAGCAGCTGGCCCACCTCGGGCACGCTCTCCTTCGCGGCGGGCGAGACCTCCAAGACCGTGACGCTCCAGATCGCGGGCGACGAGGACGTGGAGGGGGATGAATACACCTACATGACCCTCTCGAACCCGGTGTCGGATGACGCGGGCATCGAGGCGCGCCTGTCGAATAGCTCCGCCTATGCGGTCATCACCAACGATGACTTCCCGGCCTATATCCAGGTCAATTACTCGTCCTACATCTACGAAGGCGATCCGGGCGATGCCAACGTGCTGTCCTTCACCCTGACCCGGTCGGGCGACACCTCGTCGAGCGTCAGCGTGGACTACACCTTCGCGGGCGACAGCTACACCCCGCTCGGCGCCGATGACTTCGAAGGCGGGCTGCCGCAATCGGGCACGGTCACCTTCGCCGCGGGCCAGACCTCCAAGACGGTGTCCTTCGCGGTGCTGGAGGATGAGGAGATCGAGGGCAACGAGCGCGGCCGTCTGACCATCTCCAACCCCACAATCATCTCGGGCGACGCGGAGGCCACGGCGCAGATCACCCGCGCGATCGGCTACGGCATTGTCTACAACGACGATTTCGCGCCGAGCATCCAGATGCTGGCCAATGGCTCGCAATGGGGCACATCGGTCAACGAGGGCAACTCGGGCTACACCGACGTCATCCTGACCTTCGTCCGCGAGGGCGACACCGACGGCGACGTGACGGTCAACTTCGATCTGCAGACCAACGTGGGCTCGGTCTTTGCCGCCGACAGCAACGATATCGAGGGCTTCCTGCCGGGCGTCGGCAAATCGGTCACGATCCTCGACGGCGAGACCACGGCGACCTACACCGTGCGCATCAACGGCGATGGGATCATCGAGGCCAACGAGAGCTTCTGGGCCCAGATCACCTCGGTCAATGCCGCGCCGGGCAAATCCTATGACCTGAAGAACAGCTCGACCTCGATCACCATCCGCAACGACGACGGCCGCCCGCCGATCCCCGAGCTGCCCTTCGACGTGGACGGCGACGGCGTGATCGAACCGGGCGAGTTCATCCGGGTCGAGGCCGATGTCTTCGGCGATCCGCATATCGTCACGCTCGACGGGCTTGGCTACGACTTCCAGGCGGTCGGGGAATACGTGCTGGTCGAGACGGTCGACGGGGTCGACAATCCCTTCTCGGTCCAGGTCCGCTTCGAGGCCTTCCCGGGCTCCGATCTTGTCTCCGTGACGACGCGGATGGCGGTCGAGGTCAAGGGCAAGGTCGTGGAGGTCGACGCCCATTCGCCGGATGCGCCGCTTCTGGTCGATGGCGTGGCGGTGAGCCTTGACGACGCGAAATTCGCCGGGATCGACCTTGATGACGACGACAGCAACGCCCGCGACATCTTCGCGATCGACGATGGCAAATTCTTCATCAAGCTCAACGATGGCGGCGACCTGCTCATGGTCGGCATGCTTGACGGGGCGCTCAACGTCTGCGTCTTCCTCGCCGATCCCGCCGCGGGCGGCAATGCCGGCCAGGTGCGCGGGCTCATGGGCAACGCCAACCAGGATCTCACCGATGACTTCGGCCTGCGCGACGGCTCCGAGCTGCCCGATGGCGTCCAGAGCTTCGACGACGACGGCGTGCCGAGCCTGACCTTCGACTACATCTACGGCTTCGGCGACTGGGAGGGGAACAGCTACCGCGACAGCTGGGCGCTGGACGATGGCGAGGCGCTCTTCTCGGGCGAGACGCCGGAGTACCCCGAAGGCTTCCCGGCCGCGCCGCTCAAGCTGGAGAACCTGCCCGAGAGCGTGCAGGCGGCGGCCAGACAGGCGGCAATCGAGGCCGGGCTCGACCCGGACGAGGATCCGGTCATCTTTGAAAGCGCGGTGCTTGACTTCGCGCTGACCGGGATGGGCGCCTTCCTCGGCGGGGCGACACAGCTCGCCGCCACACCGCAAGCGGCAACCACCGCGACCGAGGCGCCCGATGTGGCCCCGACCGTCAGCGTGACCGCCAACACCAGCGCGATCACCGAGGGCGACGAGGGCGTGCAGACGGTCTCCTACACCTTCTACCGGATCGGCGATGCGACCGGCGCGCTGGAGGTCTCCTACGAGATCGGCGGCGATGTGGATGCCGCGGACCTCGGCGATGACACCCCGCTTTCGGGCGTCATCACCTTTGACGATGGCGAGGAAGAGGTAACGCTGGACGTGATCGTCAAGGGCGATCTCGCGACCGAGGACTCCGAGGCGCTGACCGTCTCGATCACGGGCACCAACAACGACGGTGTTCTGATCGGCGGGGCCCAGGGCGAGACCACGATCGTGACCGATGACTTCGGGCCCGAGGCGCAGGACGATGCCAAGACCGGCAATGCCGGGGTCGACATCACCGGCAACCTGCTCGATGACAACGGTCTCGGCGAGGACAGCGACGCCGATGGCGATACGCTGAGCGTGACCCGGGTCTTCATCGGGGGCGTGGCCTACGCGGTTGCGGACGGGACCATCACGCTGGCCGACGGGCGCGAGCTCACGGTCGAAGAGGATGGCGATTTCTCATTCGATCCCAACGGGTTCTACAGCGATCTTGAACTCGGTGGCGTCGAGACCTTCAGCTTCGATTACGAGGTCTCCGATGGCAACGGCGGGGTGGATGAAGCGACCGTGACCCTCTCGATCAAGGGCACCGCAAGTCCCAACGCCGCACCGGTGGCTGTGGATGACGAGTACGAGATCGATGAGGACACACCGACCTACTTCTTCTTCACCGAAAACGACCGCGACGACGACCGCGACGAGCTTGAGGTGGAGATCAAGCAGGGCCCGACCAAGGGCACGCTGAACTTCGACGGCGAAGGCTGGATCTACACACCCGACCAGGACTACAACGGCGAGGACAGCTTCACCTACGAGATCAGCGACGGCAACGGCGGCGTCGACGATGCGACGGTGTCGATCGACATCAGGCCGGTCAATGACGGCCCGGACGTCGAAGGCGAGACGCTGGAGACGGACGAGGACAGCGCCGGCAGCATCAACCTGCTGGACAACGACGATGACGTCGACGGCGATGCGCTGAGCATCATCGGGGCCAAGCTGAGCGATGGCACGTCGATCGCACTGGGCTCCGAGGTCACGCTGGACGGGCTCGGCACGATCACCATCAACACCGATGGCGGTGTGGTCTACGATCCGGCGGGCCAGCTGGAAGCGCTCGGGTTCAACCCACAGCCGGAGCCCCCGGCGGAGAGCTTCACCATCAGCTACGAGGTCTCCGACGGCACGCTGAGCGAGACGGCCACGCTGACCGTGGATGTCCGCGGGGTGAACGATGCGCCGGAGCTTGACGCTGCCGGGCCCTTCACCATCGACGAAAACACCACCGAGGTGGGCACGCTCAGCGCCAGCGACGTGGAAGGCGACGGGCTCACGTTCTCGGTGATCGGTGGCGAGGATGGCGACCTCTTCGAGATCGACGCGACGACCGGGCTGCTGAGCTTCAAGACCGCGCCTGACTTCGAAGCGCCCTCAGGCGACGACAACAGCTATGAGGTGCAGGTGCAGGTCAGCGACGGGACGCTCAACGACGACACCTTCGTCTTCGTGAACGTGGCCGACGTGGACGAGACGCCCGATCCGGTGCTCATCGAAGGCGGCAGCGACGCGCAGATCTTCGGCAGCGACGCCGACGAGATCATCAAGCCCAACGCGGGCGCGATGAAGACGGTCGCAGGCGGGGGCGGTGCGGATGTGTTCGACTTCTCGGACACGGTCCACAACGGCGCCCGCGAGTTCCGCACGATCCTCGACTACTCGGTCGGCGAAGACGCCATCGAGCTTGGCGATGGATCAGTGATCCACCATGTGGCCGCCGGAGGCCGGGTGCTGCTCTTCACGGATCAGGACTTCGACGTCATCACCGTGGTGGGCGCGACCAGCTTCGACGACATCAGCTTCATCTAAAGAATAGGTACCAAAGTGAAAGTAGGACCAATGATCAGAAATACCCTTCTCGCGGTGGCCAGTGTTCTCGGGCTGGCCTCCGCTTCCCAAGCCGCCACGATCGACCTCGATGCCCTCGGGCTCGAGACCGGAGCGGTGATCGGATCCAGCTCGACGATGGCTATCGTGGATATTCCCCCGTTCCTCTCGCCAGGCACGCCACCGATTGTCCTAGTCCCGGGATTTTTCCAGGCTCTGGACGCGACCGGGAGCCCTGTGCTTGAGCTGAATACGGGTGACGGTTTGCTTTACAACCTGGTTGTTTCCCCGGGTTTCACTGAGGCAACGACGGAGACCGCGCGTGAGGGGGATCGCCAACTGGAGCTTCTGTTTGGCACATCGATTTTCGCACGCCTCGTGCTGGCCGATGGGGATAGCCTCGACAACATGCTTACGGGGGCAGATTTCAGTGATGCCTCCCTGACGGTCTGGGAGCTCGAGACGGCGGTGATTCCGTTGCCTGCGGGAATGCCGCTCCTCCTCGCGGGGCTCGGCGGGTTGGCCGCCCTGCGCTTGCGTAAGGCCGCCCGCTAAGGATCCACGAGGGATCCGCCGGGGGAAACGCCCGGCCCTCCCGGGCGGCTTTGGCTGCCGCGGGGTCGACTTGAGGCGCGTGCCAGAAGGGCCGCGCCTTATGGCGTTTGCGCGAGCGGTGTGATCCTTGGCGATCGGAGGACAGTGGGGGGCGCTGCCCCCGGCCACCTTTGGCGGCCTCCCCCGGAGTATTTTGCCAAGAGAAGAAGGGGGCGGGGGCGGTTTTGAATAGCTGTTGACTCTGTTGGAGGGGTGGCTATAAGCGCGGCTTCATTGGTGTTGGTGGCCCCCGCGAGGGGATGCCTGTCGGGCGCCGGGCAACCGGGTAAGACCAAAGGACAACGCCCTTCATTGCCGCTCTCGGGGTGGCTTTTATCCTGAAGGAGACCAGAGGTGACCAAACGCACCGCTGCCAAGTACAAAATCGACCGCCGGATGGGCGAAAACATCTGGGGCCGTCCGAAATCCCCGGTCAACCGCCGCGAATATGGCCCCGGCCAGCACGGCCAGCGCCGCAAGGGCAAGCTGTCGGACTTCGGTCTGCAGCTGCGCGCCAAGCAGAAGCTCAAGGGCTACTATGGCGATCTGACCGAGAAGCAATTCCGCCGCATCTATGCCGAGGCCGAGCGTCTGCGTGGTGACACAGGCGAGCTTCTTGTCGGCCTGCTGGAGCGCCGTCTCGACGCGGTCGTGTACCGTGCGAAATTTGTCCCGACGATCTTTGCCGCGCGTCAGTTCGTGAACCACGGCCATGTGCTGGTGAACGGTCAGCGCGTCAACATTCCTTCCTACCGTGTGAAGGAAGGCGATGTGATCGAGGTGCGTGAGAAGTCCAAGCAGCTTGCCATCGTTCTCGAGGCGGCCCAGCTTCCCGAGCGCGACGTGCCGGACTATCTCGACGTGGATCATTCCAAGATGACCGTGAACTTCATCCGGATGCCCGGCCTGTCGGACGTGCCGTATCCGGTGATGATGGAACCGAACCTCGTCATCGAATTCTACGCTCAGAACTGAGCCTGACAGCAAGTTCCAGCGCAAGGCCGTGACGGGAGACCGTCGCGGCCTTTTCTTTTGCGCGTTGCATCTGGTCTCCCCTCCGGCACCCCGATAGAACCGGACCGAACAGGAGACACCAATGGCACCGATCGCACCGCAACCCGGCATCATGGAGATTGCGCTTTACCAGGGCGGGCAGAGCCGTCTTGAGGGGATGACCGAGGTGGTCAAACTCTCGGCGAACGAGAACCCCTACGGGCCGAGCCCTTCGGCGAGGGCGGCCTATGCGGCGGCGGCGGAGACGTTGCATCGCTATCCGGGGACCACGCATGAGGCGCTCCGCGCGGCGATTGGCGAGGTACAAGGGGTTGATCCGGATCGGGTGATCTGTGGGGTCGGATCCGACGAGGTGTTGCAATTCATCTGTCAGGCCTACGCCGGCCCGGGCGATGAGGTGATCCACACCGAGCACGGGTTTTCGATGTATCCGATCCTTGCCCGGGCGGTGGGCGCGACCCCGGTTTGTGTGGCCGAGCGCGAGCGGGTGGTGGATGTGGATGCGATCGTTGCGGCCTGCAGCGCGCGGACGCGGATCGTCTTTCTGACCAACCCTGGCAACCCCACGGGGACGATGATCGGGGCGGCGGATATTGCGCGGCTGGCCGATGGGCTGGCAGGCCGGGCGATCCTTGTGATCGACGCGGCCTATGCCGATTTCATTCCCGGGTTCGACGGCGGGGCGAGCCTTGTCGAGGCGCGCGACAACGTGGTGATGACGCGGACGTTTTCCAAGATCTACGGGCTTGGGGGGTTGCGGATCGGCTGGGGCTACGGGCCGCGGGCGATCATCGATGTGCTCAACCGGATTCGCCAGCCCTTCAACCTCTCGCCCACGCAGCTTGACACCGCCGAGGCGGCGGTCCGCGACAAGCAGTGGACCGCGTATTGCCGGGATGAGACGGCGCGGTTGCGCAGTTGGCTGCGGGCGGAGCTGATCGCGGCGGGGATCGCGGTGGACGAGAGCCACACGAATTTCATCCTCGCGCGGTTTGCGAGCCCCGCGCAGGCCCAAGCCGCCGATGCGGCGCTCAAGGCCGAGGGGCTGATCGTGCGCGCGGTGGCGGGCTACGGGTTCCCCGAGGGGCTGCGGATCACCATCGGGGATGAGCGTGCCTGTGGCCGGGTGGCGGATGTGCTCCGCAGCTTCATGGAGGGGCAGGGATGAGCCAGGTTTACGAGCGTGTGGCGCTGATCGGGCTGGGGCTCATCGCCTCGTCGATGTTCTGGGCGATCAAGCGCGGGGGGCTCGCGGGCGAGGTCACCGGCTATGCCCGGACCGAGGAGACGCGGGCAACCGCGCGGGAGATCGGGCTTTGCGACCGGGTCTGCGACAGCGCGGCCGAGGCGGTGGAGGGCGCGGATCTTGTGGTGCTTTGCGTGCCGGTCGGCGCGATGGAACGCGTTACCGAAGAGATCGCGCCGCATCTTGCGCCGGGCGCGACGGTCTCGGATGTGGGCTCGGTCAAGCGCGCGGTGATCGACGCGGTGGGCCCGCATTTGCCGCCATCGGTGCATTTCATCCCCGCGCACCCGCTGGCGGGGACGGAGCATTCCGGGCCGCGGTCGGGCTTTGCCGAGCTCTTCGACAATCGCTGGTGCCTCATCGTGCCGGTCGCGGAGAGCGATCCGGAGGCGGTGCGCCGGCTGGGGCAGCTCTGGTCCGCCATGGGCGCGAATGTCGATGAGATGGACCCGGATCACCATGATCTTGTGCTCGCCGTCACCTCGCATGTCCCGCACCTCATCGCCTATACGATGGTGGGCGTGGCCGATGATCTGCGCCGCGTGACCGATAGCGAAGTCGTCAAGTATTCCGCCGCGGGCTTTCGCGATTTCACCCGGATCGCGGCCTCCGATCCGACGATGTGGCGCGATGTGTTTCTCAACAACAAGGACGCGACGCTCGAGATCCTGGGGCGTTTCACCGAGGAACTTTTCGCGCTGCAGCGCGCGATCCGCACCGGCGAAGGCGATGAACTCTTTGACTATTTCACCCGCACGCGGGCGATCCGGCGCAGCATTCTCGATGCGGGTCAGGACGTCGACGCGCCGAATTTCGGGCGCGGAGCGGCGCGCTGATGCGGCTGGCGGCGGCTCTCCTGATCGGGGTGCTCGCCGCGCCGGCGGCCTCCGCGTCGTCTGATCTGCGCCCGCTGATGCGGCCCGATCAGACGGCGCGGATCGCGGTGTCCCTTGTGCCCAAGCCGCGCCCGCCGGAGATCATCCGGCGCGCCATGGCGCAGCAGCAGGCGCGGGCGCGCGGCGCGGTCTGCGGCGATCCCGATATCCAGGGCGACCGGGTCGGCGCGATCCCGGGCCGGATGAAGGGCTGTGGCATCGGCGAGGCGGTGCGGGTCCGGTCGGTGCTCGGGGTGCGCCTCAGCCAGACCTCCTTGATGGATTGCACCACCGCGCGCGCGCTCAAGACCTGGATCCGCAAGGGGGCCAAACCCGCGCTCGGCCAGACCGGGGGCGGGCTCGCCGAACTCAAGGTTTTTGCCCATTACGCGTGCCGGCCGCGCAACAGCCAGCCCGGCGCGAAGATCAGCGAACACGGGCGGGGCCGGGCCATCGACGTGGGCGGTTTCGTGCTGCGCGACGGGCGGGAAATCTCGGTTTTGGAAGGCTGGAACAGCAGCGCGGCCCGCGCGTTGCGGCGGATGCACAAGGCCGCCTGCGGGCCGTTCGGGACAGTGCTGGGCCCCGAGGCGAACCGGTTTCACCGCGATCATTTCCACTTCGACACCGCGCGCTATCGCAGCGGCAGCTACTGCCGCTAGCGCAGGCGGATGCGCGGGGCCGGGCCGAGCGTGATCGGGCCGAGCCGGGTCTGCCCATCGTCGAAGCGGAGCGGAAGCTCCAGCCGGTCGGGGTTGCCGCTGAGCCCCGCGAGAAGCCCCAGCCCGCCGGCGATCTGGTCGACGAGGACCTCGGGCAGCGCGCCGGCCTCCGCCGCCAGCGCCAGCATCGCGCGCCAGTTGCGGGCCTGCAGCGTGAGATCGCCGTCTGGTGTGCCGCGCGCATCGATCTCCATCTCTCCGGTGGCCGCGAGCTCCAGCGCGCCCCAGCTGGCGCGGGCAAGGCGGATATCGAGCAGGCGCGGCTGCGGCCGGGCGTCTTCCAGCGCGCGCCGGTCCCACGGCCGGTCGAAGGCCGCGTCCATGTCGAGCCGCAGCGCGCCGAGGCTGTCGGGCAGGCCATCGCGCAACGAGCGGGGGGCAGGGTCGAGCCGGATGTCTTCCGCCGCGAGGCCAATGCGATACTGGGCGTCACCCTCCCCAGCCTGCCGTTCAGCGGCGAGGCTGAGCTCTGGCGCGGCCACTTGCCAGCCGCTTTGCGCCGCAAGGCGCAGTTGGGTTCCCGCGATGGTGATCCGCTCGGCCTCGAGCGCAAGGCCCGGCGCCAGCACGAGGCTCGCGCGCAGATCGGGGCTGGTGACGTCGATCTTGTCCTGTGGGGTCGCGATCCGCCACGTCTCAGGCAGCAGCGCGATCACATGGGTGGGCCGGTAGGCGAGCATGACGAGGCGCATCTCCGGGGCCGAGAAGAGCAGCCCGGTCTCGGGATCGGCCAACAGTGGCGCGTCGATCACCGTGTCGAACCGCGACGGGAAGCCACGGACAGAGATGCCCGCGTGATCGGCCTGCCAACCCTCGGCGCGGCGGGCTTCGAACCAGGCCTCGACGGCGGCGGATTTCGCGCGCGCGCCCCAGACCCAATAGCCGCACCAGGCGATCAGCCCGACAAGCACCACTCCGACGATCGCGCGCATCTTTGCCCCCTTTATCCGCCCGCGCCCATGGTGTTTAACCGCTGGAACAGGGTTGGCGAGCGCGGTGTCCGGCCCGCTCTCTACACCAGCTGGCAACAGGAGGCAAAGCGCCGATGAGCATGTGGGTCTTCGGCTATGGATCGTTGCTGTGGAATCCCGGGTTCGAGCCGGCGGAGCGGGTGGTGGCGTCGCTCTCGGGCTATGCGCGTTCCTTCTGCATGCGCTCGATCCATCACCGGGGCAGCGAAGAGGAGCCCGGCCTCGTGCTCGCGCTTGACGAGGCGGAGGGCGAGATCTGCCACGGGGTAGCGCTGCGGGTCGCCCCGGGGGAGGAGGCGCCGGTCCTTGCGGATCTGCGCGAGCGCGAGTTGATCAGCAGCGCCTATGTCGAGCGCCATGTGCCGCTGCGGATGGAGGACGGGCGCGTCGTGGAGGCGCTGGCCTATGTGATCGATCGCGATCATGTCCAGTACTGCCACCTGACGCTGGAGGTGCAGGCGCAGATCATCGCGCGGGCCGTGGGCGGGCGCGGGCCCAACGACGAATACCTCTTCAACACCGCCGCGCTCCTGCGCGATCTGCGCATCGAGGACGCGGATCTCAACTGGCTCTCGCTGCGGGTGCAGGCGCTCAAGGACGCGCGCTGAGCCCGCCCGCCGGGCCCCGCCGGCCCACAAGTGTTTCCCGATTGCATCGCTTGGGGCGCGCGGCGCCACGCGGCCCCGTCCAGACCGGCTAAACGCTTGGCACCATTGGGGCGACCGCCTATCCTCGCGCCTGAGTGGACAGCAGACAGACAGCGGCAGGAGCAGCCCAAATCATGGACAGGCTGGAGCAGGACAGCAGCCCGCAATTTTCGCAGCCGGTGCGCCAGATCGTGCTCATGCTCGCGGTTCTCCTGCTGTCGGGGGCGGGCGCGTTTCTCGCGCTGCCTCAGGTCTTGCCGGTGTTTCAGGCCAATCCGTGGCTCAACGGCTTCATCGTGCTGGTCTTCGTGATTGGCGTGCTGGCCTGTTTCTACCAGGTCTACCAGATGATCGGCTCGGTCCGCTGGATCGAGGGCTTCGCGGCCAACCGGCCCGGGCACGGGATGATCCGTCCGCCGCGTACGCTTGCGCCGCTGGCACAACTTCTGCGCTCGCGCGGGGTGCACACCCACATCAGCGCGTCCTCCGCCCGCTCGATCCTCGATTCCGTCGCCACCCGCATCGACGAGGTGCGCGAGATCACGCGATATATCGTCAACCTGTTGATTTTCCTTGGCCTTCTCGGGACGTTCTACGGCCTCGCTACGACCGTCCCCGCCGTGGTCGACACGATCCGCAGCCTCGCGCCCGGCGAGGGCGAGGAGAGTGTGGACGTGTTCAACCGGCTGATGACCGGGCTGGAGGCGCAGCTCGGCGGCATGGGCGTGGCCTTTGCGTCGTCGCTTCTGGGGCTTGCGGGCTCGCTCATCGTGGGGCTGCTGGAGCTTTTGGCCGGGCACGGCCAGAACCGCTTTTACCGCGAGCTGGAGGAATGGCTCTCGACGATCACGCGGCTGGGCTATTCGGCGGAAGGCGATGAGGGCGGCAAGTCGGGTGCGACGGTCATTCTGCTCGACCAGATCGCCGAGCAGATGCAGGCGATGCAGGGTCTCTTTGCCCAATCGGAGGCGCGTCGCGGCGCGCTGGAGGATCGGATCGACCGGTTGACCGGAACGATGGAAACCGCCGTGAGCGGGCTTGGCACGCGGCCCGCCGAGGCGCTTGACCGGGTGGCCGCGGCGCAATCGGAGCTGGTCGAGCATCTGCGCGCGCATCAGTCCGCCGCCGGGACCGTCGAGCTCGATGCGGAAAGCCGGATGCGCCTGCGCTCGATCGATGTGCAGATGTTGCGCCTGCTGGAGGATACCGGCAGCGGCCGGGCCGACAGTCTTGCCGCGCTGCGGGCCGATCTGGCCGATCTGCGCGCCTCGATCGACCGTCTGGGCGGCGGCTAGGCCATGGCCCTTTCGCGGCGTAGCGGACAGCGGTTTCAGGGCTCGATCTGGCCCGGGTTCGTCGATGCGATGACCGGGCTGTTGCTGGTCCTGATGTTCGTGCTGACGATTTTCATGATCGTCCAATTCGTGTTGCAAGAGGAAATCACCGGGCAGGAAAGCGAGCTTTCCGAGCTCTCCACCGAGGTACAGGCGCTGGCCCGCGCGCTCGGGCTGGAGCGCGCGCGCAACGAGGCGCTGGACACGCAAGTCGCCGGGCTGAGCGCCACGCTTGAGGACGCGGACGCCGAGATCGCGACCCAATCCGCGCTGATCGCCGCGCTGACCGGCCAGCGCGATACCGCCGAAGCCGCGCTTGCGGAGGCGCGCGGGCAGATCGTGACATTCGAGGCGCAGGTGGCGTCGTTGCTGGCCGAACGCGATGGCGCCTTGGAGGCGGTCGCGGGGCTGGAGTCCGCGCAGGCCGAGCTTCTTTCGGAGCAGGAGGCGCTCAATCTCGCCCTCGCCGATGCGCGCTCTGAGATCGACGCCGCGGCCGAGACGGCCCGGCTCGCCGCCGCCCGCCGCGAGGCGCTTGAAGCGATGGTTGCCGAGCTTCGGGGCCAGGCGGAGAGCGCCGAGGCCACGCTTGCCGACACGCTCGCGCGGCTCAATGAAAGCGCGTCGGAGAATTCGGAGCTGCAGACCGAACTGGAGGCGGCGGAGGCCGCGCGGCTGGCGGAAGCGGCGCTGGCCGAAGAGTTGCGCGCCCGGCTGGCCGAGGCCGCCGATGCGCTCACCGAGGAAGAACGCGCCCGGCTCGCCGAGGCCGCCGCGGCGGAGGCGCTGCGCGAGCGGCTCAAATCGGCGGATGCGGAACTGACGGCGATGTCCCTTGCGCTGGAAGAACAGCGGCGCGCGGCGGAAGAGACGCTGACGCTGCTCGCGGCTGCGCGGGAGGCGGAGGCCGATCTCGACACCCGGTTGGCAGCGGCTCTGCTGGAGGCGGATGCGGCCCGGGACGAGGCGCGCACGACCGTGAGCGAACAACAGGACGCGCTGGAGCGCGAACGCGCGGCGCGGGAGGCCGCGGAGGCCGATCTTGCCGCCGCGCTGGCCGAGACGGTCTCGGTGCAAAGCGCGCGCGATGAGGTCGCCCGGGAGCTTGCCGCGGCGCTGGCCGCCAAGCTCGCCGCGGAGCAAGAGGCCGAGCGCCGGCTCACGGCGGAGGAGGAGCGCCAGGCGCTGCTCGCACAGGCCCGGGCGGAGCTCTCCGACCGCGAGACCCAGAGCGCCGAGGCTCAGCGGCAGGTCGCCGCGCTCAACGCGCAGGTGGCCGCGTTGCGCCAGCAGGTCGGCGCGCTTCAGACCCTGCTCGATGACGCGAAAGAGCGGGATGAGGACCGGCAGGTGCAGCTGGAATCGCTTGGCGCCGAGCTCAACACCGCGCTGGCTCGCGTTGCCTCGGAAGAACGTCGCCGGCGGCTTCTGGAGGAGGCCGAGCGGCAGCGGCTCGAGGCGGAAAACCGTGATCTGGAAAGCTACCGGTCCGACTTTTTCGGCCGTTTGCGCGAGGTGCTGGACGACGAAGATGGCATCCGGGTCGAGGGCGACCGGTTCGTCTTCTCCTCCGAGGTGCTCTTCCCGCCCGCCGAAGCCGCGCTGTCGCCCAGTGGACAGGCCGAGGTGGCCAAGGTGGCCGATCTGCTCCAACGCATCGCCGCCGAAATCCCGCCCGAGATCGACTGGATCATCCGCGTTGATGGCCACACCGACGACACCCCGCTCTCCGGCGCCGGGACCTATGCCGACAACTGGCAGCTCAGTCAGGCGCGCGCGCTCTCGGTCGTGCGCTACATGGTCGAGGAGGAGGGCATCCCGCCGCAACGGCTCTCGGCCAACGGGTTTGGCGAATACCAGCCGGTGAACCCCGCGGACACGCCCGAGGCGCGGGCGCAGAACCGGCGGATCGAACTGAAGCTCACCGAGCGATGACGCGGTCGCTGGCCTGCGTCGCGCTGGTGGTGCGGGACTATGACGAGGCGATCGCTTGGTTTCGCGACAAGCTCGATTTTATTCTTCTGGAGGACGTCGCGCAGCCCGAGCAGGCCAAGCGTTGGGTCACCATGTCGCCCGGAACGGGCGAGGAGGGATCCGCGCTGCTGCTGGCCCGGGCCGCGACGCCGGAGCAGGCGCGGTTTATCGGGGATCAGGCCGGCGGGCGGGTGTTCCTTTTCCTGCGGACCGATGATTTCGCGCGGGACCACGCGCGGTTTCAGGGGCGGGGCGTGCGGTTCGTGCGGCCACCGCTTGAGGCGCCTTACGGCAAGGTCGCTGTTTTCGAGGACCTTTACGGCAACCGCTGGGATCTTGTGGAATTCACCGACGGGCGGGCCTGAGCGGGGGGCTCCGCAGCGGCGTAGTGCCGCTCGATCTCCAAGAGCCGCTGTTTGCGCCAGAGCCCGCCGCCGTAGCCAGTGAGCGCGCCGTCCGCGCCGATCACCCGGTGGCAGGGGATCAGCAAGGCGATCTGGTTCGCCCCGTTTGCGCGGGCAACGGCCCGGGTCGCGCTCGGGCGGCCGATGGCGCGGGCGATCTGGGCGTAGCTGCGGCTTTCCCCGGCTGGAATCTCCCGCAATGCGGCCCAGACCTCGCGCTGGAACGGGGTGCCATGCCGGGCGAGCGGGGTCCGGAAGCGGGCCGAGGCGCCGGAGAAATAGGCGGTGAGCTCGGCGCGCAGCGTCTCGCCCACCGGTGTCGTCCCGATGCCGAGATCGCCCCCGACCGCCGCGTCCAGCCGGCAAAGCTCCGCGCGCAGGGCCTTGCGGCCGACGAATTCCAGCAGGTGCAATTCCGTGTGACTGCTCACCGCGATCATGTCGCCCAGCGGCGTCGGGATCCAGTCGGCGAGCAGCTGGCCCTCCAGTTTGAAGCTCGCGGGCGGGCGGCCGAGAAGGCGGGCGAAAGCCGCGCGGAAGGCGCTGGCGCTCTCGAACCCGGCCTCAACCTGGGCCTCGATCACCCGATCGCCCTGACCGAGCGCGGTGAACCCGGCGCGCAGGCGCCGCTGGCGGGCCATATCGAGGAAGGTGAGCCCGTAGAGCCGTTTGAACCGGCGGCGGATGGTGGAGGGATCGAGCCCCATCGCGGCCACGTCGCGCTCCGACCAGCGGCGCTCGGGTGCGCGCTCCAGTGCCTCCAGCAAGCGGGTCACATCGGGATCGTGGTCCTGTGGGTCAAGCGGGCGGCAGCGCTTGCACGGGCGGTAACCATCGGTGATGCAGGCGGAGATACTTTCGGCAAATACGCAATTTTCGGGCTTTGGCTTGCGCGCGGGACAGGTCAGGCGACAGAAGATGCCTGTCGAGGTGACGCAGACATAGACCTGACCCTCGTATCGCGGATCGCGCGCGGTCAGGGCCTGGTAGAGCGTGGCGGTATCGGGGAGCTGAAACAACATGGGCCGAGACTAGCACAGGCCGGACCGCCCCTGCCGCCGATTTTCGGGCGGGGATGTCACCTCGCGTTGAAACGACAAAGGCCGCACCGGGATGGCGCGGCCTTTGCGATGAGCGTGAGGCGGGATCAGTCGGCGGTCAGAAGCGGGGGCTTCTTGCCGGACAGGCGCAGCTTTTCAGGGCCTTCGACCTTGAGATCCAGCGCACCATCCTTGATGCCGACCCGCACGAGCCCGCCCTTGGCGAGCTTGCCGAAGAGCAGCTCCTCGGCGAGCGGCTTCTTGATGTTCTCCTGAATGACGCGGGCCAGCGGCCGCGCGCCCATCTTGGCATCATAGCCCTTATCGGCGAGCCATTCGGCGGCCGGGGTAGTGAGCTCGATGGTCACGTTGCGATCCATGAGCTGGGCCTCAAGCTGGAGCACGAACTTCTCGACCACCTGCAGGATCGTCTCCTTGGGCAGCGGCTGGAAGCTGATGACCGCGTCGAGACGGTTGCGGAATTCAGGCGTGAAGGTGCGCTCGATGGCGGCGGTGTCTTCGCCCTCGCGGCGATCACGGCCGAAGCCGATCGCGGCCTTGGCCTGTTCGGCGGCGCCCGCGTTGGAGGTCATGATCAGGATCACGTTGCGGAAATTCACCGTCCGGCCGTTGTGGTCGGTCAGCTGGCCATGGTCCATCACCTGGAGCAGGATGTTGTAGACATCCGGGTGCGCCTTCTCCATCTCGTCGAGCAGGAGCACGCAGTGGGGATGCTGGTCCACGCCATCGGTCAGCAGCCCGCCCTGATCGAAGCCGACATAGCCCGGAGGCGCGCCGATGAGCCGGGAGACCGCATGTTTCTCCATGTACTCCGACATGTCGAAGCGCAGCAGCTCGACGCCGAGCGTGTCGGCGAGTTGCTTGGCGACTTCGGTCTTGCCGACGCCGGTCGGGCCCGCGAAGAGGTAGTTGCCGATGGGTTTTTCCGGCTCGCGCAGCCCGGCGCGTGAAAGCTTGATCGCCGAGGAGAGCGCCTCGATGGCCGGATCCTGCCCGAAGACCACGCGCTTGAGCGACACTTCGAGATCCTTGAGCACCTCGGCGTCGTCCTTGGAGACATTTTTCGGCGGAATGCGCGCGATTTTCGCCACCACGGCCTCGATGTCCTTGGCGCCGATGGTCTTGCGCCGTTTGCTTTCGGCCACCAGATGCTGGGCCGCGCCGGCTTCGTCGATCACGTCGATCGCCTTGTCGGGCAGCTTGCGGTCATTGATGTAGCGCGCCGAAAGATCCACGGCGGTCTTGATCGCGTCGGCGGTGTATTTGACGCTGTGGTGATCCTCGAAATAGGGCTTGAGGCCCTTGAGGATCTTGATGCTGTCCTCGACACTCGGCTCGGCCACGTCGATCTTCTGGAACCGGCGGGAGAGGGCGCGGTCCTTCTCGAAATGTTGCCGGAATTCCTTGTAGGTGGTCGAGCCCATGGTGCGCAGCTTGCCGCCCTGAAGCGCGGGTTTCAGCAGGTTGGACGCGTCCATCGCGCCGCCCGAGGTGGCGCCGGCGCCGATCACGGTGTGGATCTCGTCGATGAAGAGGATCGCGTCCGGGTGCTGTTCAAGCTCGGTCACGACGGCCTTGAGGCGCTCCTCGAAGTCGCCGCGATACCGCGTCCCGGCCAGAAGCGCGCCCATGTCGAGCGAGTAGATGGTCGATTCGGCCAGCACTTCGGGCGTCTCGCCCTTGACGATCTTGCGCGCGAGCCCCTCGGCGATGGCGGTCTTGCCGACGCCGGGATCGCCCACCAGGAGCGGGTTGTTCTTGCGCCGGCGGCAGAGCACCTGAATGCAGCGCTCGACCTCGCTGTCGCGGCCGATGAGCGGATCGATGTCGCCCTGCTGAGACTTGATGTTGAGATCCACGCAATATTTGTCGAGCGCGCTTTCCTTGGCCTCGCCCTGCTCGGTGGCGCCGGCGGCGGTCTCGTCCTCGGATTCGGTCGCGCCGGTCACGGGGCGGCTCTCACCGAACGCGCTGTCCTTGGCGACACCGTGGGCGATGAAATTGACCGCGTCATAGCGCGTCATGTCCTGTTCTTGCAGGAAATACGCGGCATTGCTCTCGCGCTCGGCGAATATCGCCACCAGCACATTCGCGCCGGTGACCTCGTTGCGGCCCGAGGATTGCACATGGATCGCTGCCCGCTGGATCACGCGCTGGAACGCGGCGGTGGGAACGGCCTCGGAGCCCTCCACATCCGTCACCAGGTTTGACAGATCGTCTTCGATGAATTCGACCAATGTCTTTCGCAGATCCTCCAGATCCACCGCGCAGGCATTCATCACGCGGGCCGCGTCTGGCTCGTCGATCAGGGCCAGGAGGAGGTGCTCAAGGGTTGCAAATTCGTGGGACCGCGCATTGGCCATGGCCAGCGCGGAGTGAATTGCCTGCTCAAGTGTGGTCGAGAATGAAGGCACTGGGCGTGCTCCTTCTGATTGGGTGTCGATGGCGACTGGACGCGCCTGCAACGGTGGTCCGATATGGTTAAAGTTTGGTCGATCATGGCCGCGCTTCAAGTCCTTTCTCGCGTCCGGACCCCGAGAATTTTACCGCAACCCCCGTTTCACGGTTATTTTTTGGGCTTGGAGACGCGCGATCAGAAGGCGTCCTTCATTTTACGGACCTTGGCGAAAACCTCTGCCCCGTCGGCGCCGGAACAGCCGGCGGAGGCCTGGATCTCGGGGGAATCGGCGCGCAGGAACGGGTTGGTGGCCAGCTCTTGCGAGAGTTGGGAGGGAACGGTTGGTGTGTCTTGGGCGCGGGCTTTGGCGACCGCTTCAATACGAGATATAAGTTTCGAATTGCCCGGTTCAACCGAAAGCGCGAAGGCGCCGTTCGCGGTGGTGTATTCGTGGCCGGAATAGATCATCGTCTCGCCGGGCAGGGCCGCGAGCTTTTGCAGGCTGGCGAACATCTGCGGCATGGTGCCCTCGAAAACCCGTCCGCAGCCGAGCGCCATCAGGCTGTCCCCCGTGAAAGCGGCGGCCGATCCGGGGGCATGGAAGGCGATGTGGCCAACCGTGTGGCCGGAGACATCGATCACCTCGATCCGCTCGGCGCCGAGCTCGAACCTGTCGCCCTCCTTGAGCGCGCGGTCCAGCGGCGGCAGGCGATGGGCATCCGCGGCGGCGCCGTAGACCTTTGCGGGGAAGCGCGCGAGCAGCGCATCGAGCCCCTGAACGTGATCGGCGTGGTGGTGGGTGAGCAGCACCATGTCCGGCGCCCAGCCCCGCGCCTCCAGCGCCGCGATGATCGGCGCGGCGTCGGGCACATCGACCACCGCCGTGGCGCCGGTCTGCGCGTCGCGCGCGATGAAGGCATAGTTGTCCGAAAGGCAGGGCACGGTCAGAATCTCAAGGGGCATGGTTTTTCCAGCGTTGGTTGCTACACTGCCTCCAAATTGGACGAAGGGGCGGCGCGCCGCAATGCATCTGGATGTGCATGACCTGCGAGAATTCTATTACCGCAGCGCCTTGGGGCGGGCGGCGCAGAAGGCGATCCGTGATCGGCTGACCACGCTCTGGCCCGAAGCCAAGGGCCAGACGGTCGTGGGGTTCGGTTTCGCGGTGCCGCTGCTGCGGCCATATCTCGGTGCGGCGAGGCGCGTCACGGCGCTGATGCCCGGCCCGCAAGGGGTCATGGCCTGGCCCGCGGGGATGCCGAACGTCAGCGTGCTGTGCGAGGAGACGCGCTGGCCGGTGGAGACCGGGCGGGTCGACAAGCTTGTGGTGATGCACGGGCTGGAGACGAGCGAGGAGCCCGCGGCGCTCCTGTCGGAGATCCACCGCGTGCTCGGGCCGGGGGGCAGGGCGCTCTTCATCGTGCCGAATCGCGCGGGCCTGTGGTCGAGCCGGGACGAGACGCCCTTCGGCTTCGGCCGCCCCTATTCGCTCGGCCAGCTGGAAACCCAGCTCCGCGATCACGCCTTCATCACCGAATCCGCCGGCGCCGCGCTCTACCAGCCGCCCTCGTCGCGGCGGTTCTGGCGCCGCACCGCGCCGATGTGGGAACGCTTCGGCCGCAACTTGCCGGCGATGCTCGCAGGGGGGGTGCTTCTGGTGGAGGTCAGCAAACAGGCGCAGGCCGGCGTCATGCGCCCGCGCCAGCCCTCGCGCAGCCGCAATATCCTCGAAGGATTGACCGCTCCGGAGGCACATCCCGTCGCCGGGCGCGAAGAATCGCCGCTGGCCGCAAGAGGAGGGCTGGCGGCGCGGGGCCATTCGTGAAATATGATCGCGAAATATAATTTCGTCGGGTGTGGCATCGCAGGCCGCGACAACCCTGTGACACAGGGCTTGGCGCGCAGGGTGAATTACGATTGAGTCGGTTGCGGGGTAGGAAAGCCTCTGCTACATGCACGCCTGATTTAACGGCCCCGCTTCAAATCGGGGTGAACACGCTTCGGGCTGCGGGCCTTAAATCTGCGCTCCGGGGCCAACGATATCGAAAGGGTGGACGTGTCCGAACCAGCTTCGATTTCCTCAGGTATTGCGGCCCGCTATGCATCGGCTGCTTTCGACCTGGCAAGCGATGCCAATGAACTCCCGACGCTTGAGAGCGACGTCGATCAACTCGCCGATGCTCTGGCCGAAAGCGACGATTTCCGCGCCATGATCGCCTCGCCGATCTACAGCCGCGAGACCCTCGATTCAGCGATCGCCGCGCTTGCCGCGAAGATGGCGCTGTCGGGGATCACAACCAACACCCTGCGCCTCATGGCCCAGAAGCGCCGTCTCTTCGTGCTGCCCCAGTTCGTGGCCGCGCTGCGCGAGATGATCGCGACCTCCCGCGGCGAGATCACCGCCGAGGTCACCAGCGCCAAGGCGCTCACCAAGGCGCAGAGCGAGAGACTGGCGAAGACGCTCAAGGAGCGCGTCGGCAAGGACATCAAGATCGAAGCGACCGTGGATGAGAGCCTCATCGGCGGTCTTGTGGTCAAGGTAGGCTCGCGCATGATCGACAGCTCGATCCGCGCGAAGCTCAACTCCCTACAAAATGCAATGAAAGAGGTCGGATAAATGGGTATCCAAGCAGCAGAGATTTCTGCGATCCTGAAGGACCAGATCAAGAATTTCGGCCAGGAAGCCGAAGTTGCCGAGGTTGGTCGCGTGCTCTCGGTTGGGGACGGTATCGCCCGTGTCTATGGCCTCGACAACGTCCAGGCCGGCGAGATGGTCGAATTCCCGGGCGGCATTCAGGGCATGGCCCTGAACCTCGAGAGCGACAACGTCGGCGTCGTGATCTTCGGCTCCGACCGCGACATCAAGGAAGGCGACACCGTCAAGCGCACCAACTCCATCGTGGACGTGCCGGCCGGTGACGCGCTTCTGGGCCGCGTCGTCGATGGCCTTGGCAACCCGCTCGATGGCAAGGGCGAAATCGTCGCCTCCGAGCGCCGGATCGCCGACGTCAAGGCGCCTGGCATCATCCCGCGTAAATCGGTCCATGAGCCGATGGCGACCGGCCTCAAATCCGTCGACGCGATGATCCCGATCGGCCGTGGCCAGCGCGAACTCATCATCGGCGACCGTCAGACCGGCAAGACCGCCGTCGCCGTCGACGCCGTGCTCAACCAGAAATCCTACAACGACGCCGCCGGCGATGACGAGAGCAAGAAGCTCTACTGCATCTACGTCGCTGTCGGCCAGAAGCGCTCGACCGTGGCGCAGCTGGTGAAGAAGCTCGAAGAGACCGGCGCGATCGAATATTCCATCGTCGTCGCCGCAACCGCCTCGGACCCCGCGCCGATGCAGTTCCTCGCGCCCTATGCCGCGACGGCGATGGCCGAGTACTTCCGCGACAACGGCAAACACGCGCTCATCATCTACGATGACCTCTCCAAGCAAGCCGTGGCCTACCGCCAGATGTCCCTGCTGCTCCGCCGCCCGCCCGGGCGCGAAGCCTACCCGGGCGACGTGTTCTACCTCCACTCCCGCCTGCTGGAACGGTCTGCCAAGCTGAACGAGGATCACGGTGCTGGCTCGCTGACGGCGCTGCCGATCATCGAGACCCAAGGCGGGGACGTGTCGGCCTTCATCCCGACCAACGTGATCTCGATCACCGACGGCCAGATCTTCCTCGAGACCGAGCTCTTCTACCAGGGCATCCGCCCCGCCGTGAACACCGGTCTGTCGGTGTCGCGCGTGGGCTCCTCGGCCCAGACCAACGCGATGAAGTCGGTCGCGGGTCCGGTGAAACTCGAGCTCGCGCAGTACCGCGAGATGGCGGCCTTCGCCCAGTTCGGCTCCGACCTCGACGCCTCCACACAGCGCCTGCTGAACCGTGGTGCGCGCCTGACCGAGCTGATGAAGCAACCGCAGTATTCGCCGCTGACCAACGCCGAAATCGTCTGTGTGATCTTCGCCGGCACCAAGGGTTACCTCGACAAGGTCGCGGTGTCCGATGTTGGCCGGTTCGAGAAGGGCCTGCTTGCGCACCTGCGCGGCAAACACAAGGACCTGCTCGATTTCATCACCAACGAGGATCCCAAGATCAAGGGTGAGGCCGAGGACAAGATTCGCGCCGCGCTGGACGAATACGCCGCCGATTTCGCGTAAGGGGACGAGGCAATGCCAAGTCTTAAGGACCTGAAAAACAGGATCGAGTCGGTCAAATCGACCCGCAAGATCACCAAGGCCATGCAGATGGTGGCCGCCGCGAAACTGCGGCGGGCACAGGATGCCGCCGAACAGTCCCGCCCCTACACCGAGCGCTTCAACGCGGTGCTCGGTCAGCTCGCGGCCTCCGTCGGCGGCAGCGACAGCGCGCCGAGGCTCCTTGCGGGGACCGGTGCGGACCAGGTGCACATGCTCGTCGTCATGACGGCCGAGCGCGGGCTTTGCGGGGGCTTCAACAGCTCCATCGTCAAGCTTGCCCGGGCCCATGCGCAAAAGCTGCGCGCCGCGGGCAAGACGGTCAAGATCCTGACCGTCGGCAAGAAGGGCCGCGAACAGCTCAAGCGCGATCTGGGCGATCAGATGGTCGCCCACGTCGATCTCTCGGAGGTCAAGCGCCTGGGCTACAGCAACGCGCAGGACGTCGCACGGGATCTGCTGTCGCGGTTCGACGCGGGCGAATTCGACGTGGCGACGATCTTCTTCGCCCGTTTCGAGTCGGTGATCGCGCAGGTTCCGACCGCGCAACAGATCATCCCGGCGAGCTTCGAGACCAATGATGACGGCGAGGGCGCGTCCACGATCTACGACTACGAACCCGATGAAGAGGGCATTCTGGCCGATCTTCTGCCGCGCGGTGTCGCGACGCAGATCTTCGCCGCGCTGCTCGAAAACGGGGCGTCCGAACAGGGCGCGCGGATGTCGGCGATGGACAACGCGACGCGCAACGCCGGCGAGATGATCGACAAGCTCACCATCGAGTTCAACCGCTCGCGGCAGGCCGTGATCACCAACGAACTCATCGAAATTATTTCGGGCGCGGAAGCGCTCTAGGACCGGAGACAACTGATGGCAAACGAAAATGGCAAAGTGACCCAGGTCATCGGCGCTGTGGTCGACGTGCAGTTCGACGACCACCTGCCGGCGATTTTGAATGCGCTGACCACCGATAACAACGGCAAGAAACTGGTGCTCGAAGTGGCCCAGCACCTTGGCGAAAACACCGTCCGGGCCATCGCGATGGACGCCACCGAAGGTCTGGTCCGCGGTCAACCCGTCGCCGACACCGGCGAGGCCATCTCCGTGCCCGTGGGCACCGCGACGCTGGGCCGGATCCTCAACGTAACCGGTGAGCCGATCGACGAGAAAGGCCCCGTCGAAGCCGACGAACGCCGCGCGATCCACCAGCCGGCCCCGGATTTCGCCGACCAGGCGACCGAGGCGGAAATCCTCGTGACCGGGATCAAGGTCATCGACCTGCTGGCGCCCTATTCCAAGGGCGGCAAGATCGGCCTCTTCGGCGGCGCCGGCGTGGGCAAGACGGTTCTGATCCAGGAACTCATCAACAACATCGCCAAGGTGCACTCGGGTCTGTCCGTGTTCGCCGGGGTGGGGGAGCGGACCCGCGAGGGCAACGACCTTTACCACGAGATGATCGAATCCGGTGTTCTGACGCCTGACAACCTGCCCGATTCCAAGATCGCGCTGGTGTTCGGCCAGATGAACGAGCCTCCCGGGGCCCGTGCCCGGATCGCACTGACCGGCCTCACGCTCGCCGAGCAGTTCCGCGATTCCACCGGCACCGACGTTCTGTTCTTCGTCGACAACATCTTCCGCTTCACCCAGGCCGGCTCCGAGATGTCGGCGCTTCTGGGCCGTATCCCCTCGGCTGTGGGCTACCAGCCCACGCTCGCGACCGACATGGGCGCGATGCAGGAGCGGATCACCTCGACCAAGAACGGCTCGATCACCTCGATCCAGGCCGTCTACGTCCCCGCGGATGACCTTACCGACCCGGCGCCTGCGACCACCTTTGCGCACCTTGACGCGACGACGGTTCTCAACCGGGCGATTTCCGAGCTCGGCATCTACCCCGCCGTGGATCCGCTCGACTCGACGTCGCGCCTGATGGATCCGCAGATCGTTGGGGAAGAGCACTACCAGGTCGCACGCGACGTGCAGGGCATCCTCCAGCGCTACAAGTCGCTGCAGGACATCATCGCGATCCTCGGGATGGATGAACTCTCCGAAGAGGACAAGCTGACCGTGGCGCGCGCCCGGAAGCTCCAGCGTTTCCTCTCCCAGCCCTTCGACGTGGCCAAGGTCTTCACCGGCTCCGACGGGGTGCAGGTACCGCTTGAAAAGACCATCGCGTCCTTCAAGGCCGTGGTTGCGGGCGAGTACGATCACCTTCCCGAAGCCGCCTTCTACATGGTCGGCGACATCGACGAAGTGATCGCCAAGGCAGAGAAAATGGCTGCGGAAGCGGCTTAAGGAGCCTCATCAATGGCAGAAACGATGCAATTCGACCTCGTCAGCCCGGAGCGCCGCGTGGCCTCCGGGCCGGCGACGGCGGTGCAAATTCCCGGCGCAGAGGGTGACCTGACGGCGATGCCGAACCACGCACCGCTGATCACCACGCTGCGCCCGGGCATTCTCACCGTCGAGGGCGAGAGCGGGACGCAGCAATATGTCGTGACCGGCGGGTTCGCCGAGATCGGGGAGAGCTGCACCATCCTCGCGGAGAACGCCCTGCCGCGCGAAGAGCTGACGCAGGAAGCCTATGAGGCGCTCGTGGACGAGGCTCATGCCAGCTACCAGCGCACCAAGGCGACCTTCCAGAACGAGCCCGGCCCCGTCGATGACGCGGCCAAGCTGCTGTCGGACATGGTCGCGATCGGCGGCCATATCGGCCTCTCGCCGAAGCAGCCGTCACTCTGATCGTACAGAGCAGTCTGAAATCCAGGAAAGCCCCGCTCATCTCAAGCGGGGCTTTTTCTATTGGGCGGAGTGAGTGCCGGGGCATTAGGCTGACGGGTCGCCGTCGTCCCAATAAATTCCGATTGGCGACCGATCCACTCTCGCGGCATCAAATTGGACAAGTCCCGGTTGAGCTGGAAAGTGTGGGCGGCCCGATGAACTTCAGTAGAGCTTCTGGCCAAACGATCCTCACGTCGCAAACAACAAAGCGAGACAGAAAACGAGCTGTTTTCAAATTGAAAAATTTTCTCGCATACGTGAGGATGTCTATCCCTAACGCATTGAAACAACACCAAGTCTATACATCACAGGCCTAGGCGCTGCTCAGTTGCCGATTGGGGCATTTGCATTCTGAAAATGCAGAAAGTGAAGTGTTGACGCAACGGGGAAGTCAGGCGGTAGGCTCCCTCCAGCGACCAGTATTGTTGTCAATTTGGAGGAAAAATATGCGGAGATTTATCCCAGTCGTGGTCCTCACGACCGTCGCTTGTCTGGGCGGAACAACGCAGGCCGCGACCATTGATCTGGTCGTGAATGGCGATTTTCAATCCGGAAATGTCGGGTTCAACACAGAGCTGACACATGCACCAACAGATCTCACTACTGCCGGAACTTATGCGGTCACAACGGACCCCGTGAGTGTGCACGGCTCTTTCATCAGCATCGGGGACCATACGTCCAGCACCGGAAACATGATGGCTATCAACGGAACCACGAGTAGTGGAACCATTTCCTGGGAGCAGACCGCAGCCGTCACGATGGGCGAAGAGTATGAGTTTTCGATCTGGTTGGCCAATCTGTTTGGGACTGGCAGCACTGATCTTGATCTTGTTGTCGATGGGTCGACGGTCGCCAGCGCGACGACTGTTGGGGCGACGTCCACCTGGAGCCAATTCAGCGGAAGTTGGATTGCGCCCGCGAGCGGGAACATCGTCCTCCAGATCATTGAAAACAGCGTGGGGTTTGGCGGGAACGACTACGCCTTGGATGACATCTCATTCACCTTCGATACGAGCGGTTCTGTCATTGCGGTGCCGCTGCCTGCCTCAGGCTGGCTGCTGACTGTTGGTCTGGCGGGTGTCTTCGGTCTTGGGCGAAAACGCGCGACCAAACTCACATAAAAGGCTGAGCTTTGCGGGTTCGGACGCTAACTCAGCGACCGAACCGTTATCGTCTTCTTGCTATTGGAGCAGGTGCTCGCTCAGAGAACGCCCTCATAGGCGGGGGCGAGGGACTCCGTGTCGAAGAGCGAGGAGACGCTCGTGCCGTCCCAGATATTGAGGATCGCGCGGGCAAAGAGCGGCGCGGTCGGCAGGATGCGGATATTCGGCGCGGCCAGAACCGGTTGGGTGGGCGCGATGCTGTCGGTGATGACCAGCGATTTCATGACCGAGTTGGTCACGCGCTCCACCGCAGGGCCCGAGAGCACGCCGTGGGAGATGTAGGAATGCACCTCCGCCGCGCCTGCCTCGAGCAGCACCTCGGCGGCCTTGCACAGCGTCCCGGCGGTATCGCAGATGTCATCCACGATGATGCAGGTCTTGCCGGTCACGTCGCCGATCACGGTCATCTCGGCCACTTCGCCAGGCTTCTCGCGGCGCTTGTCGACGATCGAGAGCGGCGCGTTGATCCGCTTGGCCAGTTCCCGCGCGCGGGCCACGCCGCCCACGTCGGGCGAGACGATCATCAGATCATCCATCTGGCCCTTGAACTGGGCCTCGATATCGAGCGCGAAGATTGGCGAGGCGTAGAGGTTGTCCACCGGGATGTCGAAGAAGCCCTGGATCTGGGCGGCGTGCAGATCCATCGTCAGGACCCGCTCGATCCCTGCGCCCATGATCATGTTGGCCACGAGTTTCGCGGAAATCGGCGTGCGCGCCTTGGTGCGGCGATCCTGCCGGGCATAGCCGAAATAGGGGATCACGGCGGTGGTGCGCCTGGCCGAGGAGCGCTTCATCGCATCGGCGATGATCAGAAGCTCCATCAGGTTGTCATTGGCCGGGTTCGACGTGGACTGGATGAGGAACATGTCCTCGCCGCGCACGTTCTCGAACACCTCGACGAAAATCTCGCCGTCGTTGAACCGTTCCACACGCGCGTTGAGAAGGTTCACGTTGACCCCGCGATGCATCGACATGCGGCGGGAGATGGCTTCGGCAAGCGGCAGGTTCGAATTGCCCGCAATGAGCTTCGGTTCGGTCGTCGATGGCATGCAGGCGTCTTCCCGATATGACAGATTCGTGACTTGGGCTCCGCTTAACATGGGCTCCCCCCCGGGCAAAGCATCTGGACTGTGCCTGCACAAAATTCGCGCGATGGGGGCTTTGCGGTCACGGGGGCGCGCGCGCCTCAGAGCAGGGCGAGAAACGCGTCGATCTGATCGGCGCCGAGCGACCAGTCGCAGACGAAGCGCGCCAGCAGCATCTCGTCCTCCGGCCCGCCGTCATCCGCATCCCACAGGTAGTAAACCGCGCCCGCGTCCTTGAGCCGCGCATGAACCGCGCGGGGCAGGCGGGCGAAGACGATGTTGGCTTGCGGCGGGTGATCCATCCCGGCGCCCGCGGGCGCCAGCCCCTCGGCCAGACGGGTCGCGCCGGCGTTGGCCGCGCGCGCCAGCTCCAGCCAGAGACCGCCGTCGAGATAGGCCGCCATCTGCGCGCCGAGGTAGCGGTGTTTGGACATCAGATGCGCGCCGCGTTTGCGCCGAAGCTGCACCTCCCAGTCGCGGCCCTGCTCGAAGAAGACCACGGCCTCCACGCCAAGCAAGCCGTTTTTCGTCCCGCCGAAGGAGAGCGCATCGACCCCGGCCTTCCAGCTCAGGTCCGCCGGGGTGCAGCCAAGCGCGACCACAGCGTTGGCAAAGCGCGCGCCGTCCATGTGGAGCGCGAGCCCGTGGTCATGGGCGACCTGCGCCAGCGCCGCGACCTCGTCAGGGGTGTAGATCCGGCCGCGCTCGGTGGCCTGGGTGATGGAGACGGGGCCACGTTGGGGCCCATGGACGCCGCGGGATTCCTCGGCGCGGATGGCCTCGTCGAGCGTCTCGGGGGTGAGCTTGTCGCTCTGGCCCACGAGGGTCAGCTTGGCGCCGCCGGAGAAGAATTCCGGCGCGTTGCATTCGTCCTGATGGATATGCGCGACCGGCGTGCAGAAGACCGTCCCCCAGGGCGGGCAGAGCGCGGCGAGGGCGATGGAGTTGGCGGCGGTCCCGGTGGTCACGAACTGGACAGAGGCCGACGGCGCCTCCAGCGTCTCTCGGAGCGCGGCGCGGGCGCCTTCGGTCACGGGATCGACCCCGTAGGCCGGGGCATAGCCGGCGTTGGCGTCGATCAGCGCCTCGAGAACGGAAGGGTGGGCGGGCCCGGCGTTGTCCGATGCAAATTGCATTACTGTTCCTCGATGATGTGGTCTTCCCAGTCGTCTTCGTCGACCTCGAACTCCGGGATCGTCCAGCCCCGGACCGAGACGCCAACCTCATGCACCGACTCGGCCGTGCCGGTCAGGAGCGGGTGCCAGTCGGGCAGACCCCGGCCCTCCCACAGGCGCTTGTAGGCGCAGGTGCGGGGGAGCCAGTAGGCGTGTTGCTCGATGGTGGCGGCGGTCAGGCGAATGCATTCGGGCACGAATTGATGCCGGATCGGATATTGCGCGCAGCGGCAGCTCTCGCCGTCCAGCAGGCGGCAGGCCACCCGCGTAAGCGCCACCTCGCCGGTCTCGGCGTCCTCAAGCTTGTTGAGACAGCATCGCCCGCAACCGTCGCAGAGCGCCTCCCACTCGCGCTGCGTCATGCGCTTGAGCGGCACGGTCTCCCAGAAGGCGGGGCGAAGGCCGGAGCGGTCGATGGGATCGTCGCTCATGTTGCGGCGAGGATCGCGCGCGCGACGTCGCAATCGCGGTCCATCTGGGCGATGAGCGCGTCGAGGCTGGGGAATTTCTGCTCGGGGCGGAGGAACTCGACGAGCGCGACCGAGAGCGTCGCGCCGTAAAGATCGCCGCTGAAATCGAAGAGGTGGGTCTCGAGGTTGGGAGCATTGGCGCCGAACATCGGCCGCACCCCGAGCGAGGCCGCGCCCTGGTAGCTGCCCGCTTGCGGCCCGTCGAGCACATCGACCAGCACTGCATAGACCCCCAGTTTGGGCAGGTGCAGCCCGCCGATCCCCATGTTGGCGGTGGGGTAGCCGAGCACGCGGCCGCGCTGTTCGCCGCCAATCACCTCGCCTTCGATCCGGTGCCAGTGGCCGAGCATTTGCGCCGCGTCCTGCGGGCGCCCCTCGGCGAGCGCCACGCGGATGTTGGTCGAAGAAACCCGCTGGCCCGCGCCCTCCAGCAGCGTCGCGATGGTCACGCCAAAGCCGAGCTCTTCGCCGAAAGCCTTGAGATCCTGCGCCGTTCCGGCCCGGCCCTTGCCAAAGCAGAAATCCGCGCCGACCACCGCGTGGCGCAGCCCGAGGCCGCGGTGAATCACCTCGTCGGCGAAGGCGCGCGGCTCCAGCGCGGCGAGCGCTGCGTTGAAGTTGAGCTCGAAGACCCGCTCGATCCCCATTCGCTCGAACCGGTGGGTGCGCGCGGCGGGGCTCATCAGGCGGAAGGGCGGCGCGTCGGGGGCGAAATACTCGCGCGGATGCGGCTCGAAGGTCAGGATGCCAAGCGGCGCGCCGATCGCCTCGGCCTGCGTGCGCGCGATGTCGATCACCGCGCGGTGGCCAAGATGAACGCCGTCGAAATTGCCGATGGCGACGCTCGCGCCTCGGTCCTCGGGTTCCACAAACTGATAGTCACGCACGATCCGCATGAGCCGGGAGGTAACGCCGCGCGCGCGCCTGTGCAAGCGCTCCTCGCGCATTCGCCCCTGTCCTAGCCGTGGTCGCCGAGATAGGCGGCAAGCTCCGGGGGCGGATCGGCGAAAAGCTCGGCGGCGGGGCGGGGCGGTGTGGCGCGGCCGTCGATCACGGTGATGACCTGGTCGGCGCGTTCCGCGTCCCGTGCATCGTGCGTCACCATGAGCACGCCGGCGCCGATCTCGGCCGCCACCTCGCGCACTGCGCCGAGCATGTCGGCGCGCAGGGCGGGGCCGAGGGCGGCGAAGGGCTCATCGAGCAGGATGAGCGGTTTGCGCTGCAGCAGCACCCGCGCGAGCGCCACGCGGCTTTGCTGCCCGCCAGAGATCTGCCCGGGTTTGCGCCCCTCCAATCCCGCAAGCCCCACCCGCGCCAGCGCGGCCGCCACGCGGGCGCGGTCGTTCGCATTTGGTCGGCGGTGGGTGAGGGCGAGCGCGGCGTTATCGGCGGCGCTCAGGTGCGGGAAGAGGTTGTTGTCCTGAAAGATCATCGCCACGGGCCGCTCGGCCGGGGGCGCCGCGGTGATCTCCGCCCCGTCCCAGAGCAGGCGGCCGCGGGTCGGCGGGGTGAACCCGGCGATGAGGTTGAGCAGGGTCGATTTGCCCGCGCCGGAAGGGCCGATGACGGCGGTAATCCCGCGTGGGGCGAGCGTCAGGTCGGCCGCTAGGGCAAAGCCTTCCATCTCCACGCGGGTGTTTTCAAGCGTCAACATCGGCGCGGCCTCCCCGGTCGAAAAGCCAGAACAGCGCGAAACTCGCCGCCATGAGCAGGAGCGCGGCGCCGGCGGCATCGTCGAGCCGGTAGGCGCTCATCAGGCGGTACATCTGGAGCGGCAGCGTGGTGAATTCGGGATTGGCAAAGAGCGCGATGACCCCAAGATCCCCCATCGAGAGCGCGGCTGTAAGCCCGGCGGCAAAGCCAATCGGGCGGCGCAGACGCGGCAGGATCAGGCGGCGCCAGCGGGCAAAACCGGTGAGGCCGAGACTGTCGGCCAGCGGGCCGAAGCGCGCCTCGACCGCAGCAATCTCCGGCTGGAGCGCGCGCACCGCGAAGGGCAGCGAGACGAGCGCGTTGACCGCTGCCGTCACCGGCAGGGCGAGGGCATAGGGCGAGACGACGGGCTGGGCGATGAGGAAGAGCCCGGTGCCGAGCACCAGAGGCGAGAGGGCGAGGCCGAGCGTGCTGATGAGCGTGCCGCCTCGTGCGGCGAGGGGCAGGGCGAGCGCGAGGCAAAGCGCGGTGGCCGCGAGCGCGACGGCGAAGGAGTGGCCGAGCGCGCGCCAGACCGAGCCGGGAAGCTGCCAGACCGTGCCCGCCCCGTCGGCGACGATCATCCCCAGCGGCAGCAGCAGGAAGGCGCTCGCGAGGGTGATCGCGGCGATGTCGGCGAGGCGCTGGCCGGGCGCGCTGTCCCAGCGGCGGAGGGGCCGGTCAAGCCCGCCGCCCATCGCATCGGCGACCGTCAGCCGCAGGGCGAGGAGGGCCGCGGCGCCAGACAGGGCAAGTTGAAGCAGGGCGAGGGTTGCGGCGCGGCTGAGGTCGAAATCAAATCGGAAGGCCTGATAGATCGCGAGTTCGATGGTGATGGCGCGCGGGCCGCCGCCGAGCGTCAGGGCGACGGCGAAACTGGTCAGGCAGATCACGAAGATGATCGCGAAAGCGCCGGGCAGGATGCGGCGCAGCATGGGCCATTCGATCAGCCGGAACACCGCGATGGGCGGCAGGTCAAGCTGGGCCGCGAGGCGGAACCGCTCGGAGGGAACCGCGAGCCAACCATGGAGGATGAGCCGCGTGGCGAGCGGCAGGTTGAAGAAGACATGGGCGAGCAGCACCCCGTGCAGCCCGTAGATCTGCACCGGGGGCAGGCCGATAAGACCGAGCGCCGCGCTCAGCAGGCCCGATTGGCCGAAGACCGCGAGCAGCCCGAGGATCGCCACGATCACCGGCAGGATGAAGGGCGCGCCCAGCAACGAGATCAGCAGGCCCCGGCCGGGAAAGCGGCGGCGGGCGAGCGCGCGCGCCACCGGAACCGCGAGCAGGACCGAGAGCGCCGCCGAGAGGACTGCCTGAAGCAGCGTGAAGCGGATCGCGCGCAGGTCGGCAAGCCCGAGCGCCCCGAGCCCCTCGGCGCGCCAGATGACGGCGGCGAGCGGTGCGGCCACGAAGAGCAGCACCAGCGCCTTGGCGATCAGCGGGAGAGCGCGCGCTGCCACTCGTCGAGGGCCTCCGTGCGGATCGCGTCGGCTTCGTCCTCGGTCAGGAAAATGGCGCTCGGAGGTTCGGGCAGCTCTTGAAACACCTGCGGCCAGTCTTCGCGCGGCAGCGCGGCGGGGTAGGACCAGTTGGTCTCGGGGATGATCGCCTGGAAGGTCGGGCTCAAGATGAATTCCATGAACGCATCGGCGAGCTCGGGCTGATCGGTGCCCGCCACCTTGGCGGCCAGCTCGACATAGGCGTAGTGCCCCTCCTCGAAGATCGCGCTGACCTTGGTCTCATCCTCTTCGGCGACGATGTGATAGGCGGGCGAGGTGTTGAACGACAGCACCATCGGCACCTCGCCGTCGGTGAAGAGCCCGTAGGCCTCGGACCAGCCCTTCGTCACCGTGAGGATGCGCGGCGCGAGGCGTTCCCAGACGGTCTCGGCCTCGTCGCCATACAGCGTCTTGACCCAGAGCAGGAGCGCGAGCCCGGAGATCGAGCTGCGCGGGTCCTGAATGACGATCCTGAGGTCCTCGGGCGCATCCAGCAGCTCGGCGAAAGAGCGCGGCGGGTTGGCCACGGCCTCGGCGTTGTAGACGAAGGAGACGTAGGACCAGTCGAAGGGCAGGAAGACCTCGTCCGTCCAGTCGATAGGGAGCGTGAGGGCCGAAAGATCCTGCCCGTGGGGGGCGAGAAGGCCGCTCTCGCGGGTGCGTTTGGTCACATCGGTGTTGAGCCCGATCACGACGTCGGCCCGCGTGCGCGCGCCTTCGAGCAGCAGCATCGAAGGCAGATCGGCGGGCAGGAACTCCATCTCGCAGCCGCACTCGGCCTCGAACGCCGCCTCGATCGCGGGGCCGGGGCCCCATTCGGAGGTGAAATAATCAGGCGCGTAGACGGTCAGCGGATCGCTTTGCGCGACGGCGGCGGCCCCCGCCGTGGTCAGCAGGCTTGCAGCAAAAATGTAGGCTCTCATGCCGTTTCTCCATCTCTGCGGCGAAAGGCAAAGGTGGAGTTTCGTCCGGGCCTTCCCTCCGCCGGTGTAAACCGGGTCAGGTTCGACGGGTTCGCGTGACGCATCTCAGCTCCGCCGCATCTTGCGAAGCACCCCGAGGTGGGGCCGACCATAGCGAGGGCCGCGCCGGTTGCAAGCGGCGCGTTGGAGGCAGGCCCGATCGCCCCGCTTGATTGCCTCGTCCGGGGGCATCTGCTAAGCGCGGCGGTGAATTCCACCCGCAGCAAGGCCCGCCCCCATGAGCATCAACACATTCGGCCATCTCTTTCGCGTCACCACCTGGGGCGAGAGCCACGGGCCCGCGCTCGGGGCGACAGTGGATGGCTGCCCGCCGCAAGTAGCGGTGGATGAAGCGATGCTTCAGCATTGGCTCGACCGGCGCAAACCGGGCACCAGCAAATACACCACCCAGCGGCGCGAGCCCGATCAGGTCCGGATCCTGTCGGGGGTCTTCGAGGGGAAAACCACCGGCGCGACGATCCAGCTGATGATCGAGAACACCGATCAGCGCTCCAAGGATTACGGCGAGATCGCCGAGAAATTCCGCCCCGGCCACGCCGACATCACCTATTGGCAGAAATACGGCATCCGCGACTATCGCGGCGGCGGGCGCTCCTCGGCGCGGGAGACGGCGGCGCGGGTGGCCGCAGGCGGGCTGGCGCGCGCGGCGCTGGCCGAGCTGGTGCCGGGGATCGAGATCCGCGGCTACATGGTCCAGATGGGCGCGGATCGGATCGACCGCGGCGCGGTGGATGAGGCCGAGATCGAGCGCAATCCCTTCTGGTGCCCCGATGCGGCCGCGGCCGCACGTTGGGCCGAGAGCCTCGATGGCTTGCGCAAATCCGGCAATTCGGTTGGCGCGGTGATCGAGGTGGTGGCGCGCAATGTCCCGCCCGGCCTCGGCGCGCCGGTTTATGGCAAACTCGACACCGATCTTGCGGCCGCGGCGATGTCGATCAACGCGGTCAAGGGCGTCGAGATCGGCGCTGGCATGGCCGCGGCGGAACTCACCGGGACTGAAAACGCCGACGAGATCCGCATGGGGCCGAATGGGCCGGAGTACAGCTCCAACCAGTCGGGCGGCGTCCTGGGCGGCATCTCGACGGGGCAGGAGATCGTGCTGC
This sequence comes from Poseidonocella sedimentorum, assembly GCF_900116005.1. Taxonomy (GTDB): domain Bacteria; phylum Pseudomonadota; class Alphaproteobacteria; order Rhodobacterales; family Rhodobacteraceae; genus Poseidonocella; species Poseidonocella sedimentorum. The sequence goes on from NZ_FOYI01000006.1 coordinate 56,762, forward strand.
GCTTTGCCGTCAAGCCGACCTCCTCGATCCTCACCCCGCGCCGGACCATTACCAAATCGGGCGCAGAGACCGACATCGTCACCAAGGGCCGGCACGATCCCTGCGTCGGCATCCGCGCGGTGCCGGTGGGCGAGGCGATGGTGGCCTGCGTGTTGCTCGATCACCTGCTGCTCCATCGCGGGCAGGTCGGCGACCGGATGGGCGCGATTGGCCCCCGGGGCTGACAGCAGCGCGGGCTTGCGACAGGAGATTTCCGCCTGCCGCCTCTGCGCGCCGCGCTTTGCCGCGACGGCCACGGCCCATGCCCCCCGGCCCGTCGTCTGGTTCCGCAGCACCGCGCGGATTCTCATCGCGGGCCAGGCGCCGGGCGCGCGGGTCCATGCCTCGGGCCGCCCCTTCGACGATGCCTCGGGGGAGCGCTTGCGCGACTGGCTCGGGGTGGACCGCGAGACATTCTACGACACCGCCCGCATCGCCATCGTCCCGATGGGGTTCTGCTTTCCCGGCTATGACGCCAAGGGCAGCGACTTGCCGCCGCCGGCGATCTGCCGCCAGACATGGCACGACCGGGTAATGCGGAGCCTGCCCCACCTGGGGCTATCGGTGCTTGTGGGCGGCTATGCCCATCGCTACCACCTCGGGGTGAAGACCAGCGTGACCGACACGGTGAAGGGCTGGCGGGCGCATTGGCCCGCGCGCATCGCCGTGCCGCATCCCTCCTGGCGGAACACCGGCTGGCTGCGGCGCAACCCCTGGTTCGAGACCGACATCTTGCCCGCGCTTCGGCAGCGGGTCGCGGAGATACTGCATGACTGAGACACCGATTGACCACGCATTCGCCGCGATGGAGGCCGCCCCGGAGGACGGCGCGGCGCGGCTCAAGCTCTATGAGGCGATCGCCGACAGCGAGCTGTTGCTGCTGCTCGAAGAGGAGCCGGCGGGCGAGCGGATCACGCCGCAGGTCTTCGGGTTGAGCGATGGCGATGTGGTGGTGGTCTTCGACAGCGAGGAGCGGCTGGCGGAGTTTTCCGGCGAGGTGGTGCCCTATGCGGCGCTGCCGGGGCGGGCGATCATCGGCCTTCTTGCGGGGCAGGGGCTGGGGCTCGGGCTCAACCTCGGTGTCGCGCCGAGCCAGATCCTGTTGCCGCCCGATGTGCTGAGCTGGCTGACCGATCAGCTCGCCGCCCGGCCCGGCGCGGTGGTCGAAGAGATCGCGGCCTTCGAGCGGCCCGAGACCGTGCCGGAGGCGTTGATGGCCTCACTGGCCGCGCGGCTGGCGGCGGCGGCGCGGCTGGCGGCGGGGGCCTGGCTGGTCGATGCGGTCTACCGCTCGGGCCGGCGGGCCCATTGCCTGATGATCGCAGGCCCGGCGCAGGGCGCGGAAGAGGCGCTCTCGGGCGCGATCAACGAGGCGTCGGTCTTTTCGGGGATGGAGGGCGAGCTGCTCGATGTGGGCTTTCTCGCGTCGGACGATCCGCGCCTGCCGGACATTCGCGCGGTGGGCCACAGCTTCGACATGACCCCGCCGCCCGTCGATGTTCCCGACGGCCCGACTGCGCCGGGGATGGATCCGGACAAGCCGCCCCGGCTGATCTGAGCTCAGTAGCCCGCGGCGCGGTCCACCAGATGGAGGAAGGGCTCTTCCGCCTCCCCGCGGCGCACATTCTCGGCGATCACCCGGCTCGCGGTGGGCGGGCGCGTCTCCGACGAGATATGCGGGGTCACGGTCACGCCGGGGTGGGACCAGAACGGATGCTCTTCGGGCAGCGGCTCGACGTGGAACACATCGAGCGTGGCGTGCGAGACCTGCCCGCTGTCGAGCGCGCGCAGCAGGGCCTCGTCATCCACCAGCGCCCCGCGCCCCGAGTTCAGCAAGACCGCCCCCTTGGCCAGCAGCGCGAAGGTCTCGTCGGTCATGATGTGCCGCGTGCCGGGCGTTGAGGGCAGCAAGAGGGAGACGATCTGCGCCCCCTCGAGCGCGGCCTTGAGGCCGTCCTCCCCCGAAAAACAGGTGACACCCGGAATATCCTTGGGTGACCGGCTCCAGCCGCGTACCGGGAAGTGCAGCCCGGCGAGGGCGCGCGCGCAGGCCGACCCGAGAGCGCCAAGGCCGAGCACCGTCACCGGGCGGTCGGGCGCGAGCGGGGGGATGATCCGCGACCACGCGCCACCCAGCCCGTGGATATAGCGGTCCATGCCGATGTGGTGGCGCAGGGTGTGGCCCGTGACCCATTCCACCATCGCCTGCTCCATGCCCGGATCGACCATGCGCGCGAGCGGCTGGGTCAGCGTGGCATTCCGGGTGACGTTCTCCACCCCGGCCCAGAGGTTCAGCACCGCCTTGCAGCGGGTATAGGGCGTGAAATCCTGCAGGGTCGAGCCCGGGCTGTAGACGATGTAATCCACCTCTTCAGGCGGCAGGTCGGTTTCGAGGGTGATCCCGCCCAGCCCCGTCTCGGCAAATGCCGCGCGCAGGAGGGGCGCATAGACCGGCCAGAGTTTCGTCTCGGCGGCGAAAAGTACGTTGGTCATGACGGGGTCCTTGGTCTGTGAACATGCGCGCTCTGGACGAGCCCGAAAGCCCCCATCAACACCAGCATCGCCGAGCCGCCATAACTCACCAGCGGGAGCGGCACCCCCACCACCGGGGCGAGCCCCATGACCATCGACATGTTGACGGCGAAGAAGAGGAAGAAGGTCAGCGCGATGCCAAGTGTCAGCAGCGAGGCGAAGCGGTCGGCATTGCGCAGGGCGCTCGCCACGCAAAAGCCCACGATCAGCACGTAAAGCAGCAGCAGCGACATGCCGCCGATGAAGCCGAACTCCTCGGCCAGCGTGGTGAAGATGAAATCGGTGTGTTTTTCGGGCAGGAAGTTGAGCCGCGATTGCGTGCCCTGCATGTAGCCGCGGCCGGTCCAGCCGCCGGAGCCGAGCGCGATTTTGGACTGGGTGATGTGATAGCCGGTGCCGAGCGGGTTCTTGCCGGGGTCGAGGAAAGTGTCGATCCGGTCGAACTGGTAGTCCTTGATGAGTTGCCAGCTTGTGCCGCGCGATTGCAGAACGGCCGTGACCGCGCCGACGCCCGCGGCGATCACCACGGCGAAATACCCCCAGTGGACACCCGCGAAGAACATGATCCCGCCGCCCGCGATCATCAGCAGCAGCGCGGTCCCGAGGTCGGGCTGTTCGAAGACGAGCAGGGTCGGCAGGGCGATGATGATCACCGGGATCACGATCCACAGCGGGCGCGACACCTTGTCGACCGGGAGCCAGTCGTAATAGGCCGCCAGCAGCATCACCAGCGTGATCTTGGCCAGCTCCGAAGGCTGGAGCCGCATGAAGCCGAGATCGATCCAACGCTGCGCGCCGCCGCCGCTGTCGCCGATGAACATCACCGCAAGCAGCAGCAGGAGCGAGCCGGTGAAGGCCACCGTGGCCATGTTGCGCCAGAACCAGATCGGGACCATCGCGACGAAGATCATCACGAATAGCCCCAGCACGAACCGCTTCATCTGGGGCTCGGCCCAGGGCGAGAAGCTGCCGCCCGCGACGGAGTAGAGCATGAGGAACCCCACGCCGCTCACAGCCGCGATCAGCAGGATCAGCGCCCAGTTGAGATAGAGCAGCTTCGACAGGCCCGTGGGCGTCGACTTGAGGTTGTACTCCAGATAGCTCACGCGCGGTCCCTCGCGGTGGGCGCGATGCCGGGGCGTTTGCGGCGCAGCTCCTCCTGCATCTGCTCGATGCGCTCGCGGTCGCCCGCGGGATAGGCCGAGAGCGGCGGCGCCTCGCCATAGAGTGCCTGCAGTGTGATGTCGCGCGCGATCGGGGCGGCCGCGGTGGAGCCGCCGCCGCCGTGTTCCACCACCACCGAAACCGCGATGCGCGGGGCATCGAACGGCGCGAAGTTGACAAAGAGCGCGTGGTCGCGCTGCTCCCACGGCACGTCCTCGTTGCGGACCACCTGGCTGCGGACCTGCGCGGTGCCGGTCTTGCCGGCCATGCGCATCTCCTCGGCGATGATGCGCGAGCGGTAGGCGGTGCCGCGGCGGTGGTTCGAGACTGCGAACATGCCCCGGCGGATGTGGCGCAAGTTGTCCTGCGAGAGGCCCAGATCTTCACCCGCGCCATCGGGCTGGGGCACACCGTCGAGCCGCGAGATCAGCCGCGGGGTGACCGAGCGCCCCGTCGCGAGCCGCGCGGTCATGACCGCGAGTTGCAAGGGCGAGGTGAGGATGAGCCCCTGACCGATGGAGGCGTTCACCGTGTCGCCGATGACCCACTCCTGACCCCGGTTGATACGCTTCCATTCCTTGTCGGGCATGAGGCCCGAGGTCTCGGCCGACATCGGCACGCCGCTGCGCGCGCCGAGCCCGAGCTTGCGCCCGACCTCGGCGATCCGCTCGATCCCGACCCGGAGCGCGAGATCGTAGAAGTAGACGTCGCAGCTTTCGCGCAGCGAGGTGTTGAGGTCCATCGTCCCGTGCCCGCCGCGTTTCCAGCAGTGGAACCGCCGCCCGCTGACCTCCATGTGCCCGGGGCAATAGACCGTGTCGTTGGGCCCGGCGATGCCCGCCTCCAGCGCGGCGAGCGCGGTCACCATCTTGAAGGTCGAGCCCGGCGGGTAGGCGTCCTGCACGGCCTTGGAGGCGAGGGGGCGGTGGTCGTTGTCGCGCAGCTGGGCGTAATCGGCGACGCTGATGCCGCGCACGAAGAGGTTGGGATCGAAGCTCGGCGCCGAGGCGATGGCCAGCAGATCGCCGGTCTGGCAATCGAGCACAACGGCCGAGGCGCTTTCCGTCCCGAGCCGGCTCTGGACGAAGGACTGGAGCTTGTGGTCGATGGTCAGCTGGATGTTGTTGCCCGGCGTGCCCTCGCGCCGGTCGAGCTCGCGCATGACGCGGCCGATGGCATTGACCTCGACATGTTTCGCGCCGGCCTCGCCGCGCAGCGTGTCCTCGAGCTTGGCCTCGACGCCCACCTTGCCGATCTGGAACCGCGGGATCTGGAGCACCGGGTCGGGCTCTTCGTATTTTGCAAGATCGCGCGGGCTCACCGGGCCGACATAGCCGACCACGTGGGCGAAATCCTCACCCATCAGATAGCGGCGCGAGAGGCCGACCTCGGGGGTGATGCCGGGCAGGGCAGGGGTGTTGACCGCGATCCGGCTCACCTCCTCCCAACTCACCCGGTCCGCGATGGTCACCGGCAGGAAGGGGCGGCTTTTCTTGATCTCGGCCAGCGCGCGGTTGATGTCATCGGGGTCAAGCTCGATGAGCGACGAAAGCTCGCCGATCACCCCGTCCACATCGCCCGCGTCCTCGGGCACGAGGATGATGCGATAGGCCGGCTCGTTGACGGCGATGGGCGTCCCGTCCCGATCGAAGATCTGACCGCGCGAGGGCGGCAGGAGCCGGACCTTGACGCGGTTTTCCTCCGCCAGAAGGCGAAACCGGTCGGCCTGTTCGACCTGCAGATGGCGCATCCGGAAGCCCAGTAGCCCGGCAAAGGCCAGCTGGGCGCCGCCCATGATCAGCCCCCGCCGCGAGATGCGCCGGGTCGAGAGTTGGGTATCGCGCGCGGTGCGTTTCACGACAGCCGCCCCATCGCGGCGCCATCGCCGGGCACCAGTTTGCGCACGCCGAGCACGTAGTGGCTGAAAGCGGCGACGAAGGGGTAGGCGAGGATCGTGGCCGCGGTCTGGATCAGCGAGAGCGAAACGCCGGGCCGATCGATGAAGAAGAGCGAGAGCGCCGCGTGATAGGCCAGCGTGATCCCGGCCAGAAGGATCGAGCATTGCAGCCATTCCTGCGAGAAGGGCGCGGTGCGGAAGCCGGGCGCGTGCGCGCGCAGCCATTCGGCCGCGAGCAGGATGAGCAGCGGGCGCAGGCCCGGCGGATGCTGGTAGAGCAGGTCGGCCATGAGGAAGACCCCGGCGATCATCAGCGCGGGCAGGTAGTCGGGGCGGCGCACCACCCAGGCAAAGCTCAGCGCCAGCAGCAGGTCCGGCGGGGCCCAGCCGCGCGGCACGGTCGAGACCGGCAGCAGATGCAGGAAGACGATCAGCGCGGCGCAGCCGAGAAAGAGCGCGCGCATGCCCCAGATTTTCGCGCGAGGGGCCTCAGTCATCGCCAGCCTCCGCAAGCGGGGCTGCGGCATCGGCGGCATCGGGGGCTACGCGCACCGCCTCGCCTTCGGGCAGGATCAGCCCGCCGGGATCGGTGAGCGGCGCGATCGGCAGGCTGCGCAGAACCCGCAGGAATTCGAGCCGCTCCAGATCGGCCGCGAGGCGCGTGCGCATCCGCCCCGAGGGATCAGCCGCGATCCGGCCGATTAGCAGGTTGTCGGGGAAGACATCGCCATCGCCCGAGGTCATGACCTGATCGCCGGGGCGCACCAGATCCGGGTTTTCCAGAAACTCGATGAGGGGCGCGGCGGAATTGTCGCCCTGTAGGATCGCGCGTTGGCCCGACGGCTGGATCGTCACCGGCACGCGGGAGTTGCTGTCGGTCACGAGGATGACGCGCGAAATCTCCTGGCCCACGCCGGAGATGCGGCCCACGAGCCCGGCGCCGTCCATCGTCGCCCAGCCGTCGCGGATCCCGTCGCGCGCGCCCACGTTGAGCAGCACCGATTGGCGGAAGGGCGAGCCGCTGTCGGCCATGACCACCCCGGTGACCTTGGTCAGACGCGGGTCGAGCCGGACGTTGTTGAGATCAAGCAGTTTGGCGTTTTCCTGTTCGAGCTGCAGCGCTGCTTCCTTCCAGGCGCGCATCTGTTGCAGCTCGCGGCGCAGGTCCTGGTTCTGCTGGTAGACGCGGCTGTAGCTTTGGAAATCTCGCAGGATGTTGACCGAGGCCGTGACTGGCGCCATCGCCCAGTCGAAGCCCGGGATCACCCGGTCGATCACCGCCATGCGGAAGCGCTCCACCCGCGGGCTGTCGATGCGCCAGACCAGAAAGACGGCGAACAGGCACAGCGCGAGAATACCGATCAGCAGCCGTCGGATCGGGCGGGTGTAGTCTTCGCTGTTGGTGCCTGTCTTGGCCACGCGGCTCCCTCGTCTGGGACGGGTCTCAGCTGTCGTAGTCTATCACATGCCGGAGCTGTTTTTCATACTCCAGCGCCTTGCCGGTGCCGAGCGCGACGCAGTTGAGGCTCTCGTCGGCGACGGAGACGGCAAGGCCGGTCTCTTCGCGCAGGGCAAGGTCAAGCTCGCCCAGAAGCGCGCCGCCCCCGGTCAGCATGACGCCCCGGTCGACGATATCGGCGGCAAGGTCCGGCGGCGTGGTTTCCAGCGCGGTCATGACCGCCTCGCAGATTGCCTGCACCGGTTCGGCCAGCGCCTCGGCCACCTGGGCCTGGCTGATCTCGATCTCCTTCGGCACCCCGTTCAGAAGGTCGCGCCCCCGGATCTGCATCACCGCGCCGCGCCCGTCATTGGGCATCCGCGCGGTGCCGATGGTGGTCTTGATCCGCTCCGCCGTGGCCTCGCCGATCAGGAGGTTCTGCTGGCGGCGCAGATAGGAGACGATCGCCTCGTCCATCCGGTCGCCGCCGACGCGCACCGAGCGCGCATAGACGATATCGCCCAGCGACAGGACTGCGACCTCGGTCGTGCCCCCGCCGATGTCGACGACCATGTTGCCGGTTGGGTCGGTGATGGGCATGCCCGCACCGATGGCCGCGGCGATGGGCTCGGCGATGAGCCCCGCGCGGCGCGCGCCGGCCGAAAGGACCGATTGACGGATCGCCCGCTTTTCCACCGGCGTCGCACCGTGGGGGACGCAAACGATGATCTTGGGCTTGGAAAAGGTGGTCCGTTTGTGAACCTTGCGGATGAAGTGCTTGATCATCGCCTCGGCGGTGTCGAAATCGGCGATGACCCCTTCGCGCATGGGGCGGATCGCCTCAATCGAGCCCGGCGTGCGGCCGAGCATCAGCTTGGCGTCCTCGCCCACGGCGAGCACCTTTTTCACCCCGTCCTTGACATGATAGGCGACCACCGACGGCTCGCTCAGGATCACGCCGCGCCCTTTCACATAGACGAGGGTGTTCGCCGTACCGAGGTCGATTGCCATGTCGGAGGAGAACAGTCCGCCAAGATTTCCCAGGATTGCCATGAAGCGCCTCACGCATTGGTCGTTGGATCCGCGACTCGGGACAGAGGCGCGGACCGTGGCTTTTATAGGTGGCGCGCGCCGAGGTTGAAAGGCCTCCTCGGGCGGCAATCAGCGCAATCACGCTGGTGTGTGCTGGCGGCGGGCGCCGGTCAGGAGACGTCCTTGTAGGATACTTCGCGCCGGTCGGTGCCGGGGCCGGTCTTGTCGCGCCGCACCAGCAGCCGGTTGAGCGCGTTGACATAGGCCTTGGCGGAGGCGACGACCGTGTCGGTATTGGCCGACTGGCCGGTGGCGATCATGCCGTCTTCCTCCAGCCGAACGCTCACAGTCGCCTGCGCATCGGTCCCCGCCGTGACCGCCTGCACCTGATAGAGCTGGAGCCGGGCCGCGTTGGGGAAGATCTTGCGCACGGCCTTGAAGGTCGCATCCACCGGCCCGTCGCCCTCTTCGGTGGCGATGTGCTCTGCGCCGTCGACTTCCATCTCCAGCGTGGCTTCCGCCGGGCCGCCCGTGCCGCAGACGACCTTGAGCGAGATGACCTGAAGCCGGTCCGCCTCGGCCTCGGGCGCGGCGCTCACCAGCGCGACGAGGTCCTCGTCATAGACCTCCTTCTTGCGGTCGGCGAGCTCCTTGAACCGGACGAACACATCCTTGAGCTGGTTGTCGCCCAGCTCGAAGCCGAGGTCCTTGAGCTTGGCCCTGAGCGCCGCGCGCCCCGAGTGCTTGCCCATGACGAGGTTGGTCTCCGACAGGCCCACATCCTCGGGCCGCATGATCTCGAAGGTCTCGGCGTTTTTGAGCATCCCGTCCTGATGGATGCCGCTCTCATGGGCGAAGGCGTTCTTGCCGACGATGGCCTTGTTGAACTGGACCGGGAAGCCCGACACTGTCGCGACGCGGCGCGAGATATGCATCAGGCGCTTGGTCTCGATCCCGGTCTCGTAGGGCATGATGTCGCCGCGCACCTTGAGCGCCATGACGACCTCCTCCAGCGCGGTGTTGCCCGCGCGCTCGCCAAGGCCGTTGATCGTGCACTCGATCTGGCGCGCGCCGCCCTCGACCGCGGCCAGCGCGTTGGCCGTCGCCATGCCGAGATCGTTGTGGCAGTGGGTGGCAAAGACCACCTCGTCGGCGCCGGGCACCGCCGCGATCAGCCGGCGAATGAGATCGGCGCTCTCGCGCGGCGCGGTGTAGCCGACCGTATCGGGGATGTTGATCGTCGTGGCGCCCGCCTTGATCGCGATCTCCACCACGCGGCAGAGGTAATCCCACTCGGTGCGCGTCGCATCCATCGGCGACCACTGGACATTGTCGCACAGGTTGCGCGCGTGGGTCACGGTCTCGTGGATGCGCTCGGCCATCTGGTCCATGTCCAGATTGGGGATCGCGCGGTGCAGCGGCGAGGTGCCGATGAAGGTGTGGATGCGCGGGCTCCTGGCATGGCGCACCGCCTCCCAGCAGCGGTCGATATCGGCCAGATTGGCGCGGGCAAGGCCACAGATCGTCGAGCCTCGGGCCTGTTTCGCGATCTCGGAGACGGCGCGGAAATCGCCCTCCGAGGCAATCGGAAAGCCCGCCTCGATGATGTCCACGCCCATCTCGTCGAGAAGCCCGGCGATCTCCAGCTTCTCCTCATGGGTCATGGTCGCGCCGGGGCTTTGCTCGCCGTCGCGCAGGGTGGTGTCGAAGATCAGAACGCGATCTTTGGTCACGGTATCGGTCATGTCGGTATCTCTTTTATTCCCAAGCCTCTTGGCGCGAACCGGTTCTCCCTCGAGCACGTCGCGCCACGGGGCACGCTCAAGGGCGGCTTAGGCGTAGGGCAAGCGGACGGACCCGTGCGGCGGGGCGCGGGATCGCGGGGGCGATATGGTCTGTCCGTGTCATGGCGGCGATTTATACAGCGCTCCGGTTAAAAGAAAAGGGGGGATCGCGAATCCGCTTTCCCCTTGGCGCGCCTCGTCTCAGGGAAGGCATTGGACAGGGGGTCGGGCGGGCAGCGGGTCGGCGCGCCGGGTTTTTGTGACTCTGATCTACAGCAGGTGGGACGATGAAGGCGATTTCCACGTCTGGCGCACTTGCGGCTCATTGCCGTTGCCTTGGGCACAGGGCCGCAGCCGCGACCTCCCGCCGCCCGACGCGCTCGATTTTCGCCTTTCGCGCCCTAGCTCCCGCACATGACGCGCGCCCTGATCATCGGTGAGAGTGGTGGCATCGGCGGGGCCGTGGCCGCCGCCTTGCGCGCGCGGGGCGATGAGGTCACCGGCCTGTCGCGCGCCACCCACGGGCTTGACCTCACGGACGAGGCCACGGTGCGCGCGCATCTCGCTGCGCTGGATGGGCCCTTCGAGCTGATCTTCGTCGCCACCGGCGCGCTGGAGATCGCGGGTGCCGTCCCGGAAAAATCGCTCGACGAGATCGACCCGGAGACGCTGCTGGGGCAATACGCGCTCAATGCCGTGGGCCCCGCGCTGCTGCTCAAGCACGGCTGGCGCCTCCTGCCGCGCGAGGGCCGGTCGGTCTTTGCCGTGCTCTCCGCCCGGGTCGGCTCGATCGGGGACAACCGGCTGGGCGGCTGGTACGGCTACCGCGCCGCCAAGGCCGGGCTCAACCAGATCCTGCACAGCGCCGCCATCGAGATCAACCGTCGCCGGCGGGAGGCCATCGTCGCCGCGCTCCACCCCGGCACCGTGCGCACCGAATTCACCCGCGCCTACGCCGACCGCCACCCCACGGTCTCGCCGGGGGAGGCCGCGCGCAACCTGCTGGCGGTGATGGACGGGCTAACCCGGGCGCAAAGCGGCGGGTTCTACGACTGGGCGGGCCACGAGGTCCCGTGGTGAGCCAGATGCCGTCTGGCCCCTAGCGTCAATTCGCCGATATTGATGAAGTTTTCAAGTCATCCACAATTTATCGCGGTTATCCCCAAGATTTTGCTTTACAGCCCCTCCACCTTGCCCCCACCATATGTGGTAAGGAGACCGGAAAGACCCGCGTCTTCTTGCGTAGGCACCGAGCGCTAGGGGCGCTGCCATGCTCCTCTCGCTAGTCAAAAAAGAGGTGACCAAATGGCATTGTCCGAGCAGTATCTTGAAGAAGACCTTCATCCCATCGACATCGTCGAAACCCTCGCCGAACATCACGAGTGGGAGTTCGACCGCGTGGCCGACGATCAGATCGCCATGGCTGTCGAGGGGCGCTGGCGTACCTATTCCATCACGCTCGCCTGGTCGGGCTATGACGAGACGCTGCGCATGGTCTGCAGCTTCGAGATGGAGCCGCCGGATGAGACCGAAAGCGTGCTCTTCGAGCTCTTGAACGCGGTCAACGACCAGTGCTGGAGCGGGGCCTTCACCTGGTGGTCGGAGCAAAAGCTGATGGTCTATCGCTACGGGCTCGTGCTCTCGGGCGGCCAGATGGCCAGCCCCGATCAGATCGCGACGCTGATCCGCGGCGCGGTGCTCAATGCCGAGCGGTTCTACCCCGCGTTTCAGCTTGTCTCCTGGAGCGGCAGCACCCCGAAAGAGGCGCTGCAGGTTGCCATTGCGGAAGCCTACGGCCGGGCTTAAGGTCGCAAGGACGCACGAAAGTTTCGGGCCGCAATCGCTTGCGGCCCGCTGTTTTGGAGGGGCTTTATGGCACTGGAAGAGGTCTCCCGCAGGGGGCTCGTGCTGCTTGGTTGCGGCCGGATGGGGACGGCGCTGCTCAAGGGCTGGCTGGAGCGCGGGCTCGCACCAGGCGCGGTCACGGTGCTCGATCCGGCGCCGGCCGATTGGCTGGCCGAGGCCGGGGTGCGGGTGAATGCGGCGCTGCCCGCGGACCCCGCGATCGCGATGATCGCCGTCAAGCCGCAGATGATGGGCGATGCGCTGCCGGCGTTGCAGGCGCTTGGGAATGGTCGCACGCTCTTCGTCTCCATCGCCGCCGGAACGCCGATTGCCCAATTCGAGGAAAGTTTCGGCTCCGAGACGCCCATCGTGCGCTCGATGCCCAACACGCCCGCCGCCATCGGCAAGGGTGTCACGGCGATGATCGGCAACGATGCTGCCCGCGCGCAGGATCTCGACCTCGCCGAAGAGCTGCTCGCGGCGGTGGGCTCGGTCGTCCGGCTGGAGCGCGAGGATCAGATCGACGCGGTGACCGGGGTGAGCGGCTCTGGCCCGGCTTATGTCTTTTACATGATCGAGTGCCTGGCTGCGGCCGGGGAGGCCCAAGGGCTCGCGCCCGACCTGGCGCTGGAGCTTGCCAAGGCCACGGTCGAGGGCGCGGGCGCGCTGGCCGCCGGCGCCGCCGAGCGCCCCGCGACCCTGCGCGACAATGTCACCAGCCCCAACGGCACGACCCAGGCCGGGCTCGCGGTCCTGATGGACGAAGGCGCGGGCCTGGCCCCTCTCATCGCCCGGACCGTGGAGGCCGCGACCGCGCGGTCGAAGGAATTGGCGAATGGCTGAGATCGGGTTCGACGATTTTCAGAAGGTCGACATCCGGGTGGGCGAGGTGCTCCGCGCCGAACCGTTCCCCGAGGCGCGCAAACCCGCGATCAAGCTCTGGGTCGACCTTGGCCCCGAGATCGGGACGAAGAAAAGCTCGGCCCAGATTACGGTCCATTACAGCCCCGACGATCTCGTCGGGCGCCGCGTATTGGCCGTCGTGAACTTTCCGCCCCGCCAGATCGGACCCTTCATGTCCGAGATACTGGTGCTGGGCGTGCCGGACGAGAACGGGGAGGTCGTTCTCATCGCGCCGGATATGGACACACCGATTGGAGGACGGATGTTTTGACACGGATTTTCATCTCAAGGCCCTTGCCCGAGCGCGTGATCGCGGAGGCCCGCAAGCACTTCGACGTGGAACTGCGCGAGAAGACGACGGCGATGTCGCCCGCGGAAATGCGCGCCTCGCTCGCGCTCTATGACGGGGTGCTGCCGACGCTCGGGGATCTCTACAGCAAGGAGATTTTCGAGGAGGGCGGCCATCGCTGCAAGCTGCTGGCCAACTTCGGCGTGGGCTACAACCATATCGACGTGGATGCCGCGCGCGCGCACGGGATCGCCGTCAGCAACACACCCGGCGCCGTGACCGACGCCACCGCGGACATCGCGCTCATGCTCATGCTCATGACCTGCCGCCGCGCGGGCGCAGGCGAGCGGATGGTGCGCCGGGGCGACTGGGAGGGCTGGCACCCGACGCAGATGCTCGGCCTGCACATGTCCGGCAAGACGCTCGGCATCATCGGCATGGGCCGCATTGGCCAGGCCATCGCCAAACGCGCCCATTTCGGCTTCGGCATGAAGGTGGTCTTCCAGAACCGCTCGCCGAAGTCGGTGGAGTTCCCCGCCGAGCAGCTCGGCTCCATCGCCGACGTCGCGGCCGCGGCCGATGTGGTCGTCGTGGCGCTGCCGGGCGGGGCAGAGACCCATCACGTTATCAACGCGGATGTCTTCGCGGCGATGAAACCCACCGCGCATTTCGTCAACATCGCGCGGGGCAACATCGTCGATGAGGCCGCGCTTGTCGCCGCGCTGGAGGCAGGCCAGATCGCGGGGGCAGGGCTCGACGTCTACGAGTTCGAGCCCGAGGTGCCCGAGGCCCTGATCAAGCGCGAGAACGTGACGCTCCTGCCGCATCTCGGCACGGCGGCGCTCGAAGTGCGCGAGGACATGGGGATGATGGCGGTGGAGAATCTCCGGGCCTTTTTCACCGGTGAGGAGCTTCCGAACCCGGTCTGACAGTGAGGGCAAGTCTTGACCCCCGGGCCATGTCCGGGGCAAGACGACGCACCTGGTTCTCGGAGTTAGTCATGTTTCAGCCCGCCATCACCGGCAGCGGTGTCTTCACGCCGGACGCGGTCATCACCAACGAAGAGCTGGTCACGGCCTACAACGCCTATGCCGAACGGCAGAACGCCGCGAATGCCGGCGCCATCGCCCGCAACGAGGTCGCGGCGATGCCGCTCTCAAGCGCGGAGTTCATCGTCGGCGCAAGCGGCATCGAGCGGCGGTTTGTACTCGACAAGACCGGCGTGCTCGATCCCGAGATCATGCATCCCGTCCTGCCTGAGCGCACCGATGACGAGCCATCCGTCATGGCGGAGATGGCGATCAAGGCCTGCAATCTGGCGCTCGCGGCGGCGGGGCGTGAGGCGGCGGAGGTCGATCTGGTGATCTGCGCGGCTTCCAACCACGAGCGCGCCTACCCGGCCATCGCGGTGGAGATTCAGGACCTCATCGGCGCGGGCGGCTTTGCCTTCGACATGAACGTGGCGTGCTCCTCGGCGACCTTCGGCATTCAGGCCGCCGCCGACATGATCCGCACCGGAAGCGCCCGCCGCGCCATCGTGGTGAACCCCGAGATCTGTTCGGCCCATGTGGAATGGCGCGACCGCGATTGCCACTTCATCTTCGGCGACGTGTGTACAGCGGTGGTGATCGAGCGCGAGGAGGAGGCGAAAGGCCCCCATTTCCGCATCCGCTCCACCCGCTGCGCGACGCAGTTCTCCAACAACATCCGCAACAACAACGGCTTCCTGCGCCGCACCCGCACCACCGGCCAGGACCTGCCCGACCAGCGCGACATGCAGTTCATGCAAAACGGCCGCAAGGTCTTCAAGGAAGTGCTCCCGCTCGTCTCGGCCCATATCCTCAGCCACCTCGAGGACGAACACCTCTCAGCAGACAACATCCACCGCCTCTGGCTGCATCAGGCCAATAAATCGATGAACGACTTCATCGGCAAAAAGGTCCTCGGCCGCACCCCCGAAGCGGGCGAACAACCCAACATCCTGCAGGACTACGCCAACACCTCCTCCGCAGGCTCAATCATCGCCTTCTCACAATACTCCCAAGACTTCGCCCCCGGCGACCTCGGCGTGATCTGCTCCTTCGGGGCAGGGTATTCGGTGGGGTCTGTGTTGGTGGAACGGGTTTAGGCGGCAGGCCGGAGTTCGAACAGATCATGGGCTCGTGGCCAAGGGTCTACCCGCGCCGCGTCATTGTAAGGCTGATTGGCGGACGAAAAGTGAATTCGCTGCAGTTGTGCCAAGGTCGGCTTTCCAGGCGAAAGACGAAAGGTGTTGTGTTTGGGCAAAGGACGGCCGACACTCGCTTCGGATGAAGGTTGAAAATTGCATTCATTTGTGCATTCTTGCACCATCTTCTTGAAGTAATGGTTTTTCAATGCTTCTCATTCTTTGCTTTTTAGCCGTAGTCACTGCATTGACTTCAGTTATGCTATTCCATCCTCCTTCTTCTGCTTGGCTTCAAGCGCGAGATGACGCCATCCGATCAAAACCAGTACCCGAGTATTTTCGCGACAGTTGGTTGCTTCGGCAGCTCTACCCGTCAACAAGAAAAAGTAAAATGCCTCCAGCGGACAAGGTGCTGATCTGCGTCATCCTGTTTGGTGTCGTACTAGTGATCTACGAGATCGGCACAATTCTATCAATCCTTCCCGAAGACGAATCAATGATCGCCTATGCGACATGTTTTCTAGTGTTGATTTTCGTTTTCGAGTTCGTTTTGCGATTTTGGATGAAGGGCTTCGCATATATGCTGCCATGGGGTGGGATCGACCTTTTGGTAATCTTGGTTGACTTCGCCACTATCATCATTTTCTTTGATCTTTTTGCGAGCCTACCCTTTGGGAAAGTCCTCAGCGTTAACTCCCCGGAGGGTGCTGCTGTCTTGAGATTGCTACGCGTAGCTCGGCTGTTCCGATCGCTGAAATTGGTGCGATATGCTTTTGAGAAGCAACGCCGCGTCCTATTCTGGCGAAGTGTATTGCCACACGTGAAAGCACTCTTGGGCTTGACTCTCATAATCCTGACGATCGTTTTCTTGTTCGGTTGTGTGATCAGCATCGCAAGAAGCCAGAGCCCTATCGAAGGCTGGAAGGCAATAATTTCCCAGGTTTTCAATAATCTAGGCGGCGGCAAGGGTAGCGAGCCTTTCGCATTAGCGGCCGCCGTTCTTATTATTGCTGCGATCGCCAATATGATTGCTATCTTTTATGCGCCCATTATGGAGAGGATCAGGATTGAACAGAGGAGCATCGAAAACCTTGATCTACTTGAAGGTCACGTAATCGTTTGCTTGAACGATGCAGACAAGTACGAAGGTTTCCTAGAGGAGCTCTTTTATGTTTTCAATCGGTCGGCAGACAGACAGGTTTTTATGCTTGAGGACGGCGCAGAAGATATCGATTTGTCAGGTTGGCAAAACATATCCAAGATTCGAGGAGACAAACAGGACCCAGGAACGTGGAGGCGGTGTGCGGCCAGTTCTGCGGATGCCCTTGTCCTTCTCGGAACCCACGATCTTCTTAAGGAATCGGACTTCCACAACTTCATGTGTCCCGGAGGACGGCGTACGGGCGGTCGAGCGGTTATTTTCAACATAGTAAACGAGGGAGAAGGTTACCTCCGCAAGCAACTGGGACCACACGCGGATATAATTCAAATTCAACTCGACAGTCTTATTCAGGTGATCGAGCGGAACGCATGGCGAAGAAATTCGTTGCAATTTGCGTACTTACACAAGCTGACTGATGAGTTTGAGGATGTGGTTGAGTTTCCCGACTTGAGCGCTTTCTCGGGACAAGAAGAAGCGGCCGAGATTTTTCGTGGTTTACTTCAGGAGGCGCTTGGTATCGAAGTGGTTCGTCGAGGCAACAATCTGCTCTTGGACCTTACTTCGGCGAGCGATGCGTCAGACGATGTGCCAGAAGAATTACTCGAATTTCGTAGGCTCGAAACGGTCATTTCAGCGATTAACCAGCACCCAAATCTGGCGTCAGAGTCATGCGTTTTTGCTTACGTAGCGGCGTTCGAGCTTATCGATCGAAATGCAGACCTTTCCAACAACCCAGACGCACACCTTTCTGTGTTCGCAATAGAGTTCGCCGCGGCACTATCATTGTTTCATGAATTGATTTCGCCTGGGGTTCTGAAAGGTTGGTTCTCGAACTGGGACGACGTTGCCAATGTTAATGAAGGTTCAAACATCACCTTCACAGCGCTGCAAAAGCGGCAACGATTGATGTCGCCTGAAGGCTTGGCCAAGCGGCTAGCGCTCTCAGACGAGCAAACGGTAGTTGGACTTTTGGATGCTGAAGGTAAACTGACGGTCACCACTCGGAGCTCGAACCGGTTCGGCAAAAACAAGAGCGACTACGCGATAGTTCTATCAGCGCCTCCACAGGGATGAGCAATCAGGCACGAAAACACTCTTCTGAGGAAGTTTGACTTTCTGTTGATAGCAGATCGACAAAGCGCGGTTCAGCACCAAGCAATATGGTCTCAAAACGGTCATTAGACAACATTTGCCAATGCTTCAAACGATTATTCAAAATTGTTGCCAACCTAACCGTCCCAACCGCTCCAGCCCCTAATCCCCGACCGCCTCCCGCCAGTGGCGTCGGCAGAGGCTGACGTAGGTCTCATTACCGCCGATCTGGACCTGGCCGCCTTCGGTGAGGACGGTGCCGTCCGGACCCATGCGGACGACCATGGTGGCCTTGCGGCCGCAGTGGCAGATCGTGCGGACTTCGCGCATTTCGTCGGCGAGGGCCAGCAGGGTGGCCGAGCCGGGGAAGAGTTTGCCGCGGAAATCGACGCGCAGCCCGTAGCACATGACCGGCACGCCGAGGTCGTCGACCGCGCGGGCGAGTTGCCAGACCTGTGGCTCGGTCAGGAATTGCGCTTCATCGATGAAAACACAGGCGACGGGTCCTGCGGCAAGCTGGCTTTCGATTCGGGCGAAGAGGTCGTCTTCCGGGGTGAAGGTGTCGGCCTCGGCGCCGATGCCGATGCGCGAGGCGATCTGGCCTGCGCCCGCGCGGTTGTCGAGGTCCGCCGTGAGCAGATAGGTCTCCATCCCGCGTTCGCGGTAGTTGTGCGAGGCTTGCAGGAGCACCGTCGATTTGCCGGCGTTCATGGTCGAGTAGTGAAAATAGAGCTTGGCCATGGGCTTTCATCGCCCCGCTCCGCGCCGGATGCAAGGCCGCGCGATCATCGGGGGGCGGTGGGGAGGCGCAGCGTGGCCTGCAAGCCGCCACCGGGGCGGTTGGCCAACTCCAGACGGCCGCCGTGGCTCTCGGCGACCATGCGCGCGATCGCGAGGCCGAGGCCCGCGCCTCCGGTGTCGAGATTGCGGCTTTCCTCGCCGCGCACGAAGGGCTCGACCATCCCGGCCATCCGGTCCTCCGGGATGCCCGGGCCGCGATCCTCGACCGACAGGAGCGCCTCGTCGCCGTCCAGTTCAAGAACGAGCCGGGCCTCCGAGGCATAGCGCGCGGCGTTGTCCAGCAGGTTGCCGATGGCGCGGCGCAGGGCGACGGGGCGGCCCCGGAGCCGGGCCTCGGCGCGCAGATCGAGGGGGATGTCCCGCGCCGCGGCGATCTCCTGCAAGAACGCGCTTGCCGCGATCTCCTCGGGGGCCTCGCTCTCGACGGCGCCCCTGGCGTAGGCGACGAGCCCCTCGGCCATGATCGTCATGTCATCGAGCGTGCGGATCATCGCCTCGGCCTCGGGCGTGTCGATCAGCTCGGCGCGCAGGCGCAGGCTGGTGATCGGCGTGCGCAGGTCATGGCCCACGGCAGCGAGGAGGCGCATCCGTTCGGCGTCGAACCGGGCGATGCGGGCCTGCATGTCGTTGAAGGCCTCGGCCGCGGCGCGCATCTCCCGCGCGCCGGTTTCGGCCACGCGGATGCTGCGATCCCCCCGGCCGGCGGCGCGCGCGGCGCGGGCAAGCGCGGCCAGCGGCTGGGTCAGGTAGCGGATGAAGAGCAGCGCGACGGCGAGCACGGCGACGAGCGAGGCGCCGAGCAGCAGCAACACGACCTCCTGTTGCAGATCGCGCGCGGGCCGGGGCGGGGCCGCGGAGAGGATGTTGAGCCAGCGGCTCTCCTGCCCGCGCGTTGCGGTCAGCTCGATCGAGATGGCCACGGCGCGGCGCGGCAGGCGTTCATTCCCGCGCCAGCGCTGATCCTCGGCGTTGGGCCGTTCCATGATCCGCACCCGGATCCGGCGGCCGGGCAATTCGGCGGAGAGCTCTTCGACAATCGCGCGCGCGCGGGCATCGCCGGAAGGGCGGCGCACCAGAGCCGCGTCATCGATCGAGACCCGGGCGAGGCGGGTGGAGCTGTCGCGCGCCACCTCGCCGCGCAGCGACGGGTCCAGCGCCTCGATGACCGGCACCAGCGAGATGATCCGCTCGGTTTCCAGCCGGTCGAGCGTCTGGCGATCAAGCCGCGTGCGCTCGCTCTGCAGGGCCGCGAGCGCGATCAGGTTGGCGATCAGCAGCGCGCCGACCAGCAGCAGCGCGAACCGCGCCGCGAGCCCGTCGGGCAGCAGCCTGGAGGCCCAGCCCCGCGTGCTCATGCGCCGGTCTCGGAGACATCCGCCGCCAGCAGGTAGCCGCCGCCCCATTCTGTCACCAGCAGCTCCGGGCTGCGCGGGTCGGCCTCGATCTTGCGGCGCAGGCGGCTGATGGTGTTGTCGATCGCGCGGTCATAGGGTTTGGCGTCCCGCCCCTGGGTGAGGTCGAGCAGGCGCGCGCGGCTGAGCACGGTGCGCGGGTTGTCGAGAAAGACGGTGAGCAGGCGGCTCTCGCCGGTGGTGAGCGGGGTCTCGCGGCCCGCTGCGTCGAGCAGCTTGTGCGCGCCCGGGTCATGCTGCCATCCGGCAAAGGCGCGTATGCGGCCCGGCACCTCGGTCTCGGGTTGGGGCGCCCGGCGCAGCACGGCGCGCACCCGCGCAAGCAGCTCACGCGGGTTGAACGGCTTGACCACATAGTCATCCGCCCCCAGCTCCAGCCCGACGATGCGGTCCGTCTCATCGGCCATCGCCGTCAGCAGGATCACCGGCGGCCCACCCCGCGCCACCAACCAGCGGCAAAGGCTCAGCCCGTCTTCGCCCGGCATCATCACATCGAGGATCACGAGCGCGATCGCCGCCTCCTCCAGCGCCACGCGCGCCTCGGCGGCATTGGCCGCCAGCCGGGTGCGCAGCCCCTGTTTGGTCAGGTACTGGCCCAACGGCTCGCGGATGTCGCGCGCATCGTCAACGATGAGGATCTGGGGGCTCGGGGTCTCGGTCATGGGCGCTGCGGGCTCTGATGCGGTCTCTGGCGCTCAACCTAAGGCCGCCCGCCCCGCCGGCGCCAGCCCCGTTCTGACCGGGAAACGCGAGAAGTTTGTCGCAAACCTTGTCAGCCGCCCGGTCTGAGACGCGGCGCGACAAAACCCCGCTGGCGGTGACACACATCCGCGGGCCACAACGCCTAGGTGAGTGTCACCGGGCAGCACTGCCCCGGCAACGACGCCCCAGACGGGCACCACGCCTAAAAAAGGCACGCCAAGTAAAGGATTGTACTCATGACCAAACGCACCCTCATTCCCGGCCTCTTCCTCATCGCGGCTGTCAGCGTCTCCGGCGCGGCCATCGCCACCGCACAGAGCGCCACCGACACGGCGCCGCAAACCACCGAAATGCCCGCCGACGGATCCAACGGCGGGCCCGAACGGCCCTTCAAGGCTCAAATGCTCAAAGACCATGACAGGACCCGCGATCATGACCGCGGCGAGCGCGGCGACCGTGGAGACCGGGGCGAGCGCGGCGAGCGCCGTGGCCCGGGTGGCTTCGGCAAGAAAGGCGCGCGCATGGGCGGGTTCGGCCCGATGGGCGTGAACGTCGCCGCGATCTTCGCCGAGATCGACGCCGACGGTGACAAATCCATCACCCAGGCCGACATCGATGCCTATCGCGCCGACAAGGTGGCCTCGGTCGATGCCTCCGGCGACGGGGCGCTCGACATCGAGGAATTCGACGATCTGTACCGCAGCTTCACCCGCGAGCGCATGGTCGACATCTTCCAGGTCTTCGATGCCGATGGCGACGGCAGCGTCTCTTCGGAAGAACTCGACGCACGGCTCGGGAACGTGGTTGAGCGCATGGACCGCGACGACGACGGCGCCCTGACCCTGCAGGACCGCGCCAAACGCCGCTGACCCAGGCTCTCATTCGGCGTGCCATTGTCCCTCGAAAGCGTGGCGCGCCGATCCTTGTCGGAGCGGGTATCCGGGCCCGCTCCGGCATTTATCGGTTCATGCGTGCGAAACACGCGATCTGAACAGAGGCCCCGCGCCGCGCCGCACCAGGGGGCAAATCCTCACCAATCTTAAACGATTTAGCCCTAGCACCATTTATCAGTAAGACTTTTCCTGGCCGCTTTTGCTGCTCGGCACCTGTTTTGAAGTAACAAGTACATGGAGAACCTGGTGTCAGGACAAGACCCAGCCATCGGTTCCCCGGAGCAGTCCGGGCGCGAGCGCTGCGATGCAGACATCGACGCCCGCGTCTCCATCGGGCTCTTGCAAATCGCCTACAAGAACAACCTTGCCAATATCGGCGTCAACCTCATCGCCGGGCTCGGCGTCATCGCCATCATCATCAGCTATGGCGGCGCGATCGCCGAGATGGTGCCCTGGATCGCGGCCCTGACGGCCTTGACCGTCATCCGGGCAATCGCGACCGCCATCGACCTGCGATGTCTGCACGGCGAAGAGCCGCTCTCGCCAAAACGCCTGCGCTGGATGATCGCCACCTATGCCCTCGGGCTCTCGCTGGGCTGGGTGCTCTGGACCGCGCTCACCTACATCGCCATGCAAAGCGATATCGTGGCGGTGCGGTTCACCGCCCTGATCGTGATCTCGGCGCTCGCGGCCGGCGCGACCGGCATTCTCGCGCCGGTGCTGACCATCGGC
Source organism: Poseidonocella sedimentorum (assembly GCF_900116005.1). Lineage (GTDB taxonomy): Bacteria > Pseudomonadota > Alphaproteobacteria > Rhodobacterales > Rhodobacteraceae > Poseidonocella > Poseidonocella sedimentorum. Next base: position 78,646 of record NZ_FOYI01000006.1, read on the forward strand.
CGGGCCTACATCTTCATGATGCTCCTGCAGGGCTCGCTCCAGCTCGCCCTGAGCCCGGAGCGCGATATCGTGCTGGCCATACTCGGCATCGTCTTCGCCATCGTGATGCTGGTCAGTCACAGCAACAATCATCAGGTGCTACGCCGCTCGCTGCGCCTTCAGTTTGAAAACAGCGCGTTGATCGGCGATCTGACCGATCAGCGCAGCAAGCTGGAGGAGCTCAATTCCTCGCTCGAAGAGCGCGTCCAGCGGCGCACGCGCGAACTCAAGCGGCTCTCCGAAAATGACGGTCTGACCGGCATCTACAACCGCCGCGGCATCCTCGACTGGGTCGACAGCCGCTATGGCGCGGTCGAGGAGGGCCACGCGTACCTGTGCGTCTTCATCGATCTCGACCGGTTCAAACAGATCAACGACGGGATGGACCACGCGGTCGGGGATCGGGTGCTCGTGGAGGTCGCCAACCGGCTGCGCGTGGCGGCGCCCAAGGACGCGGCCCTCTGCCGGTGGGGCGGCGATGAGTTCGTGCTGCTCATCGAGCTCCCCGAGGAGGTCTGCCACGAGGCGGGCGCCGAATTCATCGAGGCGGTCCGCCCGCAGGTCGAAGACACCATGAGTATCGACGGGCGCGAGCTTCAGGTGGGCTTCAGCGCGGGCATGTCGATTTCCGGGCCCTCGCCTGATGCGGTGCGGGAATCGATTCGTTCGGCGGACCTTGCCATGGCCGAAATCAAGCGCCGGGGGCGGGGCGGGGCGCGCTATTTCTCCGAAGAGCTCTTTGCCGAGCAGAAGCGCAATTTCCTGATCGCGCAGCGGCTCAAACATGCGGTGAGCTACCGCGAATTCTCGCTCGCGTTCCAACCCATCGTTTCGGCTCGCGCGGCGCAGGTGGATTCCTGCGAGGTGCTGCTGCGCTGGTCGACCCCGAGCATCGGCCCGGTTGGGCCGGACGAGTTCATCTCCATTGCCGAGGACACTGGCGACATCGTGGCAATAGGCGAATACGTCCTCGATACGGCCTGCGCGGCCATGACATCGGGGATTATTTCGCGCGCGGTTCCCACGGTCGCGGTGAATGTCTCGCTGCGCCAGCTCGTCTCCCAGAAATTCTCCAGCCGCGTGCGCAGTATCCTCGACAGCCATGGGATGCCCGCGAGCAAGCTGATCCTTGAAGTGACCGAGAACATCTTCGAAGACCGCAACCGCGAGGTGGTGGCCTGGGTGCTGCACGAGCTCTCCGACATGGGAATCGCCGTTCACATCGACGATTTCGGGACCGGCTACTCCTCGCTCTCGCGCCTCAACGAGATGCCGATCGCCGCGCTCAAGATCGACAAGTCCTTCGTTCAGAACATGAGCAAGCAGGAGACGGCTATCATTCAGGGCAGCGTGATGATCGCGGACCGGTTCAATATCGAAACGATCGCCGAAGGGGTCGAGACGCTCGAACAGGCGCGCAAGCTTCAGGCGATGGGGGTCACCAGCCTGCAGGGGTATTTCTTCGGAAAACCGCGGCCGAGCTTCGGCGCGAAGGAATATTCGGAGGCGATGTCGGGGCTTCGCCTGCTGCACGACTCGGATATTTCGGTTTTCGACGCGCGCTGAGCGCGGCGCCCCAGCCGGATCGGAAAGCCGCCCGCCACGACTTGACGAAGCGCCGGCCATAAAATACCACCCTGACCTACGACGCGGGTATAGCTTAATGGTAAAGCCCCTGCCTTCCAAGCAGGCTATGTCGGTTCGATTCCGTCTACCCGCTCCAGATCCGCCCGGCCCTTTGGGGCGCTTGGGCTCTGTTTCTCGCCAGTGCCGATTGCATCCCCGAGCTGCAAATTTCGTCAATAATCCGCGACGGATTGGTCTTGCAGCCTCAAATGCTCCATGCTAGCTACCCGCACGGTTCCGGAGGAGGGCGGCGACGCCTTCGACGATCCGGGCTTTCGTGCCGCCTTAGCTCAGTTGGTTAGAGCGCTGGATTGTGGATCCAGAGGTCCCCTGTTCAAGCCAGGGAGGCGGTACCATTCCCCCCAGCCCGACATGACAGACGCGCCTCAGGGTGTGATCTCGATGCGTTGGCGCAGCGCGCCAGAGGTTGCGTCAAAGATCAGGATCTCCTGCGCGCCCGTCACCACCGCGTACCAGCCGCGCCCGCGGGTGAAGGCCTCGGCGACCGTGCCATCGGGCAGGGCGATGCTGTCGGGAAAGGGAGGGGCGCTTTGCGGTAAACGGATGACAAGCAGCGTGATCAGCACTATGACCCCGCCGATCATCACCGTGGTCAACACCGTCACCAGCCGTTTGAGAAAGCGCAGCGTGGCGGCGTCCTCGGGGCTCAGAGGGGGCTCATCATCCATGTCCGATACCCTTGTGGAATTCGTCATCGCGGCCGATCCGCCGCCGCGACTTGATAAGGCACTGGCGCGCGATGTGCCAGAGAGCGCGTCGCTGTCGCGCAGCCGGTTGGTGCGGCTGTTGGCCGACGGGGCTGTCGCGGTCAACGGCGCGGTGGTGCGCGCGCCAAAAGCACGGGTGGCCGAGGGCGATGCGGTCGCGATCACCGTGCCCGTGGCCGAGGACAGCCATATCCTGCCCGAAGCCATCGCGCTCGACGTGGTGTTCGAAGACGCGGATCTCATCGTCATCAACAAACCGGCGGGCATGGTCGTGCATCCTGCGCCCGGCTCGCCCTCGGGCACGTTGGTCAACGCGCTGCTCCACCATTGTGGCGATGCGCTCTCGGGGGTGGGGGGCAAGAAACGGCCCGGGATCGTGCACCGGATCGACAAGGAGACCTCGGGGCTTCTGGTCGTGGCCAAGAGCGACCGGGCGCATCACGGGCTCGCGGCGCAGTTCGAGAAACACCACGTCGAGCGGCTCTACCGCGCGCTCTGCTACGGGGTGCCGGATGCGGGCGATCCGCGGCTGCGAGGGATGCGGGGCGTGAGTTTCGAAAGCGGCGGGATCATGAAGATCACCGCCAATCTCGCGCGTCACCCGGCGGATCGGCAGCGCCAGGCGGTCGTGCAATCGGGCGGGCGGCACGCGGTCACGCGGGCGAAGGTGCGCCGCGCGTTTGGCGGCGGGGCGCTGGCCGAGCTTGATTGCTGGCTGGAGACGGGGCGGACGCATCAGATCCGCGTCCATATGGCCTATGCCGGCCACAGTCTGCTGGGCGATCCGGTCTATGGCGGCCGGCGCGTGCTGGCCAAAACGGCGCTGACCCCCGAAGCCGCCGAGACCCTGCGCGCCTTCCCGCGCCAGGCGCTTCACGCGGCAACCCTGGGCTTTGCGCATCCGGTGAGCGGGGAGATGCTCCGCTTCGAGGCGCCCCTGCCGGCGGACATGGCCGGGCTGATCGCCGCGTTGGAGGCCGGGGCGGGCTGAGCCGGCCCCCCGGGCCCGGGTTCGGAACCAATCCCGCGCCAACCCGTTGCTCTTGCAAGGCCGCAAACGGGTGCACTGTTACAGGCCTTTCAATCGGCCGTGATCGCCGATGACGCATGGTTTTCCCTGTCGGGCAAAACCATTAGGTTGGGCCAGCCGGCGCGCGGGCCCGCCCAATACCCTCTGCGCGCTTGAAACATCCTCACGGCCTTCCTATCTTGATGTTAAGGTCATAAACATAACGGAGTATCGGGACGCATGAGCAATTATTCAAATCTGCCCGCACCGACACCGGAAGGCGGCCTCAACCGCTATATGCAGGAAATCCGCAAGTTTCCCATGCTGGAGCCGGAAGAGGAATACATGCTCGCCAAACGGTGGGTTGAGGAACAAGACACCGGCGCGGCCCACAAGATGGTCACGTCGCACCTGCGGCTCGCGGCCAAGATCGCCATGGGCTATCGCGGCTACGGGTTGCCGCAGGCGGAGGTCATCTCGGAGGCCAACGTGGGCCTGATGCAGGCCGTCAAGCGGTTTGACCCGGAGAAGGGGTTCCGCCTCGCGACCTATGCGATGTGGTGGATCCGCGCCTCGATTCAGGAATACATCCTGCGGTCCTGGAGCCTTGTGAAGCTCGGGACGACCTCGGCGCAGAAGAAGCTCTTCTTCAACCTGCGCAAGGCGAAGGCGCGCATCGGCGCGCTGGAAGAAGGCGATATGCACCCCGACAACGTCAAGCGGATCGCCACCGATCTCGGTGTGACGGAAGCCGAGGTGATCAGCATGAACCGGCGCCTGTCGGGCGGGGATGCGTCGCTCAACGCGACCATCGGCTCCGAAGGCGAGGGGACGATGCAGTGGCAGGATTGGCTCGAAGACGAAGACGCCGATCAGGCCAGCGACTATGAAGCGCGAGACGAGCTTGAAGCGCGGCGCGAGATGCTGGCCGAGGCGATGGACGTGCTCAACGAGCGCGAACGCGACATCCTGACCCAGCGGCGCCTGTCCGACAAATCGGTCACGTTGGAGGACCTGTCGGGCCAATACGGCGTGAGCCGCGAGCGAATCCGCCAAATCGAGGTCCGCGCCTTCGAAAAGCTGCAGGAGCGGATGCGCGATCTTGCGGCGGAGCGCGGCATGCTCGAAGACGCCTGATCGCGCCCCCCCATCGGCAACAATTCCGCCGGGGCCTCGACACGAGGTTCCGGCGTTTTTGTGTCCGGCGACCTCAGATCCGCCCGCACCGGAGAAAGTCACCCTTCGGCGCGGCGCCCTTGTCTCATGGGTGGGTGACAGTCGGCGGAGTGGGGCGTAAAACCTTGGTGACTTTACTTGGGCTCGCCGCGTCGCGAGCGCGCCACCGGGGGCGGGACGATGACAGATTACATTCGATGGGGCATTCTGGGGGCGGCGAATTTCGCGCTGCGGCACATGGGGCAAGCGCTGCACGCAGCGCCGCATGGGGCTTTGGAGGCGCTGGCGACCGGATCACCCGAGAAGGCCGCGGCGTTTCACGCGCGCTTTCCCGGCCTGCGGATCCATGACAGCTACGAGGCCCTGCTCGCCGATCCCGAGATCGACGCGATCTACATCCCCCTGCCCAATACGCTCCATGTGGACTGGGCACTCAAGGCGCTGGACGCGGGCAAGCATGTGCTGGTGGAAAAGCCGCTGGCCATGTCGGCGGGCGCGTTCGACGCGGTGATCGCCAAGCGCGATGAGACCGGGCTCATGGCGGCTGAGGCCTACATGATCGTGCATCATCCCCAGTGGCAACACGCCAAGGCGCTCTATGAGGCGGGCCGGATCGGCAAGCTCATTTCGGTCCGGGCGGTGTTTTCCTATGACAATTCGGACGATGCCGGCAACATCCGGCTGAACCCCGATCTGGGCGGCGGCGGCATCCCCGACATCGGCGTCTATACCTACGGCTGCACCCGGTTCGTGACCGGCGAGGAGCCCGAGGAGATCACCTATGTCGATATCGACTGGGAAAACGGCGTCGATGTCTATGCCGAAATCTGCGCGCGTTTCCCCTCGTTCCGCTATCACGCGATCAATTCGATGCGCATGTTCCCCGCGCAGGAGATGCAGTTTCACGGCAGCGAGGGGCTCATCAAGCTCACCGCGCCGTTCAACGCGCGGGTCTTCGGCGAGGCGCGGGTGGAGCTTCACAAGGACGGGTTCGAGACGGAAATCACGCGGTTCACCGCCGATAACCATTATGAAATCCAGGTGGAAGCGTTCAACACGGCCGCGCTGCACGGGGGCGACTATGCCTGCCCGCTGGAGTTTTCCAAGGGCACGCAGGCGATGATCGATGCGGTCTTTGCGGCCGCCAAAAGGGAGAAGGCCGATGGCTGAACATGATCACCTCGACGGGCGGATCCGGGGCGAGCGGCCGGAGCCGGAGGCGCGCGACGGGTTACTGATGCGGCTTATCTTTACCGTGTTGATCGCGATCCTGATCAACCTCGCGCAGACCGTGCTGGTTGTGGTCACGGTGATCCAGTTCGTCATCATGCTGCTGCATGGCGGCAAGCCCAATGACCGGCTGGCCGAGTTCGGGCTCGACCTCGGGGTCTGGATCGCGAAGGCGGTGCGGTATCAGACGGCGGGAAGCGATGTGAAGCCCTGGCCCTGGACCGATCTGGACTGACGCGCGCCTAGCGGCCGCGCCACCGCCGCCATATCGGCCGGATGTCCATCGCGGCAACGGCGAGTCCCAGCGGAATCATCCAGAACCCGAGGATCGGCAAGAACCCCAGCACCCCGCCGAAGATCAGCAGCAGCCCGACCCAAAGCCGCATCCCCGGCCGGACACGCCGCCGGATCGCAAGACGCGCCCGGGCCACCCGCGCGCGCCAGTCTTTCCGCTCATGTTGGCTGCGGTTCAGCTCTCCATCGCCTCAAGCTCGTCGATGAACCCTTCGATCATCGACAGGCCCTTGTCCCAGAAGGCCGGGTCGGAGGCGTCGAGGCCGAAGGGGGCGAGGAGCGCCTTGTGGTGTTTCGAGCCGCCCGCGCGGAGCATTTCGAAATACTTCTCCTGGAAACCCTCGGGGTTTTCCTCGTAATTCGCGTAGAGCGCGTTCACCAGCCCGTCGCCGAAGGCATAGGCATAGACGTAGAACGGCGAATGCACGAAATGCGGGATGTAGGTCCAGAAGGTCTCGTAGCCTTCCATGAAGGTAAACGCGGGCCCTAGGCTCTCGGCCTGCACCGACATCCAGAGCGCGTTGATGTCGTCGGGGGTAAGCTCCCCCTCGCGCCGGGCGGCGTGGAGCTTGCATTCGAAATCGTAGAAGGCGATCTGGCGCACGACCGTGTTGATCATGTCCTCGACCTTGCCCGCGAGCAGGATCTTGCGTTCCTGCTGGGTTTTCGCGCCCTCGAGCAGCTTGCGGAAGGTCAGCATCTCGCCGAAGACCGAGGCGGTTTCGGCCAGGGTCAGCGGGGTTGAGGAGAGCATTTCGCCCTGATCGGCGGCCAGCACCTGATGCACGCCGTGGCCCAGCTCATGCGCCAGCGTCATCACGTCGCGCGGTTTGCCGAGGTAGTTGAGCATCACGTAGGGGTGCACATCCGTTACGGTCGGGTGGGCGAAAGCCCCGGGCGCCTTGCCCGGTTTGACCGCCGCATCGATCCAGCCCTTGGTGAAGAAGGGCTCGGCCAGCCGGGCCATTTCGGGATCGAACCCGGCGTAGGCATCGGAGACGATCTTGCGCGCCTCTTCCCAGCCGACGACCTTCTCGCTCTCCATCGGCAGGGGCGCGTTGCGGTCCCAAACTTCCATCGTTTCGAGCCCGAGCCATTTGCGTTTGAGCTCGTAGTACCGGTGGCTGAGGCGCGGATAGGCCGCGACCACAGCGTCGCGCAACGCCTCGACCACCTCGGGCTCCACATGGTTGGACAGATGCCGCCCGGTCTGCGCCGTGGGCATCTTGCGCCAGCGGTCGATGACCTGCTTTTCCTTGGCCTGCGTGTTGTGGACACGGGCAAAGATCTTGATGTTCTCGCCAAAGACGCGCGCAAGCTCACGGGCCGCGGCCTCGCGTTTTGAGCGGTCTTGTTCGGTGAGGAAATTCAGCGTCCCCTCGATGCCGTAGTCTTCGCCATCCACGGTGAAGCTGAGCCCCGCCATGGTCTCGTCAAAGAGCCGCTCCCAGGCATCGCCCACGACGCCGAGATCGTGCAGGAATTTCTCCATCTCGTCCGAAAGCTGGTGCGGCTTCATCGCGCGGATCCGGTCGAAGACGGGCTTGTAGCGCGCCAGCTCGGTGTTGGCTGCAAACTGCGCCTCAAGCGCGCTGTCCTCGATCCGGTTGAGCTCAAGGGTGAAAAACACCAGCGGTGTGGTGAAATTGGTGATCTTTTCCTGACAGTCGGAGAGGAACTTGGCCCGGGCGTCGTCGGTCGTCTGCTGGTAGTAGCGCAGGCCCGCAAAGGACATCACACGCCCCGCGACCATGTTGATCTTCTCGTTGCGCTGCACGCAGCTGAGCAGGCCCGCGGCGTCGAGATCTGCGAGTTTGCCCTCGTAATCGGCGGCGAAGGCGGCGCATTCGCCCTCAAGCCAGGCCAGATCGCGCTCAAGTTCGGGCGCTTCGGGGCTCGCGTAGAGGTCGGTCAGGTCCCATTCCGGCAGGTCGCCAAGGTCCTTTCCGCCGGAGCTTGCGTTTGCATCGCGAAGGGGGAAGGGCAGTTGGAACATGGGATCTCCTGAGTTTGGCCACCGAACACAGATAGGAGGGGATGCGCATCCGGATCAAGGGGCAGGGGGCGCTTGTCATGGGGTGCAGCCGATTTTAGGGTCGCGCGAGAAGTGGAGGCATGGGCATGCGATTTGTCAGATACGGCGAAAAAGGGCAGGAGCGGCCCGGGGTTATCGACGTAGGCGGAGGGGTGCGCGACCTCTCCGGTGTGGTGGCCGATCTTGGCGGGGCCGTGCTGGGCGATTTACCGCGCGTCGATCCCGAGACGCTGCCCCGCGTGGCCGGTGCGCCGCGTCTCGGGGTGCCGGTTGCGGGCGTGGGCAAGCTCGTGGCGATCGGGCTGAATTACACCGATCACGCCGAGGAAGCGGGCATGGCCGCGCCGGAGGAGCCGGTCGTGTTCATGAAGGCCACCTCCGCGCTGTCGGGGCCGAACGATCCGGTGATCCTGCCGCGCGGGGCTGAGAAAGCCGATTGGGAGGTCGAGCTCGGGATCGTCATCGGGCGCGAGGCGCTTTACGTGCCGCGCGAGGAGGCGCTTGCCCATGTCGCGGGCTACACCATCGTCAACGACGTGAGCGAACGGGCCTTTCAGCTGGAGCGCGGCGGGCAGTGGACCAAGGGCAAGAGCGCCGACAGTTTTGCGCCCGTCGGCCCGTGGCTCGTCACCCCAGATGAGGTCGGAGATCCGCAGGGGTTGCGGCTCGGCACTCGGGTCAATGGCGCGGTCATGCAGGATGGATCGACGGCCAACATGATCTTCGATGTCGCGACGATCGTGTCGTATCTCAGCGGTCTGATGCGGCTCGAGCCCGGTGATATCATCGCCACCGGCACGCCCGCTGGGGTGGGCATGGGCCAGACCCCGCAGCGCTGGTTGCGGCCGGGGGATGTGATGGAGCTGGAGATCGCAACACTGGGTGTGCAGCGGCAGGAGGTCCGCCCGCCGATCTGATCGCTCAGGCGGAGGCCAGCGGGCCGGGCGGGGGCGTTTGGCGCTGGAAGCGCGGCAGCAGGCGCGACCAGCGGCGGCAGGGCTCTGCCGGGAGCTGGCTTGCGAGATATTCGAAGCTGCGGCCGGGCGCGCCGAAGAAGAAATCGCGATAAAGGTCGAAGAGGCCGGTGCGCATGTAGGGGAACCAGTGGCAGACCCGATGCGTCGGGGCCGGGACCCGATAGCCGAGCGCGCCGAGCGTCTGCAGCACACCGGAATTGTCGATTTGCAGATCGACCCAGCGGGCGGCCCCGGCGCCGAGACCCTGGCCGAGCGCACGCGGGCCGCCAACGGGGGCGGGCAGGCAGAGCTCGAAGAGCCAATCGAAGAGATCGTTTTCGCGGCTGGTGATGTTGATCACGCGGGCAAGGCGCCCGGCGGGGGAGGCCAGCGCCGTTTGCGCCTCGCCCTGAAATTCCGCGGCGGTCATCAGCACCGCACGCGTGGCGATCCGGGGCATGGACTTCAGCGCCTGAAGGTAGACCCGCGCGCCCAGCGAATGGGCGATCACGCCAATTTCGCGCTCCGGCGCCCGCGCAGAGATCCGTGCAATCAGCCGCGCCAGCGCCGCGCCCGCACGTTCCGCTTCGCCGTAGGCATCCTTGAGACTGCCCCGCGCCCGCCATCCGAAGGCGATCCCGCAGCCCGCATCCTCGCTGATCCCCAGATGCCGGGGCCAGCTCACAGAAAGCCGCCCACCGGCGCGCGGCGCGAGCGACAGGATCGTATCGAAGGGGCAATGCGTGGTCTCGGGGAGATATTTGTAGCCGTGGATCATGATGATCACCGGGCCGGTTCCGGCCAGAAGACTGTCGAGCGCGTGATCCGGCAGATCGTTCTGATTGCGCAGCACCGGCGCTCTCTCAGAAGCTGTAACCTGCAGGATGGGCATCGTGTCGTTCCGCCTTGTCTTGTGGTTTCCCTTTTCCACAGAGATACGACAGCGAAATGAAGTTGAGGTTACGACTGCGTGACGGTGTTGACCTGTAACATGTCTGCGCGTATGAGATCGCGCGTGGCGATTTGTTACCGGATTGCGGGCCACGTTAAACATGCCGCTAAAGAGGTCTGAGACGTGGGGGACCCCTGTCGCATGGCCGCGGTAGGGGTTTTTTCGTGGCCGCCCCGGACGGCCCGCAGCGGTCAGGAGACGGCACATGAGCGATGAGTGGAAAGCGAAGACCAAGCTGGTGCACGGCGGCACGCGCCGCAGCCAGTATAACGAGGTCTCCGAAGCGATTTTCATGACGCAGGGCTTTGTCTACGAGACGGCGGAGCAGGCCAAGGGCCGGTTCGAGGCGCTCGGCGAAGACGAGTTCATCTATGCGCGGTACGGCAACCCGACGGTCGCGATGTTCGAGGAGCGCATCGCGCTTCTGGAAGGGGCGGAGGACGCCTTCGCGACGGCCTCGGGGATGGCTGCGGTCAACGGCGCGCTGATGTCCATGCTCAAGGCCGGGGATCATATCGTCGCGGGCCGCGCGCTCTTTGGCTCCTGTCTTTATATCGTTGAGGAGATCCTGCCGCGGTTCGGGGTCGAGGTCACGCTGGTGGATGCCACCGATCTGGCCGCCTGGCAGGCCGCGGTGCGCGATACGACCCGCGCTGTCTTCTTTGAAACCGTCTCGAACCCCGGGCTGGAAGTTGCCGATATCAAAGGAATTTCCGAGATTGCGCGGGCGCATGGCGCGCTGGTTGTGGTCGACAATGTCTTTTCCACCCCGGTCTTTTCGGATGCCATCGCGCAGGGCGCCGATGCGGTTGTCTACTCGACGACGAAACACGTGGACGGGCAGGGGCGCGCGCTCGGCGGGGTGATCCTAGGCACGCGGGAGTTCATCCGCGGGACGGTGGAGCCTTACATGAAGCACACCGGCGGCGCGATGAGCCCGTTCAACGCCTGGATCATGCTCAAGGGGCTTGAGACGATCGATCTGCGCGTGCGGGCGCAGGCGGCGGCGGCGGCGCGGATCGCAACCGCGCTGGAGGGGCACGACAAGCTCGCGCGGGTGATCTATCCGGGGCTCGAGAGCCATCCGCACCATGCGCTCGCCATGGCACAGATGGGCGCGGGCGGCACGGTGCTGACCTTCGAGGTCAAGGGGGGCGAGGCGGCTGCATTCCGCTTCCTCGACGCGCTCCGGATCGTGCTCATCTCCAACAACCTTGGCGACGCGAAATCCATCGTCACCCACCCGGCCACCACGACCCACCAGCGCCTGCCAGGCGATCAGAAGGCATTGCTGGGGATCAGCCCGGGTCTGGTCCGGCTCTCGGTCGGGCTTGAGGATGAGGAGGATCTTCTGGCCGATCTGACGGGCGCTCTGGCGCAGGTTTGATAAGCAGAACTTAACGCCCGCTTTGCGCAATTTATTGGAAAGCGGGCGCCCAAGCCCCTATGTAGCGATCAGACCTTCGGAGGCGAAGACGCAATGAACCTGCATCTGGGCGAGCTCAACGACACCCCCACTCGAGACGACGCGCGTGCGGCGCTCGACCTGTTGCGCCGCTGGGCGGCCAAGGTGAACGAAGGCGCGGAAGACCCTGATACTGCTCAGCTTCTTGCGGCCGCGGCGGGGTATCCGGCGCTCAAATCCGACTATCAGGGCGAGTTCATCCCCGATGCCGTCTACAAGGCGAGCATGCCCGATCTGCAAAACGGGCCGGCCAGCCTCATTCGCGGCGCGCGCCGCCAGATCCAATACGTGGGGATTTCCAATTTCCGCCTGCCCATCGCCTTCCACACCCGCGGCGGGCGGGATCTGACGCTGGAAACCTCGGTCACCGGATCGGTCAGCCTCGATGCCGAGAAGAAGGGCATCAACATGTCGCGCATCATGCGCAGCTTTTACAAACATGCGGAAAAGACCTTCAGCTTCGAGGTGATCGAGGCCGCGCTCGACGACTACAAGGCCGACCTTGAGAGCATCGACGCGCGCATCCAGATGCGCTTTTCCTTCCCGGCGACGATCCAGAGCCTGCGCTCCGGTCTCTCGGGCTACCAGTATTACGACATCGCGCTCGAACTGGTGGAGCAGGAGGGCGTTCGCCGCAAGTACCTCCACCTCGACTATGTCTATTCCTCAACCTGCCCCTGCTCGCTGGAGCTGAGCGAACATGCCCGCCGCGCGCGCGGGCAACTGGCCACGCCTCATTCGCAACGTTCTGTGGCGCGGATTTCGGTGGAGGTTCTGCCCGGCGATTGCCTGTGGTTCGAGGATCTGATCGATCTGTGCCGTGAGGCTGTGCCGACGGAGACCCAGGTCATGGTCAAGCGCGAGGATGAACAGGCCTTTGCCGAGCTGAACGCCGCGAACCCGATCTTTGTCGAGGATGCGGCGCGGCTCTTTGCCGAAAAACTCCTGTCGGAGCCGCGCATCGGCGATTTCCGCGTCATCGCCAGCCATCAGGAAAGCCTGCACAGCCACGATGCGGTCAGCGTCCTGACCGAGGGCGAGACCTTCGCCCAGAAAAGCCTCGACCCCAAGCTTTTCAGCACGCTCTTCCATACCGGTTGATCCCGGGGCCGCAGCGGCGCACGGCGAGCGCTTGACAGCGGCGCGCCCTGCCGCCAAGCCTGCGTGTCATGTTGGATCTGCGCCCCGTCGGTTATGTGATCGGTCTGCTCGTGCTGGCGCTTGGCGTCACCATGCTTCTGCCGCTCGCGCTCGAGATCCACGACGCGCGCGGCGCCTGGCCCCCGTTTCTCGAAGGCGCGATCTTTACCATGATGTGCGGCGGGATGATGGCCCTCGCCTGCGCCAACGGGGTGCATGACAAGCTCTCGCTGCAACAGACCTTCATGATCACAACCGGCGTCTGGGTCGCGCTGCCGTTTTTTGGGGCCATCCCCTTCGCGCTCGGCGCCACCGAGGCGCGGGCGGTGGATGCCTTCTTCGAGGCCATGTCGGGCCTCACGACCACCGGCGCCACGGTCTTCAGCGGGCTGGACGATCTCCCGCGTGGGCTCCTGCTCTGGCGCGGGATCATGCAATGGCTCGGCGGGGTGGGGATCATCGTCTTCGCCATGGTGTTCCTGCCCGAATTGCGCGTGGGCGGGATGCAGATCTTCCGGGCCGAAGGGTTCGAGACCATGGGCAAGATCCTCCCCCGCGCGACCGAAATCGCCCGCCAGATCTCGGTCATCTACGTAGCGATCACAGCCGCCTGCTTCTTTTCCTACCTCGCGGTGGGCATGGGCTGGTTCGACGCGCTGGTCCATGCCTTCACCACGGTCGCCACGGGCGGATTCTCCAACTACGATGCCTCCTTCGCGGCCTTCTCGGGGGGCGCCGAATACATCGCCACGGCCTTCATGATCCTCTCGGCGCTGCCCTTCGTGCGCTACGTCCAGATCCTCAACGGCAGCGCCGAGCCGCTGCTTCAGGACACGCAGGTCCGCAGCTTCCTCCTGCTCATTGCCGCGCTTGTCGTGATCACCGCGGCCATTCTCTCGACCCTCTCCGCGCACCCCTGGGAACAGGCCTTTCGCGAAGCGCTCTTCAACATCACCTCAATCACCAGCGGCACCGGCTACGCCAGCGTCGATTACATGCAATGGGGCACGTTCCTGATCGCGATGTTCTTCTTCATCGGCCTCATCGGCGGCTGCGCGGGCTCGACGACCTGTTCGATCAAGATCTTCCGCTACCAGCTGCTGTTCGGCGCCGTGCGCACCGAGCTCAAGCGCATCCATTCGCCCCACGGGGTGTTCGCCAACAAATACGAAGGGCGGACAGTGACGCCCGACATCATGAACTCGGTGATGTCGTTTTTTGTGTTCTTCATCGTCACGCTCGGGATCTTTTCCGTCGCGCTCGGGATCACCGGGCTCGATTTCGTGACCTCGGTGAGCGGGGCCTCGGCGGCGCTGGCCAATATCGGGCCGGGCCTTGGCGAGATCATCGGCCCGGCGGGCAACTATGCGGCGCTCAATGATGCGGCGAAATGGCTGCTGGCGCTGGCCATGTTGATCGGGCGGCTGGAGCTCATGGCCGTCTTCGTGCTTTTCACCGCGCAGTTCTGGCGCGGGTGAGGCCGCCCCGGTCTCAGTTCCAGCAGCTCACAAGGACCACCATCTCCGACGCCATCTCGCCAAGTGCCTCGGCGTGCAGATCCGGGGCCGCGGCGGGCGCGGGCGGCGTGGCGATCCCGGCCTCGGCCAGCAGATCGGCGATCACGGCGGCATCGACCGAGAAGGCCGCGCCATCCGGCAATTGCCGCGCGCCCGCCTCGCGGGGCAGGAGCATCCCGAACACCTGACCCGCCGCGTCGAGCACCGGCCCGCCCGCGTCGCCCTCAAGCGCGGCAAGCTCCAGCCGGTCGCGCGTTTCGGCCCCGTCGAGCGCCTTGACGTCAGCCAGCCGGCCGTAGGTCAGGGTCGGTGCCCCGAGCCGGCCGCCATAGGAATAGCCCGCGACGGCCACCTCCGAGCGCAAGAGCGGCGCGGTGGTGCGCAAGCTCGCGTGGCGCGGAGGCGCGATCGCCTCGGTGCTGCGCAGCAGGGCCAGCCCGTGGGCCGCGTCCTCAAGCAGAAGCTCCGCCTCGTAGCGGTCGTTCAGTGTCAGGCGTGTGCAGTCTTGCGCGACATCGCGGGTGGTGACGACGATGCCATCGGCGCTGGCGTAAAAGCCCGAGCGCGTCCGCGCGGGGCGCCGGATTTCCAGCCCGGAGAGCAGGTCGATATCCTGCGCCGCATTGCCCGCCGTGGCGGGCAGGACGCCGTCGATGGGCCGGAAGCTGGCTTGCATTTCCTGCAAGACGCGCATCCGGCGCGCCTCGTCCCCGGCCGGCCAGACCAGCGTGAAGCCCTTGATCGTATCGCCCGACAGCTCGGCCTGCGTGTGGCTCGCGATCTCGTCATCGGCGCCGGCGAGCGTAAAACTGCCGGACCGGATCTCCGCTGTCGAATCGAGCGGGACGACCGAGAGGGTCTGCATGACATCAAAGAGGCCAACGAGATCGGCGCGGCCACCGCGCTGGCTGATGAGATGGACGCGCGCGGCCAGATCCCCGGTGGGCGCATAATGGGCGAAGGGCGGCTCCAGCCGGTCAAAGGCCACGACGCCCAGCGGCAGCGCGATCTCGATCCCGGTCTCGGCGCTCTGGACGGTCTGCAGGCCCATCCCGTCCAGCACGGCGTTGTACTGGGCGAAGAGCGCGGCGCGTTGCGCGGTGGTGAGCACGCCGGACGGCTCATAGCGGTTGGCGGCTTGCCAGCGTTCCATCGCGCCGCGCGTGCCGCGACCGATCAGCCCGTCGATCGCGCCGCTGTAATGGCCCGACCATTGCAGGGCGGTTTGCAGCTCGGCGTGCGCCGCGCGGCCCAGTGCGCGCTCAGTTCGGAGCGCTTCGGCGCGGGTTTCCTCGGCTTGCCGGAGTGGCTCGACCTCTTGTGGGGCGGGTTCGGCCGAGGCAGGCGGGACCAACGCCGCGCTCTGCTGTCCGGCGGGCCAGACCTGACGCTCATAGGCCGACGGCAGAGCGATATAGCTGTCAGACGGAATCGCGCCCTGGGCCCGGTATTGCCGCAGGACGCTCTCGGCATCGTCCCGCGCGTAGGGGCCGAGCGCCACGCTGTACCAGCCATTGCCGAGATCGAACCCGTTCACATCGGGCAGCGCCGCCGCATAGGCGCGCAGCCGGTCCTCGGCCTGTTGCAACGTCGGGAGCGCCTCGATCTGAACCCAGACGGGCTGCTGCTGGGCCGCGCCCGCGCCCGCCCAAAGTACCGCGGCCAGTGCCGCACTCATTACCCAACGCCGCATCGTCATCTTTCCTTCCGTCCGCCCCGGGGGGCTGGCCACATCCCGCGCCGCACTGCCCGGCCACGATCTCTACCGGGAGAGGTTATCAAATCGCCAAGGCCGCGCATCCGGTTTCACCACAAACGCCACATTTGTTGCGCATCCGCCATAGATCGGGGTGGCGCGGTGCGTTGACCCTCCGGCCGCGCCGCAATAGGAAGGCGCGGTTACGTGCAAGGGGTTCGGCATGAGCGACAAACCAACGAGTTTTCAGGAGATCATCCTGCGGCTGCAGACCTACTGGGCCGCGAAGGGCTGCGCCGTGCTGCAACCCTATGACATGGAGGTGGGCGCCGGGACGTTCCACCCCGCCACGACCCTGCGTGCGCTCGGGGGCAAGGCCTGGGCCGCGGCCTATGTCCAGCCCTCGCGGCGGCCCACGGACGGGCGCTATGGCGAGAACCCCAACCGGCTCCAGCACTATTACCAGTATCAGGTCATCATCAAGCCGAGCCCGCCGGATCTACAGGCGCTCTATCTCGGCTCGCTCGAAGCGATCGGCATCGACATGGCCACGCATGACATCCGCTTTGTCGAGGACGACTGGGAAAGCCCGACGCTCGGCGCCTGGGGCCTCGGTTGGGAGGTCTGGTGCGACGGGATGGAAGTCTCGCAATTCACCTATTTCCAACAGGTCGGCGGGCATGACTGTCACCCGGTCTCGGGCGAGCTGACCTATGGGCTCGAACGGCTGGCGATGTATGTGCTCGGCGTCGATCACGTGATGGAGATGCCGTTCAACGCCCCCGACGCGCCGATCCCGCTGCGCTATGGCGACGTGTTCCGCCAGACCGAGGAAGAATATTCCCGCTGGAACTTCGACGTGGCCGATACCGCCGTGCTGCTCAAGCACTTCGAGGAGGCCGAGGCTGAATGCGCCGCGATCCTCGATCAGGAGGCGGTCGATCCCAAGACCGGCAAGCGCATCATCATGGCGCATCCGGCTTATGACCAGTGCATCAAGGCGAGCCATATCTTCAACCTCCTGGACGCGCGCGGCGTGATCTCCGTCACCGAGCGTCAGGCCTATATCGGCCGGGTTCGGGCGCTTGCCAAACGCTGCGCCGATGCCTTCGTCATGACGGAGGCGGGCGGCGCAACGGGCCAGGACGCGGCATGAGCGGCAAGGTTCTTGTCATCGCGATCCTGTTGTCGGCGCTGATCGCGGGGGGCGCGCTGTATTACCTCCAGATCTACGGATATTATGAGGAGGTGGCCGCCACGAGCCCCGAGGCCGAGATCCGCCTGACCCGGTTCGACGGAACGCAGGAGGCGCTGCCCGTCGAGGGGTTCGAGGGCATCGATGCGGCCAGCTCGCCGATCCGGTTTCGCGCCTGCTTCACCACGCCGGTGAGCCAGGCGATGCTGAGCGAGACTTTCGCGCCCTACGAACGGGCCGAGCCGCTCGTCGCGCCCGGCTGGTTCGACTGTTTTGACGCCATCGCCATCGCCGAGGGGCTCCGCTCCGGCGCGGCACTGCCTTTTCTGGGCGAGAAGAACATCGCCTATGGCGTGGATCGGCTGGTCGTCGTCTTCGACGATGGGCGCGCCTATGCCTGGCACCAGCTGAACGATTGCGGCGAAAAAGCCTATGACGGCACGCCGGTGGGCGAGGCCTGCCCGACCCGCGAGTAAGAGGACACGTCTATGCCCGATCTGCTGATCGAACTCTTTTCCGAAGAAATCCCCGCGCGGATGCAGCGCCGCGCCTCGGAGGACCTGCGCAAGCTGATGACCGACGGGCTTGTCGAGGCTGGCTTGACCTACCGCAGCGCGGGCGCCTTCGCGACGCCGCGGCGGCTGGTGCTGCACATCGAAGACCTGCTTGGCGCGAGCCCGACCCTGCGCGAGGAGCGCAAGGGGCCGAAGGTCGGCGCGCCCGAGAAGGCGATCGAGGGGTTCTGCCGCGGCGCCGGTGTTGCGATTGCGGATCTGGAGGCGCGCGAAACGCCCAAGGGCGCGGTCTATTTCGCCACGGTGACGACTCCGGGCCGCCCGGCGGCCGAGATCGTTGCCGATGTGCTCGACAAGACCATCCGCAATTTCCCTTGGCCGAAATCCATGCGGTGGGGCGCCGGGACGCTGCGGTGGGTGCGGCCGCTGCATTCGGTGCTCTGCATCCTGACCGACGACGCCGGCGAGGCATCGGTCGTGCCGTTCGAGATCGAGGGGATCGTGGCGGGCAACGAAACCCGCGGCCACCGGTTCATGGCGCCCGATGCGTTTTCCGTAGGCTCCTTCGCGGATTACACGGCCAAGCTCAAGGCGGCCAAGGTGGTGCTGGACCCGGCCGAGCGGGCCGAGCACATCAGGGCGGATGCCAGCAATCAGGCTTTTGCCGCAGGGCTCGAGGTGGTCGAGGACGCCGGGTTGCTGGCGGAAGTGGCCGGGCTGGTGGAATGGCCGGTGGTGCTGGTCGGCGAGATCGGGGCGGATTTTCTCGACCTGCCGCCCGAGGTGCTCCAGACCTCGATGAAGGAACACCAGAAATTCTTTTCGCTGCGCGACCCCAAGTCGGGGCAGATCACGCGCTTTGCCACCGTGGCCAATATCGAGACGCCCGACGGCGGCGCGACGATCCTCGCGGGCAATCAGAAGGTGCTCTCGGCGCGGCTCTCGGATGCCAAGTTCTTCTGGGAGAACGATCTGCGCACGGTGGAGCGCGAGGGGTTGCAGGCGATGGCCGCGCCGCTCGAGAACGTCACCTTCCACAACAAGCTCGGAAGCCAGGGCGCCCGCATCGCGCGGATCGCGGCATTGGCCGAAGAGATCGCGCCGGGCGTTGGCGCCGATCCCGCGCAGGCCCGCCTCGCGGCAGAGATCGCCAAGGCGGATCTGTCCTCCGAAATGGTCTATGAGTTCCCCGAGTTGCAGGGGATCATGGGGCGGTATTACGCGATGAAGGCGGGTCTGGCGCAGCCGGTGGCGGATGCGGCGCGCGATCACTACGCGCCACTGGGGCCGTCGGATGACGTGCCGGTCGAGCCGGTGTCGGTGGCTGTGGCGCTGGCCGACAAGATCGATCTTCTGACCGGGTTCTGGGCGATTGACGAAAAACCCACCGGCTCGAAAGACCCGTTCGCCCTGCGCCGCGCGGCGCTCGGGGTGATCCGGATCGTGTTGAGCAACGGGCTGCGCCTGCCGCTCGGCGCGCAATTTGACGCGCAGCTTGCCCGGCATGAGGGCGCGGGCGAGGGCCTTGCGGCGGATCTGCTCGGGTTCGTGCATGATCGTCTCAAGGTCCACCTGCGCGACGAGGGGCTGCGCCACGATGTGATCGACGCCTGCCTCGAGATGGAGGGCGGAGACGATCTGGCCTCGGTGGTCGCGCGGGCGCGCGCGCTGGGGGCATTTGTCGAGACCGAAGAGGGCACTAACCTTGTGCAAGGGTTCCGGCGGGCGAACAACATCCTCGCCCAGGCCGAAGCGAAAGACGGGGTCGAATATTCCTTTGGGGCGGACGCGAAATACGCCGAAGCCGACGAGGAGCGCGCGCTTTTCAACGATCTGGAGGCCAAGGGGCCGGAGATCGCGGCGGCGGCGAAGGCGGAGCGATATGGCGACGCGATGGCCGGGATGGCCGCGCTGCGCGCGCCGATCGACGCGTTCTTCGAAACGGTGCAGATCAATGCCGAGAGCGAGATTGTCCGGCGCAACCGGCTGAACCTTCTGGGGCAGATTCGACGGATCTGCGGCACCGTCGCCGATCTGACGCGGCTCGAGGGCTGAGACCGGCGTGAGAACGGGCGGGCGGGGAGGCCATCGAAGCCTCCCCGCCCGCGTCGGCGCGGGGCGCCTTCCGGTGCCCGGCCCGCGTGGTGGCGCTTGCGTGGCTGAGCGGGGTGGTTATGCTGCGGCTGCGACATCAGGATAGCCCGAATGCTCCAGCAGACCCGCGATCACACGTTGATCACCGCCACCGCGACGCTTTCGTCCGAGAGCCATGGCGGGCGCGCGAAGTGTTTGCAGCGGCTCATTCGGCTTGATCTGCCGGTCCCGACGACGGTCGCGCTTTCATTCGATGCGGTGCACCGGATCGCGCAGGGGGCGATTTCCGATCTTGGCAGTTTGCTGGCGCCCTTCGGCGCGGCGCCCTTGCTCTGTGTCCGGCCGTCAAGCCAGGATCCCGACTGGGGCGGGCCGGGGGCGATCCTCAATATCGGGATGAGCGATGAGACCTGTGCCGCGCTGATCCCGGTGATCGGCGAGGTGGCGGCAAAGGCGCTGTATCTGCGCTTCGTTCAGACCTACGCGATCGATGTCGCGCGGCTCGATCCGGATATGTTTGACGATCTGCCCGAGGATCTCGGGGCGGCGTTGGAGCGCGCGCTGGCCGCCTATGAGGATGAAGCCGAGGAGCCGTTCCCGCAGGCGCTTGAGGTTCAGCTTTCGGAGGTCCTGCAATCCATGGCGCGGGCCTGGGAGGGGACATCGGCGCGGCTGTTGCGCGAGGCGAAGGGCGCGCCGGCGGATGCGGGGCTCGGGCTCGTGGTCCAGCGGCTGGCGCTTGGGCTTGGGCGCGGCGAGAGCGGCTCGGGCGTGTTGCAGATCGTGAGCTCGCAGACCGGCATGGCGCAGGTCACCGGGCGGTATCTTTCGCAGAGCCAGGGGCGAGAAGCCCTGGAGCCCGGAGCGCGGGCGCTGTTTCTGGAGCGGGATCCGCGCGGGCCCTCGCTGGAGGAAGAGGTGCCGGAGGCTTTCGCCGCGCTCAAGGCGCATGCCGCGCGGATGCGGGAGCGGCTGCGCGAGGAGATGCAGGTCGAGTTTACCCTGCAGGACGGGCAGTTGCACATTCTTGACGGGGTACGCGTTTCGCGCTCGTCCCGGGCGGCGGTGCGGATCGCGGTGCAGCTGGCGCGCGACGGGATCATCCCACGAGATGAGGCGTTGATGCGGATCGAGCCCAAGGCTCTGACCGAGCTGCTGCACCAGCAACTCGACCCTAACGCGCCGCTCGACGTCCTCGCGCGGGGGGTGGCGGCCAGCCCCGGCGCGGCGACCGGCCGGCTCGTCTTCTCGGCGGATGCGGCGCAACTGGCCGCGGCGCGGGGGGAGGCCTGTGTGCTTGTGCGGCGCGAGACGGGGCCGGAGGACGTGCGCGGGGTGCATGCGGCCTCGGCGGTTTTGACGGAACGGGGCGGGATGACGAGCCACGCGGCGGTGATCGGGCGCGGGCTTGGGGTGCCGTGTGTCGTCGGGGCCTCCGAGATCCGGTTCGAGCTGCGTATGCGGCGCCTCGTCATGCCCGACGGGCGGGTCTTTTCCGAGGGCGATACGCTGACGGTCGACGGCACGGGCGGGCGCGTCCTCGCGGGCAGCCCGGCGCTACAGGAGCCCGCGCTCGACGACGCGTTTCAGGAGCTCATGAGCTGGGCCGATGCGTGCCGCGATATCGACGTGCGCGCCAATGCCGATACGCCGCAGGACGCGCAGACGGCGCGGAATTTCGGGGCCCAGGGGATCGGGCTGTGCCGCACCGAGCACATGTTCTTCGATGCCGAGCGGCTGCGGGCCATGCGCGAGATGATCTTTGCCAACGTGGCCGAAGACCGGCGCGTCGCGCTCGATCTGTTGCTGCCGATGCAGCGCGCGGATTTCAGCGCGCTTTTCGACATCATGGCGGGCATGCCGGTCTGCATCCGCCTCTTCGATCCGCCGTTGCACGAATTCCTGCCCACCGACCGGACCGGGCTGCGCGAGCTGGCCGAGGCGCTGGATCTGCCGATGTCGGATGTGACGCGGCGGGTCGAGGCGCTGGCGGAATACAACCCGATGCTGGGCATGCGCGGGGTGCGGCTCGGGATCACTGTGCCCGAGATCTATGACATGCAGGCGCGCGCGATTTTCGAGGCGAGTGTCGCGGCCTCGCGCAAGGGCGAGCCGGTGGTGCCGGAGATCATGATCCCGCTGGTCTCGGCGCGCCGCGAGGTCGAGCTGGTCAAGACGCGCATCGATGCGGTGGCCGCCGCGGTCCGCAATGAAACGGGGCAGGATGTCGCCTTCCGGCTGGGCGTTATGGTAGAGACCCCGCGCGCCGCGCTGCGGGCCGGCGACATCGCCAACCACGCCGATTTCCTCAGCTTCGGAACGAACGACCTCACCCAGATGACCTATGGCCTCTCGCGCGATGACGCGGGGCGCTTCATGTCGGCCTATGTCAGCGCCGGGGTCTTTCCCGAAGACCCGTTCCACACGCTCGACACCGATGGGGTCGGCGAGCTTCTGGCGATCGGCGCGGTGCGCGGACGCGGCGCGCGCCCCGGTATAACCCTGTCGATCTGCGGCGAGCACGGGGGAAACCCCGAATCCATCGCCGTCTGCCGCGATCTGGGGTTCGACTATGTGTCCTGCTCCTCCTTCCGCGTGCCCGTGGCGCGACTCGCCGCCGCCCGGCTTGCCATCGCCGCCAGAGACCAGACCCCCGGCAAACCCTGAGGTTTCGCGCCAAGAGCGCCCCAGACGGCAGGTTTTCGCCGCTTGGAGGGGGCGGAGGGCGGGCAGGGTGGACCGCCGGGTGACTCTGGGGTATCCGCCTCGATCGATAACGATGGTTGGACCGATACCGATCCTGGGGGACGGAAGAGATGTTTAATAAAATGCTTTGGAGCGTTGGACTGCTCCTTGGCCTCGCGGCTGCCACCGCTCAGGCCGAAACGGCGGATCGCCTCAAATCTTTGGTGACCGCAGAGGATCAGGTTCTCGCGAGCCTCGACACCGAACAGCTTCGGGACCTCAACGTGCCCTTGCGCAAGAGCTTCCCGCAGATCCGCTACACCCGCGATTTCATCGCCAAGCTGCCCAAGGCGAGCGGCGACGAACAGTGGCGCTGCCTTGCCGAGGCGCTCTACTTCGAGGCGCGGGGCGAGACGGTCGAGGGTCAGTTTGCCGTCGCCGAGGTCATTCTCAACCGGGTCAAGAGCGCAAAGTTCCCCAACTCGGTTTGCGGCGTGATCACCCAAGGCACGGGCCGGAAATATCAATGCCAGTTCACCTATACCTGCGATGGCAAGAAAGAGATCATCGCCGAAGAGCGGGCCTGGCAGCGCGTGGGCAAGATCGCCCGTGCGGCACTTGACGGTATGCCCAAAACGCTCACCAACGGCGCGCTTTTTTACCACACCAAACACGTGAGCCCGAGCTGGTCGCGCGTGTTCCGCCGGACGGCGACGATCGGGGTGCACCACTTCTACCGCGGCTGATCCGCGCCGCGCCGGCGCGCGCGGGCGCAGACGGGCTTTCCCATGGCTTTCCCCCCTGTTAGAAACAGGCGGGGCGCGGGAGATGCCCGCAGCCGTGGAGGGCTCATGAGCAACGAAGTTCGCCTTGCATTCGCGCATCCCGACGAGCGGGCTGCCGCCTCGTCCATGGGGCAGGACCGTCCGCTGGACCGGATCTCGCTGCGCGATCACACCGTCGAAGTCGAGATCGGCGCGTTTCAGGCCGAGCGCGGGATTTCCCAGCGGATCTGTTTCAACGTGGTGGTCGAGGTCGCGCCGATGGAGGCGCCGCTTGGCGATGACGTGGACCGCATCCTCTCTTATGACCGCGTGACCGAGGCGATCGCTTTCGAGCTCCGCGCGGAGCGGCTCAACCTTTTGGAAACATTGGCAGACCGTGTGGCCGAGCGCATCTTGCATGAGCCTCAGGCCGTGCGCGTTTTCGTCCGGATCGAGAAGCTCGACCGGGGGCCGGGGGCGCTCGGGGTCGAAATCGTCCGCGCGCGCCGGGATCTTGCGGCGCCCGAGGACGCAGATCCGGTTCCGCATCCGCGCGTGATCTATGTCTCCAACGAGGCCTTCACCGCGCCGCATCTCAAATCCTGGATTGACCAACTCGATGCGAGCGCCGATCCGGTCATTCTCTGCGTCGGGGCGCCGGATATGCCCGCGCCGCGGATCGAGGGCCGTCCGCTCGTGCAACGACGGGTGGATCTTCTGGCCATCGAGCAAAACGCCTGGGTTCTCGCGAGCTGTGACCGGCGCTGCGTTGTGACCGGCTCGCGGACCGAACTGGACTGGGGCATGCGCAACGGGCAGCTGAGCGTCTGGGCGCCGTCCAAGGTCGTGCTCGATGCGGTCGGCGGGCCGATGGCGGCGCCGCAGGATGCGCTGGAGCTGGTGTCGTGGTTCGCCGGCGAGGTGAAGGCGACGGAGCTGACCGTTGTCGGCGCCCGCCCGCCCGCCTCGGCGCCCTGTCCCGTGAGCCTCGTCTCCGTGCAGAGCCCAACAATCTGACCCGGCGATGATCCCCGCATGAGCCAGTATTTCCGCCCGATCGCCCAAACCGGCCCCGGCCGGCCCGAGGGGGCCCTGTCGCTCGCTGGCGGCTGGTGCTGGTTCACCCATGTCGAATGCCTCGAACGGGGGCGCGCGCCGGAAGTCATCCCCGCCTCGGACCTGCCCGAACCGTGGCGGAGCCGCCTGAGCGCGCCGCGCCGCCGCATGGCGGGGCTGGGTTTCGAGCGCCCCTCGATCATGGGCATCCTCAATGTCACGCCCGACAGTTTTTCCGACGGGGGCCTCTTCCGCGAGCCGAAGTCCGCGCTCGCTCAGGCCCGCGCGATGGTGGCGGCGGGGGCCGACATGATCGACATCGGTGGCGAATCGACGCGCCCGGGCGCGGATGAGGTTGCCATCACCGAGGAAATCGCTCGCACGGCCCCCGTGATCGCCGCGCTTCGCCAGGAGATCGCGACCCCGATTTCCATCGACACCCGCAAGGCGCCCGTCGCCGAAGCCGCGCTCGAAGCCGGCGCCGACATGATCAACGACGTGGCCGCGCTCGGCTTCGATCCCGCCCTCATGACCCTCGCGGCCGACACCAGCACGCCCGTGTGCCTCATGCATTCCCAAGGCGCGCCGCAGACAATGCAGAACGATCCGCGCTATGACGATGTGCTGCTCGAGGTCTACGACTATCTCGGCGCGCGCGTCGATGCGGCCGTCGAGGCGGGCATTCCGCGCGATCGGATCATGATCGATCCCGGCATCGGCTTTGGCAAAACCGTCGCGCATAATCTCGCGCTTCTGGCGCGGATCAGCCTGTTTCACGGGCTCTGCCTGCCGATCCTGCTCGGCGTCTCGCGCAAGCGGTTCATCGGCACGATCTCCGGGGCGGCGGAGGCCGGGGCGCGGATGCCGGGCTCGCTTGCCGTCGCCCTCGCCGCCGTCTCACAAGGGGTGCAGGTGCTGCGCGTTCATGACGTGGCCGAAACCGCGCAAGGCATCTGCCTCTACCGCGCCGCCACAACAGGGAGCCACTGACATGGCCAAGGATATCCCACCCAAGCTTTTCGGCACGGACGGTGTGCGCGGCACAGCGAACACGGCGCCCATGACCGCCGAGATGGCGCTGCGCATCGGGGCCGCGGCGGGCCGCTATTTCCGCCGCGGTGGATCGGCGGCGCACCGGGTTGTCATCGGCAAGGACACCCGCCTGTCGGGCTACATGTTCGAAAACGCCCTGACCGCGGGGCTCACCTCCACGGGCATGAATGTGTTGCTGCTCGGCCCGGTCCCGACGCCCGCGGTGGGCCTTCTGACGCCGTCGATGCGCGCCGATCTGGGGATCATGATCTCGGCCAGCCACAACCCGCATCAGGACAACGGGATCAAGTTCTTCGGCCCCGACGGATTCAAGCTCTCCGATGACGCCGAGGTCGAGATTGAGGCGCTGGTCGCCGAGGGGGTCGAGCCCGCGCAAGCTGAGAACATCGGCCGCGCCAAGCGGATCGACGACGGCCGCTTCCGCTATATCGAACGGGTGAAAAGCAGCTTCCCGCAGGGCATGACGCTCGAAGGGGTCAAGGTCGTGATCGATTGCGCCAACGGAGCAGCCTATCGCGCGGCGCCCGAAGTATTGTGGGAGCTTGGGGCCGAGGTGATCCCGATGGGCGTTACGCCCAATGGCAAGAACATCAACGCAAATTGCGGCTCCACCAAGCCGCAGGCCGCCGCCGAGCAGGTCGTGGCCCATGGCGCGGATGTGGGGATCTGCCTCGATGGCGACGCGGATCGGGTCATCCTGATCGACGAGACCGGGGCGGTCGCGGATGGCGATCAGATCATGGCCCTGTTTGCCGAACGCTGGGCCGCCGAGGGCCGGCTTGCGGGCGGCGCGCTTGTTGCCACGGTCATGTCCAACCTCGGGCTGGAGCGCTTTCTCGCGGAGCGCGGGGTCGGGCTCGAGCGCACCGGGGTCGGCGATCGCTACGTGGTTGAGCGCATGCGCAGCGGCGGGTTCAACCTCGGCGGCGAGCAATCGGGACATATCGTCATGACCGATTACGCCACCACCGGCGACGGGCTCATGGCCGCGCTTCAGTTCCTCGCCGAGATGGTGCGCAGCAACGCCAGCGCCAGCACCCTCGCGCGGCGCTTCGAGACGGTCCCGCAACTGCTGCGCAACGTGCGATACGGGGCCGGAGACGCCCCGCTGGAGGCGGCGGAGGTCAAATCCGCGATCGCGGCGGCCGAGACCGCGCTTTCCGGCTCCGGTCGTCTTCTCATCCGGAAATCCGGGACAGAACCGCTCATCCGCGTCATGGCGGAATGCGAGAATCAGGCGCAGCTGGAGCAGGTTGTGGGGCAGGTGGTCGAGGCGATAGAAACCGCCTCTCTATAAAAAGTGTATACATATCATAGCCTTGAAAATTAGAGGCAAAGGCCTTGTGTCTGCGCACGTTGAATTTCCATGGCGTAAACAGTTTTTTTAAAGCTCCCCCACCAAGGTGCTCCCAAATTGGCAATCTGATGCGCGACCCATCCCGGGCCACGTCGTCGGCCTGTCTGAGCGCTACCGTGTCAAGGGATCCCCAAATGCTGTCCAAACTGCAGAACATGTCGATCGGGGCAAAGCTCCCCATCATCATTTCTCTTCTTATCGTCGCTTCGATCACTGGGCTGAGCTACTTTTCCTATCAGAGCATGAGGTCGACCCTCGAAGAAGAGGCCGGATCGAAGCTCGAAGGTATCGCCCAGCTTCAGGTCCAGACTCTCGAACAGATGCTCGCCGAGATCGAGCGCGACATTCAGTTGCAGGCCGGAAGCCCCGGGGTTGTTGGCGCGATGTCGGCCTTTGCCCGCGCCTACCAGTGGATTGGGGATCCGGCGTCGGAACTCCAGCAGATCTACATCACCGACAATCCCAACGGCACCGATGAGAAAGCGGCCATGACCGCGGCGGACAACGGGACATTCTACGACGCCGCGCATCGGCAGTACCATCCCGCCTTCCACGGTTTGCGCGATGCCATGGGCTATCAGGACATCTTCCTGATCGATGACGAGGGCAACATCATCTACAGCGTCTCCAAGGGCGTGGACTTCGCGACAAACCTTCTCTCCGGCCCCTGGAAGGACACCGGCCTCGCCGACGTGTTCCGCCGCGCCAATCAGGCCGCGCCCGATGGTGGCTCCGCCTTTGCCGACTTTGCGCCCTATGGTGCTGCCGCTGATCTGCCGGCCTCCTTCATCGCACGCCCTGTCTTCGGCAATGATGGTGACCGGATTGGCGTCGTGGCCTTCACGATCCCGACCGAACGTCTCAACAGTGCCGTGTCCTCCACCGCCGGTCTCGGCGAGAGCGGGACCGCGTTCGTCATCGGCGGCGACCATCTTTACCGCACCGACACGCCCAAGTCAGAAGTGAACGACGCTCTGACCACCCGTCTCGATGCGGATGTCGTGAATCGCGCTCTGGCCGGGGAACAGGGGCTCGGTTTGTTCAACGACTCCTGGGGCAATGAGGTCTATGGCTACTACGCCCCGATCAACTTCGGCGGTGTGACCTGGGGCATGATCGTCGAACAGAGCACGGATGAGCTCTTCGCGGCCGTCGGCAAGACGCTTCGGGTCCAGATGATCCAGGGCGCGATCCTGCTCGCTGCGGCCATCGCCATCGGCATCGTCGTGTCCCGCGGGATCGCCATGCCGCTGCGGCGTCTGTCGGGCTCTGTGGCCGAAATCTCCGCGGGCAATTACGATGCCGAAGTGGCGTCGCAGGATCGCGGCGATGAGATCGGCCAGATTGCCTCTGCGCTGGAGTCCTTCAGGGCGGTACTGGCCGATGCTGAGGAAGACGCCCGAGACGCAGCCTTCAAGGGCGCGGCCTACGGTGCCTCGGCCTCTCCGATGATGCTCACAGATCTCGAGCACAAGGTGCTCACGGTCAACCCGGCCTTCGAAAAGCTCGTGGAAACCGCCGCCGACGATATCGCGACCAAGGTGCCCGGCTTCGATCCGGCGGCGATCGTCGGTCACCACCTCGATCTGTTCAAGGGTCTGTTCGGCTCCTCGGTGGCCGCGCTTCTTGATCCGGCCGTGCTGCCCAAGCATCTGAAGATCGACGCCGGCGATACCTCGCTCGAACTCTTCGCGGGCCTTGTCCGCGGCCGCGACGGCGAGCCGATCGGGTATGCGCTTGAGTGGAGCGACCGGACCGAAGAAATCCGCAATGAGACCACGCTCGAGGCGCTCGACAAGAACCTGTGCCGCGCGCTGATTTGCGTCGAAGGATCGATCAAGACCGTCAACAAGACGTTCTGCGAGGCGGTGGGCATGGATGAAGGCCACCTCCTTGAGCGATCCGCGACCAAGATGGTGTCCTACGACGACAGCGAAGGCAAGCAGAGTGAAATGTGGAGCGATCTGCGCAGCGGGCGCAGCGTTTTGGGCCGATTTGCCGTGAAGAGCGAGGATGGCAGCACACGTATCCTCGAAGGCAGCATCTCACCCGTACCGAACCAGCACGGTGAGCCCTCCGGGTTCATTCTGATGGGCGGCGATGTGACCGAAGCGCGGGCGGAAATCGAAGCCGCGGATGAGCGCCGCAAGGCGATGGCCGCCGATCAGGCACGCGTCGTCGACGGGCTGCGGGTCTGCCTCGAGCGGGTGGCCGAGGGCGACCTCACGGCCATGCTCGATACGCCCTTCCCGATGGAATACGAGCAGCTTCGCGAAGACTTCAACCGCGCCGTGACCCGCTTGCAGGATGCGATGCAGAACGTTGTCGCCAATGCGAGCCAGATCCGCGAAGAGGCCTCCGACATCAGCTCGGCCGTCGACGCCTTGTCGAAACGCACCGAGAGCCAGGCCGCTACCTTGCAACAGACCGCCGCCGCGCTGGACGAGCTGACCGCATCGGTCAAGTCCGCGTCGGACGGGGCCCAGCAGGCGGAGAACGTGGTCAAGGACGCGCGTGGCAATGCGGAAAACAGCGGATCGGTGGTCCGCGAAGCCGTCGAGGCGATGAAGGAGATCGAGACCTCCTCGCAGGAGATTTCCAAGATCACCAGCCTGATCGACGATATCGCCTTCCAGACCAACCTGCTCGCACTCAACGCCGGCGTCGAGGCGGCGCGCGCGGGGGATGCCGGCCGTGGCTTTGCCGTGGTGGCCTCCGAGGTGCGCGAACTTGCCCAACGCTCGCAGGAAGCGGCGAGCCGGATCAACAACCTGATCACGGCGTCGGGCAATCACGTCAAGCGCGGGGTTTCGCTGGTGGATGCCACCGGTAAAGCACTGAAGGGGATCGTGGAATCGGTGATCGATATCTCCGGCCACGTCGGACAGATCGCGCAGGCTTCCGTCGAACAGGCGGGCGGCTTGCAGGAGATCAATTCGTCGGTCAACCAGCTCGATCAGGCAACGCAGCACAACGCCGCGATGGCCGAGGAAACCACGGCGGCCTCGCAACTTCTGGCGCAGGAGGCCACGCGCCTGACCGACACGACCAAGCAATTCAAGGTCGGGGACACGGCGGTGCTCGCCTCGGGGCGTAGCCCGAAAGTCGCCCCGGCGGCACTGGCACCAAAACCCGCGAAGGCCGCGGGGAGCCCGGCCAGCTTTGACGGATCGGCAGCTCTCAAGACCGACTTCGACTCGGATTGGGGCGACTTCTGATCCCCAAGGGATCCCCCGAAACAAACAAAAAAAGCCGCCCTCAGGGGCGGCTTTTTCATCTAAACTTGAGCTGGGATCAGCTTGCGGCTTTTGGCGTCGCGATGGGCTCTGCCATGGCGGACTTGCCGCCAGCGTTGAGCGGATCATCCTGCCGTTGGACGGAGCCTTCGAAATGCGCGCCGGATTCGATGGCGATGGTCTTGTGGATGATGTCGCCTTCCACGCGCGCGGTGGAGGTGAGGCGAACCTTCAGCCCGCGGACACGGCCCACAATGCGCCCGTTGATCACCACGTCATCGGCGATCACCTCGCCCTTGATCGTCGCGCCCTCGCCGATGGTCAGCAAATGCGCGCGGATGTCGCCTTCGACCGTGCCCTCGACCTGAATGTCGCCCGTGGTCTTCATGTTGCCGGTCACGTGCAGATCCGAAGACAGCACGGAGGCAGGCGGCTTGGCCTTTGGGGCGGGGCGAGGGGTCTTGGCATCGCCGGCGCCCGTCGGCGCGGATCCCGCAGGCGCGCTCGGCCGAGGTGTTTCAGAGGGGGTCTTTGCGGGCTCGTTGATTTTGCTCTTAGAAAACATCTCTTGCAGCCTTGATGTAGCTCATGGGATTGACAGGACGGCCGTTCACATGGACTTCGTAATGCAGGTGTACGCCGGTCACACGTCCGGACGCTCCCATATCACCGATCCGATCCCCGCGCGAGACCTTATCGCCCACCTTTACCCGGATTTTGGACATATGCGCATAGCGCGTTTCGATTCCGAATTGGTGTCTGATCTTCACGAGGCGGCCGTAGCCGGACTGCCAGCCGGCGAAGACGACCGTGCCGTCGGCGGTGGCGTGAAGCGGGGTGCCGTGGCCGGCGGCGAAATCGACACCGGAGTGCATCCGCCGCGCGCCGGTCTTGGGATCGCGCCGGTAGCCGAAGGGCGAGGTGAAGCGATAGGACGAGGCGACGGGCGTTGCGAAGGGCAGTTTCTCGGCCGCGATCCGGTAGAGGTTCAGGCGGTCGAGCTTGTCGAGGATCTTGTTGGCGCGCGCCTCGTCGGCGCCGGGCGCCTCGCCCATGGTCGAGAAGGTGATCGGGGTGAGCGGCCCGCCCTGGCCGGAATAGCCCCGGCGGACCTGATCGAGCACGGTGTCGGGATCGACGCCCGCGCTGCGGAACATCTTGTCGAGCGGCTCCACCGAAACGGCCATCGCCTCCTCCAGCTGGCGGAAGATGAGATCGTTCTTGTCTTCCATAAGCCGGAGTTTGTGGGACAGATCCTGGGCGTGGCCGAGCGCATCTGCGGCGGCAGTGTGGATATCGTCGCGCTCGCGCGCGGTGTCGGCCAGCGCCTCGGAGACAAGCTCAAGCGTCGCCGCCGTCTCGGCGGGCAGGGCGGCCACGGCCTCTGCGCCGCTTTCGCCGGTCAGGGAGGCTTGCAGTTGCAGAGCATCTTCGCGCGCCGCATCGCGTTCCTTCATCGCCGTGCGCAGGGTCGACTGGATCACGTCGATCCCCTTGGCCAGTTCGCGGTTGCGCTCTTCCGAAGAGAGAAGCTCGCCTTGCATCACCGAAACCTGTTCGAGCGCCGAGGCAAAGCGCTCCTGCGCGTCGAGTGCCTCGCGGGCGCGCGTATTCCGCTCTTCGGCCAGCGCGCTCAGGCGCTCCTGATAGATCGCGAGGTCGCGCTCGGCCTGATCGCGGAAATTGCCCGATCCGATGCTGTCCATGGCGAGGATCGCCGTCGCGACCACCGCCCAGCCGACCACAACCGCGCAGCCACTCGCGGCGAGCAGTTGCGAGCTGGGTTTGAGGCGAATGAAGCGCGTCTCGCTGTCGGACCGAAGGAAGATGCGCCGTTCCGGCAGATACCGTTCCAGCGCGGAATCAAGTCTTTGTCTGAAGCGAGATGTCACTGTCCGCTCCCCATGTCTTTGTGTTTATCGGCGCTCCGTAGTCCCCATAGGCGCCGTCGGCGTATGGATAACGGGCGCGGCGCGGCGCAGCAATGCTCTCGCGCATGGGAAGGCGGAAAATGCCCCGAATTGAGGGATTTGCGGCAGGTTTCCGCCGAAAATCGCGCCGCGCGGTCTCGGGCCGGGGCCTCAGGCGTTGGCGAGCGGCCAGTAAAAATCCGGCGGCAGGCCCGCTTCGGCGCGTTTTTCCTCGTTGAAGGGCGGCTTGAGTGCCCCGTGGAAATAGGTCTGGACCAGGTCGTGGAAGACAACCTTGGGGTCTTTTTCGTG
The DNA here is from genome assembly GCF_900116005.1 of Poseidonocella sedimentorum. Taxonomy (GTDB): domain Bacteria; phylum Pseudomonadota; class Alphaproteobacteria; order Rhodobacterales; family Rhodobacteraceae; genus Poseidonocella; species Poseidonocella sedimentorum. The sequence goes on from NZ_FOYI01000006.1 coordinate 110,686, forward strand.
GCGGCCGCAGAGGAAGTGAAACCACTTGGAGCCAAAGGCCACATGCCCGACCTCTTCGGCGTAGATCGTCTCCAGCGCCGCGACCGCGCTTTTCGCACCGGCCTTGCGAAAGATCCCGATCATCCCCGGCGTCACGTCGAGCCCCCGCGCTTCGAGCACCATCGGCACAACCGCGAGCCGGCCCAGCAGATCGTGGGCGGTGTCCTCGGCGGCGCGCCACATGCCGGCATGGGCGGGCAGGGCGCCGTAAAAGCTGCCCGCCTCTTCGAGGCAGTCGCACATCAGGGTGAAATGCTTGCTCTCCTCGTCCGCGGCCTTCACCCAGTCGTCGTAGAACCCCATCGGCATGGGCACATCGCTGAACCGCGCGAGAATGTCCCAATGCAGATCGACGGCGTTGAGCTCGATATGCGCGACCGCGTGCAGCAGCGCGATGCGCCCCTCCGGGCTGCCCGGTTTGCGCTTGGGCACCTCGCGCGGGTCGAGAAGTTCGGGCTTGGCCGGCCTGGCCGGGCGATCGGGGGGCGCGGCCCGGCCGATCTCGAGCGGCGTGCCGGCCTCCCGCGCGGCAAACCAGGTCGCGGCATGGGCGCGCGAGAGGCGCGTTTTTTCGCGACCCCCGGCACAGCTCAGCACCTCGACCGCCATCTGCGCGAGCGTCATCACAGCGCGCGCACCGCGTCCAGAACCGCCTCGACATGGCCCGCGACCTTCACCTTCGGCCAGATCCGCGCGATGGTCCCCTCGGCATCGACCAGCACCGTGGTGCGCTCGATCCCCATGAATTTCCGACCATACATGCTCTTTTCCTTCCAGACGCCGTAGCGCTCGCAGGTGTCGCCCTCGGCGTCCGACAGCAGGATCACCCCAAGCGCGTGCTTGTCGCGGAACTTGTCGTGGCTGGCCACGTCGTCCTTCGAGACGCCAAGCACCTCGGCGCCCGCTGCTTTGAAAGCCGCGGCGCTTTCGGTGAAGTGGATGGCTTCCTTCGTGCAGCCCGACGTGTCATCACGCGGGTAGAAGAACAGCACAACCGCCCGGCCGCGCAGGTCACACAGGGAAATCTCGCCGCCACCGTCACGCGGCAGGGTGAAGTCAGGGGCCGGGGCGCCAGTTTCGATCATCGGTTTGCTCCTGCGGTATCAAACTTCGGTTGATCTTAGGGGTCTCGGGGCGAGAATAAAGGCATGACACGGCAGGATCGTGAAAAACCGGCCCGGGATACGGGCGCGCGGCGATGGCTCGGCCGCTCGATCGGCTGGGGCGCGGCGGCGCTTCTCGTCTCCGCGCTGCTTGTCGGGGCGGTGGGGTTTTATGCCTATGAGCGGCAGATCGAGGCGCCGGACTGGGTGCAACGGCGCGTGGTCGAGCGCATCGCCGAGGTCGCCCCGGAGGCCGACGTGCGCTTCGAAGCGATGGTCTTCGACATTGCCGAATTTCGCCGGCCCGGGGTGCGGCTGCGCGATGTGACGATCGGACTGGGCGGCGCGCCGGCAGTGCGGCTGGACGATGTGAACCTCGGGTTTTCGGTCCGCTCGCTGCTCAATCGCGAGATCATGCTGCGTTCGGTGTCGGTCATCGGCGGCTCGGCGGCGGTGCGGCGCGCGCAGGATCTGGGCTTCGGCCTTCAGGCCGCGGATGGCGGGGCAGAGGCCGAGCCGCTCAGCCTGCAACGCCTGCGCGACGATCTTGGCGCGTGGATGTCCGCCCCCCGGCTCGCGCGGCTGCGCAGCATCACGGTGCAGGGCTTTACCTTGCGCTACGAGGACGCGCATTCCGGCCGGGCCTGGACCGCCGATGACGGCACGATCCGCATCACGCGCGAGGCCGGTGGCGTGGAGCTGTCGAGCACCGTGACCTTGCTCGGCGGCGCGACGGGGCTCGCGGTGCTGGAGGCCAACCTCTTCGTTCCGGAGGCGCAGGACGAGGCGCGCTTCGCCCTGCGCTTTGATCAGGTCGCTTCGGAGGATCTGGCCTCGCAGCTTCCTGCTCTCGCCTGGATGGAGCCCCTGCGCGCGCCGATCTCCGGCGCTCTGCGCGGCGTTTTGGACGAGGCGGGCGCGCTCGGCCCGGTGGCCGCGACGATGCAGATCGGCAAGGGCGTGCTTCAGCCCAACGCCCAGACCAAACCGGTGCCGTTCGACATGGTGGAAAGCTATGTCAGCTACGATCCCGCGACGGGGGTGCTGTCGGTGGATGATTTCACCCTGTCGAGCCCATGGGTCAGCGGCGCGGGGCGGGGGCATTCGCGGATGCGGCTCGGGCCGGACGGCTGGCCCGAAGGCTTTGACGGCCAGGTCGTTTTCACCGAGCTCAGCGCCAACCCGCAAGGCATGTTCGACACCCCGCGCGCCGTCGAGAGCGCACGGTTTGACACCCGCCTCTCGCTCGATCCGTTTCGCATTGAACTGGGGCAGGGGAGCCTCGTTGCGGGGGCCGATGTGGTCACGATCAGCGGCGAGGCCGTCGCTCTCGATGCGGGCTGGTCGGTCAGCGCCGATGCGCAGGCGCGCCAGATCGCCCATGACACGATCCTGAATTTCTGGCCGCCGGCGCATAAAGTCGTGCCCCGCCAATGGATCGCCGAGAATATCCGGGACGCGCGCTATCGCGATCTGAACGCCGCGCTGCGCTTGCGGCCGGGGGGCGCGCCGGCGCTCTATCTCGGGACCGGATTCGAGGGCGCACGGCTGCGCTTCTTGAAGCATTTGCCGGAGGCGACGGGGCTTTCGGGCTATCTCGAAATTCACGACCACCGGCTTGTCGCCACATCGCAGGCGGGCAGTCTCGAGGCGCCCGAGGGCGGGGTGATTGATATCGCGGGCAGCGTTTTCGAGCTGTCCGACATGCGCCAGCGGCCGATGCCCGCCACCGTGCGCCTCGCGGCGGAGGGACCGATCCCGGCGATTCTGTCGACTATCGACCGCCCGCCGTTCCGCTTCATGTCCCGCTCGGGCCGGGGCACCGATCTGGCCCAGGGGACGGCGGCGGCCACGGGCGAGATCGCCTTCCCGCTCAAGCGCCGGCTGACCCCGGCGGAGGTGCGCTATCACATCGCCGCCGATCTGCGCGACGTGAGCAGCGAGATGATCGTGCCGGGGCGGCGCATCGCGGCGCCGGCCTTGCGCTTTGCGGCGGACAACACCGGGCTGCGCATCACGGGCGAGGGGACATTCGACGGCGTACCCTTCGACGGGCAATGGTCGCGGCCGTTCCGCGCGCTGGACGGGTCCGAACGCCCCGCGACGGTGGATGCGGATCTCACCATCTCGCCCGCGGGGCTGGACGCGCTCGGCATCGCCCTGCCGCCGGGAACCCTCACCGGCGAGACCCCGGCGCGGATCGCGATCGCGTTGCCCCAAGGCGCGCCGCCCGAGTTCACCCTGACATCGGAGCTTCGCGGCGCGGCGCTGCGGATCGATCCGCTTGGCTGGCGCAAGGGGCCGGGCGCGGCGGGCCGGTTCGAGATTTCCGGGGCGCTCGCCACCCCCGCCCGGATCGACCGCATCGCCCTCAGCGCGCCGGGGCTCGACCTCGAAGGCACGCTGTCGCTCACCGGGACCGGCGCCTTCAGCGCGGCGCGGTTCTCGAGGCTGCGGAGCGGGGGCTGGCTCGATGCGCCGGTCACGCTCACCGCACGGGGCGCGGGCGAGGCTCCGGCCATCGCCATCGGTGGCGGGCGCGTCGATCTGCGCGCGCGGCCCGAGACCGGCGGGGGCGCGGGGCGCGTTCCGCTCGATCTGTCGCTCGACCGGCTTGTCCTCTCCGACGAGGTCACGCTGACCGGTCTGCGCGGGCAGCTCACCAGCGCAAGCGGGCTGTCGGGCGTCATCACCGGGCGGATCAACGGCAAGACGCCGGTCCGCGCGGAGCTCTCGCCACAGAACGGGCGCACGGCGATCCGCCTCACCGCCGAGGACGCCGGGCGCGCCATGCGCGATGCGGGCCTTCTGGAGCGGGCACGGGAGGGCGCGCTCGATCTGCGCCTCGTGCCGCGCGCCGGGCCGGGCAGCTATGACGGCAGCCTCTCGATCTCCGACGTGCGGCTGCAGAATCTGCCCGCGCTGGCCCAACTTCTCGATGCGATCTCCGTCGTCGGGATCCTCGACCAGATGCGGGGCCCGGGCATTTTCTTTGAAAACGTCGATGCCAAATTCCGCTTGACCCCGAGCCGCCTTACCATCACGGAAGCCCGCGCGACCGGCCCCTCGCTTGGGATCACGGTCGATGGAATCTATGACCGGCAGAGGCGGAACTTGGACATGCAGGGCGTCTTGTCGCCGATCTATGCGATCAACATGCTTGGCGGGTTTCTCGCGCGCAAGGGCGAGGGGCTGATCGGATTTACCTACACAGTGACGGGCGATCCGGCCGCGCCGCGCATCGGGGTCAATCCGCTGTCGGCCCTCACGCCGGGGTTCCTGCGCGAGATATTCCGCCGCCCGGCGCCCGTGCCCGAGGAGAATTGAGAGGCTATGCAGCTTTCGGATTTCGACTTTGACCTGCCCGAGGATCTGATCGCCACGCGCCCGGCAAAGCCGCGCTCATCGGCGCGACTTCTGGTGGCAGAGGGCGCGCGGTTTTCGGATGCGCGGGTCTCTGATTTGCCGCGCTGGTTGCGGCCCGGCGACCGGCTCGTGCTCAACGACACCAAGGTCATCCCGGCGCGGCTCACGGGGTTTCGCAGCCGTGGCAGCGGGCCCACGGCCACCCGCGCACGCATCGAAGCGACCCTGCTTGAGCCGCAGGCCGATGGGGTCTGGCTCGCGCTGATCAAGCCTTTGAAGAAGATCCGCGAGGGCGAGGAAATCGTCTTCTCCGACGCGCTCACCGCCACGTTCGAAGGCCGCGCGGGCGAGGGCGTCCGGCTGCGGTTCAACCTTTCGGGCAGCGATTTCGACGCCGCGCTCAATGCCGCGGGTGCCATGCCGCTGCCGCCCTACATCGCCGCCAAACGCCCCGCCGATGCGCAGGACCACGAGGATTACCAGACCGTCTGGGCCGCCCGCCGCGGCGCCGTCGCCGCCCCCACCGCCTCGCTGCATTTCGATGCGCCGCTGCTGGCGGAGCTGGAGGCGCAGGGCGTCGCCTTCACCCACGTGACGCTCCACGTCGGCGCGGGCACCTTCCTGCCGGTCAAGGTCGAGGACGTGACCCAGCACAAGATGCACGCCGAGTGGGGGCAGGTGAGCGCCGCCGCGGCGCAGGAGATCGCCGTGACCATGGCGGCGGGCGGGCGCATCATCCCGGTGGGCACCACGGCGCTGCGCCTGATCGAGACGGCCGCGCGGGAAAGCGGCGAAATCGCCCCCTGGGAGGGCGAGACCGATATCTTCATCTACCCCGGCTTCGAGTTTCACGTCGCGAGCGCGCTGATGACCAATTTCCATCTGCCGAAATCGACGCTGATGATGCTCGTCTCCGCTTTCCTCGGGGCCGATACGATCCGCGCCGTCTACGCCCACGCGATAGAGGCGCGCTACCGCTTCTTTTCCTACGGCGATGCCTCTCTGCTGATCCCATAGCCTGAAAACGTCATATAGACGTCGGTGAAGGAAGTGTGGCGCGCCGACTCGTCAGATAGACAGCCCCCGAAGACGCCGCAGACGCCCGCCTAATGACGCCCCGAAAACCTCAGCCCATGACCGGAGACGCGCGATGTTCAGTGTTATTTCAAATTCCTGGCCGCTCTTGCTCGGCATGCTGCTTCTCATGCTCGGCAACGGGATCCAGAGTACGCTTCTGGGCGTGCGCGGCGGCCAGGCGGGCTTCGGCACCTTCGAGATGTCGCTCGTCATGTCGGCCTATTTCGCCGGCTTCCTCGTGGCGAGCCGGCTGACCCCGGGGATGATCCGCCGCGTGGGCCACGTGCGCGTCTTCGCGGCCCTCGGCTCGCTCATCTCGGCGGTACTGATCCTCTACCCGACGGTGCAGAATCCCTATGCCTGGATGGCCGGGCGGATGGTCATCGGCTTTTGCTTTTGCGGCGTCTACGTGACGGCCGAAAGCTGGCTCAACGACGCCGCAACCAACGAGACCCGCGGGCAGGCGCTCTCGGTCTACATGATCGTCCAGACGCTCGGGATCATCATCGCGCAGGCCATCGTCCTTGTGCCCGATGCCTCGGGCTTCCTGCTCTTTGTCATCCCCTCGGTGCTCGTCTCCATCGCCTTCGCGCCGATCCTGCTCTCGATCAGCCCGACGCCCGCCTTCGAGACCACCAAGCCGATGAGCCTGCCGGACCTGTTTCACAACTCGCCGCTGGGTTGCGTCGGGATGTTCCTGCTCGGCGGGGTGTTTTCCGCGCAATTCGGCATGTCGGCGGTCTATGCCAGCTCGGCGGGGCTGACGCTGGCGCAGCTGTCGATGTTCGTTGCGTCCTTCTACGTCGGCGCGATGGTGCTGCAATACCCGCTCGGCTGGCTCTCGGATCGGATGGACCGCCGCCGCCTGATCGCGATCATCGCGCTGGTGGGCGGGGTGGCCTCGATCGTCGCGGCGCTCAACGGCGCGTATTTCTACGCGCTCATCGGGGCGGCCTTCATCATCGGCGGCTGTTCCAACCCGCTCTATTCGATGCTCATCGCCCATTCCAACGACTTCCTCGAAGCCGAAGACATGCCGAGCGCCTCGGCGGGGCTGCTGTTCATCAACGGGTTGGGCGCGATCGCGGGGCCGATCATCACCGGCTGGCTCATGGGCGTGGCCGGCCCGCAGGGGTTCTTTCTCTTCCTTGCCGCGCTGATGCTCGTGCTCGGCGGGTACGGCGTTTACCGGATGACCCAACGCCCGGGGCTTTCGGCCGACGAGACCGGCTCTTTCCCCGCGCTCTCGCCCGGCGTCTCGCCGGTTGCGGTCGAAGCGGCGCAGGACTATGCGATCGAGGAAGCCATCGAACATGCCAACGAACAGGACGCGCTCCGACTGGAACAGGAGGGCGCGGCGGTTGCAAATTAGCGACGCCTTCGGCCCTTTGACGCAATCGGACGCATTTTGTGATTGGCGCCGGGGCGCGCGCTGGTTTTAGCTGGAGTTGCACCGCAATGACCTGTGGGAGAGACGCGTGGCCAAGCCGGAAGAGGTCCTGAAATTCTGGCTCGACGAGATCGAGCCGAAGGACTGGTATATCCCGCCCGAGGGGTTTGACGAGACCGTGCGAACGCGCTTCGCCGATACCTGGGCCGAGGCCTGCGACGGGGCATACGGGATGTGGCTGACCTATCCCAGCGGCGCGCTGGCCTACATCATTCTGCTCGACCAGTTTCCGCGCAACATGTTTCGCGGCACGGCGCGGTCCTTCGAGACGGACAAATACGCGCTGGCGGCGGCCAAGATCGCCATCTCGCGCGGCTGGGATCTCAAGATCGACGAGCCCGCGCGGCAGTTCTTCTACCTGCCGCTCATGCACTCCGAAAGCCAGAGCGATCAGGATCGCTGCGTGCGCCTCATCATGGAGCGGATGCCCATCGGCGGGCCGAACCAGCTATTGCACGCGCGCGCGCATCGCGAGGTCATCCGCCGGTTTGGCCGCTTCCCCTATCGCAACGCGGCGCTCGGCCGCAAGACGACGCCGCAGGAAGAGCGCTATCTGGGCGAGGGCGGCTACGCCAGCACCCTGCGCGCGCTGGAAGCGACCGTCGCAGGCTGAGGCCGCCGGGGGCGCGGCCCCCCGCGCGACCAACCCGCCCGCCCGCGACTAAAGACGCCCTCGACGCAAGACGCCCCCAAAGCAAAACGCCCGACCAATGGCCGGGCGTTTCGAAGTCTGAGCGGTTGGATCAGCAGCTGTAGTAGAGCTGGAATTCCACCGGGTGCGGCGTGTGCTCGAAGAGCTCGATCTCTTCCATCTTGAGGTCGATGTAGCCGTCGATCTGGTCCTTGGTGAAGACGTCGCCGGCCAGCAGGAACTCGTAGTCGGCCTGAAGCTCGGTGATCGCCTCACGCAAGCTCCCGCAGACAGTCGGGATGCCTTCGAGCTCTTCGGCGGGCAGATCGTAGAGGTTCTTGTCCATGGCTTCGCCCGGATCGATCTTGTTCTTGATGCCGTCGAGACCGGCCATCAGGAGCGCGGCAAAGCACAGGTAGGGGTTGGCCGAAGGATCGGGGAAGCGGGCCTCGACGCGCTTGGCCTTGGGGCTTTCGGTCCACGGAATCCGGACGCAGCCGGAGCGGTTGCGCGCGGAGTAGGCCCGCAGAACCGGCGCCTCGAAGCCCGGGATCAGGCGCTTGTAGGAGTTGGTCGAGGGGTTGGTGAAGGCGTTGAGCGCTTTCGCGTGCGTCAGGATCCCGCCGATGAAGTAGAGCGCCTCCTGGCTGAGATCGGCATATTTGTCGCCTGCGAAGAGCGGCTTGCCGTCTTTCCAGATCGACATGTTGCAGTGCATGCCGGTGCCGTTGTCGCCGTAGATCGGCTTGGGCATGAAGGTGGCGGATTTGCCATAGGCGTGGGCCACGTTGTGGATCACGTATTTGTATTTCTGCAGCTCATCGGCCTGTTTGGTGAGCGAGCCGAAGATGAGGCCAAGCTCATGCTGGCAGGACGCCACCTCGTGGTGGTGCTTGTCGACCTTCATGCCGATGCGCTTCATCGTGGAGAGCATCTCGGAGCGAAGATCCTGCGCCTCGTCGGTCGGGTTGACCGGGAAGTAGCCGCCTTTGACGCCGGGCCGGTGGCCCATGTTGCCCATCTCGTACTCGGTGTCGGTGTTCCAGGACGCGTCAGTCGCGTCGACCTCGTAGGACACCTTGTTCATGGTGTTGGAGAAGCGCACGTCGTCGAAGAGGAAGAATTCCGCTTCGGGGCCCCAGTAGGACACGTCGCCGATGCCGGAGGACTTGAGGTAAGCCTCGGCCTTTTCCGCCGTGCCGCGCGGGTCGCGGTCATAGGCTTCGCCGGTGTCGGGCTCGACCACGGAGCAGTGCAGGCAGAGCGTTTTTTCCGCGTAGAACGGATCGATATAGGCGCTCTCGGTATCCGGCATGAGTTTCATGTCGGAGGCTTCGATCGATTTCCAGCCGGCGATGGAGGAGCCGTCGAACATGAATCCCTCTTCGAGGAAATCCTCGTCGACCTGATCGGCCATGACGGTCACGTGCTGGAGTTTGCCGCGCGGATCGGTGAACCGGATGTCGACATATTCGACGTCCTCGTCCGAGATCGTCTTGAGAACTGCGTCCTTGCTCATTCTCTCTTCCCTTTCTTACTTGCGAAAAACGTGTGTTAGAGGGCGTCCGACCCGGATTCACCGGTCCGAATGCGGATGGCCTGCTCGACGGTGGAGACAAAGATCTTGCCGTCGCCGATTTTCTCGGTTTTCGCAGAGGAGATGATCGCTTCGATCGCGGCATCGACCTGTTCATCGTCGAGCACGACTTCGATCTTCACCTTGGGAAGGAAGTCGACGACATATTCCGCGCCCCGATAGAGTTCGGTGTGGCCCTTTTGGCGCCCGAAACCTTTGACTTCGACAACCGACAGCCCTTGCACGCCGACGTCCTGAAGCGCTTCCTTCACCTCGTCGAGTTTGAAGGGTTTGATGATCGCTTCGATTTTCTTCATGGGAGTCCTCCCCGCCATACCTGCTGCGCCACGTGCAGATCACTTTCATTTACCGGCCACAATTGGATAGGGTATGCGCCATGGTGGGCCGGGATGTGTGGTGTTTTACGTGATCAAGATTTAGGCGGTTTGCAAGCTTAATGAGCAAAATTGAATCGATCCGAGGCAGGTGCATGGCTGAAATCCTTACTGGCGGGCAAATGATGGCGCTCGAAAGGGCGGCGATGGCGCGCGGCGCGGCCGAATCCGGCGTGCTGATGGACGCCGCGGGCCGCGCGGTGTTCGACACGATTTTCGAGACCTGGCCAGAGCTTCACGCGGCGCCGCAACGCGCGGTCGTGCTGTGCGGGCCGGGCAACAATGGTGGCGATGGATATGTGATCGCGAGGCTGTTGCGCGAGTGGGGCTGGGAGGTCGAGGTTCTCGCCTTCGGCGCGCCGGGGGACGGCGCGGCGGACGCGGCGCGCAATGCCGCGCGTTGGCACGACATGGGCGGCGCATCGCGCGCGCTTGATGGCGGGGCGCTTGAGGAGGCGCTGCCGGGGGCCGCGCTGTGCATCGATGCGCTGTTTGGCACGGGCGCGCGGGCGCTTTCGGGCGATCTGGCGGCGTGGGTGGACCGGCTCAACGTCCTCGCGGCGGCGGAGGGCGCGCTCAAGATCGTTGCCGTCGATCTGCCCTCCGGCGTCTCGGCGGACAGCGGCAAGGCCCCCGGCGGCGCGGTCGCCGCGGATCTCACGGTCAGCTTTCATCGTGCCAAGCTCGGCCACTATCTCGCGGACGGCCCAGCCGCCGCTGGCGCGCTCCGGGACTGCCCGATCGGGCTGCCGGATGATCCGTGCGCCGATGCGGTGATGCGAATCGCGCCTCCCACGGCCGCCGATCTGCTCAAGACCTCGGGCCACAAATACGATTATGGCCACGCGCTGATCCTCGCCGGTCCGCCGGGCCAGGGCGGCGCGGCCCGGATGGCAGCGCGGGGCGCGCTTCGGATCGGCGCGGGGCTCGTCACCGTGGCCTGCCCGCAGCGCGCGGTCTATGAGAACGCCGCGCAACTGGACGCGATCATGCTGCGGGGGATCGACGGGCCCTCCGGCTTCGAAGAGCTTCTGGAGGACGCGCGGCTCTCGGCGCTGTGTCTCGGCCCCGGTCTGGGCCTCGGCGCGATCACCGCCCAGCTTGTCCGCGTCGCGCTGGAGGCGGGCCGCCCGACCGTTCTGGATGCCGATGCGCTGACGCGATTTTCGCGCGAGGCGGAGCGGCTGTTCGACATGGCGCACCCCGACTGCGTCCTGACACCCCACGAAGGCGAATTCGCCCGGCTCTTTCCCGATCTGGCCGAGGAGATGCGCGATGCGGCAACCGAGACCTCCCGCGCCGATGCGCTCCGCAAAGCGGCCGATCGCGCCGGCTGCACCGTGCTGCTCAAGGGGCCGGCCACGCTGATCGCCAGTCCCGGGGGCGACTGCCGCCTGCACTCCGCGCTCTATGACGAGGCCGCGCCCTGGCTTGCGACGGCGGGGGCGGGGGACGTGCTCTCGGGCTTCATCACCGGGCTGCTCGCGCGCGGGTTTGCGCCGCTCGATGCCGCATCCAACGCCGTCTGGCTCCACACCGCCTGCGCCCGCAACTTCGGGCCGGGGCTGATCGCGGAGGATCTCCCCGAGCAATTGCCGGCGGTGTTCCGAACGCTCTAGCTGTTGGGCGCCAGCGGCGTGGACGTTCTGGCAGGGGAGAGATGGTGCGGGTGGAGGGACTTGAACCCCCACGCCTTGCGGCGCCAGAACCTAAATCTGGTGCGTCTACCAATTTCGCCACACCCGCATCGCGAGGCTCAATAGCAAAGCCAAAGCCGGGATGCGAGGGGGATTTTTGCGCGCAAGCGAGGTCCGCGCCGCCCTGCGCTCCCGGAGCAAACGCACAGATGTCTGTTGGAAAATGCACAGACCCTGTGATCATTCTGGGAATTGCTGCGCGCGCGAAATCAGCCCATGTGTTGCCGCAAGACACACATCCATTGGAGTTTACCGAATGAAAAAGTTCCTCGCCGCGGCAACCCTTGCCGCTCTGCCCTTCGCCAGCCCCGCCGTTGCCGAGCCGGAAGCCTATGTGCTCGACGCAAGCCACAGCCAGATCGTCTTCAGCTACAACCACCTCGGCTATTCGACCTCCTGGGGCATGTTCTCGGGCTTTGAAGGCGACATCAGCTTTGACCAGGAGAGCCCGGAAAACTCCTCCGTGACCGTCTCCTTCCCGGTGAAATCGATGCTGACCGGCTGGGAAGCGCGGTTCGAGCACCTGATGTCGGGCGACTTTTTCGACGCGACTGATGACGAGATGGTGAGCTTCACCTCCACCGGCATCGAAGTGACCGGCGAGACCACCGCCGACATCACCGGCGATCTGACCATCAACGGCATCACCAAACCCGTCACGCTCGCCGCCACGCTGAACCAGGCGGGCGAGCACCCGATGGCCAAGAAACCCTGGGCCGGGTTCTCTGCAACGACGACCGTGCTGCGCTCCGATTTCGGCGTGGGCGGCTTCGCGCCCTTCATCAGCGACGAGGTCGAGATCCAGATCTCCGTCGAGGCGATGAAGGCCGAGTGATCGACCGCCGCCCGTCCCACGCCTGAGCGGGGGATGCCGGATCACGACCAGACCACTGCCGGATCACTGCTGCCGGGCCGTCCTCTTAGGGCGGCCCGTTTTACGTCTGCGCGGGGCTCTGGGGCCCTTAGCCCCAACGGTCTTTCGCCCGATTGCTGCGAATGCAGCCTTGCGCAGGGCAGGGGAGATCACTAGAAGGGCCCGGATTCCGAAAAGCCACGCGAGAGAGCGGGGCACGAACCCGCGAAAACCCCGCGAGAAACACTGTGAGGATGTGACACGATGCAAGTCACCGAGACCCTGAACGAAGGTCTGAAACGCGCCTACGATATTGTCGTGACGGCGGACGAGCTGGATGCCAAGGTGACGGAGAAACTCGTCGAGGCCCAGCCCGAAATCGAGATGAAGGGCTTCCGCAAGGGCAAGGTCCCGCTTCCGCTGCTCAAGAAACAGTTTGGCGAGCGCCTGCTTGGCGAAGCGATGCAGGAAACCATCGACGGCGCGATGAGCAAGCATTTCGAGGACAGCGGCGAGCGCCCGGCCCTCCAGCCCGAGGTCAAGATGACCAACGAGGACTGGAAAGAGGGCGACGACGTGCAAGTCGCGATGTCCTACGAGGCGCTGCCGGAAATCCCCGAGGTTGACCTCAGCCAGATCTCGCTCGACCGCCCCGTCGTCAAGGCCGATGACGCGGCCGTGGACGAGGCGCTGGCCAATCTCGCCGAAACAGCGCAGGACTTCAAAGCCCGCCGCAAGGGCTCCAAGGCCAAGGACGGCGATCAGGTCGTGATCGACTTCGTCGGCAAGGTCGATGGCGAGGCTTTCGAAGGCGGCTCGGCGGAAGATTACCCGCTCGTGCTCGGCTCCAACTCCTTCATCCCGGGCTTCGAAGAGCAGCTCGTCGGCGTCAAGGCCGGGGAAGAGAAAGCCGTGGAAGTGAGCTTCCCCGAGGAGTATCAGGCCCCGAACCTGGCCGGGAAAGCGGCGGTCTTCGACTGCACCGTGAAAGAGGTCAAGGAACCGGTGGCCGCCGAGGTCGATGACGAGCTTGCCAAGAAGTTTGGTGCCGAAGATCTCGCCGCGCTCAAAGCCCAGATCGCCGAGCGGCTCGAGGCCGAATACGCTCAGGCCGCCCGCGCCGTGGTCAAACGCGCGCTGCTCGACAAGCTCGACGAGCTCGTCCAGTTCGATCTGCCGCCGAGCCTCGTGGAGGCCGAAGCCAAGCAGATCGCGCATCAGCTCTGGCACGAGGAAAACCCCGACGTTCAGGGCCACGATCACCCCGAGATCGAGACCACCGAGGAGCACAGCAAGCTTGCCGAGCGCCGCGTGCGCCTTGGCCTGTTGCTGGCCGAGATGGGCCAGAAGGCGGAGATCACCGTGACCGACGCCGAGATGACCCAGGCGATCATGAACCAGGCGCGTCAGTACCCGGGCCAGGAGCGGCAGTTCTTCGAGTTCGTGCAACAGAACCAGCAGATGCAGCAACAGCTCCGCGCGCCGATTTTCGAGGACAAGGTTGTCGATCACGTGATCGATCAGGCCACCGTCACCGAGACGGAAATGTCCAAGGACGATCTTCAGAAAGCCGTGGAAGCGCTCGACGAGGAGTGATCGCGCCTTTTGCGATGGAAACCGAGATCGGGGGCTTTTCGGGCCCCCGTTTTCATTTGATGAATTGCGCATGTCGCCGCCCCGCGCGGCCCGGGCAATCACTGGTAGAGGAATGGCCAGACGGATGAGTGCAACCCTGATCATGATCATCGCGCTGATCGCCGTGATCGGCGTTGTGGCCGCGCTGGTGCGGCTCTCGCCCTCTGAACCGGCGCGCTGGCACGCGGGCGCCGAGTTCGGCCCGGACGCGGACATGGCCGGCGGCGTGACGCGCAATATCGCGGGCGGCGAGGAGACCTTCGCGCGGCTTATCGCCATCATCGAGGCAACGCCCCGGACCGAGCGGCTCGCCGGATCGGCCGAAGGCGCGCGCGTGACCTTTCTCACCCGCTCACGCCTTTGGGGCTTTCCCGATTACACCACCATCGCGCGCGTCGCGCCGGACCGGATCGCGATCCTCGCCCGGCTCCGGTTCGGCAGCTCGGACATGGGCGTCAATCGCAAGCGGGTCGAGGGTTGGCTCGCCGCGCTTGAGGGTTGAGCCAAACGGCTTGACCGCGCGCGGCGCTTGAGCGAAGGACGGGCGCATGGTTCCCGCAGAGAGATTGGATCAGATTGTCGGGCGGTTCGAGTTTCTCGAAGCGCAACTGGCCGAGGGCGGCGGCGCGGATTTCGCGCAGCTTTCGCGCGAGTATGCCGAATTGCGCCCCGTGGTCGAACAGATCGCCGAGTACCGGCGCCTTGTCCGCGATATCGCCGAGGCCGACGCCCTGCTCGATGATCCCGACATGGGCGAGCTTGCGCGCGAGGAATTGCCCGGCCTGCGGGCGCGATTGCCGGAGGCGGAGCACGCCTTGCAACTGTCGCTCCTGCCGCGCGATGCGGCGGATGCCCGGCCCGCGATCCTCGAGATCCGGCCCGGGACCGGGGGCGACGAGGCCGCGCTCTTCGCGTCCGATCTGCTGCGCATGTACCAGCGCTACGCCGAGGCGCGCGGCTGGAAGGTGGAGCTGCTCGAAGAGCAGGTGACCGAGCTTGGCGGGATCAAGGAGGTTGTCGCGCGGATCGCCGGCGAGAACGTCTTTGCCCGGCTCAAGTTCGAAAGCGGCGTGCACCGGGTGCAGCGCGTGCCGGAGACCGAGAGCGGCGGGCGGATCCACACCTCGGCGGCGACGGTGGCAGTGCTGCCGGAGGCCGAGGATGTCGATATCCACATCGATCCGCAGGAGATCCGCATCGACACGATGCGCGCGTCCGGCGCGGGCGGGCAACACGTCAACACCACCGACAGCGCGGTGCGGATCACCCATATCCCGAGCGGGATCGTCGTCACCTCCTCGGAGAAATCGCAGCACCGGAACCGCGAGATCGCGATGCAGGTGCTCAAGACGCGACTGTTCGATCTGGAGCGGCAGCGGGCCGCGGATGCGCGCAGCGCGAACCGCAAGGCGCAGGTCGGCAGTGGCGACCGGTCCGAGCGCATCCGGACCTATAATTTCCCGCAAGGGCGCATGACCGACCACCGCATCAACCTCACGCTCTACAAGCTCGATCAGGTGATGCAGGGCGATCTGGACGAGGCGATCGACGCGCTCATCGCCGACCATCAGGCGCGGCTCTTGGCCGAGATGGGGCAATGACCGCGGGCAAGGCGCTGGCCGAGGCGGTGGCCCGTCTGCGCGCGGCCGGTGTCGCCGATCCGGCCCGCGATGCGCGCCGGCTTCTGGCCCATGCCGCCCGGATTGAGGCGAGCAGGGTGACGCTGATTGCGCCCGAGGACCTCGCCCCCGACATCGCCCGCAATTTCGAAACGCTGGTGATGCGGCGCGAGGCCCGCGTGCCGGTGTCGCATCTGGTGGGCGAGCGGGCGTTCTACGGCCGGCAATTCACCGTCTCGCGTCATGTGCTTGACCCGCGTCCCGAGACGGAAATCCTTGTGGAGGCGGCCCTCGCCGAGCCTTTCGCCGAGGTGCTCGATCTGGGGACCGGGTCGGGCTGCATCCTCGTGACGCTGCTGGCCGAGCGCGCGGGCGCGGTGGGCGTGGGGGTCGATATCTCCGAAGCGGCCTGCCTTGTCGCTGCGACCAACGCGGTGCGGCACGAGGTCGCCGACCGGGCGGAGATCCTGCTGTCGGACTGGTTCGGGGCCGTCACTGGGCGGTTTGATCTCATCGTGGCGAACCCGCCCTATATCGCCGAGGCCGAAATGGCCGGGCTGGAGCCCGATGTGCGCGATCACGAGCCACACCTTGCGCTGACCGACGGGGCCGACGGGCTGAGCGCCTATCGCGCGATTGCCGCGGGCGTGGGGGGGCATCTGGCGCCGGGCGGGCGGCTTCTTGTGGAGATCGGCCCGACCCAGGGCGCACCCGTCCGCGAGATATTCGTTCAGGCCGGCTTCGCGCGGGTTGAGGTGCTCCGGGATCTCGATGGGCGCGACAGGGTGGTGATCGGCGCGCAATTGGCGCAATGAATCGCACATTGGCCTTGTCACGGGGGGCAAGTCATGGTTAGAAAAGACGTCTGCACATGAGACAGGGCCTGAAAGGCCCGGTGCAACCCTAAGCCGAACATGATGGTTCTTATATGAGCTTCCACGCACGGGGCGCGGAACGGGACCAGGACAAAACACAGGCTAGATCAGTAACTAATGAGATCTTCGAAATCACGTTCGCGGAATAAGAACCGCAACCGGTCCATGGGCAATATCGTCAACCGTGTGTTTGACAGCTCCGGCCCGGAAGGGAAGGTGCGCGGTACGCCGCAGCAAATCATCGAAAAGTACAACCAGCTCGCGCGGGATGCCCAGCTGTCCAATGACCGCGTTGCCGCCGAGAACTTTCAGCAGCACGCGGAGCATTATCTGCGGATGCTGGCCGAAGCGACCCGCGAGCAGGACACCCGCCGCGAGGAGCAGGAGCGCCACAACCGCGAGCGGCAAGCCGAACGCGACCGCGAGCGCTCCGGGCGGCAGGACCGCGACAACACCTCCGCGCCCGATCCGGCCACCGCGCCGCAGCCCGATGTGATCGACACCGGCGATAGCGACGGCGACAGCGGGCTGGTGGAGACGCCGGAGGCGGCCAAACCGCGGGCCCGCAAGCCGCGCGCGCGCAAGCCCAAGCCGGAATCGCAGCCCACAGAGGCGAAGGCGGAGACTCCAGCGGAGACGCCGGCAGAGCCCAAGGCGGAAAAGCCCGCCAAAGCGGAGCCGTCAGCGGAAGCCAAGACGCCCGACGCGGCTGAGTAAATCTCTCGGTAGCGTGTCGGTCAGCCGCTCGCTTGCTGATCGATCTCGCGCCTTTGAGCCGTGATAGGCCTATTGCCCGGTCTTCTCAGGGCAATGATGCTGTATCCTGCGCGACGCGTCAGCCGCCGTTTCTATCTGAAACGGCCCAATGCGCCCGCCAACGCGGTTGAATGACGAAACGCTCCGAGGCTCGCAGCTGGACGTTTTGGTGCGGTCATACTCTCTATGCCCGCAGCGTTGATACTGGGTCTTCCGATTGATCAGGATACTGCGGGGAACCGTTCTTTCCTTGATGTGAAGACGCGCGCCACTGGCTTGCGACGAGCTTAGACACATTCAGAGTTCTTGGTTTTTGGGCGTTTTTAGGCTATGGATTAGCCTTATAGTGTCCGAGAGGAACTAGATATGTTGCCAGGAATTGCAAAGATTACCGCAGCAGCTATCGCCATATCCGCAAGCATCGTTGGCGTAGAGCGCGCGCATGCCGTCACAGTTACCCCCATCACCGCCGGCGTTGCTATATCATCCGTCGTCGTCGGGGCCGCCGGTGCGACTGAATCGGGGGTAAATGATCAAAGAAGCCTCTGGAATCGCAGGATCATAGGTTTCCTGTCGGGCGTTATCGTCGTAGCCGATCCTGATCCCGCAACATTTTTGAGTGGAACGAGCGTCTTCGCGTATCCCGAAGAGTTGTTGGAGTTCGAGGGATTGGTTTGGTTTGGCCCATTCTCTGATATGTCCTCCAGTGACAGCGGGCCCGTTGCCGTCGACCCGGTGCAAGGGTCCGGCTTTACCGCTGATCCTGTTCTACTCACAAATCAAGGGCCGAACCCGGATCTGCTCGTGGAGACGCCGATCGTTGAGGCGGGTCGAGTGACTGTGACCTGGTCCGCCGAGCCCGATGGCATCATTGGCGAAACACCGTCGGTCAACATGTTCGGCGCGGTGTTCAAAAATATCTCGGGGAGCCCTCTTCAATTCTCCACTCTTCCACCTGGCTCGACGTCGTCAAACCTCCATCAGGTCACGGAAGAACAGTCCTTTATCTGCATTCCGCCTGGTGAGACCGCGCCGCGTGGCTGTGGCTACCCGGATGATCCGATCCGGTTTGGCGTGACCCCCGTGCCATTGCCGGCCACCATGCCGTTCATGCTGCTTTCGATCGGCGTGTTCGGCGTATCGATGCGTATGCGCCGTCGGTAAACTCAGGCTGTAGTCGAGGCTGGGTCCACCAGACGGGCAGGTCCTTCGCGGGCGGGTGTCACGCTGAACGTCGCGCGCCGGTGTTGGATTTGAGCCTCGGGCGAATGGGCCTCGGCAATCCCGGGTGTCAGCTGCGTTTCAATTCCCGGGCCAATGCACAGAACCCTTCGAGCGGGATCTCTTCGGCCCGTGCGGTGGGTTTGAGGCCCGCTGCAAGCAGCCGGTCTTCGATGTCCGGCGCAAGCCCTTTGAGCGCGGCGCGGAGCATCTTGCGACGCTGGTTGAAGGCGGCCGCGACCACCCGTTCCAGAACCTTCTGATCCGCCTCGAACTTCGGAGTTTCCAGCGCGGTCAGGTGGACCACCGACGAGCTGACCTTGGGCGGCGGGGTGAAAGCTTCGGGCGGGAGTTGCATGACGATCCGCGCCTCGCACCGCCATTGCGCGAGGATCGCGAGGCGGCCGTAGGCCTTGCTGCCCGGCCGGGCCACGATCCTCTCAGCCACCTCCCGCTGGAACATGAGCGTCAGGCTTGACCAGACGGGCGGCCATTCGGGCGGCGTGAGCCAGCGCACCAGCAGCTCCGTCCCCACGTTGTAGGGCAGGTTGGCGACGATGCGGATCGGCGGGGTGAGATGCGCGAGCGGATCGAGGCTGAGCGCATCGGCGTTGATCACCTCCAGCCGCCCGGGATAGGCCGCGGCGATCTCGGCGAGGGCGGGCAGGCAGCGGGCGTCCTTCTCGACGGCCAGCACCTTGCGCGCGCCTTCGGCCAGCAGCCCGCGCGTCAATCCGCCCGGGCCGGGGCCCACTTCGAGCACGTCCGAGCCGCTCAGATCGCCCGCCTGTCGCGCGATCTTGGCCGTGAGGTTGAGATCGAGCAAAAAGTTCTGGCCCAGCGATTTCTTGGCCGAAAGTCCGTGGGTGGTGATCACGTCGCGCAGGGGGGGGAGGGCATCTATTCCGCTCATGCGCGGGCCTCTGCCATGCGCGCGGCGAGCCGCAGGGCGGCGATCGTCGAGCGCGGATCGGCGATGCCGCGGCCCGCGATGTCGAAGGCGGTCCCGTGATCGGGCGAGGTGCGCACGAAGGGCAGGCCGAGCGTGACGTTGACCCCTTGGGCGAAATCGAGAGTCTTGATCGGAATGAGCGCCTGATCGTGATACATCGCGATCGCCGCGTCATAGCGGGGCAGGGCTTCGGCGTGGAACATCGTGTCGGCCGAGAGCGGCCCGGCGAGGGTCATCCCCTCGGCGCGGAGCGCATCGAGCACCGGCGTGATCCGCTCGATCTCTTCGCGCCCCATCGCGCCGCCTTCGCCCGCGTGGGGGTTGAGCCCGGCCACGGCAAGGCGCGGTGCGGGGATGCCGAAATCGCGCTGGAGGGCGGCGTGGGTGATGCGGATCGTCTGCTCCAGCAGCTCGGCGGTCAGGGCCGAGGGCACGTCGCGCAGCGGGATGTGGATCGTCGTGGGCACCACGCGCAGCGCGTCGCAGGCCAGCATCATCACGACGCGGGGAACGCCAGCGAGAGCGGCGAGAAACTCGGTATGCCCCGGGTAGGCGAAACCCGCGCCGTCCTGCAGCGCCTTCTTGTTGATCGGCGCCGTGCAGAGCGCCGAGGCCGCGCCGGAGCGCACCAGATCGACCGCGCGGGCGATGACGTCGATGACGCTCTGGGCGTTTTCGGGCGTCGGTGTGCCCGGTGTGGCGGGGGCGGGAAAGGCATGAGGCAGGACGGGCAGGATGCCCGGCGCGATCCCCTGCGCGTCCTCGGGGGCGGCGATCTCGCGCAGCGCGGTGCCCTTGGGCAGATGCGCCGGATCGCCGAGCCAGACGAAAGGGACCTCCGCCCCGAGCTGTGCCCGCGCGCGCGGGGCAAGCTCGGGCCCGACGCCCGCAGGCTCGCCGCAGGTCACGATGACGGGAGGGCGGGGCGCCGCGGTGCTCATTCCTCGACGATGAGCGCGTCGGCCTTGAGCTCGGCCATGTAGCTGTCGGCAAAGGCGGCGAGCTTGGCGTTGCGCAGCTGGGTTGCCACCGTACCGCGATCCGCGCCCTCGGCGGCCTCGGCCGTGCGCCCGCAGAGCATCAGCAGGACCAGCGTTTGCCCCTCGTTGCGCGTGAGCATGGTCGAGGTTTCGCCCGGATCGAGCTTGGCCAGCTCGATGGCCACGTCCTGGGGGACCTGATCGGGCGGCAGCACGCTGCGCTCCAGCTGCTCTTCCGGCAGGCCCTTGGCCGCGCCGTAGAGATCGTCGCAACTGTCGGCCCGCGCGGCGATGCGCGCGGCCTGAGCCAGGGTCTCTTCGCTGCGGCCCCCGGCAAGGTAGAAGCTCGCATAGTCGATCGCGGCAAAGCTCTGCTCCGGCGCGCCCGTCTCTTCGATGGCGCGGAGCTGGAACAGCGCGATGGCGTTTTCCAGCGGCAGCGGATCGCTCACCTCGCCGGGTGTGAGGCCGAGCACGATGCCGCGCAGCGCCGGGGGAAGCTGGCTCAGCGGCATCCAGTTGATCCGCCCGCCCTGATCACGGGTCGGCGCGTAGGAGAGCGCGCGGGCCTCGGCGGCGAAGGCGCCGATCGAGGTCAGGCGGCTGATCCGCTCGGCGGTCGCCTGGGCCGCGGCGGCTTCGCCCGGGGGGGCGGGCAGGATGATCTCGGAGAGCAGCACCCGGACGCCCGAGGCATCGCCGCTGCCGCCGGCGAGCGCGCGGTCGATCTCGTCCTCGCTCACTTGCGCGCGGGCGGAAAACCGTGCCCGCACCAGCTCGCGCCAGCCCATCCCCGCTTCGACGAAATCGCGCAGGGTCGCGGCGTCAACGCCTTGCGAGGCCAGCACCTGAAGGAACTGCTCGAGGCTCAGATTGGCGCGGCCGGCAAACTCGGTCATGCCCTCGCGGATCTGTTCGTCCGTCAAGGCAAGCCCGGCGGCGCGCGCGGCCTCGCGCCGGAGCCGATCCTCGATCAGCCCCTCGCGGGCGAGCGCGCCCAGATCGCCGGGATTGCGCAGCGCCTGCAGCAGCCGCTCGCGTTGGCGCAACTCATAGGCCGTGATGACCTGATCGTTGACGCGGATCACCGGGGAAAACAGCGCCTGGGCGGAGAGGCTGGCCGGCAGGGCGGACAGCAGCCCGAGGCCGAGACAGAGCGGCAGGGCGAGGATCGCGGCGAGAGGGGAAAACCGGCGCATAAGGCCTCCTTGGTCTTTCATCAGTTCGAGCAGCTGCGCAGATGGTTGCGGTTGCTCGTGCGGCCGCCGAAGCCCCGCAGTTCGATCAGGAAATCGAACTCGGTCGAGGGATCGAGCGTGTCGGTCGAGGTGTAGCGGCGCGAGGTCGAGAGGGTCATGGCAATGCACTCGTTTTCATAGGTCAGACCGCCACTCGCGCGCGCGGTGCGTTCGCTGGAGACGTCATAGCGCCAATCGAGTTCCGCGGTCCAGTGCCGCCCGAGCGACCAGGCGCTGGTGAGCGAAAGTTCGGAGATGGTCTCGTCGCGGTCTTCATCCGCGTCGCGGGGCAGGAGCACGTGGGTCGCGGCGAGGCTGTAGCGCTCTGACACATGGGCGATGCGGGTTTCGGCCTTGGCGAAATCGAAGGCGTTGTCGAAGACGGCGCGGCTCGCCACCGAGAGGCCCTCGGCGGTTTCGAGCTGGGCCGAGACGAGCCAGTCGGAGGCGATTCCGCTGAGCCCCGAGCTGTCGGAATACCGATCATCGGCGCTTTCGCGGTAGAGCCGACCGAGGCTGAGCTTGCTGGTCGTGCCGGTTTCGGTCGACAGCCGTTGCCAGCTCAGGCCCGCCGCTCCGCGCAGCCCCTGATCGCGGCGATCGGGAGCGGGAAAGCGGCTGAAGCTCAGCAGGTTGCCCTCGTCGAATTCGGCGCGCGTGCTCTCCTCGTTCGGCAGGCGGCTGCCCAGCGTTTCGGACCAGACCAGATTGGCGAAGGGCTCGAGGAAATGCACCACCCCGTCGCCCCCACGCGCCACCAGCGGCCAGCGCAGCTCGGCCGCCAGCGCGGGCTGGGTGGTGTTGGCGCGGTCGTCGCTGCTGCTGTCCTCGGTGATGGAGAAGAGGTCGATGTTGAGCTGGCCGGTGAGGCCGAAGCGCAGCCCGGCCGGGCCCGTCCAGCGCCTTTGCCAGCCAAGCTCGGCATTGGCCCGGCTCACGTCGCGGCCGATGATGTCCTCGTCCGAATAGCGGTAATGGCTGTGCAGCCCGAGCTGGAGCCGCGCCTGCCCGCCGATGCGGTCCGGGTAGAAGAGCCGGTCATAGAGCAGATCCCCGACCATGGTGGGCTGGGTCGCGTTGGCCTCGTCATCGCGCAGGGTCTGGTAGTGGATCAACGTCGCGTCGACGTGATCGAGGTTGCGCGTGCGGGTGAGCGTGAGCGAGCTGTCGAGCCGGTCGCGGGAGGAATAGCCGTGGTCGAGCAGGTAGGTGTCGTCGGTCGTGGTCTCCATGTCGAAGCTCAGCGTGAAGTCGCGTGGCAGGTCGAACTGCCCCTCGCCGAAGAGGTAGGCGCGCGGCTTGCCCGGCTGGATGTCATCGCGCGACACCGCGCCCTCCAGAGTGATGTCGCCATGGACGAACGCCTGCCGGAAGCGCCATTCGAGCGTGCGCGTCTCATGGGTGAGGAACGGCGTGAGCGTCAGGTCGGCATGGTCCCCCAGCCGGAAGAAATAGGGCAGGCGCAGCCCGGTGCCTATGGTCGAGCTGGAGCGGATCGACGGGACCAGGAAGCCCGATGCGCGGGTGAGCGTCGGGTCCGGCAGGCGCAGGCGCGGCAGCCAGACGATGGGCACGCCGAGCAGCCGCAGGCGGGCGTTGTCGAAGAAGATCTGGCGCTCGGTCTGATCGTGGATCACGCGCGTGGCGCGGATTTCCCAGATCGGCGGCCCGGCCCCGGCGCAGATGCGGCAGGACGAGGCCGTCACCTTGCTGAGCTGGGTGTAGCGCCCGTCCACGCGGTTGAGTTCGACGGCGGCGAGCTGGAGCTGCTGGTCCAGCACCAGCCGCGCGCCGCGCATCAGCCCGTCGCGGAAATCGGGGTCCATCGTGGCGCTGTCGGCCAGCAGGGTCGCGCCGCTTGCATCGTCGATGCGCATCGGCCCTGTGATCTCGAGGCGCTCGGTGGTCTGGTCGTAGATGATCCGCTCGGCGCGGAGGCGCGTGCCCTCGTGGAACGCCTCGACATTGCCCTCGGCCACCAGTCGCTCGCCCGCGTCAACGAAAACCCGGTCGGCCACGAGCACAGCCGTCCCGGGGCTCTGGGCCTGAAGCGCGGCGGGCCAGAGCGCCGTGGCGAGCAGGGGCAGAAGCAGCAACCAGCCAAGATGGATCGGCCGCATCATCCGTCCTCCAGATGCAGGATCAGCCCGAGCGAGAGGAAGATCGCCGCGAGGGGCGGGGCCCAGGCGGCCAGCAGGACCGGAATCTGGCCGTTTTCCCCGAGGATGAGCGCGAAATTGCGGATGAAATAGAACGTGAAGGCCAGGAGCACCGCGAGCAGGACCATGAGCCCGGTGCTGCCGAAGCGCGTGTGGCGCATGGTGAAGGCGGCGGCGATGAGCACCATCGAGGCGAGGAAAAGCGGGCGCGCGAGCTCGGTCTGGAACCAGACATTGTGGCGCCGGGTGGAGAAGCCGGCGGCGTCGAGCTGGCGGATATAGGCGCGCAGGTCCCAGAAGGGGATCGTCGCGGGGCTGCCGACCGAGGCGGCGATGCGCTCGCGGGTGAGCGTGGAGGCCACGCGGATCTCGGCGCTCCGCTCGGCGTTGACTTCGGCGTTGCTGCCCGCCGCGAGGGGCCAGGATTTCGCGTCGTCGAGGAGCCAGTAGCCATCGGAGAGGCTGGCCTGTCCGGCCTCGATCCGGCGCACCGGCGTGCCGCCGGGATCGAAGGCGACGAAGGAGACGCCGAAGAGCTGGGTTCCGTCGGCATTCGCCGAATTGGCGCGGATCACGGTCTGTCCTTCGGCCGAGCCCTGCCGGAGCCAGACGCCTTCGCGGCTGATGGAAAAGACGCTCTCGATTCCGTCGCGATACTGGGCGCTCAGCACGTCGTAGCGCTTGATCGTGGCGGCGATCAGTGGGTTGACCACGGCGATGGCGACCCCGCCGATCACCAGCGCCACGAGGAAGGGCGCGATGAGCGCGCGCATCGCCGAGCGGCCCGCCGCGCGGGTCACAACAAGCTCCGAGGAGCGCGCGACGCCCAGAAAGAGCGAGAGCCCCGACAGGATCATGATCAGCGGCAGGAATTCATAGAGCGTCTCGGGTATCTTGAGCGCGGTCAGCCCGAGGGCCTGGCGGAAGCCGACCTCGTCGCTGTCGAAGCGGCGGATTTGTTCGACGAGGTCGAGCAGGGCGAGGAAGGCCGCGAAAATGGCAAAGACCGCGAGGAAGGTCAGCAGGAACTTGCGGGCGAAATAACGGTGCAGGATCATGCGCGCGTCTCCGCGGGGGCGGCGGGCAGGGCGGCCGCGCGCGCACGGCGGTGGATGCCGCCCGACTGCGCGATGCCGAGCAGCGTGAGTGCGATTCCGAGACCGCACAGCGCGGGCAGGTAGGTCAGCGGCCAGAGCGCGGCGTTTTCGCGCACCGGGTCAGTCACGGCGCTTTGCACCATCATCACCACGATGAGAAAGAAGATCGACAGGACGATCCAGACCCCGAGCCCGAAGCGCGTGAACCCGCCGGCCATGAGCGTGGCGAAGCCGATGAGCGCGGCCACGAGGCAGAGCGCGGGTTGGTGGAACCGGGTGTGGAGCGTTTCGGAAAAGCGCCCCTCGGTGCTGCGCGCGAGCGTCACCGCACTGGCCGGATCCTGCAGCAACTGCGGCGTTGTCAGGTAGTCGAACCGGAGCCGGGCGGGGGCGGCATCGCCCATGAGCCCGCTGATGTCATAGGTCAGGTCTTCGAAATTCGTGGTCGAAAGGCGCAGTCCGTCGCGGTCGAGACGCTGGGCGATCCCCTCGACCATCACCAGCTTGCTGCCGCCGTCGGCCTTCACCAGATAGGCCTCGGTCGCCGAATAGATCACGTTCTGATCCGGATCGCGCCGGTCGGAAAGAAACACATCGCGCAGGATGCTTTCGGGGGTGATCTCGCGGATGTAGAAGGTGATGCCGCGCGCGGGGTGCAGGAAGGTGCCTTCGGTGAGCAGCTTGGCGGTGATGTTCTGGGCGATCTCGGCCTCGCGCTCGGCGAGGCGCGCGGCGCTCAGCGGCACGAGGAAATGGGTCAGGCTCGACATCATCAGCGCGACCAGAAGCCCGAAGGCCACCACCGGGCGGGCAAGGCGCGCCGGTGAGCTACCGGTGGCCTGAAGGATCGTGAGCTCGGATTCCGAAGACAGCCGGTTGATGACATAGACCGTCGCCGCGAACGCCGCGAGCGGCAGGATCTGGGCGATCACCGCCGGCACCGAGAGCAGCGAGAATTCGATGAAGACTGCCGCCGACTGCCCGTCGCCGATGAGCTGGTCGAAGAGCTTCACCGCGCGGTTGATCCAGTAGATCGCCACCAGCACGAGCGCGAAGAATCCAAACAGCACCAGCAGCTGAGACAACAGGTATTTGTCGGTTCTGCTCACGCCGCCCTTCGCCTTTCGCGGGTTTCGTCCTGCGGCGGGACGTTAGTGGAAAGCGCGGCGGGGGAAAACTGCATTCTGGTCATTCTCCGCGCGGCGGTCTACCTCTGGGCGAAGAAACGCAGATGACCCGCCGGGGAAAGGATACGACCCATGACTGACCTGTTGAGCTTCAGCTTCGAGGAGACGACACTGGAGGGCGTCGCAGAGGCCGAAGGGCGCATCGCGGTTTTCGTCGAGGCGCCGGGCAAGCTCGATACGGTCGGGCGGCGGGTGAACCGGCTGACCAAGGGCGCGGTGCTGCGCCTGTCGGAAAGCGCGCGGTTCGAGAAGGCCGCGCCGGGCGATGTCATCACGCTGGCCTGGCCCTCGGGCATGGCGGCCGAAGCGGTGGATGTGGTCAAGCTCGAACGCCGCGCGCCGCAGGATGTGGCGCGCAAGGCGGGGGCCAATCTGGCGAAGGCCAAGGGCGCATCGCCGCTGCGGCTGGCGCTCGGCACCGTGCAGCGCGGGGCCGATGTGGTGCTCGGCCTCGCGGCGCGGGCCTATGAATTCCGCGCGCACAAGACGGCCGATGCGGAGGCGCAGGGCGGTGTGACCGTGATGGCCTCCAGGCATGAGGAGCTCGAGGCGGCCTCGGCCACCTCTCTGGCGCTGGCCGAGGCGATGTTCTTCACCCGCGATCTGGTCAACGAGCCGGCCAACGTGCTCACCACGACCGAGTTCGCCGAGCGGCTCGTGGCGATGAAAGAGCTGGGGCTCGAGGTCGAGGTGCTCGAAGAGGCCGACATGGAAAAGCTCGGCATGGGGTCGCTCCTGTCGGTCGGGCATGGCAGCGCGAGCCCGTCGAAGATGGTGGTGATGAAATGGATGGGCGGCGAGGCCGGCGCGGCGCCGCTGGCGCTGGTCGGCAAGGGCGTTGTCTTCGACACCGGCGGGATCAGTCTCAAACCCGCCGCCGGCATGGAAGACATGACCATGGACATGGGCGGCGCGGGCGTGGTTTCGGGCGTGATGCGCGCGCTGGCGCTGCGCAAGGCGCGGGCGAATGTCATCGGCCTCGTGGGGCTGGTGGAAAACATGCCCTCCGATCGCGCGACGCGGCCGGGCGATGTGGTCACCTCGATGAAAGGCGACACGATCGAGGTCATCAACACCGATGCCGAGGGGCGGCTCGTGCTGTGCGATGTGCTCTGGTACGCGCAGGAGACGTTCCAGCCCGATGCGATTGTCGATCTCGCGACGCTCACCGGGGCGATCATCATCGGGCTCGGCCATGACAACGCCGGTGTCTTTTCCAACGATGACGGCTTTGCCGGGCGCTTCCTCAAGGCGGCGCAGTCCGAGGGCGAGGGGGCGTGGCGCCTGCCGCTGGGCAAGTGCTACGACGATCTGCTCAAGAGCCGCATCGCCGATATGAAGAACGTGGGCGGCCGCGCGGCGGGCTCGATCACCGCGGCGCAGTTCCTCCAGCGGTTCATCAAGGATGGCACGCCCTGGATCCATCTCGACATCGCCGGGGTGGCCTCGGTCAAGACCGACACGGCGCTTGCGCCCAAGGGGGCCACGGGCTGGGGGGTTCTGGCGCTCAACCGGTTGGTGGCCGATCACTACGAGAGCTGAGCGCGGTGGGCGCGGTCTATTTCTATCACCTGACGCGGAGCCCGCTGGAGCGGGCCGTATCGCAGCTTCTGGAGCGCGCCCTGGGCGCGGGCTGGCGGGTGGCGGTACGCGGGGGCGATGAGGCGCGGTTGCGCGGGCTCGACGAACAGCTCTGGCGCGGGCCGGAAGACGGGTTCCTGCCGCATGGGCTCGCGGGGGGCGAATATGACGCGCAGCAGCCGGTCTTGCTCACCACCGGGGCGGCGGGGAACGATCCGGCCTGTTGGATGCTGATCGACGGGGCGGCGCCGGACGTGGCCGAGATCGCCGGCGCGGAGCGGACCTTCATTCTCTTTGACGGGCATGATGACGCGGCGCTGAACCGGGCGCGGGGCCAGTGGAAGACGCTGGTCGATGCGGGCTGCGCGGCGGTTTACTGGTCCGAGGAAAGTGGCCGCTGGGAGAAGAAGGCGGAGTCTGGGGGCTGAGGATCGCCTTGGTTCAAGCCGGTGCCAAGAGCCGCGCCCTCGCCTGGGTGGCGCTGTGATCGGCGTGTGGTCTGTGTGTTGTCTTCAAAGCGTCGGACTTGGGTCGGTGCGGCTCCTGACGCTGCGCCCTCCCGGGGGCAGGGACGGGCGCGGCTCGGGGCTGGTCGCCCCGCGCCATGATCTCACTAGCGCGTCAGCACCAGCTTTCCTTGGGTGAGCTCCACGCTGGCGAACCGGTTGAGATAGCTCATGCCCAGCAGCGATCCCTCCATCGCGCCTTCGTTGACCCAGACCGGAACGCGGCGGTCCGTCACCGGCCCGAGGGTCAGCTCATCCAATGTGACCCGCGCGGTGCGCACCATGCCGTTGGCGGTACTCGCGCGGCCGAGATAGGCGAGCGTTTCTGTATCGATCCCCGCCCGCTCCGCGTCCCGCTGGCTCAGGACGATCTCGGTCGCGCCGGTGTCGACCACGAAGCGGATCGGCGTGCCGTCCACCTCCAGCGTGAGGTAAAAATGGCTGTCCGCGGCGCGGGGCACCTCGATCACGTTGCTGGCGATGGTCCGCTGCACCGGTACCACCGCGCCGCGGATGTCATCCCACAGACCGAACACCGCGAGCCCGCCCATGAAGATCAGCCCCCAGACCACCGCCTGTTGCAACAGGCGCCCCAGGTTGCGGCGGCTGGCGACGAGGTAGGAGCCGCCGATCACGATCAGCAGCAGGCTCAGGTAGATGAAATTGGCGGTTTGATCGGGCGACACGGGCGGAAGCGGGCTCCTGACTGGGGACACTCCGTCAGATAGGCACGCAAGGCGCCCCTGTCACCCCATGAGCCCGACGCCGGCGAGCCCGTCGAGCACGAACTGGACCGAAAGCGCGGCCAGCAGCATCCCCAGCACGCGGGTGATCACGGTGATCCCCACATGGCCCAGAAGCCGTTCCAACAGCCCTGCCGCGATGAAAAAGGCCAGCGCGAGGCCGATCACCGCAAGCATGACCAGCAACACCAGAATGAAGTTGAGCGCGCCGTCGGTCTGACCCGCGAGCAGGATGATCGAGGCGATGGCGCCGGGCCCGGCGATGAGCGGGATGGCCAGCGGGAAGACCGACGGGTCGGGGAAATCGTCATCATCCGCGCGGTCCTCGCGCCGCTTGGTGCGCCGCTCGAAGAGCATGTCGAGCGCGGTAATGAACAGCAGGATTCCGCCGGCGATCTGGAAGGCGGGCATCGAGATGCCGATGAATTCGAGGATCGCCTCGCCCGCCAGCGCGAAGGCCGAAAGCACGACCGCCGCCACCGCGCAGGCGCGCAGCGCCACGCGGCGGCGGTGGGCGGCGTCGGTGTCTCGGGTGAGGGCGACGAAGACCGGGGCGAGGCCCACGGGATCGATCACTACGAACAGCGTTGCGAAGGCGCCGATGAAAAAGGCCAGGTCCATCATGTCTCCGCCGCCTCCAGCTTCTCCAAAGCGCTCATCCACAGTGCCTCGGCCCGCGCGAGCCCGTCCATGACCTCGGCGTATTTCTTTTGCCAGACCGCCATCTCGCCGATCTTCTCGCCCTCGTAGAGCGCCGGATTGGCGAGCTTGGCGGCGAGCCGGTCGCGCATCACGTTGAGCTTCTCGACCCGCTCCTCACAGCGGCGCACGTCCTGCCGGAGCGCCTTGACCGCATCGCGCGAGGGTTTGGGTTTCTCGACCTTGGGTTTTTCGGGGCGCGCGGGCTTGTCTGGCGTGAGCAGCATCTTCCGGTAGGCCTCGAGATCCTCGTCATAGGGCGCGACGCGGCCGTCCTTCACGAGCCAGAGCCGGTCGGCCACGAGGCTCAGCAGGTGCATGTCGTGGCTCACGAGAATCACCGCGCCGGAATAGGCGGTGAGCGCCTCGACCAGCGCCTCGCGGCTCTCGATGTCGAGGTGGTTGGTGGGTTCGTCGAGGATCAGCAGATGCGGCGCGTCGAGCGTGGCCAACAGCAGCGAGAGCCGCGCTTTCTGCCCGCCCGAGAGCCGCCCGACCTCCGTCTCGGCCTGCGCCGCCTGAAGCCCGAAGCCCGCGAGCCGGGCGCGCAACCGCGCGGGCGCGTCGTCGGGGAAATGGCGGCGGAGGTGGTCGATCGGGGTCTCATCGACGTGCAGCTCATCGACCTGATGCTGGGCAAAGAAGCCGATGCGGAGCTTGCTCGCGCGCGACATCTGCCCCTCCATCAGCGCAAGCCGGTCCGACAGGAGCTTGGCCAGCGTCGATTTGCCCTGGCCGTTCTTGCCCAGCAGCGCGATCCGGTCATCCTGATCGATCCGCAGGTCCAGCCGCTGCAGCACCGCACGCCCGTCATAGCCCACAGCGCCGCCCTCGATGCGGATGATCGGCGGGTTGAGCTCATCGGGCTGGGGGAAGGTGAAGACGTGCCGCGCGGCCTCTTCGGGCGGCGTGACCATGTCCATCTTCTCGATCATCTTGAGCCGCGATTGCGCCTGTTTGGCCTTGCTCGCCTTGTAGCGAAACCGGTCGACGAAGCTCTGCAGATGCGCCACGCGCGCCGCCTGTTTGCGGGCCGTGGCCGTGGCGATGGCGCGTTTTTCGGCCCGCTCCTTGGCGAAGAGGTCGTAGTTCCCCTGATAGAAGTTCAGCTTGCGCTCTTCGATATGCAGGATGCCGCCCACCGCGCGGTTGAGCAGCCCGCGGTCGTGGCTGATGATCAGAACGGTGTGGGGGTAGCGCGCGAGATAGGCTTCCAGCCAGAGCGCGCCTTCGAGGTCGAGATAGTTGGTCGGCTCGTCGAGGAGCAGCAGGTCGGGCTTGGAAAACAGCACCGCCGCGAGCGCCACGCGCATCCGCCAGCCGCCGGAAAAGGCCGAGCAGGGCATGCGCTGATCGGCGTCATCAAAGCCGAGCCCCTTGAGGATGGAGGCCGCGCGCGCCTCGGCGGACCAGGCGTCGATATCGGCCAGCCGGGTCTGGATCTCGGCGATCCGCGCCCCCTCGGCGCGGTCGGATTCGGCCAGCAGGCTGGCGCGTTCGGTATCGGCCGCCATCACCGTGTCGATCAACGACACCTCGGAGGAGGGGACCTCCTGCGCCACCCCGCCGATCCGCGCTCCGGAGGGCAGGCGAATCTCCCCGTCATCGAGCGCGAGCTCGCCGCGGATAAGCCGGAAGAGCGTGGTCTTGCCCGCCCCATTGGGCCCGACGAGGCCGACTTTGTGGCCATCGGGGATCACGGCGCTGGCCTCGCTCAGAAGGGGGCGGCCCGCCATGGCGAAGGAAATATCTCGAAGCTCTAGCATGGTGGGCCCCGTGTGGCCCAAGCGGCGGGCCCCGTCAATCAAGACATGTTAATCACCGCTTTTCACCAGCCCGGCCCCATGGTATCCGAGCCGCGATTTCAAGCACGCGGACGCCGAAAGACCGCCCGCCACTACAGGAGCAATACCATGGCGACGGAACGTACGCTGAGCATCATCAAGCCGGACGCGACCAAGCGCAACCTGACCGGCAAGATCAACGCGAAATTCGAGGACGCGGGCCTGCGCATCATTGCGCAAAAACGCATCCAGCTGACCCCCGAGCAGGCGGGCGTCTTCTACGAGGTCCACAAGGAGCGCCCCTTCTACGGCGAGCTGTGTGACTTCATGGCCTCCGGCCCGGTTGTGGTACAGGTGCTCGAAGGGGAAGGCGCGATCGCCAAGAACCGCGAAGTCATGGGCGCAACCAACCCCGCCGATGCCGCGCCGGGCACGATCCGCGCGGAATTCGCCGAATCCGTGGGTGAGAACTCGGTCCATGGCTCCGATGCGCCCGACACAGCGGCCGTCGAGATCGCCTATTTCTTCTCCGGTCTCGAACTGGTCGGCTAAGCCCGCGAGCGATAGACCTCAAAGAGCCGCCCGGTGCGCCCGGGCGGCTCTTTTTTTATGCCTGGGGCCGGTTTGCTCGGCATCCCGTTTCGCGGCTTACTGGAACGGCGCGTCGACCCGCAGGTGCATCTTGTGAAACGGCACCAGATCCTCGACCTTGCACAGCCCCGATGCCCGCGCCGCCGCCAAAACCTGCTCGGCTTTTCGCGGCAAATGCTCGAACACCACGCGCGCTGCGCGCCGGCTGTCGAGCGCCTCGGGCGCGGTTCGGGTGGTGTACCCGACCCAGAAGTTGTTCTCGAAGGAGGTCACGCGGTTGAGATAGGTGAAGGTCGTCGAGAGGATGTTGCGCCGCGACAGCAGAATCGACACGCCGTCGTTCTGTGCCAGCAGCAGGCCGCGGAATTCGCGCGTCGCCCCATCCGGGCGCAGCCCCTGCAGCGCGATCGCCTCGCGCGCCTCGTAGCCGCGCATGAAGGTCAGCCCGTCCTGCCGGAAGACATAGACCAGCCCCTGCAGATAGGCCCCCGTCTCGACGAAGCTGGGGCGGGTGAAGCGATAGAACCCGTCGGGGAAGGTCTGCTCTTCGATGTGTGTGGCGTTGCGTCCAATGAACTCGGCGATCTCCGGGTGGGCGAAGACGTTGTCCTCGCTCTCCTCGATCTCCTCGACCGGCTCCAGCAGCACGCGCGCGTCGACCTCAAAGAAATCGCAGATCCGATAGAGCACATCGGGCCGCGGAAAGCTTTCGCCGGCGAGGTAGCGGTTGAACTGTGTCCGATTGATCCCAAGATCGCGGCAAAGCGCCGCGACGGAGGCATGCCGCGTCGCAAGTTTCCTCAGATTTTCTCCGAAGATATTGCGCAGTTCCGTCGGCGTTGGCGGTTTGCTGTGTCGCATCCGGTCCGGCATGAATCGTACTGTCTCCCCCAATTTACAATTTTTAACCGCGTTTCAGCGGGTTTTCGTCAAAAATCGACACGTTTACCATGAACTGACGCCATTTAGCGTCGGGCGTGATGCGAATTAGCTTCACGTCGCTAACATGACGACACAATTTAAAACGTCAAGACGCTCTAATAAACATGGCCGGACAATGTGTTGTGGGCAAAACTACAGATATCGAAACTGCTACGTTATCACTTCTGGGGGTTACAAATGATCGGTGTTGTTATCTGGAGCGACCGGGCTGACCGCAAGGCTGTCATCTGGTGCGAAGACCATGGAAATCTCGCATACCTCACAAACGAGGGTGCGCCGATCGATGAAACCCCGGAACTTGAAGAAGGCGATCTGGTCCAGTTTCGCCTGACGGAACGCAAGAGCATGCGCCTGGCCCGTGACGTGGCTGTCGTCGAAAGCGAGGCGTATTCGGATCTCTCCGGCGCGTTGAAGGCAAATGGAGATATGGATCCTGTGATCGAACAGGCCATGATGGGCAACGTGGTCCAACTGCACCATCAAGGCCTCCCCATGGCGCGTACAGCCTGACCTTTCCCCCAGTCAGTGTGCCATGAAAAGAGAGCAGGTGAGTGATCACCTGCTCTTTTTTGCGTTCAGAAGATAGCTCGAGACAAAGCCCGCGCGGGGATCACTCCCCGCTGCGTGCCAGAGCCGCGACGCCCGTGCGCGCCAGTTCAACCAGCCCGAGCGGCCGCATCAGCTCGGAAAAAGCATCGATCTTTTCCGGCGTACCGGTGATCTCGAACACAAAGCTTGTGAGCGTGCTGTCGACCACCTTGGCACGAAAGATATCGGCCAGCCGCAGCGCCTCGACCCGGTGCTCGCCCTTGCCTTCGACCTTCAGCAGCGCCAACTCCCGCTCGACGGACGGGCCCTCGACGGTCAGATCGTTGACACGGTGCACCGGGACAATCCGCGACAGCTGCGCCTTGATCTGCTCGATCACCTGTGGCGTGCCGGTGGTGACGATGGTGATGCGGCTGTGGTGGCCGGTGTGATCGACCTCGGCCACTGTCAGGCTTTCGATGTTATAGCCACGACCCGAAAACAGCCCGATGACACGCGCCAGAACGCCCGGTTCGTTGTCCACCAGAACGGTCAGCGTGTGGGTCTCGACCGTATCGGAAAAATTGGGCCGCAGATTATAGGCCGAATGGCTCGTGGCCCCCTGTTTGATATGTAGCGCCGACATGTCTTGCCTTTCACATTGGGGTGGTCTGGGCGCCGGAAAATGATTGATCATTTTCCGGGCAATTTTCCGTGGCGGAACACTCTTCCACCACGGGGGCGGCCGTCAGACGAGCACCGACCCTTTGGAGTCGATCACACCCTGAGTGTCGGCTTCGCCAAGGAGCATCTCGTTATGCGCCTTGCCCGAGGGGATCATCGGGAAGCAATTCTCGTGTTTCTCCACCAGGCAATCCATGATCACCGGCCCGTCGTAGTCCAGCATCTCCTGGATCGCATCGTCGAGATCCGCGGGATCCGACACGCGGATACCCTTGCAGCCGAAGGCCTCGGCGAGTTTCACGAAGTCGGGCAGCGCCTCGGACCAGCTGTGCGAGTAGCGCTCGCCGTGCAGCAGCTCCTGCCACTGGCGCACCATGCCCAGCCGCTCGTTGTTGAGGATGAACTGCTTGATCGGCAGCCGGTATTGCACCGCCGTGCCCATCTCCTGCATGTTCATGAGCCACGACGCCTCGCCCGCCACGTTGATCACAAGCGCATCGGGGTGCGCGATCTGCGCGCCCACGGAGGCCGGCAGCCCGTAGCCCATCGTACCGAGCCCGCCCGAGGTCATCCAGAGATTGGGATGCTCGAAGCCGAGATACTGCGCGGCCCACATCTGGTGTTGGCCCACCTCGGTGCAGATGTAGCGGTCGTCCTTGCGGTGCTGGGTGAGAGCCTCGAGCCGTTCCAGCGCGTGCTGCGGCTTGATGGTTTTCTTAGAGCGGCGATAAGACAGGCAGCGCACGGACTGCCACTCGCTGATCTGCTCCCACCAGGCCTTGAGCGCCGCCGTTTCGGTCTTGCCGCCGCGGGCCGTCCAGCGTGCGAGCACCTCGCGCAGAACATGGGTCACATCGCCGAGGATCGGGATATCCACGCGGATGACCTTGTTGATCGAGGAGGGGTCGATGTCGATATGGGCCTTGATCGAATGCGGGCTGAAGGCGTCGATGCGGCCGGTGATCCGGTCATCGAACCGCGCGCCGATGTTGATCATCAGATCGCAGTCATGCATCGCGAGGTTGGCCTCATAAAGCCCGTGCATCCCCAGCATCCCGAGCCAGTGCTCGCCCGATGCGGGATAGGCCCCGAGCCCCATCAGCGTCGAGGTGATCGGAAAGCCCGTCGCCGCCACAAGCTCGCGCAGCAGCTGGCTCGCCTCGTCGCCCGAGTTGATCACGCCGCCACCGGTGTAGAAGACTGGCTTCTGCGCCGTTTCCATCGCCGTCACGAGCGCATCGATCGCGTCGCTGTCGCCCTCCACGCGGGGGTGGTAGTGGCCCTTGTCGGTCTCGGCGCGATCCTCATACATCCCGTCGGCAAATTGCACGTCCTTGGGGATATCGATGAGCACCGGCCCGGGGCGGCCCGAGGTTGCCACGTGGAAGGCCTCATGGATGCGCGGGCCGAGCTGGTCGGTTTCCTTCACCAGCCAGTTCATCTTGGTGCAGGGCCGGGTGATGCCGATCGTGTCCGCTTCCTGAAAGGCGTCCGAGCCGATCATGAAGGTCGGCACCTGGCCGGTGAGCACCACCAGCGGGATCGAATCCATCAGCGCGTCGGTCAGGCCGGTCACCGCGTTGGTGGCCCCCGGCCCGGAGGTCACCAGCACAACCCCCGGCTTGCCCGTCGAGCGGGCATAGCCCTCGGCCGCGTGGACCGCGCCCTGTTCGTGGCGCACGAGGATATGGCGGATGTCCGACTGCTGGAAAATCTCGTCATAGATGGGTAGCACGGCGCCGCCCGGGTAGCCGAATACGGTGTCCACACCCTGATCCTTCAGGGCCTGAACAACAATCTGAGCTCCGGTCATGGGGCGTGCCATAGGTCTCTCCATCTCAACACGTTGTCTTGCGCATAAAAAAGCCCCCGGTGTTACTCGGGGGCGCATGGGTCCTTATCAGGGTTCCGTTACCGGCCCATGCGCCAATCTCCTACGATGACGACTAGTGCAGTCATGCCAAAGGCTCCTTCATTCGCGTGCCGGCATCAATATGGGGCCGCAGTGGACCCGTCAACAGGGAATTTATACGAAAAATACCAAAACCCGGGGTTTGGACGCACTTAAATTGCGCCGGTTAGCGCTCACCGGTCTTTTTCGTTAAATTGACGTCGGGCTACTCTGGCTCTTCGGTCAGGCTCCGGCGAATCCGCCCCTCAAGCCAGGCGCTCATCGGGACCGCCATCGCGCGGTCATCGCCCTGTCTCGCCACGGTCACGCCCACGACGGCCCAACCCGCGCGCGGGCTGTCGCGGTGCAGCACCGGGGCGCCGGAATGGCCTGAGCGGACGGGGCAGCCGAACTGGATCAGCCCGTCCCCCGCGCCGGTGAGCGGGCAATCGAAGGCGCCGGTGAGGAGCTGCGGTCGGCTGCGTTGATACCCCACGACGCCAAGGTGGAGCGGCGACCGGTCCTCGGGGCCGGCGCGCGGGGCAGGGCGAGTCGGCAGCGGGGCGAGTTCGGTGATCGGGCGCTCCAGCGTGAGCAGGGCCACGTCATAGCGGAAATCGAGGTTCCCCAAGGGCCGCCCGAGCGGGTGAAACTCGATCGCGCGCACGCCCCGGGTGGCGACATACTCCCCGCGCTCCCAGCCCGCGACGAAGACGGTCTCGATCTTGTGTCCGGGCGTGTCCTGCGCCGCGCCGGTGCAATGGGCGGCGGTGAGCACGAGGTCCGGTGCGACCAGAGTCCCGGTGCAGAGCCCGCGCGAATTGTACCCGCCGGTATTGACCCGGCCCACGGCGCGGAAGGCGGCGCGCTCGGCCTCGGCCAGGAGGGGCAGCTCGGTGGCGGTGGGGCTTTGGTCGTCCGCCCGAGAAAAGCCGGGCAGGGCGAGCAGCAACCCAAGCGAGAGGACGGACAGACAAAGACGGGGGCGAGGGGGCGGCACGCAAGGCTCCTGCGATGGGATCACGCCCGAGCATCGCCAGAAGACCCGCCGCTGCCAAGCCATTTGACGGCCCCGCGCCGCAAACGCTCCGCCATCGCCGCCCAGCGACACGGGGGCAGCGCCGCGCCGCCATGTGAAATCGCGCGCGCGGCAGAGGCTTCACGCGGTTGCGTCCCGCTAGCGCTTGCAAAGCCCCGCGCGGGCACATAGGTTCCGGCGGAATTCGCGGGGGGCCTGCCCTTCGCCACCCTGATTTGAGGTACCCCATGGAAGGCAACGCAATCGCGCAGTTCGTCCCGCTTATCCTGATCTTCGCGATCATGTATTTCCTGCTGATCCGGCCGCAGCAGAAGAAGATGAAAGAGCATCAGCGGATGGTCTCGAGCCTGCGCCGCGGGGATCAGATCGTGACCCAGGGCGGGCTCATCGGCAAGGTTTCCAAGGTCAAGGAAGACGGCGAATTGCTGGTCGATATCGCAGACGGGGTTCAGGTGCGGGTCGTGCAGTCGACCGTCGCGCAAGTGCTCAATAAAACCGAGCCCGCCAAGGACTCCTAATCTTCCCCGGGAGGGGGATCGATGCTTCAGATTGATCTCTGGAAGCGCGTGATGATCTGGCTGCTTGTGGCGGCCGGGTTGTTGCTGGCGCTTCCCAATGCGTTTTACAGCCGGGTCGAGACCGTCAACGACACGCGCGCGGCCCTCGCGGCGGGCGCGCCCGTCGATGAAAGCGCGGCCTCCGGCTGGCCGAGCTGGCTGCCCTCCGGCCTCGTCAACCTCGGACTCGATCTTCGCGGCGGCGCGCATCTGCTGGTCGAGGTGCAGGTCGAGGACGTCTATCAGGCGCGTATGGAATCGCTCTGGCCCGAGGTGCGCGATTTGCTGCGCGCGGCCCGCGACGAGGTCGGCACGATCCGGCTTCAGGAGAGCGCCCCCGATGAACTCGTCGTCCGCGTCGGCAATGAGGGCGGCGCGGCCACCGCCGCCGGCCTCGTGCGCGATCTGGCCCAGCCGGTCGTCTCGCTCACCGGGGTCGGCGCCAGCGATATCGAGGTCCGCTCGCAGGGGCAGGATGTCATCGTGACCCTGAGCGAGGCCGAACGAATCGCCACCGACGAGCGCACCTTGCGCCAGAGCCTCGAGATCATCCGCCGCCGCATCGACGAGGTCGGCACGCGCGAGCCGACGATCCAGCGCCAGGGCGCGGACCGGATCCTCATCCAGGTGCCCGGTATCGGCTCGGCCGAGGAGCTCAAGGCGATCATCGGCACCACCGCACAGCTCACCTTCCAGCCCGTCGTCACCCAGACCTCCGATCCCGACTACCGCGTGGCGAGCGGCGAGGAGCTGATCCCGAGCCTCGATGAGGAGGGCGTCTTCTACATTCTGGAACAGGCCCCCGTCGTGACCGGCGAGGAGCTGACCGACAGCCAGCCGAGCTTCGACCAGAACAACCGGCCCGCCGTAAGTTTCCGTTTCAACCCCTCGGGCGCGCGCAAATTCGGTGATTATACGGCGGCAAACATCGGCGCCCCCTTCGCCATCGTGCTCGATGACGAGGTGATCTCGGCGCCCGTCATCCAGAGCCACATCCCCGGCGGCTCGGGCATCATAACCGGCAATTTCACCGTCGAGGAAAGCACCAACCTCGCCGTCCTGCTGCGCGCCGGCGCGCTGCCCGCCGGGCTGGAGTTCCTCGAAGAGCGGACCATCGGGCCCGAGCTTGGCGCCGACAGCATCGAGGCCGGCAAGATCGCCTGCATCGTCGCTTTCGTCGCCGTGCTGATCTTCATGGCGCTGAGCTATGGTCTCTTCGGCATCTTCGCCAACATCGCGCTGATCGTGAACGTTGGCCTCCTCTTCGGCCTGCTGTCGCTGTTGGGCGCGACGCTGACCCTGCCCGGCATCGCCGGGATCGTGCTGACCATCGGCATGGCGGTCGATGCAAACGTGCTGATCTTCGAGCGCATCCGCGAAGAGCTCAAGACCGCGCGCGGCCCCGCCCGCGCCATCGAGCTCGGCTACGAGCGCGCGCTTTCGGCGATCGTGGATGCCAACATCACCACCTTCATCACCGCCGTGATCCTCTTCGCCATAGGCTCCGGCCCGGTGCGCGGCTTTGCCATCACCCTCGGGCTCGGCATCGTCACCTCGGTCTTCACGGCCATCTTCGTCACCCGGCTGCTCGTCATCATGTGGTTCGAGCGACGCCGCCCCAGAACGCTGGAGGTCTGACATGCGCCTGCGTCTTGTCCCCGAGGAAACCAGCTGGGATTTCTTTTCCCGGATCCGGCTGTGGGTCGGCTTTTCGGTCCTGCTCCTGATCCTGTCGGCCGCGAGTTTCGCCACCCGCGGGCTGAATTACGGGATCGACTTTCAGGGCGGCACAACGATCCGCACAGAAAGCGCGCAGGATCTTGATATCGGCGCCTATCGCGACGCGCTCGCCGCGCTTGAGCTTGGCGACATCTCGATCACCGAGGTTTTCGATCCCAGCTTCGGGCCCGACAAACACGTCGCCATGATTCGCATTCAGGCCCAGTCGGGCGAGGAAAGCGTCGGCGAGGGCCGTATCGAGGAGGTCCGCACCGCGCTTCAGAGCGTGGTCGAGGATATCCGCTTCACGGCCGTGGAATCGGTCGGCCCCAAGGTTTCGGGCGAGCTCATCAAGACCGCGGCCATCGCGGTGCTGTTGGCGATGGGGGCGGTGCTGGTCTACATCTGGCTCCGCTTCGAATGGCAGTTTGCCGTTGGCGCCGTC
This sequence comes from Poseidonocella sedimentorum, assembly GCF_900116005.1. Taxonomy (GTDB): domain Bacteria; phylum Pseudomonadota; class Alphaproteobacteria; order Rhodobacterales; family Rhodobacteraceae; genus Poseidonocella; species Poseidonocella sedimentorum. The sequence goes on from NZ_FOYI01000006.1 coordinate 150,301, forward strand.
GTTGCGCTCGTCCATGACGTGCTCCTGACGATCGGGGTGTTTTCGGTGCTTCAGATCCGCTTCGATCTGGCCATCATCGCGGCGCTCCTGACCATCGTCGGCTACTCGCTCAACGACACCGTGGTGATCTTTGACCGGGTTCGCGAGAATCTGCGCAAATACAAGAGCCTCGCCCTGCGGGACGTGCTCAACCTTGCGATCAACGAGACGCTGAGCCGCACCATCATGACCTCCGTCACCACGCTGATTGCGCTCATCTCGCTCATCGTTCTGGGCGGCGACGTGATCCGCGGCTTCGTCTTCGCGATGACCTGGGGCGTCATCGTCGGCACCTATTCAACCGTCTTCGTCGCCTCCGCCATCCTGTTGCGTCTGGGCGTCAAGCGCGACTGGTCCAAGCCGGACGCCAACGAGGGCAACCAGTTCGCCAACGTGGATGCCTGACGGGCTCGGCGCCGCCCTCGCGGCGCCGGGGCTCGGCTGGCTCGGGCTTGTCATTTTCGTGGCGGGCATCGTGCGCGGCTTCACCGGGTTCGGCACCGGGCTGATCTTCGTTCCCATCGCGGGGCTGTTCCTGCCGCCCGCCGACTGCGTGTTGATCATGGCGCTGACCGGCCTCGGCTCGACGATAACGCTCCTGCCGGAGGCCTGGGGCCGCGCGGATCGGGCCGAGGTCTTCAGCCTCGCCATCGCCGCCAGCCTCGCCATCCCCGCCGGCCTCTGGCTCCTCACCTCGCTCAACCCCGAGACCGTCCGCTGGGCCGTCGCCCTCGTCGCCGGGCTGACGCTCCTCGGCCTCGTGTCGGGCTGGCGCTACCGGGGCCGCGTAACCGGGCCGGGCCTCGCCGGCGTTGGCTTTGCGGCGGGGCTCATCGGCGGGATGACCGGGCTCACCGGGCCGGTGGTCATCTTCTTCTACCTGGCGGGTACCGCCGCCGCCGCCAAGGTCCGCGCCAACACCGTGCTCTTTCTCGCGGTTCTCGATCTCGTCGTCGCCAGCGGGCTCTTCGTCGCGGGGCAGATGCGGGGCGAGACGCTCTGGCTCTCGGCCCTTCTGGCCGGCCCCTATCTGATCGGAACACTTGTCGGCAAGCGCCTCTTTGACCCGGCGCGCGAACGGGCCTACCGTGCTCTGGCCTATGGCCTGATCGCACTCGCGGTGCTGTCGGGCCTGCCGATCTGGGAGGGTTGAGCCCATGCGCCTGTCCGAAACGCATTTCCCCCAGGGCCAGCCGGTGGACGGCTACGCCCCGGGCGCCTTTCGCGTGGGCGGCGCGGTGATCTCCGGGCCGCTCCTGCTGGGGCCCTCGGGCCCGCGCGCCTGGTCCGGCCTGGCCGATCATGCGCCGCTGCTCGCACTCGCGGCGGAAGCCGACATCCTGCTCCTCGGGATCGGCGCCGAGAGCGGCCCGCCGCCGCGGGCGTTGCAAGACGCGCTGGAGGCCACTGGCCTCGGCGTGGAAGACATGGCCACGCCGCCCGCCTGCCGGACCTACAACGTCCTGCTGGCAGAGGGCCGGCGCGTCGCGCTCGCCGCGCTCCCGGTCTGAGATGGCGCTTTTCGGGTCCGGCGGAATCGGCTAGGCGGGACGGCATGGACCTCAAGGTTTCGGATCTTTCGGTCGCGCGCGGCGGCCGCACCCTGCTCGAGACGGTCGGGTTTCGCGTCGCGGCGGGCCGGGCGCTTGCCCTGCGCGGGCCCAACGGGATCGGCAAGACCTCGCTGCTGCGCGTTTTGGCCGGGTTGCAGCCGCCGCGGACGGGCCGGGTCGATCCCGGGCCGGACGCGATCGCCTATGCCGCCCATGCCGATGGCATCAAGCCGAGCCTCACCGTCGCCGAGAACCTGCGCTTCTGGGCCCGCGTCTTCGGCGGCCCCGACATCTCCACCGCGCTGGAGGCCTACGCGCTGGCCCCGCTCGCGTCCCGCCCCGCGGCCTATCTCTCGGCGGGGCAGAAACGGCGGCTGGGGCTCGCCCGCCTGCTGGTGACCAACCGGCCCGTCTGGGTGCTCGACGAGCCCACCGTCTCGCTCGACCGCGACGCCGTCGCGCTCTTCGCCGAGTCCGTGCGCCAGCATCTCTCGCAAGGCGGGCTCGCGGTGATCGCGACCCACGTGGACCTCGGCCTCGACGCCGAGACGCTCGATATCACCCCGTTCCGGCCGGCGCGCCCGCGCATCGATCCGGGCTTTGACGAGGCCTTCGCATGATCGCGCTGCTGCTGCGGGATTTGCGCCTCGCGGTGCGCGCGGGCGGGGGCTTCGGCCTTGCCATCGCCTTTTTCCTGATCGTGGTGACGCTGGTGCCGCTCGGCGTCGGCCCGGCCTCGGGCCTCCTGGAAGAGATCGCGCCCGGCATCCTCTGGATCGCCGCACTCCTTGCCTCGCTCCTGTCGCTCGACCGCATCTTCGCGCTTGATTTCGACGATGGCTCGCTCGACCTTCTGGCCACCGCCCCGCTCCCGCTCGAAGGGCTCGTGGCGATCAAGGCGCTCGCCCACTGGATCACCACCGGCCTCGCCCTGTCGCTCGCGGCGCTGCTGCTCGCGCCGCTCCTCGCGCTTCCCGCGTCCGCCTATCTCTGGCTGCTGCTCTCGCTCCTTCTGGGCACGCCGGCGCTCAGCATGATCGGGGCCTTCGGCGCCGCGCTTACGGTTGGCCTGCGCCGGGGCGGGTTGTTGCTGTCGCTGCTGGTCCTGCCCTTCTACGTCCCCGTCCTCATCTTAGGCGCAGAGACCGTCCGCCGGGGCGCCCAAGGCCTCGATCCCACCACGCCGCTTCTCCTGCTCGCCGCCCTCTCCTGCGGCACGATCGCGCTTTTGCCATTTGCTTCCGCCGCGGTCTTGCGTATCAACCTGCGCTGAACCATGTGGGGTGGGTGATGGCGTCGCTCTGGGAATATGCAAATCCGCGCAAGTTCATGGCGCTGTCCGGGGGGCTCCTGCCTTGGGTCTCGGCGGGCGCGGCGCTTTGCCTCGTGGTGGGACTCGTCTGGGGCTTCTTCTTTACCCCCGATGACTACCGTCAGGGTTCTACCGTCAAGATCATCTACCTGCACGTCCCCTCGGCGCTCATGGCGATCAACGCCTGGTTCATGATGCTCGTCGCCTCGCTGATCTGGCTCATCCGGCGGCATCATGTAAGCGCGCTCGCCGCCAAGGCCGCCGCACCCGTGGGCGCCGTCATGACGCTGATCGCACTGGTAACCGGCGCCTTCTGGGGGCAGCCGATGTGGGGGACGTGGTGGGCCTGGGATCCCCGGCTGACCTCCTTCCTCATCCTGTTTCTGTTCTATCTCGGCTACATGGCGCTCTGGTCGGCCATCGAAAACGATGACACCGCCGCGGACCTGACCTCCGTGCTCTGCCTCGTCGGGACTGTCTTCGCCGTGCTGAGCCGCTATGCGGTCAACTTCTGGAACCAGGGCTTGCACCAGGGCGCGTCGCTCAGCCTCGACAAGGAGGAAAACGTGGCCGACATCTTCTATTTCCCGCTGCTTGTGGCCATCGCCGGGTTCGTCTTGCTGTTCGTCGCGCTCGTCCTGCTGCGGACCCGGACCGAGATCCGCCTGCGGCGAATGCGTGCGCTCGTGATGCGGGAGCAGATCTCATGATGCCGGAGCTTGGAAAATACGCTGAGACCGTCCTCGGGGCCTACGCTGCGAGTTTTGCGCTTCTCGCGCTGCTCGTCGGGGCGAGCCTGTGGCAAGCGCGCCGGGCGCGCCGGGCGCTGGATGAGGTCGAGAAACGGGAAAGAGCGCGCCATGCGGATTAGCCCCCTGACCCTGCTGCCGCCCGCAATTTTTGCCGGGCTTGCCGCGATGTTCTACATCGGGATGCAGCGGGAGGACCCCAGTGCATTGCCCTCGATGTTCGTCGGCGCCGAGGCGCCCGCTCTGACCGAGGCGACATTGCCCGGCTACCCCGGATTTCCAGCCGCTGCGCTGCGCGCGGGCGAGGTCACGGTGATCAACTTCTGGGCCAGCTGGTGCCCGCCCTGCCGCGCCGAACACCCCACGCTCCTGCGCCTCGCCGATCAGGGCATCGCGCTCTATGGCGTGAACTTCAAGGACACCAGCGATCAGGCCGTGGCCTACCTGCGTGATGCCAGCAACCCGTTTCGCGGCATCGCCTTCGATCCGGCGGGCCGGACGGCGATTGACTGGGGTGTGACCGCGCCGCCCGAGACCTTCATCGTCGGGCCGGACGGCACCGTGCTCTACCGCTTCATCGGCCCGCTGGTGGGCAGCGATTACGAGCAGCGGTTCCTGCCGGAGCTTGAAAAGGCGCTGGCGAGTGCGCGGGGCGGCGAAAGCTGATCAGCCGCGCCGCGTGGCCGCATAGGCCCAGAGCGCGGCGACGGCGAGGCTCGCGAGCATGTTCCAGCTGGCCATCGACAGGGTGAACAGCTCCCACGGCACCTCATCACAGCGCACAATGGGCGCGGCGGTGATCCGGTCGAACAGCTCGTCGGGCGTCAAGGCGCCCACATCGCTTGCCCCGGTGCAGGTGGTCGGCCCTTCCCACCAGCCACGCTCGACACCGGTGTGATAGAGCCCGATGCCCGCAGTGGCGAGCGCCGCAGCCATCCCCGCCAGCGGGAGCAGTCGCCCGCCGAAGAGGAGCGCAAGCGGGGCAATCAGGATCGCGGCCCCATGCGGCCAGCGTTGCCAGAGGCAGAGCTTGCACGGCGCGAGCCCACCCAGATGCTGAAACGCGAGGGCGCCAAGCAATAGCGCGGCCGAGCCGCCGGCGGCCAGAAGGATCGAAGTCGTGCGTGTCATATCATTTTCACCGCGTAAAAGCCGCCCAGGAGGGCGAGGACGAAGAGTGTGAACATGAGGCCGAGCCGCTTTTCGATGAAGTCCCGGATCGGCGCGCCGAATTTCCACAACAGTCCCGCCACGATGAAGAACCGCAGGCCCCGCGCGAGGATCGATGTGGCGAAGAATGTCAGAAGCGGCATGCCGGTCCAGCCGGACATGATCGTGATGACCTTGTAGGGGAAGGGCGTGATGCCCGCGACGAGCACGGCCCAGAAGCCGAAATCGTTGAACCGGGTGTTGAAGGCCGCCATCGCGTCGCCCTTGCCGAGCGCCTCCAGGATGGGCGCGCCGATCGCCTCGTAAAAGAACGCGCCGATCATGTAGCCCAAGAGCCCGCCGAGCACCGAGGCGACCAGCGCCACCCCGGCGATGAGCCAGGCCTTGGAGGGCCGGGCGAGGATCATCGGGATCATGATGATGTCGGGCGGGATCGGAAAGAAGGAGCTTTCGATGAAGGCCACGGCGGCGAGCGCCCAAAGGCTCCGGGGATGATGCGCGAGGCGCAGCGTCCAATCGTAAAGGGCTCGGATCATGCGGGCGTCCTGTCCGGTGGTCTTGGGGGGAATCGCCCCGTTCCCTTGCTCATAGCGCGCGCGGGCCGGGATGACACGCCCCGAGCGCGCCTTTCGGCCCAGCTTGCGTTTGGGCCCGCACCTTGGGTAAAGACGCCGGGCGCGGGCGGCGGGTCCCGCCCGGCCGGGACGAGGGCAGGCGAGAGATGGGGCTGGCGGTAGCGGCGGAGCGCCGGGTGGGGCGGGCGATGTTCGCTCTCGCGCGGCTGATGGCCTGGGGCGGGGGGCTTTTGCTCTGCGCGCTGGCCCTCATGACGGTTGTCTCCATCACCGGCCGGCGGCTCGATGGGCTCGGCCTCGGGCCGATCCCGGGCGACTATGAGCTTGTCGCCAACGGCGCCGCCATCGCGATCTTTTCCTTCCTCCCCTGGTGCCAGCTCACCCGCGGGCACGTCAGCGTCGATATCCTCACCCGCCGCCTGCCGCCGCGCTGGAACGCCGCCTTCGGCCTTCTGGGGGATGCGCTGATCGCCGTCGCGAGCCTCGCGATGCTGCGCCAGTTCTGGCTCGGGTTCGCCCAGAAATTCCCCTACGGCAGCGACGCGCAACGCGCGTGGCTCGGCATGGGCTACCGGCCGTTTTTTCCCGAGACGACCTATGAGCTCCAGATCCCGGTATGGATCCTGCACCTTGCCGCCTTTGGCGGGCTCGCCCTCTTTTGCCTCGTATCGCTCTACACCGTCTGGCGCGGGATCAACTGGGTGCTCGCGGGCGAGGAGGCGGCGCTGTGACCGGGCTTGCGCTCGCCCTGACGGCGCTCGGGCTGATGCTCGGCGCGGTGTTCCTTCGGGTGCCGATTGCCATCGCGATGGGGCTCACCGGTTTTTTCGGCACATGGGCCGTGCTCGGGAGCGCCAATGCGCCGCTCGCCCAGCTCAAGGCGCTGCCCTACGACACCTTCTCCAACCCGAGTCTGTCGATCATCCCGCTCTTCCTGCTCATGGGCCAGTTCGCGACACGCACCGGCATGAGCGCCGCGCTCTTCCGCGCCGCCGCCGATTGGCTGGGGCATCGCAAGGGCGGCATGGCGATGGCGAGCGTGGGGGCCTGCGCGGGGTTCGGCGCGATCTGCGGCTCCTCGCTCGCGACCGCTTCGACCATGGGGCAGGTGGCCTTGCCGGAGATGCGCGCCCGCGGCTATTCCGATGCGCTCTCCACGGGCGTTCTCGCCGCGGGTGGCACGCTGGGCATCCTCATACCGCCGTCGATCATCCTCGTGATTTACGCGATCATCGCCGAGCAGAACATCGTCAAGATGTTCATGGCCGCGATCATTCCCGGCCTTCTGGCCGCGCTCGGCTACCTGCTGACCGTCGCGGTCTACGTCCGCCTCCGCCCCGATGCGGCGCGGGCCGAGCCGCGCAAACCCTATCGCGCACGTCTGCGGACGCTCATCGCCACATGGCCGGTGATCGTCATTTTCGGCCTGACCATGGGCGGGATCGTGGGCGACTGGAACTGGGCCAAACCGGGCGCGCAGGCGCTCTTTACCCCCAACGAGGCCGCCGCGTTCGGCGCCGTCGCCACCGCGCTCTACGGGCTCGCGGCCCGGCGGCTCACGGTCGCGGGCGTCCTCGCCTCGGTGCTGGAGACGGCCAAGGCCACGGCGATGATCTTCTTCATCCTCCTGGGCGCCGAGGTGCTCAAAGGCTTCCTCGCGCTCACCCGCACGCCCGATTTGCTCGCGCAATGGGTCCTCACCGAGGGGTTCGGGCCCTACACCGTGCTCCTGATCATGCTGCTCGCCTATCTCGCCTTCGGCTGCCTGATGGACAGCCTGTCGATGATCCTGCTCACTGTGCCGATCTTCCTGCCGATCATCGCCGTGCTCGACTTCGGGCTCACCCCCGAACAGACGGCGATCTGGTTCGGGATCATCGCGCTTATCGTGGTGGAGGTCGGGCTGATCACGCCGCCGGTGGGGATGAACCTTTTCATCATCAACGGGGTCGCGGGCGATATCCCGATGGGGCGGACCTATCGCGGCGTGCTGCCCTTCATCTGCGCCGATATCCTGCGGGTGATCCTGCTGGTGAGTTTCCCGGCGATTTCGCTCTGGCTGGTGGGCGCGCTCTTCTGATGGGGCTCTTCTGATGGGGCTCAGCGGACGCGTTTGAGCTCGACCCGGGGCGCCGCGTCGCCGGAAATCGGATGGCTGCCCATGGTGATCATGTCGCCTTCCTGAATGTCGGCGCCGGGGTGAGTGGGCATGTGGGCGCGCAGGGTGAGGCCCGAGGCGTCTCCCTCGACCTCGATCTCGAAGGGCAGGGCGGTCTGGGCAAGATCCCCCTGGGGGACCGGAATCCGCGCTTCGGCCCGGCGGACCGCATCGGCCCCGACACGGCGGGTGTCCTCCACATAAAGGTGAATGTCGCGATAGGGCGCCTCGGCGTCCGGATCGGTGAAGGTCAATGTGCCGGAAAGGATCACGCGCGGGCTCCTTGATGTGTCTCGTGACGCTCCGGGCCCGATCGCCGGGCCCGGAGCATTTGGGTTTGGGTGCTGCGCCCTAGACCTCGGGCGGCATCGGCTCGCCGTCATCTTCGGCGTCGCCTGCGTCCTCGTCAATCCCGGGGCCGCTATCGCCGTCGCCCGCGTCATCGACCGGGGGCGGGGCCATGGCGGCATCGGCCTCCGCGCCGCTCGCCGCGTCACCCGAGACCTCGGGCGGTGCGGCCTGCGCCGCGTCCTCGTCCTCCATGTCGCCCGAGACGGGCGGCGGCGGCAGGGCGTCCTCGGCGATCGCGGCGCTGGCAATCGCCGCCGCCCCCCCGCCGACCTGAACGGTCACTGTGATCGGATCTGTCATGTCATATCCTCCTCGAGGCGCTCAGTGCATCACCACGCGTTCGATCTTGTCGCTCACGATGTAGACATCGACCTTCTTGCCGCCGGCGCGGGCGGCATTGAGCGCGGTGAAGAGATTGGCCACACCATCGGTCGAGCCGGTCTTGATCTTCTTCCAGCCGGGAACGCCGCTCACGATCGCCCAGCAATTCTGGGAGCCGGAGGTTGCAAAGGTGCGCGATACGGTTTTGTTGTTATGCCACATGGGGCGTCTCCTTGAATAAATGTTGGTTTGAAAAAATCAGAGAAGTTGCGCACGGAAGACCGTCTGGCCATCCATGAAGAGCGAGACCTTCTTGTCGAACGCAAACGCGAAGCAGCACAGGTCAAAGATGTTCTCGACCCCGTCCTTGGCATTGGGATCGATCTTCTTCCAGCCTTGCCCGGCGGGCATGACCCAGGCGTTCTTGGAGCCTGCGGAGCTGAAGACGCGCGAGAGGTTCGCCGTCGTCCAGATCTGATAGATCGAATGCACCGCGGCGATATCGCCGGGGCTGAGCCCGTTGCGCTGGCCGATGGTCTTGCCCGCCGGGATGGTCTCGATCGTGCGCTGGCCGTTTTTGGAAAACGCAAACGCGCCGTAGTGCATGATCGAGCCGTAGTCGTAATTGCCGACGTCATCGCCATCGTTGATGTGCTGGTTGAAGTTGTGCTCCTTGCCGGCCTGGATGTTCTGCCACTTGACCTGGACATGGCTGTCGCGATCTTCGCGGCTCTGCTCGTGCCAGAGGCCCCAGGCATGGCCGATCTCGTGGACCGTCGCACCGAAGCCGCAGCCACCGGCAAGGCCGATGTCCTGCTTGCCCCCCTGCATCCCGACATAGCTCCAGCACCCGGTCGCGGGCATGAAGTTGACGTAGTTGGGATATTGCGAGGCATTGGCGGAGGTGCGCTCGACAAAGCGCATCGAGGTATTGTCCTCCCAGTGCTTGATCGCATCGAGCACCCGCTGGCGGTTGGTCGCCGGCAGGTTGGAAGCGATCACGTAGGGCATCAGCGCGTTGGGCCAGCGCTTGTTTGCACCCGTGACCACCACCCCGTGAGAGACGCCCTCGGGATCGTCGCCCGCATCGAGCGCGTCCTTGGCGGCAGCGGTCTGGGCTTCGACCTCGTCGACCTTGCCCAGAACGATGCAGCCTTCGAACACCGCGAGGCCATCCACGGCGGCATAGGTCACCGTCCTGTTCTTGAAGGTCTCGCCGGAAATGATCGCAGTTCGTACGTCGTTGCTTGTGAGGAGGCCGCCGCAGCAGCAGTCCTCTTCATCGCTTTCACACATGATGAAAACTCCATAATTGCAATCGAGAAAAGCCGCTGAAAATAATTTGCGACAAATTGAAAGTACCACGAAAACCCGTTATTTTTCAATGACTCGCGGGGTATGGAAAACCTGACCAGCGGGGTTTTGGGGCCCCGGATCCCCGGTTTTGGCAAGCCTCTGCTCGCGTGATTCCGACAATGAAAACGGTGTGTTGCGCGCTTGGAAACGAAACTTTCTTGCGCGCTGAAAATTTCTCGTGCCACGGCACGAAGCGCCGGAATTCGAGCCGAAACGCCCTGCGAAACCACCCCGCACCAGAGGGCGCGCCGCCCGCGAGAGATCGCGGAATCGCGCCGGAGCGAAACGCGTCCGAATCGGCCCTGCGTCCCGGATCGGGCGCGATAGGGGCTGGACGCTCCGGCTCAGCTTGGATAAATCACGGGGGTCACGGGCCCAAGTGGCGGAATGGTAGACGCAGGGGATTCAAAATCCCCCGCCTTTGCGGGCGTGCCGGTTCGAGTCCGGCCTTGGGTACCACTGGCCTTGCCAGAGATTTGCGATGTGCGGCGCGATGATTGCGCCCCCGGTGTCCCCGGTCACACGATCTGGGCGCGTGGGTTGGCCGCGCGGGCTGGGCGCATGGGGCGGACCGGCCAGTTTGGCCGAGCAGCCCCACGTCTGGATCAGCGCTGAAGGCGGAACACCTCGATGCCACCTTCGCGATGCGCCTGCATGGCGAGCGCGGCCGCGTGGGCGGCGGCGGCGGTGGTGTAGTAGGGGATCTTGTCATAGAGCGCGAGCGAGCGGATGCCGCGGCTGTCGTCCACCGCCTGCGCGCCTTCGGTGGTGTTCATCACCAGGTGGATGCGTTCGTCCTTCATCATGTCGGTGATGTCGGGGCGGCCCTCATAGACCTTGTTGACCACCTCGCAGGTGATCCCGTGGTCTTCAAGGAAGGCCGCGGTCCCGCGGGTGGCGACGATCTCGAAGCCCAGATCGCACAGGATTCGTGCGGTCTCCACAAGCTCGGGCGTCTTGTCGTCGTTCTTGATCGAGAAGAAGACGCGGCCCTCGGTGGGCAGGATCGTCCCGGCGCCGAGCTGGGATTTCATGAAGGCGCGGGCAAAGGTCCGGTCGGCGCCCATGACCTCGCCGGTGGAGCGCATCTCCGGCCCGAGGATCGTATCGACCCCGGGGAAGCGCGCGAAGGGCAGGACGGCCTCCTTGACGGCGAAGGTGTCGATCATCGGATCGACCAGATCGAAAGCCCCCAGCTTTTCGCCCGCCATGACCCGCGCGGCGATGGTCGCGATGGGCGAATTGACCGCCTTGGCGACGAAGGGCACGGTCCGCGAGGCGCGGGGGTTGACCTCGATGAGGTAGATATCGTCGCCCTTGACGGCGAATTGCACATTCATCAGGCCGACCACGTTGAGCGCCAGCGCGAGCGCCTCTGTCTGGCGCTTGATCTCGTCGATCACCTCCGCCCCGAGCGAGTAGGGGGGCAGCGAGCAGGCGCTGTCGCCGGAGTGGACGCCCGCCTCTTCGATATGCTGCATGATGCCGGCCACATGGACCGTCTCGCCATCGCAGAGCGCGTCGACGTCGAGCTCGGTCGCGCCCGAGAGGTAGCTGTCGAGCAGCACGGGGCTCTTGCCGGAAACAACCACGGCCTCGTTGATATAGCGCTCCAGCTGGGCCTGATCGCGGACGATCTCCATGGCGCGCCCGCCGAGCACGTAGGACGGGCGGATCACCAGCGGGAAGCCGATGTCATCGGCGATGGCGATCGCTTGGGCGCCGGTGGAGGCGATGCCGTTGTGCGGCTGTTTCAGGCCGAGCTTGGTGACCAGCGCCTGAAAGCGCTCGCGATCCTCGGCGAGGTCGATGGCGTCGGGCGTGGTCCCGAGGATCGGGATGCCCTCGGCCTCCAGATCATTGGCGAGCTTGAGCGGGGTCTGGCCGCCGAACTGGACGATGACACCGTGCAGCGTCCCGTTCTGAAGCTCGACGCGCAGGATCTCCATCACGTGCTCGAAGGTGAGCGGCTCGAAATAGAGCCGGTCGGAGGTGTCGTAATCGGTGCTGACCGTCTCGGGGTTGCAGTTGATCATGATCGTCTCGAAGCCCGCCTCGGTCAGGGCGAAACAGGCGTGGCAGCAGCAGTAATCGAACTCGATCCCTTGCCCGATCCGGTTCGGCCCGCCCCCGAGGATGACGATCTTCTTGCGGTCCGACGGGCGCGCCTCGCATTCCACTTCGCCCATCATCGGGGCCTCGTAGGTGGAATACATGTAGGGCGTCTGGGCCTCGAACTCGGCGGCGCAGGTGTCGATGCGTTTGAACACCGCCGTCACGCCGGCATTGGTGCGCGCCTGGCGCACCTCGCGTTCGTCCTTGCCGGTGAGCATGGCGAGCCGCGCGTCGGAAAAACCGAGCATCTTGAGCCGGCGCAGTGCCTCGGTCTCGGAGGGCAGACCGCCCTGGATCACGCGGGTTTCTTCGGCGATGATCTCGCGGATCCGGGCGAGGAACCACGGATCAAAGCGGGTGATCTCGTGAATTTCCTCGTCGGAAAAGCCGAAGCGCATCGCATGGGCGATGGTGCGCAGCCGGTCGGGCGTCTGCTGCGCGAGCGCGCGGGTGAGGGCCTTGTCGATCGCCTGCTGCGCGTCTGCATCCGCGCCCTTGAGGATGAAGGCGAGCTGCTGTTCGCCCTCGGCCTGCACGATCTTGCCCTCCGCGGGCATCCCCGCGACCTTGACCTCGTCAAACCCGGTGAGCCCGGTTTCCATCGAGGCGAGCGCTTTTTGAAGGCTCTCGTGGATGGTGCGGCCGATGGCCATGGCCTCGCCCACGGATTTCATCGCGGTGGTGAGGTAGGGCTCGGCGCCGGGGAATTTCTCGAAGGCAAAGCGCGGGATCTTGGTCACGACATAGTCGATCGTCGGCTCGAAGCTCGCCGGCGTCACCTTGGTGATGTCGTTGTCGAGCTCATCGAGCGTGTAGCCCACGGCGAGCTTGGCGGCGATCTTGGCGATGGGAAAGCCGGTGGCCTTGGAGGCCAGCGCCGAGGAGCGCGACACGCGCGGGTTCATCTCGATGACGACCATCCGCCCGTCTTCGGGGTTCACCGCCCATTGCACGTTGGAGCCGCCGGTCTCGACCCCGATTTCGCGCAACACGGCAATCGAGCCGTTGCGCATGATCTGGTATTCCTTGTCGGTGAGGGTGAGCGCGGGCGCGACGGTGATGGAATCGCCGGTATGCACGCCCATGGGATCGACGTTTTCGATGGCGCAGACGATGATCGCGTTGTCCGCGCGGTCGCGGACCACCTCCATCTCGAATTCCTTCCAGCCCAGCAGGCTCTCATCCACGAGGATCTGGCCCACGGGGCTTGCGTCCATGCCGGACCGGCAGAAGCGCTCATAGTCCTCGCGGTTGTAGGCCACGCCGCCCCCGGTGCCGCCAAGCGTGAAGGCGGGGCGGATGATCGCGGGCAGGCCGATGTCCTCCAGCGCCTCCATCGCCAGCGCGACGCCGGCCTTGAGGTCGGACTTGCCGCTGGGCAGTTTCGGCGCGGTCACGATGGTCGCGCGCGGGTTTTCCAGCCCGATCCGGTCCATCGCCTCGCGGAACAGCGCGCGGTCCTCGGCCATCTCGATCGCCTCGCGCCGCGCCCCGATCATCTCGACGCCGAATTTCTCCAGCACGCCCATCTCTTCGAGCTCCAGCGCGGTGTTGAGCCCGGTCTGCCCGCCCATCGTCGGCAGCAGCGCGTCGGGGCGTTCCGTCTCGATGATCTTGGCCACCACCTCGGCGGTGATCGGCTCGATGTAGGTCGCATCCGCGAGGCCCGGATCGGTCATGATCGTGGCCGGGTTGGAGTTGACGAGGATGACGCGGTAGCCCTCTTCGCGCAGCGCCTTGCACGCCTGCGCCCCGGAATAGTCGAACTCGCAGGCCTGGCCGATCACGATGGGCCCTGCGCCGATGATCATGATGGAGGATAGGTCGGTCCGTTTGGGCATTTTCGTCTCCGGTCGTGTGGCGCGATCCGGCGGATGCGGATCACGCGGGGCATGGTGCGGGGGCAAATTGATGGCGTTATAGACAGGCGCGATGTGCGCGCAAGAGCAAACCCGCGGCTTTGCCCGGCGCGCGCGGGAAATTCGGCGACGGGGCTGGAAACCCGCGCGCGGATCGGGGATAGGATCGGGATCAAAGACAGCCGGGAGCCGCCCCTTGCGCCTTCGCTTCGATTTCTCAGCGCCCAAGAATTTCACCGCCCCGAGCGAGGTGATCGTCGCGTCCTCGGCGCTGGATGTGCCGCGCGCGCTGGCCGCGCTTGACCGGGCGCGCCGGGCGGGGCGCTGGGTCGCCGGGCTCTGCGCCTATGAGCTGGGCTATGCGCTGGAGCCGCGGCTCGCGCCGCTGATGCCGGGGGGGCAGGATCTGCCGCTGCTGATCTTCGGGGTGTTCGATGGCCCCTCGGCGCCGGAGCCGCTGGAGCCCGGGGGCGCGCTTGGCCCGCTGCATGCCCAGTGGAGCAAGGAGCGCTACGCCCGGGCCTTCGAGACGCTGCACGAGCACATCGCCGCGGGCGACATCTATCAGGCCAACCTGACCTTCCCGCTCAAGACCGAACTGGAGGGGAGTGCCTTCGGGCTTTATTCCGCATTGCTGGCAAAGCACCCGGTGAAGCATTCCGCCCTTGCCGAGATGCCCGGACTGCCCGCGCTCGTGTCGCTCTCGCCCGAGCTCTTCTTCCGCACCGATGGCGCGGGGCGCATCGAGACCCGGCCCATGAAAGGCACCCAGCCGCGCGCGACCAACCCCGCCGAAGATGCCGCCCGCGCGGCGTTCCTGCAGGCGGATCCGAAGAACCGGGCCGAGAACCTCATGATCGTCGATCTGCTGCGCAACGACATCAGCCGCATCTGCGAGGTCGGCTCGGTGCGCGTCCCCGAGCTCTTTGCGGTCGAGCAATACAAGACCGTGCACCAGATGGTCTCGACCGTGGAGGGGCGGATGCTGCCGGGCACGGAGCTGTCGGATATTCTGCGCGCGCTTTTTCCCTGCGGGTCGATCACCGGGGCGCCCAAGGTCCGGGCGATGGAGATCATCGCCGATCTCGAAGAGGGCCCGCGCGGGGCCTATTGCGGGGCGATCGGCTGGATGGCGCCGGACGGAGCGTCGGAATTCAACGTGGCGATCCGGACCCTGACGGTACGGGGGCAGGACGTGACGCTCAATGTGGGCGGCGGCGTGGTCTATGACAGCGACGCCGCATCGGAATATGAGGAGGCCCTGTGGAAAAGCCGCTTTGCCCGGATGAGCCCGGCTTCCGCATAATCGAAACCTTCGCGCGGCGGGACGGGGCGTTTCCGCGCCTTGATCGGCACTTGGCGCGCATGGGCCGGACGGCGCGGGCGCTCGGGATCGCGTTTGATGCGGCGGCGGTTCGGGCGCTCCTGCCGGACGAGGGGGAGCTGCGCTGCCGCCTGACGCTCGATCGGGCGGGCCGGGCCGAGATCACCACCGCGCCGCTCGGCGCGCCCGCAGGCGATTGGCGCGTGATGATCGCCGAGCCGCGCCTGCGCGCCGGTGATCCGTGGTTGCGCATGAAAACCACCCGCCGCGCACTGTATGACGAGACCCGCGCCGCGCTGCCGGGCGGGATCGACGAGGCACTCTTTCTCAACGAGCGCGGCGAGCTCTGCGAGGGGACGATCACCAACCTCTTCCTCCAGCGCGACGGAGAGCTGCTGACCCCGCCGGTCGCGTCGGGGCTCTTGCCCGGCGTCCTGCGCGAGAGCCTGCTGGAAAGCGGCGAATGTAGCGAGACGGTCCTCACGGCGGGGGACCTCGCCAGCGCGGAGGCGCTCTATGTCGGCAATTCCCTGCGCGGGCTCATCCGCGCTACGCTGGTGCGAGACGCCCCAATGCCTTGACTTCCGACGCCCGAGCATGTGTATCGGCGCGACTGAGCGACCCCCTTAAGGAGCAACCCATGCACCCCTTCCGCAGCCAAACCTGCGCCGACCTGACCAAAGCGAATGTGGGCGACACCGTGCGCCTTTCCGGCTGGGTCCATCGGATCCGAGATCACGGCGGGGTGCTCTTCATCGATTTGCGCGATCATTATGGCATCACGCAGGTGCTTTGCGACGGGGACAGCCCGGTCTTTGCCGAGGTCGAGAAGGTCCGCTCCGAATGGTGCATCCGCATCGACGGGACGGTGAAAGCGCGCGACGAGAGCCTGATCAACCCCAAGCTGCCCACCGGCGAGGTTGAGGTCTATATCCGCGACATGGAAGTGCTCGGCGCGGCCGACGAGCTGCCGCTCATCGTCTTTGGCGATCAGGAATACCCCGAGGAGACGCGCCTGCGCTATCGCTACCTCGACCTGCGCCGCGAGGCGATGCAGCGCAACATGACGCTGCGCTCGGACGTGGTGGCCTCGATCCGCAAACGCATGTGGGACAAGGGGTTCCGCGAGTTCCAGACGCCGATCATCACCGCCTCCAGCCCCGAAGGCGCGCGCGACTTCCTCGTCCCCTCGCGCCTGCATCCGGGCAAGTTCTACGCCCTGCCGCAGGCGCCGCAGCAGTTCAAACAGCTGATCATGGTCTCGGGCTTCGACAAGTATTTCCAGATCGCGCCCTGTTTCCGCGATGAAGACCCGCGCGCCGACCGCTCGCCCACCGATTTCTACCAGCTCGACATGGAGATGTCCTTCGTCGAGCAGGAGGACGTGTTTGGCACGATCCAGCCGGTTGTGCAGGGGATTTTCGAAGAGTTCGGCAACGGGGCCAAGGTCGACAGCGACTGGCCGCGCATCAGCTATGCGGATGCGGCCATGTGGTACGGCACCGACAAGCCCGACCTGCGCAACCCGATCAAGATGCAGAACGTCTCGGAGCATTTCCGCGGCTCGGGCTTTGCGATCTTCGCCAAGCTGCTGGAGCAGGACGGGACCGAGATCCGCGCCATCCCCGCGCCCAAGGGCGGCAGCCGGAAGTTCTGCGACCGGATGAACGCCTTTGCCCAGAAAGAGGGCCTGCCGGGGATGGGCTATATCTTCTGGCGCGCGGGGGCCGAGGGCATGGAAGCGGCGGGGCCGCTGGCCAAGAACATCGGGCCGGAGCGCACTGAGGCGATCCGCCAGCAGCTGGGCCTTGATGTGGGCGACGCGGCGTTCTTCCTTGGCGGCAAACCATCGGTCTTCGAGGGTGTCGCCGGGCGCGCGCGGGTGGTCATCGGCGAGGAGCTGGGGCTGACGGAGAAGGACCGCTTCGCCTTTGCCTGGATCGTCGATTTCCCGATGTACGAGAAAGACGACGAAAGCGGCGAGATCGACTTTTCGCACAACCCGTTCTCGATGCCGCAAGGCGGGATGGAGGCGCTGGAGGGCGATCCGCTCGATGTGCTGGGCTATCAGTATGACCTTGCCTGCAACGGCTATGAGCTGATTTCCGGGGCGATCCGGAACCACAAGCTGGAGATCATGTACAAGGCTTTCGAACTGGCGGGTTATCCGGCGGACGAGGTCGAGAAGCGGTTTGGCGGCATGGTCAATGCGTTCAAATTCGGCGCGCCGCCGCACGGGGGCTGCGCGGCCGGCATCGACCGGATCGTCATGCTTCTGGCCGATGAAGCCAATATCCGCGAGGTCATCATGTTCCCGATGAACCAGCGGGCCGAGGACCTGATGATGCAGGCGCCGTCGGAGCCGATGTCGGATCAGTTGATGGAGCTTGGGCTGCGGGTGATCCCTCAGGACGACTGAGGGGCGCTGCCCCTCAGACACCCCGGAGTATTTTTCAAGAGAAGAAGAGGGGCGCGCGGCGCCTCTCAGCCCGGGCGGGTGAGCGAAAACTTTTCGCGGATGACCGAGTAGTCCTGATAGCCCATGCGGGTCAGCGGGTTGTAGCTCAGCACGTCGAAGATGCCGTCCTTGAGACAGTCATCCCGCATGTGGACGCCGATCACCTCGCCGAAGACGGCGACGTTCGATTGGCCTTCGAGCGGGACAATTTGGGTCACGCGGCATTCCAGCGCGGCGGGGGCGCGGGCCACGCAGGCGCAGGAGATTGTCTCGCACTCCTGTTTTTCGATCCGGGCGAGGGCGAATTCATCGACCGATTTTTCCCAGGCGCCGGAGGTCATGTTCATCTGGTCCTTCATCGCGACTTCCACCACGTTGACGCAGAAGACGCCGGTCTCGCGGATGTTGGCGACGCTGTCCTTGGTGTTGTCGCGGTCCGGTTTGGCGGAGGTGGAGGCGAACATCACTTGCGGCGGGGTGTAGGCGACGGCGTTGAAGAAGGAGTAGGGCGCGAGATTGTCGGCGCCGTCTGCGCCTCGGGTGGAGATCCAGCCGATCGGGCGCGGGGTCACGATGGCGTTGAAGGGATTGTGGGGCAGGCCGTGGCCATCTTCGGGGCGATAGAACATGTTGGGGTCTCCGGGGCTGTTTGCGCGCTACCTAGCGCCGTGCTAGGGGCAAATCCACCCGCTTAAGGAGCCCGAGCGAAGTTGTATACCGTGACGAACGAGACGCCGGAGGATTGGTGGGAGATCGAGGCGCTTTATGATTTGTGTTTCGCGCCGGGGCGGGAGGCGCTGTCGTCCTATCGGTTGCGCGATGATGTTGCGCCGGTGCGGGAGCTGTCGCTTCTGGCGCGGGACGGGGCGGGGATCCTTGCTGGGGCGGTCCGGTTCTGGCCCGTGCGGGTCGGGGACCGAGCGGCGCTTTTGCTGGGGCCGATCGCGGTGCACCCGACGCGGCAGGGCGAGGGGCTTGGCGCGCTCTTGCTGCGCGAGAGCCTCGGCAAGGCGGCGGATCTCGGGTGGGAGAGGGTGATGCTCGTGGGCGATGCGCCGTATTATTCCAGGTTTGGATTTTCGCGGCTCGACGAGGTGGTGATGCCGCCGCCGACGAACCCGGATCGCGTGCTCGGGATCGCGCTGGTGCCCGGGGGCTGGGACGGGGTGTCGGGGGCGGTGACGCGCTGGTCGTGACTTGAAACCGCGGCCCGCTGCACAAACCTTATGTGGGGAACGGGGCACGGGCGGAGGATGGCATGGCAGAACAGTCTCTTGAGGGGCAGATCGCGGATCTCGCGCAGCGGTACCGGCGGGCCAATTCGCCCGGCATGCAGCTTCTGACGCTTCTGGGCGGGCAGGCCGAGGGGCTGCTGGACCGGTTGCCGCGCCCCCTCCGGGCGCAGCTTGACGGCGCGACAGAGCGGGCGCTGCTGCTGGCGCTCAACGCGGCGGAGCAGTCGCGCGGGGTGGTGGGGGATCAGCCGGACTGGCTCAACAAGGCGGTGACCTCGGCGATGGGAGCGGCGGGCGGCGTTGGCGGCATTCCCACGGCGCTGGCCGAACTGCCGGTCACGACCGCGATCTTGCTGCGCAGCATTCAGGGCATTGCCGCCGAGCAGGGGTTTGATCCTACGGCCGAGAACGTGCGCTTCGATTGCCTTGAGGTGTTCGGCGCGGCCGGGCCCCTCTCGCGGGATGATGGCGCGGATATGGGGTTCCTTACCGCGCGGATGGCCCTGTCGGGGGCGACGATGCAGCGCGTGGTGGCGATGGTTGCGCCCCGGCTTGGGGCTGTGCTCGGGCAAAAGCTCGCGGCGCAATCGGTCCCCGTGATCGGGGCGGTGGCCGGGGCGGCAACGAATTACACCTTCACGAGCTATTATCAGGAGATCGCGCGGGTGCATTTCGGGCTGCGGCGCATGGCGATCGAACATGACCGGCCGCATGACGAGCTTGTGCTCGCGCTGCAGGACAGGGTGCGCGGCGGCGTCGAGCGCAGAGCGGGTTAGTCTGCGCGGATCGCGGCCTCGTACCAGGCGACGATGCGCGCGCGCTCGCCTGTTTCCATATTGCTGAGGTTGGCGGGCGGCATGGCGTGGCTCAGGCCAGCTTGCAGGTAGATCGCGCGGGCGTGGCCGGCGATGGCCGCCTCGCTGTCGAGCCGGACACCCTTGGGCGCCCAGAGCAGGTTGCCGAACACCGGCTCGCGCGCGTGGCACATCGAGCAGCGGCCCATGACGATGTCCTGCACCTCCGCGAAGCCGTCGGCCTCGGCAAAGCGCAGGGCCGCGCCCGAGACCTCCTCGCGCGTCCCATCGCGGAGCATGGGCGCGGTCGAGAGCCACATGATCGCGAGAAAGAGCATCAGCGTGACGGCCCAGGTCCAATGGGGCGCGCCCTTGCGCGCGTGTTTGGTGTTGAAGAAATGCCGGATGGTGACGCCCATCAGGAAGACAAGGCTGGCGATGGCCCAGTTGTACTCGGTTGCGAAACTCAGCGGGTAGTGGTTCGAAAGCATCAGGAAAATGACCGGCAGGGTCAGATAGTTGTTATGCGTCGAGCGTTGCTTGGCGATCTTGCCGTATTTGGCATCCGGCGCGCGCCCGGCCTTGAGATCGGCCACCACGATGCGCTGGTTGGGCATGATGATGAAGAAGACGTTGGCGGACATGATCGTCGCGGTGAAGGCGCCGAGGTGCAAGAGCGCCGCGCGGCCCGAAAAGACCGAAGAATAGAACACCGACATCAGCACCAGCACGCCGAAGAGCGCGACCATGAGGGCGGTCTGGTTGGCGTTGACGAAGAGCTTGCAGAGCGTGTTGTAGGCGATCCACCCGAAGGCGAGGGAGGCCAGCGAGAGGGCGATGGCTTGCCATGTGCGGAGGTCCATCACGGCCGGGTCGATGAGGTAGAATTCGGCCCCGAGGTAGTAGACGAGGACCAGCATCGCAAAGCCCGAGAGCCACGTGGCGTAGCTTTCCCATTTGAACCAAATGAGGTCATCGGGCATCCGGTCGGGCGCGACGAGGTATTTCTGGACGTGGTAGAACCCGCCGCCGTGGACCTGCCATTCCTCGCCATCGGCGCCGGAGGAGAGGTTGCGATCCCGGTGGAGCCCGAGGTCGAGCGCGATGAAGTAGAACGAGGACCCGATCCAGGCGATGGCGGTGATCACGTGCAGCCAGCGCACGGCAAACTCGATCCAGGCCCCCATGGCCGCAAGATCATACATCCGGATGCTCCTTTGTTGTTCAGGCTCGGCCTATCCGATTTCCGGGCTAAGCCGAAGGGCGGGGGCTTGTACAGGCAAACTTGTGCGCGGCGGGCGCGGGCCCCGGGGGCGCGCTCATTCGCTGGGCGCTTCCCCCTAGCTGCCGCGATAGGTGCTCATGCCGAAGGGCGAAAGCAGGAGCGGCACGTGGTAATGGGCGCTTGCGTCCGAGATGCCGAAGCGGATCGGAACCTCGTCCAGAAAGCGCGGGCTCTCGGGGGGCGCGCCGGTGGCGTCGAGATAGGCGCCCGCCTCGAAGACCAGCTCATAGACGCCGGTGGCAAAACGCTCGCGCGGCAGGATCGGGCCATCGGTGCGGCCGTCGGCATTGGTCGCCATCCGGGCCAGCTCCTCGCGCGCCGCACCCTCGATCCGATAGAGCGTCACCGCAAGCCCCGCCGCCGGCAGACCCCGGGCGGTGTCGAGCACGTGGGTGGTGAGATATCCGTCTGCCATATTTCTACTCCGTTTGACTGATGCGGCCGCGCCGGGGCGGCTTCGGACTCGCTGGCGATTGCCCTCGGGCCCCGCAGCAGTATATTTCGAACGTCCCGGCAGGCGCCAGCGATTGTGCGGCCCCTGTCATCCCGCCATGGAGGTTACATGACGCGCTACCCACGCAATATGCGGGGCTACGGCCCCAATCCGCCCGATCCACGCTGGCCGAACGGGGCGAAGATCGCCGTCCAGTTCGTGCTGAACTACGAGGAGGGGGGCGAGAATTGCGTGCTGCATGGGGATGCGGCCTCGGAGGCGTTCCTGTCCGACATTCCCGGCGCGGCGCAATGGCCGGGCCAGCGCCATTGGAACATGGAATCGATCTACGAGTACGGCGCGCGGGCCGGGTTCTGGCGGTTGCACCGGCTCTTCACCGGCGCGGGGATCCCCCTGACGATCTACGGCGTCGCGTCCGCTCTGGCGCGCAGCCCCGAGCAAGTCGAGGCGATGAAGGAGGCCGGTTGGGAGATCGCGTCGCACGGGCTGAAATGGGTCGAGCACAAGGACATGCCCGAGGCCGAGGAGCGCGCGGCGATCGCCGAGGCGATCCGGCTGCATGCCGAGGTGGTGGGCGAGCGGCCCCGCGGATGGTACACCGGGCGGTGCTCCGAAAACACCGTTCGGCTCGTGGCCGAGGAGGGAGAGTTTGATTATATTTCAGATACTTATGACGATGACTTACCGTATTGGATGAAGTTTGGCGCGCGCGATCAGATCATCATCCCCTACACGCTCGAGGCCAATGACATGCGCTTTTCCGTCTCGCCCGGCTGGATCACCGGCGAGCAGTTCTTCACCTATCTGCGCGACAGTTTCGACACGCTCTACGCCGAGGGCGAGGCCGGGCGGCCGGCGATGATGAGCGTCGGGCTACACTGCCGGCTCATCGGCCGGCCCGGCAAGATCGCGGGGCTCAAGCGCTTTCTCGACTACATCGGCCAGTTCGAGGGCGTCTGGTGCCCGCGCCGGATCGAGATCGCGGAGCATTGGGCGGCCGAGCATCCGCCGCGCGCCACCCTGCGCCCCAGCGAGATGGACCGGGAGGCCTTCGTTGCGGCCTTCGGCGGGGTCTATGAGCATTCACCCTGGATCGCGGAGCGCGCGCACGGGCTGGAGCTCGGCCCGGCGCATGATTGCGCCGCCGGGGTGCACAACGCGCTTGCCCGGATCTTCCGCAGCGCCGCGCCCGACGAGCGGCTTGGCGTGCTCAAGGCCCACCCGGATCTCGCGGGCAAGCTCGCGGCGGCCAGGCGGCTCACCGATGACAGCACCTCCGAACAGGCGAGCGCCGGGCTCGACGCGCTGACCGACAGCGAACGCGCGCGGTTTACCGACCTCAACGCCGCCTATACCGCCAAACACGGCTTTCCCTTCATCATCGCCGTGCGCGATCATGACAAGGCGGGGATCCTCGCGGCGTTCGAGCGGCGCCTCGGCAATCCGACCGAGGTCGAATTCGCGGAGGCCTGCCGGCAGGTGGAGCGCATCGCGCGGCTGCGGCTGGAGGATCTGACATGAAGACCGCGCCCCCGCCCGGATCCCAACCGGTTCAGCCCGTCGCGCCCAATCCGGTGGAGACCGATCCCACCCCCGAGGAGCATTTGCCCAAGGTGCCCGTGCCGCCCAAGCCGCGCTATGCGCTGCCGCCGGGGGGGCATGTGCCGCAGGATGGCGACCCGGAGGGCACGGCCGTCTTCACCGAGGCCTATGCCGTTCTGCCCGCGCATACGCACCGCGATATCGTGACCTCCTTCCTGCCCGAGTGGGAAAACACCCGCGCCTGGATCCTGGCCCGGCCGCTTTCGGGCTTTGCCGAGACCTTCGCGCAATATCTCATGGAGGTCGCCCCCGCCGGCGGCAGTTTCCGCCCCGAGCCGGATGTGGAGGCGCAGGCGGTGCTCTTCATCACCCGCGGCACCGCGCGGCTCTCGCTTGGCCGGGCCCAGATCGACCTCGTCCCCGGCCATTTCGTCTACATCCCGCTAAGCGCGGTCTGGACGCTGTGGAACACCGGCGACGATTACCTCAATTTCATCTGGATCCGGAAACGCTACGTGCCGATCAAGGGGGTGCGCCCGCCCGAGGCGCTGGTCGTCCACGAGACCGAGGTGCCGCTCACGCCGATGCCCGATTGCGACGGGAAATGGGCGACGCAGCGGTTTCTCGATCCGCTCGACCTGGCCTATGATTTCCACGCCAACATCGTCACCTTCCAGCCCGGCGGGCGCATCCCCTTCGCCGAGACCCATGTGATGGAACACGGGCTTTACGTGCTGCAAGGCACGGCGCGGTATCTGCTCAACAAGGATTGGGTCGAGGTCGGTCCGGGCGATTTCATGTGGCTGCGCGCCTTCTGCCCGCAAGCTTGCGTCGCGACCGGCGACGAGCCCTTTCGCTACCTGCTCTACAAGGATGTGAACCGGCATCCGGCGCTGTCGCTATGAGCCGGGTGGTCCAGACAGAGGCGCTCACGCCCGAGGTCTTCTCGCCCTTTGGCGATGTGCTGGAGGCCGCCGGGGCGCCGGACAAGATCATCAATCAGGGGATGTGCGGCCGGTTCCACGATCTCGCCCGGATGGATTTCGGCCCCGCAGGGCGCGCGGGGCTCAGCCTGTTCCAGGCCGAGCCGCGGCGCTTGCCCTATCGGCTCGATCTGCTGGAGCGCCACCCGGAGGGCAGCCAGGCGTTCATACCGATGAGCTTCGAGAGCTTTCTTGTGATCGTTGCGCCGGATGAGGCGGGGCGCCCCGGGCGCCCCCGCGCCTTTCTCACCGCGCCGGGGCAGGGGGTGAACCTGTTGCGCGGCACGTGGCACGGGGTGCTCACGCCGCTCAGCGCGCCGGGGCTTTTCGCGGTGATCGACCGGATCGGCGAGACGCCAAATCTCGAAGAGGTGCCGCTCTCTGAGCCGTGGGAAATTCGCGCGGGCTAGACCCTATTCGCGCGTGCGCAGCACATGGGCGGGCCGCGCCTGCAGCGGGCGCCAGGCGAAGGCGAGCCCGGCCAGAAGGCTGGCGGCGGCGCCCCCGAGGATGACCGAGGCGGCGTTGCTCCAGACCACGGCGAAGCGCGTTTCCATCACGAAATGCAAAATCGCCCAGGCCCCGAGGATCCCCGAGAGGAGCGCCACGAGCCCCGCGCCTGCCCCCATGAGCCCCGCCCGCAGCGCGAAGCTCGACAGGATCGTGCGCCGTGTGGCGCCAAGCGTGCGCAAAAGCGCGGCCTCCTGCAGGCGCGCGCCCTGGCCCGCCGCCGCGGTCCCGATCAGCACCACGATCCCGGTCAGCAGGGTCGCCGCCGCGCCGTAACGCGTGGCCGAGGCGATCCCGGCCAGAAGGCCGGCCACCCGCTCGATCGCCTCGCGGACGCTGATCGCGGTGATGTTGGGATAGGCGCTGGCGAGATCGCGCAGAAGCAGCGCTTCGGCGGCTTCCTCGGCGTAGACCGTGGCGATGAAGCTGTGCGGCGCGCCGGCGAGCGCGGCCTCGTTCATCGCCAGAACGAAGCCCATCCCGGCGGTCGAGAAATCGACGGCGCGGAGCGAGGTGAGCGTGCCGGTGATGTCGCGCCCGAGCACGTTCACGGTGATCTCGTCGCCGAGTGCGAGCCCCATTTCTTCGGCCTCGGTGGCGGCAAAGCTGATCTGCGGCGGGCCGGTATAGCCCTCAGGCCACCACTCGCCGGCAACGAGCCGCGTCCGCTCGGGCTGCGCGTCGGCATAGGTCACGCCGCGGTCCCCTTCGAGCACCCAGTGGTCGCCCGCGACCTCCTTCGCCGGCTGGCCGTTGATCCGCGTGATCACGCCGCGCAGCATCGGCGCCGCCTCCATCTTGCGAACCGCAGGGTCCTGGGCGATGCGGCGCTCGATCCCGGGCATCTGGTCGCGCTGGATGTCGACGAAGAAGAAGCTCGGCGCTTCGTCGGGGAGCTCTTGTGCGATCGCGCGCTGCATGTTGCCGTCGATCTGACCAATGGCGGCAAGCACGGTGAGGCCGAGCCCGAGAGCGAGCACCACCGGCGTCGTTTCATCCACCGGCCCGCCGATCGCGGCGAGCCCCGCGCGCAGGGCGGGGCGGCCACGGGCGAGGGTCTTGGCGCGGCGTGCAAGCCGGCGCAGCCCCGCCGCGATCAGCCAGAGCAGCACGAGCGCCCCGAGGATGCCAAGCGCGGTCCAGCCGGTCAGCTCCGGCGCGCCGGTGAAAACCGCGGCCGCTCCGACGAGCGCGGCGGCCGCGCCGAGAATGACGAGCAGGTGGCGCGCGCGGGGCAGGGTGACGCCAGAGGGTCCGCCATCGCGGTAGAGCGCGGCGGCGCGGATCTCTTCGGTGCGGGCAAGGGGCCAGAGGGTGAAGACCAGCGCCGTCAGCCCGCCGTAAAGCGCGGCCTCAAGGAGCGGCGCGGGGTGGAGCGCAAAGACCGCGGGGACCGGCAGCAAGCGCTCCAGCGCGGGGGCGATGAGCAGCGGAATCCCGGCGCCGAGCGCCAGCCCGATCGCGATCCCGAGCGCCGCGAGCGCGCCGATCTGAAGCAGGTAGGCCCGGAAAATCACCCGGCCGGAGGCGCCCAGAGTGCGCAGCGTGGCGATGGTCGCGGTCTTGCCCGCAAGGTAGGCGCGCACGGCCGTCGAGACACCGATGCCGCCCACGGCGAGCCCGGCCAGCCCGACCAGCACCAGAAAGGCGCTCAGCCGGTCGACGAATTCGGAGAGCCCCGGCGCCCCGTTGCGCGCATCGCGCCAGCGCATCCCGGCCGCGGCAAAGGCCGCGCGGGCCTCCTCCTCCACCCGGTCCAGATCGGCGCCCTCGGGCAGCTCGAGCCGGTAGCGCGTCTCAAAGAGCGTGCCCGGTTGCAGCAATCCGGAACCGTCGAGCGCGCGGCGCAGGACCAGCGTGCGCGGGCCGAGGCTGAACCCGGTGCCGGCATTGTCGGGCTCGTGGGTTAGCAGGGCGGAGAGGCGAAACCTCGTCTCGCCCAGGGCAAAATCATCGCCCGGCGCGAGCCCCAGACGGTTGGCCAGGAGCGGCGCCATGACCGCGCCGGGGAGCCCTCCTTGCAGCCCGAGCGCAGCCTCGAGGGGCTGCTCCGGCTCAAGCTGCGTGTCGCCCACAAGCGGGTAGAGCCCGTCCACGGCCTTCACCTGCGTCAGCGCGCGCTCGGCCTCTGCGCCCGCGCCGACCACAACCATGGAGCGGAAGTCTACGATTTCGGAGACGTGCGACGCTTCCGCCGCCATCCAGCGCCGCTCTTCGGGTGTCGCGAAGCGATAGGTGAGGGACAGCTCGGCGGCCCCACCGAGGAGGCGTTTGCCCTCGCGCGCGAGGCCAGCGTCGATCGAGGCGCGCACGGTGCCGACCCCGGCGATTGCGGCGACCCCGAGGGCGAGGCAGGTCAGAAAAACCGCGAAGCCGCGAAGCCCGCCCCGAAGCTCGCGCCGGGCAATGCGGCTGGCGACGGCGAGGCTCATTCGGCCGCCGGGGCGCGCGTCTCCGTGGCCTCCACCAGCCGCCCGTCCTCAAGCCGTGCGACCCGGCCGCAGCGGGCCGCGAGCGCGGGGTCGTGGGTGACGAGCACCAGCGTCGCGCCATGCTGGCGGTGCATCTCGAAGAGCAGGTCGATGACGGCCGCGCCGGTGCGCGCGTCGAGATTGCCCGTCGGCTCATCGGCGAGCAGAATCTCCGGCCGCCCGACAACCGCGCGGGCGAGCGCGACGCGCTGCTGCTCGCCGCCGGAGAGCTGGCGCGGGTAGTGATCGGCGCGATGGCCAAGCCCCACGGCGCCCAGCTCGGCCTCGGCACGCGCGAAGGCATCCGGCGCGCCGGCGAGCTCCAGCGGGGTGGCGACGTTTTCCAGCGCGGTCATCGTCGGAATCAGGTGGAAGGATTGGAACACAACGCCCATATGATGGCGGCGGAAGCGGGCGAGCGCGTCCTCGGACATCTCGGTCAGATCCTGCCCGAGCGCCCGGACAGACCCGCCCGTGGCGCGTTCGAGCCCGCCCATCAGCATGAGGAGAGAGGACTTGCCCGACCCCGATGGCCCCACCAGCCCGATGGTTTCGCCCTTTTCGATGTCGAGGTCGATCCCGTGGAGAATGTCTATCCGGCCGGCGTTGCCGTTGAGCGAGAGGCGGGCCTTGCGGAGCGACAGGACAGGATCGGGCATGGTGTCTCGCATGTTTGGGCGGCGTCGGTTCAGATATGGGATGGGCGCTGCGATGAGCAAGGTCGCGGCGGTGATCTTGTCGCTTTGGGCGCTGCCGCTTTCGGCGGAACATTCCGTTGGCGAGGCCGAGTTGCTGGCCTTCGGCGACAGTCTGACGGCGGGGTACGGGCTCGCACCGGAGGCCGGGTTGGTGCCGCAGCTGGAGGCCTGGCTGCAGGACCGGGGCGCAGCGGTTCGGGTGATCAACGGCGGGGTTTCGGGGGACACGACGGCCGGAGGCGCGGCGCGGATCGGCTGGAGCCTCACGCCCGAGACAGACGCGATGATCCTCGCGCTCGGCGCGAATGATTTCCTCCGCGGCTTGCCGCCCGAGGAGGCACGCCGGAACCTGACCGCGATTATGGCAGCGGCAGAGGCGGCCTCGGTTCCTGTGCTATTGGTGGCGGTACCGGCGCCGGCGAACTATGGCGCGGCCTACAAGACGGCGTTCGACGCGATCTACCCCGATCTCGCGGCGCGGTTCGGGGCGGAGCTGGTTCCGAATTTCTTTGCCGGGTTTGGCGAGGTCGGCCCCGATCAGGCCGCGCGCTACCTTCAGGCGGACGGGCTGCATCCGTCGGCGGAGGGGGTCCGGTTGATCGTGGAGGCGCTCGGGCCGGCGGTCCTGCGCCTTCTGGACCGTGCGGGCCCCTGAGCGCGCGGGCTCAGGTGGACGAGGCGAGGGTCACGCGCGCGCGGCCGGCGTTCTTGGAGCGATAGAGCGCGGCATCGGCCTCTTCGAGCATCCGCTTGATGCTTGGCCGCGCGTGGTTTGCGGAGAGCGAGACGCCGATGCTCGTGGAGAGGTTCAGCACCTGTCCCTCCACGGTCACCGGTCTGGTCAGTGCTTCGCCGATACGGGCGGCGAGGCTCTCGGCGGCCTGCGCCGATTCCGGCTCCCGCATCAGGACGATGAACTCATCCCCGCCAATCCGCGCGGCGATATCCTTGCGCCGCGTTTCCTGTTGCAGCGTCTCGGCCGCATGGCGCAATGCGGCATCGCCGACATTGTGGCCCAAGGTGTCATTGACCGATTTGAAATGATCCAGATCGAGATAAATCAGCGCGAAATCCGTCCGCTCCTCGATCATCCGGGCAAGCTCGGCGTTCATCGCGCGGCGATTCTTGAGCCCGGTGAGCGCGTCGGTCGTGGCCTCGGCTTCGGCGGCGATCTTGTCACCATAGAGCCGCCGGTTGCTTTTGAAGAGCTCCTCCATCATCAGCGTCTTGGCTTCCTGGAGGTAGAGCAGTTCGGTGGTCAGGTCGGTGTAGGAAAAATCGCCCGCGTTCAGCCCGTATTGCTGGACCGCTGCGGCAGCCTCGATCCCGAAGGACAGATCGGCGATCAACCCGTCCTCGAAGGGCACGGCGAAGGCCTTGAACTTGGTCCTGGGTTCGCCCTTGAAGGCGAACTGCATCCGCACGCAATTGCCGGCCAGAAGCTGTTCGATCGTGGTTCGCAGGCGCGGGCGGATCACCGAGAAGATCTCGGTCGAGTTGGCGCCGATCCAGTCGAGATCCGGGCGCAGCTTGCGCAGGGTCGGGCCGACATGGATCACGTAGCCCTTGCGATCGGTGATCAGGTGCATCGGGCAGAGCCGGTCGAAGATGAGGAAGCGGTCAGACATCGGCGCTAGCTCCCGGCGGCTGCGCCGACGAGGTCGAACGTCTGACCCTCGGCGTAGGCCGCATCGACGACCGAAATTCGAATAACACCCAGCTCCGGCGCGCGGCTGCGCAAGGTCAGGACCGCGAGAGCGCCGTAGTCATCCGCCATCCCGCGCAAGAGGCCAAGGATGACATCGGCGAACACCTCGGCGTCCTTGTGGATCAGCAAGACATAGCGCGAATCCTGCAGGTCACGGATCGACAGCGGCGGCACTTCGAGATCGGGGACCGCCATGCGCGCTCGCGCGGGCGCATCGCTCAGTGACATCAGGAAGCTCTCGAAGGTATCACCGCTGAAACGCAGAAGACGTCGCAGCGCCGTCATGCGGGGGTGAGTGACGAGATAAGTCCCTATATCTTCGAGGATTTCTTCGCTGGGTTTGGCAAGCACACGGCTCAACTCTTCGATGATCCCGCTGGTGATATCGTCGGTGTAGCGGCTCAGGACGTCGAGATCGGCATAGGGCAGGCCAGCATCGCGCACCACGTCCAGCCAAAGCCGGCGGCCGTAGGTATCTTCGACAAAACTCTGAATGGCGCGATCAAACAGGCCGTGCATCGTCCAGCTCCTGGTGCTGCTGAATTTTTCGCACGTGTTTTGTTAATGCGGCGTCAATAAAAGCCGGGTTCTTCAAATGCGGGAGAATTTTTTCCCCCGGGGCCGCGCGCGAGGCGCCCCCGAGGGGGTCAGGCGTCGATTTTCCGGGGCGCGCGGGGCAAGTCCGACAGGATCCTGGGGCCGTCGGCGCGCAGGATGACGATCTCTTCGAGGCGGATGCCGAAGCGCCCGGGCAGATAGATTCCCGGCTCGATCGAAAAGACCATGCCCTCATCCAGCTCGGTTTGGGAACTGGCGGTGATATAGGGCGGCTCGTGGACCTCGGTGCCGAGGCCGTGGCCGGTACGGTGGACGAAATACTTGCCATAGCCGGCCTTTGCGATGACGCCGCGGGCCGCATCGTCGACCACATGCGCCTTGACGCCGGGGCGCGCGGCGGCCAGCGCGGCCGCGACTGCGTTCTCGACCACGTCATGGACCTCGGCATAGCCCTCGGGTCCGTCGCCGATCACCGCCATGCGCGTGATGTCGGACGAATAGCCCTCGGAGCCCGCGCCGATATCCATCACCACCGCGTCGCCCGCCTTGAGCACGGTCTCCCCGGTCTGGTGGTGCGGGTAGGCACCGTTGGGCCCCGCGCCGACGATTGTGAAGAGGGGCGTGGCCTCGGCCCCGGCGAACTCGGCGCGGATGATGGCGGCGATGTCGGTCTCGGACATGCCGGGCCGCATCCTGTCCCATGCGGCCGTCATCGCGGCATCGGCGATCCGGGCGTTGCGCTTGAGGGCGGCGTATTCCTCCTCCGTCTTGCGCATCCGCAGTGCGCCGACCGTGTCGAGGGTGAAGCGGCACGCGGCTCCGGGCAGGGCCTCAGTGACCAGCGCGGCATGATCGGCGCGCATGGTCTCATCAAGCACGAGCGCGCGCGCTTCGCGCGCCTCCAGCGCGTCCAGAAGCTCGGCCAGCGCGAGGTCCGGGCCGGTGTCATCGGCCCATTCGTAAAACGGCAGGTCCGTCTGGGTGCGGGCGCTTTCGGCTTCGAGCGCAGGCATCAGGAAGGCCGCATCCCGGGCGGTGATGATCGCCAGACAGGGCCGCTCATCCGCATGCGGGCGCACGCCCAGCAGCCAGCCCAGATGCGCGCCGGGGGCCAGCACCACGAGGTCAGTTTCGGTCTGAGCCATCTTCTCGCGCAGGGCGCTCAGACGTTGGTTGGTGGTGCTCATGATGAAATCCTCTTGTGCTTTGTACCATGTCGCAGAGCCGGTCCCGGGAGCTTGGCCCGAGACGCCGTGACCCTCGCGGGCCCGCTCTGCGATGATGCGCCTGCCCCTCCCGCAGGAGCAGTCTCATCCCCGGGAGGTAATGAAATATTCTGGTCGGGGTAAAGCCAGCGCGGGAGGAAACCGCGCGCGGCGCCCCAAAAATGGCACGGCTCTGACGCGCGAAGGCGCCAAGCACGACACCATAACCGAAGCAGAGGGCCTGATGCCCCGAAAGGTCAATCGCCAAGCCCTGCGATGCAAAACCGGGAGTACAAATCTGGGGGGTGGTGGTGGAGCCTAGGGGAGTCGAACCCCTGACCTCTTGCATGCCATGCAAGCGCTCTCCCAACTGAGCTAAGGCCCCGTGCCGTGCGCCGCGTCTTAGGCGCTCCGCAGGGCAGGATCAAGCGAAAAATCCTGCCAAGCTGCGGTCTTTTTACGACTCGTCGTCATCCTCGGATGCAACGTCGGCCAGCTCGTCGAGCGAGACATTGTCATCCTCGTCATCGTCCAGCAGATCGTCGTCGAGATCCACATCAACGTCGCTTTCATCCTCGATCACAGCATCCTCGCCCTCGGCGTCGGTTGCTTTCATCTTCTTGGTGGCGGCGTCTTCGGGATCGGCGGCAATCATCCGGGTCTTGCCCTGGTCGTACTGCACCGTTTCACCGGTATAGGGGCTGACGATCGGATCTTTGTTCAGGTCGTAGAATCGCTTCCCGGTGGTCGGGCAGACACGTTTCGTGCCCCACTCTTCCTTGGGCATGATGAGATCCTCTTTTCATTCAGGTCGACTGGCCCTTGCGGGCAATCCGAGGCACCTGCCATAAGCCGATGTAGCTGTCAAAGCGAAAAGCGGGTCTCATGAGCAGGACATGTCATATTTTGCCGGGCGATCCGCCGATCGAGGTGGAGCTGCGCCGCTCGGCGCGGGCGCGGCGGATTACGCTGAGGGTCTCGCGGATGCGGCGCCGGGTGACGGCGACGGTGCCGGCGGGGGTGTCCGAGCGCGCGGCCGTGGCCTTTGCCGAGGAGAAGGCGGACTGGATCCGCAAACATCTCGGCGCCTGTCCTGAGCCTGTGGTGGTGACCCTTGGCTCCGCGCTTCCGGTGGAGGGGCATTTTCGCCGGGTGGTGCCGGGGCAGGGGCGCCGGGTCGTGCTCGGGCCCGAGAGCCTCGCGGTGCCGGGTGCGGCGGAGCAGGTGGGCGCCCGTGTCGCGGGCTTTCTGCGCGAACGCGCGCGGGCGCGGCTCGACGTGGCGGCGCGGCGCTATGCGGCGCAACTGGATCGGCGTGTGGCCCGGCTCACGCTGCGGGATCCGAAAAGCCGGTGGGGGTCCTGCTCATCGACCGGGAACCTGATGTTTTCCTGGCGGCTCATCCTCGCGCCGCCCGAGGTGCTCGATTACGTCGCCGCGCATGAGGCGGCGCATCTGGTCCACATGGACCATTCGGCGCGGTTCTGGGACACGGTGGCCGGGATCTGCGACATGGAAGCGCCGCGCACCTGGCTCAAGCGCGAGGGCGAGACGCTGCACCGTTACGAGTTTACCCGCGCGGAGCGTTAGGCGGGCAGGGGGCAAATGGGATTGACCGCGCGCGCCCTTGTGATCACATAGCGCCCATGCTGGTTGCACGCCCCAAGACAGAGCCCGTCACCTCCGCCCATGAGCGGGTCTACCGCACGTTGCGCGCGCGTATCATGTATGGCGAGCTCGATCCGGGGCAGGCGCTGACCTTGCGCGGCATCGCGGCGGATTTCGACGTCTCGATGACGCCCGCGCGAGAGGCGGTGCGCCGGCTGGTGGCCGAAGGGGCGCTGTCGCTCTCGTCCTCGGGGCGGGTGAGCACGCTGGAGCTGACACCGGAGCGGATCGAGGAACTCGCCGCGCTGCGCTCGCTGATCGAGGTCGAGCTGGCCAGCCGGGCCCTGCCGCGGGCGCATTTCGCGCTGATCGACCGGCTGCAGGCGATCAACAACACCATTTCCGACACGGTGATCCGCAAGGATGCCTCGGGCTATATCCGCTCCAATCTGGAGTTTCACCGCACGCTCTACCTGCGCGCCCAGGCGCCGGCGATGCTGGCCATGACCGAGACCGTCTGGCTTCAGCTCGGGCCCACGATGCGCGCGCTCTATGGCCGGCTCAAACGCACCGGCCCGCCGCAGTATCACCGGCTGATCCTCTCGGCGCTGCGGGCGGGGGACGAGCCGAGCCTGCGCCTCGCGGTGCGCTCGGATGTCACGCAGGGGCTGCGGCTGCTTACGAACTGACCAGCCCGTCGCGGGAGAGATCGTGCAGGATGGCGACGAAACGGCGCTGCACCGGGCTCGGCTCGGTCGCCTGCGCGGTGCAGAGCCCGACGGGGCCGAGCGTGCTGCGTGTGTCGAGCGGGAGCGTGGCGAAACGCCCCTCGGCGATTTCGTCCGCCACCACCCCTTGCGAGATGAACCAGATCGCGCGCTGCCCGCGCACGAGGGCGCGGCCGAAACTGGTCGAGACCGTCTCGATCACATCGGTCGGCAGGGCAATCCCCTGTTCCAGAAGCAGCCGGTCCACGAAGGGGCGGATGATCGACACGGGCCGGGGGATGAGCACCGGGAAATGGGCGTAGGCCTCGGGGCGATGGTCGGTGAGGAGCGGGTGGCCCTCGGCGACCACGGCGACGACGCGTTCACGAAACAGCGGATCGAAGGCAAGGCCGAGCATGGATTCCGGCGCGGGCAGGCGGCCGACCACGAGATCGAGCCGGTCGGCACCGAGCTGGTCGAGCAGCACCCGGTTTTCGCCCGTGACGATCGAGAGCCGCGCGTGCATCCCGTCGGCGCGCAGCCGGGCGACCGCGGCGGGGATGAGCGTGCCCGCGACGGTGGGCAGGGCCCCGATCCGCAACGGGGGCGCGGTGGGCGCATCGAGGGCCTGAACCGCCGCGAGCGCCTGTTCGGCCTGCGCCAGCGCCTGAGTTGCATGGGGCAACATCGCGGCGCCGAAGGCGGTCAGCCGGATGCCACGGCCATCGCGCTCGGTCAGCGGCGCGCCCGCCACGTCCTGAAGCTCGCGCAGCGCGCGGCTGAGCGCCGGTTGCGTCACATGCAGCGCCTCGGCGGCGGCGGTCACCGATTTGCGCCGCGCCACCTCGACGAAGGCCGCCAGATGGCGCAGCTTCACGCGATTGGAGATACTCATACCCATATTGGTATGAGTATAGCGGAAATCATCATTTCACACGACAATTTATTGATGGTACTTGAGCCGGGAGACCACGCCGGGAGGGGCCGATGAGCGACGAGACCGCACGACACGCGCTTGGAATGCAGACGCGCCGCAAAGTCCTCGGGGACGCCCATGTCGATCGGGCCGAGGCCGCGAAGACGCCCTTCGATGAGCCGTTTCAAGAGCTTATCACCGAAGCCGCCTGGGGCCATGTCTGGTCGCGCGGGACCTGGACGCATCGCGAGCGCTCGATCGTGACGCTTGCGCTGCTCTGCGCCCAGGGGCATTGGGAAGAGGTGGCGATGCACATCAAAGCGACGGTGAATACCGGAGCGAGCAAAGAGGATATCCGCGAGGTCATCCTGCATGTGGCGATCTATGCCGGGGTTCCGGCGGCCAATCATGCGATCAAGGTGGCCAAGGCGGCCTTTGCGGACATGGAGGAGGGATCATGACAAATTCACCGCCCCCGGGCACGTTTTTCCAGCGCGATTTCACCTGGCATCCGCCCGCGCTCACGCCCGGCTACAAGACCAGCGTGACCCGCGCGCCGCAGCGGGCGCGCATCGCCTATGACAACACGGTGACCGAGCTCACCGGGCCGACGTTCGGCCACAACATCATCGGCGAGCTCGACAATGACCTCACGCTCAACTACGCGCGCCCCGGCCACTCGGCCCAGGGGCCGCGGATCATCGTGCATGGGCATGTGCTCGACGAGGAGGCGCGGCCCGTACCCAACGTGCTCGTGGAGTTCTGGCAGGCCAACGCCGGTGGGCGCTACCGCCACAAGAAGGACAGCTACCTCGCCCCGCTCGATCCCGATTTCGGCGGCTGCGGCCGGACCGTGACCGACGCGGAGGGGCGCTATCACTTCCGCACCATCCTGCCGGGGCCCTATCCCTGGCCCAACGGGGTCAATGACTGGCGCCCGGCGCACATCCACTTCTCGCTCTTCGGTCATGGCTTTGCCCAGCGGCTGATCACCCAGATGTACTTCGAAGGCGATCCGCATATCGACATCTGCCCCATCCTCCAGACGATCCCCAGCAAGGCCGCGATCGACACGCTCGTCGCCCGGCTGGACATGAACCACACCGTGCCGATGGACGCGCGCGCCTATCGGATGGATTTCGTCCTGCGGGGCCAGCGACAGACGCTCTTTGAAAACAAGATGGAGGGGATGTGATGCGCTATCTCAAGGAAACGCCCTCCCAGACGGCTGGACCTTACGTCCATATCGGCTGCGTGCCGAGCTTCGCCGGGCTGGAGGGCATGTTCGGCGGCAGGGATCTTGGCGACAAGATGATCACCGGCGACGCGAAAGGCGAGCGGATCACGCTTACAGGTCATGTCCATGACGGCACCGGGATGGCCATCCGCGACGCGCTGCTGGAGATCTGGCAGGCCGATGCGGCGGGGCTCTACAACAGCCCGCAGGAGCGGCGCGGCGCGGCCGATCCGCATTTCACCGGCTGGGGCCGTCAGCCCACCGATGGCGAGACCGGCCGTTACCGGTTCGAGACGATCAAGCCCGGCCCCGTGCCCTGGTCCGACGGGCGCATGCAGGCGCCGCATATCCTCGTCTGGATCGTCGCGCGCGGGATCAACATGGGCCTCGCCACCCGGGTCTATTTCGATGACGAGCAGGAGGCCAACGCGGCCGATCCCCTGCTGGCGCGGATCGAGCACCGCGATCGCATCCCGACGCTGCTGGCGCGGCGCGAGGGCGACACCTATCACTTCGACATTCATTTGCAGGGCCCCGATGAAACCATCTTCTTCGACATCTGAGAGCGTTGCGGGCAAGCCCTGCATCCTGTGCTGCGCCATCACCGGCAGCGTGCCGACCAAGGCCGCGAACCCGGCCGTGCCGATCTCGATCTCCGAACAGGTCGAGAGCAGCCATGCGGCCGTCGAGGCCGGCGCGTCGATCATCCATGCCCATGTGCGCAATGACGACGAGACCCCGAGCTCGGACCCGGAGAAATTCGCGCGCCTCAAGGAGGGGCTGGAGAAACACTGCCCCGGCGTGATCATTCAGTTCTCCACCGGCGGGCGCTCCGGCGCGGGCCAGGCGCGGGGCGGAATGCTCTCGCTGCGTCCCGACATGGCCTCGCTCTCGGTCGGCTCGAACAACTTTCCCACGCGCGTCTACGAGAACCCGCCCGATCTGGTGGCCTGGCTCGCCGAGGAGATGGTCAAATACGAGATCATGCCCGAGGTCGAGGCGTTTGATTTGTCCCACATCCTTCAGGCAATTCGGATGCACGAGGAGGGCAAGCTTTACGGGCGGCTCTATGTGCAGTTCGTGATGAACGTGAAAAACGCGATGCCGGCGGACAAGGAGGTCTTCGACTTCTACGCCCATATCATGGCGACGCGCGCGCCCGAGGCGGCGTGGTGCGCGGCGGGCATCGGTCCGACGCAGCATGTGGTCAACGAATGGGCCATCGCGGCGGGTGGGCACACCCGGGCCGGACTTGAGGACAACGTCCGGCTCGATCGCGAAACGCTCGCGCCCTCCAACGCCGCGCTGATCGCCCGGGCGGCGGAGATTTGCGCGAAATACGACCGGCCCGTGGCAAGCCCGGCGCAGGCGCGCGAGATCCTCGGCCTGCGCTCCGCATGAGCGGATTTGCCGGCGATCCGCTGCTCTCGGCGCTCTTCGGGGACGCCGAGATTGCCGGGCTGACCGGATCGGACGCCTGGGCCGCGCGGATGATCGAGGTCGAGGCGGGCTACGCGGCGGCGCTCGGCCGCGCGGGCCGGGTGCATCCCGATCTCGGCGACGAGGCGGCGGATGCGATCCGCGCCGTCCGCCCGGACCTTTCCGCGCTTGCTTTGGGCATGGCGCGCGACGGGGTGGCCGTCCCGGCGCTGGTGCGGCAGATCAAGGCGGCGCTGCCCGAGCGGCTTCACGATGCGGTGCACACCGGGCTCACCAGTCAGGACGTGATGGACAGCGCGTTTGCGCTCTGCCTCAAAGCCGCGCTGCCGGTCTTCCGCGGGCGTATCGAAGCGGTGCAGCAGGCGCTGGAGGCGCTTGCGGCGCAATTCGGGGATCATCCGCTGATGGCCCGCACGCGGATGCAGGCGGCCTTGCCGGTGACGGTGGCCCATCGCATCGAAGCCTGGCGCCGGCCTTTTGAAGATCACCTTGCGCGTTTGGACGCGCTGGAGCTGCGCCTGCTGAGGCTGCAATTCGGCGGACCTGTCGGCGCCCGATATCTCGACCAAGCGGAGCAGATCAACGCAGCCCTCGCCGCCGCTCTCGGGCTCAGCCCGGTGCCATCGGCGTGGCACAGCGACCGCAGCGCCCTTGCCGAACTCGGCGGCTGGCTCTCACTGGTCAGCGGAAGCTTGGGTAAGATCGGGCAGGACATCGCGCTCATGGCGCAGCAAGGGCTCGATGAGATTCGTCTGGCCGGTGGCGGCGGATCCTCCGCCATGGCCCACAAGCAAAACCCCGTGGGCGCCGAAGTGCTCGTCACACTCGCCCGCGCCAACGCCGCGCGTCTCGGCGGGCTGCATCAGGCGCTCGTGCATGAGCAAGAGCGCTCCGGTGCGGCGTGGTCGCTGGAGTGGATGCTGCTGCCCCAGATGCTGGAGAGCACGGGGCGAGGCCTGTCGCTGGCTTTTGAGCTGTTGGGGCAGGTTGAGCGGATGGGTAGCCCGGACGAGACATAAACGGCGCGGAATCAAGGCCGAAGGCCGCCGCGTCATCGACGGGCCGCCCCACGGCACGGCGATTGGCAGACACTTTCGCCCAACTCAGAGGCCTTCCGATGCTTCACGATAAAGCGAGCTGATCAATCGGCGGGTCGCCGCACCTCGGCCCGTCAATGACGCGGCTTGTTGCTCGATCACCCGGCGATCGGTCGCGCTTCGATCACGACGAAAGCCTGCGCCCAGGGATGATCGTCGGTCAGGGTGACGTGGATGAGCGCGTCGTGCCCCGGCGGTGTCATCGCGGCGAGCCGCTCGGCGGCCCAGCCGGTGACCTCCATGACCGGTTGGCCGGTCCTGAGGTTCGAGACTGCCATGTCCTTCCAGGAAATGCCCATCCGCAGCCCGGTGCCGAGCGCCTTGGAGCAGGCTTCTTTCGCGGCCCAACGTTTGGCATAAGTCCCGGCGACATCGGCGCGGCGCTCGGCCTTGGCCTGTTCGACCTCGGTGAAGACACGGTTGCGAAACCGGTCACCATGCCGCTCCAGAACCGCCGCGATCCGCTCGATATTTGCCAGATCCGTGCCGATGCCGAGGATCATTCTATTGATCCGTCGGAGGGGATGTCGTGCAGTAAGTCTTCCGGAAGGCTCTCAGCCCTTCCCCACATCCACGGCGCCTTGAATTGAGGCAAGGAAATCCCAGCGTTGCGTGCCGCATCATACGCGTCTTCCGGGCCTCGCTTCATCAAATTCCATATCTCCGAGCCTTTTGGCACATCTTCGTAACTGGGAAGCACCTCGCGGATCATAGCCTTGCAATCGAACTGATCGACCGCGGTCTGACGAGCGGCTTCGGCGTCACCATCGCTTGCGAGCGCCGCCTCCAGCCCGGCCATCTCGGCTGCGGTAGCGCAGGTATCCTGAACCTCAAGGGCCAGCCCACCGGCGATGACCGCAATGCCTGCCAGGGGAACGGCCTTACCCCCTGCCGACGCGATGCTGCGCGCAGCGGCGTGTTGTGCGCGGCGCTTCACTCGCTGAGCCGTCTGACGAACGATTTGCTTCTGTGCAACCCTTGCACGGGCGTCTCGCGCCGCAGCTGTTGTGATGCCGATGCCGGTGAGAGCAGCCGAAGCCGCGGTGTAGACCCCGCTGACCATCAGCATCGCGACATTGAAGAAGAGCGAAACCGTGAAGACCAGAATTATGAGCGCTTTCACGCAACGCCTGAAGACCCCGGCCAGTGCGAGGAGGAGCCGCATCATGCGCGTCCCGGCGCGCTGTCCATCAGGCGGCGCATCTCGGCGATCGCCGGCTCCAGCCCGAGAAAGATCGCCTCGCCGATCAGGAAATGGCCGATGTTGAGCTCCATCACCTCGGGAAACGCGGCGATGGGCGCGACGGTGTCATAGGTCAGCCCGTGGCCCGCGTGGACTTCCAGCCCCAGCGAATGGGCGAAACCCGACATTTCGCGTAGGGCCTCCAGCTCGCGGTCGCGCGCGGCGAAATCTCCCTCGGCATGGGCGTCGCAATAGGCGCCGGTGTGGAGCTCGATGACCTGCGCGCCGATGCGGTGCGCGGCCTCGATCTGGCGGCGGTCGGCGGCGATGAAGATCGACACCCGGCAGCCCGCCTCGCGCAGCGGCGCGATGAAATGGGCCAGCCGGTTTTCCTCGCGCGCGACCTCCAGCCCGCCCTCGGTTGTCCGCTCCTCGCGCTTTTCGGGCACGATGCAGACCGCATGGGGCCGGTGGCGCAGGGCGATCTTCTGCATCTCGTCGGTGGCGGCCATCTCGAAGTTGAGCGGCACCGAAAGCACCTCCATCAAGCCTTCGATATCGGCGTCCGAGATATGGCGGCGATCCTCGCGCAGGTGGGCGGTGATCCCGTCGGCGCCGGCGCCTTCGGCGAGCTTGGCGGCCCGTAGCGGATCGGGATAGGCGCCCCCGCGGGCATTTCGCACGGTGGCCACATGGTCGATATTGACCCCGAGCCTCAATTTGCCGGTTGTCGTCGTCATTCTGCTGCGCCTCAGGCTGGTATTTCGCGCCGCACCCTACTCGGTCCCCGCGGTGGCGTCAGCCTGTTTCTTCTTGGCGCGCAGCGCATCCCACTTGGCCTTGATCATGCCCTTGCGCCGGTTCTGATAGACCCGGATCACGGGCACGCAGAGCGCGTACATCACCAGCGCCGAAATCAGCCCCGGCAGGATCCCGCCGAGTAGATAGGGCCAGAACACCTCGTCCCAGAAAATGCGCAACTGCGCCCAGT
The DNA here is from genome assembly GCF_900116005.1 of Poseidonocella sedimentorum. Classification (GTDB taxonomy): domain Bacteria; phylum Pseudomonadota; class Alphaproteobacteria; order Rhodobacterales; family Rhodobacteraceae; genus Poseidonocella; species Poseidonocella sedimentorum. Next base: position 190,263 of record NZ_FOYI01000006.1, read on the forward strand.
CCTGCGCGCGATGGTCGAAGATCGCCCCGATATTGGCCAGCAAATCATGCGCCGCGCCGCGGAACTTGCCGAAGAGCGAGCGATCGGAATCGGTGAAATGTGTGCCCAGCAGGAAATGGCCGAACTTGAGCGAGATCACAGCGATGGGCACATAGGTCAGCGGATTGCCGAAGAATGTACCCAGAATGGCGGCGAGCACATTGCCGCGCACGATGAGCGCCAGCAGTGCGGCGATGAAGAAATGCAGTCCGTAGAACGGAGTGAACGCAGTGAAGACGCCGACCGCGATGCCCCGGCCGATCATCTCGGGCGTGCCGGGCAGGCGGGTCAGACGGTGGCGAACGTAGTGGAAGGCCCGGGTCCAGCCGCCGCGCGGGTAAAGAAACTCTGCGGCGATCCGCAGAGCCCCACGCTTGTTGCGGCGCTTGAATACCACCCCGGGGTTCCTTTCATCCGTTGGGCCGCGCAGGTTGCGAGGCGCTGCCGTGGCCGTCAACGCCGGATCGGCTCGGATCGCGGCTCCGTTCGACCGATGCTACATCGCTTTCCGCCTCGAGCGCGGTGAGCACCCGGTGCAGATGTTCGGCGTCGCTGACATCTACATCGATCAGCAAACGGTAAAAATCCGGTTTTCGGTCCACGAAGTACAGGTCCGAGATATTGGCTTTCAGCTCGCCAATCAATGTGCAGATATGTCCCAGCACGCCGGCGTCGTTGGCGATGGTGATGTTGAGTGAAACATTGTGCACCGCGGCGTGCTGGCCGGAGTGCCATGTGAGGTCGAGCCAGCGGTCGGGGGAATCGTCAAAGCTCACGAGCGACTCGCAGTCGATGGCATGGACGATCACGCCGCGGCCCCGCGCGGTGATGCCGACGATGCGCTCGCCGGGGACCGGCTGGCAGCAGGGCGCGCGGTCGAAGCTCTGGCCCGCCGAAAGGCCGATCACGGCGCGGCGGCTGTCGATCTCGTCGCGGCGGGGCGGGCTGAGGTCGGGGTACAGCGCATCGACCACCTGCCGCCCGGTGATCTCGGCGCTGCCCATTCGGGCCAGAAGGTCGCCCCGATCCTGAAGCCGCAGATGCCGCGCGGCGGTGTCGAGCGCCTTGTCGGTGGCCTTCTTGCCCACATGCTCGAAGGCAACGCGCGCCAGCTCGCGCCCCAGCCGGATGAAGCGTTCCCGATCCTCCTCGCGCAGCGCGCGGCGGATGGCCGATTTCGCCCGGCCCGTGGCCACGATGTCGAGCCAGGTTGCCTGCGGGGTCTGGCCGTCGGCGGTGATGATCTCGACGGATTGACCGTTCTTGAGCTGGGTCCAGAGCGGCACGCGCATCCCGTCCACCTTGGCGCCGACGCAGGCATGGCCGATCCGGGTGTGGATAGCATAGGCAAAGTCGATCGGCGTCGCGCCCCGGGGCAGCTTGATGACCTCGCCCTTCGGCGTGAAGCAGAACCGTTGGTCGGAATACATCTCCAGCTTGACCGCTTCGAGAAAATCCTCGTGGTCCTCGTCATCCTCGAACCGCTCGGTGAGCTTGGCAAGCCACTCGGCCGGATCGACGGCGAAGGGGTTCTCGTTGCGCACGCCGTCGCGGTACGACCAATGCGCGGCGACGCCGGTCTCGGCGACGTCATGCATTTGCCGCGTGCGGATCTGGACCTCGACGCGCCGGCCGTTGCGGCCCGAAACGGTGGTGTGGATCGAGCGGTAGCCGTTGGATTTCGGCTGGCTGATGTAATCCTTGAACCGGCCCGGAACGGCGCGCCAGCGCTGATGGATGACCCCGAGCGCGCCATAGCAATCGGCCTCTGACGAGGTGATCACGCGAAAGCCGTAGATGTCCGACAGGCGCGAAAAGCCGACGTCCTTTTCCTGCATCTTGCGCCAGATCGAATAGGGCTTCTTGGCCCGGCCGAAGACCTCGGCCTTGATGCTGGCGGCCTTCAGCTCGCTTCGCATGTCGCCAGTGATGCGGTGGATCACGTCGCCGGTCTCGCGCTGGAGCGTGATGAAGCGGCGGATGATCGAGGTGCGCGCATCGGGGTTGAGGACGCGGAAGGCGAGGTCTTCGAGCTCCTCGCGCATCCATTGCATCCCCATCCGCCCGGCGAGGGGGGCGTAGATGTCCATGGTCTCGCGCGCCTTCTGGACCTGCTTTTCGTGGCGCATGGACTTGATCGTGCGCATGTTGTGAAGCCGGTCGGCGAGCTTCACGAGGATCACGCGCAGATCCTTGGACATGGCCATGAAGAGCTTGCGGAAGTTCTCGGCCTGCTTGGTCTCGGTGCTGGAGAGCTGGAGGTTGGTGAGCTTGGTGACCCCGTCGACGAGATCGGCGACTTCGGTCCCGAAGCGCTTGGCCACGATCGGGTAGCTCGCCTTGGTGTCCTCGATCGTGTCGTGCAGCAGGGCGGTCACGATGGTCGCATCGCCCAGCTGCTGTTCGGCAAGGATCGCGGCCACCGCGATGGGATGGGAGAAATAGGGCTCGCCGGAATGGCGGAACTGTCCCTCGTGCATCTCCTTGCCGAAGGCATAGGCGCGGCGGATCAGATCCTCGTCGGTGCGGGGATTGTAGGTCCGGACCAGCGAAATCAGTTCGTCGACGGAAAACATCTGGTCACTGTGCCGCCTGTGCCGGGGCTTACCGCTGCCCCTGGGCTTCCATCAAAGCGCGCAGGAGCTTTTCTTCGGACATGTCATCCTCGGCGGGCTTGTCCGCCTCGGCGCCCATGAGCAGGGCCATGCTGTCCTCTTCGGGCTCGTCCACCTCGATCTGGGTCTGGTTCGACTCGATCAGACGCTCGCGCAAATCGGTGGCCGACTGGGTCTCCTCGGCGATCTCGCGCAGGGCCACAACCGGGTTCTTGTCGTTGTCGCGGTCCACCGTGATTTGACCGCCGGACGCGATTTCACGCGCGCGATGAGACGCGAGCATGACAAGCTCGAAGCGGTTGGGAACCTTATCGACGCAATCTTCGACAGTAACGCGGGCCATGAAGCACTCCGGTGATGGGTGGGCTAGAAGAGGCGTTCATAAGCCTTGCGCGCGGGCTTGACAAGCGGTTTTGCTCAGGTTTCGGCCAGGGGTCGCAAGGTTTCGCGCAGTGCCTGCGGAAGGGCGGCAAACATCTCGGCGATGCTGAGCCCGGTGAGCGGGTGGCGCCAGTGGGGGGCGATGTCATGAAGCGGGCCGAGCACGAAGGCGCGATCCTGTAGCCGCGGGTGCGGCAGGATGAGGGTTTCGGGCGTGGCGCGCTGCTGCGCCTCGGGGTCGAGGTCGCGCCAGAGCGTTTGCGTGGCGGCATCGGGGGCGACGATTTGCCCCTGTGCGATAAGGTCCAGATCGAGGGTGCGGGCGCCCCAGCGGGTCTCCCGGCGGCGCTCGAAGCGCGATTCGATCCGGTGCAGGTCGCGCAGCAACTCATCCGGCGATTGAGCGCTCTCGATAACAATCGCGGCATTGACGTAATCGGGCCCGGTGCCCTCGGGGAAAGCAGGCGTGGCAAAAAATCTGCTGACAGCAGTAACACGTGCGTCAAGATTGGCCATTTCGCGCAGTGCAAATCTCATATTTTGTTGCGGATTTCCAAGCGTCGACGTAAGGTTGGAGCCAATAGCGATCAAACTTTGCTTTGGGGAAGCTGGGTGATTGCGGTGTGCAAGACTATCCTTTTGCTCTGCCATATCGCGCATTTCTCCTCTTGCACCCAGTGTTGTTTAACTTAACTTATCAGACGGTTCCGCCATTTTTTTCACTCACGGACAAGGTGCGGGACATTATTCGGAAGGAAATTTGATGTTCTACAAGGACGAACGGCTCGCGCTGTTCATCGATGGGTCCAATCTCTATGCCGCTGCGAAATCGCTCGGATTTGACATCGACTACAAGCTTTTGCGCCAGGAGTTCATGCGTCGCGGCAAGTTGCTGAGGGCGTTCTACTATACTGCGCTGCTCGAAAATGACGAGTATTCTCCGATCCGGCCTCTGGTCGACTGGTTGCACTACAACGGGTTCACCATGGTGACCAAACCGGCCAAGGAATATACCGACAGCCAGGGTCGCCGGAAGGTGAAGGGCAACATGGATATCGAGCTTGCGGTAGATGCCATGGAGCTTGCGCCGCGTGTCGATCATATCGTGCTGTTTTCCGGCGATGGCGATTTTCGCCCGCTTGTCGAGAGCTTGCAACGCCAGGGGGTGCGCGTTTCGGTGGTCTCGACGATCCGGAGCCAACCGCCGATGATCTCCGATGATCTGCGCCGTCAGGCCGACAACTTCATCGAGTTGGAGGATCTCAAGGAGGTGATCGGGCGGCCTCCACGCGAGCAATCCCAGGAGCGCTCGCGCGATGCGGCCTACGCCGCGGACTGACCGCGCGGCCCCTTAGAAAAACGGCTGCGGCGGTTTTCGCCGCGCCACGATACCAGAGGGCGGAATGCAGGCGGGGGGTCTGCGTTCCGCACCTCGTGAGAGCGACCCGGCGCTCGCCGGGTGCAAATTCCTGTTGCATATCGCCCGGGTTCGGTGCCAGACCGCAGCGCGGCTCACAGGGCCGGATCACAGGCGCTTTGACGGGGCAGACCACCATGACAGACAGAGCGTTTTGCGGCGGTGCAGGCTCCGGTTTCGAGGGCGCGCGCAATGGCTGAGCTCTTTGCCTACACCGATGGGGCCTGTTCGGGGAATCCCGGGCCGGGGGGCTGGGGCGCCTTGCTCGTTGCGTGTGAGGGCGACACAGTGATCAAGGAGCGCGAGCTCAAGGGCGGCGAGGCCGACACGACCAACAACCGCATGGAGCTGCTCGCGGCGATCCACGCGCTCGAAGCGCTGGAGCGACCGAGCCGGCTGACCGTCATCACCGACAGCGCCTATGTGAAGGGCGGGATCACCCAGTGGCTCTTTGGCTGGAAGCGCAACGGCTGGAAGACCTCGGCGAAAAAGCCGGTGCGCAACGAAGATCTTTGGCGCCGCCTCGACAGCGCGCAGGCCCGCCATGATGTCACCTGGAAATGGGTGAAGGGCCACGCGGGGCACCCCGAGAACGAGCGCGCCGATGCGCTGGCCCGCGCCGGCATGGCGCCATTCAAACCAAAGTGATCAGGATTTGAGGCCCTTGTCGGCGTGATTCGCCCGCTTTGACCAAGATCTGAGCGGCTCTGCGCGCGGACATATCACTTGGGTTGAGCCGGCCCCGCGCGGCTCGGCGATTTCTCAACCCAAGATTGCAAAGCGCGCAGCTTCAGAGGTTGGACGCTTCGCAGGTGCCCGCTTTGTGGTATCACTATCCCCACAATCGCAACTGTCTGTCCCCTACGGCTTCGGTCGATCCAGAGCCTGATTTTCGGGCACTTGGGTTGCGATCCCGACCATCCGCCCGAAATGCGGCGCGGGTGGCGGCGTGACGGTCGGACTTCGCGCGCCAGGCAGAGTAAATGATGCACAGAACGTGACACCGGGTTTCCAGGTTTCATGACGTAAAAATTTTGAGCCGTGGAGCGCGTCACCCTGCATGGGGTGGCGCGTCATTTCTTCCGAAGGCCTAGCGCCGCCAGTGCGTCGGCACGATCAGAAGCGCGCCGATCGACGAGATAATGGCATCGACCCCCGGCGCGCCGAATTTCACGCCGAACATGATCCGCACGAAATAGAACAGAAAGGCGCCGCCGACGCAGATAATGATCGAGGGCAGATAGCCGTTGCGCGTGAAATCCGATTTCTCGGAGCAGTAGCCGACGATGCCGGCGATCACGACCGTGCCGAAAAGGGTCAGGAACATGGCGCGGCTCCTCTACAGCCTGTGGCCCGCGCGGACGGGATGACCGCGCAGGAAGGTTTCGGCGGATTGCGGGGCCTTGCCCGCCCGCTGCACTTCGGTGATCTGCACCGAACCGGGCGCGCTTTCCGAGCCGCAGCCGATGGTGAGCGCGTCGTTGAGCGCGACCCCCGCGGGGCCTTCGGCCTCGGCCACGCGCGCGCGGAGCAGTTTGAGCCGTTGGCCCGCGTGCTCGCACCAGGCGCCAGGGAAGGGCGAAAGCCCCCGGATCATCGCGCTGACCTCCGGGGCCGGCCGCGTCCAGTCCACGCGCGCCTCCGGCTTTTCGATCTTGGCCGCATAAGTGACGCCCTCTTCGGGCTGGGGCTCGGCGGTCAGGGTGTTCAGGGTCTCAAGAGCGCGGACAATCGCCTCGGCGCCGAGCCTGGCGAGGCGGTCGTGCAGCTCGCCCGCCGTCTCCTCCGGCCCGATGGGCGTTGCGCGGCGCAGCAGCACGGGCCCGGTGTCGAGCTCGGCCTCCATCTGCATGATGCAGACGCCCGTCTCGGCATCGCCCGCCATGATGGCGCGCTGGATCGGGGCCGCCCCCCGCCAGCGGGGCAGGAGCGAGGCGTGAATGTTGAGGCAGCCGCGCGCGGGCGCATCGAGGATCGCCTGCGGCAGGATCAGCCCGTAGGCCACGACGACGGCGATCTCGGCCCCGAGGGCGGCGAAGCGCGCCTGCTCCGCTTCCGAGCGCAGGGAGACCGGGTGGCGGACCTCAAGCCCGAGCGCCTCGGCGCGGGCCTGCACCGGGCTGGGCCGGTCCTTCTTGCCGCGCCCGGCGGGGCGGGGCGGCTGGGTGTAGACGCAGAGGATCTCGTGCCCCGCCGCGTGCAGCGCATCGAGGGTCGAGACGGAAAAATCCGGCGTGCCCATGAAGGCGAGTTTCATCGCATCTTCTCCGATTTGCGGATCAGCATGGCGCGTTTGGTCCGGCTCAGGTGATCGACAAAGAGCTTGCCATCGAGATGGTCGATCTGATGCTGGACTGAAGTGGCCCAGAGCCCGACGAAATCGCGCTCCTCGATCTCGCCCTCCGCATTGAGAAACCGCACCGTGACCGCGCGGGGCCGTGAGATGATCGCGGAGACGCCGGGGAGGTTGGGGCTCGCTTCCTCATGCTCGCGCAGCTGGGTGGAGGCATGCAGGATCTCGGGGTTGGCCAGACAGATCGCCTGACCACGCGCCTCGCTCGCATCGACCACGGCCAGCCGGCGCGACACGCCGATCTGCGGCGCGGCGAGGCCGACGCCGGGCATCGCCTCCATCGTGTCGATCATGTCATCCCAGAGCGCGCGGATCTCGCCATCGATCCCGTCCACCGGCTCGGCGATGCGCCGGAGCCGCGCATCGGGCCATAGAAGACAGCGCCGGGCGCTCACGCGCGGGCCTGCTCGCGCTTGAGTTTCATCATCTTGCGGGTGATCATCTGGCGCTTCATCGGGCCGAGGTAGTCGATGAACAGCTTGCCATCGAGGTGGTCGATCTCATGCTGGACGCAGGTCGCCCAAAGCCCGTCGAAACCGGCGCGCTGCTCGGCGCCGGCAGTGTCGGTCCAGCGGACCTCGACCTCCGCCGGCCGCGTCACCTCGGCGAATTGATCGGGGATCGACAGGCACCCTTCCTCATGAACGCTCAGCGCCTCGGAGCGGCCGGTGATCTCGGGGTTGATCATGACGAGCGGCTTGGGCTCGGCCCCCTCGTCCTTCTCGCAATCGAGCACGATCATGCGCTCCAGGATACCAATCTGCGGCGCCGCAAGCCCGATGCCGGGCGCGTCATACATCGTGGCGAGCATATCGTCCGCGAGGATGCGCAACGCGTCGGTGATCTCCGCCACGGGGACGGCGACCTTCTTGAGGCGGGGGTCGGGGTGGATCAGAATAGGCCGTATCATGGCGTTGATCTAGGCGATGTGCCGCCACATCGCAACGCCTCTTGCGTCTGGGGCTGAGCGCGTTAGCGTCCGCGCGGGAATGGAATGGCAATACAGGCGGAAGCGAGATCGCGATGACCTTCGACGAAGATATCAACCGGTTCGGCACCCATTCGGTGAAGTGGGATATGATGGAGCCGCTGTTTGGGGTGCCGGCGAAAGACGGGCTTGCCATGTGGGTGGCCGATATGGATTTCCGCCCGCCTGCCTCGGTCCAGACGGCGCTCGAAGAGATGCTCTCGACCGGCGTCTATGGCTATTTCGGCGACGAGCGGGCCTATAAATCCGCGATCGGCTGGTGGATGCTGCACCGCCATGGCTGGGAGATTTCCCCCGAGTGGATCTTCACGACCAACGGCCTCGTCAACGGCACGGCGCTGTGCATCGATGCCTGGACCGAGCCCGGCGACGGGGTCGTCCTGCTCACGCCGGTCTATCATGCGTTTGCGCGGGTGCTCCGGGCGGCGGGCCGCGAGCTGGTGGAGTGCGAGCTGCGCAACGAGGCCGGGCGCTACGAGATGGATTTCGATGCCTGGGATGCCCAGATGACGGGCCGTGAGAAGATGTTGATCCTCTGCTCGCCGCACAATCCGGGCGGGCGCGTCTGGACCCGTGAGGAGCTGCGCGGCGTGGCCGATTTCGCCCGGCGCCACGATCTCATTCTCCTCTCGGACGAGATCCACGCCGATCTTGTCTTCGAGGGCCACCGCCACATTCCCATGGCGCTGGCCGATGAAGGCATCGCCGACCGGCTCGTGATGATGACCGCCGCCACCAAGACCTTCAACATCGCCGGCGCCCATATCGGCAACGTGATCATCGCCGATCCCGGCCTGCGCGAGACCTTTGCCCGGCGGATCGGGGCGCTCGGGATCTCCTCCAACAGTTTCGGCTATGCCATGGCCACGGCCGCCTATTCGCCGGAGGGGGAGGCATGGCTCGAAGCGCTGCTGCCTTATCTCGATGGCAACCGGCGCGTGCTGGATGAGGCCGTCGCGGCGATCCCGGGTCTTGCCTCCATGCCGCTTGAGTCCACCTATCTCTCCTGGGTCGATTTTTCCGGGACGGGCATGGCGCGGGAGGACTTCACCCGGCGCGTGGAGCAGGAGGCGCGGATCTGCGTCAACCATGGCCCCACCTTCGGCAAGGGCGGCGAGAGCTTCCTGCGGTTCAATATCGCCACCCCGCGCCGCCGGGTCGAAGAGGCCGCCAGCCGCCTGCAGGACGCCTTCGCCGACCTTCAGTAACCCCAAGAGATCTGTGCAGGGGCGCAGAGCCCCTGCGCGCGCGCCAGTCTGGCCACCGCCATGGATCGGGCCATATGTCGGGCAGGTAGCAAAGGACACGATCATGGGACTTCTGGTGGATGGCAAATGGGTCGACCAATGGTACGACACCAAGAAAAGCGGCGGTGCCTTCGTGCGCAGCACCGCCGGGTTCCGCAATTGGATCACCGCCGATGGCAGCGCGGGGCCGAGCGGTGAAGGCGGCTTTCCCGCGCAATCGGGCCGCTATCACCTCTACGTCTCCTATGCCTGCCCCTGGGCGCATCGGGCGCTGATCTTCCGCACTTTGAAGGATCTGGAGCCGCATATCGGTGTCTCGGCGGTGCATCCCGAGATGCTGGACGACGGCTGGACCTTCGAGACCGACAGCGACGGCGCGACGGGCGACCGGCTCCACGATCTGCCCTTCCTGCGGGATCTGTACCTCAAGGCGGATCCGAAGATTTCCGGCCGCGTGACCGTGCCGGTGCTCTGGGACACCGAGCGCGGGACCATCGTGTCGAACGAGAGCGCCGAGATCATCCGGATGTTCAATTCCGCTTTCAACGGGATCACCGGGAACGACGCGGATTTCTGTCCCGAGCCGCTGCGCGCGCGGATCGACGAGATCAACAGCCGGGTCTACGACACGGTCAACAACGGCGTCTACAAGGCCGGGTTCGCGACCACGCAAGCCGCCTATGACGATGCGGTCGGCCCGCTTTTCGACAGCCTGGAGTGGATCGAGGGGCTCCTGAGCGCAGCGCCCTATCTCGCCGGCGAGAGTCTGACCGAGGCGGACTGGCGCCTTTTCACCACGATCGTTCGCTTCGATCCGGTGTACCACGGGCATTTCAAATGCAATCGCAAACGCATCGCCGATTATCCGGCGATCTGGGCCTGGGCGCAGGGGCTCTACGAGCAGCCCGGCGTGGGCGAGACGGTGAACATGGCTCATATCACGCGCCATTATCACTACAGCCACGACACGATTAACCCCCACCGGATCATCCCCACCGGACCGGCAAAGGACCTGACCACCGGCCTCACTCCGCGGCCTAAAGGCTGAGGGGCAGGGGGCGGGCGTCCGTTCCCGATTTGGTCCCGCGCCGCTAGTCGTTCTTGGATCTGCCGTAGTGTTCGATCATCGCGGTGAGGTCTTCGGGCGGTGTGCGCGCGGGCAGGTAGGCGCAGACGCTCGGGCTCAACCCAAAGACCGATCCGTCCGAGAAGAAACTGGTGCTTGTCACGACGATGATCTTGGTCTGCGGCCAGCGGAATGTCACGAAATCGGCCACCACCAGCGGGCTTCCGTCGGCGAGGCCAAGGTCGAGAATGACCACCGAAACCTCGTGGTCCGACAAGTATTCTACCGCGGCATCCCCGTTGCCGATCCGGACAACCGAATTGCCCTGCCGTTCGATATGCCGTTGCCACAAACGGCCGAGGTTTTCATCACTTTCGACGATAAGGACGTCCATACAGTACCCATTTTGCGCGAGATCCGCGCCAAAGCGATGCGCGAGTGAGAGATATGCGCATCGAAATTATATTTGCAGCTATTGAAAATGCTTCAACAAAACTGGTGCTCAAAAAGCGGCAAGCCGCTCATGTTTCTTCTTAATAAGCGAAAGACCGCTCTTCCCCAGCAATCTCTCGCATTTCGACTGATTAACGATTTAATAACAGAGTACCACAAGCTGTCATGAAAAAAGTGTCTGGATATGATGAAAACTTTATCTAAAATTGCTCTGTCAGGGCTTCTGTTCGTCGCGTCCAACGCCGCCGTCGCGCAATGCGGAGGTAGTTTTTCGTCGTTCCTTCAAGGCGTTGCTGCGGAGGCCCAGAGAAAGGGGCTTTCTGCCCAAGTGGTTAACGGGTTCCTCGATGGCGCGCGGCAGGATGCGGCTGTTTTAAAGGCAGATCGGGCGCAAGGCGTCTTTCAGCTCCCGTTTCTCGACTTTTCCCAAAGACTTATCAGCCAGAACCGGCTTCAGAACGGGCGCGCGAATGCGCAGAAATGGGATGCGGTCTTTGACCGGGTCGAGCGCGAATACGGCGTCTCCCGGGGCGTTCTGCTGGCCTTTTGGGCCTTCGAGACGGACTTCGGACAGGTGCAGGGGTCTTTCAACACCCGCAACGCGCTGCTGACGCTCGCTCATGATTGCCGCCGCCCCGATCTCTTCCGGCCGCAGGTTTTCGCCGCGATGGAGCTTTACCGCCGGGGCGGGCTCGATCCGGCCAGCACAACCGGGGCCTGGGCCGGCGAGATCGGCATGGTCCAGATGCTTCCCGGCGATATTCTGGAGAACGGGGTCGATGGTGACGGCGACGGGCGGGTCTCGCTCAAGACCTCTCCGGCCGACGCGCTGTTGTCGGGGGCGAAAATGCTGCGCCATCTGGGTTGGCGCGCGGGCGAGCCGTGGTTGCAGGAGGTTGCGCTGCCGGCCGATTTCGATTGGTCCCAGACCGGGCTGGGCAACACGCGCCGCGTCTCCGACTGGGCCAAGGCTGGCGTACGCGCGCGCCAAGGGGCGCTCGGCCCGGCCAACCTGCGCGCTTCGGTCCTGCTCCCGCAGGGGCGCGGGGGGCCGGCCTTTCTCGCCTATCCCAATTTCAGCGTCCTCTTCGAGTGGAACAAGAGCTTCGTCTACGTGACCACTGCCGCCTATTTCGCAACCCGTCTGGAGGGCGCGCCGGTCTACACCGTTGCGGGCCCCGCGCCGGGGCTCGGGCCGCAAGGGATGGTCGCGCTGCAAAAGAAACTCACCGCGCGGGGGCATGACGTGGGCGCGATCGACGGGATCCTCGGCGCCAAGACCCGCGCCGCGGTTCAGGCGGAGCAAAACCGGCTCGGCCTGCCCGCCGATGCCTGGCCGACGCAGGACCTCCTCAACCGGCTCTGAGCCGCCGTCCACAGCGCGGCGGCGTTCCGCTCATCGCGAGACGCCGCCCGGGAACCTTCTGCCAGTTGCGCCGTTATCTCGCCATGAACGGCGGCACTTGCGCCGCGCGAAATTCTGGAGGTTTCTAACCATGAAAGGTTTTCTTGCAACAACCGCGATGGTGCTCGTCGCAGGCACGCCCCTGCTCGCGGACACCACGCTGAACGCCGACGCTGAAGCAAACGTCGAGACCAACGCCGAGATTGCGGCGGAAAGCGCCGAAACAAGCATCGAAGAAGGTGTGGCCAGCACGGCCAACGCCGCCGAAGAGATGGCGGACGAGGGCGCGCAGATGGCATCCGATGCGGCCAACGCGATCGAAGAGGCCGGCGAAGATGCGGTCGAGACCGCTGAAGAGCTGGGCAATGACGCGGCCAACACGGTCGACGGCCTGGCCAATGACGCCAGCCAGACCGCTGATATGATCGACGACACCGACGGCGAGATCGACGTCGAGCTGCAGGCCGAGACCAAGATGGCCGATGCGCATGACGCCAACGCCTCCGCCGAGATGGACTATTCCAACGACATCTTCCTCGGCTCCGAAACCATGGCCTCGGGCGCCTTCTCGGCCTCGACCCTGATCGGCAAATCGGTCTACACGACCGAGGTCGACTACGCCGGCGAAGCCACTGCTGAAGCCGATGCCGACTGGAACAACATCGGCGAGGTGAGCGACATCCTGCTCGGCGCGGATGGCAAGATGCAGTCCGTCATCCTCGACATCGGCGGGTTCCTCGGCCTGGGCGAGCACACCGTCGCCGTCAACCTCGACAAGCTGTCGCTGGTGGCGGATGCGGATGATGCGGGCGAATATTTCGTCGTGGTGCAATCCACCAAAGACGAGCTGATGGCCGCGCCCGAGTTCGAAATCGACGCGGTTGGCGAAGCGACGATGAACTGACGCCCATCTCCCTGGTGACGACCCGACCCGCCGCGCATCCCGCGGCGGGTTTTTTGCATGGGCCGGTCAGGGGAAACGCGCGCGTGTCCGGTTGGCGAAGGCCACGAGCGAGAGCATCACCGGCACCTCGACCAGCACGCCCACGACCGTCGCCAGCGCCGCGCCCGAGTGCAGGCCGAAGAGGCTGATCGCCACCGCGACGGCCAGTTCGAAGAAGTTCGACGTCCCGATCATTGCGCAAGGCGCGGCGATGCGGTGGGGCACGCCGAGCAGGTAGCTTGCGCCATAAGCGAGGGCGAAAATCGCGTAGCTCTGGACGAGGATCGGGACCGCGATGAGCGCGATGACGAAGGGTTTGGCGAGGAGCACATCGCCCTGAAGCCCGAAGAGGATCGCCACCGTGGCGACGAGGCCGATGACCGACCAGGGTTTGACCCTCGCCGAGAACCCCGCGATCGCGCGTTCCGAGCCGAGAAGCCGTCGCGTCGCCAGCCCGGCGAGCAGGGGCAGCAGCACGTAAAGCACCGTGGCGAGGATCAGCGTCTGCCACGGCACGGCGATGTCCGTCACCCCGAGCAAGAGCGCGACGATGGGCGCGAAGGCCACGACCATGATCAGATCATTCACCGACACCTGAACCAGCGTATAGGTCGCATCGCCGCGCGTCAGGTGGGACCAGACGAAGACCATCGCGGTGCAGGGCGCGGCGCCGAGCAGGATGAGCCCCGCGATATACTGGCTGGCGTCCTCGGGCGCGATCCAGGGGGCGAAGATGTGGTCGAAGAAGAGCACGGCGAGCAGGGCCATGGTGAAGGGTTTTATCAGCCAGTTGACCGCCAGCGTGATCAAGAGCCCCTTGGGCTGGCGCGCGACACCCGAGATCGCGCCGAAATCCACACCGACCATCATCGGATAGACCATCGCCCAGATCAGCACCGCCACCACGAGGTTGATCGAGGCAACCTCCGCCGCGGCGATGGCGGAGACGAGACCGGGCGCAATGACGCCGGCGGCGATGCCCACCACAGCGGCGAGCGCGACCCAGAGGGTCAGGTAGCGTTCGAATGCGCCGAGCCCTCCGGCGTCGGTGGCGGTCTGATCGGTCATGTCGGGTCCGGGTCTTTCGTCAGAGTAGGGGAGCAGCCGCCGGGCGCGGAAAGCTCCGCGAGCATTGGCTGGCAAAGCGCGGGATCCCCGCCGCAGCAATCTTCCATGAGAAAGCCGAGCAGGGCGCGCATCTGGTCGATCTCGGCGAAATACCGGATCGACCGGCCTTCGCGCGCGGCCCGGACAAGCCCGGCAGCGGCGAGAACATTGAGGTTGTTGGACAGGGTGTTGGGCCGGACGCCGAGCACGTCGGCGAGCGCGCCGGCGGCCAGCCCCTCGGGGCCGGTCTTCACCAGACGGCGAAAAATCTCGATCCGCAGCTCATGGGCCAGCGCGGCGAGGGCGGAGATCGCACCAGTCTTTTCCATAGTTCATGTATAATGGAAATGACTGACGCTGCAAGCGGTGATCGCGCCGCTCAGGCCACCATCTGCTCGGCCTTCTTGAGATCGACCGACACCAGCTGGCTCACGCCCTGTTCCTGCATCGTCACCCCGAAAAGCCGGTCCATCCGACTCATCGTCACGGCATGGTGGGTGATGATGAGGAACCGCGTGTCGGTGCGGCGGCACATCTCGTCGAGCAAATCGCAAAACCGCGTCACGTTGGCATCGTCGAGCGGCGCGTCCACCTCATCCAGCACGCAGATCGGCGCGGGGTTGGCGAGGAAGACCGCAAAGATGAGCGCCATGGCGGTCAGCGTCTGCTCGCCCCCCGACAGGAGCGACAGGGTCGAGAGCTTTTTGCCCGGCGGTTGACACATGATCTCGAGCCCCGCTTCGAGCGGATCGTCGCTCTCGATCAACTCAAGCCGCGCCTCGCCCCCGCCGAAAAGATGGGTGAAGAGCATCGAGAAATTGCTGTTGACCTGTTCGAAGGCGGTCAGGAGCCGCTCGCGCCCTTCCTTGTTGAGCCCGGCGATCCCGGCGCGCAGGGCGCGGATCGCCGCTTCGAGATCGGTCTTTTCCGACACCAACTCATCATGTTCCTGCTGAACCTCGATCGCGTCTTCCTCGGCCCGCAGGTTGACCGCGCCAAGCGCGTCGCGCTGACGTTTGAGCCGGTTGACGTCCGCCTCCAGCGCGTGGCTGTCGGGCATCGCCTCGGGATCGGCGTCGATCTTCTCCAGAAGCTCCTTCGGTGTGGTCTCGGCGTCCTCCTCGATGCGCTCGGCCGCCGCGGCGACCGTTTCGCGCGCGGCCTCGTGGCGGGCATCCGCCGCGGCCCGAGCCTCGCGCGCATCCGACGCCGCCCGCTCTGCATCCCGCTCATCGCCGACCGCCGTGCGGAGCGCGGTTTCCGCCTCCGCCAGCGCATCGGCTGCGCCGCGCCGCCGCGCCTCGGCCTTTTCCATCTCGCCTTGAAGCGCCGCGCGTTTTGCCGCCAGATCCGCTGGCACGTCCTGCGCCGTTTTCAGCTCGGCCTCCGAGCTGTCCTTGCGCTGCGAGAGCTCGGTGATCCGTTTGCCCGCCGTCTCCAGCCGGTGCTTCCAGCCGCTGAGCTCCTTGGTGACCTCCTGCGACCGGCGCAGCCGCGCCTCGCCCGCGCGGCGCAGCTCGTCATGGGCCGAGCGCTTGGCCATCATCGTCATCCGCGCCGCCTCGACCGTGACCTTGATGTCCTCGGCCTCGGCGCGCGCGGTGTCCAGATCGCCCAGCTCGGCCACGCCGCGTTCGGCCTCCAGCACCTGTTTGCGCGCTTCGGTCGCCTCATCCTCGTGCCGCGTCACGGCGAGGGCGAGGCTTTCCAGCTTGCCCTGCGCGAGGTTGCGATCCGCCTCGGCCCGGCTCAGCGCGCGGCTCGCCTCGGTCGCGGCGCGGTCGGCGGATTTGCGCGCCTCGCGGGCGGCGCGGTCCTCGGCGGTGCGCTCGGCAAGCTCGCGGGTCAGGGTCTCATGCGCGGCGCGGCTAGCCTCGGCGCGGGCGTTGGCGCGCTCGGACTCCTGCTTGAGCGCCTCCAGCCGGTTGAGCTGTTCAAGCCGCAAGGCTGCAGCGCTCGGCGCATCCTCCGCCGCGGCGCGATACCCGTCCCACCGCCACAGATCGCCCTCGGGGCTCACCAACCGCTGCCCGGGGCGCAACTCGGGTTGGAGCCGCGCGCCTTCCTCCGCGGAGACGAGGCCGATCTGGCTCAGCCGCCGTTCCAGCACATCGGGCACCGACACGTGCCGCGACAGCGCGGTGACGCCAGCGGGCAGGGGCTGCGCCGCGTCATAGGCGGGCAGAACGGCCCAGCCCGACGCGCGCCCCGGCGCGATTTCCGGCGCGCGCAGGTCATCGGCCAGCGCCGCGCCAAGCGCCTTTTCAAAGCCCTGCTCGACCTGAAGCCGATCCATGATCTGGCCGCCCTCGGCCGTGTCGCGCGCCAGCAACTTGCCGAGCGCGCCCACCTCGGCGCGCAGCGCGTTGAGCTCGCCATCGGCCTCCGAGCGCGATGCACGGGCCTCGGCCTCCCTGGCCTGCGCCTTTCCACGCGCGTCATCGGCGGCGCTCAGCGCCTCCTCGGCGGCCTGCACCGCGGCGCGGGCGGCCTCATCCTCGCGCGCGGCCTCGGCCAACCGCGCCTCGGCCGTCCGTTCCGCGTCGCGCGCGCTTTCCATCGCCGCGCGCGCCGTGTCCGCCGCCGTTTCCGAGCGCGAGAACGTCTTGCGGCTGTCATCAAGCAGCCGGTGCGCCGATTGGTGCCGCGCGGCGAGCCGGGCCACGTCTTCGGTCAGTTGGCTGAGGTCGGTCTCGCGCGCCTGCAGCACCTGCGCCGCATCGCGCGCCGCCGCGCTTGCCTGCTCCAGAGCCTCGTCATGACCCTCGCCCGCCTTGGCCAGCTCGCGCGCCTCCCATTCGAGCCGCTCGATCGTCTCGCCGGCATCGCGGTTGAGGCCGGCCTCGCGCTCCATGTCATGGGTCAGCTGCTCGATCCGCCCAACCAGCGTCTCGATCCGCTCGGCGGCGCGGGCCTCTTCGTCGGTCAGGCTGTCGCGCTGGACCGTGAGCCGCTGCAACACCGCCGCTGCGACGGCCTCTTCCTCGCGCAGGGGCGGGAGCGCGTCTTCGCATGCCGCGCGGGTCTTGGCCGCTTGCCGGGCGGCGGCTTCGGCCTTGGCAGCGTCGCTCGTGCGGGCCTGCAGCGTCGCCTGTGCCTCCAGCCGCGCTTCATCAGCCTCGCGCCAGCGGCGATAGAGCAACAGGCCCTCCGCCCTGCGCAGCTCCGTCCCGATCTCGCGATAGCGCGCGGCCTGCCGTGCCTGGCGGGCGAGCTGCCCGAGCTGCCCCGCGAGTTGCTCGATCACGTCATCGACCCGCCCGAGGTTGGTCTCCGCCGCACGCAGCTTGAGCTCGGCCTCGTGGCGCCGCTGGTAAAGCCCGCTGATCCCCGCCGCCTCTTCGAGAATGCGCCGCCGGTTCTTGGGCTTTGCGTTGATCAGTTCGGAAATCTGCCCCTGCCGCACCAGCGCGGGCGAATGCGCGCCGGTGGAGGCATCGGCAAACAGCATCTGCACATCGCGCGCCCGCACATCCTTGCCGTTGGCCTTGTAGGCGCTGCCGACGTCGCGGGTGATCCGGCGGATGATCTCGATGCTGTCGCTGTCGTTGAACCCGGCGGGCGCGAGCCGCTCGTGGTTGTCGATATGGAGCGAGACTTCGGCGAAATTGCGCGCGGGCCGGGTGGCCGCGCCCGCGAAGATCACGTCCTCCATCCCCCCGCCGCGCATCGCCGTGGGCCGGTTCTCGCCCATAACCCACCGCAGCGCCTCGAGCAGGTTGGACTTGCCGCAGCCGTTGGGCCCCACCACGCCGGTGAGACCGGAGGCGATGAGCAGATCGGTGGGGTCCACGAAACTCTTGAACCCTGTCAGACGAAGCTTTGAAAACCGCAAAATGTGCCTCACTGATTCCTGATTGCCACGAAATCTGGCGTGCCCGCAGGGGTTGAGTCAATCAAAACCACTGAATATGGCCGTTTGGCCCGGCTTATCCACAAGATATCGCGGCGGCGGCGGGAAACCCGCGGCTTGAGGGCGATCTTTTCTTGACCAAAAGGTTATTTTTATCACCAATGTCGTGGCCGACACAGCAAGGGTATCCAGATGTCACCCGTCGTAGCCCAGTCAGACCCCCGAGACCCGGACGCCTCAGCGCTTCTGCGCGCGAGCCATGCGCTGATGATGCGGCTGTTTTCGCCGGAGGAAAACCACTTCCTGTCGGTCGATGCGCTTGGCGCGCCCAACATTCGGTTCGTGACCGCGCGGGTCGGGGGGCGGGTCATGGGCTGCGGTGCGCTGAAGATCTGCGACGGCTACGGCGAGTTGAAATCCATGTTCACCGCGCCCGAGGCGCGGGGCAAGGGGGTGGCCGCGGCGGTGCTGACCCATCTGGAAGCCGAGGCGCGCAAGGAGGGGCTCCCGGTGATCCGGCTGGAGACGGGCGATCTGCTGCACGATGCGCATCGGCTCTACGCCCGGCACGGGTTTTCCGTCTGCGACGCGTTCGGGGATTACGAGGAAACCCCCAGCTCGATCTTCATGGAAAAGCTGCTCTAACCGCGCGCGCTATGCCCGCCGGGCGGCTGCATGTCTCGAATGGGCGCGATCTGTTCGCAGCCGCGCTTGCCCTTTGGCCCGCGCCGGGCGCAGTGTGGCTCCGAGTTGTGGCCTCGCGCCGCTAGTGCCAAACCCTCCAGCCCGCAAGGTGCCAGACCGCATGTTCCTCTCTGTCTTTGACATCTTCAAGATCGGCATCGGCCCGTCTTCGTCGCACACGATGGGCCCGATGGTGGCCGCGGCGCGGTTTCTGGAGGACCTGCGTGGCGGGGCGGAGCCGATCCCGGGGGCGGGGGCGCTGGCCTCGGTCGAGGCGGTGCTCTACGGCTCGCTCGCGCTGACCGGGAAGGGCCATGCGACGGATCGCGCGGTGGTCCTCGGGCTCTGCGGCCTTGTGCCAGAGACGCTTGATCCCGATGCGGCGGAGGGCCTTCTGGCCGAGGTTGCCGCGCGAAAACACGTCGCGCCACCGGGCCTGCCGGAGCTCGCCTTCGACCCGGCGCGCGATATCCGGTTCGACTTCGGCCCGCCGCTGGAGGGCCATGCCAACGGGATGGAGCTGCGCGCCTTCGATGCGGCCGGAAACCCCTATCACAGCGCGCGCTACTACTCGATCGGTGGCGGCTTCGTGCTCTCCGAGGCCGAGCTGCGCGCCCAGTCGGAAGAGGGCGCTCGCGCGCCGGAGGTCTCGGGCGTCCCCTATCCCTTCACCAACGCCGCCGAAATGCTGGCCATGTCCCACAGCTCGGGCAAAAGCATCGCCGCGATGAAACGGGCCAACGAGGTCAAGCTTTCGGCCGACGGATCGGGCGAGGGATCGGCCGCGCGGCTCGATGCGCGGCTCGATGCGCTCTGGGGCGTCATGGATGGTTGCATCACTCGGGGGCTGGGGCAGGACGGCATCCTGCCCGGCGGGCTCAACGTGCGCCGCCGCGCCGCCGCGATCCACCGCGCGCTGGAGGCCGAACGGGGGCGCAACCTCGCCCAGCCCCACGCCGCGAACGATTGGATCAGCGTCTATGCCATGGCCGTCAACGAGGAAAACGCCGCCGGCGGGCGCGTCGTCACCTCGCCCACGAACGGGGCGGCGGGGGTGGTGCCGGCGGTGATGCGCTACTACCGCGACCATTGCGTCGGGGCGAACACGCAGGGGCTGCGCGAGATGCTGCTGGTGGCCGCGGCGATCGGCGGCATCATCAAGCACAACGCCTCGATCTCGGGCGCGGAGGTCGGCTGTCAGGGCGAGGTCGGCTCGGCGGCGGCGATGGCGGCGGCGGGGCTCTGCGCCGCGCTTGGCGGGAGTAGTGCGCAGATCGAGAATGCGGCCGAGATCGCGCTGGAGCATCACCTCGGGATGACCTGCGATCCCGCGGCGGGGCTGGTGCAGGTGCCGTGTATCGAGCGCAACGCGCTTGGCGCGATCAAGGCGGTCGCGGCCGCGAGCCTCGCCCTGCGCGGCGATGGCAACCACGTCATGCCGCTCGACAATTGCGTCCGCGTGATGTTGGAAACCGGGCGCGACATGAACGCGAAGTACAAGGAAACCTCCACCGGCGGGATCGCGGTGAACATCCCCGAATGCTAGGCGGCGCGGATCAGATCCGCACGGTCATCCCGTCCGCGAGCGAGAGCCGGTAGGCGCGCAGCGCGGGCAGGAGGCTGGCGAGCGCCGCGGCACCGATGACAGCGCCGAGCATCCACAGCTCGCGCGCATCGGGCCAGCCCAGCGGCAGCCAGATGCCGTAGCTCGCGTCGATCCAGGGCCGGGCAATCGCGAGCCCGCCGTAAAGCAGCGCGCCGCCGATGGCCGCCCCGAGAGCGGCCATGACCACCGCTTCGACCACCAGCAGCCCGAGGATCACCGAAGGCGAGGCGCCCATCGCGCGCCATATCGCCATCTCGCGCCGGCGCTCGCCGAGGCTGGAGAAAATCATCGCCATCATGCCGATCAGCGCCGTGATCACCACCATCGCCGACACCCCGATGAGCGCGGTCTCGGCGATGCCCACGATCTGCCAGAGCTCCTGCAACGCGACGCCGGGAAGGATCGCGAGCAGCGGCTCGTCGGGGTAGGT
Organism: Poseidonocella sedimentorum; assembly: GCF_900116005.1. GTDB lineage: Bacteria > Pseudomonadota > Alphaproteobacteria > Rhodobacterales > Rhodobacteraceae > Poseidonocella > Poseidonocella sedimentorum. The sequence goes on from NZ_FOYI01000006.1 coordinate 210,850, forward strand.
GTTGATCCAGCGTTGCAACCCGAAGATCCGCAAACGGGACTCGACGCCGACGAGGGCGGCGGTGATCGCCTTGGGCTCCAGGTCCATCTGGCGGATGACGTCTTGCGGGGTGGGCGCGCCGGGCCGCTGGCCGCCGCTTTGCCAATCCACGTGGATCGCCTCGATGGCCTCCAGCCCCACGATCACCGTCCGGTCCACCGGGGTGCCTGTCTTGGCCAGCACGCCCGCGACGCGGAAGGGCTGATCCGCATGGTCGGTGAAGGAGGCGATGCCATGCGAGACCACGATGGGATCCCCGGTCACATAGCCCAGCGTCCGGGCCACATCCGCGCCGATCACTGCGTCGTAAAGGTCTTCCAGCCCATGGCCCTCGGCCAGCTCCAGCGCGCGGCCCCCGCGGTATTTGTAGCGTTCGAAAAACGCCGGGGTGGTGCCCATGACGCGGAACTGCCGGTGGCTGTCGCCAAGCGAAATCGGCACGATCCAGTCCACGTCGGGCCGCGCCGCGATCTCCTGATAGCTCTCCCAGGTGAGGTTGTTGGTCGCGTTGCCGATGCGAAAGACCGAGTAGAGCAGGAGCTGGACCGAGCCGGAGCGCGCGCCGACGATGAGGTCCGTCCCCGAGATGGTATCGGCAAAGCTCGCCCGCGCGCCGTTGCGCATCTTTTCCACCCCGAGGAACAGGGCGACGGAGAGGGCGATGGCGAGCACCGTGAGCCCCACGGTGAGGGCACGGGCCCGGAGCGAGCCGAGGATGAGGCGGAGCATCATGCGGCGGTCCTCCCGGTGGTGACGATGTCGGCGAGCTGGACGGTCCGGTCGAACTGAGCCGCGAGGCGGGCGTCGTGGCTGACCATGAGGAGCGAGGAGCCCGTGGCGCGGAGTTGGTCGAAGAGCAGAGTGAGAAACCCGTCCTGGGCAGCGGCATCGAGCGAGGAGGTCGGCTCGTCGGCGACGATGAGCGGCGGGGATCCGATGAGCGCGCGCGCCACTGCGATGCGCTGTTGCTGGCCGACGCTGAAGCGGCCGGCGGGCGCGGTCTCGACCCCGGGCGGCAGGCCGAGCGCCGCGCAGAGCGCCGTCACCTGCGCGCCCGCATCGCCCGCGCGCTTGCGCCGCTCCGGTGCGAAGCGCAGCGGCAGGCAGATGTTGTCGGCCACACTGGCATAGGGCAGCAAGTTGAATTGCTGGAAGATCACGCCGATCTGCTCGGCCCGGAGCCGGTCCCGCGCTGCGGCGCCGCGCTTGCCCAGATCTTCGCCGCCCACCAGGACGCGCCCGCGATCGGCCACGATTATCCCGCAGATCAGCGACAGCAGCGTCGATTTTCCCGACCCGCTCTCCCCAAGCAGCAGAACGCGCTCGCCGCGAGCCACCTCGAAGGCGGGGCAGTCGAGCGTGAAGCCTGCCGGGCCCGGCCACCGGAAAAGTACGTCCGTGAGGCGGACGGCCGGGGTCTGATCTCTGTCGGGCATCGGGCCGGCTCGCTGACTTGTTCGCGGTTGGCCGATGTTTAGGCGGGAACTGACAGCGGGGCAATCACCTCGTGGCGGGCCTGCCCCCGCGCGCGGCCTATTCGGCCAACGTGTCGGCCTTGACCGCGCCGCGCGCGCCCATGGGCATTGGCGTGCCGGTCGTCGTATCGACGCGGGTTTCGGCCTCGGATTCGGCGTTGATCTCGGCGCCGATCAGGATGAGCAGCGCGGAAATCCACAGCCAGACCAGCAAGATGACCACCCCGGCGATGGCGCCGAACGTCTCTTGATAGCTGGCGAAATTGCTCACGTAGATCGAGAACCCGACAGAGGCCGCGAGCCAGAGCACCGTCGCGATGACCGCCCCCGGTGTGAGCCAGCGCCAGTTGGCCGGCTCCCGGCACGGGGCGAAGCGGTAGAGCACGCCGAGCCCCAGCATGGCGATCAGTGTCAGCGCGACCCACCGCAGCAGGCCGATCACCATCTCGACGGCCGGGCCGAGGGAGAGAAGCTGGAGGATGGGCGGGAGGATCACGGTCGCGGCGAGGCCGATGATCATGCCGAAAATGAGAAACAGGGTCAGCGCGAAGCGCAGCGCGTAGCCGGCGACAAAGCCGCGCGAGTCGCGTTCGTCATAGGCAAGGTTGATCCCCTGGATCAGGCTGCCGACCCCGTTGGAGGCGGAATAGAGCGCAAGGCCGAGGCCGAGGATGGCGGCGATGCCGAGCCCGTCTTCATCGCTGCCCGCGACCGAGCTTGCCTGGCCGATGATGATCTCGGCGGCGGCGTCGGGGACGATGCTGGAGACGGTTTCGATCTGGGCCGTGACCTGCGCGGGATCGAAGAGGAGCCCGGCGATGGCCATCAGCGCGGTAATGCCGGGAAAGAGCGCGAGCAGCCCGTAGAAGGCGACCCCCGCGGCGACCAGCGTGAGCCGGTCATTCACCATCTCGGCCTGAACCCGTTTGAGAATGGCGAACCACCCGCGCCAGGGGATCTGGCGCGGGCGGGCGGCCTTGCGGCCTTTCTTGCGGGCTTCGCTCACGAGGGCTCGCCGAGTTTTTGCTTCTTGGCCTCGTCGCGCGCGGCCTCGACCACGCGGGACGCGCCGTCCTTGGCCTTGTCCTTGGCCGTGGCGGCGGCGTGTTCGGCGGCGGATTTATGGCCCGGAGCCTTGCCATCGATCTCGGCGCGCTCTTCTTCGAGCACCTCCCGAGCCGTGGACATCGCGCGATCTGCGACCTTCATCGCCTTTTGCCGTTCGTTCTCGAAGGTCCGGCGCGCGCGCTCGGCGTAGCGGTCGGACTGCTCGCCCAGGAGCTCGTCTTCCTGACGCGTGCGGGGCAGGGCGCCGGCAAGGATCGCGCCGGCGGCAAGGGCGAGGCCGCCCACAACCAGCGGATTCTCGTCGTAGAACCGCTGCGCCTTGTCGGTCCCGATACGGGCGCGGCGCATGGTCTCGCGGCGTGCCTTGACCGCGGCCCAGCGGGCGGCGATCACACGTTCGCGCGCGTCTTCGGCCAGCTCTTCGGTTCCGCGGGCGAGGCGCCGGCGAATGCGGCGCGCTTTGGCGGCGGTGCTGTCCTGCGCGGCGCGGAGCCGGTCGCGGGTGTTTGCGGCGCCATCCTTGATGCGCTCGCCCGCGTCCTTGAGCGTCTCACCGGCGCGATCGCGTGCGTCACCCGCCTTGGCCGAGATCCCGTCCGCGGTCTCGCGGCCCTTGTCACCGATCGCCTGGGCGTGATCCCGGGCGGCATCGCCGATCGAGGATCCGGCTGCGGCGAGCCGATCGCCAAACCCGGCGTCGTCTGCACCCGCGTCTTCATCCGCGTCGTCCCCAAAAGGATCGTCATCGGCATAGAGCCAATCGTCGTCATCGGGGAAACGCTCGGTCCGGCCATCGGAGAGCACGCCATCGCCGGCGCGGTCCGCGAGGGTTGCGCCCGAGGCATCCGGCGCGCGATAGGCGAGCGGATCAGCGGCCACCGGCGCGCGGCGGGAGGGCAGGGGATCGACCGGCGCGCGGCTTGCGCCCGGCGCCGAGGTGCCGGACCCGCTGTCGCTGTCGCGGCCAAAGCTGGCGGAGGCGACGGCGCGCTTGTCCTCATCCCAGGACCGGCCGCTCATGAGCCAGGCCAGCCCGACGCCGGTGAGGGCGAGGGCGACGGGGTTGCGTTTCACCGATTGGGTGATCGCGCTGCCGATGTCCTGTCCATGATCGCTCAGCCCGCGTCCCAGTTCGCGCAGAAGGCGCTCGGGCGAGATACGGTCCTGCAGTTCATCCACGGTGCGGCCGAGACGGGCGCGCTCGCGCTCGATCTCGCGTTCGATCTGATCGGGGGTTCGTGTGTCAGACATGTTCGGTTCCTCCTGTGAGGGCGCGGGTGTCGCGCTTGATGTTCTCTGCGGTGCGGCTCGGGGCGAGGCTGGAGAGCTTGAGATCGTTCGAGCCCTTGTAGATGAGGCCAGCCGCGATCGCGCCGAGCACGAGCCCGACGAGGAAGGCCGCCCAGCCCGCATCCATCCCGGCCTCGGTGAGCCCGGAGACCACGGCGGCGGAGAGCACGTTGAGCGCGGTGAGCGAGATCACGACCGCCCCGACGAGCATCCCCAGAGCGCCCGCGGCGCGGCGCAGGTTCTGATCCACTTCGGCGCGGGCAAGGTCGACCTCGCCGCGCACGAGCGTCGAGATGTGCTTGATGGCATCACCGAAGAGCGAGCCGGTGCTGTTCGGCGTGGTTGTGTCGGTGTCTTGCGCGCTCATTTGTCCTCTCCCGTGGGTTGGAGCTGGGGCGTGGTCGCCACCGGCGGTTGGGGGTTTGTCGGCGGCGGGGTTGCCGCGCTCGGGGCAGCAGGGCGGCGGGAGATCTCGGCGTCCAGCGCCGCGTCTTCCTCTTCGCTGCCCCAGTAGCGGGACAGATCGACGGAGCTCTCGCCGCCCTCTTTCGAGGCACGGGCGAGCCGTGTGCCGGCAAATCCCAGAAGCGCCGCGCCGCCGATAAACGCCAGCGGATTGCGGCGGGCGAACCCGGTTACATCGGAGACGATCTCCCCGAGATCCTTGCCGCGGACGGTGTCCGAGACATCGGCCAGCGACTGGGCGATCTGGCCCAGACCGCGCGCCTGCGGCGAGCCGTCCTGAAGCTCATCCGCGGCCTTGCGCAGCGCATCGCCCAGATCCGAGATCTCGTTGGCGGCCGTTGATTTGGCGGCTTCGCCGCGGCGATTGGCCTCTTCGCTGGCCTGGGCTTTCAAGCGGTTCACGGCGTCACTGGCGCCGGATCTGATGTCCTGCCCCAGATCCTTTGCGGCCTGGCCCGCTGTCTCGCGGCTGTCGCGCGACGATGATGTTGAGGGCGCGTTCGACTGTGTCATGTGCTCTCTCCTAATTTTGTTGGGTGGGCCGTCAGGCAACGACGTTCAGAAGGGCGACTACGATGACGAAGAGCCCGACCAGATAGATGATACTGTGCATTTCAACCTCCTTCGCTGGGCGTCAGATACCCGCGGTTTGTCTGACGAACTGACGCGCAGAACGCCGGGAAGTTCCCGCAAGCGGCCAAGTTTTTAGTTCTCGAGGGGTGGGCAGGGGCGGAATTTCGGCAACGTTGGTATCAGGCTCAGGCCCCTTTGATTTTGGCAGAAGGGGATGGTTCACCGCGGGAAAACTGAGCGGCTATTTGTCTGATCTCTTCTGGCTGAGCGATGCACAAATGGCGCGGCTGGGGTCTTGCTTTCCGACGCCCCACGGCGAGACACGCGTCGATGGTCGGCGCGTCCTGATCGGGTTTATCTTTATCAATCGCAATGGGTTGCGCTGTGGGGGCGCACAGAAGGCAGTGAGGACGGGATCAAGATCTCCCGGGGATAGCTTCTCGTGTGGCGATCGCGCGACCCGCGGTAAATTGGTGCCAGGACAGGGCTCTAGAAATCGTCAAGTTCTGGAACCTTCCCAAGCCTTACAAGGAAGCTCGGTTCGCCAACTTCTCCACTGGCAGGATCTTCCGTCACCATGTAGGCGTCCGCGCCTGCGCAATCCTCCGATTGCGCCTCTCGTTCGGCTCTGTTTTGTGCTTCGGATGCTGTTGAATATTCAAGCTGCTTGGCAATTTTCAGGCCAGCCGGCCCGTTGCGCCCAGCCTTTGTTTCAACATAAGTCTGGCAGATATAGTGGATTTTTTCTGAGGATCGCTCTGCGTTTGTCATGAATAGTTCCTTGTGATCGGCAGGGACGATTAGACGCTGCTGGGAGCAGCCCTGTCCGATTGCCGCCTTTTTTGAAGTGCCCGTTTTCCGGCGGCGCACATCACTGAAACATAACCGCCGAAGTTTAACTACCGGGTCGAAGCGGCTTTCGAGCGGCGCGATTTGGACGCGGCTGAATTTTTGGGCACAGGTGGCGTGTTTGCTTCTCTTTCAAGGCGAGCATTGCGCAGTCGGGAATTCTTGGCGTCACGTAGTTCGGTTTCTTCGTCGATCATTTGCCTGACGACACGCGTCGTCTTGTCCATCGCGGTTTCTGGTTTAGTGTCATTCACTTTGAACAGATTGCGTTTTGTGAGTTTCGACAATTTCAGGTCCTTTGTTTTGCAGATCGGCCGGACCAAGCAAGGCCGGTCAAACCAGCGCCAAGTGGTCGACCTTGCCTTGAGTTTGCTGTGCTGGTGGTGTGGATGGATCGCCAAAAAGTGTCACTTCGATGTCTGGCGCAGCCATAGCATGCATCAACGCCTTGTAGTTCATTTGGAATCTCATCTCGGAGCCCACCGATGGCAGGGAGTGTGACGTTCCAATGACAAGATGATCGCTGGTCGCTCCGATCAATGTGCTGCCAGCAGGCATTGAAAGCCCAGGAATGTCGGTGTCCTGATGTCCCATCGCGAGGATCATGCGCTTGGAAACATCGCTGGCTTGCGCGATGCGGCGCCTTGCCAAATTTGGACCGACCAGAACGATGGCGGAGGGCGCAGGTTCTGGATCCGTTTCGATAACTTCGGCGACAAGCGTGAAGGCGTCGGTGTGCAGCCCACTGATCTGGTCCCCAGAGACCGGCTCAACACCCAGTAGGATCGCCTCACCCAGACGAAGGTCGTTGACACGACCGGTCGCGCGTTCATCAAGCGCCCAGGGCAAATTGGCTGAGTTGCCACCGGAAACGACATCGAGGAACGGGCCGCATACCCCCTCGATCTCATCCGCGAGGTCGCTGAAAGTGGTCATTTGCAACATGGTCGGGGCAAGGCCGCTCAGACAGGCGAAGTTCGCACCAATCCCAATCAGTGCAACCCCTGACATTTGCATGACCTGTTGTGCGATACCTGCCAGGTTCTCGGGTCGTATCCCGTCGCGCAGATCACCCATTTCGACCATGAGGACGATACCGTGGACGGACCGAATGCGGATCGCGGCAGCAGCCAGCGCCGAAATGACCGAAAGCTCGGTGTTATAGCTCACGTCACAGGACTGAACAACTTGATCGGCCTGGCTTGTCATCGGCGTACGGATCAGCGTGATTGGGCCTGTCATGCCTGCCGCACGTAACCTTTGCACGTTGCTTATACGCGCATCTGCAAGCCCTGAGGCCCCGCCATCAAGCATGGCTTGAGCAATTGCGGGATGTCCACAGACAGCTTTGGTCACACCTGTGACGCCGATCCCGAGCGGGCCCAAACGCTCAGCGATTTTCTGGGTGTTGTGACGTATCTTGCCTATGTCCACTTCGATGCGCGGGCAGGTCATCGTGCAGCCACGTCAGGCCTTTGTGTCGACTTGGGGTATGCCGCGACCACCATCGCAAGCAGATTTTCAGCCGGTCGGGCCAACGCATCGGTGACCGGCAGCCCGAGGCTGAGTGATTGGGCCGCGATAGTGGCGGTGATTTCGGCCTCAGACATCCCCTCGTGGTTGAGCGTGATGCCGATGACCTTGGTATCGGCAAAGGCCTCGATCAAGGCGATCTCACTTGCCGCAGACGGCATCGGCATATCGGGAAAGTCACAGCGGTGCGCACGTTTCGGAGCGTGCTGAAGGATGACAGCATCCGGCTGGCTCCCCCGAAGGATAAAGGCGGAAGTACAAAACGCGGGATGGCTCAATGCGCCTTGGCCTTCGATCAAGATGATATCCGGTTGCTCCGCTTCGGAAGCCGCAACAATCGCGCCTTCAAGTTCGCCGCAGCAAAATTGAGGCGGTATGGCGTCCATCGCGATGCCGTATTTTGCTCCCTGCATCAGGCCGGTCTGGCCTGTGCCGACAAGCACTGTCTTGATGCCCTGCGCATTCAGAGCCCGGGCCAAAACGGTCGCCGTTGTCCGCTTGCCGATCGCGCAATCAGTCCCAAGAATGGCAATCCGCAGCGCCTTTACCCCAGCAACACTGCCATCAAACAGGCGCATGTCCTTGCTGGGTTTCGGCTTGCGGATGTCGCGGATCGTGACATTTCGAACTGACGCTGCGTTGGATATTTCTGGGTCATCACCCAAATACTCATGCAGCCCGCTTACGATGTTCATGCCAAGCTCAATCGCTTGGAGAACGACGCTTCGATCCGCAGTCGAAAGACGACCTGTTGACGGGGCCATCCCATAGATCAGCGTATCGGGGATGACGTCTTCATGGGCAACTGCGGCGTCCAGATGACCAAAGATTGGTATGCTGTTGCTTGCGTCGTCTAGAACGGATCCGCTGTCTTGCCCGCTACAGGTGCTGTCGATGACGGAAAGGATACGATAGGCTTGGGAATGGCGCACAAGGCCATTTGCCGTCTTGCCATCGATTTGCGCGAAGTTCCCTTCGCAATAGACGACTGCCGATGGTGGCGCTGAGACTTGCGTGATTGCCGGCGCATGTTTGGGGTTGCTGCCGGTCGATGGCGGCGCTTGCGCGCCTCTGACAGGACGGCGGATGGTGTCGACAGTTTGAGATTCGGTTTCCATTGTAGTTCCCTTTGTGATCGGCACGGAGGACAGAACTGTCCTCACCTGCGCATGTCGAAAGTCTTGGTGTCGTGCTTTGCGCCTGGTCGCCAAGGACGCACAGCCCCGTCGATTTTTGGAATCTTTTTGGTGCATTCCCATCGGTTGCCCGACCTATCCAGATGCGCATAATCGGGAACGTTCATGACTTCTCATGTCTCGTCTGTAGCGTCGTTTGCACGTTCGCAACTCCACCCTGTGCAGCAGCTTGCGTCGCCGAAATATGCGTTTGCAGGGATCGCGGCGGCTGCGCACAGACCAGCCTGTTCAAACAAGCCACGCTCACATGTTCAGGGCTGACCGTCTCCAGATCCATTCAGATAGGCGTCGGCCGGAACCGCGCTGGCAGTACACTGGTCGCGATTTGCTTCAAACCGCGTTCGTACGTCCGCATGGAGCCGAATGGGGCAGTTGCCCGGGGATACCCCCCTAAGTTTCTGCACTGGCGGTCTCAGGCATCGGCTGACTGGCGATTTGCGCAAATGTAGGTAGTGCACTCAGCAGGACTGCAATAATCGACCCGATAAATAGGCCCATGATTATCGGTATGTCCGCTGCGATATGAGCAATGTGAGATCGAGGGGGGGGCGGCTCCGTTGACTGTGATCTACGATCCATCCAACTCAAGCTCCGCAAGACACGCGTCCGCCAGATCGCGGTTTGGGGTATCTGTACCCGGCAAAGTGGCCCAGCCGGTTTCCATCATCGCATTGCGCTGCTGAAAGCCGGACGCTTCTCGAAGCGTTGCCAGTATTGCGACGCGTTCCGCATCCGCTCGTGAAAGGTCGAGACAGACCGGCACCATGGCCAGGGTAACTTGCTCTGCGGCAAGGTTGTCGGCCATCTCACGGGCGCCGCCAGACGTGGTCCAGCCGCCCCAGGTGAAGCCAAGAACAGAGACAGCAACTGCGCCAATCAATGCGCCGTAAACACCGGGTTTCGTCCATTCGGGAAATGTCATTTTTGTTCCTTTGGCGGAGAAAGCGCCGCATCGCTGTGATAGTTCGTCTCGGTCTTGGCCTGATCCCGGCTCAGCGCCTTTGTCAGGTCGTTTTCGGAAATCGCGCGCAACTCTGTATGTCCCGCATGGCTGCCCCTGCCGCGCACGGTCAGTTGGGTCGCCGTCCGTCGGTAGGCTTCGAAGCTCAACCCCTGGAGAAGCTCTTCTTCGACGAGAACTTCGTACTCTCCAGCCGGCAGTTCGTCCGGGTATCCCGACAGGGTGAACGGGTTGGAAAACGTCACCGTCGATCTGGTCGACCGCAGGGTCATCTCTGATCTCCGAAATGTTGGCAGGTCTGTCGCTCACCACTGGTAACGGCCCTTGGGATCCCGGGCCTGACCAGTCGAACGATTTCTCCGGTTATAGCTCATGATCGCTCGCCTGGCGCTGACGCATGTTAGTGCCTGGCGCCGTCACCGGTTGCGAACTCCCGGGGGGCAAACGAGAGCACTGACCTGTGTAAGGGCGGCGAGACCGACCTGCGTGTACCCTTTGGAAAACAGGGGCGATCTGCGTTCCTGCAACTCTTGAAAGGATTGGCGATGGCCGACCCCAATGTTCTCAACCCGCACCCGCCCGAATTCGACCGGTTTCTCCAGGCATACGTCGGCGAGGACCGGAACGGCTATGCCGTGACCGTGCTCTCCACGCTGGCGCGGCTCGGTCTCGATCCATGGAAGGAAACCGCTGAGCTGGTCGCGCTGGGGCGCGATGCGGCGCGAACACGGTTGGGCAAACGCCTTGCGCGATTTCCGGATGTTCCCACGCTCGCAACCGATCACGGCAGGGTAGCAGGAGACTTGAGCCGGCTGCTTCCGGAAAGCCTCCCGTCGCAAACCCTGAAACGCGCTGCCTCGACGGTGGCCATTGGCCGCCCGGGTACAAGCGGCGCGATCTGGGCCGTGCTCGCGATCATCTTCGTGCTGATTCAAATGTTCATGGTTGGCGGGTCGGGGTCCGGCGAATGACCGTTTCCGCCAAGACATCGACGCCAATGGGTCATTCTGCGCACAAGACCGGGACGCTATCGCCGCGCGAACAGGGCGTTCTGTGGGACATGGAGGAACACTTCTGGACCAGTGGCGCGGACAACGCGCGGGCGACCACAGCGAGCAACGCCATCATGATATTGCCCTATCCGCCCGGCATCCTGCAGGGCGACCAGATCTGGACCCATCTAAAGCAGAGCAGCGGCTGGCGCTCCGTCGCCATGGCCGAACGTCGCGTCACGCGGTGTCATGACTTCGCCATTCTCACCTACCGTGTCTCGGCTGAGAAAGCCGACGTCCCGATCTACAAAGCACTCTGCGCCTCAACATATCTCAACGACGACGACACCTGGCTGAGAATCTCCCACCAGCAAACCATTGGGGGCTGAGCGCCGCGTCATTCGAGCTGCCGCACGCGCCGAGACTAACCTGCGTCAGTGCTGCATGGCGTTGATATCGGCTAGGTGAGATGTGCCCGCCGAATATTTGGCGAGGCATTTTTTTCCGAGTACCCGAGAAGCGTGTGGGCGTGTTGACCCCGAAAGGGTTCGCATGTCGGCACGCTTCTTATTTCTCGGAACGTCCAGAAAGGACATTCCCAATGACACCCGAACAGATCAAGACAGCCGACAAGATGACCTCCGTTAAGGCCGCTTGGGACAAGGCACCCTCAGGCCCGAAGAAAGATTCGGCGCTGAAGCATTACCAGGCGGCCGAGAAGGCAAACACGGCAAAGAACGACGCCGAGACCAACAAGGAACTCGACGCGGCGACCCACGCCCTCGCCTGACCTTCGGCGCCTGACCTGATCACCGGGGTCGCCTGCCAAACACGGGGGGGGCGGCCCTCTCATTTCAGAAGCGGTCCGATCTGATCCAGATAGGCGGGATCAAACTCGGCAAGGTCCACCAGCCGGTCATGATCATGAATCGTAACATGACCGTCGCGGAAGGTGACACGCCCACTCTCGCGAAGCTGCCGCAGGACCCGGTTCACGTGAACTGCACTCAGACCCAGGGCATCTGCGAGGTGGTATTGTGTCAGCGGACAATCGTACCCGTCCTTGCTTCCCATGCCCACCAGTGCGAGGCGCGATGCCAGTTCCAGCAGGAAATGCGCCATTCGGGCGTCCGCGTCGCGCCGGCCGATCCCGACGAGATGCTCCACGACCATCGCCTCGTCCCTTGACGCCGCCCAGAGGATTGCGGTCGCCAGGCGCGGGGTCTGCGCGAACGCGTCCAGAAGATCGCTCGTCATCACTTCGGCAGCCTCGATGTCCACGATGGGCTCAAAACTGTGGTCCGAGGTGCGCAAGAGAACACTTCGCAACCCAAGGAAATCCCCCGGCACCTGGAAATCCACGATTTGCCGCGTCCCGTCGGCCTGTAGCTTGTAGGAACAGACCCAACCTGCGGAAAGAATGTAGGCGGCCTGAGACGACTGGCCCTGATGGACCATATCGCGCCCCGCGACAAAGGACCTGCGGCGTTCGTGCAGTCGTTCAAGCACGGCCAATTCGACCTCCGACAAGGCGACGAAGGCTGAAAGCTTGCGTGTAAGGGGGCTGTGTTCAACCAATGTCATTGGGGCCTCATGGCATGTTGGAACCCGAGAGCGGAAATCGGCCCGGACACTGCTCTGGATCAGTCGAGCATAGAGCATTTCCTGCGAGAAGTGCGGAAGCATTTGAACCTCACCGTTCCCGGTTCACGATGCCAAGAAAGGAAACCAGGATGTCCACGACGAGCGAACATGCAGGCCAGGCCGCCCTATCGATCTGCGAGGCGCTGCTGCTTGCCTTGAACGATCGCGAGTTGCTGCCGGAGCACGAGATCGTGGGAATTCTTCGCGACGCTGCCGCGACGCACGAGAACGCCGTCGGCACCGAACTCGAAACGGAGAGGCACCGCGCTGTCGCGGACCTGATCAACGCGATCATCGCTGGCGGTAACTCGGTTCGACGCTTGTGACGCCGAGCTTCAACGAACTGCAGGAGCAGTTATGGATATCAATTGATCGGACGCCAAAAGACCAAGTCAACACGCAGGATCAGGAGAAATTCAAATGTCCAAGGGCGACAAGAAACGTGGCAACCGAGAAGCGAAGAAGCCGAAAAAGGTGAAGGAAAAGGTCGTGGCAACAGCAGACTTCACGAAGGGCAAAGCCTTGACCAATCTCGGAGAGCACAAGAAGAAATAGGTCGCGGCCCAAGCCCCTGTATATCACTGGAGACAGAGACAGGCGGCGGGGAGAGACGTGGCGACATTCTGCATCGAGTAGTGTCTGGCGCCCGGAAAATCGACGATAAAGGTTGCCGGGGAACTGCGTAGTGCGCGACATCTATATGGAAGCCGCAACTTGGCGAATTCCACTGCGTGCCTGATCTCACATGACTGAATAGTCTCTCAGCATCTCCGCGATCGCCGACTGCCCTGACTGCAGGGCCAGTTCCTCGGCTACCCTCTTTTGAAATTTCTGCCTGTTCTCGGCAACGGACGGACAGGCGCCAAGCCCTCCACGGTCAGAAAAGACCGTCACGAATGCTCGACCGGCACGCGGCGAAAAACTGTACCACGGTCGCAGAAATGGTCGCTACGGCGCAGAATCTTGGTCATTGCGATGTGGTCGCCACCCTGCGCCTCTATGGCCAGATCAGCCGGGGACGACAACGCGCATTGATCATGGGCCAGTCTTGCAATGATGCGCTGAAGGACTGATCTGACTACGGCGCAAAGAACCATTGCGCGGGGAATATATGAGGGAGCAGCTGATAAAATATTAGATTTTTGCCAACAAGTACAGCGCTCTATGCTGGTATGGTGGCGGAGACGAAGAGATTCGTATTCGCCGCGAAATGGCTCAAAAACTCCAAATTTTTATGGGTTATTGGCGAATTGACCCACTCAGATCTCAGCAAAATTGTGTAGCAAAATGTGGAGCGTCTCTTGATCGCCGGAGGCGGTCTCAATACCAGTTGGAATACTGACAGAACGGACAGGCGGATGGCAGGCATAACGAAGCGGAACGGGACCTGGCATCTGCGGATGCGCGTGCCCCGGCGATACGCCGGGGTGGAGGCTCGGGCGGAGATCCATCGCAGCCTGCGCACCGACAGCGAGCGGGAGGCGCGGGCGCGCCTGCCGGCGGCGGAGGCGGCGGTGCTGGCCGAGCTCGACTCGCGTCTGACGATGGGACAATCGCAGAGACCGGGCGATGTCTTCTCGGCAGCGGTTGCCCTGGCCGCAACGCGGGGCGTCACCTATCGCCAAGCCGACCATCTCGCGAGCGGGCCGCTCGAAGAGATCCTCGCGCGGCTCGACATGCTGAAGCCCTCCGACACCCCGCAGATTGCGCGCGCCCTTCTGGGTGGCGTCGAGGTGCCGCAGCTTATGCTGTCGGAGCTCGTCGAAGAAGTCGAACGGATCTGCGCCCACGATAACCGCTACAAGAGCGAGACGCAGATGCGCCTCTGGCGCAGTCCTCGGACCCGCGCGGTGGCGAATCTGATGGCCGGTCTCGGCGGCGATCGGCCGGTCCTCGCGCTGGAGGCCGGGGATGCACGGCGGCACAAGGCCTGGTGGCAGAAGCGCATCGAGAGGGAGGGCCAGAAGGCGGAGACCGCGAAGAAGGATTTTTCGAACATGTCGTCGATGCTGGCGCATTACTACGACAGCCTCGAAATGGCCGAGCCGCCGCGCCCGTATCTCGGCGTGACCATCCGGGACCGGCACGCGGTCAAGAGCCGCAAGCCTGAGATTCCCGTGGATTGGATTACGGAGAAGTGGTTCGCGCCCGGGGCCTTCGACGGCCTCAACGACGAGGCCCGTGACATCCTGCTGATCTCCATCGAGACCGGCTGCCGCCAGGCGGAAATCCACGACCTGCCCTCCGACGCCATTGTGCTGGATGCGGTGATCCCGCACCTGCGGATCGCCTTCGAGGACGGCGAGGAGAAGCGGGAGGTCAAGAACACCTCCTCGGTCCGGCTCGTGCCGCTGGTCGGCGTGGCGCTGGCGGCCGCGCGGCGGCATCCGAACGGCTTCCCGCGCTATCGCTACAAGCGCAGCTACTCGGCGATCATCAACGGCTACCTGCGCGACAACGACCTGATGCCGTCGCCGAAACACACGGCCGGCGGAACGCGGCATACCTGGGAAAGCCGTCTGAAGGCGGCAGGTATTGCTTCGGATGATCGGGGAGAGATGATGGGCCACAGTGTAGCCTCGGCGCGAAACCGGGAGCTCTATGGCGACGAGATGCCCTTGGGGCGGAAGTTGGATCTGGCGAAGACGGTGGCGCTGGAGATGCCATGCCATTTGGATTGATCAAGCAGGTGGCAAGATAAATTTATGATCGCAGCAAGGTCTGCTATGCGGACAAAACTGTCATACGCGGGTGGGACGTCAATGACCGCTATCTATAGGGTTCTGTTCTTTTTCAATTCGTTGAAGGTCGCGCTTTTGCTTCCCACCAAGAATGCATTGCCTTGAACGCAGGCATCAGCCCGATAGCGACGTCGGTGGCGCTGTATTCCACCTTGGGGGGCACTTCAGCGTAGACCTTTCTGTCAACCAGACCATCACCTTCAAGAGCACGTAGCTGTTTTGTCAGCATCGTCTGCGTAATGTCTGGAATACCATGCCGAAGCTCTCCAAACCTCTTGGTGCCTTGAAAGATTAGTATCTGTAGTATCGACAGCTTCCACTTTCCACCGATCATTGCAAAGACCAGCGGTGCGGGGCAGAGGTTCAAATCGGAACCGTCGTTCATGAGAGACTCCATTAGTATCATTTTGATACCTAAGTATCAAAATTCTGCCTACTTTTCAAAGTAAATGTTTTGAGCAAATCTCAGCCCAAGAAACTGGATGGAGCTCTGAAAATGATAGAACCGGCCAAGAACTACCACGCGAGCATTTATGTACCCGCATCACAAGAAACCTGTTTCCAAGCGCTCGCGACCCAAATGGACAAGTGGTGGACGCAATCAGTGGACGGTAGCTTGACTAAGGTAGGCGACAAAGTAACCGCGCGATTTCCACCCGATTACGGGTACTGGACTTTCGAGGCAACGTCTTTCCAAAGGCCCAACCGGATCGAAATGGCATGTATAGATGCCCACCACAAAGTCGAAGGTCAGCCAGAGAAAATTGATCAGGAGTGGTTGGGAACAAAGGTTGTTTGGAGCATCAATAAAGTTGGGGACAATACTGAGATCCGGATGGTCCATGATGGCTTAACTCCAACACTTAACTGTTGGGAGATTTGCCTTGATGGATGGAACCAATTTTTCAAAGGCAGTCTAAAGGCATTCTTGAATGGCAATGAGCCAACTCCCCATTCCGCAGCATAGCGGACATTGGCGCACGGCGCGGAACCTGTAACCTTGGGCTCTCACCAGTCATTCGCCCCGGACGCCCATTACTGCGTCAATGGGGCAAACCAATGGTCAAGCTGCCTTGCGCGCCGCCATTTCGGCGATCTGTCGGGCACGGGCGAGGACATCCTCGCGCGCCTCTAATTCAGCCAGTTCGGCCTCGAGGCGGGTGAACAGCGGGAGCGCCCACATTTCACCGCCCGCCAACAGGGTCGCCAGCTTATCGCGTGCCTCTGTCAGGTACGTGATGTCGCCCTGAGCTGCTCGTGCCCCCGACGCCTGCCCACGCCCGGCGAGGCCGGCGGAACCGGGGCCTTGCGATGGGAGGGTGGCGAGGGTGGCGTGCATGGGATCGTCTCGATGGGAAGGTCAGGGCTGTGCGGTTTGCCGCCCTCCGATCGCGGAGGGCGGGAGGATCATGCGATGATCAGGCGGCGTCGGCCGCGCCACCGTCCATCTGGCGTTCGCGCTCGCGCTCCGCAGCCTCTTCGACCTTGAGACGCTCGATCTCTGCGAGCCGCTTCTCGACGATGGCGTCGACCTTCTCGGGGCGCAGCGGGTGCGAGGCGATGCGCTTGCGGTTGGCCTTCGTGGCCGCCACTTCGAGGCCGGCGAAGGCCTCGACGATGAGCGAAGCATCGGCCTCTTCGATCCAGGCGGTGAAGTGCTCGCCGATGGCCTTGCGACGGGCCGCCTCGAGGCGCTCCTCGGCCTTGGCATCCTTGTCGATGGCCTTTTCCAGGGCCGCGATCGCCCGCTGTTTCGCGGTCAGCTTGGGACGGTCGCCGCCGCTTGCGCGGCCATCGGCGGGGGCGTGGAAACGGGTGGTGTCGAGCAGGGTTTTCATGGTCGGTATCTTCCTCTTGGGACTGTTTCTGGTCATGTCCGCCGAGGTCTCTGCCGCCGCGGACAGAAGAATAGTCCGACCAACGCTTTCCAATCAGAAGCGATTTTCGCGAAGTTTTTCCGGCGCCGTACCTCAAGTTGCTGAATTCACATGAAACAAATCCGGAAACCTCAGTCATAGGCGCTCGTCGTCCCCGCCTTTAACGGGGGTTTTGCGGCCCGCATCGCGGCCGGTCAGAGCCATGATGCGTGCGGTGAGAGAGACCCGGATTTTGCCGATGGAGCGACGCTCGGCGTCGGGAAGACGAGACACGATCTCGACGATCTTCTCGTCCGCGGATTGGATCTCGGCCGTGTCGCGAGCGACGGCTGTTTTCGCCTCATCACGGGCCTTCTCGCGCAAGCGCGCCAACGCCTTCGAGAACACATGGAGCGCGCGGGCCCGGCCAGCGGAAGACAGGGCCATCCGCGCCCTCAGCTTGGACAGGAGACCGGGCTTGGCATCCGGTGTCTCGACGAGCGCGGGCGTCCCGTCCCTGTCCTTGATGTCGAAGGCGCCTGCCGCCAACCCCTGGCCGACAGCAAGCACCGCATCGGCCTCCTGTTCCTTCGCCACGGCGGCGTCCTCGCGCGCTCCAATGGCGTTCTCCCGGCCGGTGAGCGCCTCTCGCTTCTGCTTGATCGTCCCTTCCTCAGCGGCCATGGCCTCTGCACGCCGGTCGAGCTCCGCGCGGGTCTCGACGATCCGCGCATCCTCGGCCTTGCGCCAGTCGGCCGTCCGCACATGCTGCCGGTAGGCTGGCGGCTCCTCCCCGGCCTGCCGCGCCTTGCGCACGGCTTCGGCCCGCCGCTCTCCACGCACGAGGCTGAGCGGAGCGAAATGCGCACCGACGCTGTCCTGCGCTGCCTCGTAATCCTTGATCAGGTCGTGCTTGGACGGTTGGAGCATCCAACGCTTCGTGCCGTTCAGATCCACCTGGATCTTCGGCACGATCACCGCGTGAATGTGGAATGCCTGCTCATCGAGGTCGGCCCGCGCATGCACGACATCCTCGCCGAAGTTCTCCAGCAGCCAGTCCCGGGCCACGTCCTCGAAGGCCTGGGCACGCGCTTCCCGAGCGGCAGGGGTGGGGAGAGCGTCGAACCAGTCGCGGTTGGCTGTCAGGATCACCTCCCGCATTGGGCCGTGGCGGGTCGCGCGCCACGGATCGCGTGGGCCTTCGGCCATGCGCTCCTTGATCTGCTTCTTTCGGCGCCGCCGCGTGAGGGTTTCGATCTCGTCCGCGAAGTTCTCGGCCTTCATGTCCTCGATCATCGCGATCGTCTGAGCTGCCCAATCCGCCTCGCCGATCACGGGCCGGTTCAGGTGCGAACGGGTCGGATCGACATGGCCGAGGTCACCGCCGTTCCGGGTGCGATGCTTCTCATAGCCACCGATATCCTTCGGGAACAAACCCTGGAAGCGGCAGACGATGGCGAACTTTGGGCAGGACTGGTGGACCACGGGGAACATCTCCGGAAGGACAGGAGACGGGGAGATGTTGTTGACCCAGGCGATCCGGAAATCGCGGTTCCTTCCTTGATGCGTCGCGGGGTGTGAGTGGCCCTCTACTCACTAACCAGCCTGCGCAGTCGTCGCGCTGCGCGCGCCTTTGTGCACAGGCTGTCGTTCGCCAGGGGAGACCCCTGAACCCCGGCGCCGCTGCCGCGCCGCCAGGGAGACGCGCCGCTCTCCCTGACCCTCTCGGGGCCTTCCGCCGGAGCAAGGGTCATCGTTCCGCACTCCCCCTTGCATCCCCCTGCTCGCAGGGGCCCGTTCGCCACGCCCCCTGCACCCCTTCGGCGTCACCCTCGGCCAGACACACCAACGCCGCGCATCGTGCGGGATGCGCGGCGTTGGTGTGTCTGCGGAGAGCGATCGCTTCTGTAAATATCCCTGACACTCTGGCCACCCGGGGGATCGTGGCTCACCGCGCACGCTCGTGCCGCGCGTATTCAGCCCAAACTCGACCATTCAGCAGTAGGAACAGCCGCCCCAGGCTGGGTGCAGTGTTCGCGAGAAACTGCTCTCCACCGTGTTCGGCACGAACGTCGGCGACGCGCAGGAAACTGACCCTGCAATGTAGTGAGCCTTGGTCACCCTTGGTTACGAACGGCCCTCTGCGGACATTCGAACCTGGCAAGGGGCATGACCGATTCCAGCCCCTTCTACGACATTCGTCCCAGGCGCAGCATGCAACCGGGCGCTGACCCAAAGGGCGAGCCCCTCTGTCGCCACGCAAGTTGCCAGAGCCTCCTGTGCGCTGATAGCCGACCCAGATCACAAAATCACAACCTAGGGTCAGGACTCATAGCCAATAAATGACGATTGCTGCGAGAGCGATGGCCGAGAGGAAGACCTTGGGGCAGCGATCATACCGGGTTGCGA
>NZ_FOYI01000011.1 GCF_900116005.1 Poseidonocella sedimentorum
CGCTGGTCAGGTCAGCGACTACATCGGCGCGCGGGCACTGCTGAGCAGCCTGCCGAATGTAGACTGGCTGCTCGGAGACCGTGGCTATGACGCCGACTGGTTCAGAGACGCTTTGAAAGACAAAGGGATAAGGCCCTGCATCCCGGGTCGAAAGCAACGCAAGACGCCCGTGAAATACGATCAGCGTCGATACAAGCGACGCAACAGGATTGAGATCATGTTCGGCAGGCTCAAGGATTGGCGGCGCGTCGCAACCCGGTATGATCGCTGCCCCAAGGTCTTCCTCTCGGCCATCGCTCTCGCAGCAATCGTCATTTATTGGCTATGAGTCCTGACCCTAATCTCAAGAACTCTTTCACAATATCAGCTTTAATATCTTCAGGCGGTCGTAAAGCGTTGTTGTCCAGAATTATCTGGCAAACGCGTGGATCACGCGGCAGACTATTTTTCTTACGACGACGCTTCACCTCCCCCGCCTCTTATTCCCACCCCGCTGCCCGGCCCGGCCAGCCGTTGAGCGTCCGCGCCCCTTCGTGGCTTCGTCGCTCGCCTTTTCCACCGCTTGCTGCCGGGCGAGCGGGTCGTCCGCTACTGCCAGATCCACAGCCTCCAGCCGTTTGACCTCATCCCGCAACCGTGCGGCTTCTTCGAATTCGAGGTTCTCGGCGGCCTTGCGCATGTCCGCCCGGAGCCCCTCCAAGACGGCCTCAAGGTTCCCGCCGTGCAGCGGATTGTCGATCTTGGCGGTGACGCGGGACATGTCCGTGTCGCCCTTGTAGAGCCCGGCGAGGATATCCTCGACGTTCTTCTGGATCGTGGCCGGTGTGATGCCGTGAGCCTCGTTATAGGCGATCTGCTTTTCGCGGCGGCGGTCGGTTTCGGCCATGGCGCGCTCCATGGAGCCGGTGATGCGGTCGGCATACATGATGACGCGCCCTTCGGAGTTGCGCGCGGCGCGGCCGATGGTCTGGATCAGCGATGTCTCGGAGCGCAGGAAGCCTTCCTTGTCGGCATCGAGGATCGCGACGAGACCGCATTCGGGGATGTCGAGCCCTTCGCGCAGCAGGTTGATGCCCACGAGCACGTCGAACGCGCCGAGGCGCAGGTCGCGCAGGATCTCGATGCGTTCGATCGTGTCGATGTCCGAGTGCATGTAGCGGATCTTGATGCCCTGCTCGTGGAGGTATTCGGTCAGGTCCTCGGCCATGCGTTTGGTCAGGGTGGTGACGAGGGTGCGGAAGCCCTGCGCCGTCACCTTGCGGATCTCGTCGAGAACGTCGTCCACCTGTGTCTCCACGGGGCGGATTTCGACGAGGGGGTCGAGGAGGCCGGTGGGGCGGATGACCTGTTCGGTGAAGACGCCGCCGGTCTGTTCGAGTTCCCATGCCGCCGGGGTGGCGGAGACGAAGACCGATTGCGGGCGCATCGCGTCCCATTCCTCGAACTTGAGGGGACGGTTGTCCATGCAGGACGGCAGGCGGAAGCCGTGCTCGGCGAGGGTGAACTTGCGGCGGTAGTCGCCCTTGTACATCGCGCCGATCTGGGGGACCGAGACGTGGCTTTCATCGGCGAAGACGATGGCGTTGTCGGGGATGAATTCGAAGAGTGTGGGGGGCGGCTCGCCGGGCGCGCGGCCCGTCAGGTAGCGCGAGTAGTTCTCGATCCCGTTGCAGACGCCGGTGGCCTCCAGCATCTCGATGTCGAAATTGGTGCGCTGTTCAAGCCGTTGGGCCTCCAGCAGTTTCCCCTCGTTCACGAGCTGGTCGAGACGCTGGCGAAGCTCCTTCTTGATCGACACGACCGCCTGCTTCATCGTCGGCTTCGGCGTCACGTAGTGGGAGTTGGCATAGACGCGGATGCGGTCGAAATCGCCGGTCTTCTGGCCGGTGAGCGGATCGAACTCGGTGATCGCCTCCAACTCCTCGCCGAAGAAGGACAGCCGCCACGCGCGGTCCTCAAGGTGGGCGGGCCAGATTTCCAGCACGTCGCCGCGCACCCGGAAGGAGCCGCGCTGAAACCCGGCGTCGTTGCGGCGGTACTGCTGGGCGACGAGATCGGCGATGATCGCGCGCTGGTCATACTCCTTGCCGGCGAGCAGGTCCTGCGTCATGGCGCCATAGGTCTCGACCGAGCCGATGCCGTAGATGCAGGAGACGGAGGCCACGATGATCACGTCGTCGCGCTCCAGGAGCGCCCGGGTGGCCGAGTGGCGCATTCGGTCGATCTGCTCGTTGATCTGGCTTTCCTTCTCGATGAAGGTGTCGGAGCGGGGGACATAGGCCTCTGGCTGGTAGTAGTCGTAATAGGAGACGAAATACTCGACGGCGTTGTCGGGAAAGAACCCCTTGAACTCGCCATAAAGCTGGGCGGCGAGCGTCTTGTTGGGGGCGAGGATGATCGCCGGGCGCTGTGTCTCCTCGATGATCTTGGCCATGGTAAAGGTCTTGCCCGTGCCGGTCGCGCCGAGCAGGACCTGATCGCGCTCGCCCTCCTGAACGCCGGTCGCGAGCTCGGCGATGGCGGTGGGCTGGTCCCCGGCGGGCTCGAACTCGGTGGCCATGACGAAGGGTTTGCCGCCCTCGAGCTTGTCTCGTTGGCCGATTTCGGGCGCCGGGGCGCTCATCATCGGCATGGATTTGTCGGAATGCGTATAGGGCATGGGTGATTCCTTCCTGAGCCCCAGAGTTGGTCCGTTTTTGTTCTTCTTCAAGCCATGGCGGGGCAGAAGGCGGCCGAGGGTGGCTTCGGCGCTTGAACGAAGGCGATGGACGCGCGATACTCCGGGGGCTCAAGACAGGGACTGAACCATGCGCGCACGGATCTATCAACCCGCTCGGTCGGCCATGCAGTCCGGCATGGGCAAGACGCAAGATTGGGTCCTTGAATTCGCGCCGGCGGAGGCGCGGGATATCGACCCGCTGATGGGCTGGACCTCTTCGAAAGATATGCCGTCGCAGGTGCGGCTTCGGTTCCCGACCAAGGACGCGGCGCTGGACTACGCCGAGGCGCATGGGCTTGAGGTGCAGATCCAACCCCCGCACCCGCGCAAGCCCAATATCCGCCCCCAAGGGTATGGCGACAATTTCTCGACCACCCGGAAGACACCATGGACCCACTGAAGGGCTGGGCGCACCCCGGAAAATGATCAATCATTTTCCGGCACGTTTTCTGATTGATCAGAAAACGGTCAGTCGGTGAGGTTGGGCGCTGCCGCTCCGCCGCCGTGGAGAATTCCATTGTGCCAGATGCCGGACCGCACCTCGCCGCTGGCATAATACAAGGTGCCGGTGCCGTGACGCCGGCCGCTTTCGAACTGTCCTTCGTAGCGATCGCCGCTGGCATAGGTGGCCGTTCCCGTGCCGGTCATCTCGCCGTTCAGCCAGGCGCCGTCGTAGCGAAACCCGTTGGGGACCGTCATCGCACCGATTCCGTGGCGCTTGCCGTTGAGGAAGCTGCCGGCGTAGATCGTGCCGTCCTCATACCGCGCCGTGCCCTCGCCGGTGCGTCGGCCTTCGACCCAGGCGCCCTCGTATTCGAACCCGTTCGCAAAGCGCAGCACGCCGAACCCGTGGCTCTTGGCGTTGGCGAAATCGCCTTCGTAGCTTATGCCGTTGGCATATTCCGCCCGGCCCTTGCCCTCGATGACACCGTCAACCCAGTCTCCTTCGTAGGTGCTGCCGTCGGGGTAGCTTATCTTGCCGATGCCGTGGGCCTGTTCGTCCCTGAACTGGCCGGTGTATTGCGACCCGTCGGGGTAAGTCACCGTGCCGTGGCCGTTGATGCGCCCGGCGTCCCAGTTGCCGGTGTAGTGATAGCCGTCCGCGCCAGTGAGCGTTCCCGCGCCATGGCGGCGATCTTCCTTGAAGGTCCCTTCAAAGACATCCCCGTTGGCATAGGTCATCGTGCCCTCGCCGTTGCGCTCGCCGGCGGTGAACTGCCCGGTGTAGGTGTCGCCGTTGCTGTAGCGCAGGGTTCCGGTGCCCTCGATCTGTCCTGCGGCCCATTCGCCCTCGTACTGGAGCCCGTCCGGCTGCGTCAGCCTACCGGTGCCATCGGGGCTGCCTTCGGCGATCTCGCCGTCGTAGCTTTCGCCCGTCGGGTAGAGGATGCGCCCTTGGCCCGCCTGCATTCCGTCTTCCCAGCTGCCCTCGAACACATGCCCGTCCGCGTGTTCGAGCCGCCCTTCGCCGTGGTATTGGCCATCCCGAAACTCCCCCTCGTAGAAGGCGCCGTTGGGATAGCGCGCGAGGCCCGTCCCGGTGATATCGCCCTCTTGCCAGGTGCCCTCGTAGGTGCCGCCATCGGAGTATGTGATCTTGCCGGTCCCGTGGGGTTTGCCCCGCAGGAAGCTGCCGACATAGACCGCGCCGTCAGGATAGCGCGCTTCGCCCGTCCCGGTAATTTCGCCATCCAGCCAGTCGCCGGTGTATTCGAACCCGTTGGGAAGCCGGTAGCTTCCGCGCCCGTGCTGCAGGCCGTTGTCGTTGAACGTCCCCTCGTAGAGACCGCCATCGTCATATTGCTTGACCTGGGATCGGCCCGATTGGGCCTGGGCCGTTGCGGCGGAGCCGATGACCAGCGTCGTGGCGGCCGCGATGGCCAGCCCCTTGGCGGCGAAAAGAAAGCGCATCATGCTCACCTTTGTCGTCAGCGGGGCGGACCCCCGGCGTGTCGTGTCGCGGAAGACCGTAGTCTTTGGGGCGCGTTGCGGCAATCTCTTTTGAAACTTGGCCTTTCTCCTGAAGGCCAGTCTGGTAAAGAGCGGCGAAGACGCGAAAAGAGGATTGGTCATGGCCGACACATTCCGGCTGACGCTGGCGCAGTTGAACCCCGTCATGGGCGATATCGAGGGCAATGCGGCCCAGGCGCGGGCGGCGTGGGAAGACGCGCGCGCGGCCGGATCGCAGCTTGTGGCCCTGCCCGAGACGTTCATCCTCGGCTACAATCCGCAGGATCTCGTCGCCAAGCGGGCGGTGCAGATCAAGGTGGCGGAGGTTCTGGAGCGCCTCGCGGCGGACTGCGCGGAAGGGCCGGCGATGGCGATCGGCGGGCCCTATGTCGAGGGGGCCGAGCTCTTCAACGCCTACTGGATCCTAAAGGGCGGGCGCGTCATGACGCAGGTGCTCAAGCATCATCTGCCCAATGAGACCGTGTTCGACGAGGTGCGGATCTACGACTCCGGGCCCATCGGCGGGCCCTATAGCGTGGGCGGGGTCCGTGTGGGCAGCCCGATCTGCGAGGACGCCTGGTTTCCGGATGTGGCCGAAACGCTGGAGGAAACCGGGGCGGAGTTCCTGCTCATCCCCAACGGCTCGCCCTACTACCGCGACAAGCAGGACGTGCGCCGCAGCCATATGGTCAGCCGGGTGATCGAGACGGGCCTGCCGCTCTTCTACCTCAACATGGTGGGCGGGCAGGACGATCAGGTGTTCGACGGGGGCAGCTTCGCGCTCAATCCCGGCGGGGAACTGGCGCTGCAACTGCCGGTGTTCGAGCCGGGGATCGTGCACGTGGACCTCGCGCGCGGGCCGGACGGCTGGCGGATCGAGCCGGGGCCGATCGCGATCCATCCCGACACGCTGGAGCAGGATTACCACGCGATGACGCTCGCGCTGCGGGATTACCTGCGCAAATGCGGGTTCCAGAAGGTGCTGCTGGGGCTTTCCGGCGGGGTCGACAGCGCGCTCGTGGCGGCCATCGCCTGCGATGCGCTGGGGGCGGAGAACGTGCGCTGCGTGATGATGCCGTCGGAATACACCTCGGAGGCCTCGCTCGGTGATGCGCGGGCCGCGGTGGAGGCGCTGGGATGCCGCTATGACGTGATGGCGATTTCGGACATCCGCGGGGCTGTGACCGATACGCTCGCGCCGCTGTTCGAGGGGCGCGAGTCCGACCTGACCGAAGAGAACATCCAGTCGCGCATTCGCGGGCTGCTGCTGATGGCGCTCTCCAACAAGTTCGGCGAGATGCTGCTGACCACCGGCAACAAGTCGGAAGTCGCGGTCGGCTATGCGACGATCTATGGCGACATGGCGGGCGGCTACAACCCGATCAAGGATCTCTACAAGACCCGCGTCTTCGAGATCTGCCGTTGGCGCAATGCGCATCACCGGGGCTGGATGAAGGGGCCGGAGGGCGAGGTCATCCCCACTGCGATCATCGACAAGCCGCCCTCGGCGGAGCTCCGGCCTGATCAGAAGGACAGCGACAGCCTGCCGGACTATCCGATCCTCGACGGGATCCTCGCGCTGCTGGTGGATGCGGATGCCTCGGTCGCCGATTGCGTCGCGGCGGGCTATGATCGCGAGACGGTCAAGCGGGTCGAGCACTTGCTCTATATCAGCGAATACAAGCGGTTCCAGAGCGCGCCGGGCACACGGCTCAGCAAGCGCGCCTTCTGGCTGGATCGGCGCTATCCGATTGCCAACCGGTGGCGCGACGACAGCTGAGCCGGCCGTAACCGGCGGGCTCAGCCCGCTCGGCGCTGTCCGCTGCCTTTGGGGTCGCCGGTGCTGAATTGCGAGACGATCGAGCGCAGGTTCAGCATGTCGTTGCTGACCGAGCTGCTGGCGGCGGAGGTCTCTTCGAACCGGGCGACGATTGTCCGCGTCGCGGCTTCGATCTGGCCGATTCGATCGTTGATCTCACCGATGCCGCCCGACTCGTCGGCGAGGGATTGGGCGATGCCGGAGATGTCGTTGGAGATGTCTTCCACGTCCGAAACGATGCCTTCCAGCGCGGTGCCGGTCTTCTCGACCCGCTCCACACCCGCGCTCACCTGAGAGGCGCTGAGCGAGATCAACTCACCGATTTCGCGCGCGGCGTCCGAAGAGCGCTGCGCCAGTTCGCGCACTTCGGAGGCGACCACGGCAAAGCCCCGCCCGGCATCGCCCGCCCGCGCCGCTTCGACACCTGCGTTGAGCGCGAGAAGGTTGGTCTGGAACGAGATGTCGTCGATGACCGAGGTGATGCGCGAGATTTTCTCGGAGCTGTCCGCGATCCCCTTCATCGCCTCGATGGCCGAGGCCACAATATCGCCGCCCTCATGGGCATTGGTGCGCGTCTTGGACACCTTGTCGCAAGCGGTGTTGGCGCGGCCTGTGGCACTGCTTACGCTGCTGGTGATTTGCGCCAGTGCGCTCGATGTCTGTTCGAGGTGCTGGGACTGGATCTCGGTCTGATGCGACAGAGAATTGGCGGCCTCGCTGATACTCTGGACCTCCTCCTGCACCGAGAAGGTATGGCGCATCACATCCGAAACGGTGGCGCGCAGACCTTCGAGCGCGCTGTTGAAATGGTGGCGGAGCTCTTCGTATTCGGCGGGGAAGCTCTCGTCGATCCGCACATCGAGATGCCCGTCGGCGAGGCGGCTGAGCCCTGCGCGCAGCGCTTCGGTCACGCGTTTCTGTTCGTCCGCGGTGCGGGCCATGCGGCGGGCCTCCTCGGCCTCCTGCGCCTGAGCGGCGGCCTGAAGCTCGAGGCTCCGGCGCTGCTCTTCCTCGGCGCGGGTCTGGGCCGCGGTCATGTCATCAAGCGCGGTCTGGGCCGCGACCTTGGCGCGCAGCGCTTCGGCCTGGGCGGTCTCGGCGTCCTGCATGCCCTCTTCGGCCTTGGCCGTCAGGCGCCCGGCCTCCTCCAGTTGCTGTTCGTTCTCGGCGCTGAGTTTCAGGCGGGAGTGGACGGATTGGATCAGCGCGAGCACCTCGAAGGCGACGACGGCGCCGTGAAACAGCGTCCGGCCGATGTTGCCCAGAAGCAGCCCGTCCGGGTAAATGAGCGCGGGAAGCAGGACCGTCAGGCTCAGGTGGTGCACGACCACCACGGCGG
Source organism: Poseidonocella sedimentorum (assembly GCF_900116005.1). Classification (GTDB taxonomy): domain Bacteria; phylum Pseudomonadota; class Alphaproteobacteria; order Rhodobacterales; family Rhodobacteraceae; genus Poseidonocella; species Poseidonocella sedimentorum. The sequence goes on from NZ_FOYI01000011.1 coordinate 7,828, forward strand.
CGGCCACGAGGATCGCGCGGATATCGGCCATGGAGACCAGGGCCGCGAGGGCGGCGAAATAGACCATGTGGCTGTCGAGTTGCCAGGGGTGCCCGGAGAAGGCCGACGTCAGGACCATGACCTGCGCGAGGAAGAAGACGGCAAGGACCATGCGCCCGTTCGCGCCCCCGATCCGGCCCGACGAGAGGCCCGCGACGGCGCAGAGCAGCGAGGCCACGAGAATGACCACAGCGTTTACCCCGGTGAAGAGCGCGGCCCCGGTGTTGAGGGCGACGAAGGCGAACCCGGCGATGCGCAGGATGCCAGCGGCGCGCTCCTGTGCGATCTCAAGTTTCGAGGCTGGTGCTGTCATAAGGTAATTCCACAGAGTTGAGCAAAGAACGCGGCCGGAAGGACCGCCCAGGCACCGGCTCCGGACAGCTTGCGGAGAAACTCCGCATCGCCATCCCCGGCTGCAGCAAGCACCGCAGGGGCGGGCGCGATCACGCGGCCACCAGCGGCTTCGATGACGCTTTCAGCGTCTTTCCAGGGGGGCGTCACGACGACGACCGGCCCGGTATCGGGCAGCGGCGCGGCGGCGATTGCCAGAACCGGCCCGAGCATGACCGCGCCGATCAGTGCGAAGACCGAGAAACTTTTTGACACCAGACGACTCACCACTGCGATTTGATGAGACGATAGTGCGGGCGGTTTACCGAACCCTTAATCGCCGCCAGCGCCGGGGAAAGCTGGACAAAACCGGGGCGCTGTGAAAAGGCACTGCCGAGTTAGGAGATCCCGAATGACCGTCACGCGTTTTGCCCCCTCGCCCACAGGGTACATCCATGTCGGCAACCTGCGCACCGCGCTGTTCAACCATCTGATCGCGCGCAAGGCGGGCGGCCAGTTCATCCTGCGCATTGATGACACCGATCAGGAGCGCTCGCGCGAAGAGTATGTCGACGCGATCAAGGAGGATCTGGAGTGGCTCGGGATCACCTGGGATCGGGTCGAGCGGCAGTCCGAGCGGATGGAGCGCTACCTCGCGGCGGCGGACAAGCTGCGCGAGATCGGGCGGTTCTACGAGGGGTTCGAGACGCCGACGGAGCTTGACCTGAAGCGCAAGAAACAGCTCAACATGGGCAAGCCCCCGGTCTATGACCGCGCGGCGCTGGCGCTCTCGGACGAGGAAAAAGCGGCGCTGCGGGCCGAGCGGGGCGACGGGTTCTGGCGCTTCAAGCTCGATCACGAGCGCATCGAATGGGCCGACGGGATCCTTGGGGATATTTCCATCGATGCGGCGTCGGTCTCCGATCCGGTGCTGATCCGCGCCGATGGCCAGATGCTCTACACGTTGGCCTCCGTGGTCGATGACATCGAGATGGGCGTGACCCATGTGGTGCGCGGCTCCGACCACGTGACCAACACCGCGACCCAGATCCAGATCATCGAGGCGCTCGGCGGCACGGCCCCGAGTTTCGCGCATCACTCGCTGCTGACCGGCCCGCAAGGCGAGGCGCTTTCGAAACGGCTCGGGACGCTCTCTCTGCGCGATCTGCGCGCGCGGGGGGTCGAGCCGATGGCGCTGGTGAGCCTGATGGCGCGGCTGGGCTCCAGCCAGCCGGTCGAGCTTTTCGGCTCCATCGATGAGCTGGTCGAGGGGTTCGACCTGAGCCATTTCGGCGCGGCGCCGACGAAATTCGACGAGGCCGATCTCTTTCCGCTGACCGCGAACGTGCTGCAGAAGACGCCGTTCTCCGAGGTTTCGGACGAAATCGCCGCGCTTGGTGTGCCGGAGGCGCAGGCCGAGCGGTTCTGGATCGTCATGCGCGACAATATCGAAACGCGGCTGGAGCTTGGCGACTGGTGGGCGCTCTGCCGCGACGGGGCCGAGCCGTTGATCGAGGATGAGGACCGGGAGTTCGTCGCCGAGGCGCTGGCGATGCTGCCCGACGGGCCCTATGACGCGCAGAGCTGGAGCAGCTGGACCACGGCGGTCAAATCCGCAACCGGCCGCAAGGGGCGGGGCCTCTTCATGCCGCTGCGCAAGGCGCTTACGGGGCGCGCATCGGGGCCCGACATGGGCCAACTCATGCCGCTCCTTCAGGTGATCCGCGCCAAGGCGTGAGCCGACCCGGCGCCTGCGGCCCTCAGCTTCCCTCTTCCGCCAGCCAGCGCATCAGCGCGGGCCGCACGCTTTGATCGCCGCGGTGGCGGGCGTCGTGGATCTGTTTGCGGACCTGGCCGAGATCGCTGCGCATGAGCAGGGATTTGACCGGTCCGATCGAGGCCGGGCGCATCGACAGAGACCGCAAGCCCATCGCCGCAAGGCAAAGCGCCTCGATCGGCCGGCCCGCATCCTCACCGCAGAAACTCAGCGGTGTGCCGGCGATGTTGCAGCGCTCCACGATGCGCTCGATGAAGCTCAGGAACGAGACGTTGAGCGTGTCGTACCGGCGGCGGACCAGTTCGTTTTCGCGGTCGGCTGCAAAGAAAAACTGCTTGAGATCGTTGCCGCCGATGGAGATGAAATCCACCTCCTCGAAGAATTTCATCGGCGCGTAGGCGAGCGACGGTGTCTCCAGCATCGCCCCCACTTCGAGCTTTTCGGGCAGGGTGTGGCCCAGCCGCTCCTCGCGCGCGAGCGCCTTGTCGACCTCGGCCCGCGCGGCGCGATACTCGTCATATTGCGCCACGAAGGGGAACATGATGCTCAGCTCCCGCCCGCAAGCCGCGCGGATGAGCGCCTGTAGCTGCATCCGCATCACGCCGGGTTTGTCGAGCCCGACCCGGATCGCGCGCCAGCCGAGCGCGGGATTGGGCTCGTCGATCTTCTTCATGTAGGGCAGGACCTTGTCCGACCCGATGTCGAGCGTGCGAAAGACGACCGGTTTGCCCTGGGCGCTGTCGAGCACGCGGGCATAAAGCGCCGAAAGCTCGCCACGGCGGGGCATCTGGCTGCGGACGAGGAATTGCAGCTCGGTCCGGAAGAGGCCAACCCCTTCGGCGCCGGAGCCTTCGAGCGAGGGAAGATCGGCCATCAGGCCGGCGTTCATGAACAGGTTCACCCGCGCGCCGCATTTGGACACGCAGTCGACTTCGCGGATCGAGGCATAGCGCTCCTGGGCCTCGGCCTGCATCGCCATTTTGTCACGGAAGGCGGAGGCGACGGTTTCGTCGGGGCGCAGGTGGACGACGCCCTGATCGCCGTCGACCATGATCTGATCGCCGTTGAGCGCCTCTGTGGTGATGCGGCCGGCGTGGATCACCAGCGGAATCGCCAGCGCGCGGGCGACGATCGCCGCGTGGCTGCCGACGCTGCCTTCCTCCAGCACGATCGCCTTGAGCGAGCGCCCGTAATCCAGAAGCTCGGCGGGCCCGATATTGCGCGCGATGAGGACCGGATCGGCCGGGATTTCGGCCCCGGTCTCGCGGCCCTGGCCGGTGAGGATGCGCAGCAGACGGTTGGAGAGATCATCGAGATCGTAGAGCCGCTCGCGCAAATAGGGATCCGTCGCCCGGGCCATGCGCGCGCGCGCGGTGGATTGCTCCTTTTCGACGGCGGCTTCGGCGGAGAGACCGTTGGCAATGTCCTCCTCCATCCGGCGCATCCAGCCCTTGGAGTTGGCGAACATACGGTAGGTCTCGAGGACCTTGAGCTGCTCGCCATCACCGTCCTGCGCGCCTTCGAGCATCTGATCGACGCTCACCCGGAGCGTATCGACCGCCTCGGACAGCCGGGCCAGCTCGCCCACCGGATCGTCTGAGATGAGGTTGGTCACGACGACGCGCGGCTCATGCAGCCAGACATGCCCCTCGGCCGAGCCCTCCTGACCCACCGTGCCGCGAATAAGGACGGGCTCCTGATGACGCGCACGCAGGGCTGCCCCTTCGCCGACAAAAGCGCCAAGTTCGGCCATTTCGGCCAGAACCATCGCCACCACTTCGAGCGCGTAGACCTCGTCGGAGGAGTATTCCCGCGCCGCCTTGGACTGGACGACGAGCACGCCGAGCGTCTCCCCCAGCCGCTGGATCGGCAGGCCGAGGAAGCTCGAATAGATCTCCTCGCCGGTCTCCGGCATGTACCGAAACCCGCGCTCCATCGGGGCGTCGGGCGTGTTGATGATCTTGGAATTGGCGGCAACCCGGCCCACGAGCCCCTCGCCGAGGCGCATCCGCGTCTGGTGCACGGCCTCGGCCTTGAGCCCTTCGGTGGCGCACAGCTCAAGCGTCTCGGTGTCGCGAAAAAGATAGATCGAGCAGACTTCCGTGCCCATGGAATCGGCGATCAGCGCGGTGATGCGATCGAGCCGCTCCTGCCCCGCGGTGCGATCGGCCATGACATCGCGCAGCCGCCCAAGCAGCTTCCGGCTATCCGATTCGCGACTATCCGCCATCTGCCTCTCGCCTGCCCCCCGGTCCTCGGACCGCCCCGCGCGGCGTCCCCCGATCAGGTTCCGGGATCAGGCCGCTTTTTCCAACTCGAAGGCATCATGCAGGGCCTGCACCGCGAGTTCCATGTATTTCCGGTCGATCAGAACGGAAATCTTTATCTCGGAAGTTGTGATGACCTTGATGTTGACCCCCTCGCGCGCGAGGACCTCGAACATCTTGGCCGCAACGCCGGTGTGGCTGCGCATCCCGATGCCCACGACCGAGACCTTGGCGACGCCGGTGTCGGCGATGAGTTCATGGAAATTGATGCCGCCCGCGTCCTTGGCCTCATTGAGCGCCTGTTCGGCCCGCGCCACCTGGTTGGTGGGGCAGGAGAAGGTCATGTCGGTGCGGCCGTCCTCGGAGATATTCTGGACGATCATGTCCACCTGGATCCCCGCTTCCGACAGCGGCGAGAAGATCGCCGAGGCGATGCCGGGCCGGTCGGCCACGCTCACCAGCGTCATTTTGGCTTCGTCGCGCGAATAGGCGACGCCGGATACCACATTGAGTTCCATGATTTCCTCCTCATCGCAGACGAGCGTGCCGGCTTCGTCGGATGGTTCCTCGAAACTTGAAAGCACCCGCAGGCGCACCTTGTAGCGCATCGCGAGCTCGACCGAGCGGGTCTGGAGCACCTTGGCCCCGAGCGAGGCGAGCTCCAGCATCTCCTCGAAGGCGATCTTGTCGAGCTTGCGCGCCTTCTCGCAGATCCGCGGGTCGGTGGTATAAACCCCGTCCACATCCGTATAAATGTCGCAACGCTCGGCCCCGAAAGCGGCGGCGAAGGCCACGGCGGTGGTGTCCGAGCCGCCCCGGCCCAGCGTGGTGATCCGGCCCTCGGCGCTGATCCCCTGAAAGCCCGCCACGACAGCGACTTTCATCCCCTCGCCGAATTTCTGCAAGATGTTCTCGTTCGGGATCTCGACGATCCGCGCGGCCGAATGCGCCGAGGTGGTCTTGAGCGGCACCTGCCAGCCTTGCCAGCTGCGCGCGGGCACGTCCATTTCCTGCAAGGTGAGCGCCATGAGCCCGGCCGTGACGTTTTCGCCCGAGGAGACGACGGCATCGTATTCGCGCGCATCGAAAAGCGGCGATGTTTCCTCGACAAAGCCCACGAGCTTGTTGGTCTCGCCCGACATGGCCGAGACGATGACGATGACGTCATAGCCCTTGGCCACCTCAACGCCGACCCGTTTGGCGGCGCGGCGGATCCGGTCGAGCGTGGCGACGGAGGTACCGCCGAATTTCATCACGAGAATGGGCATGGTCTTGTCCCGCTGCGGAAAGCTGCGCGCGCGGGTTTAGTCGCCGCGCGCCAAAAGGGCAAGGCAGCATCGCCCTCAAGGCCGATTGCGCCCGCCGGATCGCCGGGCAAACTGCGCCCAAGCCACGGGCTCGCCGCCTCCCGGCCGATATTCTTACCCGTGGCCCCCCGGATGAACCTTCGCTTGCCCGCAGCTCTGCTCATCTGTCTTGCCTGCGTGACATCCCGCGCCGCTCAGCCCGCACTTTCGCCACAAGATCACGCCCGTCCGGGGCTGGGGCCACCGGAATTTCCCGACACATATCTCTCTTCGGCACGCCACATCCGTTCGCCGCGCACGGACCTGTGGGCCGGTGCCTCTTCGCTCTGCTGGCGCTTTGCGCGCAGGCTCAGGCCGCGCAGTTTTCGAGCGCGGATCAGGAGGAGCGCGACGCGCGGTAATCCTCGGGCCGCAGCGCGCGCCCGTCGTTGAGATAGGTCTCCGCGCCGGGCTGCACATCGGTGTTTTGCGCCATGACGCAGTGCCAGCCTTCGCCCGCGCGCGCCATCACGAAGCTCAGCACGGTCTTGCGCGGGCCCGCGAGGGCGCCATCCGGCGCGGTCTGGCCGGTCAGGGTGAAGCGCGCCTGAACAATCGCCGCGTCCGGCCCGAGCGGGCGGGTGCGGATCGCGCCGGGGGTCAGGGTGCTTTGCGCGAAAGAGGTGGTGAGGCCGATGTGATGCGCGCGCTCGATCGCGCCCCGATCATGCCACCAGAGCCCGACCACGTTCACGAACTCCGCATCCTCGGCGAACAGCGCCGCCAGCGCCCGCGCATCCCGCCCCATCCAGGCCCGCGCAAAGGCATCGGGCATCTCCTCGGGGGCGGCGAGCGGCATGGCGCGGCCTCAGTGGGTCTTGCGCGGCGGCACGAAGGGCAGGGGCGCGATCGGCACGCCATCCTCGACCAGACGTTTCGCGTCTTCGAGCCGGGCTTCGCCATGGATCGCGCGCTGCTCGGCGGCGCCGTCATGCATCGCGCGGGCCTCATCGGCGAAGCGCGTGCCGACATATTCACTGCTCTCGGCGAGTTTGCGGCGCATCTCTGCCAAGGCCGCCTCGGCCGGGTTGGCTGGGGTGGAGAGCGCCGCATCGGGCGCCTTGGACCGGGGCGCGGCGACGCGCGGCGCCATGAGCGATTTCTCGACCTCCGAGCTGCCGCACACGGCACAGGCCACATGCCCCGCGGATTTCAGCGTCTCGAAGGCATCGGACGACTGAAACCAGCTCTCGAAGCTGTGCCCGTGCTGACATTTCAACGCGTAGTGAATCATGGCCCATCACTTGGCTGGAAGCCCTTATGACATAACCATTGTCGGAACGGGATCAAGGCGGGATCACGCCGCGCCAGCGGGCCGGGCGCGGCTCAGCGGGCGGGAAATACCGCCGGATCGAAGTCGCGGATGATCTGGGCCATGCCCGCGTCATCGACCTTCCTGGCGGCCTTCTCGCGGCCCAGCCACTTGCGCTTGCGCTCGGGCCGTTCGGGCCAATCCTTGGAGAGCCGCGTCACGCGGATCGGGAACACCATCACGAGGCAATTGAGGTTGGTCTTCTTGTCGAGCCGCTTGAAGTAGTTGAACATGCCGATGCAGCTTTCGTGGGCCGTCCCGTTGACCCCGGCTTCCTCATAGGCCTCGATCAGCGCGCTCTGCGAGGGGGTCATCCCGTCCATGGGCCAGCCCTTGGGCACGATCCAGCGCCGGGTCTCGCGGCTGGTGATCAGGAGGAACTTCAGCTCGCCATGTTCGAACCGGTAGGGCAGGGCCGCAAACTGCACGCGCATCTCCCGCTTGCGACCCCGGCGGAGCGCCATCGGCAATTCGGACGTGCGGTGAAACGACATGGACAAGGACCTCGGTAACCTTACGCTGGGGACAGATATAGCGTGTAGATCAAGGAAGTGTAACAATCCAATGTGGAATGTCGAGCGAGTGCGACATAAAATTGCGTGGCCGAGGCGCCGGAATGCGGCATGGAGATGAGCGGCGGGAGCCCGCGTTTCGTGGGCTCCGAGATCTATCGCGGGTCGAGCTATGGCGCGTGGCATCCTCTCGCGGTGCCGCGGGTGTCGACGGTGATGGATCTGGTGCGGGCGATGGGCTGGCTCGCGCCGGGGCAGTACCGGATCAGCCCGCGGGCCAAGCCCGCCGCGCTGGAGCTGTTTCACACGCCGGAGTATCTCGCCGCGCTGATGGCCGCAGAGCGGGACGGGCAGGTCTCGGAGGCGGTGCGGGCGCGCCACGGGCTCGGTACGGTGGCCAACCCGGTCTTTCCCGAGATCTTCCGCCGCCCGGCCACCGGGGCGGGGGCGGTCATGCTCGCCGCCGATGCGCTCGGCAAGGGGCCGGGTCTCTGGCACGTGCCCGGCGGCGGCACGCATCACGGGATGCCGGACCGGGCCAACGGGTTTTGCTATCTCAACGATCCGGTGATCGCGCTTCTGAGCCTGCGGCGCGCGGGGCTGCGGCGATTGGCGTACATCGATATCGACGCCCATCATCCCGATGGTGTCGAGGCCGCATTGCGGGATGATCCCGATGTGCTGCAGCTCTCGGTCCATGAGGTGGATCGCTGGCCGCGCACCGGCGCGCTGGAGGAGGCTGGCCGGGGGCAGGTCTTCAACCTGCCGGTGCCCCGCGGGTTTCACGATGACGACATGGCGCTGGTGCGCGAGCGGCTGATCCTGCCGGCGCTGGAGCGGTTCCGGCCCGAGGCGGTGGTGCTGCAATGCGGGGCGGATGCGGTGGCCGAGGATCCCCTCTCGCGGCTCTCGCTGTCCAACACCTCCCACTGGCGCATCGTGGCCGCGCTCAAGGCGCAGACGGATCGGCTGCTCGTGCTCGGCGGGGGCGGCTACAATCCCTGGACGGTCGGGCGGCTCTGGGCCGGGGTCTGGGCCGTGCTCAACGATCTGCCGGTGCCCGAAGAGTTGCCCGCTCCGGCGCAGGCGGTGTTGCGGGATCTGCGCTGGACCGGCAAGCGCGCCGGTCGCGCGCCGGAGCCGCACTGGATCACCCAACTGCGGGATGCGCCGCGCCACGGGGCTATCAGTGATGTGGTGCGCGCGCGGCTGCGCCCGCTTGAGGATCGGCTCGCGGCCTGGCGCTGAGCTATTCCCACCACCGGTCGATGCGCGCGATCTCCTCGTCGGTCCAGCCGAAATGATGCGCCAGCTCGTGCACCAGCACGTGGGAGACCAGCGCGCCGAGGGTGACCGTGCCCCGGTCAGCCCATTCATCGAGGATCGGGCGGCGGAAGAGCCAGATCGTATCCGGCGGGCCGGCGGGATCGTCAAAGGACTTTTCGGTCAGAGGCACGCCCTCGTAGAGCCCGGTCAATTCGAACGGGCTGTCGATCCCGAGGTCATCGAGCATCGCGTCATCGGGCAGATCGGCAATCCGCAGCAGGACCTGCGCGGCGGCGGCGCGAAACTGCGCCGGGAGCCCGCTCATGGCCGCGCGCGCGAGCGTCTCGATCGCGTCGAGATCGGGCGCTTCGGCCTCTTGCCAGGGCAGCTCGTCGCTCATCGCAGCAGCGGGTCAAGCCGCGAAAACAGCCCGTCCACATCCTGTTCCGAGGTGAGGGCCCGGCGCGCGTTGTGGCACAGCTCGGCGGCGCGGGCGGGCTCCATCGCGGCGATGATCCCGGCCTGAAGCTCCCCCGCATCGCGCACCAGAAGCGCGCCGTCCTCCTGCTGGAGCCGCGAATAGATGCGGGCGAAGTTCTCCAGGTGCGGCCCGTGCAGCAGGGCGCAGTCATGGGCGGCGGGCTCGTAGGGCGTGTGCCCCCCGCGCGGCGCGAGCGATCCGCCGATGAAACAGGCGCGGGCGGCAGAGTACCAATTCGGCATCTCGCCCATGGTGTCGGCGAGCAGGACCTGCGTTTCGGCGTCAATCGACGCGCCGACGCTGCGGCGGGCAACGCGCAGACCCGCGTCCTGCAGCAGGCGCGCGATCCTGTCGCCCCGGTCCGGGTGGCGCGGGGCGAGGATGAGGCGAAGCTCGGGTTTGGCGACAAGGGCGGCGAGATGGGCGGCGATGATGATCTCGTCTTCGCCGTTGTGGGTCGATGCGGCGAGCCACGTTGCCTCGCGCGGCCAGATCCCGGCGAGCGGGTTTGGCCCGGCAACCTCGGGCGGATCGTAAAGCGCCTTGAGGTTGAGCCGGGGCGCAACGCGCGCGTTGGGCAGGCCGAGCGCGACGAAGCGGTCCTGGCTGTCGCCATCCTGCGCCGAGAGAAGCCGCACGCTTTCCAGCACGATCCGCGAGATCACGGAGAGTTTCTCCCAGCGGGCCGCCGAGCGGCGCGAGATGCGCGCGCCAAGGACGATCACGGGCAGGGCCGCCTCGGCTGCGGCGAGAAAGCGGTTGGGCCAGAATTCGTTTTCGATGATGATCAGCGCGCGGATGTCATTGGCCCGGATGAGCCGCCGCGCGACCCACCGCAGATCGAGCGGCGCGAGCTGGGCGCGGGTTTGCGGCAGACCCCAGCCGCGGGCCATGTCGCGGGCGGTCACGGTGTTGCAGGTGATCAAGAGGCGATACTTGGGGTAGCGCGCGCGCAGCTTGTCGATGAAGACCCGGGCGGAATTGAGCTCGCCGTTGCTCGCGCCGTGGATCCAGAGGGTCGGGCCCGGGTCGGTCGGGCGGGACGCCGCGCCCAGTCGCTCGCGCAGGGCGCCGCTGTCCTCCCGGCCGCGCCAGCGGCGGATCAGCAGGGCAAGCACCAGAACGGGCGCAGCGAGCGTAATCAGAACCTGATAAAGCAGCACAGCAACACCTTCGGTCTCCCGAAAGCCCGCCTAGCCCAGCGGGGGGCGTGACACAAGCGCGCAATGCCCCCCGCGCCGGAGGCGGGAAAAAACCGTGGCTTCCCCGCCGCGATCGGCGAGTGGGCGGGGCTCAGCGGTAGACCTGATCCGGCCCGGGGAAGGTGCGCTCGCGCACCTCTTCGGCGTAGTCGCTGACGGCCTTTTCGATGGAGGGGCCGAGATCGCCATAGACCTTGACGAATTTCGGTGTCCATTCATTGAGGCCGAGCATGTCTTCGAGCACGAGGATCTGGCCGTCGCAATTCTTCGACGCGCCGATGCCGATGGTGGGGATGTCCACCGCGGCGGTGATCTGATCGGCGAGCCCCTCGACGACCCCCTCGACCACCACGGAAAACGCCCCCGCTTCGGCCACCGCGACCGCATCCTCGATATGCGCGGGCCAGCTGTCTTCCTCGCGGCCTTGGGTCTTGAAGCCGCCCATCACGTGGCTCGATTGCGGCGTGAGGCCGATATGGGCCATCACCGGGATGCCGCGTTCGGTGAGGAAGCGGATCGTTTCGGCCATGCGCTTGCCGCCCTCGATCTTGATCGCGCCGCAGCCGGTTTCCTTCATCACCTTGGCCGCGTTGCGGAAGGCGACGCCGGGGCTTTCCTCATAGCTGCCGAAGGGCATGTCCACGACGATGAGCGCCTTTTGCGTGCCCCGCACCACCGCGCGGCCATGCATGATCATCAGGTCGAGCGGCACGCCGACGGTGCTGTCCATGCCGTGCATGACCATGCCGAGACTGTCGCCCACGAGGATGAAATCGGCATATTTGTCGACGATCGCCGCGGTGTGGGCGTGGTAGGAGGTGAGCGAGACGATCGGCTCCCCGCCCTTGCGCACGGCAATCTGGGGCACGGTGGTGCGGCGGATTTTCTTCTGGCTGGACATGGCTACTCCTTCCCGGGGCCGACGACGCGCTGGTCGATCAGCAGGACCTCTCCGAACTGGACGGAGAGCATGATGGCGGTGGGCCCGTCGAGCGGGCCGGAGATGTCGGCGAGGGTTTCGGCGCGGACGATGTCGAGCCCGGTGAGCGTCGCGCGGGGCTCGGAGGCGATCACGACCTCGATGTCCTGGCGCAGGGCGGCCACGGTCGTGCCTGATGCGGCGAGCGCCTCGGCGCGGTCAAGGGCGGTCGAAAGGACCGCCGCCGCGGTGCGATCCGCCGGGCTCAGCCGGACGTTGCGCGACGAGAGCGCCAGCCCGTCGGCCTCGCGCACCGTGGGCACGCCGATGATCTCTACGGGCATGTGCAGATCCCGGACCATCCGGCGGATGATCTGGAGCTGCTGATAATCCTTCTCGCCGAAGACCGCGCAATCGGGGGCGATGATGTTGAAGAACTTTGCGACCACGGTCGTCACCCCGCGGTAATGCCCCGGCCGAACCTCGCCATGGAGCATGTTGGCCATGCGCGTCGTCTCGACGATGGTCTCCGCGCCCTCGGGATAGATCTCGCGCGCCTCGGGGGTGAAGACCGCATCGACCCCGGCGTCGCGCAGCATCGCCAGATCGCGCTCCAGATCGCGCGGGTAGGCATCGAGATCGTCGGGGTTCTCGAACTGGGTCGGGTTCACGAAGATCCACACCACGACGCGGCCGCCCTCGGCGCGCGCGCGCTCCACCAGCGCCATGTGCCCGTCATGCAGGAACCCCATCGTGGGGACGAGCGCGATCCGGTCGCCACCGGCCCGATACGCCGCAACCTCGCCGCGGATTTCGCCGATTGTCCTACAGATTTGCATCGCCCCTCCACGGCTCACCGCCTGAGTGATACTGCGCCCCGCCGGGGGCCACAACTCCATTGCGCGGTCGGTTTCATGGGCAAACCTGTCGGAAGAGGCCTGCGGATTTCGCCGCATGCGCTAAAACAGGAAGGTGGAATGCCTGTTGGGAGATCGCCATGAAAACGCAAGTCAGAGCGCTCGTTGTGGGCGGCGGGGTGGTCGGGACCTCGGTCGCCTATCATCTGGCCCGGGCCGGGTGGGATGACGTCATGCTGCTGGAGCGCGACGAGCTCACCAGCGGCAGCACATGGCACGCGGCGGGCCTTCTGCCCTATTTCAACATGTCCTATGCCTCCACGCATATCCACGACTACTCGATCAAGTTCTACAAGACGCTTGAGGAAGAGACCGGGCTGAACCCCGGGTTCTCGGTGGTGGGCAACCTGCGCATGGCGCGAAGCCAGGCGCGGATGGAGGAGTATCAGCTTTACGCCGCCACCGCCGAGAACGTCGATGTGCCCTACGAGTGGATGACCCCGACGCAGATCAAGGCGCGCTGGCCGTTGGTGCGGACCGAAGACCTCGTCGGCGCGATCTATCACCCGACCGATGGCTACATAAACCCCGCCGATGTGACCATGGCGATGGCCAAGGGCGCGCGGCAACGCGGCGTCTTGATCGAGCGGAAATGGCAGGTGGACGGGTATGAATGGACCGGGTCGCATTGGAACGTCTCCGCCACCAAGATGACCGAGAAGGGCGGCAACCTCGTTCCCACCGACGAGAAGATCGTGATCGAGGCCGAGCACGTCGTCACCGCGACGGGCAACCACGCGCAGCGCACCGCGCGGCTTCTGGGCATCAAGACGCCCGCCGTGCCGGTGGAGCACCAGTTCATCGTGACCGAGCCCGACCCGGCGCTGGTCGCGTGGCGCAAGGACAACCCCGAGCACCCGGTGCTGCGCGATGTGGATGCGCGCTGGTACGTGCGTGAGGAGCGGGGCGGCTGGATCCTCGGGCCCTATGAGGACGGGGCGCCCGCGCGGTTCCGCTACAACGTGCCGGACAGTTTCCGCGCCGATCTCTTCCCGCTCGATCTGGAGCGGATCGAACAGGAATACATGGAGTTGATCCATCGCATCCCCTCGACCGAGGAGGTGGGGCTCAAGGACGATTTCAACGGCCCGATCTGTTACACGCCCGATGGCAACCCGCTGCTGGGCCCCGCACCGGGCCTGCGCAACATGTGGCTCGCCGAGGGGTTCTCCTTCGGGATCACCGCGGCGGGCGGGGCGGGCTATTACCTCGCGCAATGCATGGTGGAGGGCGAGGCCGAGATCGACATGGCCTCGCTCGATCCCAAGCGCTACGGCGACTGGATGACCTCGGAATACGCGCGCGCAAAGAACGAGGAAACCTACAGCTACCTGCTGAAGCTGCACTACCCCGACGAGGAGCGCCCCGCCGCGCGGCCCCTGCGGACCTCGCCCGCCTATGATCGCCAGAAAGCGCGTGGCGCGCAGTTCGGGCAGGTCAACGGCTGGGAGCGGCCCAACTATTTCGCGCCCGAGGGGCTTGACGACGCACAGTCCTGGAGCTTCCGGCGCGGGGCGTGGTGGCCGCATGCGGTCGAGGAGGCGAAAGCGATCCGCGAGGGCGTGGGCCTGATCGACGCCACGGCCTTCACCAAACACCGGATCAGCGGCCCCGGCGCGACCGGGTTCCTCGACTGGTTCACCTGCAACAAGCTGCCCAAGGTCGGGCGGATCAACCTGACCTACGCGCTCACACGCGCGGGCACGGTGCGGACCGAGTACACCATCATCCGCACGGGCGAGGATGACTACACGCTCATCTCCGCCGGCGCCTGGTCGGCCTATGATCAGGACTTTCTCTACAAGGCGATCTCCGACAAGGAGCCCGAGTTCGGGCGGATCAATGCGGAGGACGTGACCACCAAGTGGGGCGTCTTTGCCATCGCCGGGCCGAAATCGCGCGATGTGCTGGCGGCGCTGGTGCAGGATGCCGAGCCGGAGACGGCCCTGTCGAACAAGCGCTTCCCATGGCTCTCGGTGCGGGACATCGAGCTTGGCATGGTGCCGGTGCGCGCGGTGCGCGTGGCCTATACCGGCGAGCTGGGGTGGGAGTTGCACCACCCGATCGAGATGCAGACCCACCTCTTTGATCAGCTCATGGAGGCGGGCGAGGCGCATGGCCTCAAGCTTGTGGGCGCGCGGGCGCAGAACTGGCTCCGGCAGGAGAAAAGCTACCGCGCCTTCGGCAATGAGTTGGGCCGGGATGCGACGCCGCTGGAAGCCGACCTGCCGCGCTTTGTCGATCTCTCCAAGGCGTTCCACGGCAAGGCCGCAATGGAGGCGACGGGCGTGCGGGCGAAATGCGTGACCTTGCTGGTTGATGGGCCTGCGGACGCGGATCCCTGGGGCCGCGAGGCGCTCTATGATGGCGAGACCCGGGTGGGCCGGCTGACCTCGGGCGGCTATTCGGTGGTCTTCGGCAAGAGCATCGGCATGGGCTACGTCCGCCCCGATCTGGCGGTGCCGGGCACGAAGCTCAAGGTCAAGATGTTCGACGCGCTTTGGGATGCGGAGGTCGTCGAAGACAGCCCGCATGACCCCACCAACACGCGCATTCGCGTGGACGGATGATCCGCATCTGCCCCTGTCCCGGCCAGCGGCTTACAACCGGCGAATTAGAGCGCCGCGCGTTTCCGGCGACGCCGGCCCGCAAGACCCAGCCCCGCCAAACCCGTCAGCGCAAAGGCCGCGCTGGCAGGCAAGGGAACGACGGATGTGTCCTCATAGTCCAGAGTCGCAGACAGTCTGTTGGTCGACGAGACCAGATCCACGCCAGGGCTGAGGTTCAGGGTCACAATCAGCGAGCCATCGGCCAGGAAGCCGTTCAAGTCGGATTGGGTGATTGTGTATGTCACCGAAAATTCGCTTGTCGTCGGCCTGATCCTTCCGAAGCTTGTCGCATCCACCGAGGCATTGATATATTCGGCATCCGCGTTGAGATCGCCGCGGCCGAATATGGTCAGTGTGCCTGAAGAGGCGGCGGGCGCGAGGCCGCTGAAGGTCAGGACGAAGGGATTGTTGGAGGCTCTTATGGCCTGCTGCGAATTGAGGATCGTCTGGGTTTGCTGAACGGTGGCGGCATCTGCCGCGCCCGCGCATAGAATGGTCATGGCAATCGCCGTTGCGGCCCTGTGCAGGGTCATGAGGTCTCCTCCAAAAGGGTGTGTTTTTAAAAACCGAAACCTGAAACGCCTTGCCGGTGAGCCCTTCAAGAAATTAACCTTTGGTCAATAAAATCGTCGGGGCCGGCGGTCTGCCGCGGCGCGCCTGGAGCGCGCGCGCAAAATTTCAGCAGCTGAGCATCCGTGCGTAGAGCGCTTCGAGATGGGCCCAGGCGCTTTGCTGCACGTCGCTCCCTTCCAGAAGCACGCGGGTCTGGGCTTCGAAATCGGCGTAGTGCTGGGTCGTGGCCCAGATCGACAGGATCAGGTGGCGCGGGTCGAGCGGCGGCAGGCGCCCGGCGTCGATCCAGCTTTGGATCAGCGCGGCCTTTTCCTCGAAGAGCGGTTTCAGCCCGGTCTCCAGATGCGGCCCCATGCGCGGCGCGCCCTGGACGATCTCGTTGGCAAAGAGCCGGCTCTCGCGGGGAAACTCGAACGCCATCTCCAGCTTGCGCCGGATGTAGCGCAAAAGCTCCTCGCGCGGCTCGCCTTGCGGATCGATGGCTTCCAGCGGCGCGAGCCAGGTTTCCATCAGCCGATTGAGAACATCGACGTGGATCGCCTCCTTGCTGTCGAAATAGTAGAGCAGGTTGGGCTTGGAGAGCCCCGCCTCTCCCGCGATCTGATCGAGCGTCGCGCCGCGAAACCCGTGTTGGGAAAAGATCTCCAGCGCCGCGTCGGTGATCCGGGTGCGGTTGCGTTGCTGGATGCGGCTGAGTTTGGGTTGGGTCGCGTCGTCCATGCCTGCCTTCGGAGTGCTGCCTTTTGAGGCAGTCGGGTTGACAAATGACACACGAGACCCGGGCTGAACCAATCGGCTTCCTTGACAGGGGCGGGACGCGTTGCAATCGTGCCTTGACCAAATGGTAAAAAATGCGTCGCGGGCTGGCAAGCTCCGATGCGGCGGAACGGCAAAGAGGGGACGACCATGGCCGCAGCTGGTGAGAATCTACGCATCGATCCCGATCGGCTCTGGGACAGCCTGATGGAAATGGCCAAGATCGGACCCGGTGTCGCGGGGGGCAACAACCGCCAGACCCTGACCGACGCGGATGCCGAAGGCCGGGCGCTTTTCCAGAAGTGGTGCGAGGCGGCGGGCTGCGAGATGGGGCTCGACCAGATCGGCAACATGTTCGCCACGCGGGCCGGAACGGACCCGGACGCGCTTCCCGTTTACGTGGGCTCGCACCTCGACACCCAGCCTACGGGCGGGAAATACGACGGGGTCCTTGGTGTGCTCGGCGGGCTGGAGCTTGTCCGGACGATGAATGATCTCGGGATCAAGACCAGGCATCCGATCGTCGTCGTGAACTGGACCAACGAGGAGGGCACGCGCTTTGCCCCCGCGATGCTGGCCTCGGGCGTCTTTGCCGGGAAACACGAGCTCGACTGGGCTTACGATCGCGTCGATTCGGCGGGCAAACGGTTCGGCGATGAGCTGGAGCGGATCGGCTGGAAGGGCGACGAAGAGGTCGGCGCGCGCAAGATGCACGCGCTCTTTGAGCTTCACATCGAACAAGGGCCGATCCTTGAGGCCGAGGGCAAGGATATCGGCGTCGTGACTCATGGGCAGGGCCTGCGCTGGGTGCAATGCACCGTCACCGGCAAGGAAAGCCACACCGGCTCGACTCCCATGCACATGCGGCTCAACGCGGGGAGGGGTCTGGCGCGGATCACCGAGCTGGTCCACGAGATCGCGATGAAACATCAGCCGAACGCGGTGGGCGCCATCGGGCATATCGACGTGTACCCGAATTCGCGCAACATCATTCCCGGCAAGGTCGTCTTCACCATCGATTTCCGCAGCCACCTTCAAGAGGTGATCGATGCGATGATGGAAGAGTTCCACGCAAAGGCGCCCGGGCTCTGCGAGGAGATCGGGGTCACGCTGGAGACCGAAATCGTCGGCCAATTCGATCCGCCCGCGTTTGACGAAGGCTGCGTCGCGGCGGTGCGGGATGCGGCCGAGCGGCTGGGGTATTCGCACATGGATATCGTTTCGGGCGCGGGGCACGATGCCTGCTGGATCAATGACCTGGCGCCGACGGCGATGGTGATGTGCCCTTGCGTGGACGGGCTGTCGCACAATGAGGCGGAAGAGATTTCGAAAGAATGGGCTGCGGCCGGGGCGGATGTGTTGATGCATGCGGTTCTGGAGACGGCGGAGATTGTGGAGTAGCGCCGGACCGGGGGCGCTGCCCCCGGACCCCCGGAGTATTTGACAAGAGAAGAAGAGGGGCGGGGGCCCCGTCGGCTGGGAGCGGAAGATGAGCACAGTGATCAGGGGAGGCACGGATGTTACCGCGGAGTTTTCGGCGATTCAGCACTCGCCAAACTAGAAAAACGCTGAGCTTTGAAGGCGCATATTCGAGACCGATGATTGTCATATCATTGTGCGTTGCCGCATCGGGTGGATCGGCGCAATCGGAACTGAGGCCGCTGGATGACATCCTGTCGGGCAACCCGGAGACGTCTTATGCGTACACCCGGTGCGCGGCATTCTACTCGTCGATCCTGCAATGGGCTGGATCCGGGATGGGTCAGGAAGAGTACGATGGTTACAAGGAATACGGAGACGCCCTTTACTACGTTTCCATTGCAATTCGAGAAAGCCAGAGCGCCAAGAACCTAGCCCAGATCGGCAGGTCTGTTGACGCCGACGTGCAGAAAATCACCGATCTCTATGAGAGGAACTATCAAAGGAGCTACGCTTCGAGCGGGGACGCTTGGACCGGAAACTCACTTTGGGAGAGCGACGCAGAAACCTGCAAGCCGATCGCTGAAATTGCCCAAGACGCCGCCAAGGCGATAGGAGTGCGATAGAATGTCTACAATCATAAAAAACGGAACCATCGTAACCGCTGATCTGACCTACAAGGCGGATGTTCTTGTCGAAGGCGGGAAGATCGTCGAGATCGGTCAGGGGCTTTTGGGCGACGAGGTGCTGGATGCGAGCGGCTGTTTTGTGATGCCGGGCGGGATCGATCCGCATACGCATCTGGAGATGCCGTTCATGGGGACCTATTCCAGCGACGATTTCGAGAGTGGAACGCGGGCGGCTCTCTCAGGCGGGACGACGATGGTTGTGGATTTCGCGCTGCCTTCGCCGGAGCAGGGGCTCCTCGATGCGCTGCAGATGTGGGACAACAAGTCGACGCGGGCGCATTGCGATTACTCGTTTCACATGGCGATCACCTGGTGGAGCGAGCAGGTGTTCGACGAGATGGAGACCGTCGTGCGCGAGCGCGGGATCAACACGTTCAAGCATTTCATGGCCTACAAGGGCGCGCTCATGGTCAATGACGATGAGATGTATGCCTCGTTCAAGCGCTGCGCGGAGTTGGGGGCTTTGCCGCTGGTCCATGCGGAGAATGGCGATGTTGTGGCCGAGCTGCAGCGCAAGTTGATGGAAGAGGGCAATGACGGGCCGGAGGCGCATGCGTTTTCCCGCCCGCCGCAGGTCGAGGGGGAGGCCACGAACCGGGCGATCATGATCGCCGACATGGCGGGGGTGCCGCTTTACGTGGTGCATACGTCTTGCGAGGAGGCGCATGAGGCGATTCGGCGGGCGCGGATGCAGGGCAAGCGGGTCTATGGCGAGCCGCTGATCCAGCATTTGACGCTTGATGACAGCGAATATGCGCATCCCGATTGGGATCACGCGGCGCGGCGCGTCATGTCGCCGCCGTTCCGCAACAAGCAGCATCAAGACAGCCTTTGGGCGGGGCTCCAGAGCGGGTCTCTCTCCGTGGTGGCCACCGATCACTGCGCCTTCACGACCGAGCAGAAGCGCTATGGCGTGGGCGATTTCACCAAGATCCCCAACGGGACCGGCGGGCTGGAGGACCGGATGCCGATGCTCTGGACCTATGGGGTCGGGACCGGGCGGCTCACGCCGAACGAGTTCGTGGCCGTGACCTCGACCAATATCGCCAAGATCCTGAATTGTTACCCGAAGAAGGGCGCCGTTCTTGTCGGGGCGGATGCCGATCTCGTGGTGTGGGATCCGGAGAAGGAGAAGGTCATCAGCGCCGAGAACCAGCAGTCGGAGATCGATTACAACGTCTTTGAAGGCAAAAAGGTCAAGGGCCTGCCGCGCTATACGCTGACCCGTGGGCGCGTGGCCGTCGAGGACGGGGCGTTCAAGGGGCAGGAGGGGCATGGCGAGTTCGTCAAGCGCGAGCCGAGCACGCCGGTCGCCAAGGCGCTCTCGACATGGAAAGAGCTCACCGCGCCGCGCAAGGTGGAACGGTCGGGCATTCCGGCGAGCGGGGTGTAAGCTTGGGGGCGCTGAGAGACGTGACGGGTGAGCCGATGACGCAGATGGGCGAGACGGTGGTCGCGGCCTCGGGCGTGGACCTCACCTTCGAGACGAACGACGGGCCGGTCCATGCGTTGAAGGGCGTGGATCTGGAGATTGGCAAGGGCGAATTCGTCTCATTCATCGGGCCGTCGGGCTGCGGCAAGACGACGTTTTTGCGCTGTATCGCCGCGCTGGAGACGCCGACGGGCGGGACGCTGACGGTCAACGGGATGAGCCCGGACGAGGCGCGGCGGGCGCGGGCCTATGGCTATGTGTTCCAGGCGGCGGGCTTGTATCCCTGGCGGACGATCGGCGGTAATATCCGCCTTCCGCTGGAGATCATGGGCTATGACAAGGCGGCGCAGGCGGAGCGGGTCGCGCGCGTGCTGGAACTGGTCGATCTTGCCGGCTTCGAGAAGAAATATCCCTGGCAGCTTTCGGGCGGCATGCAGCAGCGGGCCTCGATCGCGCGGGCGCTGGCCTTTGACGCGGATATCCTGCTGATGGACGAGCCGTTTGGTGCGCTTGACGAGATCGTGCGCGATCACCTCAACGAGCAGCTTCTGGCGCTTTGGGCGCGGACGGGCAAGACCATCGGGTTCGTGACCCATTCGATTCCGGAGGCGGTGTACCTCTCGACCAAGATCGTCGTCATGAGCCCGCGTCCGGGGCGGATCACGGATGTGATCGAGAGCCCGCTGCCGAAGGAACGGCCGCTCGACATTCGCGACAGCAAGGAGTTCATTGAGGTGGCGCACCGGGTGCGCGAGGGGCTGCGCGCGGGGCATGAGGCATGAGCGCGTTTCTCGCCATCCTCAGTGCCGTTGTCGCGGCCCTGCTGGGCCTCATCGCATACGGCGCCTTGAGCGATTTCCGGTTTCGCGGATGCCATGAAATGCCGGCAACGGAATGGGAATACACGGCAAATTGCTCCGATGGGGTCTTGGCGATACGCCTGTTCGGCCTCGGGGCGCTCATCGCCACCGGTGCCGCGGTGGTGATGTGGAGACGGCGGAATGCGTAATCTCGGGCCTATCCTCACGGTCGTCGCGGCGATTGTCGTGATCTGGTACGCGGGCGCGGTGGGGCTCAATGCGGCGTGGTCCAAGGATCAGGCGGCGCGGGCCGGCGTCGAGCTGAGCTTTGGCGAGATGGTGAGTCAGACGCTCTCGCAGGATCGGCCCAAACTGCCGGCGCCGCATCAGGTGGCCGTCGAACTTTGGCAGAGCACCTGGGTCGAGGAGACGCAAGGGCGGCGCGGGCTGGTGCGGAGTGGATCGCTCTCGAATCGGAGCCTTGTCTACCACGGCTGGCTGACGCTGTCGGCGACGCTTCTGGGCTTTGCCATCGGCACGGGCGCCGGGGTACTGCTGGCGGTCGGGATCGTCTACAACCGGGCGATGGACATGAGTGTCATGCCCTGGGCCATCGCGAGCCAGACCATTCCGATCCTCGCCATCGCGCCGATGATCATCGTCGTGCTCAATTCCATCGGGATTTCAGGGCTGCTGCCCAAGGCGATCATCTCGGCCTATCTGTCGTTTTTCCCCGTGGTCGTCGGCATGGTGAAGGGGCTGCGCAGCCCTGACGCGATGCAGCTTGACTTGCTTCGGACCTATAGCGCCAGCGGGGGGCAGGCGTTCTGGAAGCTCCGGCTGCCCGCCTCGATGCCCTATTTCTTCGCCTCGCTGAAGGTCGCCATCGCGGCGTCTCTGGTCGGCGCCATCGTGGGTGAGCTGCCGGTCCAGCAAGGGGGCTTGGGCGCACGTCTTCTGGCCGGGAGCTACTATGGCCAGACGGCCCAGATCTGGGCGGCGCTCTTCGCGGCGGCGGCGCTTGCGGCGGTGCTCGTGGGGATCGTCGGCGTGATCCAGCGGCGGACGCTCACACGGATGGGGATGGCGCGATGAAGAATATGTTGCGGCAATTTGAGCGGTCTGGAGCTTGCCATGTCTTACCGTGATTTGAAGTACGGTCGTACTGCGGACATGCTTCTCCGTATGGACGGAATATTCTTGCCAATCGCTTGCGTGGTCAGCGCAGGGTGGATCGATCCTTCACTGGGAATGATCGTTGCGGTTTGGCTGGGTGCGTGGTGGGTGAACGCTTGGATTGCCAGCTATGACATGTCCATTACGCGTCTCGCAGCGCCTGTTTTGTTTGGCGCCACACTCCTCGTCCTGTGGGAGATGGCCGTCAGGCTCTACAACATCCCGTCGGTCATCCTGCCCGCCCCGAGCGCCATCGCCGCGCGGATGGCGGCAAGCCCGGATATTCTCTGGGCGGATCTGGTTCAGACCGTCTTCAAGGGCGCGCTCTCGGGCTACCTCATCGGCTGCGGCGCGGCGGTACTCACGGCCATCGCCATCGACCGCTCGCCCTTCCTCCAGCGCGGCCTCCTGCCGGTCGGCAATTTCGTGGCGGCCCTGCCCATCGTCGGCGTCGCGCCGATCATGGTCATGTGGTTCAACTTCGGATGGGAATCAAAGGCGGCGGTGGTCGTCATCATGATCTTCTTCCCGATGCTGGTGAACACGGTCGAGGGGCTCAAGGCCACCGAGGCGATGCAGCGCGACCTGATGAAGACCTACTCGGCCGGCTACTGGCAGACGCTCTTCAAACTGCGCCTGCCCGCGGCCATGCCCTTCATCTTCAACGGGCTCAAGATAACCACCACGCTCGCGCTCATCGGCGCGATCGTTGCCGAATTTTTCGGCTCGCCGGTGCTCGGGATGGGCTTTCGAATCTCAACCAGCATCGGCTTGCTGGAACTCGAGCTCGTTTGGGCCGAGATTGTCGTGGCCGCGGTGGTGGGCTCGATGTTTTACGGCGGGGTCGCGCTTCTGGAGCGCATGGTGACCTTCTGGCACCCCTCGCAACGCGGTTAATCAAAAAGGGCCCTCGAGCCCGGTCAACACGGGAGACCAATATGAAGACTTTCGCCAAAACCCTCAGCGCCGCCGCACTGGCAGCCATGGGCACATCCGCATGGGCGGCAGATGATCTGACGCTGCAGCTCAAATGGGTCACGCAGGCGCAGTTCGCGGGCTACTACGTCGCCCTCGAAGAAGGGTTCTACGAGGACGAAGACCTCAACGTGACGATCAAACCCGGCGGGCCGGATATCGCGCCGGTGCAGGTGCTGCTCGGTGGCGCGGCGGATGTGATGGTCGATTGGCTGCCGTCCGCACTCGCCGCGCGCGAAAACGGCGCGCCCATTGTCAACATTGCCCAGCCGTTCAAATCCTCCGGCTTGATGCTGACCTGCCTGAAGGAACACGGCATCGAGAGCCCCGAGGATTTCCCCGGCCACACGCTCGGGACATGGTTCTTCGGCAACGAGCTGCCGCTCTATTCCTGGATGTCCAAGCTCGGCTACGCGACCGACGGCTCCGAGGGCGGCGTGACGATCCAGAAGATCAACTTCAACGTCGATCCGCTGCTGCAAAAGCAGGTCGAATGCGCCACGACGATGACCTACAACGAGTATTGGCAGGTGATCGACGCAGGGCTCACCGAGGATGATCTGGTGGTCTTCAAGTATGAGGATCAAGGGATCTCGACGCTTGAGGACGGGCTCTACACGACCGAAGAAAACCTCGCTGATCCGGAGATGGTCGACAAGCTGACGCGCTTTGTGCGGGCCTCGATGAAGGGCTGGAAATACGCCGAGGAGAACCCCGATGCGGCGGCCGAGATCGTGCTCGACTACGACGACACCGGCGCCCAGACCGAGGCGCACCAGAAGCGGATGATGAGCGAGGTTGCCAAGCTCACAGCCGGCTCCAACGGGGCGCTTGACCCGGCCGATTTCGACCGCACGGTCGATGTGCTGCTGAGCTCCGGGGCCGATCCGGTGATCACCTCCAAGCCCGAAGGCGCCTGGACCCACGAGATCACCGATGCGGCGCTGAACTGAGCCCAAGGGGCCTTGCCCGCCACAGTGAAGAGCAACCCGGCATCTCGGTGCCGGGTTTTTCATTTTGCGCCTGCCGATCTCGGGGCCGCGCCTTGACTTTGTTGAGAACGAGTCGCACCTAGAGGTGAAAGCTGAAATGAAAGTGTGGCCAATGAAGAGTTTGCGTCTTTTGGGTGTGGCGATGGCGATGCTTGCATGTGCGGGCGGTGCGGCCGTTGCGGAGGGCAAGCTCAAGGTTGCCACCAGCTTCACCGTTCTGGCCGATATCGCGGCCAATGTGGCGGGCGATGCGGCGGAGGTCGTCTCGATCACCAAGCCCGGCGCCGAGATCCACGGCTATCAGCCCACGCCGCGCGACATCGTCGGCGCGAGCGACGCCGATCTGGTGCTTCGCAACGGGCTCAATCTCGAGCTCTGGTTCGAGCAGTTCCTGCGCAATCTCGGCGATGTGCCTTCGGTCACGGTGAGCGAGGGGATCGATCCGATCCCGATCAGCGAGGGCGCGTATGAGGGCAAGCCGAACCCTCATGCCTGGATGGGGCTGAGCAGCGCCGAGATCTACGTGGACAACATCGCGGCCGCGCTGAGCGCGGCGGACCCGGCCCATGCGGAGAGCTTTCGCGCCAATGCCGAGGCCTACAAGGCCGAGCTCCGCGCCGCGATCGAGCCCTTGCGCGCGCGCATCGCCGCGATCCCCGAAGAGCGCCGCTGGCTGGTGAGCTGCGAAGGCGCGTTCAGCTATCTGGCGCGGGATTTCGGCATGAAAGAGCTCTATCTCTGGCCGATGAATGCCGATCAGGTCGGCACGCCGAAACAGGTCCGGGCGGTGATCGACGGGGTGCGCGAGAACAATATCCCGGTGGTCTTTTGCGAAAGCACCGTGAGCAACAAACCCGCCGAGCAGGTCGCGCGAGAAACCGGCGCAGAGTTCGGCGGCGTGCTTTACGTCGACTCGCTGAGCGAAGAGGACGGGCCCGTGCCGACCTATCTCGATCTGCTGCGCGTGACGGCAGAGACCATCGCGCGCGGGCTCGAGGGTGGCGGCGCGTGAGGAGAACATCATGCGAGATCTAGCCGAAGACCCGACCACGCAAAGCGCCGAGGGTGGCCCCGGCAGCGGCATCCGTGCGCGGGGCCTCACCGTCACCTATCGCAACGGTCACACCGCGCTCACCGACGCCAGTTTCGAGATCCCGCGCGGCACCGTGACGGCTCTTGTCGGCATCAACGGCGCCGGTAAATCGACGCTTTTCAAGGCGATCATGGGGTTTGTCCCGGTCGCCAGCGGGGATATTTCCCTGCTGGGCCGCGATGTGAAGACCGCGCTGCGTGAGAACCTCGTGGCCTATGTGCCGCAATCGGAGGACGTCGACTGGGCCTTCCCGGTGCTGGTCGAGGACGTGGTGATGATGGGCCGCTACGGGCGCATGGGCTTTCTGCGCCGCCCCCGCAAAGCCGATCACGAGGCGGTCGAGGCGGCGCTCGACCGCGTCAACATGCTCGATTATCGCAAGCGTCAGATCGGCGAGCTCTCGGGCGGCCAGCGCAAGCGTGTCTTTCTCGCGCGCGCCCTGGCGCAGGACGGGCAGGTGATCCTGCTCGATGAGCCGTTTACCGGGGTGGACGTCAAGACCGAAGATCAGATCGTCGCGCTGCTGCGCGATCTGCGGGATGAAGGGCGCGTCATGTTGGTCTCGACCCACAACCTCGGCTCGGTGCCCGAGTTCTGCGACCGCACGGTCCTGATGCGCGGCACGGTGCTGGCCTATGGGCCGACGGAGACAACCTTCACGCCCGAGAACCTCGCCCAGGCCTTCGGCGGGGTCTTGCGGCAGTTCACCCTCGGCGGCACCGATCTGCACGATGACGAGGACGCCCGCGCGGTCATGATCCTGACCGATGACGAGCGGCCCTTCGTCCAGTACGGCGACCGGACCCATACGCGTGAGGGCGGCGCGTGACACTGCTGGAGCCCTTCGCCTACAGCTACATGACCAACGCGATGCTCGTCTCGGCGCTGGTGGGCGGGGTTTGCGCGTTTCTGTCGGCGTATCTGATGCTCAAGGGCTGGTCGCTCATCGGCGACGCGCTCTCGCATTCGGTCGTGCCCGGGGTGGCCGGGGCCTACATGCTCGGGTTGCCGTTTGCGCTTGGCGCCTTCATCGCGGGCGGGCTCGCGGCGGGGGCGATGCTCTTTCTCTCCGAACGTTCGGGCCTCAAGATCGACGTGATCATCGGCCTGATCTTCACCGCCTTCTTCGGGCTCGGCCTCTTCATGATTTCGGTGAGCCCCACCTCGATCGACGTGCAGGCCATCACCATGGGCAACATCCTCGCCATCTCGCCCGCCGACACGGCGCAGCTTCTGGTGATCGCGGGCGTCTCGCTGACCGTGCTCGTGCTGAAATGGCGCGATCTCATGGTCGTCTTCTTCGACGAGGCGCACGCGCGCTCCATCGGGCTGCGCCCCGAGCGGCTCAAGGCGGTGTTCTTCGTCCTGTTGTCGGCCTGTATCGTCGCGGCGATGCAGACGGTCGGGGCCTTTCTCGTCATCGCCATGGTCGTCACGCCGGGCGCGACGGCCTATCTGCTCTGCGACCGGTTCGCGCGACTCATCCTGACCTCGGTCGCCATCGGCGCGACGACGAGTTTCTTCGGGGCCTATTTCAGCTACTTCCTCGACGGGGCGACGGGCGGCGTGATCGTCACGCTCCAGACGCTGGTCTTCCTCGCCGCCTTCCTGCTCGCGCCCAAACACGGGCTCCTCGCATCGCGGGCCCGCGCCGCCGAGGCTCTTGCCCGGGGGCCGGCGCGATGATCGACGCGGCGCTGCTGCCCTTCCAGTTCGGCTTCATGCAGAACGCCTTCCTGATCTCGCTCATCGTGTCGGTGCCGACGGCGCTGCTGTCGTGTTTCCTTGTGGTGCGGGGCTGGGCGCTGATGGGCGATGCGGTGAGCCATGCGATCCTGCCCGGCATCGTGCTGGCCTACATCCTCGGCATTCCGCTGATGATCGGGGCCTTTGCCGCGGGCATGTTCTGCTCGGTGGCAAGCGGCTATCTGGCGCAGAACAGCCGGGTGAAACCCGACACGGTGATGGGCGTGGTCTTCTCGGGCATGTTCGGGATCGGCATCGTGCTCTTCGTCGCCGTCGAGAGCGACGCGCATCTCGATCATATCCTCTTTGGCAACATGCTCGGCGTCGGGCCGCAGGATCTGCTGACCGCCGGGGCGATTGCCGCCGTGGTCAGCGCCGGGCTCCTGCTCTTCTGGAAGGATCTGCTGCTCCAGAGCTTCGATCCGGCGCAGGCGCGCGCCTCGGGCCTGCGGACCGGGTGGCTGCATTACGGGCTGCTCTCGGCGCTCTCGCTGACCATCGTCGCGACGCTCTCCGCGGCGGGGCTCATCCTTGCGATCGGCCTGCTGATCGCGCCGGGCGCAATCGCCTTTCTCATCGTGCGCAGCTTCGGGCAGATGCTGGTGGCCTCGGTCGTCATCTGCCTCACAGCGATGCTCGCCGGGACCTACCTCAGCTTCTTTCTCGACAGCGCGCCGGCGCCGACCATCGTGTTGATCCTCACCGCGATTTTCCTGCTCGCCCTCATCCGCCGCATGCGGATCACGCGCGCCGCCACGGCGGGCGAGGGCGGCTGATCTCCTGAGCCACGCCAGAGCCGTTTGACCTTCCGCACGAAGGTGGGCAGTGTCGTTCCGGCAAGATATTCGGGGGAGAGCTGTCCATGGGGCATATTCTGGCAATCGATCAGGGCACGACATCGAGCCGGGCGATCCTGTTTGACGGCGCGATGGGGATTGCGGGCTCCACGCAGGAGGAATTTCAACAGTATTTCCCCGACAGCGGCTGGGTCGAGCATGAGGCGATGGACCTGTGGGAGACCGTGCGCCGAACCTGCCGGGCAGTGCTGGAGCAGACAGGCGTCGGCGCGGGCGAGATCGCCGGGATCGGCATCACCAACCAGCGCGAGACCACGGTCGTCTGGGATCGGCGCAACGGCAAACCGCTGCACCGCGCCATCGTCTGGCAGGACCGGCGCACCTCGGCAATCTGCCGCGCGCTGAAGGAGGACGGGCACGAGTCGCTCATCGCCGATACCACCGGGCTGCTGCTCGATCCCTATTTCTCGGGCACCAAGCTCAAGTGGATCCTCGACGAGGTGGATGGCGCGCGCGAGGCGGCGCGGGCGGGGCATCTGGCCTTCGGCACGGTCGACAGCTGGCTGATCTGGCATCTGACCGGGGGCAAGCGCCACGTGACCGACGCCACAAACGCCGCGCGCACCATGCTCTATGACATCCGCAAGGGCGAATGGAGCGCGGAGATCTGCGCGCTACTGGACATCCCGCTCTCGATGCTGCCCGAGGTGCTCGACAGCTCGGCCGATTTCGGGGTGACGGACGCGGAGCATTTCGGCGCCGCGCTGCCCATCCTCGGCGTTGCCGGCGACCAGCAGGCGGCGACCGTCGGGCAGGCCTGTTTCAAGCCGGGCATGATGAAATCGACCTACGGGACCGGCTGTTTTGCGCTGCTCAACACCGGCGAGACGCCGGTGACCTCGTCCAACCGGCTCCTGACCACCATCGCCTACCAGTTCGACGGCAAGCCGACCTATGCGCTCGAAGGGTCGATCTTCATCGCCGGCGCGGTGGTCCAATGGCTGCGTGACGGGCTGGGGATCATCGGCTCGGCCTCCGAGACGCAGCCGCTCGCCGAAGCCGCGGACCCGGCGCAGGAGGTGATCCTCGTGCCCGCCTTCACCGGGCTCGGGGCGCCCTATTGGGATGCTGATTGCCGCGGCGCGATGTTCGGCCTCACGCGCGGCACCGGGCCCAAAGAGCTGTCGCGCGCGGCGCTGCGCAGCGTCGGCTTCCAGACCCGCGATCTGCTGGAGGCGATGCGCGCCGACTGGCAGGACGTGGGCGGCGAGGCGGTGCTGCGGGTGGACGGCGGCATGAGCGCCTCGGACTGGACGATGCAGTTCCTCGCCGACATCCTCGGCGCGCCGGTGGACCGGCCCCGCGTGCTGGAGACGACCGCGCTCGGCGCCGCATGGCTCGCGGGCCAGCGGGCGGGGCTCTATCCGGGGATGGACGGCTTCGCCGCGCAATGGGAGGCCGCCCGCCGGTTCGACCCCAGCATGGAGGCCGCGGAGCGCACCCGGCTCTACGACGGCTGGCAAAGTGCCGTTAAGGCAACCTTGGCTCACAGGGGATGAGCCATGGCCAAGGCCCTGCGCCTGCACAGAAGATCGGCGTCTTGACCCCGGCCGGAATCAACGCGCGTAATGAATTTGGTGCGGGCCATTGCACCCGCGTGCGTCAGGTGGTTCTCTCGGCACGAAGGGAGTGCATATGAATACAAAGACCCCCCCAGTCTATTTCGATGAAATGAGCGACACCGGAGGGATTCGAGCGCCCTACAAGCGCCTCGATGACTGGCACCGCACCATGCCGTCCGGGATCCGCAACATCAAACAGCATGAGGCCGAGGCGCTCTTCCGCCGCATCGGCATCACCTTCGCCGTCTATGGCGAGGGCGGCGATCCGGAGCGGCTGATCCCGTTCGACATGTTTCCGCGCGTCTTCACCTTCGGCGAATGGCGCAAGCTGGAGCGCGGCATCAAGCAGCGCGCGCAGGCGCTCAACATGTTCCTGTCGGATGTCTATGACCGGGGCGAGATCGTGAAGGCCGGGCGCATTCCGGCCGATCTGGTCTATCGCAACGAGGCTTTCGAGATCGCGGTTCACGGCTTCCGCCCGCCGAAAAGCGTCTTCAGCCATATCGTCGGGATTGACCTCGTGCGCACCGGTCCGGACCAGTTCTACGTGCTGGAGGACAATTGCCGCACGCCCTCCGGCGTCTCCTACATGCTGGAGAACCGGGAAATCATGATGCGCATGTTCCCCGACCTCTTCGTCAAGAACCGCATCGCGCCGGTCGATCACTATCCCAATGCGCTGAAATCCACTCTGGCCTCCGTCGCGCCGCAGAAATGCGATCACGAGCCCCGCGTCGTCGTCCTCACGCCCGGGCATTTCAACTCCGCCTACTACGAGCACACCTTCCTCGCCGACATGATGGGGGTCGAGCTTGTCGAGGGGCAGGATCTCTTCGTGGAGGGCGATTTCGTCTACATGAAGACCACCGAAGGGCCCAAGAAGGTCGACGTGATCTATCGCCGGCTGGACGATGCCTTCATCGATCCGCTCTGCTTCCGGCCAGACTCGATGCTCGGCGTGCCGGGGCTGATGTCGGTCTATCTCTCCGGCGGGGTGACGATCTGTTCCGCCCCCGGCGCGGGCGTGGCCGATGACAAGGCGATTTACGTCTATGTGCCCGAAATGATCCGCTTTTATCTCGGCGAGGAGCCGATCCTCGAAAACGTGCCGACCTTCCAGTGCGGCAAGGCCGATGACCGCAAATACGTGCTGGAGAACCTGCCCGAGCTGGTGGTCAAGGAGGTGCACGGGTCCGGCGGCTACGGGATGCTGGTGGGGCCGAAGTCGAGCAAGAGCCAGATCGAGGCCTTCCGCGCCAAGATCGAGGACAACCCCGGGGGGTACATCGCTCAGCCGACGCTCGCGCTCTCGACCTGCCCGACCTTCGTCGAGGAGGGGATCGCACCGCGGCACGTGGATCTGCGGCCCTATTGCCTCATGGGCGAGAAGATCGAGCTTGTCCCCGGCGGGCTCACGCGGGTGGCGCTCACCGAGGGCTCGCTCGTGGTGAACTCATCGCAGGGCGGCGGCGTCAAGGATACTTGGGTCATGGCGGAGTAACGACATGCTGAGCAGGACCGCAGGACATCTCTACTGGCTGGGCCGCTATCTGGAGCGGGCCGAAACCGCCGCGCGGCTGATGGAAGTGGGCGGGCGCAACGCGCTGTTGCCCAACACCACCGGCGGGCACCGCAACGAATGGGAAGCCGTGCTTCAGGCCATGGGCACCTTCGAGGCGTTTTCGGAAAAATACTCCGACACCGGCCAGCGCAACGTCGAGACATTCCTCTTTTTCGACCAGTCGAACCCCTCCTCCATCGCCTCCTGTATCGGGGCGGTGCGGGAAAACGCGCGGGTGGTGCGCACCGCGATGACCGTGCGGCTCTGGGATGCGATCAACACCGCCTTTCAGGATCTCAAGGAAATGAGCCGGACCGAGCGCAGCCAGTTGTCGATGAGCGATCTCATCGACTGGACGATGAAGGTCTGCGCCGAGATCCGCGGTTCGATCGAAATCGCCCAGCTGAGAAACGACGGCTATCACTTCCTCAACATCGGCATGGCCATCGAACGCGCCGACAACACCGCGCGGCTGCTCAACGTGAAATACTACGTGCTGCTGCCGTCGATGCGCTATGTCGGCTCGGGGCTCGACAACTACCAGTGGGTCACGCTCTTGCGCGCGATGTCGGCGCACCGATCCTTCATCTGGACCTATGATGGCGAGCTCAGCCCGGCCAAGATCGCGCATTTCCTGATCTTCAACCAGCTTTTCCCGCGCTCGCTCCTGACCTGCAGCATGAAGACCGCCGACCATCTCGACCATCTGGCCCGCGGCTATGGCAAGAGCACGGAGGCGCAGCAGAAGGTGCGCGAGATCGTGGGCGAGTTGGCCGAGGGGCAGGTCGAGGATATTTTCGAAGAGGGGCTGCACGAGTTTCTCATGCGGTTCATGGTGGCCAACGAGGACCTCGCCCGCGCGGTCCAGAGCGCCTATCTCGGGGGGGCAGAGGCATGAAGCTCAGGATCGAACACGAGACCCGCTACCGCTTCGATGCGCCGGTGCGCGGCGTGATTCAGGCCCATCGCCTCTGGCCGGGAAGTTTCGAGGGGCAAAACGTGCTTTCGTGGAAGGTCGACACCGATGGCGGCGTGGTGGGCGCGAGCTACTGTGACGCGGCCGGCGACCGGATCAGCACCGTCACCTGGCGCACACCCGTTGAGGAATTCGCAATCACGGTGAGCGGTCTTGTCGAGACCGCCGATACCTCGGGCGTGTTGCGGGGGTTCAAGGAGCGCTCCGTGCCCGCCGCCTACCTGCGCCACACCCAGCAGACCTACCCGGACGCGGCGCTCAGGACGCTCTGCGAAGAGGCGCTGGAGGGCATGGAGGAGGCGGGCCCCCTCGACCGGGCCCACAAACTCGCGGCCTGTGTCGCCGAAGCGATCGAATATGCGCTCGGCGAGACCGAGCCCCACACCACCGCCGCCGAAGCACTCGCGCTTGGCAAGGGCGTTTGCCAGGACCACGCCCACACGCTCATCGCGCTGTGCCACATCGCCGGGATCCCCGCGCGCTACGTCTCCGGCTACCTGCACGCCCGCGAGGACGGCGCCCCGCACGAGGCCTCCCATGCCTGGGCGGAGGTGTTCATCGGCGGTCTGGGCTGGGTCGGGTTCGACGCGGCCAACGGCTGCTGCCCTGATGAGCGCTACGTCCGGCTCGGCTCGGGGCTCGATTCCCTTTACGCGGCGCCAATCCGCGGCATCGCGAGCGGCGCGGCCTCCGAGGACCTCAACGTGCGCGTGACCGTCGCCGCGCAGGAGCAGTTCCAGCAACAATAACGCCCCAGACCGGAAATCGCAGGCTCCCCTCACTTGATTTCGCCGCCGCGCCGGCCTAGCTGCCTCCAGTCTTATCAATGCTGAGGAAAGAGCATGACATATTGTGTGGGTCTGCTGTTGGACGCCGGAATGGTGCTGTTGTCAGATACACGCACGAATGCCGGGCTCGACAACATTTCAACGTACCGGAAGATGTTCACCTTTGAGGAGCCGGGGGATCGGGTCATCGCGATCATGACCGCGGGCAGCCTCTCGGTCACGCAGACGACGCTCGCGCGGCTCACCGATGCGATCGAGAACCCCGACAGCGATCAGACCACGTCGATCATGAAGGCGCCGACGATGCTCGGGGTGGCCGATATCGTCGGGCGGATGCTCTCGGATGTGTCCGCCGAGGTGGCGACCAAGCTCGACCGCATGGGGCAGGGGGCCTCGGCCTCGATGATCCTCGCCGGGCAACGCAAGGGCGGGCCGATGCGGATGTTCCTCATCTATCCGGAGGGGAATTTCATCGAGGCCACGGCCGACACGCCCTTCCTCCAGATCGGCGAGCATAAATACGGCAAGCCGATCCTCGATCGGGTGATCACGCCGCAGACCTCGCTCGCGGAAGCGCAGAAGGCCGTGCTTCTGTCGATGGACAGCACCTTGCGCTCCAACCTCTCGGTCGGGATGCCGCTCGATATGGTGGTGATCGAGGAGGGCGCTTTGCGGATCAGCTATCAGCGGCGCATCGAACAGAACGACAGCGGGTTCGATCAGATGAGCGAGGCATGGTCCGGCGCGCTGCGCAACGCTTTTGCCGAGATCGCTCCGCTCGACTGAGCTCTGCGACAGAGGGGCCTTGGCCCAGACGAAAAAGGGCCACGCAATCGCGCGGCCCTTTCTCTTTTGGGGTGTGTGTCCGGGCGCTCAGAGGCCGAGCGCCTCGCGGACCTGGCTCAGGATCTCGCCGAGCTTGGCGGGATCGTCGCGCACGCTGTCCAGCGCGGCGGTCAGCGCGGTCTTTTGCAGCGCGCCAAGATCGGAGTCCTGGATCGCCTCTGCGACCGTGTCGAAGTTGAACCCTTCGGGAGAGAGCGCCTCGTCCAGCGTGGCCTCACCGGCCTCGGCGCCCGTGTCCACCTCGGTGTCCGCTGTGGCTTCTGCCTCGACAGCCGCGTCGGTTTCCATGGCCTCTTCGGTCACGGTCTCGGCCGTATCGGTTGCCGCTTCCGTCGCCTCGGTGATCTCATCGGCGACGCCTTCGATCGCATCGCCCCCCGCTTCCGTTGCCTCGGCGGCGGACTCGGTCGCGCGTTGCGTCGCTTCGTCGGCTGTCTCCGTGGCCGCATCGGTCGCCTCGGTGATCTCGTCGGCCAGACCCTCGACGGCATCGCCCGCCGCCTCCGTCGCCTCAGCGGCGGATTCGGTTGCCGCTGCCGTCGCCTCGTCGGCCATTTCTTCAGCCGCGTCGCCCGCTTCGGTCATCGCCTCTGTCGTGCCATCGACCGCCTCCGCCGTCGCCTCGGAGAGCCCTGCGGCGGCGTCATCTGCCGACTCCATCGCGTCGTCGGTGATTTCCTGCACCATCTCGCCGGAGGCATTCACCGCATCGCTGGCGTTCTGCGTCGTGTCGGCAAAGGCGTTGCTCGCATCCTCGCCGAGATCGCCGAGCGCTTCCTCGGTCTCGGTCATCGCGCCGTCCAGCGCGTCGGCGGCCCCGTCCACCAGATCGGCCGCGCCTTCGACGGCCTCCGTTGCCACCTCGCTCACCGCATCGCCAACCTCGGTCGCGGCTTCGCCGACCGCGTCGGCGGCAGAGCCCATGCCGTCGGCAGCCTCCTGCACGATCTCCGATTCGGCGACTGATTCGGCCACATCCTGGGGCGTCTGCCCGGTGAAGAGGTAGTAGCCGCCCAACAACACTGCGGCAGCGACTATGATCCAGAGAAGATTACGCATCGGGTGATTCCTTGTTAACCGGTCGGAGCCATGACAGGCGCTTCGCGCCGAATGCTCCAATCATGGCGCAAGATGTACACCACTGGCCGGGAACTGAAAGGCCCGCGCGGTCTAAATGTGTCAAACGGCTGATTGTTGCTTGAACCGGCCCGCGCGCATGACTATTTTCCCGGCCCAACGTCCCGCAACAGCTCAAGGAGCCGAACCATAGCCCGCAGACCGCACAACGCGCCGCCAACAAGAGACACCGGACCGCGCGTAAATGACAAGATCCGAGCCCCCGAGATTCGCCTGATCGGCGCCGAGGGGGAAAATGTTGGTGTCGTTCATCCCGCAAGAGCGATGGAAATGGCTGAAGAGGTCGGGCTCGACCTGGTCGAGATCTCGCCCAACGCCAACCCGCCCGTCTGCAAGATCATGGACTTCGGCAAGTTCAAGTACGAGCAGCAGAAACGCGAGAGCGAAGCGCGCAAGAAACAGAAGACCATCGAGGTCAAAGAGGTCAAGTTCCGGCCCAACACGGATGTGCATGACTACGGCGTCAAGATGCGCAACGTGATGAAGTTTCTTGAGAACGGCGACAAGGTGAAGGTCACGCTGCGGTTCCGCGGCCGGGAAATGGCCCACCAGAACCTTGGCCGCAACCTGCTGGAGCGGGTGGCCGAAGACGTCAAGGAAATCGGCAAGATCGAGAATATGCCGAGGATGGAAGGCCGCCAGATGGTCATGATGATCGGCCCGATACCGGTCAAGTAAACCGCGGCCCCGGGCGAGGAAACCCGGATCCCGAACAGGCAAAGCGCGAAGGGCAACCTTTCGCGCTTTTTCTTTTTGATCACCGCGCTTTGCGTCACACGCGCGGCGCGCCCCCTGCGGCATCTGCGGTGCTTTCCCTGCGCCCGCGCGCGCGCTACTGTGCCGGCGCACCGTTTACACAGGCACGAAACCGACACGAAAGGGAGGCCGCGTTTGCCCCAGACCCCCGAGGCGCTTTTGCGCGCGATGTTCGATGCCGCGGTTGCGGCGGCGGATCCGATGATCACCATCCCCGCCGCGCTGCCGCCCAAACCCGACGGGCGGGTTGTCGTGATCGGCGCGGGCAAGGCCTCCGCGCGGATGGCCGAAGCGGTCGAGAGCGCCTGGGGCCCCTGCGACGGGCTGGTGCTGACGCGCTATGGCTATGCCCGGCCCTGCGTCGGGATCGAGATCGTCGAGGCCGCGCACCCGGTCCCGGATGCGGCGGGCGTTGCGGCGACGGAGCGCCTGTTCGAGTTGCTCGACACGGTTGGCCCGGATGATTTCGTGCTTTGCCTGATTTCCGGCGGCGGCTCGGCGCTGCTCTGTGCGCCGGCCGAGGGGGTCACGCTTGCGGAGAAACAGGCGGTCAATGCGGCGCTATTGGCCAGCGGCGCGCCGATCGGGTCGATGAACGTCGTGCGCCAGCATCTCAGCCGGGTGAAAGGGGGGCAGCTCGCCGCGCGCGCCTACCCCGCGACAATGCTCAGCCTGATGATTTCCGATGTGCCGGGCGACGATCCCGCGCTGATCGCCTCTGGTCCGACCGTGAGTCGGGCCGGGACGGTCGAGGACGCGCGCCGGATCGTTGCGCAGTATGGCATCGCGCTGCCGGCCTCCGCCGAGGCTGTGCTGGATGGCGCGCCCCTGCCGCTGGCGCCGGGGGATGATCGGCTTTCGACGGTCGAGAACCGGGTGATTTCCGCGCCCTCACAATCGCTGGAGGCCGCCGCCCGGGTGGCCGAGGCGGCGGGCGCGACGGTGCGGCTTCTGGGGGATGATCTGGAGGGCGAGGCGCGCGATCTGGCCGCCGGGCAGGCCAAGGCGGCGCTGGAGATTCAGGCCGGGCTCGCACCGGGGGATGCGCCGGTCGTGCTGCTTTCGGGGGGCGAATGCACCGTGACGCGCCGCGGCGACGGGGTTGGCGGGCCCAACGCGGAGTTCGTTCTGGCGGCGGCGCGGGCGCTCGGTGGCCAGCCGGGCATCCACGTGCTCGCCTGCGACACCGACGGCGTAGACGGGGCGGCCGAGGTGGCCGGTGCGATCGCCGGGCCGGAGACGCTGGACAAGGCGCGCGCGGTGGGGGCCGATCCGGACGCGGCGCTCGCCATCAACGACGCGCACCGGTTCTTCGGGACCCTCGGCGACCAGATCGTCCCGGGGCCCACGCTGACCAATGTCAACGATTTCCGCGCTTTCGTGATTTCTCCGCTCTGACGGCTCTTGGCTTTCCGAGGGGCTAGCCGCGCCCCTCGGCGACCGGCCCGCCCGCCGCTTTCCAGCCGGAGAAGCCGTCCGAGACGTGGCTCACGCGGGGCAATCCCATGTCCTGCGCCGTCTTGGCGGCCAGGGCCGAGCGCCAGCCCGAGGCGCAGTAGAAGACAAAGCGATGGCCGCTCTGGAACTGGGGCTTGGCGTAGGGGCTTTCGGGGTCGATCCAGAATTCGAGCATCCCGCGCGGGCAGTGAAACGCGCCCGGGATACGCCCCTCGCGCTCCAGCTCGCGCGGATCGCGCAGGTCGACGAAGGTCACGTCCTCCGCCCCGTGCAGCCCGATCAGCTCCCCCGCCGGGGCATGGGCCACCTCCGCATTGGCCTCGGCCACCATGTCCTTGATCCGCCGCATCGCCGCTCTCTCCTTGACTTCACGCCGCGCTCGGCGCACCTCTGGCCCCGATTTTTCGGGATGGTACGGCATGAGTGAGAGCAAGGCAAAGAAACCCAAACGGCAGGAGGTCTATACCCTGCTGGTGGAGGTGGGTCGGCGCGCGGGCGACGGGTTGCCAGAGGAGGCAACCGGGGCGGCGATGCTGTGCTATGCCAGCGGTGTGGATGAGGCCGAAGCCGTGCGCGAGACCGTGGCGATCCTCAAGCAGGCCGAGCTCGCGCCGCTTGACGTGACCGGCTACGGGACCCGGGCCGAACGCGAGGCACAGGGCCATGAGATCGGCGCGGAAGAGGCCGAACTCATGGAGCGGGCCTTGGCCGAAAACTCCGTTATCGTGGCCCAGATGGATCCGATTTTCCCGACATGAGCGCGCCCGAGCATAGCCCCGTCGATCCGGTCGCCCTGACCGCCGATCTGGTCCGCTGCCCCTCGGTCACGCCGGAGGAGGGCGGCGCGCTGGTGCTGCTTCAGGGGCTGCTGGAGGGCGCGGGGTTCGAATGCCACCGCGTCGATCGGGCCGGGACGGCGAACCTCTTTGCCCGCTGGGGCGCGAAGGGCCATGCGCGCAGCTTTGGCTTCAATGGCCATACGGACGTGGTCCCCGTGGGTGACGCGGCGGCCTGGACACACGCGCCCTTCGGGGCGGAGGTCGTGGGCGGCGTGCTCTTTGGACGCGGCGCGACCGACATGAAAAGCGGTGTGGCCGCCTTTGCCGCCGCGGCGGTTGATTTCGTGCGAGAGACCCCGTCCGACGGCGCGATCCTGCTGGCGATCACCGGCGATGAGGAGGGCGACGCGACGGACGGGACCGTCGCGCTCCTCGACTGGATGGCGGAGGCGGGGGAGGCGATGTCGGTCTGCCTCGTGGGCGAGCCGACCTGCCCTGCCGAGATGGGCGAGATGATGAAGATCGGGCGGCGCGGGTCGCTCAATGCCCATTTCACCTTTCGCGGCGTACAGGGCCATGCGGCCTATCCGCATCGGGCCAGGAACCCCTGTCACGCGATGGCGCAGCTGATGGCGCATTTCGCGGGCCAAGAGCTCGATCAGGGGACGGAGCATTTCGATGCCTCGACCCTCGCGGTCGTCACGATGGACACGGGCAATCCGGCGACCAATGTGATCCCCGCCGAATGCCGCGCGACGCTCAACATCCGCTTCAACGACGCCCACAGCGGCGCCAGCCTCACGGATTGGCTGCGGGCCGAGGCGGCGCGGGTCGCCGAGGACACCGGCGTGGGGATTGCCTGCGAGGTCAAGGTCTCGGGCGAGAGCTTCCTGACCCCGCCGGGCCCGCTCTCCGATCTCGTCGCCGCCGCCGTGGAGGCCGAGACCGGCCGCGCGCCGGAGCTCTCCACCTCGGGCGGCACCTCGGACGCGCGCTTCGTCAAGGATCACTGCCCGGTGGTCGAGTTTGGCCTTGTGGGCCGGACGATGCATCAGGTCGATGAATGCGTCGAGATCGACCACATCCACGCGCTGAAACGCATCTACAGCCGCTGCCTTGCCCGCTATTTCGCCTGACCGCCGCCCGCGCCTTGTCGTGATGCTCAAGGAGCCGCGGCCGGGGCGGGTCAAGACCCGGCTGGGGCGGGAGATCGGCATGATCGAGGCGGCGCAGTGGTTTCGGCATCAAAGCTCGGCGCTCCTGCGCCGGCTGCGCGATCCGCGGTGGGAGCTTATGCTCGCCGTCGCGCCGCACGCCGGCCGTCGGAGCGCGCAGTGGCCCGGCGATCTGCCCCGCATCCCACAGGGCGATGGCTCGCTGGGCGATCGGATGGGGCGGGTTTTCCGGAGCCTGCCGCCCGGGCCCGTTTGCATCATCGGCGCGGATGTCCCGGGGATCGACAGGCCCCATATCGCGCGCGCTTTCGCCGCGCTCGGGGCGCGCGACGCGGTGTTCGGCCCGGCGCTTGATGGCGGCTATTGGCTGGTCGGGTTGAAGCGCACGCGCGCGGTCCCCGCCGGGCTCTTCGAGGGGGTGCGCTGGAGCTCGCCCCACGCCCTCGCTGACAGCCGCGCGACGCTCGGCGATGCCTCCGTGGCGCTCGTCGACACGCTGCGCGATGTGGATACGGCGGCTGACCTTCGCGCCTGAAGCGGCCTTGGGCGTTTTGCGCATGACGCCTCCGCCGCGCCGTGGTACCGAGCGCCTATGAGCCAGATGCCGACACGCGAGCAGATCCTCGACTGGATCGCCGCCAACCCGACCCAAACCTCCAAACGCGACATTGCCAAGGCCTTCGGGATCAAGGGCGCCGCGCGGATCGATCTCAAGCGCCTGTTGCGAGAGCTTGAGGACGAGGGGCACCTTGAAAAGCGCAAGAAGACCTACCGCGACCCGGACCGCTTGCCGCCGGTGTCGGTCCTGCAGATCAACGGCCAGACGCCCGATGGCGAGCTTCTGGCGCGGCCGATGGAGTGGCAGGGCGAGGGGGTCGAGCCGGTCGTGCTCTTCGTGGCGCGCGCCTCGGACCCCGCGCTTGGCGAGGGCGACCGGATCCTTGCGCGGCTGACGCAGGTGCAGGCCCCGGATCACCACTATGAAGCGCGGCTCATCCGCCGCATCGGGACCAACCCGCGCATGATCCTCGGGATTTTCCGCGAAGGTGCCGAAGGCGGGCGGATCAAGCCGATCGAGAAGGGCTCGGACAAGGACTGGACCGTCGCAGCCGGGGCGACCGGCGGGGCCAAAGACGGCGAGTTGGTTGAGGCCGAACAGGCCGGGCCCAAGGGGCGGATGGGCCTGCCGCGCGCGCGCATCGTGAACCGGCTGGGCGATCCTTCGGCGCCCCGGGCCGTCTCGCTCATCGCCATCCACGAACACGGTATCCCCGACAGCTTCCCCGACGCGGTCATCGCCGAGGCCGACCGGCTCAAACCCGCCGGCCTCAAGGGGCGCGAGGATCTGCGCGAGATGCCGCTCGTGACCATCGACCCGGCCGACGCGCGCGACCATGACGACGCCTGTTTCGCCGAGCCCGACAGCGAGCCGGGCAACAAGGGCGGGCACGTGCTCTGGGTCGCCATCGCCGATGTCGCCCACTACGTCCGGCCCGGAACCGAACTGGACCGCGAGGCGCGCAAGCGGGGCAATTCGAGCTACTTCCCCGACCGCGTGGTGCCGATGCTGCCGGACCGTCTCTCGGGCGATCTGTGCTCGCTGCACGAGGGGGTGCCGCGCGCCTGTATCGCCCTGCGCGTCCGCATCGACAGCGAGGGCGAGGTGCTCTCGCACCGGTTCCTGCGCGGGCTCATGCGCTCGCCCGCCTCACTGAACTATCAGGAGGTGCAGGAGGCGATCGACGGCGCGCCGAACGACCGCACCGCACCGCTGCTCGACGACGTGATCAAGCCGCTCTATGCCTGCTACGAGGCGTTGGCCAAGGCGCGCCACCGCCGCCAGCCGCTCGATCTGGACCTGCCGGAACGGCGCATCGAGCTGACCGAAGACGGCAAGGTCGCCTCGGTGAATTTCCGCGACCGGCTGGACGCGCACCGGCTCATCGAGGAGTTCATGGTCACGGCCAATGTCTGCGCGGCGCAGACGCTGATCCGCAAGAAAAGTCCGCTGC
This sequence comes from Poseidonocella sedimentorum, assembly GCF_900116005.1. Taxonomy (GTDB): domain Bacteria; phylum Pseudomonadota; class Alphaproteobacteria; order Rhodobacterales; family Rhodobacteraceae; genus Poseidonocella; species Poseidonocella sedimentorum. Next base: position 48,363 of record NZ_FOYI01000011.1, read on the forward strand.
TCTTCCGCGTCCACGAGGAGCCCTCACCGGAAAAGCTCGACAGCCTGCGCGAGACCGCCGGCGCCGCGGGCCTCACCCTCGCCAAGGGGCAGGTCCTCAAGACCGCGCATCTCAACCGTCTGCTGGCCGATGCGGCGGGGGGCGACAATGCCGAGCTGATCAACCTCGCGACCCTGCGCTCGATGACGCAAGCCTATTATTCGCCGGTGCATCTAGGCCATTTCGGGCTCTCGCTGGCGAGCTACGCGCATTTCACCTCGCCGATCCGGCGCTACGCGGATCTGATCGTGCACCGGGCGCTGATCTCGGCCCATGGCTGGGGCGACGACGGGCTCTCGCCGCAGGAAATCGACGGGCTGGAGCGCACGGCGGAACACATATCCAGCACCGAGCGGCGCTCGATGATGGCCGAGCGGGACACGACCGATCGCTATCTCGCGGCCTTCCTGTCGGACCGTCTCGGCGCGGAATTCGAGGGGACGATCAGCGGCGTGGTCAAGTTCGGCCTCTTCGTCAAGCTTGACGAGACCGGGGCGGACGGGCTGGTCCCGGTGAGCACGATCGGGCGGGAGTATTTCCACTTCGACGCCGATGCTGGCACGCTCATGGGCGCCGACAGCGGCCGCGTCCTGCGGCTCGGTCAGCGGGTCACCGTCAAGCTCAAGGAAGCCGCGCCGGTCACCGGCGGGCTGGCTTTCGAGCTCCTGAGTGTCGAGGGCGAGACGATGCCCAAGGGCGACGGGTTTCGCGGCGGGTTCGGCGGTGGCGGGCGGCGCGGTGGCGGCAAATCCAAAGGCGCGGGCCCCTCGAAACGCAAGCTCGCGCGCGCCAAGAAGAAAACCGCCTCGAAGGACCGCAAGGTCTCGCGCACGCGGCGGTAAGACGAAAAGGACCACCGATGCACCGTTTTCCGATCCGCGTTTACTACGAAGACACCGACATGGCCGGGATCGTCTATTACGCCAATTACCTGCGCTATATCGAGCGGGCGCGGAGCGATTGGGTCCGGGGCCTCGGGATCGACCAGATGGCCCTGCGCGATGAGGAGGGGCTTGTCTTCGCGGTCCGGCGGATCGAGGCCGATTACCTCAAATCGGCCCATTTCGACGAGGAGCTCGTGGTCGAGACCACTCTTGCCCGTCTGACCCCGGCCCGGCTGGTGATGCACCAGAAGATCCTGCGCGATGGCGAGGCGCTCTTCGAGGCCGAGGTTGTCGTCGTTTGCATGAGCACGGAGGGCCAGCCGGCCCGGCTTCCGGCGAATATCCGCCAACAATTGCAGTAATTCGCAACTCTTCGTGTCCGGCGGGGTTATGGATGGTGTTGGTGTTGGGGCTGCGCTTGGGGTAAAAGAGCGCCTGAACAGGTCGAACCCCGACAAGAGGGCCGAACGGAGAAGAGCAGGCAATGGAAGCGGAAACCCTTGGTCTCGCGCAGGAGATCGATTTCTCCATGTGGGCGCTTTTTGCGCGCGCAACGATTACCGTCAAGCTGGTGATGATCCTGTTGATCCTCGCCTCCTTCTGGTCCTGGTCGATCATCGTGCAGAAGATCATCGACTATCGCCGCGCCCGCGCCGAAGCCGCGAAGTTTGATCGTGCCTTCTGGTCCGGCGAGCCGCTGGACGAGCTTTTCGAAAAGCTAGGGCCCGAGCCGAAGGGCAGCCCCGACAAGGTCTTTGCCGCGGGCATGATCGAATGGGGCCGCTCGCACCGGAACGACGGCGCGCTCATCCCCGGCGCCTCCCTGCGGATCGACCGCAACATGGACGTGGCCATCGCCAAGGAGGCCGAGACGCTGCAACGCGGCCTGCCGGTGCTGGCGACCATCGGCTCCACCGCGCCTTTCATCGGGCTCTTCGGCACGGTCTGGGGCATCATGAACGCCTTCATCGAAATCGCAGAGCAGCAAAACACCAATCTCGCCGTCGTCGCGCCCGGCATTGCCGAGGCGCTTCTGGCGACCGGGCTGGGCCTGCTCGCGGCGATCCCGGCGGTGATTTTCTACAACAAGCTTTCGGCCGACAGTGACCGGATCATCGCGGGCTACGAGGCCTTTGCCGATGAGTTCGCCACGATCCTCAGCCGCCAGTTGGACAGCTGAGATGGGCGCGGGGGTCATCAAGGGGGCAAGCGGCGGGCACCGGCGCGGCGCGCGCCGGCGGCGGCGCGGCACCCAGCCGATGGCGGAGATCAACGTCACGCCCTTCGTCGATGTCATGCTGGTCCTGCTGATCATCTTCATGGTGGCCGCGCCGCTCCTGACCGTGGGCGTTCCGGTCGAGCTGCCCAAGACAGCGGCCAACGCGCTGCCCACCGATGCCGAGGAGCCGCTGACCGTGACGCTGGAGGCGGACGGCACTCTGAGCATCCAGAACACCGTAACCGCGCGCGACGAACTCGTCGCCAAGCTCCGCGCCATCGCGGACGAGCGCGAGGGGGACAGGATCTTCCTGCGCGCGGATGGGGGCATCGCCTACGCCGATGTCATGGAAGTGATGGGCGCGCTCAACGCGGGCGGATTTTCCAACGTGGGGCTGGTGACGGACACCGGCGGCCCGACGCTGGACGAGCGAGACGGGTGAGCCCCGGTGAAGACCGGTCAGTACATCTCCGGTGCAGCGCATGTCGGGCTGATCCTGTGGCTCTTGGTGGGCATTGGGTTTGACGCCGATCCGCTGCCCTTTGACAGCGTGTCGGCCACGCTTGTCACCGAAGAGGATTACGCGGCGCTGACCGCCTTGTCTGCTCCGCCGGAGGCCCCTGCCGAGCCCGAAGCCGTGCCCGAGCCGGAGCCTGCCCCCGAGCCAGAACCCGAGCCAGAACCCGAGCCCACGCCAGAACCCGCGCCTCAGCCCGCACCGCAACCCCGGCCCGCACCGGTTCAGTCGCCGGAGCAACCGCAGGCTCTGCCCGATCCGGCCGCCGAGGCCGCGCCTGAGAGCACGCCGGCCCCCGCGCCGCGGATCGCCCCGGAGCCCGCGCCGCGTCCCGAGGCGCCCGCCGATCCCGATCCGGTGCCGCAGGTGGCCGTCGAGCCGGTTGAAGCGCCCGAGCCTGCCCCCGCGCCCGAGCCGCGCGACGCGGCCGTCCCGGAGGAGAGCAGCACCCGGATCGTGACCGAGGCCGAGGAGCGCCCGCAGACAGCGCCGACCACCTCGCCGCGCCCGCTGCCCCGTCCATCGCGGCCGGTGCCGCCGGAGCCGGAGGAGACGCCGGTCGAGACCGTGGCAGAGGCGGAGCCCGAGCCGACACCGGAGCCCGAACCAGAGCTGACACCGGAACCAGAGCCAGAGCCCGCACCGGAACCGGACGCAGAGCCCGAGGCCCCGCTCTTTGACGACGCCGTCGCGGCCGCGCTGGCCGAAGCGCTCGGCGGGGCGGGGACGACGCCCGACGCCCCGGCCACGCTCTCGCAGGCCGAGGCCGACAGCCTGCGCCTCGCCGTCTCCGCCTGCTGGAACGTCGGCTCGCTCTCGTCCGACGCGCTCGGGGTCACGGTCATCGTGGCGCTCGAGTTCGCCCGCGACGGCCGGCCCATCGCCGACACGATCCGCATGGTGAGCGCCAGCGGCGGCGGCGGCGACGCCACGCGCCAGGCCTTCGAAACCGCCCGCCGCGCGATCCTGCGCTGCGGCACCGAGGGCTACGATCTGCCCCCACAACAATATGATCTTTGGAAGAGTATCGAGATGGTATTCGACCCCGAGAAAATGCGGAGATTGTGATGATCCGAATCCTGAGCGTCCTGCTGGCCTGCTGCCTTGCCCTGCCCGTGCTGGCGCAAGGCGGCCCGCTGCGCATCGAGATTACCGAAGGGGTGATCGAGCCGGTGCCTTTCGCGGCGCCCGCCTTCGTGCCCGAAACGCCCCAGGCCGCCGAGGTGGCGCGCCAGATCACCGAGGTCGTCGCCGCCGATCTGACCGGGACCGGGCTCTTCCGCCGCATCGGGCCGGATGCCTTCATCAGCCAGGTCAGCGATTTCAACGCCCCCGTGGCCTATCCCGACTGGCGCGCGGTCAACGCCCAGGCGCTGGTGACGGGCGAGGTCGCGGTGCAGGGCTCGGCGCTCATCGTGCGCTTCCGGCTGCATGACGTGTTCGCCGGGCAGGAAATGGGCAGCGGGCTGCAGTTTCAGGGCACGGTCGAAAGCTGGCGCCGCATGGGCCACAAGGTCGCCGATGTGGTCTACAGCCGGATCACCGGCGAGGGCGGCTATTTCGACAGCCGCGTCGTCTATGTCTCCGAGACCGGCCCCAAGGACAACCGCCAGAAGCGTCTCGCGATCATGGATTACGACGGGGCCAATACCCAGTTCCTGACCGACAGCTCGGCCATCGTCCTCGCGCCGCGCTTTGCGCCTTCGGGGGACCGGGTGCTCTACACCAGCTATTCCTCCGGCCGTCCGCGCATCTACCTGCTCGATGTGGCGAGCGTCAGCACCCGGGCTCTCGACACCGAGGCGGGCAGCATGAGTTTCGCCCCGCGCTTTGCCCCAGACGGGCGCACGGTGATCTTCTCGCAGACCCAGGATGGCAACACCGACCTCTTCACCCTGGACCTCACCACCGGCACGCGCCAGCGCCTCACCAGCGCGCCCTCGATCGAGACCGCGCCGAGCTATTCACCGGACGGCGCGCAGATCGTGTTCGAAAGCGATCGCAGCGGCTCGCAGCAGCTCTACGTCATGCCCGCCACCGGCGGCGAGGCCACCCGCATCAGTTTCGGGCAGGGCCGCTACGGCACGCCGGTCTGGTCGCCGCGGGGAGACTACATCGCCTTCACCAAGCAAAATACCGGCCGCTTCCACATCGGCGTGATGCGCACCGACGGCAGCGAGGAGCGCCTGCTCACGGCCTCGTTCCTTGACGAGGGGCCCACATGGTCGCCCAATGGCCGCGTCATCATGTTCACCCGCGAAACGCGCGGCGCGAGCGGCGAGGCAAACCTCTATTCGGTCGATATCTCCGGGCGCAACCTGCAACGGATCCCGACCACGGGCGGCGCCTCGGATCCGGCGTGGTCCCCGCTTCAGAACTAGCGCCGGAAATAACCGCTGCGGGCGGCGGCGGCCCATGATATCTTGAGACCAAACACCGCAACGAGCAGGACAGACCCATGAAAAAATCCATCACAGCATTCGCGCTCTGCGCCGCCCTTGGCGCTGCGGGCTGCACCAACCCGGACCGGTTCGCCGCTGGCGGCGCAGGGGCGGGCGGCCTCGGCGCGGGCGCGGACGGCGGCATCGGCACCAGCGTGCTCGACCCGTCCTCGCCGGCCTATTTCCAGCAAGCCGTGGGCGACCGCGTGCTCTTTGCCGTCGATCAATCGACCCTCAACGACGCGGCCCGCGCCGTGCTCGACGGGCAGGCGGCATGGCTGATTTCCAACCCCGAGTTCACCGCCGTGATCGAGGGCCACGCCGACGAGCAGGGCACGCGGGATTACAACCTCGCGCTCGGCGCCCGCCGGGCCAACGCGGTGCGCGAATACCTCGTCTCGCGCGGCATCGCGGGCCACCGGCTGGAGAGCCTGACCTTCGGCAAGGAGCGCCCCATCGCGGTCTGCAGTGACGAGACCTGCTACACCCAGAACCGCCGCGCCGTGACCGTGGTCGCCGCGGGCGGGCTGACGAGCTGACGCCGGCGATGGGGCGCGCGGGTCCACTCTTCGGGCTCCTGCTGGGGCTGATGCCGCTCGGCGCGTCGCTGGCGCAGGAGCGGGAGGCCACATTGGCCGACATCCGGCAGGAGCTCTCGGTGCTCTACGTCGAGATCCAACGGCTCCAGCGCGAGCTGAGCACCACGGCCGCGCCGGACGGGATCGCGCCGCAAGAGGGCGTTCTGGCCCGCGTGGATGCGATCGAAGGCGCGCTGCAGGCGCTCACCGGCAAGACCGAGGAGCTCGAATTCCGGATCAACCGGGTGGTGACGGATGGCACCACGCGGATCGGCGATCTGGACTACCGGCTGTGCGAGCTGGAGCCCTCTTGCGATCCGGCGACGCTGGGCCAGACGCCGCGCCTCGGCGGTGCGGTCGAGACGCCCGCGCCCGATCCCGCGCCAACGCCAGAGGCCGACGCGGGCCTCGCCGGTTTCGAGCTCGCCGTTGGGGAGGAAAAGGAGTTCACCCAGGCGCAAGCAGCGCTTGAGGCCGGCGCCTACGCGGCCGCCGCCGAGGGTTTCGCGCGGTTCAACGAGGCCTATCCGGGCAGCCCGCTGGGCCTGCGCGCGCTCATGGGGCAGGGCGAGGCGCTGACCCGGCTGGAGGATCATCGCGGTGCGGCGCGTGCCTATCTCGATGCGTTTTCCACCGAACCGGCGAGCCCGGAGGCGCCGCAAGCCCTCCTGCGGCTCGGTCAATCGCTTGGCGCTCTTGGGCAGACGGATGAGGCCTGCCTGACCCTTGCCGAGGTCGGCACCCGGTTCCCGGACCGCGCCGAGGCGGCCGAGGCCGCGGGGGAGCGTGCGCGACTGGGCTGCTCGTGACCGAGGCGCGCCCGGCGCTGTGTGATCACGTCGCGCGCTCGGTGGACACGGAGGGCATCACCCGGCTCGGCGTCGCGGTTTCGGGCGGCGGCGATTCCATGGCCCTGCTCGATCTGGCGCGGCATGCGGCACATGCGCGCGGCGCCCCGTTGCCCGTCGCCCTGAGCATCGATCACGGGTTGCGCGCGGAGGTTGCGGCGGAACTGGCGCTCGTTGCCGCCTATTGCGCGCGCCACGGGATCGTCCACCGCATCGCCCGGTGGGAGGGGCAGGCCGCGACAGGCAACCTTCAGGCCAGCGCACGCAGGGCGCGCTACCGCCGTCTGGCCGAGCTCGCGCGCGCAGAGGGGCTGGACGCGGTGGCGCTCGCCCATACCCAGGACGATCAGGCCGAAACCCTGCTGATGCGGCTCGCCCGCGCCTCTGGCAGCGACGGGCTCCGGGCGATGCGCGCGGTTTTCGACCGCGAGGGCGCGCGGTTCCTGCGGCCCCTGCTCACCACCTCGCGCGCGGCGCTGCGCGCGCATCTGCGCGGGGAGGGGATCGACTGGGCCGAGGATCCGAGCAACGAGGACAGGCGGTTCGACCGGGTCCGCGCGCGGCAGGCTCTGGCCGCGCTTGGCCCGCTCGGGCTCGACGCGGAGGCGCTGGCCCGGGTGGCGCGCATCCTCGCCGACGAAAACGATGTCCTCCGGCGGCTGACGGCCGAGGCGGGGAGCGGTCTGGTCGAGGCCCGCGCGGGCGCGCTTTGCGCGCCGGTCATCGGGATGGCCGAGCTCGACCCCGAGCTACGCCGCCGCGTGCTGCACCGTATGATCGATTGGCTCTCCGGCCCCGGTTACCCGCCCCGGGCCGACGCGCTGCACCGTTTTGCCGAGGCCGCGCTCAACGGGGAGACCCGCACGCTCGCGGGCGTCGTCGCCTTCACCATCGGCCCGACCCTGTGGCTCGCGCGGGAGACCGCCGCGCTGCCGCCCCCGGGGCCCGTGGGCGCGGCTTGGGATGGCCGCTGGCGGCTGGTCGGGAGCGCTCCGACCGGGGCCGCGCTTGGCGCTCTGGGCGAGACCGGCCTCCGGCAGATCCCGGACTGGCGCGCGCTCGGCCTGCCGCGCAGCGTCCTTGCCGCCACACCGGCGCTCTGGCAGGGCGAGACCCTTGTCGCCGCCCCCCTCGCGAGGGCCCCAAACGGCTTTGAAGTCAAATTTGACGGAACGGACTGGAAAACCTTTCTCGCCACGCATTGAAGCCGCCGCCGAAATCTTTATCTTGTCGTGAACTGGAATGCCGGCGCGCGCGCCCCGGCGCTATGGGAGAACCTCCTTGGGAAATGCCAGAAATATCGCCTTCTGGGTCGTGTTGTTTCTATTGATCCTTGCGCTTTTCAACTTGTTCAACGGCGGCGGCACCGCCATGCAAAGCCAGTCGGTCAGCTATTCCGACTTCGTCCGCTCGGTCGAATCCAACGGGGTCAGCTCGGTCACGCTGGACGGCGAGAAGGTCAGGTTCCGCGGCGCGGACGGCAACGACTACGTCACCATCAAGCCCGATGACGCGCAGGTCACCGACCTGCTCATGGACAACAACGTCCCCGTCACGGCCGAGAGCCAGGAGCAATCGGGGTTGCAGACCTTCCTGATCTCGCTCCTGCCCTTCCTGCTTCTGATCGGCGTCTGGATCTACTTCATGAACCGGATGCAGGGGCGCGGCGGCGGCGGTGCGATGGGCTTTGGAAAGTCCAAGGCCAAGATGCTCACCGAGAAGCACGGGCGCGTGACCTTCGACGACGTGGCGGGCATCGACGAGGCCAAGGAGGAGCTCGAGGAAATCGTCGAGTTCCTGCGCAACCCACAGAAATTCTCGCGCCTCGGCGGCAAGATCCCCAAGGGCGCGCTGCTCGTGGGCCCTCCGGGGACCGGGAAGACGCTTCTGGCGCGCGCCATTGCGGGCGAGGCCGGGGTTCCGTTCTTCACCATTTCGGGCTCCGACTTCGTCGAGATGTTCGTCGGCGTCGGCGCGTCCCGCGTCCGCGACATGTTCGAGCAGGCCAAGAAAAATGCGCCCTGTATCGTCTTTATCGACGAGATCGACGCAGTGGGTCGCCACCGTGGCGCGGGCTATGGCGGCGGCAACGACGAGCGCGAGCAGACGCTCAACCAGCTTCTGGTCGAGATGGACGGGTTCGAGGCCAATGAGGGCGTCATCATCCTCGCGGCGACCAACCGCCGCGACGTGCTGGACCCCGCGCTGCTGCGCCCCGGCCGGTTCGATCGTCAGGTCACTGTGCCGAATCCCGACATCAAGGGCCGCGAGAAGATCCTCGGCGTCCACGCCCGCAAGACCCCGCTGGGGCCGGATGTTGACCTGCGCATCATCGCGCGCGGCACGCCGGGCTTCTCCGGCGCCGATCTCGCCAACCTCGTGAACGAGGCCGCGCTCATGGCCGCCCGTATTGGCCGCCGCTCGGTCACCATGGAGGATTTCGAGAACGCCAAGGACAAGGTCATGATGGGGGCCGAGCGTCGCTCGATGGTGCTCACGCCCGACCAGAAGGAAAAGACCGCCTATCACGAGGCCGGGCACGCCATCGTTGGCCTGTCGCTGCCGAAATGTGATCCGGTCTACAAGGCGACGATCATCCCGCGCGGCGGCGCGCTTGGCATGGTGGTCTCGCTGCCCGAGATCGACCGGCTCAACTGGCACAAGTCCGAATGCGAGCAGAAGTTGGCCATGACCATGGCGGGCAAGGCGGCGGAGATCCTGAAATACGGGCCCGACGAGGTGTCGAACGGCCCGGCCGGCGATATCCAGCAGGCCAGTCAACTCGCCCGCGCCATGGTGCTTCGCTGGGGCATGTCCGACAAGGTCGGCAACATCGACTATGCCGAGGCGCATGAGGGCTATTCCGGCCAGACGCCCGGTTTCTCGGTCTCGGCCCATACCAAGGAGCTGATCGAGGAAGAGGTCAAACGCCTGATCCAGGAGGCCTATGACACGGCCGCGCGGCTCCTGCGGGAGAAGGAAGCGGAGTGGGAACGGCTGGCGCAGGGCCTGCTGGAATATGAAACGCTCACCGGCGAGGAAATCGCGCGCGTCATCAAGGGCGATCCGCCGCAGGCCGGCCCGGGCGAGGACGACAAGCCCGACGCGGGCACCCCGGCGAGCGTGACGGCCATTCCGAAAACCAAGCCTCGCAAACCGCGCGAAGAGGGTGGGCTGGAGCCCGAACCCTCGGCCTGATGCGGCCAGCGCCGCCTTGGTACAAAGACTCAAACCGCTCGCCCTTCCGGCGGGCGGTTTTCATTTGGTGGGGGCGTTGGCCGGTAGACGTGAACGGCTATCGGCCTGAGTACGCCGAAGCCGAGCTTGGGCGCGGAGGTGGTATCACGCCCACGACGCACCTGCGCGTGGCGCCCTTCCGAATCGCCGGAAGCAGCCGCCACAGCTCACCTTGGCAGCGGGTTCGCAGCGGTGTTGTAGGGGAGCCAGTCGGTGATATCCGGGTAATGCTGGCGCCGCCAGGCGCGCACGCGGGGGTTCATCACCCGGCGCCAGACCGGCGGGACCATCGCCGCCATGGTCATGAGCGCATAGCCCGCCGGGAGTTGCGGGGCAGCTTCGGCGTCGTGGGTCTGCAGGAGCGGGAAGCGGCGGTCCGGTCGGGCGTGGTGATCCGAGTGGCGCTGGAGGTTGATCAGCAGCCAGTTCGAGGCCCTTTGCGCCGAGTTCCACGAGTGCCGGGGCAACACATGCTCGTAGCGCCCCGCGCCCAGATGCCGCCGGGTGAGCCCATAGTGCTCGACGTAGTTGACAAGCTCAAGCTGCCAGATCGCGACCACGGCCTGAAAGAGAAATAGCCCCACACCTGTCCAGCCGCCAAGCAGGCCCGCGAGCGTCAGCGCACCCAGCTGCAGCGCCCAGTAGCGCAGGAAGGGGTTGGCGCGGTCGTACCACGGACGGTCCTTGCGGGCGAGCAACGCGGCCTCGGCCCGGAAGGCGGAGCGCCAGCATTGCACGACAACGCGGAAGAAATAGCGGTGAAACCCTTCGTTGTAGCGCGCGGTCACCGGATCGCGCGGGGTGCCGACGTAGCGGTGGTGCACGAGCAGGTGTTCGGAGCGGAAGTGCGAATAGAGCACACAGGCCAACAGGATATCGGCCATCCAGCGTTCGAGCCGGTTCCGCTGGTGCATCAGCTCATGGGAATAGGTGATCCCGACCGTTCCGGTGATCACCCCGACACCGAAGAACAGCCCGAGCTTTTCCCAGCCGCTGAGATGCGCCGCTCCACTCGCGTACCAGATGAGGATGAACAGCAGCAGGACCTGCACCGGCGTCCACCACGCGGTGATGCGGCGATACCAGAGCAGATCGTCATCGCCGGTCTGGGGGTCGGCGTTTTCGAGGTTCTGGCCGGTCAGCATGTCGAGCAGGGTGAAGAGATACCACGTCATCAGCGGCAGCAGCACCAGTGTCCAGCCGCCATAGCGCGCCTCGATCAACGCGAGCGGCACCAGCGCGAAGGACATCCAGAAAGGCAGCGCGTTGCGGAACCGTCGAAGCTGTTGTGCGGGGACCATGTCTACTATCCTGGATTGACGTAGCGCGAGGTTAGTCGCGGGCAGAGCATCCCTCAATCAGGACGTTGCGTCGCCGCGAGGTCGAACACCTTCCGCATCACGGTGGGCAGGTCGGAGGGGCGAAACGCCTCGGGCGGCAGGAATTGCCCGCGCGACGGCGCGGCGCTCAACGGCACGTGGGCAACGCGCAGCGAGAGGCGCAGGTGGAAATGGGTGAAGGTGTGGCGGGCCTCGGTGCTCAGGGCGATCCAGTCCGCCTCCAGCGGCGGGGTCTCCTGCGGCGCGTCGCCCCAGTCGGAGCCGGGCCAGCCGAGCATCCCCCCGAGCAGGCCCGTGTCCGGCCGCCGCTCCAGCAGCCAGGCGCCATCCTCGCGCAGGGCGACATAGGCGATGCCCAGCCGAACGGGCTTGGGCTGTTTCGGCGTCTTCTTCGGCAGTTCCGCCGCCGTTCCCGCTGCCTGCGCGGCGCAGGGGGCGCGCCACGGGCAGATCCCACACGCCGGGTTGCGCGGGGTGCAGACCGTCGCCCCGAGATCCATCACCGCCTGGGCATAATCGCCCGGCCGGGCCTTGGGCGTGAGCGCCGCGGCATAGGCGGTGAGGCGGGGCTTGGCGGCGGGCAGGGGCGTGGGGTCATTGTGCAGCCGGGCCATGACCCGCTCGACATTGCCATCCACCACCGTGGCCGGCAGATCGAAGGCGATCGCGCCGATGGCCGCCGCCGTATAGGGGCCGATACCAGGCAGGGCGCGCAGCCCCTCGATCGTCCGCGGAAAGGCGCCGCCGTGCTCGCCCGCCACGATCCGCGCGCATTTCAGCAGGTTGCGCGCCCGGGCGTAGTAGCCGAGCCCGGCCCATTCGCCCATGACGCGCGCGTCCTCCGCCGCGGCGAGTTCCCCGACAGTGGGCCAGAGCGCGGTGAACCGGTCGAAATAGGCTTTGACGGCCGCGACGGTTGTCTGTTGCAGCATGATCTCCGACAGCCAGACGCGATAGGGATCGGGCGCCTCGCCCGCCGCCCGCGCCGCCGGGCCCACGCGCCACGGGAGCGCGCGGGCATGCGCATCGTACCAGCCAAGCAGCTCACGGCTCAGCCCGGTGTCGCGTCCCTCACCCTGCCCGTCACGCAATCTTTATCTCCTCCTTCGCCGCAATTCGCTGGCGCCCTTTGGCCGCGTCTCTAAAATAGGGCGCGCGAGAAGGAAACAATTGATGGCCTACCGGCAAAGCACCACGCGTGGTTTCAAACGCACCGCGACGCTCCTTGAGGGGCGGATTCGGCGCGCGTCGGAATCGCGCGGCTTTGCGCAAACGCGGCTGTTGACCCATTGGGAAGAGATCGCCGGCGCCGAGACGGCGGCGATGTCGCGCCCGGTCGAGGTGTCCTACGGGCGCAAGGGCTTCGGCGCGACGCTCACCCTGCTGACCACCGGCGCCAGTGCCCCGCTACTTGAGATGCAGAAGGAGGCGATCCGCCGCAAGGTCAACGCCTGCTACGGCTACAACGCCATCGCCCGCATTCGAATCACCCAGACCGCCGCCACCGGTTTTGCCGAGGGTGAGGTCTCATTCGCCCATGGCCGGGCGAAACGGCGCGCCGAGGCCATCGCGGACCCGGCAGTCTGCAAGGCTGCGACCGAGATGGCCCATCCCGTCGGCGATGACGGGCTGCGCCAGGCGCTGGAGCTTCTCGCCCGAAACGTCTTGTCCAAGCAAAAACCCTGATCAAAGGAGCGATCTACATGTCGCGGACCCTCATGCTCGCAGCGGCGCTCGCCGGTGTTGCCGCCTTCGGCGCTTTCCGTATCGCCAACACCCCGTCGGAGACCGCCGGGATCGAAGCCTATTACCCCGGCGCCGCGCACGCGCAGGACGGCGCTCTGGATCCCGCGGACGTGGTGGAGATGACGCTCGGCGATCCGGATGCGCCGGTGACGGTGGTGGAATACGCCTCCTTTACCTGCCCCCACTGCGCGAATTTCCACGCGGTGAACTACGAGAAGCTCAAGGCCGAGTACATCGACACCGGCAAGGTGCATTTCATCTACCGCGAGGTCTATTTCGATCTGCCCGGACTCTGGGCGTCGATGGTGGCGCGCTGTGGTGGCGACATGCGGTTCTTCGGGATCGCCGACATGATCTATGAGCGCCAGAAAGACTGGCTCGGCTCCGGCGACCGCGCCGAGATCGAGCAGGAGCTGCGCAAGATCGGCAAGCTCGCGGGTCTGGGCGAGGATGAGCTCGCAAGCTGCATGACCGATGAGGCCAAGGCGCGTCAGCTCGTGGCCTGGTACCAGCAGAACGCCGAGAAGGAGGGCATCAACTCGACCCCGTCCTTCGTGATTGACGGGCAGCTCTATTCCAACATGGCGTGGGATGAATTCTCGTCGGTGCTCGACGACAAGATCGGCGGCTAACGGCCTTTCAGAACAGCGCGTCGAGGGCGCGGCGCATCTCGACCGCGTCCTCCAGCCGCAACCGCACCGGCAGGGTCAGCACGCGCGCGCGCATCTCGGCCGGCAGGCGGACGGCGTCTTTCTCGGTGGTGACAAGCTGCGCGCCCGCGGATGCGGCATCGCGCTCCAGCCGCGACAGAAGCGCGGGGCTCAGGCGCTGGTGATCGCTCAGCGGGACCTCGCCCACCAACTCGGCGCCGAGCCCGCGCAGGGTAGTGAAAAATTTCTCGGGGTAGGCGATCCCGGCGAAGGCGAGCGCGCGCAGGCCGGCCCAGTCCATCCCGGTCTGGAGCGGCTCCAGCGCGGCGGCGATGCGCGGGACCGTGATCGCCGCGCCCCAGTCCGAGGCAAAGGCCGTCTGCGCCGCCTCCGGCCCGATCGACAGCACCAGATCGGCGCGCCGCATCCCCACGGCGACGGGCTCGCGTAACGGGCCGGCCGGAATGCAGCGCCCGTTGCCGAAGCCCCGGGCGGCATCGACCACCAGAACAGAGAGGTCCTTGGCGAGGGCGGGGCTTTGGAACCCGTCATCGAGCAGGATCACATCCGCGCCCGCCGCCTCCGCCGCCGCTGCCCCCGCCGCGCGGTCCCGCGCGACCCAGACAGGACAGAAAGCCGCGATGAGCAGAGGCTCGTCGCCCGTCTCACCCGCGCTGTGTCGCCGCGGATCGACTTGAATCGGCCCTTCGATCGAGCCGCCGAACCCGCGCGAGACCACGTGCGGGCGATGGCCGGTCTCCTGGAGCATCTGCTGCAACGCGATGACGGTGGGCGTCTTGCCGGTGCCTCCCGCGCTGAGATTGCCGACGCAGATCACCGGGATGCCCGGGCGCGCGGGCTGCGCGCGCGCGATCCGGCGCGCGGTTGCCGCGCCATAGAGCCGGCCGAGTGGGGAAAGCAGCCGCGCTTGCCAGCCGGGCGCGGAGGGTGGGTTTTGCCAGAACGGCGGCGCGCGCATCAGATCGCCCCTCCCTCTTCGAGACGTTCGGTGATGGCCGCGATCAGCCGGTCGCTCGCCGCCGCCCCGTCGCTCGCCACGACCCAGGCGGCATGGGCCTGTGCCGCGGCTTGATCGGGGGCGAGCAGCCGCTGCAACCCCTGCGCCAGTGAGCCGGAATCATTGACGATCCGCGCCGCCCCCGCGCTGGCCAGCCGGCTGTAGCTCGCGACGAAAGGCCCGACGTTGGGGCCATAGAGGATCGCGGAGCCGAGCGCCGCCGCCTCGAACGGATCGCACCCGCCGCCCCCCGCCACCAGCGACGAGCCAAGGAAGGAGACCGGCGCGAGCCGATACCACAGGCCCATCTCGAAAGGCCCGTCGACGACGTAGACCTCCGTCTGGCCGTCAATCGCCTCGCCGCGCCCGTGCTGGGCCACCTTCCACCCCTCGCGGCGCAGCTGCTCGGCGAGCGCGTCGTCCGTGTCGGGTTCGGCGGGCACGAGGATGAGCAGCAGCCGGTGGGCAGAGCGCAGCGCGCCGCGATGGGCGGCCATGACGGCGGAGGCCTCGGCGCGGGTCACCATCGCCGCGAGCCACACGGGGCGCGAGCCGATCTCGGCGGTCATCTCGTCCAGCGCATGTTCCGCCACGGGCAGCGCGATGCCGCCCTCGCCGAGCGGGCCGGTCACCTCGACATCGGCGCCCGCCATCCCGAGCCGGATCAGCCGGCCCCGCGCTTCCGTGCTCGGCACCAGCGCGCGGGCGGCGAAGCGCAGCGCCGCATGGGCCGGTGCGCGCAGCCAGGGTCGCCGCTCGGTGGGCAGGTCCACCGCGTCCAGCCCGGCGAGCAGGATAGGGATGCCCTGCGCGTGGATCTCCGAGAGGCAGCGCAGCCGCTCGCCCCCCTCGGACCAGACCGCGACCGCCGGCGCCTCCTCGGCGAGCATCGCCGCGAGCCCGCCGCCGGAGGGCAGGGGCTGGGCGCGGCTTGCGGGGTGCAGGCGCGCGGCGGGCATGGTTACATCCCCGGGATGGGTGAGGAGCAGGCGGATCGACGGATCGATCCCCTCCAGCCGCCAGCCAAGGCGCGAGAGCGCCAGCAGCAACCCCGCCTCCGCCCCATGCGCCCAGACAAGCGGGCCGTCATCGCCCGGACGGCGCTGTGCCACCGGCGACCCGGATCAATCCAGCTCGGCGGTCGGCGACGCCGCGAGCTCCTCATCGCGCAGCCGGTGAAGATGGGCGATGAAATAGCGCATATGGGCGTTGTCGACGGTCTTCTGGGCGATGGCCTTCCAGGCGTCATAGGCACTGGCATAGTCGGGAAAGATCCCCACGATGTCGATGTCATCGACGTTCTTGAAGGCGGTCTTCGTCGGGTCGACGAGCTCGCCGCCGAACACGAGGTGCAAACGCTGGGGCATGGGGGTCATCCTTGTGACTGGCTTTTGTCCGAAACGGGGCTGCCGCCGCAGCCTACAGGGGGGCGGCGGAGCGTCAAGCGGGGCGCGGGTCAGGGGCCGGCGGAGTAGGCCAGCCGATCGTGCAAACGGCTGTGCAGAAGGCGCGGCGCGACGACGAGCCCGTCGAGCAGCGGCGAGGGGCGGTTGAAGACAAGCGCGCGCCCTGCGCGGTCGCTCGCCGCGCCGCCCGCCTCCTCGACGATGAGCGCGCCGGCGGCCACGTCCCATTCCCAGGTGGGGCGAAAGGTGAAGCTCGCATCGAACCGCCCCTGGGCCACGGCGCAGAGCCGGTAGGCCAGCGAGGGGCGGAGCGTCATGTCAAAGGCGGGCACCGGGCCGGTCCAGTGTTCGGGCAAAAGGTTGGGCTTTGCCGCGAGGATGGTCGCGCCGTCCGGCTCGGTCGCCGCGCTGACCGCAATCGGCGCGCCGTTGAGCGTCGCGCCCGCGCCGCGCGTGGCGGCAAAAAGCTCTTCGCGGATCGGGAAATAGGCCACGGCGTCGGTCACCCTGCCGTCCTCGACAACGGCCAGCGCATGGCCCCAGGTCTTCTTGTTGGCGATGAAACTGCGCGTCCCATCGATGGGATCGACGATGAAGCAGCGCGTCCGGGTGAGCCGCTCGGGATCATCCTCGCTCTCTTCCGAGAGCCAGCCGTAATCGGGGCGCGCATCGCGCAGAATCTCTTGCAAGGCGGCGTTGACGGCCAGGTCCGCCGCGCTCACTGGCCCCGCTCCGCCGGCTTTCTCGACCACGTCATAGCGGCCGCCGAAGTAGCCGCGCGCGATCTCGCCCGCCGCTTCGGCCGCCCGGGTGAGAAGCTCCAGATCAGTCACCGGCCAGCGTCATCCCCTCCACCAACAGCGACGGAACGACCCAGCTCGTCCACTCCCGCGCGTCGTTGGCGGGCACGATGCTGCGCAGCATGTCGCGCAGGTTGCCGGCGATGGTGATCTCGTTGACCGGATAGGCGGGCGCGCCGTTCTCGATCCAGAGCCCGGAGGCGCCGCGGGAATAATCGCCGGTGTTGGGGTTGATCGTCGAGCCGATGAGGCCGGTCACAAGCAGCCCGGTGCCCATCTCGGCCATTAGTGCGTCGCGGCTCTTGTCGCCCTGGGTCAGCGCCACGTTGGTGATGCCCGGCGAGGGCGGAGACGACACGCCCCGGCTCGCGCTCGCGGTGCTCTGCATCCCGAGCTTGCGGGCATTGGCCAGATCGAGCGTGTAGCTTTGCAGCACCCCGTCGCGAACAATCTCGCGCTGCGCGGTCGGCAGGCCCTCGGCGTCAAAGAGGCGGGAGGCGGCGGTGCGCGGGCGGTGGGGCGCCTCGGTGAGCGAGATCCCGGCGGGCAAGACGTCCTCGCCGAGCGCCTCGCGGAGCCAGGACGCGCCGCGCGCGACCGCCGCGCCGTTGGCGGCCGAGAGCAGGTGGCTGATCAGGCTGCGCGCGATGCGTTCGTCGAAGAGCACCGGGCAGGCCCCGGTCTTGGCGCGCCGGGCGCCCGCGCGGGCGAGGGTGCGTTCGGCGGCCAGCGCGCCGATCTCTTCGGGGCTGCGCAGGTCTTCGGCAAAGACGCGCACGTCGCTGTCGTAGTCGCGCTCCATCCCGGTGCCCTCGCCGGTGATGGCGATGCAGGAGATGCCGCGGTCGGTCCGCGCGTAGCCGGCCGAAAACCCGTTGGTCCCGGCAATCCAGACCCGGCGCTTGCCGTAGCCGGAGCTCGCGCGCTCGACCTGCGTGATGCCGCTGTGGGCCAGCGCGGCGGCTTCGGCGGCCCGCGCCTCGGCCTCCATCTCGGCGGGGTCCGGCTCGGGGGCCGGGTCGGCAAGCTCAAGCGCGGAGGTATCGCGCGCCGCGCTCAGCTGCTCGGGATCGGCGAGCCCCGCGTAGGGATCTTCGGGCGCCTCGCGCGCCATGGCGACGGCGCGTTCGGCCATCTCCTGCATGGTGCGGTCGGAAAGATCGGAGGCCGAGACCGTCGCCTGCCGCTGCCCGACAAAGACGCGAAGACCGATATCCGTGCTCTCCGAGCGTTCGGCGAGTTCGAGCGCGCCGCCGCGCATGTCCACATTGACCGACGTGCCGGCGATGGCGAGCGCATCGGCGGTGTCCGCGCCCGCGGCGCGCGCGGTGTCGAGCAAGCGTTGGGTGACCGTTTCGAGATCGTCGCGCATGAAAGCTCCCTGATGTCCTCGCTTTGGGGTAGAACCTGCACGCGCGGCGCGCAACCCCGGCGGGGCGCGCCGCATACGAAAAGCGGGCCCGAAGGCCCGCCCTTGCGTGATCTCGGGAGCCCCGCTCGGGAGGGCTCAGACGAAGCGGTTGACCCAGTTCTCCAGCCGCTCCTGCTGGCCGGAGACGGGCGCGGGGTTGATCGCCTCGCGGGTCACCCGCTCGGCAATGCTCTCCAGCGTGCCGGAGGTGAGCATCTCCTGCGCCTCGACGCTGTCCCACCCGGCGTAGCGCGCAGCCCGGCGCGTCTCGAGCCCGCCGTCCTCCAGCATCGCCGCCGCCGCCTTTAGCCCGCGCGCGCAGACATCCATCGCGCCCGCATGGGCGGCGATGAGGTCTGCCGGATCGAGCGATTGGCGCCGCAGCTTGGAGTCGAAGTTGGTCCCGCCGGTGGTGTAGCCGCCCGCGCGGAGGATCTCGTAATAGGCCAACGCCACTTCCGGTACGTTGTTGGGGAACTGGTCGGTGTCCCAGCCGGATTGGTAGTCGTTGCGGTTCATGTCGATCGAGCCGAAGATCCCGAGCGCCGCCGCCGTGGCGATCTCGTGCTCGAAGCTGTGCCCGGCGAGGATCGCGTGGCCCTGCTCGATGTTGACCTTGACCTCATTCTCCAGCCCGAAGCGCTTCAGCGTCCCGTAGACGGTCGAGACGTCGTAGTCGTACTGGTGCTTGGTCGGCTCCTGCGGCTTGGGCTCGATCAGGATCGTGCCGTCAAAGCCGATCTTGTGCTTGTACTCGACCACCATGGAGAGGAACCGCCCCATCTGCTCGCTTTCGCGCCCAAGGTCGGTGTTGAGCAGCGTCTCGTAGCCCTCGCGCCCGCCCCAGAGGACGTAGTTCGCGCCACCGAGCTTGTGGGTCGCATCCATGCAGGTCTTCACCGTGGCCGCGCCGAAGGCAAAGACATCCGGATCGGGGTTGGTGGCCGCGCCGGACATGAAGCGGCGGTGGCTGAAGAGGTTGGCCGTCCCCCACAGGAGCTTGGGCCCGCCCGCGGCCATCTTCTCGCCGATATAATCGACGATCTCTTCGAGATTGCGCGTGTTCTCGGCGAAATCCGCGCCCTCGGGGCGGATGTCCACATCGTGGAAGCAGAAGAACGGCTGGCCGAGGATGGCGAACATCTCGAAGGCCACGTCGGCTTTCAGCTTGGCGAGGTCCATCGTGCTGCCGAACCATGGCCGCTCGAAAGTGCGCCCGCCGAAGGGGTCGCCCCCCTCCCAGGCAAAGCTGTGCCACCATGCCACGGCGAAGCGGAGGTGATCCTCCATGCGTTTGCCGAGCACGATTTCATCGGGGTTGTAGTGGCGGAAGGCCAGATCGTCCCCGGCGTCGGGGGCGTAGGCAAGCGGGGCGATCCCCTCGAAAAACGCGGTCATGTCAGATCTCCTTCAAGGCGCGGTAGGTGGCGCGATAGCGGGCATGCGCGGCGGCGAAGTCCGGCTGCAGCGAGGTGTCGGGCGCGAAGGTCGCGGCGATGGGGGGCGGCGTGGCGATGGCGTCGAGCGGCGCGCCATCGGCCAGCATCGCCAGCCGGGCGGCGCCGAATGCCGCACCGAAATCGCCCTCGGCGGGGCGGGCCACGGGCATGTCGAGCAACGTGGCGAGCAGTTTGAGCCAGTAGTCCGACCGGCTCCCGCCGCCCACGGCGACGAGGCTGTCAATGCTGGTGCCTGTGCTGGTGAGCGCGTCGAGACAGTCGCGCACCGCAAAACCGACGCCCTCCATCACCGCGCGCGTACCGGCGGCGCGGTCGGTGCCGTGCGAGAGCCCGGTGAGAGCGCCGCGGATGCGCGCATCGTTATGCGGGGTCCGCTCGCCGCCGAGATAGGGCAGGAAGACCGTATCGCCCGGCGCCTGGAGCGCCTCGCCCAGTTCGGCATCGAGCGCGGCCGGGGCGGCGCCGGTGAGGCCGGCATACCAGTTCAGCGAATCCGTGGCCGACAGGATGACGCCCATCTGGTGCCAGGTGTCGGGCAGGGCGTGGCAGAAGCTGTGGACGGCGCTGGCGGCATCGGGGCTGTAGCTCTCGCAGGCGGCAAAGAGCACGCCAGAGGTGCCGAGCGAGACGAAGGCCGCGCCCGGGCGCACCACGCCCATCCCCACCGCCGAGGCGGCATTGTCGCCGCCGCCGCCAGCCACGACCACCTCGGGCCCGAACCCCCAGCGGCTCTGCAACTCGGGGCGCACCACGCCCGACGGCGCCGAACCTTCGATCAGCCGCGGCATGGCCGCGCGGCTGAGCCCGCTGAGCGCCAGAAGTTCGTCCGACCAGTCGCGCCGGCCGGTGTCGAGCCAGCTTGTCCCGGCGGAATCCGACATCTCCGAGACGGCCTCGCCAGTGAGCCAGAGCCGGAGGTAATCCTTGGGCAGCAGCACCGTGTCGATCTTGGCGAAAATCTCCGGCTCATGGGTCCGGACCCAGGCGATTTTCGGGGCGGTGAAGCCGGGAAAGACGATGTTGCCCGAGATCTCGCGCCAGCGCGGATCGGCATCCATTTCGGCGGCTTCGACGTGCGAGCGGGTGTCATTCCACAGGATGCAGGGGCGCAGCACGTTACCTTTGGCATCCAGAAGCGTCGCGCCGTGCATCTGGCCCGAAAGCCCGATCGCGCGCACGGCGCTCATGTCATGCTCGGCCGCCAGCGCGTCGATCACGGCGCTTGCGGCGGAGAGCCAGTCGGCGGGGAGCTGTTCGGACCATCCGTCCTGCGGGCGCGAGACCGAGAGCGGCGCGGTGGCTTCGCCCAGCACAGTCTGGTCGGCATCAAGCAGGAGGCCCTTGAGCCCCGAGGTGCCCAGATCAAGACCGAGATACATGGCTCAGGCGGCCTGTTGCGGCTGTTTGCCAAGGATGATCATGCCGAGGATGTCATCCTCGCTGACCTTGTCGACCTCGACGGTGCCCACGAGCTTGCCGTTCTTCATCACCGAGGCGCGGTCGCAGAGCGCCTTGACCTGATGAATGTCGTGGTCAATCAGGAAGATCCCGATGCCCTGTTTCTTGAGCTCGTCGATCAACTCGGCCACCATCCGCGTCTCTTCGACGCCGAGCGCGGCGGTCGGCTCATCCATGATCAGGATGCGCGCGTTGAAGTAGACCGCGCGGGAGATCGCCACCGATTGCCGCTGCCCGCCCGAAAGCGCCGAAACCGGCGCGTTGAACTTGCGGAAATTGGGGTTGAGCCGGCCCAGGATCTTGCGGGTTTCGGCCTCCATGCGCGCGTCATCCACAAGGCCCGTGGCCGTGGTCAGCTCTCGCCCGAGGAAGAGGTTGGAGGCCGCATCGAGGTTGTCGGCCAGCGCGAGGGTCTGGTAGATCGTCTCGATGTTGTGATCGCGCGCATCGCGCGGGTTGCGGATCGTGACTTTTTCGCCATTGACGTAGATCTCGCCCGCGTCGGGGTGATAGGCCCCCGAGAGGCACTTGATCAGCGTCGACTTGCCCGCGCCGTTGTGGCCCAGCAGGCCCACGACTTCGCCGGGATAGAGATCGACGGAGACGTCATCAACGGCATGAACACCGCCGAAGGAGATCGAGATGTTGCGCATCTCGACCAGCGGCGTGCCGGAACGGTCAATTGCTGTGGTCATGGATCAATCTCCTGTCCGGCGGCGGTAGATGATGTCGACCAGCACGGCCACGACGAGCACGATGCCGACAACGATGTTTTGATAGGGGGCGTCGACCCCGACCATGGCCATGCCCGATTGCAGCGACTGCATGATCAGCGCGCCGAGGATGGCGCCGTAGATCGTCCCGACCCCGCCGGCGAGCGCGGTACCGCCGATGACGGCCGCGGCGATGACGCGCAGCTCGTCGAGCGTGCCGATGTCGTTGGAGTGGAAGGTCTGGCGCGAGGCGGCGACGACCGCGGCGATGGCGCAGAGAATGCCCATGATCGCGAAGACCTTGACCGTGAGCATCCGGGTGTTGATCCCGGCGAGCTCTGCTGCGTCGGGGTTGCCGCCGGTGGCGAAGATGTAGCGGCCGAGTCGGGTGCGCTGCGCGACGATGGTCATGACGATCGCGACGATGATCAGCAGGAGCACCGAGATCGGCAGGCCGTAGGCCTCGGTGTAGCCCTCGGGCATGGTCTCGCCGCGCGCCTCGAACATGCGCTCAAGTCGGCGGGTCGGGACCTCGTAGGCATTGAGCACGGCGACAAAGCCGAGGATCGCAGCGGCGACGATGCCGCCGATGGTCAGCTCGGCCCAGACTGGCTTGACGGGGAATTCATGGCGGATGCGGGCGCGGCGGGCCTGCAGCAACCCGAGCCAGGCTGCGATCAGGCAGATGATGCCGAAGACCCAGCTCCAGGTCTCGCCGAGCGTGCCGTTGATGCCGCCGAAGAGCTGGAAGGTTTCGTCGAGCGGGCCGATGGTCTGGCCGCTGGTGAGGTGCCATGCGACGTTGCGCCAGACGAGCAGCCCGCCGAGCGTCACGATGAAGGCCGGGATCGTGAGGTAGCCCACGAGCCAGCCGTGGAAGCCGCCGATGATCACGCCGGCGGCGATGCCCACCACGATGGCGAGCGGCGCCACCATCGGATGGCCAAGCTCCAGCCCGAGCCAGCCCGGCGCGACGGCCGTTTGCATCATCGCCATGATGGCGGAGCATGTGGCGAGCACGGAGCCGACCGAAAGGTCGATATGCCGGGTCACGATGACAAAGACCATTCCGGTCGCCATGAGCGCCACGGAGACGGTCTGGATCGTGAGGTTGAAGACATTGCGCGGCGTGAGAAACCGGCCCTCCGTGAGGAGGTTGAACACGAGGCAGACGACGACGAAGGCGCCGATCATGCCGAGCAGCCGTGTGTCGATCTCAAGCGCCGCGAAGGCGGATTTCTTCTTGGGCCCTGCGGGGGCGTGAATATCGGTCATGTGGGGATCCGGGGAACGAGGCCAATTGTGCCTTCACCCCCGGGAGGGTGAAGGCGGCTGTGTATGCGGCCCGATTGGTGGACCGCATGGGTGCTCAATTACAGGGCGCGGGGCCGTTCTCGACACCTTGGCAAAGCGCTTCCTGGGTGATCCAGCCTGCGTCCACCACGGCGGTGAGGTTGTCTTGGGTCACCGGCACGGGCTTGAGGAAGATCGCGGTCAGCTCGGTCCCGTTCGGGGAGGTCCAGGTCTCGGCGCCTTCCACGTCGGCAGCAGCGGTGCCACCGGCCAGAGCCACGGCGATTTCACCGGCCGAGCGGCCGAGATCGCGTGCGTCTTTCCAGACGGAAACGGTCTGCGTGCCCTTGGCGACGCGGTTCAGAGCGGCGTGGTCGCCGTCCTGGCCGGACACCGGGATGCCGTCCATGCCTTGTGCCGCGAGGGCTGCGACGGCGCCGCCGGCGGTGCCGTCGTTGGAGGCAACGACCGCGTCGACGTTGTTGTCATTGGCGGTCAGGATCGATTCCATGTTGCGCTGTGCGTTCGCGGGCAGCCAGCCATCGGTGTAGGCTTCGCCGACGATGGTGATCGCGCCGCTGTCGATCGCGTCCTGCAGGACTTCCTGCTGGCCGCCGCGGAGGAAGTCCGCGTTGGGATCGGTGGGCGAGCCCTTGATCATGACGTAGTTGCCTTCGGGCGCGGCTTCGAGCACGGCGCGGGCCTGCATCCGGCCGACCTCGACGTTGTCGAAGGTCAGGTAGAAGGCGCGGCTGTCGTCGATCAGGCGGTCGTAGCCGACGATCGGGATGCCTTCATCCGTGGCGGCCTGCACGGCGGGGGTGATCGCCTGGCTGTCCTGCGCGAGGATGATGAGCGCGTCGGCGCCCTGGGCGATCAGGCTTTCCACGTCGGAGAGCTGCTTGGCCGAAGACGATTGCGCATCGGTGGAGATGTAGGATGCTCCGGCCGCGTCGAGCGCTTCCTTGATGGCGGCTTCGTCGGTCTTCCAGCGTTCTTCCTGGAAATTCGACCAGCTGACGCCAACGGTCAGGTCCTGGGCCAATGCAGATGTGGTAAATGCGGCAGACGCCATGGCCGCCGCGATAAATGCTCTACGCATTCTTGTCCTCCCATATGATCGCCAGACTTTGGCGACGCGACCTAAGCTGCCGCGCGGTGGAAAGATGGGCGAATTTAATTTTCTTGTCAAAATAAAAAATGGTGGAGTTTTGCGCATCTTGCGGGCAACCTATGGCTCGCGTGGCGAAAAAGCCCCGAATTGGGCAGATATCGGCATGGGAGGAGGGCTTTAGTTTGCCCAATAAATTAATTGGGAGGTGGAATGGCGGACCGTTTGCAAGAGCTGACCCTGCCTGCGGACGGGATCGGCCCGGTCCTCGAGGCAGGCGATTCGGCGGCGCCAATGCTCCGACGCGAGGTCTATGACTGCGTGCGCGCGGCGGGTCAGATCTCGCGGCGCGACGTGGCGCGGCGGCTCGACATCAGCCCCGCGACCGTGACCAATCTCGTCGCCGGTCTCCTCGGCGAAGGGCTCGTGGAAGAGGTCGAGACGCCTGCGCGCGAGACGACGCGCGGCCGCCCGCCCGTGGCGCTCAAGGTGCGCGCGGATGCAGGCTACGTGGCTGGCGTCATGCTCAGCGACGTGACCCATTCGGGCATCATCCTCGACTACGCGGGCAAGGCGGTGGCCGATGTCTCCCTGCCGCGGCGGGCGGGGCAGAGCGATACGAACGGGCTGCTCCAGGAGGCCGAGGCGGTCTATCGCGCGCTGCTCAAGGACGGCGGGATGAGCGCGGCGGAGATCGATTGGCTTGGCGTCGGCCTTCCCGGCGTCGTCGATCACCAGCGCGGGGTCATAAACTGGTCGCCCATTCTGAGCGAGCGCGCGGTGCCCCTGGCCGATCTTCTGGCCGACCGGCTTGGCACGCGCGTGGTCATCGACAACGACGCCAACCTCGTGACGCTCGCCGAGCTGTGGTACGGCGCGGGCCGCCGGATCAGCAATTTCGCCGTGGTCACGATCGAGAACGGGCTCGGCATGGGGCTGGTGCTCGGCAACCGGGTCTACCGGGGGACGCACAGCGCCGGGCTGGAGCTCGGCCACACCAAGGTCCAGCTCGACGGCGCGCTGTGCCGCTGCGGCCAGCGGGGCTGCCTTGAGGCCTATGTCGCCGACTATGCGCTGGTGCGCGAGGCATCGGTGGCGATGGGGATCGGGCTATCGGGCGCGACCTCCTCGCAGGTCCTGCTGGAGAGCCTCTACGATCACGCCAAGGCGGGCAACGAGGCCGCGCGCGCGATCTTCCGCCGCGCCGGGCGCTATCTCGCGGTGGGGCTCTCGAACATCACGTCGCTCTTCGATCCCAGCCTGATCATCATTTCCGGCGGGCGGATGAAATTCGACTATCTCTATGCCGAAGAGGTCCTGACGGAGACCCGCGCGCTGTCGGTCAGTACGGGCAAGGATGCGCCGCCGATCGAGATCAACGCCTGGGGCGGGCTGGTCTGGGCGCGGGGGGCCGCGACGATGGCTCTGGCCGAAGCCTCCGCACGACGTAGCGCCGGAGAGGGGTTCGCCGCATGAGGGCGCTGGCGTTGGTGCTGGCGCTTCTGGCGCCCGGGCCTGGCGCGGCGGAGGTCCGGTTCGAGCCGGTGCCCGAGGCGCTGCCCGGCGGGCATCTTTACAGCGGCGGCTGGTCTCATTTCGTTGGCGGCGGGGTCGCGGTCTTCGACTGCAACGGCGACAATCGGCCGGAGCTCTTCATGGCCGGTGGCGCGTCCCCGGCGGCGCTCTTTCTCAACCGGTCCGAAGCCGGCAAGCTGCGCTTCGCGCGCGCCGAGCTGCCCCGGATCACCGGGGTAACGGGCGCCTACCCGCTCGACATCGACAGCGACGGAGCGGCCGATCTCGTCGTCCTGCGCGACGGGGAAAACATACTTCTGCGCGGGGAGGGCGATTGCGCCTTCAGCCGCGCCAACGAAGCTTGGGGCTTTGACGGTCGCGCGGCCTGGAGCACTGCGTTTTCGGCGACGTGGGAGGCGGGGCAAAGCTGGCCCACGCTGGCCATCGGCAACTATGTCGACCGCGCCGATCCCGAGGGGCCCTTCGGCACCTGCGACACCAACATGCTCTATCGCCCGAGCGGCGAGGGCTACGGGGCGCCACGCGCGCTGGAGCCGAGCTATTGCCCGCTGTCGATGCTCTTTTCCGACCGGGGCCGCGACCGGCCCGCCGATCTGCGCATCTCGAACGACCGCCACTATTACCTGCGCGGCGGCTACGAGCAGCTCCTGCGGCTCTCTGATCTGGCCTGGCTCGGGGAGGCGGAGGGCTGGCCGCGGGTGTCGATCTGGGGCATGGGCATCGCCAGCCGCGATCTCACCGGCGACGGGCTGCCCGAGGTCATGTCCACCTCGATGGGCGACCAGCTGTTGCAGATCGCCCGGCCCGATGGCGGCTATGACGCCGCGCCTTACGATCTCGGGACCTATGCCCAACGGCCCTTCATCGGCGATGACGGCCGCCCGGCGACAGGTTGGCACGCCGAGTTTGGCGATGTGAACAACGACGGCCGCGACGATCTCTTCATCGCCAAGGGCAACGTGGACCAGATGCCCTCCAACGCGATGGAGGATCCCAACAACCTGCTGTTGCAGGGCGCGGACGGGCGCTTCACCGAGGCCGCGCATCTGGCCGGGGTGGCCAGCGTTGCCCGGGGGCGCGGCGCGGCGCTTGCCGATCTGGATGGCGACGGGCGGCTCGATCTGGTGGTGGTCAACCGGCGCGCGGAGGCCGAGGTTTACCGCAACCTCAGCGATGGCGGCGCGTGGCTTGCGGTCTCGCTGCGGCAGGCGGGCGCGAACCGGGACGCCATCGGCGCTCGGATCGAGCTTGAGGCCGCCGGGCAGCGCCGCACGCGCGAGGTGACATCGGGCGGCGGCCACGCGGGCGGGGCGCTCGGACCGCAGCATTTCGGGCTCGGCACGGCGGAAGAGGCGCGTCTCAGGGTGCGCTGGCCGGACGGGGTCTGGAGCGACTGGCAGGAGAGCGGCGTCAACCGCCGGGTCCTGCTCTCGCGCTGAGCCGCGCGGTCACTGATCGACGGGCAGCCCGCTGGGCACAGTCTCGGGCACGCCGAGCCGGCCCGCGATGGCGCTCGTGTCCGTCAGCGCGTCGAGAAAGGCGAGGATCGCCGTGATCTCCTCGGCCTCAAGCGCAACGGGTTGCGCGGTAACGGCGGCGGCAATCGCTGCGCGCTCGGCGCTGTCCGCCAGCGGATCGAAGGCCCCCGGATGCAGCTCGGGGAGCCGGGCAGCGGCGGGATCATAACCGCCGCTCTGCCCCACGGGATCGATGTGAAACCGCAGGAAGGCGCCCAGATCGGTGTGGCTTCCCACATGGCCGTAGGGCCCGGTTTGGGCGACATTGCGCAGGCTCGGCGTGCGGAAGGCATAGGCGTCCTCGGCGCGGCCGGTCACACGCATTCGCCCCATGTCGCGGCGGTGGCTCTCGAAGCGCGCGGCCTTGCCCGGCCCGAATTGCGGCACGCCCATCGCATGAAACCCGTGGTCGGTCTGGAACGGGCCGGAGTGGCACCCGGCGCAGCGCGCTGGCCCGTAAAACAGCGCCATTCCCGCGGCGGCGGCCCCGGTCAGCGAGGC
The DNA here is from genome assembly GCF_900116005.1 of Poseidonocella sedimentorum. GTDB lineage: Bacteria > Pseudomonadota > Alphaproteobacteria > Rhodobacterales > Rhodobacteraceae > Poseidonocella > Poseidonocella sedimentorum. Next base: position 76,086 of record NZ_FOYI01000011.1, read on the forward strand.
CTCGCCGCGCAGGTGGGCGTCAAACGGGCTCTGGTCGGCGCGCCACTCCACGGCGATGAAATCGGCGATGGCGTTGGAGATATCGGCAAAGCTGAGGGTCGCGGCGGGCCGGCCGAGCAGGGCCTCGAACCCGGCCGCATAGTCTGGAATGGCGCGCACCCGGGCCGAGATTTTCTCCCAAGCGCCATCGGGGCCGGTGATGAACCCCTGGCGGACGGCCTGGGCCACCTCGTTTTCGCTGTAATGCCCGGCCATTTCGTCCTGGCTCAGGACGGGAAACATCGTCTGGGCGGAGAGGAGGCTGTCGAATCCCTCGACCATCTCGGGGCCCATCGGCGTGCGAAAGCCCGAGGCGCGGGACGGGTCGGCTTCGATCCGGCCGTCGTGAAACAGCACGGTGAACTCATGTGCCCCGAGGTTGAAGAGCGCGGGCGCGTTGCGCGGGATCAGCTCTTCGGGCGGGTTGTCCGGATCCACCCGCCGGTCGGGCCCGAGCCCGATGCCGCCTTCCCCGAGCGAAAGCGAAACGCCGTCGCTCGTCCCGAAGCGGGGGTGATGGCAGGTGGCGCAGGAGATGTTGCGATTGCCCGACAGGATCGGATCGTAGAAAAGCTTGTGCCCAAGCGCGACGGAGGCGGGATCGGGGGCCATGAAATCGGCATCCGACACCGGCGCGGGCAAGGCGGCGCGCCCCGGCACATCGCCGGCGATCGCCGCCCCCGCAACGCAGATGATCCCCGCAACACTCGCCCAACGCATCGGCCCGTCCTCCCCGGCGCAGAGATGACCACCCCCGGCCCGCGCGCGCAAGAGGGCGCTTGATCACCGCCGCGATTGGCGGCAGGTCTGGGGGCGGACAGGGAGGCGCGGAATGCAGAGCCGGATCGATCTCAACGCGGATATGGGCGAATCCTTCGGCCCGTGGACCATGGGCGATGACGCCGCGCTGCTCGATGTGGTGAGCTCGGCCAATATCGCCTGCGGCTTTCACGCGGGCGATCCGGATGTGATGGCGGGCGTGATGCGGGGCGCGGTGGCGCGCGGTGTCGGGATCGGGGCGCATCCGGGCTTTGCCGACCTGCAGGGGTTCGGGCGGCGGCGGATGGCGCTTTCGCTCGAAGAGGTCGGCAATCTGGTGAGCTATCAGGTCGGCGCGGCCGCCGGGATGGCGCGGGCGGCGGGGGGCGCGCTGCGCCACGTCAAGCTGCACGGCGCGCTGTCCAACATGGCGAGCACCGATGCGGCCCTTGCCCGGGCCTGTCTCGACGCGGCGCTGCGGGTGGATCCGGACCTGATCATGGTTGTGCTGCCCGCGACGGCGCTGGAGGCCGAGGCGCGGGCGCTTGGCTGCGCCTGGGCGGGGGAGATCTTTGCCGACCGGGGGTATGAGGACGACGGTACGCTGGTGCCGCGCGGCTCAGAGGGCGCGATGATCGACACCGCCGAAGCGGCCGGCGCGCGCATACTGGAGATGCTGCGCCATGGCGCGCTGATCGCGCGGTCGGGCCGGCGCATCCCCGCCCGGATCGACACGATCTGCGTCCATGGCGACAGCGCCGAGGCGGTGGGCTTGGCCCGGGGCGTCCGGGGGGCGCTGGAGGCTGGCGGCGTCAGGCTGGAGCGCTTCGAGGGCGCGCGGGGCTGAGGGATCAGGCCGGTCCGGGCAACCGGCGCAGCAACCGCCGGATCCAGTTTTCCGCCGCGGGCAGCGTGATTGTCCCGCGGGGCGGGAGAGTTACGGTCTCGCGCGAGAGCGGCACGCCCGCTTTGAACGTCAGGACCTCGGCCTCGAGCGCCTCGCGGTTGGGCAAGCTGATCATCACCTCGGCGAGCCCGGCGACGGGGTAGGTGATGAACCCGCCGATGAGCTCAAGCTCGGCGACGCGCGGCGGCTCGGCCGTGTCCGTCCCGATGCAGGCGCTCATGGCAAGCAGCCCGTCGAGCGGGGTCGCGAAGGGCAGCGCGTTCTCAGGCGGATGCACCATCACCGACATCGCCTCGAACCCATGGTGTGCGCCGCCGGCGCGGAGCCCGATTGTTGCCGCGAGCACTTCGGTGAACTCATAGGTCCCCTCCTCGCGCAGCCGGGCGAAGGAGACCCGCCCCTCAGCATCGGCCAGCGGGGCCGGCGAGAGGCCGAAGACCGCCTCCAGATCCGCCGCCGGCAGCCGGACGAACAGCTGCAACTCGTCGTCGCGCCGATCGACCAGCACGGTCAGATCCGCGGCCCGCAAAAGCCCGGGCAAGAGGCAAAGGAAAAGGGCGGCCAACATGCGCATGGGCCGAGCCTAGCACGCAAGCGCGCGCGGTGGAGGGCCCACTTTTGTCGCTGTCGCCCCGCGCGCCCGCGCCGGCGCTGGACAAGCACGGGGCGAGGTGATTTGGCTGGGGCGGAAGATCCCCGGGATCGGTCATGAAACGGAGTGAACCCATGTTGGACAAAACCACAAACCTTGCCAGCCTCCTGAAAGATCCGGGCCTTCTGGTCGAGCGGGCCTATATCGGCGGTGCCTGGGTCGAGGGCGCGGACGGGCGCTTTGACGTGACAAACCCCGCGCGCGGCGATGTGATCGCGCAGGTCGCCGATGTAAGCCGGGCGCAGGTTGCCGAGGCCATCTCGGCGGCTGAAGCGGCGCAGCCGGGCTGGGCGGCGATGACGGGCAAGGAGCGCGCGGGCGTTATGCGCAAGTGGTACGATCTGATGATCGAAAACGCCGAGGACCTCGCGCTGATCCTGACCGCCGAAATGGGCAAACCACTGGCCGAGGCGCGGGGCGAGATCGCCTACGGCGCGAGTTACATCGAGTTTTTCGGCGAGGAGGCCAAGCGCATTTATGGCGAGACCATCCCCGGCCACCTGCGCAACACGCGCCTCATGGTGCTCAAGCAGCCCATCGGCGTGGTGGGGGCGATCACGCCGTGGAATTTCCCCAACGCGATGATCGCGCGCAAGGTCGCCCCGGCGCTCGCCGCCGGGTGCAGCTTCCTGTCGCGGCCCGCCGCCGAGACGCCGCTCTCGGCGCTGGCGATGGCCGTGCTGGCCGAGCGGGCGGGCGTGCCGGCGGGCGTCTTCAACGTGCTTCCCTCCACCAGCGCGAGCGAGGTCGGCAAGGAGTTCTGCGAGAATCCGGCGGTGCGCAAGCTGACCTTCACCGGCTCGACCGAAGTAGGCCGCATCCTGCTGCGGCAGGCGGCGGATCAGGTGATGAAATGCTCGATGGAGCTCGGCGGCAACGCGCCCTTCATTGTCTTTGACGACGCCGATCTCGACGCGGCGGTCGAAGGCGCGATGATGTGCAAGTTCCGCAACAACGGTCAGACCTGCGTCTGCGCCAACCGGATTTACGTGCAGGACGGGGTCTATGACGCCTTTGCCGCCAAGCTCGCCGAAGCGGTCCGCGCGCTCAAGGTGGGAGACGGGCTGGAGGACGGCACCGAAGCCGGCCCGCTCATCAGCGACAAGGCGGTCGAGAAGGTGCGCGAGCATCTGGCCGATGCTGAAGCGAAGGGCGGCTCGGTCGTGGTCGGTGGCAACCCCCATGACCTTGGCGGAACCTTCTGGGAGCCGACGCTGGTGACCGGGGTCACGCAGGAGATGAAGGTCGCCCGCGAGGAGACCTTCGGCCCGCTCGCCCCGCTGTTCCGCTTCAAGGACGAAGACGAGGTCATCGCCATGGCCAACGACACCATCTTCGGGCTCGCGAGCTATTTCTATGCCAAGGATCTCAGCCGGGTCTACAAGGTCGCCGAGGCGCTCGAATACGGGATCGTCGGGGTCAACACCGGCATCATCTCGACCGAGCTTGGCCCCTTTGGCGGGATCAAGCAGTCGGGCATGGGCCGCGAGGGCAGCCATCTCGGCATCGAGGACTACCTCGAGATGAAATACGTCTGCCTCAGCGTCTGAGGATCACCCCTGAAGCAGGCGCGCGGCCTCGCCGGCGATGCGCGCCTCTTCTGCTGCGGGGATGATCGCGGCGAGGATCGCGCCGTCTCCGATCACGGGGGCGGCGGCCTCGTTCAACGCGGGCTCGTAGCTGGCGCCGGTCCAGGCCAGGCGGTCCAGAATTCCCGCGCGGATGGGGGCGGCGTGTTCGCCGATCCCGCCGGTGAAGGCGATGGCGTCGAGCCCCTCCATCGCCGCGATCATCGAGCCCGCGGCCCGGGCGGCCCAGTAGGTGAAATGCGCGATCGCGAAACGCGCGGCGGGGCTCTCGGAGGCGAGCAGCGCGCGCATGTCCGATTGGCCGCCGAGCGCCTTGAGCCCCGATTTCTTGCCCAGCATCTCGCGCGCGCCATCGACTCCGAGCCGGTCGGCCAGGGCCAGCACGGCGCCCGCGTCAATCTCGCCTGCCCGCGTGCCCATGGTGAGGCCCGACAGCGGATCATACCCCATCGTGGTGGCGACCGAGCGCCCCTCGAGGATCGCGCAGAGCGAGGCGCCGTTGCCAAGGTGACAGGCCAGAAGGCGGCGCGGCAGGGGGCGGCCGGTCACACCCTCGAACCCATCCACGAGCGCGGCGTAGCTCAGCCCGTGAAAGCCCCACCGCCGCAGCCCGGCCGTCTCCGGCGCGTCGGGCAGGGCGTAGCGCGTGGCAAGCTCCGGCTGTGTGGCGTGAAACCCGGTGTCGAAACTCGCGCATTGGCGCAGGTCTGGCGCGCGTTGGGCGACCGCTTGAATCGCGGCGAGGGCGTGGGGCGTGTGGAGCGGTGCGAGGTGGGCGTTGCGCGCCAGTTCGGCCAGCGCATCCTCGGTCAGGCGGACGGGCGCGGTGAGCCGCGCGCCGCCATGCACGATCCGGTGCGCCGCGGCCCGAAGATCGGCCAGCGCTACACCGCACGCCTCCAGCCCGTTCAGCAGGGCATCGACCGCGGCGGCATGGTCGGCGATGGCCGCCGGGCGCGCCGCGCCGCCAATGCGCACCCGGGCCGCCCCGCCGATCCCGTCCACCTGCCCCGAAAGGCCGGTCTCGCCGCCCTCCACCAGCGCCATTTTCAGCGAAGAGGAGCCGGCATTGAGAACGAGAATGGCGCCGCGGTCCGGCATCGCGGATCAGACGGTCTGCGGTCGCATGTCCGCCGGGTCAATCCCGGCCACCGCGACGGGCTTTTTCATCGCATCGCGGCGGAAGGGTTCGCCCAGTTCCTGGTTGATCATCGCCTCGATAAGCGTCGTCTTGCCGTGCTCCATCTGGTCGCGGATCGCGGTCCGGAGCGCCTCGGTCAGCTCATCCATCGACCGCGCGGCGACGCCTTGAAGCCCGCAGGCGCGCGCGATCCCGGCGTAGGAGACGTCATCATCAAGCTCGGTGCCGACGAAATTGTCATCATACCAAAGCGTCGAATTGCGCTTTTCGGCGCCCCACTGATAGTTGCGGAAAACGACCATGGTGATCGCGGGCCATTCGGGCCGGCCGATGGCGGTGAGCTCGGTGGTGGCGATGCCGAAGGCCCCGTCGCCCGCGAAGCCCACGACCGGCACATCCGGGCAGCCGATCTTGGCGCCGATGATCGCGGGCAGCCCGTAGCCGCAGGGGCCGAAGAGCCCGGGCGCGAGGTATTTGCGCCCCGCCTCGAAGCTCGGGTAGGCGTTGCCGATAGCGCAGTTGTTGCCGATGTCGGAGCTGATGATCGCCTCTTTCGGCAGGGCCGACTGGATCGCGCGCCAAGCCATGCGCGGGCTCATCCACTCGGGCTTGGCGGCGCGGGCGCGTTCGTTCCATGAGGTGCCGGGATCGTCATCCTCATGGTCCATCGCGGCGAGCTGCTGCGCCCAGACCGATTTGCGCTGCGCGATCTTGTCGAGCCGCGCGCGTTTGGCCGGGGCTTCCACCTCGCCGATCCTCTCGCACAGGCTCTCGGCCACCTTCCGCGCGTCCCCGACGATCCCGACACTCACCGTCTTGGTGAGCCCGATCCGGTCGGGGTTGATGTCCACCTGAATGATCCTGGCGTCCTTGGGCCAGTAGTCGAGCCCGTAGCCGGGCAGGGTCGAGAACGGGTTGAGCCGGGTGCCGAGGGCGAGGACCACATCGGCCTCGCGGATGAGCTCCATCCCGGCCTTGGAACCGTTGTAGCCCAGGGGCCCCGCGAATTGCGGATGGGAGCCGGGGAAGGCGTCGTTGTGCTGGTAGCCGACGCAGACCGGCGCGGCGAGCTTTTCAGCCAGCGCGATGGTCGCCGGGATGGCGCCGGCAAGGACCACGCCCGCGCCATTGAGCATCACCGGGGATTTGGCGTCCGCGAGGAGAGCTGCGGCCTCGGCAAGTGCGCTTTCGCCACCGGAGGGGCGCTCGAACTCGACGATGGCGGGCAGCTCGATATCGATCACCTGCGTCCAGAAATCGCGCGGCACGTTGATCTGCGCAGGTGCGGATGCCCGGCGGGCGTTGAGGATCACACGGTTGAGCACTTCGGCGATCCGGCTCGGATCGCGGACCTCTTCCTGATAGGCGACCATGTCCTCGAAGAGCTTCATCTGCTCGACCTCCTGAAAACCGCCCTGACCGATGGTCTTGTTGGCGGCCTGCGGCGTGACCAGCAGGAGCGGCGTGTGGTTCCAGTAGGCGGTCTTCACGGCGGTGACGAAATTGGTGATGCCCGGCCCGTTCTGGGCGATCATCATCGACATCTTGCCCGAGGCGCGGGTGAATCCGTCGGCCATCATCCCGCCGGAACCTTCATGGGCGCAGTCCCAGAAGGTGATGCCGGCGCGGGGGAAAAGATCGGAAATCGGCATGAAGGCGGAGCCGATAATACCAAATGCGTGTTCAATGCCGTGGCGCTGCAACGTCTTCACGAAGGCTTCTTCGGTGGTCATGCGCATCGGTCTGGTCCTTTCGCTCAACGGTTTGACGCCTCTGTCAGTGGCAGGTCTCATGCAGGAATCCAAGACCATCCTTGCGCGGCCGGTCGAGCACCATCCGTTTTCTGATCGGTCAGAAAACGGTCCGGAAAATGACCGATCATTTTCCGGCTGTAGCGGCGCCAGCTGCGCTTGAAACCCGCCCGCGCTCATGCGACGCTTTCTCATGAGCGATGCAACACTGAAAACTTGGGCCGAGGTGGCCGCCGATCTGGTGGCCGTGGCGGCGGGGCGCGCCTCCGCGGATCTGGTGATCCGGGGCGGGGTTTGGGTCAATGTGCACACGCGCGAGGTTTTGCCGGGGCATGACATCGCGGTGAAGGCCGGGCGGATCGCCTATGTGGGCCCCGATGCGGGCCATTGCGTGGGCGCGGGCACCGAGATCATCGAGGCGGGTGGGCGCTACATGATCCCTGGGCTGTGCGACGCGCATATGCATGTCGAGAGCGGGATGCTCACCCCGGCGGAATTCGCGCGCGCGGTGATCCCCCATGGCACCACCTCGATGTTCACCGACCCGCATGAGATCGCCAATGTCCTCGGCCTCGGTGGCGTGCGCATGATGCATGATGAGGCCGCTTTGCAGCCCATCAACATCTTCACCCAGATGCCCTCCTGCGCGCCATCGGCGCCGGGGCTCGAGACCACCGGCCATGAAATCACGCCCGAGGACGTGGCCGAAGCGATGGGCTGGCCCGGGATTGTCGGCCTTGGCGAGATGATGAATTTCCCCGGTGTCGTGGCCGGTGACGCCAAGATGCTGGCCGAGATCGCCGCGACGCAGGGCGCGGGCAAGACCGTGGGGGGGCATTATGCCTCGCCAGATCTGGGCCCCGCCTTTCATGCCTATGCCGCCGGCGGCCCGGCGGACGATCACGAGGGGACCCGCGAAGAGGACGCCATCGCCCGCGTCCGGCAGGGGATGCGCGCAATGCTGCGGCTTGGATCGGCGTGGTACGATGTCGAGAGCCAGATCACCGCAGTGACCGAAAAGGGGCTCGACCCGCGCGGCTTCATCCTTTGCACCGACGATTGCCATTCCGGCACGCTTGTGAACGACGGCCATATGAACCGCGTGGTGCGCCATGCGATTGCCTGCGGCTGCGATCCGGTGGTGGCCTTGCAGATGGCGACGATCAACACCGCGACCCATTTCGGGCTGGAGCGCGAGCTGGGCTCCATCGCGCCGGGGCGGCGGGCCGATATCATCCTGACCTCGGATCTCGAAACCCTGCCCATCGAGCATGTTATCGCGCGGGGCGTGACGGTCGCCAAAGATGGCGCCTGCCTCGCCGAGTGCCCGCATTACGATTGGCCCGACGCCGCGCGGCAGACCGTGCATCTGGGCAAGGCCCTCGGGGCGGCGGACTTCGAGATCGCCGCGCCGGAGGGGGCGAACAGCGTGACCGCGAAGGTGATCGGCGTGGTCGAAAACCAGGCCCCGACCAAGGCGCTCACCGCCGAATTGCCGGTCTCCGGCGGGATCGTGGAAGGCGCTGGCGGGGTCGCCCAGATCGCGCTTGTAGAACGGCACCGGGGCACGGGCGGGGTCACCAACGGCTTCGTGTCCGGCTTCGGCTACGCGGGGCGCATGGCACTGGCCTCGACCGTTGCCCATGACAGCCACCACATGATCGTCGTCGGGACCGACCGCGAGATGATGGCCGCGGCCGCGAACCGGCTGACCGAGGTGGGCGGCGGTGTGACCCTCTGGGCTGATGGATCCGAAAAGGCGCTGGTCGAGCTGCCGATCGCGGGATTGATGAGCGACGCGCCCGCCCGCGAGGTGGCCGCAAAGGCCGAGGCGCTTGGCGCGGCGATGGAGGCCTGCGGCTGCACCCTCAACAATGCCTTCATGCAACATTCCCTGCTGGCCCTTGTCGTCATCCCGGAACTCAGGATATCCGATCTGGGACTGGTTGATGTCACACGGTTCGAGCTCACGGAGCTCTTCGAGGAGACCTGATGTTCGAAGATACCACCGATCTGCCCCTGCGCACCCCGCAGGCCCCGGCGCCCGAGGCGTTTCACGATGCGGCCCAGGCGGTCGCGCGGCTCAAGCAGCTCTATTCCGAGGCCACCGGGTTTCTCACGAAGCATTTCACCGAAGTGCTCGGCTCGGGCGATACCTCGCAGCGGTTCCGCGCCTTCTACCCCGAAATCCGGATCACCACGACCTCCTACCGCTCGGTCGATTCGCGGCTCAGCTTTGGCCACGTGACCGAACCGGGGAGCTACACCGCCACGATCACCCGGCCTGACCTCTTCGAGAACTACCTGACCCAGCAGATCGCGATCCTGATCAAGAATCAGGGCGTGCCCGTCACTATCGGCGCCTCTACAACGCCGATCCCGGTGCATTTCGCGGTCCTGAACGACCCGTCGCTGACCGTCCCGCAAGAGGGCGCGGCGGATTTCACCCTGCGCGATATCTTCGATGTGCCGGATCTTTCGACCACGAATGACGACATCGTCAACGGCTTCGGCCTGCGGTTCCCCGACGGGACCCGGCCGCTCGCCCCTTTCACCGCGCAGCGCGTGGATTACTCGCTCGCCCGGCTGGCGCATTACACCGCCACCACGCCGGAGCATTTCCAGAACCACGTGCTCTTCACCAACTACCAGTTCTACGTCGAGGAGTTCGAGGCCTACGCTCGCGCGATGCTGGCCGATCCGGCGTCGGGCTACACCAGCTTCGTCGGGCCCGGGAACGTGGAGATCACCAGCGCCGACGCGCCGCTGCCGATCCCGGCGAAACTGCCGCAGATGCCGACCTACCACCTCAAGCGCGAGGGCGGGGGCGGGATCACGCTGGTGAACATCGGCGTCGGGCCCTCCAACGCCAAGACCGCGACCGATCATATCGCCGTCCTGCGGCCCCATGCCTGGCTCATGGTCGGCCACTGCGCGGGGTTGCGCAACACGCAAAAACTCGGCGATTTCGTCCTCGCCCACGCCTATCTGCGCGAAGACAACGTCCTTAATGATGATCTTCCCGTCTGGGTGCCGATCCCGGCGCTGGCGGAGATCCAGATCGCGCTGGAAGACGCGGTCGAACAGATCACGGAGCTGGAGGGCTACGAGCTCAAGCGCATCATGCGCACCGGCACGGTGGCCACCATCGACAACCGAAACTGGGAGCTGCGCGACCAGTCCGGCCCGGTGCAGCGGCTGAGCCAGTCCCGCGCCATCGCGCTCGACATGGAAAGCGCCACCATCGCCGCCAACGGCTTCCGCTTCCGGGTGCCCTACGGCACGCTCCTGTGCGTGTCCGACAAACCGCTGCACGGCGAGCTCAAACTGCCCGGCATGGCCTCGGATTTCTATCGCACCCAGGTCTCGCGCCATCTGCGCATCGGCATCCGCGCGATGGAGACTTTGCGGGAAATGCCGCTGGAGCGGATCCATTCCCGCAAGCTCAGGAGCTTTGAAGAGACCGCGTTTTTGTGAAAAACACCTTGTTAGGGCACAAAATCGCCTTTTTCTCTTGCATATCTCCACCAATAGTTGTGAACCATAACAACATACGGCAAGAACCTGACAACAAGCCCCAAGGTAAGGGCTGACGGAGGACAACACCATGGCGAAACCTATGACAAAGACACAACTCGTTGCCGCGCTGGCCGAGGAAATGGACGCCGACAAGAAAACCGCGGGCACCGCGCTTGAGTCGATCGTGAACATCATTTCCCGCGAAGTCGCCTCCGGCGGCGCCGTGACCCTGCCCGGCGTCGGCAAGATCTACTGCCGCGAGCGCCCCGAGCGCATGGTCCGCAACCCGGCCACCGGCGAGCAGATCAAGAAAGACGCGGACAAGGTCGTCAAGATGACCATCGCCAAGGCGCTGAAAGACAGTGTCAACGGCTGAGGGGCTCACCCGACGTCTCAAAAGGGTCGCCCCGGGCGGCCCTTTTTTTGTTGTGATCGCGCGCGCGGTAGCGTCGCTGTCAATCTTTGCCCCGGGGGCGTAAACTCAGCCCATGCCCGCACTTTGCCGCGATTGCCTGACCTGTTTTGACGCCGGCCGCCGCTGCCCGGAGTGCCGCTCGCCGCGCGTGGTGGCGCACCCCGAGCTCTTTGATCTCGCGATCGCGCATATGGATTGCGATGCGTTCTACGCCAGCGTGGAAAAGCGTGACGATCCCTCGCTCGCGGACAAGCCGGTGATCATTGGCGGGGGGCGGCGCGGGGTGGTCTCGACCGCCTGCTACGTGGCGCGCATTCGCGGGGTGCGCTCGGCGATGCCGATGTTCCAGGCGAAAAAGCTCTGCCCCGAGGCGGTGGTCATTCGCCCGCGGATGGAGGCCTACGTCGAGGCCTCCCGCGCGATCAAGGCGATGATGCTGGAGCTGACCCCCTCGATCGAGCCGCTCTCGCTCGACGAAGCCTTCCTCGATCTGCGCGGCACGGCGCGTTTGCACGGGGCGCCGCCGGCGGTGATGCTCGCGCGGCTGGTGCGGCGGATGCGCGATGAGCTGGGCCTGACCGGCTCGGTGGGGCTCAGCCACAACAAGTTTCTCGCCAAGGTCGCCTCCGATCTCGACAAGCCGCACGGCTTCGCGGTCATCGGGGAGGCCGAGACGCAGAGCTTTCTGCGCGACAAGCCGGTGCGGATGATCTGGGGCGTTGGCGCGGCGGGGCAGGCGGCGCTCGACAAGGCGGGCATCCGCACCTTCGCCGATCTGCTCCGCTGGGACCGGCGCGATCTGCATGCGCGCTTCGGCACGATGGGCGATCGGCTCTGGCATCTGGCGCGCGGTCAGGACAACCGGCAGATTGCGGCGCATCGCCCGATGAAGTCGATCTCCAACGAGACGACCTTTCACGAGGATACCGCCGATCCGTCGCTGCTCGATGGGCACCTGTGGCGCATGGCCGAGAAGGTGGCCGATCGGGCCAAGGCCAAATCGCTTGCGGGCCGGGTGGTCACGCTCAAGCTTAAGCGCGCCGATCACAGCCTGATCAGCCGACGCAAGAGCCTCGGCGAGCCGGTGCAATTTGCCGACCGGATTTACCGCGTGGCGCGGGAGATGCTCGATGCGGCCGAATCGCAGGGGCCGTTCCGGCTTCTGGGTGTGGGGCTGAGCGAGATCGCTCCCGAAGCGGAGCAGGCGGGGGCGGCGGTTGCCGATCTGCTCGATCCCGATGCGGCGCGGCGCGACCGGGCCGAGGCGGCCACCGATGCGATCCGCGCCCGCTACGGGCCGGATGCGATCCTCAAGGGGCGGTCGTTGCGGTAGAGCGCCGGGCTATTCGGCCGCGAGGGGCATGGCGCCGCGGCCAAGGTCGGTCAGCTGGGTCACGACACCGGCCATCACCGCGCGGAACTCGTCGAAACAGGAGTTGGGCGTGATGGTCTCTTCGTTCATGTAGAGCGACCGGTCGATCTCGATCTGGACCGCATGCTGATTGCGCGCCGGGCGGCCATAGGTCTGGACGATGTAGGCCCCCGCGAAGGGCGCGTTGCGCGCCACGTTGAACCCTGCGCCGACGAAAATCGCTTCGATCCGCTCGACAAGCTCGGCCGACGCCGAGGCGCCGAAGCGATCGCCGATGACAACGTCGGGTCGCACGGCCCCGGGCCGGCCCATGCTCTCGACGGCCTCGTGCGGCATCGAGTGCATGTCGATGAGCGTCGCCCCGCCAAACGCCGCGTGGCTTTCGTGGATCAGGGTTGCGAGCTGGGTGTGGTAGGGATGCCAGAACCGTTCGATCCGGCTTTCGGCCTCGGTCCGGGAAATCTTGCCCGAATAGATCGAGCGCGCCCCGGAGACCACCCGCGGGATCACCCCAAGGCCGGAGGCTACGCGGGGGTTGTGCGCGAGCTTGTGGACCCCGTCGACCAGCGCGGGATCGAGCTCATTGGCGGCGCGGTTCAGATCGATATAGGCGCGCGGCGCAACGGCGCGCAGCAGCGGCGCCCCGAGGCTCGGGGCCATGTCGATGAGCCGATCGACGAAGGCATCCTCCGACGAGCGGATCTGGGATTCGCTCAGCCGCGTGCGTTGCAGGAACGTCCAATGGTAATCACTGCCGCTATGGGGCGAGGAAAAAATCACGCTCGTGCTGCGGTCACGAGGCCGTTCAAGAACAAAAGACTGTGGCAACACGGGGCTCCCCTTCTGCTCCCTACATAGCCTAATAATCTCCGACGCCAAAACCCCCTTGATCCCCCCTTCGACTCCTTTTATAGACCGCTCACCCGACGCGGTTCGCCCGCGTCCTCATTTTTTTGGGGATGTGGAACGGAACGAATGCGGGGACGGGCGATTAGCTCAGCGGTAGAGCACTTCGTTGACATCGAAGGGGTCACTGGTTCGATCCCAGTATCGCCCACCATGAATTCACCGCTTCGGTTCGCCGAAGCCCCCGAAACAAAGGCGCATCGCTTGCGCCGCGATATGAAGGAGACGACCATGAAGGTCCGGAACTCGCTCCGTTCGCTCAAGCAGCGCCATCGGGATTGCCGCGTTGTGCGCCGCAAGGGCCGCGTCTATGTGATCAACAAGACGCAGCGCCGCTTCAAAGCTCGCCAGGGCTGAAGCCGGCCTCACGCTTGCGTGAGCGCGATGAAGGAAGCCGCCCTCGGGGCGGCTTTTTTCGTTTTCGCAGGGTGCCCGACCCGAAATGCGATTCGGTTTTTCGGATGTGGCCGGGGTGAATGGGGGAGGGTCTCGCAATGAAACTCCCCCGTCTTGGCTGGGGGAGTTTCGCCCGGTTGGGAGGAGCCGGACCTGTCGTCGTCGTCTCGCAAGACAGGGAGAGAGTGCCACTCGCTTGCCGCTGCGGCAAGTCAGGTTACCCATACTTTTCCGCCGTTGTGGCGATTGCGCCGCAGGTGCGGTGCCTGACCCGGAGGGCTGTGGGCTACGCGGGGGCTCAGGTCTCCTCGAGCGCGGGCAGGCTCGCGGCGATCTCGCGCGCGGCCCGTGCCGGGTCCGGCGCCTTCCAGATCGGGCGGCCGACGACGATATGGTTGGCGCCCGCGCGGATCGCTTCGGCGGGGGTCGCGATGCGTTTCTGGTCATCGGTCGCGCTGCCGGCGGGGCGGACGCCCGGGGTCACGATCAGGCGGCCTTGGGCTTCGGGAAGCGCGCGGATCGCGGCCGCTTCGAGCGGCGAGGTGATGATCCCGTCGGCCCCGGCCTCGAAGGCGCGGGCCGCGCGCGTCACGGCGATGTCGGACACGGCGCCCGGCGCCATCAGCCCCGCATCCAGATCCGCCCGGTCGAGCGAGGTCAGGACCGTCACGGCGAGGATCTTCATGTCGCTCGCGGCCGCGCCTTCGCGTGCCGCCCGCACCACATGCGGATCGCCGTGCACCGTCAGGAAATCCAGATCGAACTGCGCGATCCCGCGGACGGCGGCCTCCACCGTCGCGCCGATGTCAAAGAGCTTCATGTCGAGAAAGATGCGCTTCCCGTGCTCCTGCTTGAGCTCATTGGCAAGCGCCAGCCCGCCGCCTGTCAGCATCCCCAGCCCGATCTTGTAGAAGGAGACCGCATCGCCGAGCAGCTCCACCAGCTTGAGGCCCGACAGCGCGTCGGGCAGGTCAATCGGGACGATCAGGCGGTCATCGGACATCGTGGCTTCCTTGTTCGGGGCGGGGCAGCCCCCCGCATGCGCGCTCTCTATATTAAGCAGGGGCCTGTTCGGACAACCCGTAGCATGCTCCTACCTTGAATGCCGCCGCGCCGACACCCATCTCAATGCCGAGGCCCGACAGTCGGCGCGCTGCTTTGCAGGCGAGGACGCACCGGGCGCTTTGAAAAGGAGACCTACACATGGACTTGTCGAAGTTCACGGAGCGGTCGCGGGGGTTCATTCAGGCCGCCCAGACGATCGCAATTCGGGACGGGCACCAACGCCTTGTCCCCGAGCATTTGCTCAAAGCCCTCATGGATGACGATCAGGGGCTTGCCGCCAACCTGATCACCCGCGCGGGCGGAGCGCCCGGCCGGGTTGTCGAGACGCTGGACGCGCGCCTTGCGAAACAGCCGAAAGTCGGCGGCGACGCGGGCCAGGTCTATCTCGATACCCAGACCGCGAAGGTCCTTGATGAGGCCCAGAAAATCGCCAAGAAGGCGGGCGACAGCTTCGTCCCCGTGGAGCGGATTCTCATGGCGCTGGCCATGGTGAAATCCGGCGCGAAAGAGGCGCTGGAGGCGGGCGCGATGTCCGCGCAAAAGCTCAACGAGGCGATCAACGATATCCGCAAGGGGCGGACGGCGGACAGCGAGACCGCCGAAGAGGGCTATGACGCGCTCAAGAAATACGCGCGCGATCTCACCGAAGCCGCCGAGCAGGGCAAGATCGACCCGATCATCGGCCGGGATGAAGAGATCCGCCGCTCGATGCAGGTCCTGTCGCGCCGCACCAAGAACAACCCGGTCCTGATCGGGGAGCCCGGCGTCGGGAAAACGGCGATTGCCGAGGGCATGGCCCTGCGGATCGTGAACGGCGACGTGCCCGAGAGCCTCCAGAACAAACGCCTGCTCGCGCTCGACATGGGCGCGCTCATCGCCGGTGCGAAGTATCGCGGCGAATTCGAGGAGCGGCTCAAGGCCATCCTCAAGGAGATCGAGGCTGCCGCAGGCGAGATCATCCTCTTCATCGACGAGATGCACACGCTCGTCGGCGCCGGCAAGACCGATGGCGCAATGGACGCGGCCAACCTGATCAAGCCCTCGCTGGCGCGCGGTGAGCTGCACTGTATCGGCGCGACGACGCTCGATGAATATCGCAAATATGTCGAGAAGGATGCGGCCCTGGCCCGCCGGTTCCAGCCGGTCATGGTCGAGGAGCCGACGGTCGAGGACACGATCTCGATCCTGCGCGGCATCAAGGAGAAATACGAGCTGCACCACGGCGTGCGCATCTCCGACAGCGCGCTTGTGTCCGCCGCGACCCTGAGCCACCGCTACATCACCGACCGGTTCCTGCCGGACAAGGCGATCGACCTCATGGACGAGGCGGCCTCCCGCTTGCGGATGGAAGTGGACAGCAAGCCCGAGGAGCTTGACCAGCTCGACCGGCAGATCCTGCAGATGCAGATCGAGGCCGAGGCGCTCAAGAAGGAAGACGACACGGCCTCCCGTGATCGGCTCGAAAAGCTGGAGATGGAATTGGCCGAGCTTCAGGAGCGCAGCGCCGAGTTGACCGCGAAGTGGCAGGCCGAACGCGACAAGCTCGCCTCTGCCCGTCAGGTCAAGGAAGAACTCGACCGCGCCCGCGCCGAGCTCGATATCGCCAAGCGCGAGGGCAATCTCGCCAAGGCGGGTGAGCTCTCCTATGGCGTGATCCCCAAGCTGGAGAAGGCGCTCGCCGAAGCCGAAAACCAGGACCAGCAGGATGTGCTCGTCGAGGAAGCCGTCCGCCCCGAGCAGATCGCTGCGGTGGTCGAACGCTGGACCGGGATCCCCATGTCCAAGATGCTCGAAGGCGAGCGCGAGAAGCTGCTGCGTATGGAAGATGAGCTGCACGCCCGGGTGATCGGCCAGCATACTGCGGTCAGCGCGGTGTCCAACGCCGTGCGCCGCGCGCGCGCCGGGCTTCAGGATGAGAACCGCCCGCTGGGCTCGTTCCTCTTCCTCGGCCCGACCGGCGTCGGCAAGACGGAGCTGACCAAGGCGCTGGCCGAGTATCTCTTTGACGACGACAGCGCGATGGTGCGCATCGACATGTCGGAGTTCATGGAGAAGCACGCGGTCAGCCGTCTCATCGGCGCGCCTCCGGGCTATGTCGGCTATGATGAGGGGGGCGTGCTGACCGAAGCGGTTCGGCGCCGGCCCTATCAGGTCGTGCTCTTCGACGAGGTCGAGAAGGCGCACCCGGAGGTCTTTAACGTGCTCTTGCAGGTGCTCGACGACGGGGTCCTGACCGACGGGCAGGGGCATCGGGTCGATTTCAAGCAGACGATCATCGTGCTGACCTCCAACCTCGGCAGCCAGGCCCTGAGCCAATTGCCGGAAGGGGCGGACAGTGCGCAGGCCAAGCGCGACGTGATGGATGCCGTCCGGGCGCATTTCCGGCCGGAGTTTCTGAACCGTCTCGATGACATGATCATCTTCGACCGGCTCGCGCGTGAGGATATGGGCGGGATCGTCGAGATCCAGCTGCGCAACCTCTTCAAGCGGCTCGCGACGCGCAAGATCCGGCTGGAGCTCGATGATGCGGCGCGGCTCTGGCTCGCGGATGAGGGCTATGATCCGGTCTATGGCGCGCGCCCCCTCAAACGCGTGATCCAGAAAGCGCTGCAGGATCCCCTGGCGGAAATGCTGTTGTCTGGAGATATCCAGGATGACAGCACCGTCCCGGTCACGGCCGGCCCCGACGGGCTCATCATCGGAGATCGGATTGCGGCGAGCAACCGGCCCAAACCGGATGAGGCCGTCGTCCACTGACGTCGTACACTGACGCTGGGCACATGATCGACTTGGGCCCGTCCTGCACCGCAGGGCGGGCCCTTTTCGTTCAGGATTTCAGATCGCCGGACCTTCGATAGTGCTTGGGCGCCGTATGGTTCTTACGCCGCTCAATAAGACGGCACCTTTAAGGCTCCCTTGCGCGCCTCTTGTGCGGTCCCGAGTCGGCGCAAGGTCGGCGATTCCCGGTGTCCGGACGAAATTGTACCAGATTTCGCGACTCCGACTCGCAGCCCGGCCCGAGTCCGGCGCTCGGAGGATGAATTTTGACCCGAGTCGAGGCCCGCGATTCCGCGAGAGTCGGGTGTGCTACACCAGTGGTTGTGAAACCGCCGCATTTTGGACGAAATTCTGCCCCTACGTGAACTTCCGAAGGGCTATGAGGCACTCTGGGGTCACTCAATATTATTCAACAATATCAGTGGGATGATGGAAAGTTTCGGATTTTTTCTGATTTTTTGTAGAAAGGGGTTGCGGGGTTTGGGAGTTATCCGTAAATACCCCTTCACCGGCGGCGCTGAGGCGCAGGTCGGGGCGCCAGACGGGCTTGAGGGCAACGAGGCGGCGAGAAAAATCAGAGGTGATCGAGGCGGGGCGCGCCGAAAGTTAGTAGGCGCACACTGTTTCTTTTGTCTCTACGCTCTTTGAAATTGATAGTATCTGAAGAGATATGTGGGCGGTTTGGTTCATTCGATGGACAAACAACTGCACATATAACTCGCTACCTAGGTGAATGGTTTCGGCCATGATCCGATGATGGATAGTCAGCTTCACTGTTTGTCGGCTTTCGGTTTCTTATGAAACCTGAAGCACAACAAACAGAGACGCATCTGGGCTTGAACAGCCTGGATGTGAACGTCCCGGCCAAGCCGGTCGGGACAATGTGCAGAGGTTCGAACGTCAAGGATAAGCTGGCAACAGCTTTTCAACTTGAGAGTTTGATCCTGGCTCAGAACGAACGCTGGCGGCACGCCTAACACATGCAAGTCGAGCGCACTCTTCGGAGTGAGCGGCGGACGGGTTAGTAACGCGTGGGAACGTACCCTTTACTGCGGAATAGCCACTGGAAACGGTGAGTAATACCGCATACGCCCTTCGGGGGAAAGATTTATCGGTGAAGGATCGGCCCGCGTTAGATTAGATAGTTGGTGGGGTAATGGCCTACCAAGTCTACGATCTATAGCTGGTTTGAGAGGATGATCAGCAACACTGGGACTGAGACACGGCCCAGACTCCTACGGGAGGCAGCAGTGGGGAATCTTAGACAATGGGCGCAAGCCTGATCTAGCGATGCCGCGTGAGTGATGAAGGCCTTAGGGTCGTAAAGCTCTTTCGCCAGGGATGATAATGACAGTACCTGGTAAAGAAACCCCGGCTAACTCCGTGCCAGCAGCCGCGGTAATACGGAGGGGGTTAGCGTTGTTCGGAATTACTGGGCGTAAAGCGCGCGTAGGCGGATTGGAAAGTTGGGGGTGAAATCCCGGGGCTCAACCCCGGAACTGCCTCCAAAACTAACAGTCTTGAGTTCGAGAGAGGTGAGTGGAATTCCGAGTGTAGAGGTGAAATTCGTAGATATTCGGAGGAACACCAGTGGCGAAGGCGGCTCACTGGCTCGATACTGACGCTGAGGTGCGAAAGTGTGGGGAGCAAACAGGATTAGATACCCTGGTAGTCCACACCGTAAACGATGAATGCCAGTCGTCGGGTAGCATGCTATTCGGTGACACACCTAACGGATTAAGCATTCCGCCTGGGGAGTACGGTCGCAAGATTAAAACTCAAAGGAATTGACGGGGGCCCGCACAAGCGGTGGAGCATGTGGTTTAATTCGAAGCAACGCGCAGAACCTTACCAACCCTTGACATCCCGGGACCGGTCCAGAGATGGATCTTTCACTTCGGTGACTCGGTGACAGGTGCTGCATGGCTGTCGTCAGCTCGTGTCGTGAGATGTTCGGTTAAGTCCGGCAACGAGCGCAACCCACATCTTTAGTTGCCAGCAGTTCGGCTGGGCACTCTAAAGAAACTGCCCGTGATAAGCGGGAGGAAGGTGTGGATGACGTCAAGTCCTCATGGCCCTTACGGGTTGGGCTACACACGTGCTACAATGGTGCCTACAGTGGGTTAATCCCCAAAAGGCATCTCAGTTCGGATTGTTCTCTGCAACTCGAGAGCATGAAGTCGGAATCGCTAGTAATCGCGTAACAGCATGACGCGGTGAATACGTTCCCGGGCCTTGTACACACCGCCCGTCACACCATGGGAGTTGGTTCTACCTGACGACGCTGCGCTAACCTTCGGGGGGCAGGCGGCCACGGTAGGATCAGCGACTGGGGTGAAGTCGTAACAAGGTAGCCGTAGGGGAACCTGCGGCTGGATCACCTCCTTTCTAAGGATGATCCTGGCATTTAGGCTTGCCTAAATCGTGGATCACTTAGCAAAAAAGTCCGGTACCTTTGCCGGACGCATCAACGGACCAGGCCGTCCTCATATCTCTTCAGACGAAACGGGTTACCGCCCGTATCTTGGGTCGGTAGCTCAGGTGGTTAGAGCGCACGCCTGATAAGCGTGAGGTCGGAGGTTCAAGTCCTCCTCGACCCACCATTATCCTTCGGGATCGGTTTGGGGCCTTAGCTCAGCTGGGAGAGCGCCTGATTTGCATTCAGGAGGTCAGCGGTTCGATCCCGCTAGGCTCCACCAAGATCCGATTTGATCGATCAGCAGTCGTTTGACTTCTGATCCGTCCAATTGGACGATTGACATCGTAAAGAGAGATACAAATTACAACACTGTTTGGTTCCTGCGAGTGTGCGGGTAACCTCTTCAGGGTGCTGAGGCTTTCGGGCTGATGCGAGCGTATGCCATGGTTGTTTCCTCGACCTTCCATGCGTCTGCCTTGATGAAACGAACAGAGTTGTCCAAGTCAAGTACACTAACCAATGTGCTTTTTGGTGTTTGCCCTTTGGGTCTTTTGGACACCGACATGTCCTCAAGTCGCCCGTGGGGCGGAATGACACTGAAAAGCGCGGGAAAGTATGCTTTTGACCAGAAAAATGCGGCTTAGTTGTTCCAGCTTCTGAGCCATAAAGACGCAAGTCTTTCTTTTTCTGGATCAAATCAAGCGCGAGAAGGGCGTTTGGTGAATGCCTTGGCAGTAAGAGGCGATGAAGGACGTGATACTCTGCGATAAGTCATGGGGAGCCGAGAATAGGCTTTGATCCATGAATTTCCGAATGGGGCAACCCACCTGATTGTTTATTGTTGTCCTACCACTTTGTTACTTGAGGACGTCAGTCCGAAGGTTCGAATGGTTGGATCATCAGTAAGCAAGAACAGGTACTTAAGACCTGAATACATAGGGTTTTAAGAGCAAACCCGGGGAACTGAAACATCTAAGTACCCGGAGGAAAGGACATCAATTGATACTCCCCTAGTAGCGGCGAGCGAACGGGGACCAGCCGAGACCGATAAGTGACCAGAACAATCTGGAATGATTGACCATAGTGGGTGACAGTCCCGTATGGGAAGCTTTGAGGTACGTATTAAGTAGGGCGGGACACGTGAAATCCTGTCTGAAGATCGGGGGACCACCCTCGAAGGCTAAGTACTCCTTACTGACCGATAGCGAACCAGTACCGTGAGGGAAAGGTGAAAAGCACCCCGACGAGGGGAGTGAAACAGTACCTGAAACCGAACGCCTACAATCAGTCGGAGCTTCCTTGCGAAGTGACGGCGTACCTTTTGTATAATGGGTCATCGACTTGGTCTATCTAGCAAGCTTAAGCCGTTAGGTGTAGGCGCAGCGAAAGCGAGTCTTAATAGGGCGCATGAGTTAGATGGATCAGACCCGAAACCGAGTGATCTAGGCATGACCAGGCTGAAGGTAAGGTAACACTTACTGGAGGGCCGAACCCACACCTGTTGAAAAAGGTCGGGATGAGTTGTGCCTAGGGGTGAAAGGCCAATCAAACTCGGAGATAGCTGGTTCTCTGCGAAATCTATTTAGGTAGAGCGTCATCCGAATACCCCGGGGGGTAGAGCACTGGATGGGTAATGGGGCCCCACAGGCTTACTGATCCTAACCAAACTCCGAATACCCGGGAGTACTAGATGGCAGACACACTGCGGATGCTAACGTCCGTAGTGGAGAGGGAAACAACCCTGACCTACAGCTAAGGCCCCCAATTCATGGCTAAGTGGGAAAGCAGGTGGGACGACCAAAACAACCAGGAGGTTGGCTTAGAAGCAGCCATCCTTTAAAGATAGCGTAACAGCTCACTGGTCTAAATAAGTTGTCCTGCGGCGAAGATGTAACGGGGCTCAAGCCATGAGCCGAAGCTTAGGATGCACGTAGTGCATGGTAGCAGAGCGTAGTGTGACATAGTCTCATTCCTCCTTAGCGCCTTCGGGCGTGTTGGAGGAGCGAGGCTTACTGTGAAGCCGGCCTGTGAGGGATCCGGTGGAGTGATCACTAGCGAGAATGATGACATGAGTAGCGATAAACAGGGTGAGAGACCCTGTCGCCGAAAGTCCAAGGGTTCCTGCTTAAAGTTAATCTGAGCAGGGTAAGCCGGCCCCTAAGGCGAGGCCGAAAGGCGTAGTCGATGGGAACTAGGTTAATATTCCTAGGCCAGGAGGATGTGACGGATTGTGAAGGTTGTTCACCCTTATCGGATTGGGTGGGCCGCTGATCAGTTCCAGGAAATAGCCCTCCATGAGACCGTACCCCAAACCGACACAGGTGGACTGGTAGAGAATACCAAGGCGCTTGAGAGAACGATGTTGAAGGAACTCGGCAAAATACCTCCGTAAGTTCGCGAGAAGGAGGCCCGGTTCCAAGGCAACTTGGAGCTGGGGGCACAAACCAGGGGGTGGCGACTGTTTACTAAAAACACAGGGCTCTGCGAAGTCGCAAGACGACGTATAGGGTCTGACGCCTGCCCGGTGCCTGAAGGTTAAAAGGAGAGGTGAGAGCCTTGAATTGAAGCCCAGGTAAACGGCGGCCGTAACTATAACGGTCCTAAGGTAGCGAAATTCCTTGTCGGGTAAGTTCCGACCTGCACGAATGGCGTAACGACTTCCCCGCTGTCTCCAACATCGACTCAGCGAAATTGAATTGCCTGTCAAGATGCAGGCTTCCCGCGGTTAGACGGAAAGACCCCGTGCACCTTTACTACAGCTTCGCACTGGCATCAGGATTGTGATGTGCAGGATAGGTGGTAGGCTTTGAATCAGGAACGCCAGTTTCTGTGGAGCCTCCCTTGAGATACCACCCTTCGCACTCTTGATGTCTAACCGCGGTCCGTTATCCGGATCCGGGACCCTGCGTGGTGGGTAGTTTGACTGGGGCGGTCGCCTCCTAAAGCGTAACGGAGGCGCGCGAAGGTTGGCTCAGAGCGGTCGGAAATCGCTCGTTGAGTGCAATGGCAGAAGCCAGCCTGACTGCAAGACTGACAAGTCGAGCAGAGTCGAAAGACGGCCATAGTGATCCGGTGGTCCCGAGTGGAAGGGCCATCGCTCAACGGATAAAAGGTACGCCGGGGATAACAGGCTGATACTGCCCAAGAGTCCATATCGACGGCAGTGTTTGGCACCTCGATGTCGGCTCATCTCATCCTGGGGCTGGAGCAGGTCCCAAGGGTACGGCTGTTCGCCGTTTAAAGAGGTACGTGAGCTGGGTTTAGAACGTCGTGAGACAGTTCGGTCCCTATCTGCCGTGGGTGTAGGATACTTGAGAGGAGTTGCCCCTAGTACGAGAGGACCGGGGTGAACGATCCACTGGTGGACCTGTTGTCGTGCCAACGGCAGTGCAGGGTAGCTATGATCGGACAGGATAACCGCTGAAGGCATCTAAGCGGGAAGCCCCCCTCAAAACAAGGTATCCCTGAGGGCCGTGGTAGACCACCACGTCGATAGGCCGGAGATGTAAGCGCAGCAATGCGTTCAGTTGACCGGTACTAATGGCCCGATAGGCTTGATTTGATCCAGTAGAAGACAGACTTCTGCAGTCAGATCAAAAGCATACACACATAAATATCGCCCGACGCCTCTCCTCGAGGCCCGAGCGATAAAGAGTTCTTGACTTGGAACTTGGTTCTTTCTCGGTTTGGTGGTCATAGCGAGAGCAAAACACCCGGCTCCATTCCGAACCCGGCCGTTAAGTGCCTTAGCGCCGATGGTACTGCGTCTTAAGACGTGGGAGAGTAGGTCGCCGCCAAACCTAGTAAGAACCAAGCGTATCTCTCCTACGATGAAAATGCGCAGCCTCTAACACCAAAACAAGAGGCCGCAGGCGTGGCTCGGAGCACCCCGCCTTATCGATGACCCTCTCCCAAAGAGGGCAAAACGCTCCAGCCTCGTCAGGCCATGACCTGACACACCAAGAGGCAAGCTCAATGGTTGACGCGGGATGGAGCAGCCCGGTAGCTCGTCAGGCTCATAACCTGAAGGTCGTAGGTTCAAATCCTACTCCCGCAACCAACTTTACC
>NZ_FOYI01000003.1 GCF_900116005.1 Poseidonocella sedimentorum
AGGAAAGACGGGAAGTACGACCCGGTACGCAGACGCGGAATGCGCAGCTCGACGCTGCCCGCACGGGTCTGCCAGTCTCGGTCGCGGTATCCGTTCCGTTGCGCCAGCCGATCGCTGCTTTTCTCGCCGTAATCGGCACCGGTCTTGGCGCCGACCTCAAGTTCCATCAGCCGCTCGGCTGCGAAGCCGATCATCTCACGCAGCAGGTCGGAATCGGCACTCTTTTCGACAAGCGCACGCAGGTCCATCATAGGTTTGGTCATCGGGTGTCGTCCTTGGTTCAGGTTGGTTGTCGCAACCCAACCCTACCGGGAAACCCGATGGCCACCGCCAGCTACACCACGTCCGTGGACGTCACCAAACCGCGACGGTCCAGCCAATCAAGGTACTGGTCCAGTTGCGCCTTGAAGTAGGCTTGCACCTTTTCGCGTATCTCGCTTTGTCTCAGTCCTGCCAATGCGTTGTTCTCTCGCAGTATTCTTCCGCAGGATGCAAGATGGCGGGCCAAATCACCAGCCCGATCCGGGCAACGTGTCCGCAGGGAAATGCGTATTGACGTTCGCTTTCCCTCCTTAATGTGAGGGATAGGCCAGCGAAAGTAGTAAATCCCGTGTCTTGAGGGGCTTAGATAGGATGACAGCATCATAGGGTGTGTGTCCCACTTTGTGTCACACTCGACCGTTCAGCCGCTAACCCCATGATTTAGAATGAAATGGAGGCGAGTACCGGAATCGAACCGGTGTACACGGATTTGCAATCCGCTGCGTCACCACTCCGCCAACTCGCCGTTCCTCGTGGTGGGGGTGAGTTAGCCGATCTGCTGGATGGCCGCAAGGGCACAGGCGAGGGAAAAACGACGGGGCTGCATTGCTCCGGCGGCGCGGCTGTGGCATCACGTGGACGAAACGGTTCAGAACCGGATTTTGATCGGGCCCCTCATGACGGATTTCGCCGCGCGACGACAGGTGATGGTGGACACGCAGGTCCGCCCGGTTGATGTGACCCGATTTCCCGTGATCGAAGCGATGCTCGCCGTACCGCGCGAGGTATATGTGCCTGCGGGCGAGGTCGAGCTTGCCTATATCGAGGATGCGCTCGATCTGGGCGAGGGCCGCGTCATTCTGGAGCCGCGCAGTTTTGCCAAGATGCTCGGCGCGCTCGATCTGGGGGCGGAGTCGCTGGTGCTGGATATCGGGGCGGGGCTTGGATACTCGGCGGCAGTGATGGCGCGGATGGTGGCGGCGGTGGTCGCGGTCGAGGACCACCTTGCGCGGGATCTGCAGCGGATCCTGCCGGAGCAGGGGGTCGACAACGTGATCGTGGTCGATGCGCCGTTGGACGAGGGCGCGCCGCAACACGGGCCCTATGATGCGATGATCATCGAAGGTGGGGTCGAGCAGGTCCCCCCGGCGCTGACCGATCAGCTCCGCGAGGGCGGGCGGATCGCGGCGATCTTCATGGAGGGCGCGCTCGGTGTGGCGCGGATCGGACACAAGATCGAAGGGCAGATCACCTGGCGCTACGCGTTCAACGCCAGCGCGCCGGTGCTGCCGGGATTTCACAAAACCACGGAGTTCGCGCTGTAGCCTATGGCGCGGCGCGTGCAGGGCCGATCGGGCAGCGGATCAAGGACGAGAGAGAGGCAGGCAATGGCTGGGATGTTGAAGAAGTTGGGGCAGGGGGCGCTGCTGTGCATGGCGGTGTCGGTGGTATCGGCGCAAGCCACGGCTCAGACGCTGCGCCAGGCGATGGTACAGGCCTATGAAAACAGCGGCCTGCTGGATCAGAATCGCGCCTTGCTGCGCGCGGCCGATGAGGATGTCGCCACCTCCCTTGCGGCCCTTCGTCCGATCCTGAGCTATTCGGCCGGGGTCACGCGCAGTTTCAGCGAGTCGGCCCAGAACGGCCGGTCGGCCTCCACCTCCGCGGACATCGGGTTGAGCGCGTCGCTTCTGCTTTATGATGGCGGCGGCTCGCGGCTGGGCATCGAAGTGGCGAAGGAGAGCGTTCTGGCGACGCGCGAGGCGCTGCGGTCGGCGGAGCAGGCTGTCCTGCTTGGCGCCGTGCGGGCCTATATGAATGTGCGGCTTTCGCGCGAGGTCGTGGCGCTGCGGCAGAGCAACCTGCGTCTGATCACGCAGGAGTTGCGCGCCGCGCGGGATCGGTTCGAGGTCGGCGAGGTGACGCGCACGGACGTGGCTCTGGCCGAAAGCCGGCTCGCGGCCTCGCGCAGTCAGCTTGCCGCGGCGCAGGGCGCGCTTGCACAGGCCGAGGCGGAATACACCAACGCGGTCGGGCAGCGGCCCGGCGCGCTCGGCGCTGTTTCGGCGGCCTCGGTGGGCGCGGGGAGCGTGTCGGAGGCCATGGCCCTCGCGCGGCGGCTGCACCCGGATCTGGCTCAGGCGCGCCATGAAATTGCGGTCTCGGAACTCAACGTCAAGGTCGCCGAATCCAACCTCAAGCCCACGGTCAACCTGCGCGGTAGTCTGTCCCAAAACGAGACCTTCCAGTCCGACAGCTTCAGCAAGGGCGGCAGTGTCGGCGTCAATCTCTCGGGGCCGATTTACAGCGGCGGGCAGCTGTCCTCGGCGATCCGGCGCGCCATCGCCCGGCGCGATCAGGCGCGGGCGAGCCTTCATGTGACGCAGAAATCCATCGATCAGGCGGTCGAGGTGGCCTTTGCCAATCTCGCCGTCGTCAGGGCCTCGCGCACCGCAAGCTCCGAGCAGGTCCGGGCGGCCCAGGTGGCCTTCGAAGGCCTGCGCGAAGAGGCGACGCTCGGCGCGCGCACGACGCTGGAAGTGCTTGATGCGGAACAGGAATTGCTCGACGCTCGGTTCGAGCTCGCCTCGGCGGATGTTGATGCGGTGATCAACTCCTACGAAGCGCTTGCCGCGATGGGGCGGATGACGGTCGAGGCGCTCGATCTGCCGGTACAGCGCTATGATCCGACGGCCTACTACAACCTCGTGAAAGACGGCCCCACCGCCGTGTCGAAGCAGGGCAAGGCGCTTGACCGGGTGCTCAAGGGCCTCGGCAAGAACTAGCCGTCACGCGGCGCCACCCCGGGTTGAGGCCCGGGGGGCGAGCGCGTAACCTGAGGCTCACTCGAGAACGGCGTAGGGCGCATCGCATGGACAAGCAGGAGACCGGCACGGGCCTGATCGAGCCCTTGGTGCTGCGCCCGGAGCAGCGCGTCGATCCTCTGATCCTGACGCAACGCGCGGCCGATTGGACCGAGGATCCCAAGCTCCGGGCGCTGATCTCGCAGATCATCCGTGAAGAATTGCAAGGCAGCCTTGGCGAGCGGATGACCCGCAACATGCGCAAGCTCGTGCGGCGCGAGATTGCGCGAAGTCTGGCGGAGCGGGACGAGGACTGAGCGGGCACGCGGCGGAAAAGGCGAGACACTGGACCGGGGCTCGAAGGCGCGAGAGTGGTAGGCCCGGAGGGACTCGAACCCCCAACCAAAGCGTTATGAGCGCTCTGCTCTAACCAATTGAGCTACAGGCCCGACCTGCGCATCTTGCTAGCAGAGACAGGGGCCGCGTCAAGCCAAAGCGGCCTGTTGCCCGGGCGGTGCGGCCAGACCGTTGCAGAGCCGCGCGCGATGAGGTACCGCAACGCAAACACCCTATGGAGACCCGCGATGACCGATCCCAAAGCGCCGCTGACCTATGCCGATGCCGGGGTCGATATCGATGCGGGCAATGCGCTCGTCGAACGGATCAAACCCGCGGCGGCGCGGACCAAACGGTCTGGTGTGATGTCCGGGCTGGGCGGGTTTGGCGCGCTTTTTGATCTCAAGGCCGCGGGCTACAGCGATCCGGTCCTCGTCGCCGCGACCGACGGGGTGGGCACCAAGCTGCGCATCGCGATCGACACCGGCCAGCTCGGCACGATCGGCATCGACCTCGTGGCAATGTGCGTCAACGATCTTGTCTGCCAGGGCGCCGAGCCTCTGTTTTTCCTCGACTATTTCGCCACCGGCAAGCTTGAAAACGCCTCCGCCGCCACCATCATCGAGGGGATCGCGGCGGGCTGCGAAGGCTCCGGCTGCGCGCTCATCGGCGGCGAGACCGCGGAGATGCCGGGCATGTATGCACCGGGGGATTTCGATCTGGCGGGCTTTGCCGTCGGCGCGATGGAGCGGGGTGCGGCCCTGCCCGACGGGGTCAGCGCGGGCGATGTGCTGCTCGGGCTTGGCAGCGATGGTGTCCATTCCAACGGCTACTCGCTGGTGCGCCGGATCGTCGAGCGCAGCGGGCTTGACTGGGACGCGCGCGCGCCGTGGTCGGATCAGAGCCTCGGCGAGGCGCTCCTGACCCCGACGCATCTTTATGTCAAACCAGTGCTTGCGGCGCGTGATGCCGGCGGGCTCCATGCCGCCGCGCATATCACCGGCGGCGGGCTCACTGAAAACCTGCCCCGCGTCCTGCCCGAGGGGCTCGGCGCTGAGATCGACCTCGGCGCATGGTCCCTCCCGGGCGTCTTCTCCTGGCTCGCCGCCGAAGGCGGGCTGGCGCAGGACGAGCTGCTCAAGACCTTCAACGCCGGCATCGGCATGGTGCTCGTGGTTGCCGCCGACCGGGCCGAGGCCCTGTCCGGCCTTCTGCGCGAGGCGGGCGAAACCGTCCACCGCATCGGCGCGATCACCGAAGGCGCGGGCATCCGCTACACCGGGGCGCTTGCTTGACGCTTCGGGTCGCGATCCTGATCTCCGGCGGCGGCTCCAACATGGTGCGGCTCGTCGATAGCATGACCGGGGATCACCCCGCGCGCCCGGTTCTCGTCCTCTCCAATCGGCCCGATGCGGGCGGTCTCGCCAAGGCCGCGGAGCGGGGTGTGCCGACGGCCGTGGTCGATCACCGCGCGTTCACGAGCCGCGAGACCTTCGAGGCGGCCCTGAGCCGCGCGCTGGACGGGGCCCGCCCCGATATCCTCTGCCTCGCCGGGTTCATGCGGATCCTGACGCCTGGGTTCACCCGCGCCTGGGACGGGCGGATGCTCAACATCCACCCCTCGCTTTTGCCCAAGTACAAGGGGCTCGATACCCATCGGCGCGCGATCGATGCGGGCGATCGATGCGCGGGCTGTTCGGTGCACCTTGTGACCGCCGATCTCGATGGCGGCCCGGTGCTCGGGCAGGCCGAAGTGCCCATAAACCCGGGCGACACGGCGGAAACCCTTGCGGCGCGCGTTCTGGTCGAAGAACATGCGCTCTATCCAAGCGTGCTGCGACGTTTCGCCGAGACCCGCGCGCGCCCCTCCGCCGGATGACCCGGTGCCCGGCGCGTCACTCCGCGCTTTGAACAGAAAGACGATTCGAATGCCTACTCTGACCACAACCGACGCGCTCGCCGCCTTCTGCGCCGAGGCGCGCGGGGAGCCCTACGTCACCGTCGATACCGAATTCCTGCGCGAACGGAGCTATTATTCCAAGCTCTGCCTGGTTCAGCTTGCCATGCCGGGGCAAGATGACAGCCGTGCGGTTCTCGTGGACCCGCTGGCCGAGGGGATGGATCTCGCCCCGCTGATGGAGCTCTTTCAGGATCCGGGCGTCGTCAAGGTGTTCCATGCGGCGCGTCAGGATATCGAGATTTTTCAAGTAGATGCGGGCGTCATCCCGACCCCGCTGTTCGACACGCAAGTCGCGGCGATGGTCTGCGGGTTCGGCGAGCAGGCGGGGTACGAGACGCTGGTGCGCAAGATCGCCAAGGGCAAGATCGACAAATCCAGCCGGTTCACCGACTGGTCGCGTCGTCCGCTGACGGAGGCGCAGCAGCGCTACGCCCTCGCGGATGTGACCTACCTGCGGCAGGTCTACGAGTTCCTCGCCGCGGAGCTGGAGCGCAATGGTCGGGCGAAATGGGTGTCGGAAGAGATGCAGATCCTGACCGATCCCGAGACCTATATCGTACGGCCCGAGGACGCGTGGAAACGGGTGAAGACCCGGACGAATTCGGGCAAATTCCTCGCCATCGTGCGCGAGCTCGCGCGGTTTCGGGAAACCTACGCGCAGGAGCGCAACGTGCCGCGCAGCCGGGTCTTCAAGGACGATGCGATGCTCGAGCTGGCCTCGACGAAACCGAGTGATTACAAGGCTTTGAGCCGGTCAAGGCTTCTCCTGCGAGAGGCGCGCAAGGGCGAGATCGCCGATGGCATCATCGCAGCCGTGAAGGCGGGCGCTGAATGCCCGGCAGAGGATTTGCCCAAGGTCGACACGCGCACCGAAACGCGGCAGGTCAACCCCGCGCTGGCCGATCTTCTGCGGGTGCTTCTCAAGGCCAAGGCAGAGAGCGAGGGCGTCGCGCCCAAGCTCATCGCATCGGCCTCGGATCTTGACGGGATCGCTGCGGGCGAGCGGGATTTGCCCGCGCTCCGAGGGTGGCGCAAGGCGGTCTTCGGCGATGAGGCCTTGGAGCTATGTGCGGGCCGTGTGGGCCTCGTTGCACAGGGCAGTCAGGTCCGCACGGTGCGGGTCTGACGCACGGGCCGGTACCTCACGGCCGGCGCGAAAGCGCGTTTTGCGCGGCGCGCACCGTGATTGAAGTCACGCCCGCAAGTTCTTGATCCGTAAGGAACTTCGCTGCGGTGATCTGAAGCGCGCCCGTGCCTGTCGCGGGCGGCGCGACCTCCGGTTTCTCAGCGCGGAATTCGAAGGCGCGCGTGGTCGCTCCCGGCGCCTGAACCTCCACCAATTCGGCGTTGAAATAGCCAGCCCCCGGGGCAAGCCCCTGGGCGGTGATGAGCGCGCCATGGGAGGTCGGGGCGACGTCAAGGCTCGTGATCTGCGCGATGGGGCCGCGGCGCTCGATGATCCGCAATTTGCGATCTTCCGGCACCAACGGCGGCACGCTGCCGGCAACGGTCGTGCCGTCGGACACCGGCGCGCGGGCGCCAAACCAGGTCATCGGGTTCATCCGGCTGTCACAGGCCGAAACAAATGACGCCCCCAGAAGGATGGCGAGAACGGATTTGCGCATTGAAACAGCCCCTTGTCCCTCACGGGGCCTAGGCCTAGCGGATTGGCCCGCGCTTGGAAAGCGTCTATTCCGGGCTGGACCTTCGCGCCGGGTCGGCTTACCTCCATGGGGTATCCGTTCTATTGGGGTGAACATGGCCACCGAAGCCTTCGAAAATATCGTGCAAGACTTTGAATTCCTTGAGGATTGGGAGGATCGCTATCGCCATGTGATCGATCTCGGCAAAGCCATGCCGCCGCTCGATCCGGCGCTCAAAGTGCCCGCGCGCAAGGTCGAGGGCTGCGCGAGCCAGGTCTGGCTCCATCCCGAGATCGACGGGAAAACCTTTTCATTCGAAGGCGATAGCGATGCGATGATTGTCCGCGGGCTGATCGCGGTGCTGCGCGCGCTCTACAACGGTCTGCCGGTGGCTGAGGTGGCGACGCTGGACGCCGGCGGCGAACTGGCGCGGCTCGGGCTTCAGGATCACCTTTCGTCGCAACGCTCCAACGGTCTGCGCGCGATGATCACCCGCATCCGGGAGACTGCCGCCACCGCCATGTGATGTCACCTCGTCAGTCGGCGTTCGCGGCGCTTGCGGCAGCCCAATCTCCAAGTTGCGAGGCGAGTTCCCCGTAGCCGGTGGCGCGTCGTTCAAACGAAAGGCCGAGCCGTTCGGCGGCCTCTCTCGCCTTTATATCCAGTGACGGATCGTCGGTTTGCGCGAGATAGACGAGCGTTCGGTAATGGCCGAAATAGGCGTCGCGCAACTCTGGGTGCCGGTCGAGCCCGAGGGGGCGGATCACGAAGGCGTCGAATTGACGTGTCAGGAAATCGGTGAGGTAGAAGGCGTCGATCTCGTCGCGCGCGATGAAGCGGTCGACCCCGTCGAAAAACGCGTAGCAATGCGGCCCCGCAATCCGCGCCACGCCGAGGTCCGCGCATACCCGATCGAGTGCTCCGCCGGTGCCGCAATCGGCGTAGACGACGAATATCTGCGCGTAGTCGGCCCGCGCTGCCAACACCGCCTCGCGCACCGCGCCTGCGATTTTCTCCGGGTGGTTATGCAGCAGTGCGGGCAGGCAGCGCAGATCCAGATGTGTCCAGCAATTCGCGTCCCGAAGCGCGAGGATCTCATGCGCCAAAGCCCCGCAGGCGATCAACAGCACCGACCCCTGGCCGGACCCGGAAAGGCCCGAATTGCGCAGGTCCTCCTCCACTGGCGTGGCATTCGCGGTTCCCGGGAATTTTGACACAACCTCGTCCATGGTCGCCATGTAATCACTTCTGCTGAACAAGAACCACCGATCGGTCGCCTTCGTTCATGAGTGGCATAACAGTTCGGCCTAGATCAAACAGTTCGACAAAGGGCGAACTATTGAGGGTTGGGGCCGAGGAACCCGGAGGGGAATTGCGACGGCGCTCGATTGTTTCTGCAGGCGTCCCCGAATGCCACAGGGCAAATCCAAGCGCGCAAGATACCGCCGTTATGCCGAGGCTTGATTGTGCTTGCGGGCGATGAATTCCTTGGCTGTCTCCACCGCCACGGCGGCGTCGCGGCAATAAGCATCGGCGCCGATGGCGCGGCCGAATTCCTCGTTGAGCGGTGCGCCGCCCACCAGCACGATGAAGTCATCGCGGATGCCCTGCTCCTTCATCGTGTCGATCACGACTTTCATATAGGGCATTGTGGTCGTCAGCAGAGCGGACATGCCGAGGATATCGGCGTCGAATTCGTGGATCGCTTCGATATAGCTCTCGACCGGGTTGTTGATCCCGATGTTCTTCACCTCGAAGCCCGCGCCTTCCATCATCATCGTCACGAGGTTCTGGCCGATGTCGTGGATGTCGCCCTTGACCGTGCCGATCACCATGCGCCCGATGGTCGGCGCGCCGGTTTCGGCCAGTAGCGGCTTGAGGATCGACATGCCCGCCTTCATCGCGCCCGCCGCGAGCAGCACTTCGGGGACGAAAAGGATCCCGTCGCGGAAATCCTTGCCCACGATCGTCATGCCGCCCACCAGCGCTTCGGTCAGGATCCGGTAGGGCGCCCAACCGCGGCCCAACAGGATGTTGACGCCCTCTTCGATCTCCTCCTTGAGGCCATCGTAAAGGTCATCCATCATCTGCTCGACGAGCTCTGCGTCGTCGAGTTCCGACAGGATGATATCGTCGCCGTCATCCGACATGGCGTGATCCTTCTTGGTTCGGGCCTGCGCGGCGGGAGTGGGCGCGCGCGGCGCCCTGTTGGCCTTCAGCTTCAGCCCGGAATTCAATCGTGGACTGCGCCATTTGCGACGCAGCCCGGGTTGACTGCGACTCTTACGCGCGCGCGGCCCGAACTACCAATGAGAAATTTGGATTTTCTTTATCGAAAGCTTGCAAGTGTTCTCGTAATGTTCCACCCTGCTGCGATGAGCGATTTGGCGCAGAATGAGCCGAAGGGGGTCGGCCCTGTCGTTTCGGAGGACGCATCGCGCGCGGCCGATGGCGGTTTGGGGGTGCGCGTGGCGCCGGAGCGGCGGCGAGGGCGCGCAGCGGTGAGTAATGCGGCGGGTCGCTTCGATCTGGCGCGCGAGGCGGTGGATGACGGCTGGGGCCCGCCGGAGGGCATGGCCGGGGCGGAGCCCGCGGTCCGGCGTGAGGTAAGTGAAGAGGCGACGCGCTCACTCATCAACTATGTCCGCTCGCCCGACTTGCCCTTTGACCGGTCGATCAATCCCTATCGGGGGTGCGAGCACGGGTGCATTTATTGCTTCGCGCGGCCGTCTCATGCCTATCTCGGGCTCTCGCCCGGGCTGGATTTCGAAACGCGGCTGATCGCGCGGCCCGATGCGGCGGCGGTGCTACGGCGTGAACTCCGCGCGCGAAACTATCGCGTCGCGCCGATTGCGATCGGCACCAACACCGATCCCTATCAGCCGATCGAGCGGGAGCGGGGGATCATGCGCGCCTGCCTCGAAGTGCTCGAAGAGGCCGGCCACCCGGTGGCGATCGTGACCAAGGGGGCGGGGATCGAGCGCGATCTGGATATCCTGGGGCGGATGGCGACGCGCGGGCTTGCGCGGGTCGGGATTTCGGTCACGACGCTGGATGCCGATCTGTCGCGCAAGATGGAGCCGAGGGTGCCGTCACCAGCGCGGCGGCTGGCGGCGATTGAGCGGGTGCGGGCGGCGGGCGTGCCGGTCCGTGTCATGGTCTCGCCGATTATCCCCGCTTTGACGGATCCGGAGCTGGAGACGATTCTGGAGGCGGCGCGCGACGCGGGGGCGGACGCGGCGAGCTGGGTCATGCTGCGCCTGCCGCGCGAGGTCTCGGTGCTGTTTCGCGAGTGGCTGGACGAGGTCATGCCAGGGGGCGCGGGCCGGATTATGGCGCGGGTGCGCGAGATGCACGGCGGCAAGGATTACGACGCGCAATGGGGCCGCCGGATGCGGGGCGAGGGTGTTTACGCGGCGCTGATTGCCCAGCGGTTCGACAAGGCGATCCGGCGGCTCGGGCTGGAAACCCGGTCTCCGCCGCTGCGCACGGATCTCTACCGGCGTCCTGAGGAGCCGGGCGATCAGTTGTCTTTGTTTTGAGGGCGTTCATGGGCGCTGGAAAGGCGCCAATTTTCCAAGAAATCAAAAAATATCAGATATTAAAGCTGCAAAGCTTATGTATTACCTAAACTGTTTCGCGTGAACGCTGAAGTGAATGAGAAACCCAATGTCACGCTCTAATTCTCGCCATATCAAACGGGAAACGGCGCGCGCGCAGGATTGGCCGCGCGCGCCGTACAAAGCGTTATTTCCGGCGGCGCCGGCGCGGGCGTTCGGGGGGGGTATCGCCGCCGGTGCCATCGGAGGCCGAGGAGAAACCGCCCAGCGTTTCGGCGATGGCGTCGAGCCCGGGGCGCGGGCCGGGCGTGCGGGTTTCGAGCGCCTCGCGCATGGCGCGCAGGTGATCCGGCATGGTGCCGCAGCAGCCGCCGATGATCCGCGCGCCGCAAGCCCGCGCCAAGACCGCGTATTCTGCCATGAGAGCGGGCGTTCCGTCATAGTGGATGTGGCCATCCTCGTATTTCGGGATGCCGGCGTTGCCCTTGGCGATTACCGGACGCTCGGTCCCCTGGGCGGTAAAGCCGAGTACGGTGCGCAGCAGGTCCGACGCCCCGACGCCGCAGTTGGCGCCGAAGGCGACCGGCGGATTGGGCAGGTCCTCGACCAGGCTGACCATCGCCTCCGAGGTCGTGCCCATCATCGTGCGGCCCGCGGTGTCGAAGCTCATCGTCCCGGCCCAGGGCATCCCGGCGAGCGCGAAGGCCTCGGCCGCGGCGCGGAATTCCTCGGGGGCGGAGATGGTCTCGACCCAGAGCACATCGGCCCCGCCTTCCTTGAGCCCTTCGGCCTGCTCGTGAAACATCTCGACGGCGATCTCGTGGGTCAGCGGGCCCATGGGCGCCATGATCTCGCCGGTGGGGCCAACGGAGCCGGCCACGACAACCGGCCGTCCGGCGGCATCGGCCACATCCCGGCCAAGCTCGGCGGAAATCCGGCTCAACTCGCGCGCGCGGTCGGCCGCATCATGGAGCTTCAGCCGGCTGGCGTTGCCGCCGAAGGAATTGGTGAGGAAGATATCGCTGCCCGCATCGACTGCGCCGCGATAGAGCGCGCGGATCCGATCGGGAAACTCCACGTTCCAGAATTCCGGCGGATCGCCCGATTCCAGACCCATGTTGAACAGGTTCGTCCCCGTCGCGCCATCGGCCATGAGCCAGTCGCGCTCGTCGAGCAGGCGGGAGAGAAGATCGTTCTTTTGCGCGGCCATGGGCGGTCTCCGGGGCTAGGGGCTCGGGGGCTTGAGGTCTTCGGGAGGCGAAATCTCACGAATGGCGCGCGGGTGCAA
Organism: Poseidonocella sedimentorum; assembly: GCF_900116005.1. Taxonomy (GTDB): domain Bacteria; phylum Pseudomonadota; class Alphaproteobacteria; order Rhodobacterales; family Rhodobacteraceae; genus Poseidonocella; species Poseidonocella sedimentorum. The sequence goes on from NZ_FOYI01000003.1 coordinate 11,853, forward strand.
ACCCAATCGCATACCCGCCTGCCGCTTGCGCCGGGGCAGGGCGCCCGCGCCGGTCCGATAGCGGGTCTCACAACTGCTCGCGCGTAAATCACGCGGCGCGAATCCTGCCGCGATTTGTTGCGCGTTTCGCGGCCGTTTGCCTTTGATTTACCCAAGGTTCTTCGGGCGATTGTATCGGCTTGGCGCATCGGATATGAATGAGGTACGCCATTTGCGTTTAATGAATACTTTCATAAGCAGTAGCCAGTGCAATGCAGCAATTTGAAACAATGATAAAGCCGGGCCGCCCCCTTCGTTGGGCGATGTCATGACCCTGCGTCAAATCGGAAGCTACCTGCCCGCACTCGCCCTTTCCATCGCGATCCCGCTCGGGGTTGCATATGGGGTCCCCGTTCCGGCCGGTTTCTTGCTTTTGTTGTGTGCGGTGATCGGCGCCGGAATCGTCGGCGGGCGGATTCCGGCCACGCTTGCCGGGCTCACCGCCTCGGCGGTGCTCGCCTATGCGCATCACGTAGGATTCGGACCGGCGGCCGCGAGCGGGCTCTCGACGACCGCTTTCGCGATGCTCATCTATACCGCCACGGGGCACATCATCGGCACCTTGCGCGACCAGCGTGACGAGACCCATGAGCGGCTACGCCGGACGACAGAAGAGCTCGAAGAGCGGCTTCGGGAGGAATCGGCCGCGCTGGAGGCCTCGGCGCGCATTCTGAACGTGAGCGAGGTGCAGCTCGATCAGGCCGCGCGGATCGCCAAGCTGGGCTATTTCGTGGTCGATGCGCGCGCCGGGATCTGCACGGTCTGTTCCAAGCGCCACGCGGAGATTTTCGGCCTGACCGCCGAGGACTTCATTGCCCGGACAAATAGCGGCATCGCGGGCGAATTGCCGATGGTGCACCCCGACGACCGCGCCAAGCTGCGCGCGCAGTATGAACGCCTGCTCGAAGGGTCGGAGATCGACATCGAGTACCGCTTTCCTCGCGCCGATGGCACCGAAGGCAACATTCGCGAGTTTGTCGTGCCGTATTTCGACGAGGCGGGACAGGTGGTGCGCGGGATCGGCTCGAGCATCGACATGACCGAGGCGCGGCGCACCGAAGAGCGGCTCTTGCATTCGCAGAAGATGGATGCGGTGGGCAAGCTGACCGGGGGTGTGGCCCATGATTTCAACAACTTGCTGGCGGTTATCCTCGGAAATCTTGAGCTGATCGAGTCCGAAATCCATGACCACCCCGCGCTGCGCAAGGAGCTGGATGCGGCGAAAAGCGCCGTCCGGCAGGGGGCCGATCTGATCCACAACATGCTCTCCTTTGCCCAGCAGGCGCGGCTCGAGCCGCGGCGGCTCGATCTTGGCGCGATGGCGCTTGAGGTCGAGAAATGGGCGGTGCGTGTGTTGCCGGCGCAGGTCTCGTTGGAGGTGGAGACGGAGGTCGGGCTCTGGGAGGTGATGGCCGATGCCTCGGCCTCGCAAAGCGCTCTGCTCAACCTCATCGTGAACGCGCGCGATGCGATGCCCGAGGGCGGGGAGGTCTTGGTTGAGACGGCCAATGTCACGGTGCTGGAGCCCCATGACCTCGACGGGCAGGGGGTGCTCGCGCCGGGCCGCTACGTGCGGCTTTCGGTGAGCGACAGCGGCGTCGGGATGGCACCGGAGCGGCTCAAAGAGATATTCGAGCCGTTTTTCACCACCAAGCGCCCGGGGCAGGGATCTGGCCTTGGGCTTTCGATGGTGCAGGGGTTCATGTCGCAGACCGGCGGGGTCGTCCATGTGCAATCGGCGCTCGACAAGGGCACGCGGTTTTCGCTCTATTTCCCCGCCGCCGAGCTGCAGCGGCCGGTTGCCGGAAAGCCCCAGTCGCGGGCTGCGCTCACCCCGTCGAGCGGGATTCGCATCCTGATGGTGGAGGACGAGGCAGCGGTGCGCGAGCTTCTGACCAAGATGCTCACACGGGCGGGGTATCACCCGGTTCCGGCGGCCTCTGGCGACGAGGCGGTGAAGCTTTGGCAGACGGCGGGGCCGTTCGATCTGCTGCTGACCGACATCATGATGCCGGGGCGTTTGCAGGGGCCGGAGCTGGCGGAGCTGTTGCGGAAGAGCGATCCGGGGCTGCGGGTGCTGTTCCTGTCGGGCCAGAGCCTCGATTTCCGTCAGGCGCAACGGATTCGCGATGCGGGCGTGCCCGATGGCGACCGGCTGATGAAACCTGTGAGCCGCGAGACGCTGATCCGGGGGATCGAGACGGCCCTGCAGGCGCCGGCCGATGCGCGCCCGCCGCTCTGAGCGGCGGGGCGGTCTGTTGCGAAAGGCTTACTTGGCTTCGTCCAGAAGCTGGCCCTTGGCCACGATCATGAGCTCGTCGAGCTTGGCGCGGATCTCGTCGGGGCTGGACTTGTCGCCCAGATCGCCCGCCACCTTGCGCACCACATCTTCCGAGCCCGCTTCCTCGAAATCGGCCTTCACGACCTCCTTGGCATAGGCGTCGGCCTCGGCGCCCTCGCGGCCCATGAGCCCCGCGGCCCAAAGGCCCAGGAGCTTGTTGCGCCGGGCCTCGGCACGGAAGGTCATTTCCGCGTCATGCGCGAATTTGTTCTCGAATGCGGATTCGCGATCGTCGAAAGTGCTCATGGAGGGGTCCTCTCTGGTGCCGGGGCCGGTGCCGTGGGGCGGGCCCGCGGGTGTTCTGGTGAAGATATGCCCGCCCCGGAGCCGGCGTTCAAGCCCCGCGCTGTTGGCAGTGCCTTCGCCCACCGATACGCGCAGGCGCGAAGGACCCACCGAGCGGGCACCGCTTGCGACGCCCGGGCCCTTGGACTAAGAGGGCAATATGTTTGCGCGGAGTCGGGAATTCACGGGTTCTCGTGCACGCCCCGAACAGTCAGGAGACCCCATGCCAAGGCGCAAGAAGATCTATGAAGGCAAGGCCAAGACCCTTTTCGAAGGGCCGGAGCCGGGCACGCTCGTGCAATATTTCAAGGATGACGCCACCGCCTTCAATGCCGAGAAGCGCGACGTGATCGAGGGCAAGGGTGTGCTCAACAACATCCTGTCGGAATATTTCATGCAAGGGCTGGGTGACATCGGCGTGCCGACCCATTTCATCCGCCGCCTCAACATGCGCGAGCAGCTCGTGCGCGCCTGCGAAATCATCCCGCTGGAAATCATCGTGCGCAACTATGCGGCCGGCTCGATTTCCAAGCGGCTCGGCATCGACGAGGGCACGCGCCTGCCGCGGCCGATCATCGAATATTGCTACAAGGACGATGCGCTCGGCGATCCGCTGGTCTCCGAGGAGCATATCGCCGCTTTCGGCTGGGCCAGTTCGCAGGACATGGACGATATCGTGAGCCTCGCGCTGCGGGTGAATGACTTCATGAGCGGCGTGATGCGCGCCGTCGGCATCCGGCTGGTGGATTTCAAGATCGAGATCGGCCGTGTCTATGACGGCGATTTCCAGCGGCTGATCGTCGCCGACGAGATCAGCCCTGACAGCTGCCGGCTGTGGGACATGGAGACCGACCAGAAGCTTGACAAGGACGTGTTCCGCCGCGATCTGGGCTCGCTGACGGATGCCTATTCGGAAGTCGCGCGGCGCTTGGGCGTGTTGCCCAAGGGCGCGGTCCCGATGGCCAAACCGACGCTGATCAACTGAAGATACCGAGGCCCTCGGGGCCGCAAAGACGCGAGGACGCTATGAAAGCACGGGTGCATGTGATGCTGAAGACGGGCGTGCTGGACCCGCAGGGAGAGGCCGTGCGCCACGCGCTTGGCGCGCTCGGGTTCACCGGCGTCGAGGGCGTCCGGCAGGGCAAGGTGATCGAGCTCGATCTGGCCGAGGGTACCCCCGAGGAGACCGTCGGCGAGATGTGCGAGAAGCTGCTCGCCAACACGGTGATCGAGAGCTACTCGGTGGAGATCGTCTGATGCGCGCCGCCGTCCTTGTCTTCCCCGGCTCCAACTGCGACCGCGACATGGCCGTCGCGCTGCGCGCCGCCGGATTCGACACGCAGATGATCTGGCACAAGGACACCGTGCTTCCCGAGGGGCTCGATCTGGTGGGTGTGCCCGGCGGGTTTTCTTACGGCGATTACCTGCGCTGCGGCGCGATCGCGGCCAATTCGCCGATCTGTCACGCGCTTGTCTCCCATGTGGAGCGGGGCGGCTACGCGCTTGGCGTCTGCAACGGGTTTCAGGTCCTGACCGAGACCGGCCTTCTGCCCGGAGCGCTGATGCGCAACGCCTCGCTGAAATACATCTGCAAGACCGCCGGGCTGCGGGTCGAGACCGCGGACAGCGCCTTCACAGCGGGTTATGAGGCGGGGCAGGAGATCGCCCTGCCCATCGCCCACCATGACGGCAATTACTTCGCCGATGACCAAACTGTCGCCGAGCTTGCGGGCGAGGACCGGGTGGCCTTTCGCTACACGGCGAACCCCAACGGCGCGCGCGATGACATCGCCGGCATCCTCTCGGCCAACCGCCGCGTGCTCGGCATGATGCCGCACCCCGAACGCGCCGCCGAACCGGCCCATGGCAACACCGACGGCGCGGCGCTCTTCGCAGGGCTGATCGGCGCCTTTGCGCCGGCCTGAGGCGCCCCCGGCTTGAGCGCGCGCGCCGTCGCGGCTAGGCTCGACCAATGCGCATAAGCCTTGCCAAACTGGCCGGGCGGCGACATGGCAGCTTCGGCTGGCCCGTCCGTCTGGCAATCCTGATGATCGTGGCGGTGGCGGCGATCGCGGTTTTCGTGACCAACGAGTGGCTGACCCAGCGGTTCACCGAGAGCACGCGCAACCGCGCCGAGCTGCGCCTTGCGCTCTACAACGGCAACCTGATTTCCGAGCTGCGGCGCAACGCCATCGTGCCCCAGCTTCTGGCCCGGGACCCGGCGCTGATCGGCGCGCTCAATTCGAGCGATTTTTCTCAATCGACCGCGCGGCTCATCTCCTTTGTCGATGAGATCGGCGCAGCCTCGCTCATCCTGCTCGATCTCGACGGCCGGATCGTCGCCGCGACGAACCGCGCGCGGCTTGGCGAAAACCTTGCGCAGACCCGGTTTTTCGTCGATGCGCTGCGCTCGGCTGGCACGGTCTTCACCAGCGGCCAGCGCGAGAGCGGCGCCTTTGGCTTCACCTATTCGCGGCGGATGGAGAGCCAGGGCAACACCATCGGCGTCATTGTGGTGGAGGTCGATCTGGCCAAGTTCGAGCGCGCCTGGGCGGGGATTTCGGATGCGGTGCTGGTGACCGACAGCGAGGGGACGATCATCCTCTCGACCGAGCCGCGTTGGCGCGGGATGACCGAGACCGAAGCGCTTCAACGCGAATCCGTCGACAGCGCGATTGCCCGCGCCCTGCGCGCCACCGCCGACTGGACGACGCTCCCGGCCGATGCCTACCTTCGCGGCGAGGCGGTGATGCGGATGGAGAGCCGCGTGCCGTTTCAGGGCTGGCGCATCGCCTCCTTCACAACCTACGCCAGCGTACGCGAACGGGTGAACGCGTTTATTGCCCTTGAAATCATGGGGTTCGCCATCCTTCTGGCGGGCGGCTTCTACTTCATGACCCGGCGCGCGCGGCTGCGGATGATCTTCTTCCAGCGCGAATCAGCCCAGCTGCGGCAGCTTAACGACCGGCTGCAAAGCGAGATTGCCGAGCGCGAGAAGGTTCAGGAAAACCTCGCTGTCGCCGAGCAGACGCTCGCCCAAAGCTCCAAGCTTGCCGCGCTTGGCGAGATGTCCGCCGCGGTCAGCCACGAGCTCAACCAGCCGCTTGCGGCGATGAAAACCTATCTCGCGGGGGCCAAGCTCCTGCTCGCGCGCAACCGGCCGGACGAGGCCATGTCCTCCTTCGGCCGGATCGACGGGCTGATCGACCGGATGAGTTCGATCACCCGGCAGCTCAAGAGCTACGCGCGCAAAGGGGGCGAGGATCTGGTGCCGGTGAACCTAAACGACGCGCTTTTGTCGGCGATTTCGATCATGGAGCCGCAGCTGCGCCAGCGCCATGTGCGCATCAAACGCGCGATCCCCGACCGGCCGGTCATCGTACTCGGCGATCGGGTGCGGATCGAACAGGTGATTATCAACCTGCTGCGCAATGCGCTCGATGCCACCAGTGCGGTGCGCGATCCGCGCATCGAGGTGATCCTCGCGGCGGGCAAGCAGGCGGTGCTCACGGTGCGCGACAATGGCCCCGGCATCGAGGATCTCGACGCGCTCTTCGAGCCCTTCTACACCACCAAACAGCCCGGCGACGGAGTCGGGCTCGGTCTTGCGATCTCTTCGGGCATCGTGGCGGACCTCGGCGGGCGGTTGACCGCCCATAACGGGGGGGAAGGCGGGGCGGTCTTTGAAGTCAGCCTGCCGATATTGCACGAAGAGCGCGGCGCCCATGCGGCTGAATGAGTCGGACGGCCCCCGGGCCCGCTGGCATTGAGTGAAAGGTAAGTGATGGCCAAGGCAATGAAAATCGCGATCGTGGATGACGAGAAGGACATGCGTCAATCGATCAGCCAGTGGCTGGCGCTTTCGGGCTATGACACGGAGGCCTTCGGCAGCGCGGAGGAGGCGCTCAAATCCATCGGGCCGGATTATCCCGGCATCGTCGTGACCGATATCCGCATGCCCGGCATGGACGGGATGCAGTTCCTGCGCAAGCTCATGGGCGCGGATAGCGCGCTGCCCGTAATCATGATCACCGGCCATGGCGATGTGCCGATGGCGGTCGAAGCGATGCGGATCGGGGCCTATGATTTCCTCGAAAAGCCCTTCAACCCCGACAAGATGACGGCGCTGGCCAAGAAGGCGGCCAATGCGCGCCGCCTCACGCTCGACAGTCGCGCGCTGCGCCGCGAGCTTTCGGACGGGGGCGAGCTGATGAAGAAGCTCATCGGCGCCTCGCCGGTGATGGAACGGCTGCGTGAGGATATCCTCGATCTCGGCCAGGCTGACGGGCACGTGTTGATCGACGGCGAGACCGGGACGGGCAAGACCCTCACGGCCCATGCGCTGCATGCGGTGGGCGCGCGGGCGGGCAAGAAATTCGTGCTGGTCAACTGCTCGGCGCTGGAGGAACAGGCGCTTGCGCGGCGGCTGTTCGGCCCGGTGCTTGAGGGCGATCCGAGCCTTCCGGCGGTCGAGGAGGCGCGCGGCGGGACGCTCGTGCTCGAGGACGTTGAGTCGCTGAGCGACACGCTGCAGGCGCGACTGTTGCAGGTGATCAACGAACAGGGCACCCCGGCCGAGACGCGGATCATCGCGATTTGCAACATGCAGGACGAGGGGCGCACCAGCGAGGACGCGCTGCGCCCGGATCTCTTCTACCGGCTCGCCGCCCTTCGCCTGACGCTGCCGCCGCTGCGCAACCGGGGCGAGGATATCCTGATGCTCTTCACCCGGCTGACCGACCAGTTCGCTGAGGAATACGGCTGCGATGCGCCCAAGGTCAGCGCGCAGGAGGCGGCCCAGCTGCTGCAGGCGCCATGGCCCGGCAACGTCCGCCAGCTCATCAACGTGGCCGAGCGCGCGGTGCTGCAATCGCGGCGCGGCTCAGGGACGATCGCTTCGCTGCTGATGTCGGAAAACGAGGAAGTGCGCCCGGTGATGACCACCGAGGGCAAGCCGCTCAAGGAATATGTCGAGGCCTTCGAACGGATGCTCATCGACAACACGATGCGCCGCCACAAGGGCTCGATTTCCAGCGTGATGACAGAGCTGTGCCTGCCGCGTCGGACGCTCAACGAGAAGATGGCGAAATACGGGCTGCAGCGCGCGGATTACCTCTGAGGCGCATGCCTCGGCGGGTCAGTCCCGGCCCGAGGCGCCCAGCCCCAGCCGCATCAGCCGCCGCCGCAGCGGGCTGATCTCGAACACCCGGTCGAGCACGAAGGCGCGCGCGGCGCGCAGCGGCTCCGGCGTGGCCATCGAGGCGCGGTTGAGCATGTCGATCCCGGCGATCCGGCGGCGAATATCGGGCAGGCGCGCGCGGGAGTACGCCGCGAGCATGGCAGCATCGCCCAGCCCCTCGGGCCGGGCCTCGGCCAGGGTGAGCAGCGTGTCGAGATCGGCGAGCGACATGTTGAGCCCCTGCGCACCGATCGGCGGGACGACATGAGCGGCCTCGGCCACGAGCGCGAGCCGTTCGCCGGTGATCTCTTCGGCCACCTGGCTGATGATCGGCCAGACGGAGCGGCGCGACGCAAGCGTCAGCGGCCCGAGAATTTCGCAGGAGCGCGCGGTTGCCTCGGCCTCGAACGCCGTTGTCTCCAGCGCGGCCAGCCGTTCCGCCTCGGGCCCGCGTTCCATCCAGACCACCGCGCTCGCGGGCCGGCCGTCCCGGTCGGGCAGGGGCACGAGCGTGAAGGGCCCGCCGCTGAGATGCACCTCGGTCGAGACGTTTTCGTGCGGCGTCGGGTGGGTCACGGTGAAGGCGAGGGCGCGCTGTCCGTAGCGGATCGTCCGGGCCTTAATCCCCGCCGCCGCCCGCATGGGCGAGCCGCGCCCGTCGGCGGCGATCACCAGCCGCGCGCGGACAAAGCGCCCGTCGCTGAGGCCCACCGTCGCCTCGCCCTCGCGGGTCAGAAGTGTGCGCGTGCCGACGCCGGTCTCATGGGTGACACTGGCGCTGTTCTTCAGGGCCGCGGCAAATTCGCGTCGTAACAGCCAGTTCGGCAGGTTCCAGCCAAAGGGCAGACCGCCCAGCTCGCCCGCATCGAAATCCCGCTGCACCGGGCCGCGCGCGCCCTCGCGCCCCGCATCGAGGATGCGCATCACCCGCAGCAGCGCGGCGTCGCCCGCCAGCCGCTCCCACAGCCCCGCGCGGGCCAGAAACCCCTGCGCTGGCTGGAGAAACGCCGTCGAGCGCATGTCCGCGCCGGCGGCCTCGCGCTCCGTCACCGGCGGAGCCGGGTCGACGCAGATCACGGAGAACCCCGCGCGCCCGAAAGCGGCCGCGGCGGCCATCCCGGCGATGCCGCCGCCGGAGACGAGGATATCGGTGTGGATCATGCTCATGCGCTGCAATCTATCGGTCTGCCGCGCCGGGGCAAGGCGCGCTCAGACAAGCTGCGCCAGAAACCGCGTGAGATCGTCGGTATGGTGGTGAATATGCGCCTCGCCCGTGCCCGCCTCGGCCACGTGAACGGTGCGCATCCCGAGCGCGTGGGGCACCACGAGATTGCGCGGATCGTCTTCGAACATGGCCGCCGTCTCGCCCGCGACGCCATCCTTGGCAAAGACCGTGTCGAAGGCCGCACGCTCCGGTTTGGGCAGGAAATCGGCATGTTCGACCCCGTAGACCGCGTCGAAAAGCCCGTCGAGCCCCCGCGCGGCGAGCACATTCATCGCATAGGGCGCGCAGCCGTTGGTATAGACAATCTTGCGTCCGGGCAGGGCGCGGATGTGATCGGCCAGCGCCGCGTCGCGCTCCAGCCCGCTGAAATCGATGTCATGCACAACCGTGAGATAGGGCGCCGGATCGACGCCGTGTTCGCGCATGAGACCCGCCAGCGTGGTGCCGTAGTCGCGCCAATAATCGCGCCGCAACCGGTCGGCCTCGGCCTCCGTGACGCCCACGGCCTCCATGACGAAAGCCGTCATCCGGACTTCGATCTGGTCGAAAAGCCGGGCCGAGGGCGGGTAGAGCGTGTTGTCGAGGTCAAAGACCCAGTGACGTACATGGGAGAGGCTGTCGCGTGGCATGGGGGATGCCTACCCGTCGGCGCGCAATGTGGCAATGGGTCGGCCTTGATTTCCGGGCGGGGCGCGGCCTAGGGTCCGCGAAATCACGGGAAGGACTGAAGATGAAACCTGCGCCGTCACCGCAGAAGGATGCCTATTCGCTGGTGCTCGAGGCGATTGATCTGGGGCTCTACAAGCCGGGGGACCGGTTGGTCGAGAGCGAGCTGGCCGAGCGGTTCGGGGTCTCGCGCACGCCGATCCGGGAGGCGCTCCAACGGCTGGAGACGCAATCGCTGCTGACGCGGGATGGGCGGAGCTTGATCGTGGCCTCGCTCGATCACAACCAGCTGGCAGAGCTTTACGTCGTGCGCTCCGAGCTTGAGGGGCTGGCGGCGCGGCTGGCGGCGCAACATGCCACGGAAGAGGAGGTGCGCGTGCTGCGTGACATGCTCGATTCGGACCGGCTTCTGGCCAAGGATCCGGCGGCGCTCGCGCGCACCAACCGGCGGTTTCACAAGATGGTCCACCTTGCGTCACACAACCGCTATCTGGTGCAGCAGCTCGACCTTGTCTACCGCTCCATGGCGCTCATGGCGACAACGTCGCTCTCAAGCGAGGGGCGCGCCGAGATCGCGCTGGCTGAGCATGACGAGATCGTTCAGGCCATTGAAAAGCGCGATTCGGATCGGGCCTACGCGGCGCTTAAATCACATATTTCAAAGGCTTATGTGACGCGGCTCAAGTCTGACGCTGAAGCCGCGGAATAGCGCTGCGGGGGTCACTCCGGTCCGGGCTGGGAATGGCCGTGTTCGGTCTTGTCCCAGAAGAACGGGCGCGCGATGAGCTCGTAGAGCCCCTTGTAGGCGGCGAGTGTGGCCAGCGGGAAGTAGAGCATCATCCCCGGCGTCCACTTCATCAGGTGGCGGTGGCGCTCGCCCCGCACGGCGAAGCTTGAGACGGCCACGCCCACCAGCTCCATCGCGAGAAACCCCGCCCCGATCAGCAGCGTGCCTTCAGTGGAGAGGACCGGTGTGAGCGGGTGGGGCGCGCCGAGGAGCACCAACCAGAAGGACCACAGGACCGGCGCGAAGAGGAAGCCCACGATGGAAGTCAGAAAGAAGATCTGGAAGCCGAAGAAGCGCCAAGCGCCGAGTTGACGAAAGAGCGTCCAGGGCCGGCGCATGTGGACCGCATAGGTCGCCATGTAGCCCTTGAGCCAGCGCGAGCGTTGCCGCACCCAAGGCCAGGCGCGGCAGTTCGCCTCCTCCATCGTGACCGTGTCGATCAGCTCCGTCCGGTAGCCGTGGCGCGCGAGACGGATTCCCAGATCGGCGTCCTCTGTGACGTTGTGGGCATCCCACCCGCCGAAGCGTTCGAGAATTTTCCGCTGGAAAAACAGTGTCGTACCGCCCAGTGGGATCGGAAAGCCCAGCCGCGCGATGCCCGGCAGGAAGACGCGGAACCAGGTGGCATATTCGATCGCGAAGCAGCGCGCCATCCAGTTGTGGCGGGCGTTGTAGTAGTCCAGCACACCTTGCAGGCAGACCACGTCCCAAGGCGCATCGCGGAAGCGCCGGGCGACCTTTTCGAGCTGGTCCGGGGCGGGGGCGTCCTCGGCGTCATAGATGCCGACGATCTCGCCGCGGCAGAAATCCAACGCGTAGTTGAGCGCGCGCGGCTTGGTTTGCGGGTGGCCCGGCGGGACGACGATGGTGCGGTACCAGACCGGCAGCTGGCTCTTGGCGAGGGCGTCGCGAGTCAGGCTGTCGCCCTCTTCGACGACGAGCAGGATGTCGAGCAGATGGCGCGGATAGTCGAGCCGGTCGAGCCGTTTGACAAGGACCTCGGCCACCGATTGCTCGCGGTGCAGCGGCACGAGGATCGAGATCGTCGGGCGTTTCCAACCCGGCGGCCCCTTGGGGAAGCTCTCGCGGCGCCGGCTCGTGAGCGCGGCGGTGAAGGCGGCGATCTTGAGCAGAGTCGAGAACAGAAGCGAGACCGAGGCGACGGAGGCGAGGGCAGTGAAGGTGATGACCGGCTGATAGACCAGCGCGGCGATAAGCGCGCCGACGGTGATCGCGGCGAAGAGCCCGGCGAAGCGGCTGTTGTCCTGCATCGTGCGGCAGGAGACCTCTTCGGGCACGCGCGTTTCGGCCCGGCGCGCGAGGGTCTCGCCGCAAAACCGGCGCAGCACTTCTTCGAGCGTGGTGACGGGCGTGACGGCGAGGATCGCGGGTTTGAGATCGTCGGGCAGGGCCTCCAGGATCGCCTCCAGCCGTTCGGGGTAGGCGGTGGCGATCACCGTGAGCCCGCCGACGCGCGACCACGGCACGAAGCCGACCTTCTGCATGACGCTCGGATCCACCCGTTCGATCAGCCGGGGCATGGGCGCGCCGCCCGCAAGATCCACGTATTGCGCTGATTTCTGAAGAGAAAGCGCGCGGTACAGCTCGGCTTCGGTGATCAGCCCGAGGGCAACGAGCACATCGCCGAGCTTGGCATTGTCGGATTTCTGAACCTTGATCGCGCGGGTCAACTCACCGTTGCTGATCAGCCCCTGGCTCACAAGGATTTCGCCAAGGCGCACATGCGCCCGGTCCGATACGAGCGGCTCAGCCGTTTCCAATCTGAGGGAAGCGTCCGACATGCCCCATCCTTGACCCAAGTGCCTCGGCACTCTGGGCGAATTGGGTTAATGCGGGGTAAAAACCTCCCCAATTTCGGGGAGGTCCGGGGCCCTCCTCAGGCGCGCTCGGCCATCGCCGCGGCGAAGCGCTCGAAGAGGTAATAGCTGTCCTGCGGGCCCGGGCTCGCCTCCGGGTGGTACTGGACCGAAAACACCGGCCGGTCGGCCACGCGGATGCCGCAGTTGGAGCCATCGAAGAGCGACACATGCGTCTCGATCACACCCTCGGGCAGGGTCTGGCTGTCGACGGTGAAGCCGTGGTTCATTGAGGTGATCTCGACCTTGCCGGTCTCGTTGTCGCGCACCGGGTGGTTGGCGCCGTGGTGGCCGTGGTTCATCTTGACCGTGTGGGCCCCGAGGGCGCGGGCAAGCATTTGATGCCCAAGGCAAATCCCGAAGACAGGCAGGTCCGTCTCGTCAAGCAGCTCGCGGATCATCGGCACCGCGTATTCCCCCGTTGCCGCCGGATCGCCGGGGCCGTTGGAAAGGAAAATCCCGTCCGGGTTCTGGGCCAGCACATCCTCGGCGGTGGAGGTCGCGGGCATTACGGTCACCTCGCAGCCAGCGCTGGCGAGGCAGCGCAGGATGTTGCGCTTGGCGCCGTAATCGAGCGCGACGACCTTGAACCGGGCCTCGGTCTGGGGCGCGTAACCCTCGGGCCAGGCCCAGCGTTTTTCATTCCACGCATAGCTCTGGGTGCAGCTCACGTCCCGCGCGAGATCCCGGCCCACGAGCCCCGGGAAGGCCCGCGCGCGCGCCACCAGCGCCTCGATGTCGAAGACACCGTCGGGATTGTGCTCCAGCGCCACATGCGGCGCGCCCTGTTGGCGGATCGCGCGGGTCAGGCGCCGGGTGTCGACCCCGCCGATGGCGATGCGCCCCCGCTTGGCAAGCCAGTCCGAGAGCGGCTCTGCGGCGCGCCAGTTCGACGGCTCCGTCGGATCCCACTTCACGACCATCCCCGAAGCGACCGGGTCCATCGCCTCGTCATCCTCGGGGGTCACCCCGACGTTGCCGACATGCGGGAAGGTGAAGGTCACGATCTGGCCGGCGTAGGACGGATCGGTCATGATCTCCTGATAGCCGGTCATGGCGGTGTTGAAGCACAGCTCCGCCTCGGTCGAGCCCTCGGCCCCGAAGCCGCGGCCGTAGAAGATCGTCCCGTCTGCGAGGGCAAGGCAGGCGGTTGGGTGTGTCCCGGCGGAGTGGGTCATCGCGCGACTCTCTGACTGTGGTTAAATCCCGCCGAAAGTAGGGACGGGCCCGGCTGAGGTCAAGTGTGCGGCCGGAAATTAAACCCGTTTGATACCAATGACTTGCCGCAACGCCCTGGACTTGCTTCGGGCCGGGCAATTCGGTATCAAGGCGGCTTTGGACCATTGGGGATTGGGGCCATGACCATTCGTGAGAAGATTTCGGCGGCGCTGAAGTCGGCGATGAAGAACAAGGAGGCCGACAAGCTGGCCACCTTGCGGCTGATCAATGCCGCGATCAAGGATCGCGAGATCGCCCTGCGCGGCGGCGATGACGAGACCGAGATCAGCGATGCCGATGTGCTCGCGATCCTCGGCAAGATGGTCAAGCAGCGCAACGAGAGCGCGCGGGCCTATGAAGAGGGCGGGCGGCTGGAGCTGGCGGAACGCGAGCGCTCGGAGATCGCCGTCATCGAGGATTTCCTGCCGCGTCAGCTCACCGATGAGGAGATCGCGGCGGCCGTGGACGCAGCGGTGGCCGAGACCGGCGCGAGCTCGATCCGCGACATGGGCAAGGTAATGGGCGCGCTCAAGAGCAAATACACCGGGCGGATCGACTTCGCCAAGGTCGGGCCACTGGTCAAGGACCGGCTGAGCTAGGACCCACCATCGATACTCAAGCCCGGCGCTCGCGCTATGGCCGGGCTTGACATGTGATCCCGATCCTATAGATGAGGGTCATGCTGCGCTGCCGCGTGAGGGTCACGTGCCGGGCGATTGTCTGGCACGACAGCGCAAACCAAGTTCCCATCACGCAGGGTTCTCAAGGGCGGGTCTGACCGTCAGAGACATGGGTCAGGGGGGCAACCTTCTGAACAGTTTTCTGATGGGCCGGGATGCCGCTGAACCCAAATGACGGGCCGCCACGATGGCGGGCCCGCGTTATTCGGTGCGACTTTGATGGCGCGCCATTGAAAGGACATCTATTGTCAGACTTCCAGACGCTCGGGCTTGCCCCGGCGATCACGCGTTCTCTTGAAGAAGCGGGTCTCAAGGACCCGACGCCGATCCAGGCCCAGGCTATTCCCCATGCGCTCGAAGGCCACGATATTCTCGGCCTCGCCCAAACCGGTACCGGCAAGACGCTGGCCTTCAGCCTGCCGATGATTCACCGCCTCACCGAAATGCCCGGCAAGCCCGCGCCGAAATCGGTCAAGGCCCTGGTGCTTGCGCCGACGCGCGAGCTGGTCAACCAGATCGCTGAAAACCTGCGCCCGATGGTCAAGCACACGCGGCTGCGGGTGACGACGGTTGTCGGCGGCCAGTCGATCAGCCGCCAGATCAATACGCTCGCACGCGGGATCGATATCCTCGTCGCGACGCCGGGCCGGCTCATTGACCTGATGGATCGCGGCGCGGTTGATCTCTCGACCGTGCAGTTCCTCGTGCTCGACGAGGCCGACCAGATGCTCGACATGGGCTTCATCCACGCGCTGCGCCGGATCGCGCCGCAACTGGGCCAGCCGCGCCAAACGATGCTTTTCTCGGCGACCATGCCCAAGCAGCTTGAGAGCCTGAGCGCGAGCTACCTCACCGATCCGCGCCGGATTCAGGTCGCGCCTCCGGGCAAGACGGCCGATGCGGTCGATCAATCGGTGGTCTTCCTGCCCAAAGCGGAGAAGGGCGCCAAGCTGCGCGAGATCCTCGCCGCCGAGCCCGAGGCGCTCACGCTCGTCTTCTCGCGCACCAAGCACGGTGCGGAGCGGATGAAGAATCAGCTTGTCGCCGAAGGCGTCAAGGCCGACAGCGTCCATGGCAACAAGAGCCAGGGCCAGCGCGACCGGGCGATCAAGGCCTTCCGCGCAGGCACGGTGACGGTGCTGGTGGCGACGGATGTGGCGGCGCGCGGGATCGACATTCCCGGCGTGTCCTACGTGATCAACTATGATCTGCCCAACGTGCCGGAGGCCTATGTCCACCGGATCGGGCGCACGGCGCGCGCAGGCCGTGACGGCACGGCGATTTCCTTCTGCAGCCCCGATGAACGGCCGCTGCTGCGCGATATCGAACGGCTCATCAAGCGCCGGTTCAGCGATGATGCGGGCCATGATGACAGTCAGCACGCGGAAGCAGGCGCGCCGAAAGGCAAGCCCAAGCATCGTCGTGGCGGCCAGGGCAAACCGCGCTCGGCGCAAGGCAAACCGCGCGGCGGGCAGGGCGACGCAGGCGCCAACCGCGCCGGCGGCAAGCCGGGTGGCCGGCGTCGCCGGTCGCGCAGCGGGGGCGGCACGTCCAGCCCCGCGGCGGCTTAAGCCTCGGGCATCGGGGGGCGGGTGGCGCGCGCAAGCGCCTCGCAAAGCTCCCCGTAAAGCACCAAGCGTTCGGGCGCCGACAGGAAGCGCCCGAGCTCGACCTCTCGCGGACCATCCCCTTTCAGAGTGATATATTGCGCGACGGGCCCGCCTTGGGCGTGGATCGCGGCGCGTGTCCAGAACGGGTTGGCCTGCCAATGCTGCGACGGCCCGCGCGGGTTGTGGCGCACAAGCTCCACCGCGTCGGGGCTGATGGTCAGCTCCTCGACGATCCGCGCGTCCCGGTCGCTCCGCCGTAACCCGAACCAGAGCGCGGCGATGGTGAGCATCAGAAACGGCAGGAGCGCCCAGAGCACCGGGCTGCCCAGCACCGCCAGCAGCGGCAGCAGCAAAAGCCCCGCCGTGGCGCCGATCATCACCGCAAATCCCCGGTTCGACAGCGAGCGATAGGGCCAGGCCGCCAATCGCCGCGTCCCGTGTTCCTCTGTCCAGGTGTAGGGCATGCGTCTCTCCTTGCAGTCCAAGGATAGGTGCGGCGCCGCAAAAGAAAAGTGGCAAGCGCCGGCATGCCCTTTGCAGAGTCGCAGGGCGCGCCCTCAACGGTGGTTGCGCCATCGCCGATCGCTCATGCCGAGCGGGCGCGTCGCGGGCGTTTGCCGGGGTGCCCCGTTTGATGCAAAGACCAGAAGCACCGGGGCGCATTATCGCCCGTCGGGCCGCGTGATGGCCTCAGATGCCCCAAGGCAGTGATCGGGCGGCGCGCGCCGCAGCCCCCATGAAAAAAGGCCCGGAGATCTCCGGGCCTTTTGTCGTTTCTGGCTATGGCGCGCGGCTTAGTGCGCCGGGTGCTTGTCCCAGTCTTCCTGCTTCGGGAGCTGCTCGAACGTGTGCTCCGGCGGCGGGGAGGGCAGGGTCCATTCCAGCGTATCAGCGTATTCGTTCCAGGGGTTGGCCACGGTGCTGCGCGTGCCGTAGCGCAGGGTGTAGACCATCACCCCGATGAAGAAGAGGAACGAGGCGAAGCTCAGGAAGGCGCCGAGGGAGGAGTAGAAGTTCCACGTGGCGAAGGCTTCGGGATAGTCGATGTAACGGCGCGGCATGCCCTGACGGCCCAGGAAGTGCTGGGGGAAGAAGGTCAGGTTGGCGCCGATGAACATCGCCCAGAAGTGCAGCTTGCCGGCCCATTCGGGATACATCCGGCCCGACATCTTCGGCAGGTAGAAGTAGATCCCCGCGAAGATGCAGAAAATGGCTCCGAGCGACATCACGTAGTGGAAGTGCGCCACGACGTAGTAGGTGTCGTGATAGGCCCGGTCGACGCCCGCTTGCGAGAGCACGATCCCGGTCACGCCGCCCACGGTGAAGAGGAACAGGAAGCCGAAGGCCCAGAGCATCGGAGTCTTGAACTCGATCGAGCCACCCCACATCGTCGCGATCCAGGAGAAGATCTTCACCCCTGTCGGCACCGCGATGACCATGGTGGCGAGCATGAAGTAGGTCTGCTGCCGGAGCGACATGCCCACGGTATACATGTGGTGCGCCCAGACGACGAAGCCGAGGACCCCGATCGCCACCAGCGCGTAGACCATCGGCAGGTAGCCGAAGATGGGCTTGCGCGAGAAGGTCGCGATCACGTGGGAGATGATGCCGAAACCGGGCAGGATGATGATGTAGACTTCCGGGTGCCCGAAGAACCACAGGATGTGCTGGTAGAGGATCGGATCGCCGCCACCTGCGGGATCGAAGAAGGTCGTCCCGAAGTTGCGGTCGGTCAGCAGCATGGTGATCGCGCCGGCGAGCACGGGCAGCGCCAGAAGGATGAGCCATGCCGTCACGAAGATCGACCAGGAGAAGAGCGGCACCTTGTGCAGCGTCATGCCCGGGGCGCGCATGTTGAGGAAGGTCGTGATCATGTTGATCGCGCCGAGGATCGACGAGGCGCCCGAGACGTGGACCGCGAAGATCGCGAGATCCATCGACATGCCGGCCTCGGAGGTCGAGAGCGGCGGGTAGAGCACCCAGCCCACGCCCGAGCCGAGCTGGCCGTTGCCGCCGGGGGCGAGGATCGAGGCCACGCCGAGCGATGTCCCGGCGAAATACAGCCAGAAGCTCAGGTTGTTGAGCCGCGGGAAGGCCATGTCCGGTGCGCCGATCTGGAGCGGCATGAAGTAGTTGCCGAAGCCCCCGAAGAGCGCCGGAATCACCACGAAGAACATCATCAGCACGCCGTGATAGGTGATCATGACGTTCCACAGATGACCGTTGGGCGTGCATTGCTCGACCGTGGTCGGGAACAGGCGCGCACCTTCTTCGCACATGAATTGCACGCCGGGGTGCATCAGCTCCATCCGCATGTACACGGTGAAGGCGACGGAGATGAATCCGACGATTCCCGCGACAAAGAGATAGAGGATCCCGATGTCCTTGTGGTTGGTTGACATGAACCAACGGGTGAAGAAATCGCGCTGATCTTCGTGTTCGTGGCCGTGAATGGCTGCGTCCGCCATGCCTTGCCTCCTAGGTAGCAGTTACACGGCTCAAGGGGCGGGCCCTGATCCGTTCTTCACCTCGTTCTAGTTTGCGCGGGCGGGATGGGCAATGTCCGCTTTTGCCGCAGGTTGATTATTTTTGGGGTGTCGGGGAGCGGAGGTATCCCGTATCGAACCCTCGCCTTTGTATCTGATGGGATTTGCACCAGCCCGGAGCAAGGCCCGGAGGGCCGCCGGGCCAGCGCCTGCCCGTCCCGGCGGGCTGGCGCTTTGGTTGGGGTCGGAGAGACCTTGGAGCGTAGATGAATCTGGCCACATAAAGCGCGCCCGCTCAATCGTTGGCGGCGCCATCCCTCGGGCAGGCGCTCGCCCGGCTTCGCGCGGGGGCCGCCACAATGTTCTCAGAAGTCGGCCGAAGTTCTGTTCAGCAGTGCATCAGGGCAGGGAAGAAGTGTCGCCAAAAACGCTCGTAAAATTGCGTCGCAGCGCGTTGTCGAGGTCTTCCATCGTCACCGGCAGGCCCAGATCCACGAGGCTGGTGACGCCGTGATCGCGGATGCCGCAGGGAACGATTCCGTCGAAATGCTCCAGATCGGGTTCCACGTTGATGGAAATGCCATGGAAACTCACCCATTTGCGCAGGCGAATCCCGATGGCCGCGATCTTGTCCTCGCGCGTCTCGCCCGACGGCAGGGCCGGTTTGTCGGGCCGCGCGATCCAGACGCCAACGCGCCCTTCGCGAATCTCGCCGCGCAGGTTGAACTCCGCCAGCGTCGCGATGACCCAGCCCTCAAGCTGCTCCACGAATGCGCGCACATCGCGCCCGCGCTTGGTGAGATCGAGCATCACATAGGCCACGCGCTGGCCGGGCCCGTGATAGGTGTACTGCCCGCCGCGCCGCGCGGTGAACACCTCGAACCGGTCCGGATCGGTGAGATCCTCGGGCCGCGCGCTGGTCCCGGCGGTATAGAGCGGGGGGTGTTCGAGCAGCCAGACGGCCTCATCCGCGCGGCCTTCGAGGATTGCATCCACCCGCGCTTCCATCTGTGCGAGCGCCTGCGGATAGGCCACGGGGGCGGGCGAGACGATCCAGTCGACCATGCTGTCAAAGTCCTTGCTGACGTGTTGCAGACGGGGATGCCGCCAGTTGGCGCCG
Organism: Poseidonocella sedimentorum; assembly: GCF_900116005.1. Lineage (GTDB taxonomy): Bacteria > Pseudomonadota > Alphaproteobacteria > Rhodobacterales > Rhodobacteraceae > Poseidonocella > Poseidonocella sedimentorum. The sequence goes on from NZ_FOYI01000003.1 coordinate 31,366, forward strand.
CTTGTCAATCGCGCCCGGGTTTCGTCTCATCCGGGGACTGCGCGGGGCGCGTTTGAGGGGAGTTCGAAAAAACCTGAAATCTGCTCTTGATGTGCCCCGATGCCTCCGTTAGAGAGCGCTTCACCAAGTCAAGGCAGTGCGGTCGTGGCGGAATTGGTAGACGCGCAGCGTTGAGGTCGCTGTGGGGTAACTCCCGTGGAAGTTCGAGTCTTCTCGACCGCACCATTCTCTCAGGTTCGAACGGCGCGGCCGTTTGATTGAGAGAGTTCGAACTCCGTTCGAACGGGCGCACCACTCTCTTTCTCAACAGTCATAATTGCGCTCTTTGTTGAGAGGCTCCCCGCCAAGGCGGCCCCCGAACTTTCGAAAAATGCTCCCAAAGTGCCGGTAGGCGCATCCCGTGTGCTTTGCTAGGTTACCCGTGTTCGGAGCGCCGCGTGGCGGCGCGGTGCAATCGGGGGGATCGACGTGCCCAGCAAGACAGTTCTTTTCGCCATTGCGGCGGTGATCGTGGGATTCGTGATCGGTGTGATTGCGCGGTCGGCGGATGACAAGAATTATGACGCGGCCATCGCGGCGTTGGAGGCGCGTGTCGACGGGCTCTCTGCAGGCGTCGATGAGATCCAGTCGGGCATGAGCGAGAGCTTCGCGGCGGTGGAATCGGGGATTTCGGAGCGGATCGGCGCGGTCGAGGCGGGCGTAAGCGCGGGGGCGCAGGCATTGTCCGAGGCGACCGGCGCTCTGCGCGGCGAGATGGCGGCGATGGGCGAGGCCACGCGCGCGGCACTGGCCGAGGCGCAGGCAGCGGCCCAGGACGCGGTGACCGCCGGTTTGGCGGCGATGAGCCCGGCGGAGACCTTGGAGGCGGCTCCCGAGACCATGCCCGAGGCAGCGACAGAGGCGACGATGGAGGCGGCGACAGAGGCAACGACAGAGGCGGTGGCCGACGCGCCCGTCTACCGCGCGGGGCAGACCGTGATGCTGGCCGACGGTGCGCTGCGGGTCTTCGTCTCGCGCGTGGATGACGGCGAAGGGCGTGTGAGCCTCGCGGTCAACGGGTTCGAGCGGGTCATGCTGGGGCAGGGGCGCGCCACCGAGGTGCGCGGCGGTGACGGGGCGGCGTGTCTGTTGTCGGTTGGCGAGGTCTCGGCGGACGGCGTGGCGCTCGCGGCGCCTTGCGGAGCCGATCGTGCGGAGCCCCGCGGGGTAACGGCGGGCAGCACCGCGCGGCTCACCGATGGGCTGCGGGTGTTCGTCTCGCGCGTCTCGGACGGCGCGGCGCGGATCGCGATCAATGGCCGGTCGCTCCAGAGCCTCTCCGTTGGCGAGGCCGCCGATGTTCCCGGCCAGCGCTGCGCCCTGCGGCTCGAAGGGATCGACCGGGGCCACGTGGACGTCTCCACCACCTGCGGCTGAGGCGCACATAAAATCGCACGCGGGCCCTTGACCTTCCCGTAACTGGAACCCCTATCTCCCACCCGAGAAAGGGGCGCCGTCATGAACAATCGTCAAACCCAGGCACCGGGTTCCCACAGCCTCGTCCTTGAGGGGCTGAGCTGCGGCGCCTGTGCCGCGCGGGCGCGCGGGGCACTCGATAAAGTTCCGGGGGTGAGCGAGGTCTCGGTCAATTTCGCCGATGGCAAAGCGCGGTTTCAGGCTGCGCCCGACGCGCTCCCGGCGGCGGCGCGGGCTCTGGCCGAGGCGGGCTATCCGGTCCGGAAGATGCAGATCCGCTTTGCCGTGCCGGACATGTCCTGCGCGTCCTGCGCCGGGCGGATCGAAGCGGCGTTGGACGGCGCGCCGGGGGTGCTTGGGGTCCACAGCAACCTCGCCCGCCGGGAGGTGACCGTCACGGCACAAGACGGCGTGGCCGCGCCCGACGATCTGCGCCAGCGGCTCGCGCAGGCCGGCTACCCGCCCGCAGAGACACCCACCGGCACGCAGCAAAACGGCGAGACAGGTAAAACCGAAGCGCAGCGCGAGGTCCACCAGGCCGCCCGCCGCGCCGCGATCGCCGCGATCCTCACCCTGCCGGTGTTCCTCATCGAGATGGGCGGCCACCTCTATGCGCCCTGGCATCACCTCATCAACCGCACCATCGGGCAACAGACAAGCTGGCTCCTGCAGGGCGCGCTGGCGCTTGCGGTGATCCTCGGGCCGGGGCGGCCGCTGTTTGCCCGCGGGATCCGGGCGCTTTGGCGCCGCGCGCCGGACATGAACAGCCTCGTCGCCCTCGGCGCGGGGGCGGCCTTCGGCTATTCGGCGGTGGCCACGGCCCTGCCGGAGCTGCTGCCCGCCTCGGCGCGCGCGGTCTACTTCGAGGCGGCGGCCGTCATCGTCACGCTCATCCTCATCGGGCGTTACCTTGAGGCGCGGGCCCGGGGCCGGACCGGGGATGCGCTGCGCGGTCTGCTCGATCTGCGCCCCCAGACGGCGCGGGTCCTTGAGGGCGCGCGGGTGGTGGAGCGGCCCTTGGGCGAGGTGGTCGAGGGCGATCTGCTCGATCTGCGCCCCGGCGCGCGGGTCCCCGTAGATGGCGTCGTGACGGAGGGCGCGAGCCAGATCGACGAGAGCATGATCTCCGGCGAGCCGCTGCCCGTGGCCAAGGCGCCGGGGGACGCGGTCATCGGCGGGACAATGAACGGGACCGGCCACCTGCGCTTTCGCGCGACCCACGTGGGCGCGGCCACGGTCCTGTCGCGGATCGTGCGGCTGGTCGATGAGGCGCAGGGCGCGCGGCTTCCGGTGCAGGCGTTGGTGGACCGGGTCACGCTCTGGTTCGTCCCGGCGGTGCTTCTGGCGGCGGTGCTGACGGTCGGCGCCTGGCTGCTCTTCGGGCCAGAGCCGCGCCTGACCCACGCGCTGATCGCGGGCGTGTCGGTCCTGATCATCGCCTGCCCCTGCGCCATGGGGCTCGCGACGCCGACCTCGATCATGGTGGGCACCGGCCGTGCGGCGGAACTCGGGGTGCTCTTCCGGCAGGGCGATGCGCTGCAACGGCTGAGCGGGGTCCACGCGGTCGCTTTCGACAAGACCGGCACGCTCACCGAAGGGCGCCCGACGGTCACCGATGTGGTGACGCTGGAGGGGCGCGGGCGCGCGGCGCTGCTCGCCTCGGTCGCGGCGCTCGAGGCCCAGTCGGAGCACCCGCTGGCCATGGCCTTTGCTGCGGCAAGCGAGGGGGCGGCGCTGCCCGAGGTCGCGGAGTTTGCCTCCGAGACCGGGCAGGGCATTCGCGGCGTTGTCGGCGGCGCGGACCTGCGCGTGGGCTCGCGCGCCTATCTCGAAGCCGCGGGCATCGCTGTGAGCGCGGCGGAGGCCGAGACCGCGGAAACCCTCGCGGCGCAAGGGAAAACCACCGTGTTCGCCGCGATGGACGGCGCCCTGGCCGGGATTATCGCCGTGGCCGATCCGATCAAGGCCAGTAGCGCGGCGGCCATGGCAGCGCTCAAGGCGCGAGGGCTGCGCACGCTCCTGCTCTCGGGCGATCAGCGCGCAACGGCGGAGGCTGTCGGCACGGCGCTCGGGGTCTCCGAGGTCCATGCCGGGATGCGCCCCGAGGACAAGCTCGCGCTGCTGCAGGAGCTGCGCAGCCAAGGCGGCGTCGCCTTCGTCGGCGACGGGATCAACGACGCCCCCGCGCTCGCGGGCGCGGATGTGGGGATCGCGCTTGGCACGGGCACGGATATCGCCATGGAGGCCGCCGATGTGGTGCTCATGTCGGGCGATCCGCTGGGCGTGGCCAACGCCTGGGAGGTCTCGCGCCAGAGCATGGCCAATATCCGCCAGAACCTCTTCTGGGCCTTTGGCTACAACGTCGCGCTGATCCCAGTGGCGGCGGGGCTCTTTTATCCGCTGACCGGGGCGATGCTCTCGCCGATGCTTGCCGCCGGGGCGATGGCGCTCTCGTCGGTCTTCGTGCTGACCAACGCGCTACGCTTGCGCCGGATCCGGGCCGTGGAGGGCATGGAATGAACATCGGAGAGGCCGCGAAATTGGTCGGGCTGCCGCCCAAGACGATCCGCTATTACGAGGAGATCGCGCTGGTCACGCCGGGGCGGGACGCCAATGGCTACCGCGCCTTTTCAGAGCCGGACCTGCACAAGCTGCGCTTTCTCGCCCGGGCCCGCGCCCTTGGGTTCTCCATCGAGGATTGCCGCGTGCTGCTCGCGCTTTACGAGGACGACACGCGCGAGAGCGCGCAGGTCCGCGCGATTGCCCAGGAGCACCTTGCGCGGATCGACGAGAAAATCGCGGGGCTCAAGGCACTGCGGGGCACGCTGGCACATCTGGTCTCGGCCTGCGCCGGAGACGACCGGCCCGATTGCCCGATCCTCGACGATCTGGGCGGCTGAGGCCGGGCGCCTAGAGCCGCAGATCCGCGATCACCGGGCGGCGGATCGTCAGCGCGGCGGGGATGAGGGCAAGGCTCAGCGTGAGGCTCACGAACCCGGCCACGAGATGCAGTTCGGGCCAGCCGAGATGGGCCGTGACCAGCACATCGGTGCGCGCGGTGATCATGCCCGACAGGATCCGCGCGGCGATCAGGCCGAGCAGCAGGCCAAGCGCCGTTCCGGCGAGGATGAGGCTGCCCGCGAAGCTCCAGGTGAGCGCGAAGATGAACCGCCGGGGCGCGCCGAGCGCGCGCAGAAGCGCCAGCCGGCGGGCGAGCAGGCGCGTGAGCATCATCAGCCCGGCCAGCACGGCGGCGGTCACGAGCACCTGCGTGAGCAGCGCCACGACGGAGAGGATCTGGCGCAGATCGCCCATGATCGCGTGGAGCCGGGAGAGCACGTTGCCGGGGAAGAAGGCCATGGTCCGCTCGGTGGTGAAGGCGCGTTGAAGCGCGTAGTTGGCCCAGAGCGAGGAGGCGCGGATCAGCACGGCGGGTGTGCCGGGAAAGCGGCTCGGATCGAAGGGGGGGCCGAGCGTGCCGTCCCAGTCGGGCCCGTGCCCGTCGGCGAGCCCGTGGACGCCCCAGACCGCCTCGACCGGCACGATCAGCGCCTTGTCCCAGGGCGAGCCGGTGCGAGGCATGCGGCCCACGACCTCATAGGCGACGTCATGCGCTTCGGCCGCATCGGCGACCCCGTGCCCGTGGGCCGGGGTGAAGCGCGCGCCGATCTCCAGCGGAACGCCCGCGCCGACGACCGCTTCCTCCGTGCTCTCAAAAAGCCGCCCCTCGGCCAGCGTTTCGGCAAGGTGGGTGACGAACTCCGCGGTGGAGCCGACGATCGGCGCGCCTTGCCAGCTGTCGCCAAAGGCGATGGGCGCGGCGAGGGCGACTTGCTCGGTGGCGGCGATTTCGGCGAAGGTCTCCCCGTCGATGAGCGGCAGGGCGGAGGGCTGAAGGTAGACCGCGGCGAGCATGGCAGTGATCTCGCTCCCGGGAGCGGCGACGATCAGGTCGAACTTGTCCGCCGCCCGGGCCGACCCCTGCCGCAGCGCGCGTTCCTGTGCGGTGATCGCCGCGCCGATGGCGACGGAGGTGGCGATCAGCAAGATGAAGACGAGGCTGAGGCCCGCATGGCGGCGCAGGAGCCCGCGCAGGAGCGGCCCGAGCCGGTAGCCGCGCAGGATCAGCGGGGCCTGCAGCAGCGCCGGGGCGAGCAGCGCAAGGGCAATCGCGCCGTCCTGCGCCCAGAGGGGGAGGCTGTGCCACAGCGCGTTAAACACGGGCGGACTCGGGGCGGAGCGCGCCGTCTTCTATATGGAGCACCCGGTCGGCGGCGGCGATGAGCGCGGGATCGTGGCTCACCGCGATCACCGTCTTGCCGCCATCGCGGGCGAGGCTCATCAGGTCGGCGACGAGCCGGTCGGCATTGGCGCGATCAAGGCTCGCGGTGGGCTCATCGGCCAGCAGGATCGGCGGATCAGTCGCCAGCGCGCGGGCGACCGCGATGCGCTGGCGCTCACCGCCCGAAAAGCTGTCCACCCGCCGCGCGCCCCGCGCGCCGAGGCCGAGCCGGGTGAGCAGCGCCTCTGAACGGGCGGCAAGCCCGGCGCGCGCGGCTTTCGGTGCATAGAGCGCGGCGAGGCTGGCGTTTTCTGCGGCGCTGAGCTCTTCGAAGAGCATGTGGTCCTGAAAGACAAAACCCAGCGTTTCGCGCCGGAAACGGGCGATGGCGGGCTCGGGCAGCGCCGCGAGATCCGTTTCGCCCCAGCGGATTTCGCCGCGCGCGGGCCGGATGAGCCCGGCGAGCGCCATGAGCAGCGTCGATTTTCCCGCGCCGGAAGGGCCGCGGATGACGGTGGCGGTGCCCGGGGCGATGGCGAGCTTCGGCAGGGTGAGCAGCGCCCGCCCGCCAGGGCTCGTCACGGCGAGATCGCGCAGGCGCAGGGGCGGCGGAGTGCGGGGCATCCGGGCGGGCCTCAGGCGATGTCGAAATGCGCACCGGTCAGGCGCACGCGGCTGAGGAACCCGGTGTCGGGGTCGCGGAAGGGGCCGAGCTCCAGAAGACCCGAGACCTCGATCTTGCGCGAGTAGGACACGGTGCGGAAGGTGCGGCGGGTGTAGATGGCGAGGATGTCGGCGGGCCAGTCGGCCTCGGTCTCGCAGAAGGGACAGACCGACATCGGCATCTTGGTCAGCACGAAAAAGGTGCTGTCGGCCTTGAGCGGCGGGGCCATGAACCCCTCGACCGTGAGCGGTTTGCCTTCGAGTCCGAGCGCGATTCCGGAGAAGCTCTTGTCCTTGTTGTAAAGCTCGCGGAGCTTGAGCGGGGCGGCCTCGGCGCGCAGGGCGCCGGGCAGGAGGCCGAGGGGCAGGGCCGTGGACAGACCGGTGCCGAGGCAGGAAGAGAGAAAATCGCGACGGAGCATGGGGCAAGCCTGAGGTGGAAAAGATCCGCAGGGAACGGCCCCCCGCGGATCGGTGATGTGGAGAGGCGGCCGGGCGCGGGGCCCGGCGGCCGTTGTTATTCGGCGGTGACGGCGTGGTGCATCACGTGGAAGAGCACGTTCTGCTCCAGCGTTCCGTCGACCAGATGCGCCCAGGGGCCCTTGGCATAGACGGCCACATCTTCGCCCGAGTGGGTCTCCGACGAGGTCGGGACGAGCGCTTGCTGGACGTAGTCCATGTCGGTGGCCTCTTCCTGGGTGAGATCGCCGCGCGCGCCGACCCAGTTCACGTCCTCGCGCAGCACCGAGCCGGAGCCGTTGAGGAAGCCGACCACGGTGTAGGGCTTGCCGTCGGCGGCGAGCAGGGGCTCGTTGCTGTGCTTGTCGCCCATCTTGGAGACGCCCATGCAAAGCCCGAGGATGTCGGAGCCGCGCCCGCAGTAGCCGTTGAAGGCGATGGCGTGCTCGTGGTCGGCGGTGACGATGATCAGCGTATCCTCGTCATTGGTCAGCTCGTCGGCGATGGCCACGGCTTCGGCAAAGGCGACGCCGTCGGTCAGGGTGCGGTAGGCGTTGCCGGCGTGGCTGGCGTGGTCGACCCGGCCCGCTTCGACTTCGAGGTAGAAGCCGTTCTCGTTCTGGCTGAGGAATTCGATCGCCTTTTTGGTGATGTCGGCCAGCGAGGGCTCGTCGTCATCGGCGCGGTCGGCCTCGTATTCCAGATGGCTGTCGTTGAAGAGCGCGAGGACGGGCGCGTCCATCGAGAGCGCGTCGAAGCCGGCGGTGTCATGGGCGAACTGCGCGCCGAAGCCTTCGGCCCGTTCGATCAGGTTGACGCCATCGGTGCGGCGGCCCTTGCTCTGGCCGACTTCGGTGCCCTCGGGCAGGAAGAAGCGCCCGCCGCCGCCCATGGCGAAGTCGATCGTGCCGGCTTCCATGGCGTCGATGAGCTGGGTCGCGATGTCCTTGGAATTGTCACAGCCCTCGGGGACGGCGCCTTCCCAGTTGCGGTTGGCGGTCTTGGCGTAGACGGCGGCGGGCGTGGCGTGGGTCAGGCGCGCGGTGGAGGCGATACCGACCGATTTGCCCATGTCCGTCACGATCTCGGAGAATGTCGTGAGCGTGTTGCCCGCTTCGGTGGTGCAATCGTCGTGAATGCCGGATTCGCTGAGGTTGATGAGGTTGAAGCGCTGCTTCACGCCGGTGTTCATCGCGCCCGCGGTCGGGGCGCTGTCGGGCGTCTGGGCGTTGATGTTATAGGTCTTGACCAGCGCGGTGTAGAAGTCGGGTGTCTCGTAGGGCAGGACGTTTTCCTCGCCCAGCATGCCTTTTTGCTGGCCGTCGAAGAGGCGCGTTGCGTAGTTGGTGCCCACGCCGTTGCCGTCGGCGACCATGACGATCACGTTCTTGGCGGTGTTGGTGTTGGCCTTGCGCGCGAGCATCGCTTCGATGGTGGCTTGCCCTGCGGTGAACCAGTCGCTGCTGGCCTGCGGCAGATCCTGCGCGGCGACGGCAGTGCCGGCCATGGCGGCGGCGAAGGCGAGTGCGGAGGTTTTCATGAATTCTGTCCCCTGATGTCTGTCCGGCGGTTTCGTGCCGGCGGTGTGCGGCTCCTGTGGCCACGGGGCGCACTTAGGGCGGGGACTGTAATGGATATGTGTCGCCGGTGTGACGCTTGTGTAAATTTCGGCAACAAAGGCCAAAACCGCCGGGAAGGCCGGCGGTGGCGCATCTTATCGATATGTTATACTGTATCAATCCTCCGCGCGCCGCGCAACCCCTTTTTGCCGGGCCTGGCAGGCGAGGGTGCGGCGCATCGGATTGACAGTTGGGCCCGCCGCGCCATTGTGGCGCCAAGGGCTCGGCGGGCATCCGCACGAGCGGCACCTTTGAGACGAGGAGGAGGCGAGATGTTTCGGGCATTGCTGGTGGAGAAGGACGAGGACGGCCAGACGCGGGCCGGGGTCACGGAGCTGGACGAGGACCGCCTCCCGGAGGGCGACGTTACGGTCGCGGTCGAATATTCCACGCTGAACTACAAGGACGGGCTCTGCATCGGGCCGGGCGGCGGGCTGGTGCGGACCTATCCGCATGTGCCGGGGATCGATTTCGCAGGCACGGTCGAGAGCTCGGGCGACGCGCGCTACGCGCCGGGCGACAAGGTGGTGCTGACCGGTTGGCGCGTCGGGGAGAACCGCTGGGGCGGCTATGCGCAAAAGGCGCGCGTCCCCGCTGACATGCTTGTCCCGCTGCCCGAGGGGCTCAGCACGAAACAGGCGATGGCTGTCGGCACGGCGGGATTCACGGCGATGCTTGCGGTCATGGCGCTCGAGGATCACGGGATCAAGGACGGCCCGGTGCTGGTGACGGGCGCGTCGGGCGGGGTTGGCTCTGTCGCGACGGCGATCCTCGCCAAGCTCGGCCATGAGGTGGCGGGCGTGACCGGGCGGCCCGGGTCGGCGGACTATCTCACATCCCTCGGGGCGTCGCGGATCGTTGCGCGCGAGGACATCGCCGAGACGGTCAAGCGCCCGCTGGAGAGCGAGACCTGGGGCGGCTGCGTCGATGCGGTGGGCGGCGCGATGCTCGCCCGCGTTCTGGGCCAGATGCAATATGGCGCCAGCGTGGCGGCCGTGGGGCTGGCGGGGGGCGCGGCGCTCCCGGCGACGGTGGTTCCTTTCCTGCTGCGCGGGGTCAACCTTCTGGGCATCGACAGCGTGCTGCAACCCCATGACGCGCGCCTGCGTGCCTGGGGCCGGATCGCGCGGGATCTGCCGATGGACAAGCTCGAGGCGATGGTTCAGCCGGCGACGCTCGCCGATCTGCCCAGGCTCGGGGCCGATATCCTCAAGGGGCAGGTCAAGGGGCGCGTCGTGGTCGACGTCAACGCCTGACCCGCTCTGGCCGTCCTTCCCGCCATCGGGTATGGGAAGGACAGCACGAGGAGTGATCGAGAATGGCGAAACAGCCGAGCGGCAAAAACACGTCCGGACGCGGGCAACGGGATCTGACGGTCAAGGTCAAATCGGCGCGGGGGCGCAAGCTCTCCTCGACCCGGTGGCTTCAGCGCCAGCTCAACGATCCCTATGTCAAACGCGCCCAGGCCGAGGGCTATCGCGGCCGGGCGGCGTTCAAGATCATGGAGCTTGACGACAAGTACCGCTTCCTCGTGCCCGGTGCGCGGGTGGTTGATCTGGGCTGCGCGCCCGGTGGCTGGTGCCAGGTGGCGGTCGCGCGGGTCAATGCCTTGGGCGAGAAGTCCGGCAAGGCGCAGGGCCGGGTTCTTGGGGTTGATCTTCAGGAAATCGAGCCGCTCGCGGGCGCCGAGATGCACCAGCTCGATTTCATGGACGAGGGCGCCGACGAGACGGTCAAGGGCTGGCTCGGGGGCAAGGCCGATGTGGTCATGTCCGACATGGCCGCCTCCTCCTCGGGCCACAAGCAGACCGACCATTTGCGCATCATTTCGCTCTGCGAGGCCGCCGCCTATTTCTCCTTCGACGTGCTCGAAGAGGGCGGAACCTTCGTGGCCAAGGTCCTCGCGGGCGGGGCCGAGGGGGAGTTGCAAAAGCTCCTGAAGCAGAAATTCACCAAGGTGGCCAACGTCAAACCGCCGGCAAGCCGCTCCGACAGTTCGGAAAAATTCGTCGTGGCCACCGGATTTCGCGGCTGAGAAGCGCGCGGGCCGGGCGGGGACGTATCAGGTCTGACACGCCCTGCCGCTTGCAGTTTGTAAACTTCCTGCGGATAAGGGCATCCAAAGCGCTTGAACCGGGGTCGGCCCGGTGGCCGCGCGAAGCCTCGGTGCCCCGATCATGACCCAGACCCTCCACGCCGTTCCGGCCGGCGACGCCATCGATGCCACCGCCCTCAAGGCCGACGTGCTCAAGCATCTGACCTTCACCATCGGCCGCGCGCCGGAGGATGCGGCGCTTGGCGATTGGCGCATGGCGCTTTCCTTCGCGGTGCGTGACCGGATCACGGAAAGCTGGCTCGCCTCTGAGCGTGCGGCGCGGGAGGCGGGGGCCAAGCGGGTCTACTACCTCTCCCTGGAGTTCCTGATCGGGCGGCTGCTGGAGGACGCGCTGGTCAACCTCGGGCTCGCGGAAGCGGCGGAGGTGGCGCTGCGCGATCTGGGGCTCGCGCTCGGCGAGGTCGTCGCCGATGAGCCCGACGCGGCGCTCGGCAATGGCGGGCTGGGCCGGCTCGCGGCCTGTTTCATGGAATCGCTCGCCACCATCGGCTGCCCGGCGATCGGCTATGGCATCCGCTACGAACACGGGCTTTTCCGCCAGCAGTTCGAACACGGCCGGCAGGTGGAGCTTCCCGAGCTCTGGCTCGAACAACAGCACCCCTGGGAATTCGAGCGCCCCGGCTCGCGGCTGCGCGTCGGCTTCGGTGGGCATGTGCACCAGGTCGAGGGCCGCACGATCTGGCATCCGGCCGAGGAGGTCGAGGCCGAGGCTTTCGATACGCCCATCGTCGGCTGGGAGGGGCAATGGGCCAATCCGCTGCGGCTCTGGTCGGCGCGGGCGGTCTATCCCTTCGATCTCAACCGATTCAACCACGGCGATTTTCGCGGCGCGGCCGAGCCAGAGGCGCTCGCGCGCACCATCAGCCGTGTGCTCTATCCCGACGACACCACTGACGAGGGCAAGGCGCTCCGGCTCAAGCAGGAATACTTCTTCGTCGCCGCGAGCCTGGCCGACATCCTGTGCCGCTTCGAGCGCGATTTCGATGACCTCGCGCTCTTGCCCGAAAAGGTCGCGATCCAGCTCAACGATACGCATCCCGCCGTCGCGGGGCCCGAGCTTGTGCGGCTGCTGCACGACGAGCGCGGGGTGGAGTTTTCCCGCGCGGTGGAGATCGCGCGCGGCTGTCTGTCCTACACCAACCACACGCTTTTGCCCGAAGCGCTCGAAAGTTGGTCCGAGGGGCTCTTCGGCCACCTGCTGCCGCGCCATCTGGAGATCATCGAGCGGATCGACGCCGAGCACTACGGCGCCCACCCGGACCGGCCGGGCAGCATCTTCGAGCATGGCGAGATCCAGATGGGCACGCTCTCTTTCGTCATGGCCCACAAGGTCAACGGGGTCTCGGCGCTGCACACCGAGCTGATGAAGGAGACGGTCTTCGAGGGGCTGCACCAGGTGCATCCCGACCGGATCGTCAACCAGACCAATGGCGTCACGCCCCGGCGCTGGCTCAAGTCCTGCAACGCGGCGCTGTCGGATCTGATCACCGAGACGATCGGCGCGGGCTGGGTGCGGGATCTGTCGCAACTGGAACGGCTGGAGCCGCATCTCGGCGACGGCGCCTTCATCAATCGCTACGCGGCGGCCAAACGGGCGAACAAGGCGGTGTTCTCCAACTGGCTGGCCGGGGATTACGGGCTCAAGGTCGACCCCGACGCGATGTTCGACGCCCAGATCAAGCGCATCCACGAATACAAGCGCCAGCATCTCAACATCCTGCAGACGATCGCCGCATGGCAGGCGATTCACGACGATCCGCAGGCAGACTGGACACCCCGGCTCAAGATCTTCGGCGGCAAGGCCGCGCCGGGCTATCATTTCGCCAAGGACATCATCCGGCTGATCAATGACGTGGCCGCGCGGCTCAATGCCGATCCGGTGACGAGCAAATATCTTCAGGTCATCTTCCTGCCCAATTACAACGTCTCGCTCGCCGAGCGGATCATCCCGGCCTCAGACCTCTCCGAACAGATCTCGACCGCCGGCAAGGAGGCCTCGGGCACGGGCAACATGAAATTCGCCCTCAACGGCGCGTTGACCATCGGCACGCTGGATGGCGCCAACGTGGAGATCCGCGAGCAGGTGGGGCCGGAGAATTTCTTTCTCTTCGGGATGACGGCGGCCGAGGTCACCGCGCGGCGGGCGGTCCCCGATCATGCGCGGCGCGCGATCGAGGGCTCGGCCCCGCTGGCCCGCGCGCTCGGCGCCCTGCGGGACGGGACCTTTAGCCCCGATGAGCCGGGCCGCTACCACGGAATCGCCGACAACATCGCGGGCGGGGATCATTTCCTCGTGGCCTCCGATTTCGCCGCCTATCACGCGGCGCAAACCGATGTCTCCCGCGCCTATGGCGACCGCGAAACCTGGGCGCGGATGGCCGCACGCAACACCGCGCGCTCGGGCTGGTTCTCCTCGGACCGGACGATCCGCGGCTACATGGGCGAGATCTGGGGCGCGGCGCCGCTCATCGACTGAGGAAATTCCCGCGCCCCCCTGTCTCAGCAGTTGCAAGTTGGCCAAACGCGTCTAGTGTCAAAGGCATGACAGGTAACAAACGCGCCGAGACATTGGGGCATATCCCCCTGACAGTGCAGCGCCTTTTGGCGGCGGGGCAGCATGATGATCCGTTCGCCTGGCTCGGTCCCCACAAGGTGGGGCGCAAGCGCTTTGTCACCGCGCTCGATCACGGGGCGGCGGCGATGTGGGCCAGGGTGGGCACAAAGCGCCACCCGCTGGAGCCTCTGGGCGACGGGCTCTTTTCGGGCCATGTGCCGGGGGTCAAACCCTATGTCCTGCTGGGCGAGAGCGCCGATGGCGCGACCTGGGAGGCAGAGGATCCCTATCGCTTCGGGCCGGTCTTTTCCGATTTTGACGAATACCTCGTGGCCGAGGGCACGCACCGGCGGCTCTGGGAAGTCCTGGGGGCGCATGTGCTGGAGCACGAGGGGATCGCCGGGACGCATTTTGCCGTCTGGGCGCCCAATGCGCGGCGGGTTTCCCTGCTTGGCGATTTCAACCAGTGGGATGGCCGGCGGCATGTGATGCGGCGGCGCGGCGGGACCGGCATCTGGGAATTCTTCCTGCCCGGGATCGGCGAAGGCGCGGGCTACAAATACGAGATCCTCGCACAATCCGGCGCGCTTTTGCCCGCCAAGGCCGACCCGGTCGGGTTCGGCGCCGAGCATCCGCCCGAGACGGCCTCGGTGGTGCGCGATTTGCGCGGCTATGGCTGGTCCGACGACGCCTGGATGGAGCGGCGCGCGGCGGCGCAAAGCCGCGAGGCGCCGATCTCGATTTACGAAGTGCAGCTCGGGAGCTGGCGGCGCAAGGAGGGCGGGCGGCCGATCTCCTACCGCGAGGCGGCCGAGGAGCTTGTGACCTATGTCCGCGAGATGGGCTTCACCCATATCGAGCTCATGCCCGTGAGCGAATATCCCTTCGATGGCTCCTGGGGCTATCAGCCGGTGGGCATGTATGCCCCCACCATCCGCTTCGGCCCGCCGCATGAGTTCCGCGATCTTGTGAACGCGGCGCATGAGGCGGGGCTCGGCATCCTGCTCGACTGGGTGCCGGGGCATTTCCCGGCCGATGCCCATGGGCTGGGCCAGTTCGACGGCACCGCGCTATATGAACACGCCGATCCGCGCGAGGGATTCCACCAGGACTGGAACACGCTGATCTACAATTACGGGCGCAAGGAGGTCGCGAACTACCTGACCTCGAACGCGCTTTACTGGCTCGAAGAGTACCACGCCGACGGGCTGCGCGTCGATGCGGTGGCCTCGATGCTCTACCGCGATTATTCGCGCAAAGACGGCGAATGGGTCCCCAACCGGGACGGCGGGCGTGAGAATTACGAGGCGATCGGGTTTCTCCAGCGGGTCAACGAGGAGGCCTATGGCGACTGTGCGGGGATCATGACGGTGGCCGAGGAAAGCACCTCGTTTCCCGGCGTCTCGGCGCCGGTCTTCTCCGGCGGGCTCGGCTTCGGGTTCAAGTGGAACATGGGCTGGATGAACGACACGCTGGAGTACATCAAGAAGGACCCGATCCACCGCAAGCACCACCACGACCAGATCTGCTTCGGCCTCTCCTATGCCTTCTCGGAGAACTTCATCCTGCCGATCAGCCATGACGAGGTCGTCCACGGCAAGGGCTCGATGCTCGCGCGGATGCCGGGCAATGACTGGGAGCGCTTTGCCAACCTGCGGGCCTATTACGGGTTCATGTGGGGGCATCCGGGCAAGAAGCTGCTGTTCATGGGCCAGGAATTCGCCCAGCCGCATGAGTGGCAGCATGATGAGGCGCTGGCCTGGCACCTGCTCGACCACGCGCCTCATGCGGGCATTCAGGCGCTGGTGCGCGATCTCAACCGGCTCTACCGCGACACGCCCGCCCTCTATCAGCGCGATTGTGTCGCCGAAGGCTTCGAGTGGATCGAGATGCGGGACGCCGAGCGCTCGGTCTATGCCTGGCTGCGCAAGGGCGAGGCGGGTGCGCCGCCGGTGGCCGTGATCTGCAACTTCACGCCGGTGGAGCAGACGGGCTACCAGATCGGCCTGCCCGAGGCGGGGCGCTGGCACGAGGTGCTCAACACCGACGCGGAGATCTATGGCGGCGGCAATCGCGGGAACATGGGCGGTGTCGAGGCGGTTGAGGGGGAAAGCCACGGGCAGCCCGCACACGCGCGCCTGACCCTGCCGCCGCTGTCGGTGCTCTTTCTCCAGCTTGGGAAGGAGTGATCCGGCGAGACGCGCAGGAAAGCCGCAAAGAGCCGCTGGGTGGCGCCAGACGGGCCGTCGATCATCACCGCGTTGGGGCGGCGGGGATCGCAATCAAGACAGGGCGCGTCACGCGCCTGAACACCGGGGAGGGGTGGGATAATGGGACTACCGACGCAAAGACTGGCCAATAACGCGATGGCCTTCGTGCTCGCGGGGGGGCGCGGCAGCCGGCTCAAGGAGCTGACGGACAACCGCGCCAAGCCCGCGGTCTATTTCGGGGGCAAGACGCGCATCATCGATTTCGCGCTCTCCAACGCGCTCAATTCCGGCATCCGGAAAATGGCGATCGCGACGCAATACAAGGCCCATTCGCTGATCCGCCACTGCCAGCGCGGCTGGGCCTTCTTCCGCGCCGAGCGCAACGAATACCTCGATATCCTGCCCGCCTCGCAGCGCATCGACGAGGTGAACTGGTACCAGGGCACCGCCGACGCGGTCTATCAGAACATCGACATCATCGACAGTTACGGCGTCGAATACATCCTCATCCTCGCCGGCGATCACATCTACAAGATGGATTACGAGGTCATGCTGCGCCAGCACGTGGACACCGGCGCGGATGTGACCATCGGCTGTCTGACCGTCCCGCGTGAGGAGGCGACGGCCTTCGGCGTCATGGATGTCGACGAGAACGACGGGATCACCGGCTTCCTCGAAAAGCCCGCCGATCCGCCGGGCACCCCGGATGACCCCACTGTGGCGCTCGCCTCGATGGGGATCTACGTCTTCAAATGGACCTTCCTGCGCGAGCGGCTGCGGGAGGATGCGGCGAATGCCAGCAGCAGCCATGATTTCGGCAACGACATCATCCCCTCAATCGTCAAGGGCGGGCGCGCCGTGGCGCATCGGTTCGACAAGAGCTGCGTGCGCCACCCCAAGGCCAAGACCTCCTACTGGCGCGATGTGGGCACGATCGACGCCTTCTGGAAGGCCAATCTCGACCTCACCGATTTCACCCCCGAGCTCGACCTGTGGGATCGCAACTGGCCGATCTGGACCTATTCCGAAGCCGTCCCCCCGGCCAAGTTCATCCATGACGAGGCCGACCGGCGCGGCAGCGCGATCTCTTCGATGGTGGCGGGCGGCTGCGTGATTTCCGGAACGGAAGTGCGCGAATCGCTCCTCTTCACCCAGGTCCACACCAACTCCTATGCCATGCTCGAAGAGGCGGTGGTCCTGCCTTACGTCAACGTCGGGCGCCACGCGCGGCTGACCAAGGTGGTGATCGACCGGGGCGTGGAGATCCCCGAGGGCATGGTTGTCGGCGAGGATCCGGAAGAGGACGCGAAGTTCTTCCGCGTCTCCGAGGGGGGCGTCACGCTCATCACCGCGCCGATGGTCGAGGCCTGGAACGCCGCGCGATGATCAAGGTTCTCTCTGTTGCGTCCGAATGTGTCCCGCTGGTCAAGACTGGCGGGCTCGCGGATGTGGCGGGCGCGCTGCCCGCGGCTCTGGCGCAGCACGGGGTCGAGGTGGCGACGCTGGTGCCCGGCTACCCGGCGGTGATGGCGGCGCAGGGCGGGGGTCCTGTCCTGCGCGAGTTTCCCGATCTCTTCGGCGGGCCGGCGCGGCTGCTGCGGGGCGCGCTCGGCGATGAGACGCTCCTCGTGCTCGACGCGCCGCATCTCTACGACCGGCCCGGCGCGATCTATCTCGGCCCCGATGGCAATGACTGGCCCGACAACCCGCAGCGCTTCGCGGCGCTCTCCTGGGTCGCGGCGGATATCGCCGAGGGCGGGGCGGGCGGTTTTATTCCGCAGGTGGTCCATTGCCATGACTGGCAGGCCGCGCTCACGCCGCTCTACCTGCAGGACCGCGGGCTTTCCGGCCGGGTCGGCTCGCTCATCACCATCCACAACATCGCCTTTCAGGGGCTCGCCCCGGCCGAGATGCGCGGCGCGCTGCGCCTGCCCGATTGGGGCTTTCACCCGGACGGCTATGAATATTACGGCAAGATCAGCGCGCTCAAGGCGGGGCTCGTCTATGCCGACAAGATCAGCACCGTGAGCCCGACCTACGCGGTGGAGCTGCTGACGCCGGACTACGGCACCGGGCTGGATGGCGTGCTGCGCGACCGGGCGGGCGATCTCGTCGGCATCCTCAACGGCATCGATGAGCAGATCTGGGCTCCGCCCTACAAGGACCTGCGCGGCAAGCCCAAGCACAAGGCCGCGCTGCGCAAGGAGTTCGACCTGCCGCCGAGCGACGGGCCGCTCTGCATCGTCATCTCGCGGCTCACCGGCCAGAAGGGGCTTGATCTGTTGCTGGAGGCGCTGCCGACCCTGCTCGACTGCGGCGGCCAGCTGGCGCTTCTGGGCAGCGGCGAAGCCCGGCTGGAGGCGGCCTATCTTCAGGCGGCGCGCGATCATGAGGGGGTGAGCGCCCATATCGGCTATGACGAGGCGCTCTCGCGGCGGATGATGGCGGGGGCCGATGCGATCCTCGTGCCCTCGCGGTTCGAGCCCTGCGGGCTTACCCAGCTTTACGGGCTGCGCTTTGGCACCTTGCCGCTGGTCGCGCTGACCGGCGGGCTGGCCGACACGGTCATCCCGGCCTCGGCGGCGGGGCTTGCTGCGGGCGTCGCCACGGGGTTTCAGTTTCACCCGGTGAGCACACCGGCGCTGGAGCGCGCCCTCGCGCAGATGTGCGCCACCTTCGCGGATCGAAAACTCTGGGCTAAACTCCAGCGCAATGCTATGCGCCATCCTGTGGGGTGGGACAGATCCGCCGCGCATTATGCCGCTCTCATGCAGGACCTGGCTCGCAGCTGATGACGACACCGACGCCGCTGATATTCGAGGGCCGCGCCAGTCCTCTAGGGGCCACGTTCGATGGCCATGGCGTCAATTTCGCCGTTTTTTCCCAACATGCCACGCGGATGCAGCTGTGCCTGTTTTCCGAGGACGGCAAGCGCGAGATGCACCGGATCGACATGCCCGAGCGGACGGGCGATGTCTGGCACGGGTTCATCCCCGGTATGCGGCCGGGCCAGAAATACGGCTACCGCGCGTTTGGCCCCTATGCGCCCGAAGACGGGTTTCGCTTCAATCCCAACAAGTTGCTCATCGATCCTTATGCAAAACGCCTGACCGGCCACCCGGTCTGGAACGATGCGCTCATGGGCTACAAGGTGGGCGACCCGGATGGCGATCTGTCCTTTTGCGAACGCGACAGCGCGCCCTTCATGCCGCGCTCTGTGGTCGAGGATCCGAGTTTTTCCTGGGGCCATGATCAACCGCCCCGCCGGCATATCGCGGACACGGTGATCTACGAGGCCCATGTCAAAGGCGCGACCAAGCTCACCAACCTGCCGCACGCAGGCACCTTTCTCGGCCTCGCGACCGACCCGATGCTCGACTACCTCACCGATCTGGGCATCACCGCGATCCAGCTTCTCCCCGTCCACGCCTTCGTCAATGACCGGTTCCTCGTGGAGAAGGGGCTGGTGAACTACTGGGGCTACCAGACCCTTGGCTTTTTCGCGCCCGATCCGCGTTACCTCGCCTCAGGCGAGATCGCCGAGTTCCAGCAGACCGTCGCGCGGCTGCATTCCGCGGGGATCGAGGTCATTCTCGACGTGGTTTACAACCACACCTGCGAGGGTGACCAGATGGGCCCGACCTTCGCCTTTCGCGGGCTCGACAACACCAGTTACTACCGCCTGACCGACGGCAACGCGCGCTACTACGTCAACGATACAGGCACCGGCAACACCCTCAACGTCGAGCATCCGATGGTGCTCCGGATGATCATGGATTCGCTGCGCTACTGGGTCGAGGTGATGCATGTCGACGGGTTCCGCTTCGATCTCTGCGCCACGCTGGGGCGCACGGCCACGGGCTTCGATCCCGGCGCGGCCTTCTTCGATGCGATCCGTCAGGATCCGGTCCTGACCGACGTCAAGCTCATCGCCGAGCCCTGGGACATCGGCCCCGGCGGCTATCAGCTGGGCAGCTTTCCGCCCCCTTTCCTTGAGCTCAACGACCGCTTCCGCGACGGGGTCCGCCGCTTCTGGCGCGGCGATGACGGGATGGTCTCGGTGCTGGCCGATCACCTGACCGGCACGGCGGGCAAGTTCGACCATTCGGGCCGCCCCGCGACCACCTCGGTCAACAAGATCACCAGCCATGACGGCTTCACCCTGGCCGATGTCGTCTCCTACAACGAGAAGCACAACGAAGCCAACGGCGAGAACAACCGCGACGGGCATGACGCCAACTACACCGACAATCTCGGCGTGGAAGGCCCCACCGACGACGCCGAGATCCTCGCCAAACGGCTGCAAAGACGGCGCAACCTGATGGCCACGCTCTTGCTCTCGCAGGGCACGCCGTTCCTCTTGGCGGGCGACGAGCTCGGCCACAGCCAGAAGGGCAACAACAACGCCTATTGCCAGGACAATGAGCTCACCTGGATCAACCCGCGCGGCGCGGACTGGGAGTTCCGCAAGCTGGTGCGCAAGCTCATCACCCTGCGCCGTGAGCACCCGATCCTGCGCCAGAAGCACTTTTTGCATGCCAAGGAACGGGTCATCGACGGGATCGAGGATCTCTTCTGGTGGCGCGCGGATGGCACGCCCATGCGGGTCGAGGATTGGCAGGATCCGGCCCTGCGCACGCTTTGCGCCGAGATGCGCACCGCCTCCGGCACGCCCCACTACGGGGCCCGGGAAGACGCGATCTTCCTTGTGTTCAACGCCGGCCCCGCGCTCGAGATCACGCTGCCCAAGGTGCCCGAGGGCATGGGCTGGGTGCACCTTTTCGACACCGCCGCCCCCGACACAGACGTCCACGACAGGGACGCCAGCACTGTCCGCACCCCATGCGAGGTGGCGGGTGAGGCCGTGCAAGTCTTTGAATTGCAAAAACTTTAACGCGAGGATGCTTTGATGACGCAGATCACCACCGTGACCACCGCCCCGATCGAGGGACAGAAACCGGGCACCTCGGGCCTGCGCAAACAGACGATGGTGTTCCAGCAGCCGCATTACCTTGAGAATTTCGTCCAGTCGATCTTCACCGCGATCGGCGGCGTCGAGGGCAAGACGCTCGTGCTCGGCGGCGACGGGCGCTATTTCAACGACCGCGCCTCGCAGGTGGTGATGCGCATGGCCGCGGCGCAGGGGGCTGCGCGCGTGATCGTGGGGCAGGGGGCGCTTTTGTCGACGCCCGCGGCCTCCAACCTTATCCGCAAGCGCCAGACCGACGGCGGCATCATCCTTTCGGCCTCGCACAATCCCGGCGGGCCCAATGGCGATTTCGGCATCAAGTTCAACACGCCCAACGGCGGGCCCGCGCCGGAGGATGTCACCGGGCGGATCTTCGAGGCGACCAGGACGATCGAGAGCTACAAGATCCTCGAGGCGCAGGACGTGGACCTCTCCACCCTCGGCACGCACGCGCTCGGCGGCATGGACGTCGAGGTGGTTCATCCGGTCAGCGACTATCAGGCGCTGATGGAAGAGCTTTTCGATTTCGACGCATTGCGCGCGCTATTCGCCAGCGGTTTCACCATGCGCTTCGACGCGATGCACGCGATCACCGGCCCTTATGCGCGTGCGATCCTCGAAGGCGCGCTCGGCGCGGCCCCCGGCACCGTGGTCAACGGGACCCCGAGCCCCGATTTCGGCGGCGGCCATCCCGACCCGAACCCGACCTGGGCCAAGGGGCTGATGGACCTGATGATGGGCCCCGAAGCCCCCGATTTCGGCGCCGCCTCCGATGGGGACGGGGACCGAAACATGATCGTCGGCCGCGGCGCTTACGTCACGCCCTCTGACAGCATCGCGGTCCTGGCCGCCAATTTCGCCCATGTGCCGGCCTATGCCAGCGGGCTCGCTGGCGTCGCGCGTTCCATGCCCACCTCGCGCGCCTCCGATCGCGTGGCCGAGGCGCTCGGCATCGCCTGCTATGAGACGCCCACCGGCTGGAAGTTCTTCGGCAACCTGCTCGATGCGGGCAAGGCGACGCTCTGCGGCGAGGAAAGCGCCGGGACCGGCTCGAACCACGTGCGTGAAAAGGACGGGCTCTGGGCCGTGCTCTACTGGCTCTCGATCCTCGCCGCGACGCGGAAATCCGTGGCCGAAGTCATGGCCGATCACTGGGCGCGCTTCGGGCGCAACTACTACTCGCGCCACGATTACGAGGCGGTGGACAGCGCGCGCGCCAATGCGCTGATGGACGGGTTGCGCGCTCAACTCGCCACGCTTCCGGGCCAGAGTTTTTCCGGGCTCACCGTCGCCGAGGCCGACGAGTTCGCCTATGACGATCCGGTCGATGGGTCGCGCTCCGAGGGGCAGGGCATCCGCGTCGGATTCGACGGCGGCAGCCGCGTGGTCTTCCGCCTCTCTGGCACCGGCACCCAAGGCGCAACGCTGCGGGTCTATCTCGAAGCCTACGCCCCCGGGCCGGACGGGCTCGATGCCGCCCCCGAGGAGGCACTCGCCGAGGTGATCTCCGCTGCTGACGCCATCGCCGGGATCACGCGCCACACCGGGCGCGATGGGCCGGACGTGACCACCTGATCGCGCTTTCTGCCGCGTATCGCCTCGGCTAGGGTGGGCCGACCGCCCCACCCGAGTCGCACAGGTGCCCATGTCCCACGTCTTCCCCCGCCATTGCCACAAGCCGCTCCCCACCGTGGTGGGCGGCGAGGGCTGCTATCTCATCGACAGCACAGGCAAGCGCTACCTCGACGGCTCCGGCGGCGCGGCGGTCTCCTGCCTCGGTCACGGCGACGCAGGTGTCATCGCGGCGGTCAAGGACCAGCTCGACAAAGTCGCCTTCGCCCATACCGGCTTTTTCACGTCTGAACCCGCCGAGGCTCTGGCCGACCGCCTGATCGCCGCCGCGCCCGCGGGGCTCGACCGGGTCTACCTCGTGTCCGGCGGGTCCGAGGCCACGGAATCCGCGATCAAACTCGCGCGGCAGTATTTCGTCGAAACAGGCGCGCCCGAACGGCGGCACCTGATCGCCCGGCGCCAAAGCTATCACGGCAATACCCTCGGCGCGCTCGCCGCGGGCGGCAACCAGTGGCGCCGCGCGCAATTCGCGCCCCTGCTGGTGGAGGTGAGCCACATCGCGCCCTGCTATGCCTACCGGTTGCAGGAGGCGGGCGAGAGCGCCGAGGCCTATGGGCTGCGCGCGGCGCAGGAGCTTGAGGACGAGATCCTGCGGCTCGGGGCCGAGACCGTGATGGCCTTCATCGCCGAGCCGGTCGTGGGCGCCACCGCTGGTGCCGTCCCGCCCGCACCGGGCTATTTCCGGAAAATTCGCGAGATTTGCGACCGCTATGGCGTGCTCCTCATCCTCGACGAGGTCATGTGCGGCATGGGCCGGACAGGGACGCTCTTCGCCTCCGAACAAGACGGGATCTCGCCCGACATCGCCTGCGTCGCCAAGGGGCTCGGCGCGGGCTACCAGCCGATTGGCGCGATGCTCTGCTCGGGCGAGATCTACGACACCATCGCCCGGGGCAGCGGATTTTTCCAACACGGCCACACCTACATCGGCCACCCCGCCGCCGCCGCCGCCGGACTCGCCGTGTTGAGCGCGATCGAAGACAGGGGCCTCCTGCACAACGTGCAGGCGCGCGGGGCGTTGCTCGATGCGGCGCTCCGCGCGGCCTTTGGGGATCATCCGCATGTGGGCGATATCCGGGGGCGGGGGCTGTTTCGCGGGATCGAGCTTGTGGCCGACCGCGCGACCAAGGCGCCGTTCGATCCGGCTTTGGGCCTCGCAGGGAAGATAAAATCCGCGGCGTTCGAGGCCGGGCTCATCTGTTATCCGATGTCCGGGACCATCGACGGGCAGCGCGGCGACCATGTCCTCCTTGCCCCACCCTTCATCATCGATGAGTCGCAGATCGAGGCGCTTGTGGCGATGCTGCACGGCGCCATCGACGCCGTCATAGGCAATACTACCTATAGCTGAGCCGCGCCGTGGCGCGTCTGATTGCGCCGGACAGATCCGCGCGCCGGGGCTGCGATCAAGGTTAATAAGTGGTTAAAAACCAGCCGCTTGACGGGGCCGGATCCGAGCGCCCACCGCGCGGCGCTGCGCCCTCCGGCCTCCCTGTTAGCGCCCCAATTGAGACATTGCACGGCGTAAATCCCGTGCTATCGTGGCGGGATCAAGCGGCGACAAATCAAAGGCTTGAGTTAAGTCAGTCGCAGATAAAGGGAGAAAATTCATGCGTCTTGCAGGACTAGCCGCGTTTGCGGCCGCGATGAGCGTTGCCACCACCGTCGTGGCGCAGGAACGTTTCATCACCATCGGAACCGGGGGTCAAACCGGGGTGTACTTCGTGGTGGGGCAGTCGATCTGCCGCCTCGTGAACCGAAGCTCCGCAGATCACGGTCTGAAATGCACCGCGCCGTCCACCGGCGGCTCCATCGCCAACATCAACGCCATCAAGGCCGGTGACATGGACATGGGCGTCGCCCAGTCCGACTGGCAGTTCCACGCCTACAACGGCTCCTCCCAGTTCGAGGGCAACCAGTTCGACGGGCTCCGCGCGGTCTTCTCCGTGCACGGTGAGCCGTTCAACGTCATCGCCCGCGCCGATGCCGGGATCGACAGCTTCGCCGATCTCAAGGGCAAGCGCGTCAACATCGGCAACCCCGGCTCGGGCCAGCGCGCGACCATGGAAGTCGTGATGAACGCGCTCGGCTGGAGCGTTGACGACTTCGCACTCGCCTCCGAGCTCAAGCCCGCAGAGCAATCGGCCGCTCTGGGCGACAACAAGGTCGATGCGATCATCTACACCGTCGGCCACCCGGCCGGGTCCATCCAAGAAGCCACGACCACCGTCGATTCCAAGCTCATCCCGGTGGAGGGCGCCGAGATCGACGCGCTCGTCAACGACAACCCCTACTACGCCTATGCCACCATCCCCGGCGGCATGTACAACGGCAACGAGGATGACGTGAAGACCTTCGGCGTCAAGGCCACCTTCGTGACCTCCGCCGATGTGCCTGACGATGTGGTCTACACCGTTGTCAGCGCCGTGTTCGAAAACTTCGAGCGCTTCAAGGGGCTGCACCCGGCGTTCGCCAACCTGACCCCCGAAGAGATGATCTCCGGTGGTCTCTCCGCCCCGCTGCACCCGGGCGCCGAGAAATACTACAAGGAGCAAGGCTGGCTCAACTGAGCCCCTTGCGGATCGCGGGCCCCGCGCGCCGGTCAATGCCGGAGCGCGGCCCGCGCCCAAACCAAAATCCCGCGCGCCTCATGCCGCGCGCGGGATCACCCGGGTGAAGCCTTGCGCATAAATGGCACGCCCGACGTGATTTCAGCGTAAAACCAACAGGCGCTGACATCGGCATTTCAGACGAGACTGTCCTGCCGGCGCCGAACCCTCCAGGGACGGGAACATGAGCGATACATCAAAGCAAGACGGCGCGCTCAGTCAGGAAGAACTTGACGAGCTGGTCGCCTCCTCCGACACGGGCGGGCGTTCGCCGCAAGGCCCGGTCGGCACATTCATTCTTCTTGTGGCCCTCGTGTGGTCGCTGTTCCAGCTCTGGATCGCCTCGCCGATCCCCTTCATGATCGGCGCCGGGGTCTTCAACGACACCGAGGCCCGCTCGATCCACCTCGCCTTCGCGCTCTTCCTCGCCTTCGCCGCCTATCCCGCGGCGCGCAGCCCGGTCCAGCTGGGCCTTGCCATCGGCGTTCCGGCCATGCTTGCGATCCTGTTCATGGTGGGCGCCAAGGACGGGGTTGCCGTCTGGTGGATCCCGATCCCCGCGATCCTGCTCATTGGCGCGGTGTTCCTCGGCTCGCCCAAGGACCGCATCCCGCCCTGGGAATGGGCGCTTGCCGTGGTCGGGGCCGCCGCCGCGCTCTACCTCTATTTCTTCTATGACGGCATCGCCACGCGGGTGGGCGCGCCGATCATGCAGGATTACGTCGTGGCGGTCATCGGCCTGATGCTCCTGCTGGAGGCCACGCGCCGCTCATTGGGGCCTGCGCTCATGATCGTGGCGACGGTCTTCCTCGCCTATACCTTCCTCGGGCCGATGATGCCCGGGATCATCGCGCACAAGGGCAACAGCCTCTCGGAAGTCGTGAACCACCAGTGGATCACCACCGAGGGCGTCTTCGGCATTGCGCTCGGGGTTTCGACCTCCTTCGTCTTCCTGTTTGTTCTCTTCGGCTCGCTTCTCGACAAGGCCGGCGCGGGCAACTACTTCATTCAGGTCGCCTTTTCGCTCATGGGCCACATGCGCGGCGGGCCGGCCAAGGCGGCGGTTGTCTCCTCGGCCATGACCGGGCTCATCTCGGGCTCATCCATCGCCAACGTGGTCACCACCGGGACCTTCACCATTCCGCTGATGAAACGCGTGGGCTTTTCCTCCGAAAAGGCCGGCGCGGTCGAGGTGGCCTCGTCAGTCAACGGCCAGATCATGCCGCCGGTGATGGGCGCCGCCGCCTTTCTCATGGTCGAATATGTGGGCATTCCCTATTTCGACGTGGTCAAACACGCCTTCGTTCCGGCCGTGATTTCCTACATTGCGCTGGTCTACATCGTCCACCTCGAGGCGATGAAAGCCGGGCTTGAGGGCCTGCCGCGCTCCTACGTCCCGGGCCCGCTCCTGCGCCGCCTCGTCGGGACGGTCTTCGCGATCATCGTGGTCTGCGCTCTGTCCTTCGCGGTCTACTACGGTATGGGTTGGATCCGGCCGGCCTTCGGCTCCGCCGCGCCCTACGTGATCTTCCTCGCCCTGACGGCGGTCTATGTGGGGCTGCTCTGGGTCGCCTCGCGCGAAGAGCCGCTGGAGATGGAAGACCCCGACGCGCCGGTCACCGAACTGTCCCCCCCGGGGCCGGTGGTCCGCACGGGCCTGCACTTCATCCTGCCGGTTGTCGTCCTCGTCTGGGCACTCATGGTGGATCGGCTTTCGCCCGGGCTCTCGGCCTTCTGGGCCTCGGCTTTCATGATCTTCATCCTCGTGACCCAACGCCCGATCCTCGCGGTCATGCGCGGCCTCGGTGATACAAGCACCGCCTTCCGCGCCGGGTTTATCGACCTGATCGACGGGCTCGTCTCGGGCGCGCGCAACATGATCGGCATCGGCATCGCCACGGCGACGGCGGGCATCATCGTCGGCGCGGTCTCCCAGACGGGCGTCGGCTCGGCGCTCGCGGATGTGGTCGAGGTGCTCTCGGGCGGCAACATCATGGCGATCCTCGTGCTGACCGCGATCCTGTCGCTGATCCTCGGGATGGGCCTGCCCACCACGGCGAACTACATCGTCGTCTCGGCGCTGCTCGCCCCGGTGATCGTCACCCTCGGCCAGCAGAACGGGCTCATCGTGCCGCTCATCGCGGTCCACCTCTTCGTGTTCTACTTCGGGATCATGGCCGATGTGACGCCGCCGGTGGGGCTTGCCTCCTTCGCGGCCGCCGCGGTCTCTGGGGGCGATCCGATCCGGACCGGGGCCGTGGCCTTCTTCTACAGCCTGCGCACCGCGGCCCTGCCGTTCCTCTTCATCTTCAACACCGAGCTGCTGCTCATCGGGGTGAATTGGTTCCAGGGGATATTCATCTTCGTCGTGGCGACGGTGGCGATGCTGCTCTTTGCGGCGGCAACCCAAGGCTGGTTCCTCGCGCGCAACCGGTTCTACGAGACCATCGCGCTTCTGCTCATCGCCTTCACGCTCTTCCGCCCGGGGTTCTGGATGGACATGGTTTCGGCCCCGTTCGAAAACGTGGAGCCTGCGGCGATTGCCGAGGCGGCCATGGACGTGGAGCCGGGCGAGAACCTGCGCCTCACGGTCGATGGCCTCAACTCGGTGGGCGATCCCATCACCTTCACCGCGCTGCTGCCGGTGGGCGAGGGCGCGACGGGCGAGGACCGGCTTCTGGCCTCGGGGCTTGAGTACATCGTCAACCCCGACAGCGTCCTGATCGACAACGTCGGCTTCGGCAGTGCCGCCCAGACGGCGGGGCTCGATTGGGATCAGACGATCCAGGAGGTGCTGGTGCCGGTGGCGCAGCCGTCGAAATACTGGATGTTCATCCCCGCGCTTGCGCTTCTGGCGCTGGTGGTGATGCTCCAGCGGGGCCGGTCCGGCCGCGCGCAACCGGTTGCGGCCTGAGGAGGGACTGGGAATGTTCAACAAGATCCTGTTGCCGATCGATCTCGAAGAAGAGCAAAGCTGGGCCAAGGCTCTGCCCATGGCCCAACGGCTGGCCGGCGAGAGCGGGACGGTCCATCTGCTGGGGATCGTGCATGATGTGGGCTCCGCGCTTGTCGCGGGGTTCCTGCCCGAAGGCTATGAGCGCGAGGCGCTTTCCAAGATGCAGCGCCGGTTGCTGGAATTTGCCAAGGATCACGGGGCCGAAGGCCGCATCGAGGCCCATACCGGGCACGGCCATGTTCCCGAGGTGATCTTGCGCCAGGCCAAGAAAACCGGCGCGGAACTCATCGTCATGGCGTCGCATTCGCCCGACGATCTGCGCACCTATCTCGTGGGCTCACACGCCGACAAGGTGGTGCACAATGCCAAGATCCCGGTTCTGGTGATGCGCTAGAGCCGCGGGCCGAGGGGGCGGATCAAAAGAATTCGATGTCGTCCTGCTTGGGCACGACCTTGACCGGCGACAGGTCTTCTTTCAGCGCGGCGTTGGATACGCGCTGACGCGCCTGGCCGGTGGAGGGCCAGAACCGGATCTCGCGGGCCATGCGCCCGCCGGTGTCGCCGCCCATGACGGGGATGCCCTCGCGCTGGAGGAATTCCTGTACGAACTGCGCATTGCGCGCGCCGATTCCCGAGCTATGCGCCAGCATCTGGGCCCCGCCGAAGAGCTTGGCCCGCAGTGCGCTCTTGCGCGCCCCCAGCTTGAGCAATTCGTTGACCAGCAGTTCCATGGCGTTCACACCAAACGCCGCCGAGCGGCCGTCGAGCCGGGCCGTGGCAGGCAGGACGATATGGTTCATGCCCCCCGCGCCGCGCGCGGAATCCCACAAGCAGGCCGAGACGCAGGAGCCGAGCGTTGTCGTGATGATCGTGTCGGGACTGTCGCAAACCGCTTGCTCGCCCTGACCCACGTAAACCGTCATTGAACCGATGCTTCGGCTGGATTGCGGATTGATCACCTGAGTCATGACTGGACATCCTCGTTAACAACGCCACCAACTTCGGCGGTTTTGTTGACCTTAGAGGCAGAATTCTGAATGCGAGGTAAAATCGACGCATTTTATGCAAAAGAGCGTCAAGGTGGAGGCAGCGAGCCGGACAGGTGAGCCGCCAGTTCAGCCGCCAGTATGGCTCATGTGGCGCGAGACGCGCCCGTCGACCGTTTGGCGCGAATAGTCGAAATCATGGCCCTTGGGCTTCAAGGCAATCGCCGCGCGGATCGCCTCTTCGAGCGGCGCGTCCATGGTCGGGAAGTTGCGCAGGGCAGGGCGCAGATCCGCCACGTCCTCCTGGCCGAGACACATGAAAAGCTCGCCGGTACAGGTCAGCCGCACGCGATTGCAGCTTTCGCAGAAATTATGCGTGAGCGGCGTGATGAAGCCGATCTTCTGGCCGGTTTCCTCGAGCCGCACATAGCGCGCGGGGCCGCCCGTCCGCTCGGCGAGATCGGTGAGCGTGTAGCGCTCCGCGAGGCTCTGGCGCAGGTCCTTGAGCGACCAGTATTGCCCGATCCGGCTCTCGTTGCCGATATCGCCCATCGGCATGACCTCGATCCATGTGAGGTCCATGTCGCGCGCGGCGCACCACTCGGTCATCTCGAAGAGCTCGTCCTCGTTGAACCCCTTGAGCGCCACGGCGTTGATCTTGATCCGCAGGCCCGCGCGCTGCGCGGCATCGATGCCCTTCATCACCTGTGGCAACCGGCCCCAGCGGGTCACCTCGGCGAACTTGGCCTCGTCGAGCGTGTCGAGCGACAGATTCACCCGGCGCACCCCGGCGGCATAAAGATCATCCGCGAAGCGGGCGAGCTGCGAGCCGTTGGTCGTCAGCGTCAGCTCCTTGAGCGCGCCGCTCTCCAGATGCCGGCCCATCGCGTTGAAAAACGTCATGATCCCGCGCCGTACCAGCGGTTCTCCGCCGGTGATCCGCAGCTTCTCGACCCCCAGTTTGACGAAGGTCGAACACATCCGGTCGAGCTCTTCGAGCGTCAGAAGCTCCTTCTTGGGAAGGAAGGTCATGTTTTCCGACATGCAGTAAACACAGCGGAAATCACACCGATCGGTCACAGAGACGCGCAGGTAGGTGATCGCTCTGGCGAAGGGGTCGATAAGGGGCGTGGTCATTGTGGCACGAGGTTAGGCCGGATCGCCGCAGGCAGCAAGGGGCGCAATCGGATTGAGCTTGGCAGGCGCTGATCCTAGGGTGCGGTCATGCGTGATCCCGTTCGGCTTGTTGCCCCCGTTTCTCCGTTGCGCCCGATGGTTCTTTGCCTCGGGTTGGCCGGCCTTGGCCTTGCCGGTTGTGCCCAGATGCCCCCAACGGGCGGCCTTCCCGGCGCCGAGGCAGACCCTGCGGCTCAGGCCGCTCCGGCCACTCCGGCGCCCCCGGCCACGGCCCGCACCGCCGAGGAGTTCGACACGACCACCGCCGAAGATCGCGCCGCGGCCCAGGCCACCACCGCGCAGCCGGCCGACGCGCCACTCGGGCGCACGATCACCAGCCTTGGGAATCCCACCGATCCGGGGTTCTGGATGGAAACGCCGCTCGTCGATGCGGTGCGGTCCGGTCGCGTCCGCGATCCCGCCACGGGCAAAAGCGTGGCTGTCGAGCTGCGCCCCGCAGGCGGCGCGGCGAGCGGGAGCCGGATTTCGCTCGCGGCGATGCGGCTTCTCGGCGCGCCCCTGACCGGGCTGCCGGAGTTGGAGGTCTTTGCCGACTAGCCCGCGCGCGAAAGGCGCGGCAGGCCTTGAGTCACGACCAGTCCGAGATATTGCGCAAAGTCATGACGATGAGCGCGAGGGTCGCTACCAGAGCGATCCCGCCGATGAGCAGCGAGCCACCGCCGACATTCGCGACCACCACGGCGACAAGCGCCCAGATCACGCTCAGCCCGTAGAACGGCGTGGCCTTCCAGACTGACAGCACACCGCCCGCGATGCCCACGGCCAGCAAGAGCGACGGCACCGCCCAGACGACCGGCCCCTGCCAGAGCAGGTGGTAGCCCGCCGCCGTGACACCGAGCGCGACACAGGCCGCCGCCGTGAGCCAGCCTGCGTAAAGCGCCACCGGCGCGCGCCCGAGCCAACGGTCCGCCCCGCCACCCGAGGGCGCGCGGGCAAGGGCGGCAAGCGCCGCGATGAGCATGACCCAGATCAGGATCGTGGCCGCAATCGGCGAGAGCTTCGCCACCGGCAGCCACGTCATCCCGACGCCAAGCGAGACGAGCAGGGGTAGCCGCATCGCGCCCCAGGCCGCATCGCGCGCGCGCCGCCAAAGCCCGTAAGCCGCTCCCGCGACGAGCCAGACATAGAGCAGCCCCCAGATCGCAAAGGCATAGCCGGCGGGCTGCACGGGCGGATCGATCTGCGGGTAGGGGAATTGATCGGGCTCGAACCCGCCGAAACCCGGCACCAGAAGCGGCGAAAGCATGAAGAGCACCGCCGCCCCAAGCACCAGCGCCGGCAAGACCTTGTCCGATCCGGCGCTCATATCAACGCGCCCTCGGCCGAAATCGCCGATTTGCCCCCGACATAGGGCGAGAGCGCGGAGGGCAGGATCACCGATCCGTCTTCCTGCTGGCCATTTTCCAGAACCGCAATCAGACAGCGCCCGACCGCAAGCCCCGAGCCGTTGAGCGTATGAACAAACCGCGGCTTGCCCCCGTCGCCGGGCTTGTAGCGCGCGTTCATCCGCCGGGCCTGAAAATCGCCGGTGGTCGAAACGCTGGAAATCTCGCGATAAGCGTCCTGACCGGGGAGCCAGGCTTCGATGTCATAGGTCCGCCGCGCGCCAAATCCCATGTCGCCAGCACAGAGGATCACGGTCCGATACGGGATTTCCAGCGCCTCCAGAATCCCCTCGGCGCAGCGCAGCATCCGCTTTTGCTCCGCATCCGATTCCTCCGGCCGCGTGATCGAGACCATCTCGACTTTCTCGAACTGATGCTGGCGCAGCATCCCCGCCGTATCCCGCCCCGCGCTCCCCGCTTCCGACCGGAAGCACAGCGTATGGCTGGTGTAGCGCCGCGGCAGATAGGCCTCCTCGATCACATGACCCGCCACGATATTGGTCAGCGTCACTTCGGACGTGGGAATGAGCCACATGCCTTCCTGCGTTTGATAGCTGTCCTCGGCGAATTTCGGCAACTGCCCGGTCCCGAGCATCGCCTCCTCGCGCACGAGCACAGGCGTGTTGACCTCGGTCAGCCCGTTCTCGTTCACATGCCGGTCGAGCATGAACTGCGCCAGCGCCCGGTGCAGCCGCGCCACCGCGCCCGACATCAGGACGAACCGGCTGCCGGAGAGCTTGGCGGCCGTCTCGAAATCCATTCCCGATGCCACGCCCGCGAGCTCATAATGCTCTTTCGGCGCAAAGTTGAAAGACCGCGGCGTCCCCCAGCGGTTGATCTCGACATTATCCGCCTCATCGGCCCCATCGGGCACATCCTCGGCAGGCAGATTGGCGATCCGCATCAAAGCGTCCTGCAACTGCGCATCGAGATCCTTCGCCTCGGCCTGCATCCGCGCAACCTCGGCCTTCTTCTCCGACACCAGCGCCCGAAGCCGCTCGAATTCCGCCTCGTCTCCCGACGCCTTGGCCTTGCCAATGTCCTTGGAGGCCCGGTTCTGATCGGCCTGCGCGGTCTCTGCGGCGTGGATCTTCGCCCGCCGCGCCTCATCCAGCGCCAGAAGATCCGCCGAAACAGGGGACTCTCCTCGCCGTGCCAGCGCGGCGTCAAAGGCCTCGGGGGCCTCGCGCAGAGTGCGGATGTCATGCATGGGCTCGTCCTCGCAAATGAATCACTGCCCGCGACTTATGCAATACTTTGAAAAAGATCGTAAGCGGCCCCGTGACCCGGCCGTGATTGTTCGCCAGGCATCAAACTGTCGGCAAGGGTCAAACAGTTTGACCGATATCGAACCGTCCACCCGCTTCTTCTCTTGAGAAATACTCCGGGGGAGCCTGCAAGGCAGGCGGGGGCAGAGCCCCCAACCCGCTGCCCGGACCTACCCTCGACGCCGCCGGCGACCACCCGACCGGCGCCCACCCTCGGGCGCGTCTCCAGCCGGCTTGTTGAACCGGATCCACGCCCCGCCGTGCGGGTCGGAATCCATCAACAGGTTGGCCGCCCGGATCGCTTCCATCTCCTTGCCCGCCCGATACTTGGTCGAGCCGAGACCGAACAGCGCACAGAACGTCTCGTCATCCATCCCCTCGGGAAGGACCACACCCGACGCCTCGACCTCACCCCGCTTCTCCGCGATCCGTTTGGCCGAAACCGGAAGGGCGCAGGGGTTCATGATGGCCGAGGTCATCCCCGCGGTCATCGCCATCGGCAGGAAGGCGTTGTTGATACCGTGCCGGTTGGGCAAGCCAAAGGATATGTTGGACGCGCCGCAAGTCGTGTTGACCCCCAGCTCCTCGCGCAGCTTGCGCACCAGCGCGAACACCTGTTTGCCCGCCGTCGCCATTGCCCCGATCGGCATGACCAGCGGATCGACAATGATGTCATGGGCCGGGATGCCATGATCCGCCGCCCGCTCCACGATCCGCCGCGCAACCTCGAACCGCACCTCCGGATCCTCCGAAATGCCCGTGTCGTCATTCGAAATCGCCACCACCGGCACATTGTATTTCTTGACGAGAGGCAGGACGAACTCCATCCGCTCCTCTTCCCCCGTCACCGAATTCACCATCGGCCGTCCCTTGGCCGCCTCCAGCCCGGCTTCGAGCGCCGCGGGCACAGAGCTGTCGATGCAGAGCGGCACATCCACCAGTCCCTGCACCAGCTCGATGAGCGCCCGCATCAGCGGCGGCTCGGTTTCATTGGGGTTGGGATTGGAGTTGTAGACCACGCCCGCATTCACATCGAGAATGTTGGCCCCCGCCGCGACCTGCGCCACCGCGTCGCGCTCCACGGTGGAATAATCCCCGGCCTCAAGTTCCGCGGCGAGTTTCTTGCGCCCGGTGGGGTTGATCCGCTCCCCGATGACGCAAAACGGCTCGTCAAAGCCGATCACGGCGGTCTTGCTTTGGGATTCCACGACAGTGCGTGTCATGCGGTCACTCCTTTGAAACTTTGCAGAATTCCGGGCAAAGCCGGATCGGTGTAGTCGGCGATTGCGTGGTCCGCGCCCGCATCGCGCAGGGCCGCCGGCGAGAGCGATGACGCAATACCGATGACAAGGCAACCCGCCGTCTTCGCCGAGCGCAGGCCCGAGGGGCTGTCTTCGAAGGCGATCGCCCGCTCTGGTGCGACGCCAAGGGCCTCGGCGGCGATCCGATAGGGATCGGGGTGCGGCTTCGGGCGGGGGCACTCTTCGCCGATAACCACTGTGTCAAACCGCGCGCGCTCCCCGATTGCAGCCAGCATCGCTTCGGCATTGGCGCGCATGGCATTGGTGACAACCGCCATCGGCCAGCCCTCCGCGCTGCGGGTTGCAAGGAAGGCGGGCAGACCTTTTATCGCCGGGTAGGGGGACGGGAGCCGCCGCCGGAATTCGGCTTCCTTCGCCTGCGACAGGTGCTCGTGATCCGGCTCATCGGGCAGGAACTCGGCGAAGAAGTCGGCATTTAGCCGCCCGTGGACATGGGTCATGTAAAATGCCTCGTCCACCTCA
Source organism: Poseidonocella sedimentorum (assembly GCF_900116005.1). Lineage (GTDB taxonomy): Bacteria > Pseudomonadota > Alphaproteobacteria > Rhodobacterales > Rhodobacteraceae > Poseidonocella > Poseidonocella sedimentorum. The sequence continues at coordinate 65,510 of NZ_FOYI01000003.1, forward strand.
AGCCCGTAGCCCTTCATCATGTCGGTGAAGACCGCCATGTGAATCGGGTCGGTGTCGAGCATTGTTCCATCAAGATCGAAGAGTAGCGCTGCCGCATCAGCCATGGGCCACATCCTTCAATTGCGCGCGCGCCCAGCCCGCGCTCGCGGCGATGCCGCCCAGGGGGAAGAGATGTAACTGTTCGATGTTGAACGAAGGGTCGGCGGCCTTGTGCGCGGCCAATGCGGCGACGAGATCCGTCGGCTCGTAGGGCAGCAACAGGTTTGTCACGTCGGTCGCGCGTTTCTGCAAGACCTTGAGAGAGGGCCCGACGCCGCAGGCGACCGCGAAGCGGATCAGGGTCTGAAGCTTGGCGGGCCCGGCGATCCCGATATGGACAGGCAGGTCCACACCGGCGGCCTTGATCCCGTTCGCCCAGGCGATGACCGGCTCCGGATCGAAGGTGAACTGCGTGACGATCGCCATCTGCGCGTCGCTGTGCTTCGCGAAGTTCGACTTCCATTTCAGCGCGCTATCGACGTTTCTTGATCCCCCATCCGGATCAATGTCGCGGTTGCCTTCCGGGTGGCCCGCGACGTGAAGGCGCCGAAATCCGGCCTCGCCAAAGGCATCGCTCTCCAACAGCTGGATCGCACTGTCAAAGTCGCCATGCGGCGTGGTGACCCCGCCGCCGAGCAACAGGGCCTGATCCACAGCGGCCTCGCCCTGATAGCGCGCGATCCAGTCGTCCAGCGTCGCGCGGTCGCGGATGATCCGGGCGGGGAAATGCGGCATGGGGTTGAAGCCCTCACGCCGGAGCCGCGCCGCCGTCGCGACCATGTCCTCGATCGGGGTGCCGTCGATATGCGCGATGTAAACGCGCGTGCCTGCCGGCAGGATGGCTGAAAAATCCGCGATCTTCTGCGCCGTACGCGGCATGGTTTCGATGGAAAACCCTTCGACGAACGACGAAATGTCGGGGCGAAGCGATCCGTCGCGCGGCGTCTCTTCGCCGCTGAGCACGGACCTGAACCGGTGTATCAATGCCATGAAATTCACGCCCATCCGTCGTTGTCGATCAAAGCTTTGAGCCGCGCGTCATCGAATTCCGCCTCGATGCGGGCGGCCTCCGCATCGGCCACCTCATCCGCCGCACCTTCGACCGGGTAGGGCGCCGCCTTGCGCCAATCGGCGAGATAGGCATCGGTGTCGCGCGCGCCGGCCTTCATCGCGGCGCGGTCGATCGCCTGTTCGAACCGTTCGGCCAGCGGGCGTTTGCTCCCGCGCCGCCCCTTGCCGACGATAATCTGGGCGGGGATATCGCGCCAGTAGACGATGGTTACCTCGGGCATAGTCGCATTCCTCAAGCCGCGCCGTTCTCTCTTCCTATGCCGCCCGGCCCGGCGCAAGCGGGTCCGTTTTCGACATACCCCGGGCGGGGAGCGACCTTCGCAGGTCTAGCGCATCGGTCCGGGCGAGGCGAGACGCCATCCACGCGACAGGGCCACACATATCGTCGCGGCGCTTTGCGCGGCGTCAGGTGCCGCAAAAGGTGGCGTGGACTTCTTCTTCGGGGCGGGGCGGCGCCGTCAGACCCGGATCGGCCGGGGGCTCGAAGGGCGAGGCAAGCGCCGCGCGCAGGGTTTCGAACGGGCCCATGTCGCCGCCCACCGCCGCCGCGATCATCGCCTCGATCCGATGGTTGCGCGGAATGATTGCGGGATTGCTGCGCCGCATCAGGGCCGCCGGATCGGGCTCACCCGCGATCCGGCCACGCCAACGCGCCAGCCAGTCCTGAAGCGGCGCTTCATCACCGAAGCTCGTATCAACGCGATCGCCCTCCAAGGCGCGGAAGGCATTGGTGAAATCTGCGCCCTGATTGGCCATGAGCGTGATCCACTCGCTCGCCAGCCCGGCATCCTCGTCGCGCCGGTGCGTGATCCCGAGCTTGGCCGCGAAGACATCGGCCCAGGCCTCGCGGATGAGCCCCGGCATCGCGTGAACCGTCTCGGTATAGGCGCGCACCGCGCCGTCCTGATCCGGTTCGAGCGCGAGCAGGGCGCTGGCGAGTTGGGCGATGTTCCACACGATGATATCGGGCTGGTTCTGGTAGGCGTAGCGGCCCTGGCGGTCGATCGAGGAATAGACCCGCGCAGGATGAAAATCATCCATGAAAGCGCAAGGGCCGTAATCGATGGTCTCGCCCGAAATGCTGGTATTGTCGGTGTTCATTACGCCGTGAATGAAGCCGACGCCCATCCATTGCGCGATCAGTTTGGCCTGTTCGGCGATGACCGCGGCGAGCAGATCGCGCGGGCTTTGTGCCTCTGGTGCGTGGCGCGAAATCGCGTAGTCGGTCAAGCGGCGGAGGTTGTCGACGTCCTGTCGCGCCGCGAAATACTGGAACGTGCCGATGCGGAGATGGCTTTTGGCCACGCGCGTCAGCACCGCGCCGGGCAGAGGGCCCTGTTCGCGATAGACCAGATCCCCAGTGGAGACCGCCGCGAGCGCGCGGGTGGTCGGGATCCCCAAGGCGTGCATCGCCTCGCTCACGATATACTCGCGCAGGACCGGGCCCAACCAGGCGCGGCCATCGCCCATCCGCGAAAATGGCGTCTGTCCAGAGCCCTTGAGCTGAATGTCGACCCGCTCGCCCCGGCGATCCACAACCTCTCCGAGCAGCACGGCGCGCCCGTCGCCGAGGCGCGGTGAAAAGTTTCCGAACTGATGGCCCGCATAGACTTGCGCCAGAGGATCGGCGCCGTCGGGAGTTCGATTGCCAGCGAACAGTTCGGCCATGAGCGAAGCGTCTCCCTCGCTTCGTTCGATACCCAACTGTTCGCCGAGGGCCGAATTGTAGGCCAGCAAGGCGGGGGCGGAGACGGGCTGGGGCGACTGCCTGGCATAGAAAGCATCCGGCAGATCGGCGAAGCTGTTGTCGAAGGGGATATGAAGGGTCATGCGCTGTATCTAAGCGCTCGGGCGCCCCACGGCAAACCGGTTCAGTCAGAGAGGCCGCGACATGAGGGCGTATCCGTCACGCGGGCGAAACCCTGCGCGCGTGTAGAGCCGCGACGCAGTAGCGTCGGTCAAGTCGACTTCGAGATGCAACGCCGTGAGCCCGGATCCGGTGAGGGCCTGGGTGAGAGCGGCAAGCGCATCGCTCGCCATACCCCGCCGCCGGACGGCGCGCCGTATGAACAGTTCATCGATGATCCCGTCGAGCCCGCCAAATTCGATGGACCAGCCGAAGCTTACAACGATGTACCCCACGGGCGCGCGGCGCGGGCCGATGAGCCAGATCGCGCCATGGGGGCTGCCGTTCAGGAGCGGCTCCAAAGCGGCTTGCCGATGCGCGGGATCCGACGCGATGCCGACCTCGTCATGCATGGCACTGACCATGGGCACGAGCTTCGGTAGGTCCTCAGCAGTGGCGAGATGCAACAGCCGGCTCAAAACCGCGCCAGCCGTTCGGTCAGCAGATCGAAGAATCCCTGGGCATCGAGATTGCCAACAAAATTCGCATTGGGCGCGCGATCCGTCACCCCCCACCAATCGGCCACGGTCATTCCCTTGGTCAGCTCGCTTTGGGTTTCGATCTCAACATTGATGTGCCGGCCTTCAAAAAGCTCCGGGCGGATGAGGTAGGCCGTCACGCAGGGATCATGCAGCGGCGCGCCGAGCGAGCCGTATTTTTCCTTGTCGAAGCGCTCGAAGAATTCGGTCATGTCCGCGACCGCCAGCCCCACCGGCGAGCCCAGCGCGCGGAAGGCATCGTTCCGCGCCTTGGTCACCAGCGCCTTGTGGGTCACGTCGAGTGGCATGACGGTCAGCGGAATGCCGGAACTAAAAACGATATCAGCAGCTTCCGGATCGACATAAATGTTGAATTCGGCGGTTGGGGTGATGTTGCCCACCTCGAAATAGGCCCCACCCATCAGGACGATTTCGGCGACGCGCTCGGCCAGATCCGGTGCGCGCTGCAGCGCGGTGGCAAGATTGGTGAGCGGACCAAGTGCACAGATCGTGACCGAGCCGGGCGGCTCCCGGCGCAGCGTATCGATGATGAAGTCGATCGCGTTTTGCTCCTGCAGCGGCATGGTCGGAGCCGGCAGTTCGGGCCCGTCGAGACCGGTCTTACCGTGTACATGTTCGGCCGTGACAAGCTTGCGCGCGATCGGCGCGTCACAGCCCGCAAAGACCTTGATGTCAGGCCGGCCGGCCAGCTCGCAGATGATCCGCGCGTTGCGTTCGGTGAGCGACAGCGGAACGTTGCCGGCGACGGCCGTGATCCCCAGCACCTCCAGCTCTTCGGGGCTGGCCAGGGCCAGAAGGATGGCGACCGCGTCATCCTGTCCGGGGTCGGTGTCGATGATGATTTTTTTCGAAGCCATGACACTCTCCTGCCACGTGGGTCGCGAATTGGAGGGGCGACCGATGGTTGCGCGCTGCCCGCTTCCTCGCAGGTTTCACTCGCGGCGGCAATGGCGTAGCGTCCGTCCCAAGCGGGGCGGTGCTGGCCACGAAACACGGAGGGCGCGATGCCGGAAATTTTTCTTCACGCGGGCGCACACCGGACCGGAACCACAAGCTTTCAGGCCTGTCTTGCGCTGAACCGGCACCGGCTGGAGGAGGGCGGATATCGCCTGGCGTACCCCTTTCGCGAGGGGTTTGAGGGCGCTCGATTGCGGCTCAAGATGCCCGATCCGCGCCACGATCCGCGCCGGGTGCTCGACCTGTTCACACGCGCGCAGCGGCATCTCTCCGGGTTCGCGCCGGGGCCGAAGGGGTTGATCCTGTCGGAGGAGAATATCGCCGGAAAGATGAGCGGTTTCGGGCAAGAGCGGTTCTTTCCGATGGCGCGCGAGCGGGCGCGGTTCGTCGCGCGGGCGTTGCCTGCACCGGTGACGCGTGTGCTCTTTGTCCTGCGTCGCTACGATGGGTTTTTCGCATCCGCCTACCGGCTGCGGGCGAGCAGTCGCAAGGTTTCGTCCTTCGACGAAATGAAGCCCGGTATTCTTTCGATGGCGACGGGGTGGCCCGAAGTGGTGACCGCGCTGCGCGACGGCTTCCCTTTGGCCGAAATCACGGTGCTGGACTATGCGCGGCGGGGCGAGAGTCGGGAGTTGCTGAGGCATCTGGTGCCTGAGGCAGCAGAGCTTGCGCTCGAAGAGCCATCCCGGCTGGAGAATGCGAGCCCTGATGATGCGATGCTTGAGGCGGCGCAGGCCACGCTCGGCGCGGAGTCTGGTGAAAACAGTTCGATGAACGTCGAATTCACGGAGGCCGAACGGGCTCTGTTGGACGCGCGTTACGTGGCGGATTTGGAGCGCATTGGCGGGATGCGGGGCGTGACCTTGCTGAGTTAGATCGGGCGCGAACTGTTTGCCGTAGATCGAACAGTTTGATGCGCGTCGAACAGAGCGCGGAGAAAAGGCGGCCCCGCGGAGCCGCCTTTCACTTTCTTCAACGGCTCGGTTCAGCCGTCGTAGTCAACCTCTTCGGTTAGGCGCAGCGCGACCGGCCGCAGAGCGGCGAGGTCCGCGAGGTTGGCGTCGTCAGGCGTGAAGCTCCCCCAGGACGCGACCAGCTCGCTCGGGGATGTGCCCGGCGCGATCGGGTATTCGTTGTTGTCCTCGGCGTAGATTTCCTGCCCGCGCGGCGAGGCGAGGAAGTCCACGAGTTTCATCGCCGCCTCCTTGTTGGGCGCATTGGCGGTCATGGCGAAGCCGGAGACGTTAACGTGGGTCCCGCCGTCTTCAAAGGTGGGGAAGACGATGCGCACACTATCGGCCCATTCCTTCTGTTCCTCATCCTTGAGCATCAGCCCCATGTAGTAGGTGTTGCCGATCGAGATATCGCATTCCCCGGCCCAGATCGCCTTGACCTGCGCGCGGTCATTGCCCTGCGGCTTGCGGGCGAGATTTGCCTTCACCCCTTCGAGCCACTCCTTGGCATAGGCTTCGCCGTGATGGTGGATCATCGCCGAGGTGAGCGCGACCATGTAGGCATGGGTGCCCGAACGGGTGCAGATGCGGCCCTTCCACTTCTCGTCGGCGAGGTCTTCGTAGGTGGTAACTTCGCCATCCGAGACGCGCTCCTTGGAAGCGTAGACGATCCGCGCGCGGGTGGTCAGCGCATGCCAGTGGCCGGCAGGATCGTGCAGTGCGTCGGGGACGTTCTTGTCGAGCATCTCGCTGGAGACCGGCTGCGTCAGGTCCGCATCGACCACGGCGGCGAGGCGCGAGATATCGACGGTGAAGACCAGATCCGCGGGCGAGCGCGTGCCCTCGGCCTTGAGCCGCTCGATCATGCCGGTGTTGAGATAGACGAGGTTCACATCCACGCCGGTCTCTTCGGTAAAGGCCGTCATCAGCGGCTCGATCAATTCCGGCTGACGATAGGAATAGACGTTGACCTCTTCGGCGATCGCCGGCGCGGCAATCAGGACGGCCAGGGCCGCAGTACAGAGTCGTTTCACGAGATCCTCCCTCGAACATGGTCAAATAGTGACGTGGTTCGGGGTTTAACCGACTATAACGCTCAAGTGAATAGCCGAGCGAAGCACTAGGAATAAACCATCGCCGTGATGGGTCATCGGTCCGGAGCGGGGCGCTCGGCCTTGGCCGCATCCCACAGGCGGTCCATTTCATCCAAAGTGGCATCCCGGGGGTGGCGCCCGTCGGCCCCGAGGCGGTCTTCGATGAAGGCGAAGCGGCGGGTGAATTTCGCATTTGCCGCGCGCAGGGCGGTCTCGGGGTCGATCTTGAGATGCCGCGCGAGATTGGCCATGACGAAAAGCAGATCGCCGTATTCCTCGGCGATGTCGTCTTGCGACTTCTCCGCCCGGGCCTCGACCAGCTCGCGGGCCTCTTCGGCGATCTTGTCCACGACCTGTCCCGTCTCGGGCCAATCGAACCCCACGCGCGCGGCCCGGTTTTGCAACTTCACGGCACGGGTGAGCGCCGGCAATCCGGTGGCCACACCGTCCAGCACGCCGATTTCGGCTCTCTGGGCCCGTTCCCGCGCCTTGATTTTCTCCCAGTCATCAGTCTGTTGCGCGGCGCTCTTGTCGCGACTCTCGGCGCCGAAGACATGCGGATGCCGCGCGACCATCTTGTCGGAAATCGCCCGAACGATACTCTGGAAGGTGAAGTGCCCGGCCTCGGCGCCCATCTGCGCGTGATAGACCGATTGCAGCAGCAGATCGCCCAGCTCGCCCTCAAGCTCGCCCCAGGCCCCGCGCTCGATCGCGTCGGCGACCTCGTAGGCCTCTTCGATGGTGTAGGGCGCGATGGAGGCGAAATCCTGCTCGATGTCCCAGGGACAGCCGGATTCGGGATCACGCAGGCGGCGCATGATTTCCAGCAGGCGCTCGATCCCGGCGTCCGGGTCGTGGATGAGGGCCTCTTGCGGGGGGGTGTCCGTGCCGGCTCCGGTCGCGCGGTTCGTCATCTTGCCTCCATCTGCCCCATTGCCGGGCGCGTTTGGCTGTGAAACATCGTTTGAGAGGTTATTGGTCGGCGCCCGGGCCGGTTGCAAGGGGCAAGGGCGGCCGGCAGGTGCAAGGAGATGGGCTCATGGGACTGAAAGAGGCGAGCGAACAGGTCGATCAGGCGTTTACGCGGCGCGATCGGCGCGGGCTGACCCACGAAAACGCCTTTGGCGGCGCGCTGTCGTTCCTGCGGCGGACATATACCAAGGATCTGAGCGGAGTCGATGTGGCCGTGACCGGCGTGCCTTTCGATCAGGCGGTGACCAATCGCCCCGGCACGCGGCTTGGCCCCCGCGCGATCCGCGAGGCCTCGACCCTGCAGCCCTACGATCCTCCCTATGGCTGGGGCTTCGATCCGCTTTCGGAATTCACCGTGGTGGACTACGGCGACCTGGCCTTCGACTATGCGCGCGTGGCCGATTTTCCCGATGCGCTGACGGCGCATGTCCGTGGCATCCTTGAGGCGGGCGCGGCGAGTGTGGTGCTTGGGGGGGACCACTACATTTCCTTTCCGATTCTAAAGGCTTACGCCGAGAAGTTCGGGCCGATTTCGCTCATCCATTTCGATGCGCACACCGACACCTGGCCGGACGATGACATGAGCCGGATCGACCACGGGACGATGTTTTACAAGGCGATCAAGGCGGGGATCGTGGATCCCGCGACCTCGGTGCAGATCGGGATCCGGACGGTCGTGGACGATCCGCTCGGGGTCACCATCATAGACGCGCGCGAGGTGCATGAGGCCGGGCCCGCCGCTGCCGCGAAGAAGGCGCGCGAGATCGTGGGCGCGCGCCCGGCCTATCTCAGCTTCGACATCGATTGCCTCGATCCGGGCTTTGCGCCGGGGACGGGAACGCCGGTCTGGGGCGGGCTCTCCAGCGGGCAGGCGGCGATCCTTCTGCGCGATCTGGCAGGGGTGAACATGGTGGGCGGCGATGTCGTCGAGGTTTCGCCGCCTTATGATCCGTCGGGCGCGACCGCCGTCGCGGGGGCGCATGTGGCGATGGAGCTCCTCTGCCTCTGGGCCTGGACGCGGCGGGCGGGCGCTTAGAGCGCGGCGGCTGAAACGACCGTCCAGTCGCGCATCCGGGCGCGAAACCACGTGCGTTGCCGCTTGGCATATTGGCGCGTTGCGATGGTTGCGGCCTCGCGCGCATCATCGAGCGTCATCTGCCCCCGAAGATAGGCCACAAGCTCCGGCGCGCCGATCGGTTTCATCGAGGGCAGGGCGGGATCGTACCGCGCGAGGTTTTCGCGCGCCTCGTCCAGCGCGCCCTCGCCGAGCATCTGATCGAACCGCGACGCGATGCGCGGCGTGAGCCAGTCCTTCGGCGCGTCGAGCAGGAGCGGGATTGCCTCGTCAAGCGGGCAGAGCGGCGGGGTTTTATCCGCCTGCCATGCGACCAGTGGTTTGCCTGTGCTTTCAAGCACTTCCCAGGCGCGCTGCACGCGGGCCCGGTTGGCCAGATCGATGGCCCCGGCGGTCTGCGGGTCGAGCGCGGCGATCATCTCCTCGCGGCTCATCGCATCGCCTCGGGCGCGGACATCTTCCGGCACCGGCGGGATCTGCGAGAGCCCCTCGGTCAGCGCGCTGAAATAGAGCCCCGTCCCGCCAACGATCACCGGCGCGGGCGAGCGGCCAAGCCGGGGCGCAAGATCGCGCAGCCAATGCCCCGCCGAATAGGCCGCATCCCAGGCAACATGCCCGTAAAGCGCGTGAGGCGCGCGGGCGAGATCGGCCGCATCGGGCCGCGCCGACAACACGCGCCAGTTTGTATAGACCTGCAGCGCATCGGCATTGATGACCTCGCGCCCCTGGGCCTCGGAATAGCGCAGGGCAAGCGCGCTCTTGCCGCTGGCGGTGGGCCCGGCGATGAGGATCGGCCGCTCTGCCGGCGCATCGATGGGCAACTTCACCACGATGGCGCGCCCAAGGCATGACGGGGGCGGTATCTTCGATTGAACATCCTGCGGTTTTGAGACATTTTGCGCGGCAATCACAAGCCCCTTGAGGAGCCCGCCATGGCAGAAGACAGCACCACCCCGAAGACAACCTTCAAACGCGTGCTGTTGAAGATCTCAGGCGAGGCGCTCATGGGCCCTCAGGGCTACGGCCTGCACCCGCCCACCGTGATGCGAATCGCGCGCGAGGTCCAATCGGTGCAGGCGCTCGGCGTCGAGGTCTGCATGGTGATCGGCGGCGGTAATATCTTCCGCGGCCTTCAGGGCTCGGCCCAGGGCATGGAGCGGACGACCGCCGACTACATGGGCATGCTGGCCACGGTCATGAACGCGCTGGCGATGCAATCGGCTCTCGAGGAGCTCAACGTCTTCACCCGGGTCATCTCCGCCATTCGCATGGACGAGGTGGCCGAGCCCTATATCCGCCGCCGCGCCGTGCGCCACCTTGAGAAAAAGCGGGTCTGCATCTTCGCGGCCGGCACGGGCAACCCCTATTTCACCACCGATACCGCTGCAACTTTGCGCGCTAACGAGATGAATTGCGAGGCAATTTTCAAAGGCACCAAGGTCGACGGTGTCTATGACAAGGATCCGATGAAACACGATGACGCAGTGCGCTATGATACGGTGAGCTATGACGATTGCCTCGCCAAGCGGCTCGGGGTCATGGATGCCTCGGCGATCGCGCTCGCGCGGGACAACAACCTGCCGATCATCGTCTTTTCGCTTGATGAGCCCGGCGGGTTCCGGGGGATTCTCGCCGGCGAAGGCACCTATACGCGTGTGCAGGGATAGCGATTGTCGGGTGACCTCGGGGCAGGATTTACGTAAAAGCAAGAAAAAACGGGCATCAGCCCGGAAGGAAGTGAGCCATGTCTGAAGATTTTATTCTCGATACCGATGATCTGGAGCGCCGCATGGAGGGCGCGATCACCAACCTGCGGACCGAGTTTGCCTCGTTGCGGACCGGGCGGGCCAGCGCGAGCATGCTGGAGCCGGTACAGGTTGATGCCTATGGTCAGATGACCCCGATCAACCAGGTCGGGACGGTCAATGTGCCCGAGCCGCGGATGGTGACGATCAACGTCTGGGACAAGGGGCTTGTCGGCAAGGTCGAGAAGGCGATCCGCGAAAGCGGGCTCGGGATCAACCCGCAGCTCAACGGCACGATCATCATGCTGCCGATTCCGGAGCTCAACGAAGAGCGCCGCCGCGAGCTTGGCAAGGTCGCCGGGCACTATGCTGAAAACGCGCGGGTTTCCGTGCGCAACGTCCGGCGCGACGGGATGGATCAGATCAAACGCGCAAAGGCCGACGGCGCAGTGTCGGAAGACGACCAGAAGCTTTGGGAAGACGAGGTGCAGGAGCTGACCAACAGCTACATCGCACAGATCGACAAGGCCCTGGAGACGAAACAGGATGAGATCATGCAGGTCTGAGCCCGGTGGCGACAGACCTGGCCCGACATGCGGGCCGGAAAGGCATACATGGCCAAGGACATCGATCCTAGCAAGACGCCGGAGCACGTCGCCATCATCATGGATGGCAACGGGCGGTGGGCCCAGATGCGCGGCAAGCCGCGGCTCTATGGCCATCACAAGGGCGCGCGCCGGGTGCGCGCGGTTTTGGAAGCTTGCCCGGATCTCGGGGTCAAGTACCTGACGATATTTGCCTTTTCGACCGAAAATTGGAAGCGCACGCAGACCGAGGTTTCGGGGCTGATGAAGCTTTTCCGCCGATACATCATCCGGGAATCGCAATCGCTGTTGTCCGCCGGGGTGCGCGTTCGGTTCATCGGCGACCGGGTCCGGCTCGATGATACGCTCGTGGCGCTCATGGATGAGTTGGAGCTTTTGACGGCGGGCAATGACCGGGTGCATTTGACGATCGCGCTGAACTACGGCGGGCGGGACGAGGTCGCGCGCGCCACCCGGCGCCTTGCGCATGATGTTGCGGCGGGGCGGCTCGATCCTAAAGCGGTGAATGAAGAAACGCTGCCAAAGTATTTGGATACTTGCGTTTTGCCCGATCCGGATCTTGTCATCCGGACCAGCGGTGAGGCGCGGATTTCAAACTTCCTGCTCTGGCAATCGGCCTATGCGGAGTATGAATTCATCGACACGCTCTGGCCCGATTTCACGCCCGAGATTTTCGCCACTGTGGTGGGCCGGTTCGGTGCGCGCGAGCGGCGGTTCGGCGCGGTCGAGGTCTGATCATGGCTTCGGCCAATTGGGACGATCTGAGAACACGCATCCTCACATCCGCCGCCTTGCTCGCGGTGGGGGCGCTGTGCGTTTGGCTTGGCGGCCCCGCGTTTCACCTGCTCGTGGTGGCGATCTGCGCCGCGATGGCCTGGGAGCTCATCCGCATGACCGTGCCGGAACGTCGCCGAGGCGCGCGCCGGATGGCGCTGGCGGTGGGCGCGGCGGTCGGGGTCTTGCCGCTCTTGCCGTCCTGGGGTTTCTTCCTGCCAATTTCCGCGCTGGTCGCGGCGGGCGCCGGGCTCTGGGCCGAACGGCTTCGCTGGGCGGTCGCGGGGGTCACGGTGCTGATCATCGCCGCGGGCTTCGGGCTACTGACGCTCCGGCTCAACGGCGGAATCGGCTGGGTGCTTTGGCTGGTCAGCGTCGTCGTGGCGACCGACGTTCTGGGATATTTCGCGGGCCGCGCGCTCGGCGGGCCGAAATTCTGGCCGCGGGTCAGCCCCAAGAAAACCTGGTCGGGCACGGTCGCGGGCTGGATCGGCGCGGCGCTCGTGGGGCTCGGCTTCATGCAGGTCACCGGGCTCGGGCCCGAGCTCATCCCGCTCAGCATCGGCACGTCGATGGCGAGCCAGGCGGGCGATCTTCTGGAAAGCGCCTGCAAGCGGCGCTGCGGTGTCAAGGACAGCTCCACTCTGCTGCCCGGCCATGGCGGCGTCTGGGACCGGTTCGACGGGATGATCGGCGCGGCGTTCTTCGTCGCGATCATCCAGGCCGCGATCAATGCTGCCGGTGTGGTGCTCTGATGACAAGCGGCGCGGGCCCGGCTCACCTTTTCGCGCGGGGTCTTGATAACCGCCGCGCCCTGCGCCATCTCGACGCCAACAGCCGCGCGCCACGCGCACGCGGGTGACCCTCTCAAACCCGGCTGAGGAGGCCGTTGGACATTCTTACCTGGCTTCCTGATCTGGGCAACGTGGGCTTCACGCTCCTGGCCTTTGTTGTCGCGCTTTCGGTGATCGTCGCCGTGCATGAATATGGCCACTATATTGTCGGGCGCTGGTCCGGGATCCACGCAGAGGTGTTTTCGCTCGGCTTCGGTCCGGTGCTCTGGTCGCGGGTCGACGGGCGCGGGACGCGGTGGCAGGTCGCGGCGCTGCCCTTTGGCGGCTATGTCAAATTCCTCGGCGATGCGGATGCGGCCAGCGGCAAGGATGCCTCGGCGATGACCGGGCTCGATGCCGCGGAGCGCCGACGGACGATGCACGGCGCGCCGCTCTGGGCGCGTTCGGCGACGGTGCTGGCGGGGCCGGTGTTCAACTTCATCCTCTCGATCCTGATCTTTGCCGCGATCGTCTTTGTCGGCGGCGAGACGCGCGAGCCGCTGTCCATCGGCGCCTTGCGGCCGGTCCCGGCGCAGACCAACGAGCTGCGCGTGGGGGATGAAATACTGTCGATCGGCGGCGTCGCGGTGGATGATCTGCTCTCCGGTGCGGGGACCCGGGACGAGATCCCGCAGCGCCCGGTTCTGAGCTATGAGATCCGCCGGGATGGGCAGTTGCGCGATGTGGAGGGGCCCTATCCCTATCCGGCGCTTGTGGTGCAGCTGACCCCACGTTCGGCCGCCTATGAGGCCGGGCTGCGCCCCGGTGATGTCATCACCGCGCTTGGCGACACTCCGATCTTTGCCTTTGATCAGCTGCGCACCGCGGTCGAAAACTCGGCCGGCGCGCCGCTTTTGCTCCGCGTCTGGCGCGAGGGCGAAACCCGCAGCCTCACCTTGCTGCCGCGCCGGGTGGACGAGCCGGACCCCGACGGCGGGTTCCGCACCCAGTGGCGCATCGGCGTGGCCGGGGGCCTGCTCTTCGAGCCCGCCACCGAGCGCGCCGGGCTGTGGGATTCGCTGCGTTTCGGCGCGACCCAGACCGTCGCCATCGTCGAGGGCTCGCTCTCGGGCCTGTGGCACATGATCACCGGCGCGATCAGCACCTGCAACATGTCTGGCCCCATCGGAATCGCCGAGGCTTCGGGCGCGATGGCGAGCCAGGGTATGTCGAATTTCATCTGGTTCGTGGCGGTGCTCTCCACCGCGGTGGGGCTGATGAACCTCTTTCCGATCCCGGTGCTCGACGGCGGCCATCTGCTGTTCCACGCCTGGGAGGCCGTGACCGGCTCGCCCCCGAGCGACAGGGCGCTGCAGGTGCTCATGGCGGGGGGGCTCGCGCTCATCATCACGCTGATGCTCTTTGCCATCTCCAACGATCTTTTCTGCCCCTGATCGCGCGGCCGGGGCCCATCATGCGGTATGGCGGCTTTCAACTTTGACAAGACCTGCGCGGGTGGGTAGTCACATCCTGAGCAATCAATGAGCAGGGTGTGGGCATGGCAGAGCAGGATCGGAGCGCCGCAGGCGGTGTCGCACAGGGTCAGGCACGGGTGCGAAACGGGGCGCAGATGCGAAACGCAGCGCGGCTGCGCAACGGGGCAGGGGGCGCGCTTCTCGCGCTGAGCCTCGCGCTGCCCGCAAGCGTCGCCGTCACGCCCGCGATCGCCCAGAGCTATGCGTTCAACACCGTGCAGATCGAGGGCAACCGCCGGGTCGAGGATGGCACGATCCTGAGCTATGCGGGCATCGCGCGGGGCCAGAGCCTGAGCGCGGCCGAGCTCAACGACGCCTATCAGAACCTCGTCCAGTCCGGCCTGTTCGAAAGTGTCGAGCTGACGCCGCGCGGCGCGACGCTGCGGATCGATGTGGTCGAGTACCCCACGATCAGTGTGATCAATTTCGAGGGCAACGCCCGGATCGGCGACGAAGAGCTCTCCGCGCTTGTCCGCTCCCAGACCCGCCGCGCCTACAGCCCCAGCACCGCCGAGCAGGACGCCGCCACCATCACCGACGCCTATGTCCAGCAGGGCCGGCTCTCGGCCGTGGTGACGCCGCGGATCATCCGCCGGGCGGACAACCGCGTGGACCTTGTCTTCGAGATATTCGAGGGCGGCAATGTCGAGATCGAACGGCTGAGTTTCGTCGGCAACCGCGCCTATTCGGACCGCCGCCTGCGCCGCGAGCTGGAGACGAAACAGGCCGGACTGCTGCGCCTTCTGGTGCAGCGCGACACCTATGTCGCGGACCGGATCGAGTTCGACAAGCAACTCCTGCGCGATTTCTACCAGCATCGCGGCTATGTCGATTTCCGCACCAATTCGGTCAGCGCCGAGGTCGCGCGCGAGCGTGACGGGGTGTTCCTGACGTTCAACGTGACCGAGGGCCAGCAATTCCGCTTTGGCGCGGTTCTGGCGACAAGCGATCTGCCCGAGGTTGATACCGAGCTCTTTCAGCGCGCGATCCGCATCCGCTCCGGCGCGGTCTATTCGCCGCTCACGGTGGAAGAGGTCATCGAACGGATGGAGGGGATCGCGCTGCGCGAGGGGCTCGATTTCGTCCGGGTCGAGCCGCGCGTGACGCGCAATGACCGGGACCTGACGCTCGACGTGGAGTTCATCCTGACGCGCGGGCCGCGGGTCTTTGTCGAGCGGATCGACATTGAGGGCAACACCACCACGCTCGATCGTGTCGTGCGTCGGCAATTCCGCGTGGTCGAGGGTGATCCGTTCAACCCGCGCGAGATTCGCCAGAGCGCCGAACGCATCCGCGCGCTCGGCTTTTTCGCCAACGCCGATGTGAACGCGCGCGAAGGCTCCGCGCCCGATCAGGTCGTGATCGACGTGGACGTGACCGAACAGCCCACGGGCTCGTTTTCGCTCGGCGCGAACTATTCGACCTCGGACGGGTTTGGCGTCGTGGCCTCGCTCTCCGAGCGCAATTTCCTCGGCCGCGGGCAACATCTGAACTTCGGCATCTCGACCTCCGCGGGCAATCGCCGCTTCACCCTGGGCTTTGCCGAGCCGGCTTTCCTTGCGCGCGATCTGCGCTTCGGGCTGAACCTGTCCTACGGCGAGACCGACAACGACGACGCGCTCTACGACACCGCGCGGGCGACGATCTCGCCCTCCTTCACCTTCCCGGTCAGCCCCAACGGCCGGCTTCAGCTGCGTTATACCGCAAGCTATACCGATCTTTTCAACGTCGATGACGACGCCAGCGTCGTGATCCAGAACGAGGCGGACGAGAGCAGCCGCTGGAGCAGTGCGCTCGGCTATACCTACAGCTACGATTCGCGCCGCACCGGGCTCGATGCCGAGACCGGGGTCGTGCTGAGCTTCGGGCAAGATCTCGGCGGGATCGGCGGCGATGTCTCCTACATCCAGACCAGCGCCAGCGCGCGCGGGCAGATGAAGGTTCTGGCCGAGGAAGTGACCTTGCGCGCCACGCTGGAAGGCGGCGCGCTGCATTACAACGACGATGACAATTCCCGCGTCACCGACCGGTATTTCATGGGCCCCTCGATCATGCGCGGCTTCGAGCCGGGCGGCATTGGCCCGCGCGACGCGGACACCGACGACGCGCTCGGCGGCAACTTCTACGCGGTGGCCCGGTTCGAGCTCGGCTTCCCGCTCGGCTTGCCGGAGGAATACGGGCTCTCGGCGGGTCTCTTCTATGATATCGGCTCGGTCTGGGACGTGGGCGAGACCTATGAGGCGGACGTGCTCTACGATGATTTCACCCTCCGGCAGGTGGCGGGTGTGTCGCTCTTCTGGGCGACGCCGATCGGCCCGCTGCGCTTCAACTGGAGCAACGCCTTCGACAAGCAGGACCGGGATGAGGATCAGGAGTTCGACCTGACAATCTCCACCAGCTTCTGATCATGGCCGGTTGGCGTTTCTTCGGGCTGTGTACCGGTCTGGCGATCGGGCTGGCTCTGGCCGGCGCCGCGCCGCAAACGGCTCAGGCCCAGACGGCCCCGTCCACGGGCGTGGTGAAAAGCGCCGTGCTGACCATCGAGCCGGATCGCTTCTTTGCCCAGTCGCTCTACGGGCGGCGGGTCGCGAGTGAAATAGAGCGCGCCTCGCTGGAGCTGGCGGCGGAAAACCGCCGGATCGAATCGGAGCTCACCGAAGAAGAACAGCGGCTCACCGACCTGCGCCAGACGCTCGATGCCGAGACCTTCCGCCAAGAGGCCGAAGAGTTCGACACGCGCGTCCAATCGATCCGCCGGGCGCAGGAAGCCAAGCACATCTCGCTCCTGCGCCAGCGCGAAGAGGCGCAGATCACCTTTCTCAACGCGGTTCGCCCCGTCCTGACCCAGATGATGCAGGAGCGCGGCGCGGCGGTCATCGTGGAGCGGCGCAGCGTGGTGTTTTCCATCAGCTCCATCGACATCACCGATGCCGCCATCGCCCGCATCGACGCGGTGCTCGGCGACGGGCTGGAGAGCGCGGCTCCGGGCGGCGGCGAAACCCCGGCCCCGGCGCCGGAGGGCGGCGCGGCGGACTGACCCCGCGCGCCGGACCGCTTGCCCAGTGACGGACTGCTTGCTAGGGGTGAGCGCACCAACGAGCAACAACATCGAGGAGGCCGGAGCCGTGACGGAAGACAACACCACGGCGGATATCGCGCTGATCCAACGCATCATTCCGCACCGCTACCCGTTCCTCCTCGTCGATCGCGTGATCGAGATGGATGGCTATGCCTCGGCCACGGGGATCAAGAACGTGACCATGAACGAGCCGCATTTTCAGGGCCATTTCCCCGGCAAGCCGATCATGCCGGGCGTGACGATCATCGAGGCGATGGCCCAGACGGCGGCGGTCATGGTGGGCAATGCCATCGGCATGGCCGATAAGAACATGCTCGTTTACTTCATGTCGATCGACAAGGCCAAGTTCCGCCGGATGGTCGTCCCCGGGGACCGGCTCGAGATGAAGATGGAGACCCTGCGCGGCAAGCCCGGCGGCAAGATCTGGCGCTTTGGCGGACGGGCGGAGGTCGAGGGCGAGTTGGCCGCCGAGGCCGAGTTCACCGCGATGATGGACACCGGAGCCGCAAATGGCTGAAACCGTGATCCACCCCTCGGCGGTGATCGAGGCGGGGGCCGAGATCGGGATCGGCTGCGTGATCGGGCCCTTCTGCGTGATCGGGCCCAATGTTCGGCTCGGGGCCGGCGTGGTGCTGAAATCCCACGTCGTCGTGAGCGGCGAGACCAGCATCGGCGACGAAACGGTGGTCTTTCCCTTCGCGGTCATTGGCGAGATCCCGCAGGATCTGAAATTCCGCGGCGAGACCTCCCGGCTTGAGATCGGCGCGCGCAACCGCATCCGCGAACATGTCACCATGAACACCGGAACCGACGGCGGCGGCGGGCTCACCCGTGTGGGCGATGACGGGCTCTTCATGGCCGGCTGCCATATCGCGCATGATTGTGTCGTCGGCGACCGGGTCATCGTGGTCAACAACGCCGCCCTCGCGGGGCATTGCGTGATCGAGGATGACGTGATCATCGGGGGGCTCAGCGGCGTGCATCAATGGGTGCGCATCGGCAAGGGTGCGATCATCGGCGCGCTTTCGATGGTGACCAACGACGTGATCCCCCACGGGCTGGTGCAGGGGCCGCGCGGCGAGCTTGACGGGCTCAATCTCGTTGGCCTCAAACGGCGCGGCGTGGCGCGCTCCGATATCACCGCGCTGCGGGCCGCGTTCCAGATGCTGGCGCAGGGCGAGGGCAATTTCGCCGAACGCGCCAAGCGGCTCTCCGAAGAGACCGACAGCGACTATGTCCGCGAAATCACCGCCTTCATCATGGGCGAGACGGACCGCTCGTTCCTCACGCCGAAATGAGGGCGCTGATTGCCGGGCGCGGGCGCTTGCCGGAGCTGGTGGCCGAGGCGGGGCCGGTGCTTGTCTGCGCGCTGGAGGGGCAGGGGCCGGAGCGGCTATCGCCCGCGCTGACCTTCCGGCTCGAACATCTGGGCACGTTTCTGGAGGACCTTTCGCACCGGGGCGTGACCGAGATATGCCTCGCCGGGGCCATCGATCGGCCCGGCTTCGACCCTGCCGGTCTGGATGCGGCCACCGCGCCTTTGGTGCCGGTTCTGGCGAAAGCGATTCACTCAGGCGACGACGGCGCCCTGCGCGCCATCATCGAGCTGCTGGAGGCGCGCGGCATCGGCGTGATGGGTGCGCATGAGATCGTCCCTGACCTTGTGGCGCAGGCGGGCGTGCTCGCAGGCCAAATCGATCCGCAGGCCGAGGCCGACGCCGCCCGGGGCATGGCGCTGCTTGACACGCTCGCGCCGCTCGACGTGGGCCAGGCCTGTGTTGCGGGCGCCGGGCAAATCCTCGGGATCGAAGCCGCCGGCGGCACGGCCTGGATGCTTGCGACCCTTCCCGACACCCCGCAGCGCGCCGAGGGCTTGCTCGTCAAGGCCGCCAAGCCCGGACAGGACCGCCGCGCCGACCTGCCCGCCATCGGCCCCGACACCGTGGCCCAAGCCGCCGAGGCCGGGCTGCGCGGCATCGTCCTTCGCGCAGGCGACGTGATGATCCTGGACCGGCCCGAGGTCATCGCGGCTGCCAAGGCCGCAAACCTCCTCCTCTGGGCGCGGGCATGAGCCGCCCCTTGCGCGTCTTTCTGATCGCGGGCGAGCCCTCCGGCGACAAGCTCGGCGCGGCGCTGATGGAGGGGCTCAAGAGCCTCGCGCCGGGCGTGACGTTCTCAGGTGTCGGCGGGCCGCGCATGGAAGAGCAGGGGCTCTCGAGCCGCTTTCCCATGGAAGAGCTCTCGGTCATGGGCCTCACCGAAATCCTGCCGAAATACCTCCCCCTGCGCCGCCGCATGATCGAGACGGCCGACGCGGTGATCTCTGAGGCGCCGGATGTGCTCATCACCATCGACAGCCCGGAATTCTGCCTGCGCGTTGCGCGGCGGGTGAAGGCCGCGAGCGATATCCGGACGGTGCATTACGTCGCGCCCTCGGTCTGGGCCTGGCGGCCGAAGCGGGCCACCCACATGGCGCGTTTCATCGACCACGTGCTCGCGCTTCTGCCCTTCGAGCCGCCCTACATGTCGGCCGCCGGGATGCGCTGCGATTTCGTGGGCCACCCGGTCGTCACCGATCCGCAGGCGAGCCCCGAAGAAAGCGCCACGCTGAGCGCCGAACTCGGGCTCGGCGATGCGCCGACGCTCCTGCTCCTGCCCGGCTCGCGCGGCTCCGAACTCAAGCGGCTGTTGCCGATCTTCGGCGAGACCGTCGCGCGGCTTCTGGCCGAACGCCCCGATCTGCGCCTGATCCTGCCCGTCGCGACGCCGCGCGGCCTGCCCTTGGTGCGCGATGCGGTGGCGGGCTGGGCCCGGGCGCCCGATCTGATCGACCCCACCGCGCCGGACTATGCCGCGCGCAAACGGGCCGCCTTCGCCCTCTCCGACGCGGCGCTCGCCGCTTCCGGGACCGTTTCGCTGGAGCTTGCCGCGGCGGGCACGCCGATGGTCATCGCCTATGACATGTCGCCCCTGAGCCGGATGATCCTGAGCCGGATGCTGCGGATTGACACGGTCACGCTGGTCAATCTGGTGAGCGAGACGCGGCAGGTGCCTGAATTCATCGGTGCGGCCTGTCAGCCCGACCGGATCGCCCCGGCGGTTTCCAGCCTCCTGATCGCGCCGGAGCCGCAGCAGGAGGCCCTCCGCCTGACCATGGAGCGCCTTGGCCGAGGCGGCGAGGCACCGGGCCTGCGCGCGGCGCGAGCTGTGTTGGACGGGCTGGGGCGTTAGGCGCGCTGCGACCGCGCGGACGCGCAGGCATTCATTGATCTCAATGAATTTTAACCCGCTCGCGTTGCCTCCGCGCGCAGATCAGCTGCGGTGAATCCAGCCGCCGCCAAGAATCCGGGAGCCCTCGGTTTCATAAAACACACAGGCCTGTCCCGGGCTCACGCCCTCTTCGGCGATGATGAGTTCGACCTCTGCGGTTGTGTTCGACAGCGGCCGGATGACCGCCTCGCGCGGGGGGCGGGTGCTGCGCACCTTGACCGACACGCGCCACTCGTCGCGGCTGGTCAGGAGCGCATCGCCAAGCCAGTTGATCTCGCGCACCGGAACCCGCCGCGTCGCCAGCATCTCCTTGGGCCCGACGATCACATGTCGCGCTTCCACATCGAGCTTGACCACGTAAAGCGGCTCCGAGAGCCCGCCGATCCCGAGCCCGCGCCGTTGGCCGATCGTGTAGTGAATCACCCCCTCATGGGTGCCCAGAACGCGCCCGTCCACGTGGACAATCTCGCCCGGATCCGCCGCACCGGGGCGCAGCTTTTCGATAACACTTGCGTAGTTCCCGTTGGGCACGAAGCAGATGTCCTGGCTGTCGGGTTTGTCGGCCACGGGCAGCCCGTATTTCGCCGCCAGCGCGCGCGTCTCGTTCTTGGAGGGCAGGTGGCCGAGCGGAAAGCGCAGGAAGTCGAGCTGTTCGGGCGTGGTGGAAAACAGGAAGTAGGACTGATCGCGCCCCGCATCCGCGGCGCAATGCAGCTCCGGCCCCGAGGCGCCGACCTTGCGCTGGATGTAATGCCCCGTCGCCATGCAATCGGCGTCGAGATCCTTCGCGGTCTCCAGCAGATCCTTGAATTTCACCCGCTCGTTGCAGCGGATGCAGGGCACAGGCGTCGCCCCGGCGAGATAGCTGTCGGCGAATTCGTCGATCACCGCGTCCTTGAAGATGTTCTCGTAATCCAGCACGTAGTGCGGAAACCCCATCTCCTCGGCCACGCGCCGGGCATCGTGAATGTCCAGCCCCGCGCAGCAGGCCCCCTTCTTGGCGAGCGCCGCGCCGTGGTCATAGAGCTGTAGCGTCACCCCCACCACATCATAGCCCTCTTCGGCCAGTTGCGCGGCCACGACCGAGCTGTCGACGCCGCCGGACATGGCCACGACGACGCGCGTTTCAGAAGGCGGTTTGGCGAAGCCCAGCGAATTGAGGGCATCGGGACGATCAAGGGGCATGCGACTCTCCGAGGAATAGAGCGGGAATATAGGAAAATCCTAATTATTCTCAAGGCCCGGTTTCACTCCCCGTTAAAGCCTCCTCTGCATGGTCTCAACCCATTGAAATATCTTAGGGTGAGTGGGATGTATCTTAAAAAGATCGAGGGGCTTCGAACGGTGACCCTCCCGGATGGATCGGTGCTGAGCCAGACCGATTTGCCGCCGAGCGAGACGAGACGCTGGGTGGCGTCGCGCAAGGCGGCGGTCGTCAATGGCGTCCGTTACGGGTTGATTTCACGGGAAAATGCCAAGGAACGCTACGGGTTGTCGGATGAGGAGCTCGATGAGTGGCTCAATGCGGTCAAGGTTCACGGAACCGACGCGCTCAAGACCACGTCAATACAAAAATATAGACAACCTTGAGTTGAATATGTCAAAACTGGTTAATCAGTAACGCTAGATTAACCTTTGTTGGAGAGGTTAACGTTGGCTGTGTGAGATAACTGGAGCAAGTTAATGAGAGTTTTGCTGATCGAAGACGATCCGACGACGTCAAAGAGCATCGAATTGATGCTCACCCATGCCAACCTGAACGTCTATTCGACGGATCTTGGGGAGGAAGGGGTCGATCTGGCGAAACTCTATGATTACGATCTGATCCTGCTTGATCTCAACCTGCCGGACATGAACGGTCATGAGGTCCTGCGCCAACTGCGGCTGGCCCGGGTCGAAACGCCGATCCTCATCCTCACGGGTGAGGACGATACCGAGAGCAAAATCAAGGGGTTCGGCTTCGGCGCGGACGACTATCTCACCAAGCCGTTCCACCGTGAAGAGCTTGTCGCGCGTATCCATGCGATCATCCGCCGCTCCAAGGGTCATTCGCAATCGGTCATCCGCACCGGCAAGATCTGCGTCAACCTCGATGCCAAGACCGTCGATGTGGACAACAAGCCCGTGCATCTCACGGGCAAGGAATATCAGATGTTGGAGCTTCTGAGCCTGCGCAAGGGCACGACGCTGACCAAGGAAATGTTCCTTAACCATCTCTATGGCGGGATGGATGAGCCCGAGCTCAAGATCATCGACGTGTTCATCTGCAAGTTGCGCAAGAAGCTCAGCACCGCGACCGAGGGCGAGAACTACATCGAGACGGTCTGGGGCCGTGGGTACGTGTTGCGGGATCCGGAGCCGCGCGTGGAAAACCCTCCTGTGGCCGTGGGCGCCTGACCCGGCACCCAGGGCAATCTTGAAGAAGATTTGCAGGTCCGGTCGCCCGGGCCTGTTTTGCATTCTGCGGGGCCGGGGAAGGGGCTGGACGCGGCCGCGGCGCGCTCCTATCACATCTGCAAAACGCCTCGGGGAGCAGGGCAGGATGGTTGAAGCGGCAGATGTGACACCGGTCGAGACGCTGACGGAGGCGGAGGCCCGGGCCGAGCTTGACGAGCTCGCCGCCGCCCTGCACCGCGCCAATGCGGCCTACCACCGCGACGATGCGCCGGAGATCTCCGACGCGGAATATGACGCGCTCAAACGGCGGAACGCCGAGATCGAAGCGCGGTTTCCCGAGCTCAAACGCACGGACAGCCCAAGCGACGTGATCGGCGGCGCGGTGGCCGAGGGCTTTTCCAAGGTCACGCACGCCCAACGCATGCTCTCGCTCGGAAACGGGTTTTCCGACGATGATATCCTGGAATTCGACCAGTCGATCCGCCGCTATCTGGGGCAAAGCGAAGATGCGCCGCTGGTCTACACCGCCGAGCCCAAGATCGACGGGCTCTCCTTGTCCTTGCGCTACGAGGACGGCCGGCTCGTGCAGGCGGCAACGCGCGGGGACGGCTCGGTTGGTGAAAACGTCACTGCCAACGCCTTGACGATACAGGACATTCCCGATCGGCTGGAGGGCGCGCCCGCGCTGCTGGAAGTGCGCGGCGAGGTCTACATGTCGCACGCGGATTTCGCGGCGCTCAACGCGCGGCAAGCCGAGGCCGGCGCCAAGACCTTTGCCAACCCGCGCAACGCGGCGGCGGGCTCGTTGCGCCAGCTTGATCCCGAGATCACCCGCGCGCGGCCTCTGCGGTTCTTCGCCTATGCCTGGGGCGTGCTGTCGGAGCCGCTGGCCGAGACCCAATCGGGGGCGATTGCCCGGCTCGCAGACCTCGGGTTTCAGACCAACCCGCTCACCCGCACCTGCGCGACCCCTGCGGAGATGATCGCCCACTACCGCGAGATCGAGGCGCAACGCGCGACCCTAGGCTATGATATCGACGGCGTGGTCTACAAGGTTGACGATCTCGCCTTGCAGGCGCGGCTCGGGTTTCGCTCGACCACGCCCCGCTGGGCCATCGCCCACAAGTTTCCCGCCGAACTTGCCTGGACCCGGCTGGAGGCCATCGACATTCAGGTTGGCCGCACCGGCGCACTGAGCCCGGTGGCGCGGCTGACCCCGGTCACGGTCGGCGGCGTGGTCGTCTCCAACGCGACGCTCCACAACGAGGATTACATCGCCGGGCGCGACAGCAAGGGCGGTGAGATCCGCGGCGGCAAGGACATTCGGGAGCACGATTGGGTCCAGGTCTATCGCGCGGGCGACGTCATCCCGAAGATCGCCGATGTCGATCTCTCCAAACGGCCCGATGACGCCGCGCCGTTCGTCTTCCCGACCACATGCCCCGATTGCGGCAGTGATGCGGTGCGCGAGGAAGGGGATTCCGTCCGGCGCTGCACCGGCGGGCTCATCTGTCCGGCACAAGCGGTTGAAAAACTGAAGCATTTCGTCTCCCGCGCGGCATTCGACATCGAGGGGCTTGGGGCGAAACAGGTCGAGCAGTTCTATCGCGACGGCTGGGTGGCCGAACCGGCCGATATTTTCCAGCTCGAAGCGCGGTACGGGAGCGGGATGCAGCAGCTCAAGAACCGCGAAGGCTGGGGCGAAAAGAGCGCGAAGAAACTCTTCGAGTCCATTGACGAGAAACGGAAAATCCCCCTGTCCCGCGTGATATTCTCCCTTGGAATCCGCCATGTGGGCGAACAGGCGTCCAACCTTCTGGCAACGCATTACGGCACCTGGGACGGGTTCATCGGCGCGATGGATGCGGCCGAGCCCGGGAGCGCGGCCTGGGACGAGCTTCTGGGCATCGACGGGGTCGGGGAGGTCATGGCCATGTCGCTCACGCTCGCCTTCCGGCAGGAGGCGGAGCGCGCGTCGATCGACCGGCTCGTGGCCGAGCTCGACATTCAGGCCGCCGAAGCGCGCCAGACCGACAGCCCCGTGGCCGGCAAGACGCTGGTCTTCACCGGCACGTTGGAGAAGATGACGCGGGCCGAGGCCAAGGCGCGGGCCGAGGCTCTGGGCGCGAAGGTTTCGGGCTCGGTCAGCAGCAAGACCGACCTTCTGATCGCCGGGCCCGGGGCGGGATCCAAGGCGAAGAAGGCCGCCGAGCTCGGCATCGAGACGATCGACGAAGACGGCTGGCTTGCGCTGATCGAGGGGCTATGAGCGGGCGGCCCGAAGCCCTCTTTCCGCTGTTCGCGAATCTGACCACGCTTGCCGGGATCGGGCCCAAGTCGGCCGCACATCTCGGGGCGCTCGGGATCGAGAAGCCGCGCGATCTGATCTATCATCTGCCCTATTCCGGCATCGACCGGCAGCGGCGCGAGACGGTGCAGGGCGCGCCCATTCCCGGCGTCGTGACGGTTGAGGTGGAGGTTACGCGCCACCGTCCGCCGTCGCAAAAGGGGCGCCCCTATCGGATCGATGTGGCCGACGCGCAGACCCATTTCCAGCTGGTCTATTTTCAGGCGCGGGGCAGCTACCTGACCAAGCTCCTGCCGCAAGGCGCGCGTCGGATCGTCTCCGGCAAGGTGGAGCTTTTCGACGGGATCGCCCAGATGGTCCACCCTGATTTCGTGGTGCCCATCGAGGAGGCAAGCGAGATCCCGGCGTTCGAGCCGGTCTATGCCCAGACGGCGGGGGTGAGCTCGCGGCTGCTGTCGCGGGCGGCACAATCGGCGCTCGCGCGGCTTCCCGACCTCGAGGAGTGGATCGACCCGGCGCTGAAGGCAGCGAGGGGTTGGCCCGATTGGAGCGCGGCTCTGCATGCGGCGCATGGGCCTCAGGCGCTCACCGATGTGAGCCCGACGGCACCCGCGCATGAGCGCCTCGCCTATGACGAGTTTTTCGCCCATCAGCTGACCCTCGCGCTCGCGCGGGTGGCGCAGCGGCGCAAGGCGGGACGGGAGACGGTCGGCGATGGCGCCTTGCGCGCAAAGCTTCTCGCCGCGCTGCCCTTTGCGCCGACGGGGGCCCAGACGCGCGCGGCGGCCGAGATCGCGGCGGATATGGCCGCGCCTGTGCGGATGAACCGGCTTCTGCAGGGGGACGTGGGCGCGGGCAAGACACTTGTGGCGATGCTCGCGCTGCTCGTCGCGGTGGAGGCGGGCGGGCAGGGGGTCATGATGGCGCCCACCGAGATCCTCGCGCGGCAACATCTGGAGGGGCTGCGCCCGCTGGCGGCGGCGGCCGGTGTGCGGCTCGAGGCTCTGACGGGGCGGGACAGCGGGGCCGCGCGGCGCGATAAACTCGCGGCGCTCGCCGCCGGGGAGATCGGCATTCTCGTGGGCACCCACGCGGTTTTTCAAAAGGACGTGGCGTTCCACGATCTGCGCCTTGCGATCATTGACGAGCAGCACCGGTTCGGCGTCGCGCAGCGCAAGATGCTGGGGGACAAGGGGCTGGCGACGGATGTCCTGGTCATGACCGCAACGCCGATTCCGCGCAGCCTCTCGCTGACGCAATATGGCGACATGGACATCTCCGTGCTCGACGAAAAGCCGCCCGGGCGCAAGCCGATCACCACTGCGATGGTCACGACCGAACGGCTTGGCGAGGTTGTCGAACACCTGCGCGGCGCGATCGCAGAGGGGCGGCAGGCCTATTGGGTCTGCCCGTTGGTGGATGAAAGCGAGGTCGTGGATCTCACGGCGGCCGAAGAGCGTTTCGGGGCGCTGCGCGCGGCGCTTGGAGAGGGGCGTGTGGGGCTGGTCCATGGGCAGATGGCGCCTGCGGAAAAGGACGCGGCAATGGCGCGCTTCGTTGCGGGCGAGACCTCCGTGCTCGTGGCGACGACGGTGATCGAGGTGGGGGTCGACGTGCCGAATGCGTCGATCATGGTGATCGAGCGCGCCGATGTCTTCGGGCTCGCGCAATTGCATCAGCTTCGCGGACGGGTCGGGCGCGGCGCCATGGCGTCGACGTGTCTGTTGCTCTATCGCCCGCCGCTCAGCGAAACGGCGGGACGCCGCCTGACAACCTTGCGCGAAACCGAGGACGGGTTCCGCATCGCGCAGGTGGACCTGGAGATGCGCGGGGCGGGCGATGTGATCGGCACGGCGCAATCGGGCCTGCCGCGATTTCGCATCGGCGATCTGGAGCGGCAGGCCGGGCTCATGGCCACGGCCCAGAGCGATGCGCGCAAGCTTCTTACGGATGATCCCGACCTCACGTCGCCCCGGGGGCGAGCCGCCCGCGCGCTTTTGTGGCTCATGGAACAGGACAAGGCGATCCGTTTGATTTCAGTGGGTTGAGTGCGTCCGTTCCGGAATGTTCGCGAATGTTCTTAAAAAGTTCTTTACATTTCGCCGGGCAAATGAGAACAAAGTGGCAACTTATCGTTCTAAAACGGAGCGCCTCATGTTTGACCATATCCGCCGCATTCTTACGCATGACCGTCTGGCCTTTGCCGAGGACCTGATCGGCGTGAGCGCACTTGTGACCATGCTCTTTGTCGGGCTTTTGCTCCCCGGAGCGTTCTGAGCCGTCTTTTCCGTTATCTGCCGTTGATCACTTTTCTGCCTGCGATCTCTGGGCCGACCGGGTTGCCCTGTCCCCCTGGCGCTGCGATCTCTGCCTGCCTGCGGAGCTCGCGCGGGGCCCTTGCCCGGCCCCGATGCCCGATCTGCCCGACCTGAGGGATTGCACCTTTCCGCCGCCGCCTGTCATGGGCGTGCGGCGGTTTTTTTGTCACCGGGGGCGCCGATCTTGCGGATCGCCTTGATTCGAGCCCTGTTTTCGAGCGTGCCTTCCGTTGCGGCATCCATGGCGCTTTGAGCGCCCGTTTACAGGCTCATCGATCAAAAAACGTTTTTGGCTTGAGGAATCCGGTTTCGAGGCTATTCCACTGCCCGGGGCGAGGCGTTACGGTCGCGCCACTAGCAACGATCCGCGCGGCCGGGAGAGCCGCGTTTTTGACAGGGAGGAAACTCAATGGACCGTCGTTCATTTCTCAAGGCGTCTGCCGTAGGGGGCACAGCTGCCGCCGCATCCGGCCTCGCCGCGCCCGTTTATGCACAGGGCAAACGCACCCTCACCATGGTCACCTCGGTGCCCGACGGGTTCGCCGTGTTTGACGACGCGGCCACGTTCCTGTCCACCGCCATCACCGAGATGACCGACGGGCAGATCACGATCGACAAGAAACCGGCCGGCTCGCTCGTGGGCGCGTTCGAAGTGTTCGACGCCGTGACCGCCGGCCAGGCCGACATGTACCACTCCGCCGATTACTATTTCGGCGGCCAGCATCCCGGCTACTACTTCTTCACCGCCGTGCCCTTCGGCGCGACCGGGCAGGAGATGATCAACTGGTATCTGCATGCCGGCGGCAAGGAACTGCACGACGAGCTCGGCCAGATCTTCGGCCTCAAATCCTTCCTCGCGGGCAACACCGGGCTTCAGCCGGGCGGCTGGTTCAACAAGCAGATCAACTCTGCCGATGACCTCAACGGCCTCAAGTTCCGCATGCCCGGCCTTGGCGGGCGGGCGCTGGCGATCGCGGGCGCGTCGGTGCAGAACGTGCCCGGCGGCGAGATCTATCAGGCGTTGTCCTCCGGCGCCATCGACGGCGCGGAGTGGATCGGCCCGCTTGCCGACGAACGCCTCGGCCTGCAAGAGGTCTGCGAATACTACTACACCGCGGGCTTCCACGAGCCGGGCTCGGCGCTCTCCGCCGCGATGAACCGCGACGTGTGGGACAGCCTCACACCCGCACAACAGAGCATCGTCGAGAAGGCCGCCATGGCCACGCACCACTGGAACCTGTCGCAGTCCAACGCCAACAACGGCGCGGCGCTCGCGCGGCTTCAGGCGGGCGGCACCAAGCTGATGTCCTTCCCCGACGACGTCTGGGATGCTTTCGGCGCGGCCTCCGCGACCGCGCTCGACGAATACATGGACGATCCGCTCTACGCCCAGATCCGCGAGAGCTTCAACGCCTCGCTCAAGGCTTCCTCGGGCTGGGCGTCGGTCTCCGACAGCGCCTACACCGCCCAGCGGGACCGCGTTCTGGGGGCCTAAGCCTCTGATCTGAAACAGGACGGCCCCGGGGTTTCATCCGTCGGGGCCGTCTTTCCGCGCAAGCGCGCGCAAAGGCAACAAGGGGCGACCTCGTGGAAGAGACAGCGGGCGCAAGCGGACCGATCGCCGGCATCCTGTGGGTGCTCGAAAACCTCGCCATGGCATTTTACAACATCGGCTACGCGCTGACCCATCCCGGGCTTTGGCTCAACTGGGCGGACCCGCAGGCGGTCATGCGGGTGGTCTATTTCGGCGGCTCGGTGGAGTTCTTCTTCGCCGTCCTCGCGCTGATGCTGGTGATCACGCTCATCGGCATCGCCTCGCGCCCGTTCCTGTGGGGCGCGGTGCGGGTGGCGGAATTCGCCTTCAACTGGATCGGCCGGATCGCGGCCTGGGCGGGGCTGCTGATGGTGCTGCAACAGGTCGTCATCGTCTTCGTCCAGCGCATCTTCGCCCGCGTCGAAATCACATTCGGCTTCGGCGTCCCGTTCTCGCGGGATATCTCCTGGTGGGCCGAAGAGCTGAAATTCTACAACGCGATCATCGTCGCGCTCTGCGTGTGCTACACCTTCGTGCAGGGCGGCCACGTTCGGGTGGATCTCATCTATGCGGCGGTCGGCCATCGCACCAAACGCATCATGGACATGGTCGGCTCGGTCATCTTCATGATGCCCATGGCCGTCATCATCTGGATGTACGGCTGGTATTTTCTCTGGCGCCACCTCATCGTGCCGAAACCCTCGGCCTCCGAGCCGCTGGAACGGCTGTTGATGAAGGCGCGCGCCTTCCGCTGGAATGTCGAGACCATCGGGTTCTCGCCGAACGGGTTCGACGCCTATTTCCTCTTCAAGATCCTCATGGTGCTCTTCGCCGGGCTGGTCTTCATCCAGGCCTGGGCGTTCCTGTGGCGGAGCTGGCTTGAGCTGCGCGAGGGTGAAGAGGCCGCCGGCAAATATCTCGACCGCGACACGCTGGGCGAGGGACAAGAAGCCTATGAAGGCACGCATTAATAAGGGCAGGGGACAGCCATGCTGTTTGGACTAGACGGCGTCGAGATCGGCCTGATCATCGTATTTCTCTGCCTGTTTGGCGGGATCCTCTCGGGCTTTCCGGTGGCCTTTGCCATCGGCGGCGCGGGGGCCATCGCCTTTGGCATCATCGCCATGCTCGACGGGGCCGGCCTGCTGATCCATCAGGCGATCGACACCGGGAGCGACGCCTATCGCGCGCTCATCGCCGAGGGGGTGCGCAGCGACGCGATCTCGATCTTCCGATACCCCGAATTGCCGCGTTACGAGACGCCGGTCTTCCCGCAGGGCTGGGAGACGGCGCTTGACCGCAACCTCTCCTTCATCGTCAACCGCATCAACGAACGCGTGTTCGCCGGCCAGTCGATCGAGACCCTGCTGGCGGTTCTGATGTTCGTGATGATGGGCATCACGCTGGAACGCTCGCGCATCGCCGAGGATCTGCTGACCACCATGGCGCGGGTCTTCGGGCCGCTGCCCGGCGGACTTGCGGTTTCGGTCGTCGTGGTCGGCGCGTTCCTTGCGGCCTCTACCGGGATCGTCGGGGCGACGGTCGTGACCATGGGGCTTTTGTCCCTGCCCACCATGCTCCGCAACGGCTACTCGCCTGAGCTTTCCACCGGGGTGATCGCCGCCTCGGGGACGCTGGGCCAGATCATCCCGCCCTCCATCGTGATCGTCCTGCTTGGCACGCTCGCAGGCGATCTTTACGCCGCGGCGCAGGACACACGCGCGGTCGAGGCCGGCTGCTCCGACGCGCTGACCTATCTCGGCCAGCCTGCCGTCGTTTCGGTCGGCACGTTGTTTCAGGCGGCGCTCCTGCCCGGCATTTTCCTTGCGGTGCTCTATGCCGCCTACGCCTTTGGCTACGCGCTCTTCAACCCGTCCAAGGCGCCCTCGGTGGCGCTCGCCTCCAGCGGCGGCGCCAGCTCTGACGGGCGCGCGCAACTGCTGTGGTTCCTCGCCATTCCGGCCCTCGCCATCGCGATCTTCGTGGGGCTGTCGAGCGTTGGCATCTCGGGCAGCCAGGTGATCTCGGTGGACGGATTCGCCGCCGCTGTGGAGCAGCCCGCGCTGCGCACCAATGTGAGCGAGGCCTGTCAGGCGTCGATGATCGCGCTGCACGGGCAGGAGACCTGGGACGCCGCCCTCGCGCAGGCCGCGGCGATCGAGGCCTCCGGCGGGGCCGCCACGGCCGAAGCGCTGACCGAGGAACAGATCGCGCTCGCGCGCGAGGCCGCCATCGCCGCGGCGCCGCCCATCGGCACCGGGCTCGCCGTCATCGTGCTCGGCCTCGGGCTGGTCTTCACCACGGCGCAGGGCATCGCGCCCGAGCGCGACCCGCTGCCCCTTTTCGCCGGCGGTTTCGGCCTGCTCCTCGTTCTGGCGGTCGACATCCTCTTCATCGGTCCGCTCACCTCGCCGCTGAAAAGCTGGCTGCTGCTCGCGATTCCCTTTGCCATCGTGCTCTGGGCCTGTCGCCACGCGGTCTCCCGGCTCGCGGAATCGGAGCTCTTGCGCGTGGTCTTCCCGCCGCTGATCCTGATCGTCGCCGTGCTCGGCTCGATCCTCGGCGGCATCACCAACCCGACCCCGGCGGCGGCCCTCGGCGCCGCAGGCGCGATCATGCTCGCGGCCTACCGGCGGCTCAAAGAAGAGGGCGGCTCGGGCCGGGTGATCATCCTGGCCAGCTTCGCGCTCGTGCTGATGATCCTCATCGGCGTCAACTTCGATCTGCGCATCAACCGCGAGGACGTAAGCGCCGAGACCTGGATCGCCTTCTTTGCCGCTCAGGTCGCCTATCTCGTCGCGGGTTTCGGCTTGATCTATGCCTGCTGGGTGCTGTTCCGCGGCCGCGTGCTGAGCCCGGTCGTCCGCGAGACGGCCAAGGTCACGTCGATGGTCTTTACCATCCTGATCGGCTCGCAGCTGCTCAATCTCGTGGTGATCTCCTTCGGCGGCGAACATTACATCCAGCAGTTCCTGCGCAGCTTCGACAGCGAGTTCACCGTCTTCCTGATCGTGATGCTGGTGCTCTTCATCCTCGGTTTCGTGCTGGATTTCCTCGAAATCATCTACATCGTGATCCCCATCGTCGGGCCGGTGATCTATGGCGGCGAGTTCGATCCCAAATGGGTGACGATCATGATCGCGGTTAATCTCCAGACCTCGTTCCTCACGCCGCCCTTCGGCTTTGCCCTCTTCTACCTGCGCGGCGTGGCGCCGCCCGAGGTGACGACAGGCCATATCTATCGCGGCGTGGCGCCTTTCGTACTGATTCAGGTCCTTGGCCTCGCGATCATGTGGTTCTTCCCGCAGATCGTGACCATCGTCCCGGATCTCATGCCGAAATAACGCCGGGCGCGCGGTGCGGGGCGCTGGTCCCGCGCCGTGACCGGCAGGTTGCAAAGTCGGTGAATGAAGGCGGCTGGCCCGCGCTCAGCGCCGGGTCAGGTCGGGCAGCGCGATATTGGCCACCTGCTCGGCGATCGGATCGACCGAGAGCGGATGGGTCTGGGAGGCGAACTCCTCCGGATCGCGCATCGGATTCCAGCGACCGCCGGCGTAAACCTCAAGGCCGGAAAACCGCGCCTTGTAATCCATCTTCGGGCTGCCCGGCACCCAGTAGCCGAGGTAGACGTATGGCAGCGCCGCCTCGCGCGCGAGCGCGATGTGATCGAGGATGATGTAGGTTCCGAGGCTCTGGCGCTCCAGCGCCGGATCGAAAAAGGAATAGACCATCGAGGTCCCGTCCTCGAGCACATCCGTGAGACACACCGCCACGAGTTTGCGGCTCTCGGGGTCATGATACTCGATGACCCGGGTGCGAATCGGCGTCTCCTCGATCATCGCGGCGAACTCGAAGATATCCATCTCCGCCATGCCGCCATCGGTATGCCGATGATCGAGATAGGTCCGGAAGAGCGCGTATTGCTCTTCGGTGGCCCAGGGCGATGTCGCCTGCCGCTCCAGATACCGGTTGCGCTTGATCGCGCGTTTCTGGCTCCGGGTCGGGACAAAGTCCTCCACCCGAATGCGCGCGGACAGGCAGGCCGCGCAATCGGCGCAGGACGGCCGGTAGAGCACATTCTGCGAGCGGCGAAACCCCTGTTGCGACAAGGCGTTGTTGAGCTCCTCAGAGCCATCGCCCTGTAGCGCGGTGAAGAGCTTGCGCTCCATCCGGCCCGGCAGATAGGGGCACGCTTGCGGCGCGGTCACGTAAAACTGTGGGGCCAGCGGCAGGGAGTGGCGCATGTTGCTGATTAACTCTGTTGTGCACGGTCACGATAACAATCTGGGATTGTCTCGCCAAGTCCGCAAAAATGGGGAGGCCGAAGCGAGGATCAATAGCCCGCATTACCGCCACATTCTTGCCACAAACGCAAACTTTGCAGAGATTTTGGTTAACGCGACTGCGCGTACTCGCTCAGTCCGCCGCGCGCCGGTTGATCGCGACGGTGCCGAGGATGTGGTCCGTCAATCCCTGACGGCGCGCGGTGGCGAGCATCAGGACGATCGACAGCAGTTGCACCAAGGGCATCCCGATCGAGATCGTGTAGCCCAGCGTGTGCAAAAAGGCGGTTCCGAACTCGAAACGCTGTCCGTCCCGGTCCCGAAACTCGATGGCCATCAGCCGCATGCCCCAGGTGGCCGACCGGCTGGAGATCGTCCAGACGCGATAGATAAAGCCTACACAGAGCAGCAGGAAGGAAAAGAAGATCAAGCCGGTAAAGGCGGTAAACGGAAGGACCAGGATCGACAGCAGCAGTACCACGATCAGGTCGATCCCCCAGGCGATCAGCCGTTTGCTCGGCACATCGGCGTAGAATTCCGATTGCATCTCCGGGTCGGGCAGGGCGGTGTAGGTCTGGGTCATGGTGTCTCTCGTGGTCCTCGGCGCAGGTTTTTCGTTCCAGGTATCAACCACCAGCCGGGCCCGGAGTTCCGGGTCCGGCTCGCGAGTGGTGGTATCAGGCGTCGCGCTGCGGCGCGTCATCGTCCTGCACGGGGCGGGTGGCGCTGGCGCGGCGGTCGTCCATGAACTGATCGAACTCGGCCTTGTCCTTGGCATCGCGCAGGCGTTCCAGGAACTCCTCGAACTGGCGTTGCTCGTCTTGCAGACGTTGCAGCGTATCGGCCTTGTAGCTGTCAAACGCGCTGTTGCCAGAGGGTTTGAAGACGACGCCGGCACCATGCAGGCGGGAGGAGGTCGAGCGGCGGGATTTCTTGAACATGTCTTTGCTCCAGATCATGTAGAACAGAAGGGCGAGGCCAACGGGCCAAAAGAACACGAAGCCGAGAACCATGGCTGCGATCCAGGCGCCTTTGCCTTTGCTGTCCAGCCATGCCTCGGCCTTGGAAAACCAGCCGGTGGGCCGATCCGAGACGGGCGTTTGAAGGGCAGGTGTCATGGCAGTATCTCCGACGTTGAATGAAGCTGTTTCTGTGGGTCTTGCTTGGATGTGAATGCTGTTCACATTACACCAGATCGTGATTTCACGGCTACATTGCAAGGCTTTATGTGAAAGATATTTACTTTATTTGTTTTTATCTTTTGTTTTCAACCACTTGGTGAATGTGTTTGTGAGGGGCCCGTCTTGGCGAGAGCGTTTTCGCGTGATCCGTGCGCACATGGTCCCACCCCAATCGGCGCTCCGGGACGCGGATTTCCGGCGAATCGTCCGGTTCCGTACCCGGGAGAGTAGCGCATGAAACGGGCTCGGCATTGACCCGATCCGCGCCGCGTTCCAAACAAGGCCATGAGTTTTCAAACCCGACTGACCCGCAGCCCGACCCCCTATGATTCAGAGCGCGCGGAGGAGCTGCGCGGCATGACGGCCGGGCTCGCGCCGGAGATCGCCGCGCTCATCCTGGGAACGGCGGGTTGCAGCCCTTACCTCAAGTCCTTGCTCGAAAAGGAAATCGCCTGGTGGCCCGGCGCGCTCGAGGCACCGGAAGCGGCGATGGCGGCGGTTCTGGCCGAGGTGGATGAGATGGCGCCCGATGCGCTCGGCGCCGGGCTTCGGCAGGCAAAACGGCGCGTGGCGCTGCTGACGGGGCTTGCCGATCTGGGGGGCGTCTGGTCGCTCGAAGAGGTGACCGCAGCGCTCACACGCTTCGCCGATGCCGCCACCCATGCCGCCTTTCGCGCCACCGTCGGAGCCGAGATCCGGCGCGGCAAACTTCCCGGCGCGACCGAGCAGGACGCGCAGACCGCGGGCGGGCTCACGGCGCTGGCCATGGGCAAGATGGGCGCGTTCGAGCTCAACTATTCGTCTGATATCGACCTGATTTGCCTCTTTGACGAGACCCGGTTCGAGCGCGATCACTATGGCGAGGCGCGCCAGAGCCTCGTGCGGGCCACCCGCAAGGCCTGCGCGCTGCTCTCCGACACCACCGCCGAGGGATATGTCTTCCGCACCGACCTGCGCCTGCGCCCGGATCCGGCGGTGACACCGGTCGTTCTGGCGATGGAAGCCGCCGAGCGCTACTACGAGAGCCTTGGCCGCACCTGGGAGCGCGCGGCCTATGTCAAGGCGCGACCCTGCGCGGGTGATATCGCGGCGGGGGAGCGGTTCCTGCGGGACCTCACGCCCTTCGTCTGGCGCCGCCACCTCGATTTCGCCGCAATTCAGGACGCCCACGACATGCGCTTGCGCATTCGCGATCACAAGGGCGGCCACGGCCGGGGCGTGGGGCCGATCTCCCTGAGGGGCCACAACATGAAACTCGGGCGCGGGGGGATCCGCGAGATCGAGTTTTTCACCCAGACCCAGCAGATCATTGCCGGGGGGCGCGACCCGTCCCTGCGCCTGCGCGGCACGGTTGACAGCCTGCGCGCGCTGACCGCTGCCGGCTGGGTGCCCGAGGCGGTGTCCGAGCGGCTCATCCTGCGCTACCGCCAACACCGCGAAGTCGAGCACCGGCTCCAGATGATCAACGACGCCCAGACCCATGACTTGCCGCAAAACGACAGCGGCTTTGCCCGGCTGGCGGCCTTCATGGGGGTGGAGGAGCGCGCGATGCGCGCCGAGCTTGGGGCGGCGCTGACCGAGGTGCATGATCTCATCGAGGGGTTTTTCGTGCCCGATCAGCCGGGCCCGGAGGGGGCGGAGACGGGGTCTGCGGGCGAGGTGCCCAAGCTGCACGACATCCTGCCAAACGAGGTCGTCGGGCGCTGGATGAATTATCCCGCCCTGCGCAGCCAGCGCGCCTGCACTATCTTTGGCCGCCTGCGCGACAGGCTGGTGGAACAGCTTGCGGATTCGGCCCGCCCAGAGGAGGCTCTTCAGGCTTTCGACGGGTTTCTCAAGGGCTTGCCCGCCGGTGTTCAGGTATTCTCCCTCTTCGAGGCACGGCCCCAGCTGCTGGACCTTCTGGTCGAGATCTGCGCCGTCTCGCCCGAGCTGGGCGCGTTTCTGTCGCGCAATTCGTCGGTGCTTGATGCGGTCATCGCGGGGGATTTCTTCGCCGATTGGCCCGGGACGGCGGCGCTGCGTGAGGGGCTTGCGGCGCGGATGGCGCGCGAGGATGGCTATGAAGCGCGGCTCGATCTGGCCCGGCGATGGGCCAAGGAATGGCATTTCCGGATCGGGGTGCATCATCTGCGCGGGATGATCGATGCCGAGACCGCTGGCCGGCACTACGCCGAGCTTGCCGAGGCGGTGATCGCCGCGCTCTGGCCCGAAGTCATCGCGCAGTTCGCCCGGCGTCATGGCCCGCCGCCGGGGCGCGGCGCGGCGGTGCTGGCGATGGGCTCGCTCGGGGCGGGGCGGATTTCGGCGAAGTCGGACCTTGATCTCATCGTGATCTACGATCCTGAGGACGAGGGCGAGAGCACCGGGCCGAAACCGCTTTCGGCCCGCGTCTACTACGCCCGGCTGACTCAGGCCTTCGTCACCGCGCTCACCGCCCGCATGGCGCAGGGGAAGCTCTATGAGGTGGACATGCGCCTTCGGCCCTCGGGAAGCCAGGGGCCGGTGGCCGCGAGCTGGGCGAGTTTTCGCAATTACCAGCGTGATGAAGCCTGGACCTGGGAGCATCTGGCGCTGACACGGGCGCGGGGGGTCGCCGGGTCCGAGGCGCTTGGGGCGGATATCGAGAGTTTGCGCGAAGAGGTCCTGTCGGCGCCGCGCGCGCAAGCCAAGGTGCTGCACGATCTGGAAGAGATGCGCGTGCGGCTTGCCGCCGCCAAATCGCCCGCCGGGCCGCTCGATCCGAAGCCGGGCCCCGGGCGGGCGCAGGACATTGAACTCTTTGCCCAGGCGGCGACGCTGCTGGCGGGCAAGCCCAGCCGCAGGACGCCGGCGGGGCTGATCGCGGCGGCGCGGCTGTCGCTGATCGATCTGCCGGAGGCCGAAGAGCTGCAAGAGACATACGCGCTTTGCGTGGCGTTGCAGATTTCGCTGCGCCTGCTGGCGAACACGGCCGTGTCGCCGGAGGAGCTCGGCCTTGGCGCGCGGCGGTTCCTGCTGTCGCAGACGGGCGATGCGGATCTCGCGGGCTTGCAGGCGCGGTTTGCAAAGCGTACCGAGCGGGCGGCGGAGATCCTCGAACAGGCCCTGGCCCGCGCGGCAAAAAGCGCCAGCACCACCCCGGATTTTGAGACATGACACAAGACGCGCGCAAAGACATCGACCCCGACGATCCCAAGGGGCTCATCCGCGAGGCCTATCGGATCGAGGGGATTTCGGCGAGCGATTGCCGGACGATCTTCCTCGACTGGGCGCTGTCGCACCGGGAGAGCGGCGACCAGGCCGCCGCGATTGCGCGGCTTCATGCCCGGAAGGCGGCCGAGGCGCCGGATCATCCGATGACGGCGGTCCTGTCGGAGGCGCGCCTGTCGAGCCCGACGCCGAGCCGTCGCGGCGGCTGGCGCGGGCGCCGCTCTCAGGGGTGAGCCGGAGCGGCGCTGGAGTTTAGCGCGACAGGGCGGCCGCGTCTCTGGCGAGGGCTTCGATCGCGCCCCAGTCGCCTTTGGCCACGGCATCGCCCGGCGCGACCCAGCTGCCGCCGACGCAGAGCACATTGGGCAGGGAGAGATAGTCAGGGGCGTTCTTGGTGGAGACGCCGCCGGTGGGGCAGAAGCGAATCTGCGGCAGCGGCGAGGACCAGGCCTTGAGCACCGGCGCGCCGCCATTGGCCTCGGCGGGGAAGAACTTCTGGACCGTGTAGCCACGCTCCAGCAGGCGCATCGCCTCCGACGGCGTCGCAACGCCGGGCAGGAGCGGCAGATCATTGGCTTCGCAGGCATCGAGGATGCGGTCTGTCGCGCCGGGCGAGACGCCAAACCGCGCGCCCGCGGCCTTGGCCTTCTCAACGTCCTCGGCGGTCAGCAGCGTGCCCGCGCCCACGATCCCGCCCTCGACCTGCGCCATCTCGCGGATCACGTCGAGCGCGGCGGGGGTGCGGAGCGTCACCTCAAGCGCGGGCAGCCCGCCCTTGACCAGCGCCTCGGCAAGGGGCCGCGCGGTCGCGGCGTCCTTGATGACGAGCACGGGGATGACAGGGGCGGCGCGGCAGAGCGCTTCGTTTTCGCGGCTGGCGGCTTCTGGGGTCATGTCGGTCCTCTTGGGAAAACTGCGGAGTAGGGCTGGGTCAGACGACCACGGCGGCGCCGTTGGAGGCAAGCCCCACGTTGGCGCGGAAGGCGGCGAAGAGCTCGCGCCCGACGCCATGGCCATTGCCCGAAAGATCGGGGGTCACCGGCTCACGCGCATCGAACCCTTCGGCCAGCGTCTCGATGACGCCCGAGACCGCATCGACGCGGATCAGATCGCCATCGCGCAACCGTGCCAGCGGCCCGCCGGCGGCGGCTTCGGGGCTGATGTGAATGGCCGAGGGCACCTTGCCGGAGGCGCCGGACATGCGCCCGTCCGTCACCAGCGCGACCTTCAGCCCGCGATCCTGCAGCACCGCGAGGATCGGGGTCAGCGAATGCAGCTCGGGCATCCCGTTGGCCTGCGGCCCCTGGAAGCGCACGACGACGACGGTGTCCTCGGTGAACTCGCCCGCCTGGAACGCGGCCTTGACGTCATGCTGGTCATGAAACACCCGCGCCTTGGCCTCGATCACGTGGCGCTCGGGCGCGACGGCGGAAACTTTCATCATCCCGTGGCCCAGGTTGCCCGCGAGCTGCTTGAGCCCGCCGCTCGGCTGGAAGGGATCGGTGGCGGGGCGCAGGATCTTGTCGTTGAGCGTCTCGCGCGTGCCGGGCACCCAAGTGACCGCGCCGTCCTTGATCTGCGGCTCCTGGGTGTAGTGCTCCAGCCCGTCGCCCGCCACGGTCTTGGTGTCGGGGTGCAAGAGCCCCGCGTCGAGCAGCTGGCCGATCATGTAGCCGAGGCCGCCCGCGGCGTGGAAGTGGTTCACGTCGGCCAGCCCGTTGGGATAGACCTTGGCCATCAGCGGCGTGACGTTGGAGATCGCGTCGAAATCCTCCAGTTCGAGGATGACGCCGCAGGCCCGCGCCATGGCGGGCAGGTGCAGCACGAGGTTGGTCGAGCCGCCCGTCGCCATCAGGCCGATGAGCCCGTTGACGAAGGCTTTTTCGTCGAGGATGTCGCAAACCGGGCGGTAGTCGTTGCCAAGAGCGGTGATCTGGGTCGCGCGTTCTGTCCCGGCGACGGTGAGCGCATCGCGCAGCGGCGTGCCGGGGTTGACGAAACTCGCGCCGGGCAGGTGGAGGCCCATGAATTCCATCAGCATCTGGTTGGTGTTGGCGGTGCCGTAGAAGGTACAGGTGCCGGGGCCGTGATAGCTCTGCATCTCCGCTTCCATCAGCTTGTCGCGGCCCAACTCGCCGGCGGCGAATTGCTGGCGCACCTTGGCTTTCTCGTCATTGGGCAAACCGCTCGTCATCGGGCCGGCGGGCAGGAAGATCGAGGGGATGTAGCCGAAGGTCCCCGCGGCGATGATCAGGCCGGGGACGATCTTGTCGCAGACCCCGAGGTAGAGAGCGGCGTCGAAGGTGTTGTGGCTCAGGCCCACGCCCGCCGCGAGCGCGATCACGTCGCGCGAAAACAGCGACAGCTCCATGCCGACCTGGCCTTGGGTGACCCCGTCGCACATGGCCGGGACCCCGCCCGCGACCTGCGCCGTCGCACCAGCGGCGCGCGCCGCATCGCGGATCAGCCCGGGGTAGCGCTCGAAGGGCTGGTGGGCCGAGAGCATGTCGTTATAGGCGGTGATAATGCCGAGGTTGGGCGCGCGTTCGGTGGCAAGCGCGCCCTTGTCGGCGCCCATCGCCGCATAGGCATGGGCCTGGTTGCCGCAGGTCAGATGCGCCCGGCGGGGGCCATCCTCGGCGGCTTGCGACATTTTATCGAGATAGGCTTCGCGGGTCGGACGGGAGCGCTCGATGATGCGCTCGGTGACGGCGGAGACGGTGCTGTTGAGGGGCATGGCTGCGACTCTCCTTTGGCTTGACTGCAAGTCTAGCAGGGGGCGTTAGCGCTAACAACCGGATAGGGATCACTCTGCGTCAAAACATCTTCCCCGGTCACGGGGGCGCTTTCAACCCGCCCCCAACTTGGGATAGAACCGCGCCATGACACAAGCGAAATACCCTGCGATCCGCCTCAAACCCAAGGCCAATGCCCGCGCCATACGCCACGGCAGCCCTTGGGTCTATGATAATGAGCTGGTTCTGGACCGGCGCACAAAGAGCTTGCAAGCGGGGACGCTGGCGGTGCTGGAAGACGAGGGGCGCACGGCCATGGGGCTTGTTGCGGTGAACCCCGGGAGCCGCATCGTCGGGCGGATGCTCGACCGCGACCCGGAGGCCGAGATCGACCAGAGCTGGATCGAGGCCCGGCTTTCGGCGGCGCTGGACCATCGAACGCGGCTCTACAGCGCGCCCTTCTACCGGCTGGTCCATGCCGAGGGCGACCGGCTGCCCGGCGTGGTGATCGACCGGTTCGGCGATGTGGCGGTGCTCCAGCCCAACGCGGCCTGGGCCGATGCGCGCAAGGAGATGATCGCGGATGCGCTGCAACGGGTGACCGGGGTCAGCACGGTGATCCTCAACGGCACGTCCCGCGCCCGCGGGCTCGAAGGGCTGCCGGAGGTGCTTGAGGTGCTGCGCGGCGCGGCGCCCGAGGGGCCGATCCCGGTGCCGATGAACGGCGCGACATATATGGCCGACCTGATGGGCGGGCAGAAAACCGGGCTCTATTTCGACCAACGGCCCAACCATGCCTTGGCCGCGCGTCTGGCGCAGGGCGCGCGCGTGCTCGATGTCTTCTCCCACGTGGGCGGCTTTTCCCTCGCGATGCTCGCGGGCGGGGCGGCCTCTGCGCTGGCGGTCGATGGCTCGGCGCCGGCGCTGGAGCTCGCGGTGCAGGGCGCCGATGCGTCCGGCGTGGCCGAGCGGTTTGCAACCCGCAAGGGCGATGCCTTCGACACGCTCGCGGCGCTGGCCGAGGAGGGCGAGGTCTTCGACGTGGTGATTTGCGACCCGCCCGCCTTCGCGCCGTCCCGGAAAACCCTCGATCCGGGCCTGCGCGCCTATGAGCGGATCGCGCGGCTGGCTGCGCCGCTGGTTGCCGAGGGCGGCTATCTGGGGCTCTGCTCCTGTTCCCACGCGGCCGGGCTCGATGCCTTCCGCGCGGCCTCCACCCGCGGCATCGGCAAGGCGGGCCGTGCGGGCCAGTTGATCCACACCGGATTTGCCGGGCCGGACCATCCGCTCCTGCCGCAACTGGCCGAGACGGGCTATCTCAAGGCGTTGTTCTACCGGCTATGAAGGCGCTGCTCGACGCCAATGTCCTCTATCCGACCGTGATGCGCGAAGTGCTTCTCGGGGTTGCCGCCGAGGGGCTTTTCACGCCGCTCTGGTCGGCGCGGATCCTGGAGGAATGGGCGCGGGCGGCGGCACGTCTGGGGCCGGGGGACGAGGCTTTCGCGCGCGGCGAGATCGCGGCGCTCGGGGTTCAATGGCCGAGGGCCGCCGTCACCTATCCGCCCTCGCTCGAAGCGCGGCTCTGGCTGCCCGATGCCTCCGACACCCATGTGCTCGCCGCGGCGATCGCGGGCAGTGCCGATCTCATCATCACGATGAACGCCAAGGATTTTCCGCGCAATATCCTCGCCGAAGAAGGGCTGGAGCGGCAGGATGCCGACCAGCTCCTGCGCGGGCTTCATGCGCAGCACCCCGGGCCAGTGGCCGGGGTGGTCGAGCGGGTGCGGTCAGAGGCCGAGCGGCTCTCGGGCGAGACATGGCCCCTGCGCAAGCTGATGAAAAAGGCGCGCCTGCCGCGACTGGGCAAGTCCGTCGAGGCCGGCCTGTCGGGCGGCTGAATTCAGCGGTGTGGGCTCAGCGGGTGTGAGCCCAGCAGCAGGAGTTTGGCGGCAAAAGCGTAACGGCGGCGCAGCGCGAGCGCGCCAAGCCCGGTGAGCAGGAGCAGCGCGCCCGCGGGCAGCGGGACCGGCGTGGTGCCGGGCAGGGGGCTGGGATCCGGATCGGGCCAGAGCGCCGCGGCGATCGCGTAGTTGGCACCGAGCAGATCGTCGAGCCGCAGCGACACGATGGTGCCCCCGGCGGAGTAGGCCCAGGTGTTGATCTCCCCGCCCAAGGTGGTCTCGGAGGTGGCGAAGAGGGCGCCGAGCGGGCCGCTGGCCGCGCCGATGCTCTGGCTGCCGAGCTGGTTGCCCACGGAGAGTGCGAGCGACTGCGCGAGGCTGGGGTTGCGCCACCAGGCCTGGGACGAGAGCACGCGGGCGTTGTCGTCGAAGCTGCCGGAATAGACCCCGATGGAATAGGCCTTTCCGCCCACCGTGACGGCCACGGGACGCACCGTGGAGGCCGCGCTGACCGAGGCACCGGCGACCCAGAGCGCAAGCGCCAGACCTGCCGCTTTTAAACCGACCTTCAAACCCATGCTCGCACCCTTTTCAACATATACCGCGATACCGTGAATCATGCCGCTCTCCTAGCAAGGGCGCGCGGTCCGAACCATCGAATTATTTGCGCGCGGCGCCCTTGTTTTCGGGGCCGTTTGATCAGGGACATGCAACCGAACAGGCCCGGAGTTTCCCCCGGGCCGTGATCTGCGAAGTATCGTATTGATCATAGTGGCTTACCCGTCGCCGCGAAGGTGTCCGTCATGTGGTTCGAGAGACCTCACTCAGTGTCATTTTTCTGGATTAGCTCCTCGGCAGCCTCCCGTTGACCAATGCGGCGGGCTGGTGCTTGCCTCACAATGGTTGGACTTTGCCCAAGCCCGGAACAAGGCCCTTGAGGGCCGCCGGGCAAGCGCCTGCCCGTCCCGGCGGGCTGGCGCTCTGGTTGGGGTCGGGGCGACCTCGCTGGGGTGAAGTACCTGGCGCCATAAAGTGGACCCGTTCAAGCGTCGGGGCGCCATCCCACGGGCAGGCGCTTGCCCGGCTTGGCGCATGTGTCCGCATGGCTGACAACCTTCAAAGGTGTCTTCGGGAGCCGCTGTTCGGCCCATGCCCCTGCACCGGCAATAAAAAAGGCCCGGGGGTTGCCCGGGCCTTGCGCTTGGAATTTTTCGTCTGATCAGAGGAACTTGCCCATCGCCACGGCGGTGTCCGACATGCGGTTGGAGAAGCCCCATTCGTTGTCGTACCACGTCAGGATGCGCACCATCGTGCCCTCCATGACCTTGGTCTGATCCATGTGGAAGACCGAGGAATGGGGGTTGTGGTTGAAGTCGATCGAAACGAGGCTTTCCTCGGTGTAGCCAAGCACGCCCTTGAGCGAGCCGTCGGCGGCGGCCTTGATCTTGGCGTTGATCTCTTCGATCGAGGTCTCGCGTGCGGCCTCGAAGGTCAGATCGACAACCGAGACGTTGGGCGTGGGCACGCGGATCGCGACGCCGTCGAGCTTGCCCTTGAGCTCGGGCAGCACGAGGCCCACGGCCTTGGCGGCCCCGGTCGAGGTCGGGATCATCGAGAGCGCC
Source organism: Poseidonocella sedimentorum (assembly GCF_900116005.1). Taxonomy (GTDB): domain Bacteria; phylum Pseudomonadota; class Alphaproteobacteria; order Rhodobacterales; family Rhodobacteraceae; genus Poseidonocella; species Poseidonocella sedimentorum. The sequence continues at coordinate 109,329 of NZ_FOYI01000003.1, forward strand.
GCGGCGCGGGCGCGGTAGAGATCCTTGTGCATCGTGTCCAGCGTCGGCTGGTCGCCGGTGTAGCTGTGGATCGTGGTCATGAAGCCCTTGACGATGCCGATCTCGTCATTGAGCACCTTGGCCACCGGCGAGAGGCAGTTGGTCGTGCAGGACGCGTTCGAGACGATCACATCCTCGCTGGTGAGCGTGTCGTGGTTGACGCCATAAACGATGGTCTTGTCCGCATCCGTGCCCGGCGCGGAAATCAGCACGCGCGAGGAGCCGTTTTCCAGATGCGCCTGGCATTTCTCCTTGGAGGTGAAGATGCCGGTGCATTCCATCACCACATCCACGTCCTTCCACGGCAGGTCCGCGGGATTGCGCTCGGCCGTGACCTTGATCGGCCCGGTGCCCACGTCGATCGTGTCGGTGCCGGTCTTGACCTCGACGGGGAACCGGCCGTGCACGCTGTCATAGCGCAGCAGGTGGGCGTTGGTCTCCACCGGGCCGAGATCGTTGATCGCGATGACCTCGATATCGGTGCGGCCCGATTCGATCATCGCCCGCAGCACGTTCCGACCGATCCGGCCGAAGCCGTTGATTGCAACCTTGAGCGCCATGCCCTTCTCCCTTCGTTCGCGTCTTCCGCCCGTTGCGGAAGGTTCCCCGCTAACCTCCCCAAATCCGCGCGAAGGTCAACAGGGGGGGAGGGCTGTTCGCGCAATCAGCGCCAAAAGGCGACCCAGTCGGTCAGCGCGAGGAATTTTTTGCCCAGAAACACCAGCCACGCGCCATCCTGCAGCACCAGATCCCCCGCGACCGAGAGGATCAGCAGGGCGGCGAGCCAGAGGGCGACGGTGTTGGTCATGGGCGGGCTTTCGCGCGGGGCAGGGCGGGGTGCCCCCGCCTGATGCCAGATCGGCGCGCGATTGTCAGCGCCCCATCCTCGCGGCTAGGGTGGCGGGCAACAAAAGCCGAAAAGGAAGCACAGATGGCCGACAAGGCGAGGAGCGGCGGACAAGACGCCGCGCGGGAGGCGGCCGAGGCCGAGGCGAAGGCGAAAGAGGCGGAGGCAAAAGAGGCGGAGGCAAAAGAGGCGGAGGCGCGGGCCGAAGAGGCAGACGCCGAGCCCGTCCTTCCCGACGAGGAGGAGGAGAAGGTCCACCGGGTCGAGAACGTCCCCACGACGGTGATCTTCGAGGCGATCCGGCGCGAGGGCAACCACGAGCTTTCGCGCCCGTTCAGCGCGCTGTGGTGGTCGGGCATCGCTGCGGGCATCGCGATCAGCAGCTCAGTGCTGAGCAAGGGCGCGCTGGTCTCGGTCCTGCCCGATGCGGACTGGGCGCCGGCGGTCTCCAACCTTGGCTACGCCGTCGGCTTTCTCATCGTGATCCTCGCCCGGATGCAGCTCTTCACCGAAAACACCATCACCCCGATCCTGCCGCTGTTCATCGCGCCCACATGGCGCAAGCTCGGCCAGATCGCGCGGCTCTGGGCGATCGTCTTTCTGGCCAACATGACGGGCTGTTTCGTCGCGGCCTGGGTCATGGCCATCGCCGGGATCCTGCCCGAGGCGCGGCTTGAAGGCGTCCTTGCGATCTCGCGTCACTATGCCGAGGCGAGCGGCTGGGAGCATGTCATGCGCGGCATACCGGCGGGCTTCATGATCGCGGCGCTGGTCTGGATCATGCCCCGGATGGAGGACGCGGGCGAGATCCTGATGATCATCATCGTCACCTACGTCATCGGCCTTGCCGACATGTCCCACGTGGTCGCCGGTGCGACGGAGCTCTTCGTGCTGGTGCTGTCGGGTGAGTTGAGCGTCAGCGCTGCGGTGTTCGGGGGCATCCTGCCGGCGCTTCTGGGCAACGTGATCGGCGGGACGGGGATATTCGTCGCCCTCGTCTACGGCCAGCTTCGCGATGAGATCTGGGAAAAACCGGTCCGCGGGCGGAACCGGGACTGAGCCGCGCGGGTTGAGCCGGGATGGCTGCGCCCGGCCGAGAGCCCGGTTCAGGCTTGAGTTCAGGGCGCGCACCGTTAGGGTCGGGCCGACGTGTGTGCTGAGGAGACTGCGCCGATGAGTGGATTGCTGGCTTTGCTGGATGATGTGGCCGGGATCGCGAAAATCGCGGCGGCCTCGGTCGATGACGTTGCCGCCCAGGCGCTCAAGGCGGGGTCCAAGGCCGCCGGCGCGGTGATCGACGACGCGGCCGTCACGCCCAAATACGTCCACGGTTTCGCCGCCAAGCGCGAGCTGCCCATCATCTGGAAAATCGCGCGCGGCTCGCTCATCAACAAGCTTGTCTTCCTCCTGCCCATCGGCCTCGCGCTCTCAGCCTTCGCGCCCTGGCTGATCCCGCCGCTGCTGATGCTCGGCGGGGCATACCTGTGTTTCGAAGGGGCCGAAAAGATCGCCCACGCGCTCGGCTTCGGCGCCCACCACGGCGGGCCGGACAGCAGCCACGACACCGGCGATCCTGCCCACCTCGAAGAGGAAAAGGTCGCCGGGGCCATCAAGACCGATTTCATCCTCTCGGCCGAAATCATGACCATCGCGCTCGCCGCGATCCCGCCGTCGAACTTCTGGATGGAAGCCGCCACGCTCGCCGCCGTCGCCGTGCTCATCACGCTCGCGGTCTACGGTTCTGTGGCGCTCATCGTGAAAGCCGATGACGTCGGCCTCTTCATGGCCGACAACGGCCGCCTCGGCATCACTCAGACGATCGGGCGCGGCATCGTCAAAGCCATGCCGGTCGTCATGAAACTCCTCACCACGATCGGCACCGCAGCGATGCTCTGGGTCGGCGGCTCGATCATCGTGCACGGGCTGGCGCAGATGGGCTGGCACGCGCCCGAAGAGGTCATCCACCACGTCGCCGAAGTCGTGGGCCACGCCGTTCCCGCCAATAATATCACGAGCACGGTCGAATGGCTCACCAAAGCCACCCTCGACGGCCTCCTCGGCCTCATCCTCGGCGTGATCCTCATCCCTGTCGGAACCAAACTCGTAGGCCCGCTCTGGGGATCGGTCTTCGGCAAGACGGCGGCGCACTGAACAGCCCGGCTCAGATCAAAGCACCCCGCGCGGACGCAAAGCCGAAGCCCGCCGCGCACCGCCGGGCCGCCGATCGTCACGTCGCGAACGACCGGTTCGACGGCGCGGTGAGTGACAGGCGCCCTACCTACGTCTCGATGAATGCCAATCCTTCACCGCCCGTCTTTAGGACTCCATATTAAACGCATAGTCACCGTACCTGCTCCAAGAGCAGAGATGAGGGCGCTGCGAGGATTTTTGCAGTCCTCCGGGACCACGCCTTCCTTCCAGTTTTTCCAGAAGCTGGGCTCAGACCCCATCGATCATTCCTCCCGGTATGACGCTCGTGGCAATGAGTCTGATAACGTCGGAGGAGCCGACCATCCGCGCTGCGCCGATCGCGGGCTTCGTGAGATGGGTCGATCTCACGATCCGAGCTTGAGAGACCTCTCGCGGCATGCCGTTGAGCCACTGTCCGACCTGCTCTTGCTTCCTTAGTTCAACGACCATTGACGCCCCCCGCAAACCGCAGCATATCCCGATGCATGACAGACCTCGCGCATATCCGCAATTTCTCCATCGTGGCGCACATCGACCACGGGAAATCCACGCTCGCCGACCGGCTCATCCAGACGACCGATACCGTCGCCGCGCGGGACATGAAGGAACAGCTCCTCGATGCGATGGACATCGAGCGCGAGCGGGGCATCACCATCAAGGCCAACACCGTCCGCATCGACTATACCGCCGAGAACGGCGAGCAATACGTGCTCAACCTCATCGACACGCCCGGCCACGTGGACTTCGCCTATGAGGTCTCCCGTTCGATGCGCGCGGTCGAGGGCTCGCTTCTGGTGGTGGACAGCACCCAAGGGGTCGAGGCGCAGACGCTCGCCAACGTCTATCAGGCCATCGACGCGGATCACGACATCGTCCCGGTGCTCAACAAGATCGACCTGCCGGCCTCCGATTGCGAACGGGTCGCCGAGCAGATCGAGGACGTGATCGGCATCGATGCCTCCGGCGCGATCCGGGTGTCCGCCAAGACGGGCGAGGGGATCCGCGAGACGCTTGAGGCCATCGTCAAACACCTGCCCGCCCCCAAGGGCACCCGCGACGCGCCGCTAAAGGCGATGCTCGTCGACAGTTGGTACGATGCCTACCTCGGCGTGATCGTGCTCGTGCGGATCATGGACGGCGTGCTGAAAAAGGGCGAGCGCATCAAGATGATGCAGACCGGCTCGGTGCACCACGTGGACCGGATCGGCGTCTTCCGCCCGGCGATGCAGGCGGTGGACGAGCTCGGCCCCGGCGAGATCGGCTTCCTCACCGCCTCGATCAAACAGGTGCGCGACACCAAGGTCGGCGACACGATCACCCACGAAAAGAAAGGCGCCGAGACGCCACTTCCGGGCTTCAAACCCTCTGTGCCGGTGGTCTTCTGCGGGCTCTTCCCGGTGGATTCGGCCGAGTTCGAGGACCTGCGCGACGCGATCGAGAAACTCGCCCTCAACGACGCCAGCTTCTCGTATGAGATGGAAACCTCCGCCGCCCTCGGCTTCGGCTTCCGCTGCGGCTTCCTCGGCCTGCTGCACCTCGAAGTGATCCGCGACCGGATCGAGCGCGAATATGACATCGATCTGATCACCACCGCGCCCTCCGTGATCTACCACATCTACGGCCGCGACGGCGAAATGGTCGAACTGCACAACCCCGCCGACATGCCCGACCCGTCGAAAATCGACCACATCGAGGAGCCGCGCATCAAGGCGACGATCCTCGTGCCGGACGAATTCCTCGGCGACGTGCTCAAACTCTGCCAGGATCGCCGCGGCATCCAGCTCGACCTGACCTACGCCGGCGCCCGCGCCATGGTGGTTTACGACCTGCCGCTCAACGAGGTCGTCTTCGACTTCTACGACCGGCTCAAATCCGTGACCAAGGGCTACGCCTCCTTCGATTACCAACTCACGGGCTACCGCGAGGACAACCTCGTGAAGATGCAGGTGCTGGTCAACGACGAACCCGTCGACGCGCTCTCCACCATGGTCCACCGCGACCGCGCCGAAATGCGGGGCCGCGCCATGTGCGAAAAGCTCAAAGACCTCATCCCGCGTCACATGTTCAAGATCCCGATCCAGGCGGCCATCGGCGGCAAGGTCATCGCCCGCGAAACCCTCTCTGCGCTCCGCAAGGACGTGACCGCGAAATGCTACGGCGGGGATGCGACGCGGAAGCGGAAGCTTCTCGACAAGCAGAAGGCGGGCAAGAAAAAGATGCGCCAGTTCGGGAAGGTGGACATCCCGCAGGAGGCGTTTATCTCGGCATTGAAGATGGATGGCTGATGTGGTGGCTCAAGAGATAACGGCAGCAGGTTTCGGATATTTCGTATATTCAAGCTGGGCTCCGCCAAAATCTGAAGCCTTCAGCGGTCATTATATAGACGACCAAAACATTGTGTTCGGGCCCGAAGGTTTCGCGGAAGCGTCCGCTTGTACCGAATTTGATCCTCGTGAAAATGAAGATGGTTGTTACTTCCTGTGCCGGAAGATGGGCGGCGTGTTTCGCATTGGCAGCGACTTTCACGGGCTGATGCCGATTTTTATATATCAACGGCGTGGGCTTTGGGCTGTTTCAAACTCGGTCACGTTGCTGGCAGATCATCTTTTGGCAAACGGGATTAGATTGTCGCGAAATTCCGATGTTCTCGAGGATTTTGACCAAAAACTTTATAGAAGTCCGCAGACATTTCAAACACCGTTCAATGAAATTCGACTGACTCCTTCCGGGAGTTTCATCGATATCGACTCTGAGAATATCCGGATCGAGCGCCCGGTGGTGGTTCAGGTGTCTTACAAGCAACATTTCGAAGCAGGTATGTCTAAATGGGTGAGCATGCTCGCTGCTCTGATGCGAGATGAGACACGGCATGTTGTATTTGATTGCACCGGCGGGGTGGACAGTCGCGCAACGGTTGCCTTTGCGTCGCATATCTACAATTCCTGTGTGGCTGAGGGTATGCGACTACCGCAGTTGTTCGTGGGTTCGGGCCCGAATACGCAGCCCGGAGCAGATCTGGATCGCGATATTGCAACTGAAGTCTCGGAAATGACGGGCTTCGACTTGCAGTACAGGCTCCAAAAGCCTGAGAATGCGATGGATTGGAAAAGTATCTGGCAAGAATATCAACTAAGGTGTCTAGGCTACTATAGTCTTGTTTTGCCGCGCTTTTCAGAAATGGATCCAGGTGAACTGCGTATTACTGGTCTTGCTGGCGGGTTTGCGAGACCCCAGAACAGAAATAGAAATGCGCTTCTGATTGCTCGCTATCTAGTAGGAAAGCGAAATATTTTTCAAAAATTTCCGAAATTTCTAAAGCTGGCACGCGAAATGAAACAGCTGGGAAAAAGATTTCAATCCAATCGGAACGATCTGCTATTCTACAATGAGTTCAGGGGCCGCGCGCATGCCGGAAATCCGTCGCAAACCGGATATCGGCTTGCTCCTCTGGGCGGAAAAGATTTCGTTCTGGCGGCTCTTGCTCATGATTATGAAGCCGTTAAGGATCGCCAGATATTGTATGATATGATCAACAATCTTGCACCGGAGCTTCTCAAAATTCGTTTTGACAAACCAGCGAAATCTTTCGGGCCTCAGCACGCGGAGAGATTTACCCCTGTTTCTATGAAAATTCGGCCAATGCGTGTCTACGGGAAGCCGATCCCCACGCATGATATGAAGGCTAAAGCCGAAGGGATAAAATTCTGGGAAGAGGTCAAGCGAGTCTTTGAGGCGTCTGAAGTGAAACCTACTGAGGTGCCGGGGAAAACGGGTTTCGTAACCGAAGGCCTTTCCCAAGGAATCGTTGGTCATTCTGCCAGAACCAAGCAGGCGCATTACGTGTTGCTCGAAGAATGGCTTAGAAAGCGCTCACTATAGGTTTGGTCATAGGAGCTCTGACCCGAGCTCCCAGATTGGTCGTAGGCATACGATTTGGACTTCTTCACTGGAGTTAGGGACGTCCGGCTTGACGCCTGGGCCTATTTTCTGGCGCGAAGATATCCATATTGCGTGGCGCGGGATCATATGGATCTGCGGTTTTATGCGTTTTGACTAGGGCCGCCACGTCCACGGAGGCGGCCCTTGGGTCTTGTGGGATCAGTTCTTTTCCTGATCGACCAGTTTGCCCGAGGAGATCCACGGCATCATGCCGCGCAGTTTGGCGCCGACTTCCTCGATCTGGTGGCCGTCGTTGATGCGGCGGGTGGATTTGAACATCGGCTGGCCGACCGAGTTTTCCTGCATGAAATCACGCACGAAGACGCCGGTCTGAATGTCGGTCAGCACCTCTTTCATGCGCTTTTTCGTCTCGTCGTAGGGCAGGATCCGCGGCCCGGAGACATACTCGCCATACTCCGCCGTGTTGGAGATCGAGTAGTTCATGTTGGCGATGCCGCCTTCGTAGATCAGATCGACGATGAGCTTCACCTCGTGGAGGCATTCGAAATAGGCCATCTCGGGCGCGTAGCCGGCCTCGACCAACGTCTCGAAGCCGCAGCGGATGAGTTCGACGAGACCGCCGCAGAGCACGGCCTGTTCGCCGAAGAGGTCGGTTTCGCACTCTTCCTGGAAGTTGGTCTCGATGATGCCCGAGCGGCCGCCGCCGATGGCGGAGCAGTAGGAGAGGCCGATTTCGAGGGCCTTGCCGGTCGCGTCCTGATTCACCGCCACGAGGCAGGGCACGCCGCCGCCCTTGGTATATTCGCCGCGCACCGTGTGGCCCGGGCCCTTGGGCGCCATCATGATGACGTCGACGCCCGGTTTGGGTTCGATCAGGCCGAAGTGGACGTTGAGGCCGTGGGCGAAGGCGATCGCGGCGCCCTCGCGGAGGTTGTCGTGGATGTATTTCTTGTAGGTCTCGGCCTGCAGCTCGTCGGGCATGGTGAACATGATCACATCGCACCAGGCCGCGGCTTCGGCGATGCCCATGACCGTAAGCCCTTCAGCTTCCGCCTTTTTCGCCGAGGGCGAGCCATCGCGCAGGGCCACGGCGAGGTTCTTGGCGCCGCTGTCACGCAGGTTAAGGGCGTGGGCGTGGCCTTGGCTGCCGTAGCCGAGGATCGCCACTTTCTTGTCTTTGATGAGGTTAATGTCGCAGTCGCGATCGTAGTAAACGCGCATCGGATGTTCCTTCCGTTTCAAGATAGCCGCAGCATAATGAGAATGCGCGAATAGGGGTTTCGTAATTCGGTTGAATAGCGGAAAAGAGACGGATTCTATTCGCGGTACGGGGAAATAAGGTAAACTTCATGCTTGATGATCTCGATCGGCGCATTCTTCGCCGGCTCCAGGCTGATCCGGGGATGCCGATGGCGGCGCTGGCCGACGCGGTCGGAAGTACGGCGACGGTTTGCTCGCGCCGGCTCGCCCGGCTGCGCGATCAAGGCATCGTGCGGGGCACGCGCGCGCGCATCGACTGGGCGGCGCTTGGCTACGCGGTGGAGGTTTCGCTGCGCATCACCCTGGACAAGACAAACCCCCGCGCCTTTGATGACTTTATCGAGGCCGCGCGGCAAGTCCCCCAGGTGATCGAGATCCAGACATTTCTCGGGCGGGTCGATGTGCGGCTCTCGGTGATCGCGCGCGACATGGGCGATTACCAGAAGGTCTACCGCGAGCGGATCCTCCACTTGCCGCATATCGCCGATATCGAGGCGCTGATGCATGTGGCGCGGATCAAGGCCGACGAAGTCCTGCCTGTATGATTGCTCTCGATGACATCGACCGCGGGCTTCTCCGGGCCATGGCCTTGGATGCCGAACAAAGCGCCGGCGCGCTCGGGCGGAAATTCGGCCTGTCACAGCCGGCGACGTGGCGGCGCATCCGGCGGCTGGAGGAGGCGGGCATTCTCGCCGGGCGCAAGCTGGAACTGGACCGGGAGGCCCTCGGTTTCGGGGTCACGGTCTTCCTCGGGGTGAAGCTCGCCACCAAGGGCCGCGTGAGTCTCGAAGATTTCGAACGCGCCGTGACGGCGATCCCCGAGGTCCAGACGGTCGAACATGTGCTTGGCCTTTACGATTATCGCCTGCGGATCGTGGCCCGGGATCTGCCCGATTTCGAGCGGATTTTACGGCGTAGAATCATGACCTTGCCGGGCGCGGGCGCGGTTGAGGCCAATGTGCTTCTGAGCGAGGAGCGCCTGCCGGGCCCGCTCTGATCCGCCCCCGCGGCGCATGGCCGCCCGGGCCAAACATGCAGCTTACGATTGTGCATTGTCATTTCCGGTACACTGCCTTTATGTAGGAGAGCCGGGGTGTCTCCTTTTGGAATGACGGGCCCCGGGCAGGAATTTCGCCGCTGGCGCCTTGGGATCTCCCATCGCAGGTCACGCGGCAGGATAGGGCCCCCAGGGGCCATCAGACCCGCCCGAGCGCGCAAGCGACGGGCAACAAACGGGCACCGCACGATTGACGGTGTCGGAGAAGAAACGCGATGAAGCGCGCGAGGATCGAGTTCGTACAGACAAGGCCGAGGCCTTCGGACGCTCCCGTTACGCGCGTTATTTCGCCCAGACAAGCCACGCCCCTGACCGCTTCCGCCCGCAATGGGCCGGAGGGCTGGCGGTGTGCATACGGAACTCATGGCAAAGAAAATGCTTATCGATGCCACCCACACGGAGGAAACCCGTGTCGTGGTGGTGGACGGAAACAAGGTCGAAGAGTTCGACTTTGAATCGGACAACAAACGGCAACTCGCCGGCAACATCTATCTAGCCAAGGTCACGCGGGTTGAACCCTCGCTCCAGGCGGCCTTTGTGGATTACGGCGGAAACCGGCATGGTTTCCTGGCCTTTTCGGAAATTCATCCCGATTATTACCAGATCCCGGTCGCTGACCGCGAAGCGCTTCTCGAAGAAGAGCGCGCTTATGCGGAAGCCCAGGCCCGCAAAGAGGATGAGGACGAAAAACCCTCGCGCTCCCGGTCGCGGTCTCGCTCGCGCAGCAAGGCCGCCAAGGCCAGCAGCTCCGATGCGGTAGAGAGCCGCGAAATCACCGGCATGGAGACGATCGACCTCGATGAGGACGGCGAGGCCCAGGCCGCGGCAGAGGCCGCCAAGGCGCCCGACGAAGCTCCGGCGGAAGCGGTGAAGGAAGCGGCTCAGGAATTGGGTGCGGCGGATGACGCTGGCACCGAGACCGCCAAGGACGACGCAGACGGCGGCGCTCAAAGCCCCGACGCTCAAGGCTCCGACACGGACGACGCGCCCGAAGACGAGACGACCGGCCGCGTGGCCGAAGACGCCTCCGACAAGGATGAGGGCATCGAATCCGTCGCCGAGGAAGACGAGAGCGAGGATATCCGCCCCGTCCGCAAACCCCGTGCACGCCGCTACAAGATCCAGGAAGTGGTCAAGGTGCGCCAGATCCTGCTGGTGCAGGTGGTCAAGGAAGAACGCGGCAACAAGGGCGCGGCGCTGACCACCTATCTCAGTCTCGCGGGGCGCTACTGCGTGCTCATGCCCAACACCGCGCGCGGCGGCGGCATCAGCCGCAAGATCACCAACGCGGTCGATCGCAAGAAACTCAAGGAAATCGCCAATGACATCGACGTGCCCCAGGGCGCGGGGCTGATCATCCGGACCGCGGGCGCCAAGCGCACCAAGTCCGAGGTCAAGCGCGATTACGAGTATCTTCAGCGGCTTTGGGAACAGATCCGCGAGTTGACGTTGAAATCCGTCGCGCCCGCCAAGATCTACGAAGAGGGCGACCTGATCAAACGCTCGATCCGCGACCTCTACAACCGCGAGATTGACGAGGTTCTGGTCGAAGGCGAGGGCGGCTATCGCGTCGCCAAGGACTTCATGAAGATGATCATGCCGTCCCACGCGCGCAACGTGAAACAGTATCAGGATCCGCTCCCGCTCTTCGCACGCTATCAGGTCGAGAGCTATCTCGACGCGATGTTCAACCCCACGGTCCAACTCAGATCCGGTGGCTACATCGTCATCGATGTGACCGAGGCGCTGGTTGCGGTCGATGTGAACTCGGGCAAGGCGACCAAGGAAGGCTCGATCGAGGAAACCGCGCTCAAAACCAACCTGGAGGCCGCCGAAGAGGTGGCGCGGCAGGTGCGTCTGCGCGATCTCGCGGGCCTGATCGTCATCGATTTCATCGACATGGACGAGCGCAAGAACAATGCGTCCGTGGAAAAGCGGTTGAAGGACAAGCTCAAGACCGACCGCGCGCGCATTCAGGTGGGCCGCATCTCCGGGTTCGGGCTGCTCGAGATGAGCCGCCAGCGTCTGCGCCCCGGCATGATCGAAGCGACGACCAAGCCCTGTCCGCATTGCCATGGCACCGGGCTGTTGCGCTCGGATGACAACGTCGCGCTCGGGATCCTGCGCCAGATCGAGGAAGAGGGTGTCCGTGGCCGGTCGCGCGAAGTGCTCGTGCGCTGCCCCGTGGCGGTCGCCAATTACCTGATCAACCAGAAGCGCGATCACATCGCTCAGATCGAGGCGCGCTACGGGCTTTCGGTCCGGATCGAGGCGGACGGCTCCATGGTCAGCCCCGATTTCCAGATCGAGAAGTTCAAGACGGCCAGCCGCAAGGTGACCGCTGTCGCCGCGCCAGTGGTCTCGGTGGATGCATCGCTCATGGACGACGTCGATGCCGACAGCAGCGACGAGGTCGAAGCCGAGGTAAGTGAGGTCGAGACCCGCGACGACGAGGAAGAGGCGCCCGCACCCAAGAAGCGCCGCCGGCGTCGTCGTCGTCGGAAGTCGAACGGCGGTGGATCTGACTCTTCGACGGACGCCGACAGTTCGACGGACGCCGACAGTTCGTCCGACGGCGACAGTTCGGCGACTGTCGAACCGTCCTCAAGCGACGCGACTGAAGATGCGACTCCAGCAGACGCCGCAACGGACGCCGAAAAGGTGAGCCAGACTGGCGACGTCGCCGAAGATGAGGCTGCGCCCAAAAAGCGCACCCGCACCCGGACGTCCCGCAGCCGGTCCCGCCGGAAGAGTGGCGAGGCTGAAGGCGGCGTATCGGCGGAGACGTCCGATGCGGTGGCTGAAGAGCCGGCGGCAGAAGACAGCAAGGTGGAAGAGGCACCAGCGGACGACACTCCCGCCGAGGCCACCGTCGAAGCCCCGGCTGAAGAGTCGGCAGAGGCCGCGCCGAAAAAGCCCCGCGCCCGGAAATCAACCCGGAAGCCCAAGGCAAAACCCGCGCCGAAAGACGCGGTCGAGCCTGCGGCTGAAGAGGCTGCCGAAGCAATCGCACAAGACGAACAAACCCCGTCTCCAGCCCCTGTTGCCGAACCGGCTCCCGAGCCAACCGCTGCTGAGCCAGAGCAAGCCGAAGCCCCTGAAGCGCCGGAAGAGCCCGCGCTGGAGGAGGCTACCGCTGGTGGGGAACAGGTGGACACCAAACCCAAACGCCGGGGCTGGTGGTCGCGCGGCTGACAACATGCGCCCCGATCGGTGTCAACCGGTCGGGGCCCAACGACGCGCGCTTGATCACTTCCGAATGAAGTAGCGCGTCGCGCTCCCCTCCGCGTCCTGAGACACGAGGTCAAAGCCGCTCTCGGCGCAGAAATGCGGCACATCGATCACCGCCGCCGGATCATCCGCCACGAGGCATAAAACCTCCCCGGGCGCCATCGCCTTCAACCGCTTGCGCGCCTTGAGCACGGGCAGGGGGCACAAAAGCCCAAGGGCATCGAGTTCCTGATCAGCTGTCATGGTCATGCGCCCTGCCTATCCTGTCTCGCCACGAGTCGGAATACCCTTCGATCAGCAGCGAATTGTTTCAATTCGCCAACCGACACGTGACCCCCTTTTGAGGTGACGACCCGAGCCGAAACAGATAGCTAGAGACCGAATGTTCGGTATTGAAATCATAGACGCAGGCCTCCTCCCTGCCATGCTCGTGGCGCTCCTGGGCGGATTATTATCCTTCCTGTCGCCCTGCGTTCTGCCGATCGTACCGCCCTATCTGGCCTATATGAGCGGCGTGTCCTTGTCCGACCTGACGGAGGAACAGGCCCGCCCGCGCGCGCTTCTGCCCGCCGCGTTCTTCGTGCTTGGCCTTTCGACCGTGTTCCTCCTTCTCGGCTTCGCCGCCTCCGCTCTCGGCTCAATTTTCCTGTCCTATCAAGGCTGGTTCAACACCGTCGCAGGCGTTCTTGTGATGCTCTTCGGCCTTCACTTCCTGGGCATTTTGCGCGTCGGGTTTCTCGATCGGGAAGCCCGTCTCGACGCCGGGGATCGCGGTGGCAACGCCTTCGGCGCCTATGTCCTCGGCCTCGCGTTCGCCTTTGGCTGGACGCCCTGCATCGGCCCGCAACTGGGCGCGATCCTTTCTCTGGCGGCCTCCGAAGCCTCTGTTTCCAAAGGGACATTCCTGCTTGGCCTCTATGCATTTGGTCTTGGCGTCCCCTTCCTGCTGGTGGCCGCCTTCCTACCGCGCGCGACAGGATTGCTCACCTGGATGAGGCGACATATGGGCATTATCGAGCGGATCATGGGCCTGCTTTTGTGGACGATTGGTCTGCTTATGTTAACCGGCGGTTTTTCGGCCATGTCCTACTGGCTGCTCGAAACCTTCCCGGTCCTGGCGACCTTCGGGTAGCGCGCGCCGCCCATGATCGCAGCGCCCGATTCCTCCAAGCCTACCGAGTTGGATCGCTCCAAGGTTCTTTCGCGCAAAGTCTTCTACATTCCGGGATACGATCCTCACCCCGCTCGGCGCTATCGCGAGCTTTATCGCACGGAATCCGCCAGACAGGCCGAGATTTCGGGATATTCGATCTCGCAGTCGGGGGGCGCGCGCCCCGGCCGAAATACCTGGCATGTCGAGTTCACGGATGGTTCAAATTCGAACATTTCGACCGATATCGAAGTGTTGGAGTGGGCCGATCTCGTGCAGTCGAGCATGACCGGTGGCATCGCCGCTACCTATCGGACTTTGCTCCGGACGGTATGGATCTACGTCTCAAGTGGCGCAATATCGAGGCTCGCGGGCCTCCGAAAAGGCCCGGTCATCGCCGCGCTCTATCCGGTTATTTTCTTGTTATTCCAATTTATTATCGCGCTATCTTTCGGTACGGTCGCGTGTTTCATCGCGCTTTCAATAGCTCGCACAGCATCGAACGGCCCGGGCTCCGCGCTCACGGGATGGGGCCTCGGGCTCAACCTCGGCGCAGTCGTCGCGGTGGCCGTGCTTATCTGGTTCCGCAAACTGGACGGTAGGTTCCTCGCATACTACCTGATGCAGGATTTTGCCTATTCCGCGGCGCTCCGGGGGCGCTCGCCTGATGCATTGCAACGCCGCCTGCAGGGGTTCGGGCGCCGCATCCATGACGCGCTCAATTCGACGTATGACGAAGTATTGGTGGTGGGCCACTCTTCCGGCGTACACCTCGCCATCGAAGCTCTTGCGCCTATTGTCCGAGACGGAGGGCTCCGCGGCTCCGAGGCGACCCTTTCGTTTCTCTCACTGGGCCATGTGGTGCCAATGGTGTCGTTTCTGCCGGAGGCCCATGATCTGCGCCGTGATCTTCGAGACCTGTCTTTGGAGGATGAGTTGACTTGGGTCGATGTGAGCGCGCCGGGGGATGGTTGCTCCTTCGCGCTTTGCGATCCAGTTGCCGTCAGCGGGGTCGCGACGCCGGGGAAAAAGTGGCCTCTGGTCATCTCGGCCCGGTTCAGCCAGACTCTCTCGGAGAGCCGGTGGAAGTCGCTCAGATGGCGCTTCTTTCGGCTTCATTTCCAGTACCTTTGCGCTTTCGACCGCCCCGGAATTTACGACTATTTCCAGATCACCGCCGGCCCGTTGACCCTCGCGCAGCGCTTTGAGGGTCACGCGCCCTCGCCATCGAGGATTGAGGCGGCAAGATCCGGATATCGGTCTGTTTCGCAATGAGTTTTCAGCCGCCCAAACCCAAATCTCGCCCGCGGCGATCCAGCCTTTGGTCCTATGCGCAGCGGTTTCGGAGGGACATTCTCTCGGCCCAGCCGGACCATCTGTTCGACGCGCGGATGGCGGAGTTCAAGACGCCGTTCTTCAACTCCTTCCTCATCAACGAGCCGGGGCTGGTTGATGAGGTCTTGCGCGTGCGGCCAGAGGATTTTCCGAAATCGAACCGGATCGGAGAAGGGCTGCGGCCACTGCTTGGAGAGTCGATTTTTCTGACTTCGGGCGAGACATGGGCGCGGCAGCGGCGGATCATCGATCCGGCCTTTGCCGGCGGGCGGTTGCGGGCCAGTTGGCTGGAGATGGTGGCGAGCACTGAGGCGGCGATCCGGCGGCTTCATGGCCACGCCGGTCGCGTGATCGACATCGAAGAAGAAGCCAGTCATGCGACGGCCGATGTGATCTTTCGTGCGCTCTTTTCGATGCCCATCGAAACGTCGCAAGCGCGGGCGGTCTACAGCGCGTTTTGCGCCTACCAACGCACCGCGCCGATTCTGAACCTCGCGGCGCTCATACCCTTGCCGAGATGGGTGCCGCGGATATTTCGATCTGGAACGAAACGTCATGCGCAAGACATTCGGACCTTGCTGCGCGCCATGACGCTGCGCCGGGCGGAGGAGATCGCGGCGGGGACTGCGCCAGACGATCTTGCGACCCGGATCATGACGACGAAAGACCCCGAGACGGGGAGTTTGTTTTCGCCTGAAGAAATGGTCGATCAGGTCGCGATCTTCTTTCTTGCCGGGCATGAAACCAGCGCCAGCGCTCTGTCCTGGGCGCTCTATCTGCTCGCCTCTTCACCGGAGTGGCAGGAGAAAGTTGCTGTTGAGGCGCGTGCGGTTGATTGTAAAAACTTCAACAATGCCAAGAGATTGACATCCGCAGCTCATGTTTTGCGTGAAACGATGCGGCTCTATCCGCCGGTGCCGATGATGGTGCGGGAAGCTACCGGTCCTGAGCGGTTCCGCGATCGCGATGTGCCGAAGGGCGCGCAGATTGTTATTAGCCCGTGGCATCTGCATCGTCATCGCAAACTTTGGGATGAGCCCGATGCGTTCCGGCCCGAGCGGTGGGCCGAGGAGACAACCAAGGCCACTGCGCGCGCGGCGTATCTGCCCTTCTCCACCGGTGCGCGCGTCTGCCCCGGGGCCGGGTTTGCGATGGCTGAAGGCATTTTGATGCTGTCGATGATCACCGAAGCGTTCGAGATCGCGCCGGTCAATACGCCCGAGCCGGTTGCGCATCTGACGGTGCGGTCACGCAATGGCATTCATCTGCGGCTCACGCCGCGCGCGAAGGCCTGAGGCCTAGCTGTTGCCGCGGCCGGTGAAGCGCGCGGCGTCGGCGGCGGCGCGCCGGATGGCGTTGGACTTGTGCACCGTTTCCATGAACTCGGCTTCGGGATCGCTGTCGTAGACAACGCCGCCGCCGGCCTGGATGTAGAGCCTGTCGTCCTTGATGATGGCGGTCCGCAGCGCGATGCAGATATCCATATCGCCTCCAGACGAGAAATAGCCGACGCCGCCGCCATAGATCCCGCGCTTTTCGGGCTCCAACTCGTCGATGATCTCCATCGCGCGGACCTTGGGTGCGCCAGAGACGGTCCCGGCCGGCAAGCCGGCGAGCAGGGCCGAGAGCGCGTCCTGATCCGCGGCGAGTTCACCGACGACGTTGGAGACGATGTGCATCACGTGGCTGTAGCGCTCGATGATGAATTTCTCGGTGGGGCGCACCGTGCCGATGCGCGAGACGCGGCCTGTGTCGTTGCGGCCCAGATCGAGCAGCATGAGATGCTCGGCGAGTTCCTTGCGGTCGGCCAGAAGATCGGCCTCCAGCGCGCGGTCTTCCTCTGGTGTGGCGCCGCGCGGGCGCGTCCCGGCGATGGGGCGGATCGTCACTTCGCGGTCAAAGACCCGGACGAGAATCTCGGGGCTGGCGCCAACGACCTGGAAGCCGCCGAAATTGAAGTAGAACATGAAAGGCGAGGGATTGGTGCGGCGCAACGAACGGTAGAGCGCGAAGGGCGGCAGGGGGAATTCCTGCGTCCAGCGCTGCGAGGGGACGACCTGAAAGATGTCGCCCGCGCGGATGTAGTCCTTGGCGGTCTCCACCGCGGCCATGTAGCCCTCTTTGGTGAAGTTCGATTGCGGCGGGCCGATCTCGGCGGCGTCGCCCAGATCGCGGGAGACGGAAGGCGGCGCGCGGTCAAGATCGCGCACCGCGTCCATCACGCGCTCGGCGGCCTGGGCATAGGCCGCGCGCGCGGTGACTCCATCGCGGACCCAAGCCGGGGCGACCACCGTCACCTCGCCGTTGACGCTGTCCAATACCGCGACGACCGAGGGGCGCATCATCACCGCATCGGGCAGGCCCAGCGGATCGGGGTTGACGTTGGGCAGGTGTTCCACAAGGCGGATCATGTCATAGCCGAGGTATCCGAAAAGCCCGGCGGAGGCTTGCGGCAGATCATCGGGCAGGGCGATCCGGCTTTCGGCGATCAGCGCGCGCAGGCTCTCCAGCGGCGATCCATCCTGCTCGGCGAACGCCTCCCGGTCGATCCGCGCCTCGCGGTTGATGCGGCTCGTCTCGCCGTGGCATTGCCAGATGATGTCGGGCTTCATGCCCACCATCGAGTAGCGGCCGCGGACCTCGCCGCCGGTCACCGATTCCAGCACGAAACTGTCGCGATCGGCCCCTGCGAGCTTGAGCATCAGCGAGACCGGCGTGTCCAGATCGGCGGCCAGTCGGGCGTAGACCACCTGATTTTCGCCGGCCTCATAGCCTTTGGCGAAGCTGTCGAAATCGGGTGTGAGCTTCATGCGGTTACCGGAAATTGGCGTGGACGGCGTTGAGCGCCTGTTGGTCGATCTGCACCCCGAGGCGGCGTTGCACCGTGTCCATCCAGGTGCCGAAAACTTCGCTTGAGATCGCTTGCGAGGCCTGTTGCGACAGGAGCGTGCTGATCTGGCGCAGGTCCGGGTCCTCCGGGTCGTGCGGCTCGACCGCATCGAGCCGGGCAATCGCGGCGCGGCCGGCTTCGGCGGTCACGATGATCGCGCCAGGCTCGGCGGCGAAGAGATCGACCAGAAGGCCGGTCGGCACATCGGGAGCGAAATCGCGGCGGGTTTGGTCCGCGGCGGTCTGGGGGGCGAGGCCGAGATCTTCAAAGCTGCTGCCGTTTTCAAGCGCGGCGCGCAGGGTTTCGGCCATCTCGAGCAGCCGCGTCTCCGCCTCGGCCAGCTCCCACGCGGCGCGCACCTCATCGGCGACATCCTCAAAGGGCGCCTTGGCCGCGGGCACGACCTCGTCGAGGCGCAGGGCGAAAATCCCGCCATCTTCGAGCATCTGGATTTCGGGGTAGTCCTGCTCGGTCACCGCGCGCGCGGTGGCGCCGAAGGCATCATAGGCGGCGATGCCGGTCGCGAGCCCGTCGTACCAATCGATCTGGCCCTGTTCGAGCCCGCCCTCGGCGGCGAGATCTTCGAGCGTCGCGCCGGCGGCGAGCTGGTCTTCGAGCTCGGAAATCCGGGCCTCGATCTGGCGGCGGGCGCGGTCCATCGCGAGGTCTTCGCGCAGGAAGGGCAGGGCGTCCTCGAAGGAGGTCTCGCTCGCCTCGATGATGCCGTTCACGCGGAAGAGCGCGGGGCCGAGGTTTGACGGATGCGGGCCGGTGACGGCGCCGTCTTCGGCGGCAAAGACCGGATCGCCGGCGGCGGCGAGATCCTCGCGCGTGACATCGCCGAGATCCACATCGGCCAGATCGAGCCCGCGCGCGGCCACGAGCCCTTCGAAGATCGTCTCGCCGGCGGCGATGCGATCCGCCGCGCTCTCGGCCTCCGCCCCGGTCGCGAAGACGAGGCGCTCGACCAGACGCCGTTCGGGCTGGACGAATTCGTCGATCCGCGTCTCGTAGCTGTCGCGCAGCGCGGCCTCATCCAGCTCCACATCGCCCACGATCATCTCCGGCAGGAGCCAGACATAGGTCAGCCGCTTGCGCTCGGGCAGTTGGAAGGCATCCTCCGCGTCCGCGTAAAAGGCGCGCAGCACCTCCTCATCCGGCTCGGGCAAAGGCGCGTCGAGCATCGCCGGCTCCAGCCAGGCGAAGGTATAGCTGCGCCGCTCGCCGAGATGGGCAAGGAGCGTGTCGGTGTAGGTCTGGGGGATTTCGATCCCGGCGGCGATGGCGCTCTGCACCAGCCCGCGCGCGGTCTCCGAGCGCAGGCGCTCTTCGAACTCGGCTTCGGTCATGCCGTTGTTCTGCAAGGCAAACCCATAGGCATCGCGGTCGAATCCACCATCGCTGCGGCGGAAGGCGGGGATGGTCAGAAGCTCGTCGCGCACGGTTTCATCGCTGACGGAGAGCCCGAGTTCGGCGGCCTCGACCTCAAGCGCCTTGGCCGTCACGCTGCGGGCGAGGGCGACGCGGTCGAGCCCCTGGGCCTGGGCGTCCTGAAAGCTCAGGGCCGTCCCGGTCTGGGATTCCACGCCGCGGATGATCTGGGTCAGATCGCGGCCATAGGCTTCGATCGAGATGGGCTCGCCCCCGACCTTGCCGACCGAGCGCACCGTGCCCGACAGGCCCGAGGCGCCAAAGCCCATGAGCCCGACGATGAGCAGGCCCAGCAAGATGTAGACCAGATAATTCGAGACCTTACCGGATGCCATGTTGTGCCCCGCTCCCCTTCGGAATTTTTGTCGTATCTTCCTATGCGCAGGGCCGGGGCAGCGCAAGGCGAGGGATGGGGCTTTCGAGCGCGCTAGGGCTGGAAATCCATCAGCCGCCGGAAGAGCTCGGCGATACCCGCGCGATCCGCATTGGCAAAGGCGATGCGCAACTCGCGCGCGCCGGCCGCGTCACCGTCGGGGCGGAACATCGTGCCGGGCAGGAGCAGAAGGCCCGCATCCGGGACGAGGCGCTGCGCGAGGGCGTCTGAGGGGATGTCGAACGGGTGGCGGACATAGGCGAAATAGGCGCCGAGGCCGAGCAGGGCCCAGCCGCGTTCGGCGAGGGGCGCGAAGCCCTCGGCGATGGCCGCGCGCCGGTCGAGGATTTCGGCGCGTTCGCCGGCGAGCCACTGGTCTAGGTTCTCCAGCCCCCAGAGCGCGGCGTGCTGGCCCAGTTGCGGCGCGCAGATCGCGACCGTGTCGAGGAATTTCTCGGCGCCGGCGAGAAGGTCTTCGGAGGCGGCGAGCGCGCCGGTGCGGTGCCCGGTAAGGCGGTAGGATTTGGAAAAGGAGTAGAGCTGGATCAGCGTCTCGGCCCAGTCGGGTCGGGCGAAGAGCTGATGCGGCGCGCCCGCGTCGATGTGGAAATCGCGGTAGGTCTCATCGAGGATGAGCTTGATGCCGGTTTCGCGGGCGAGATCGAAGAAGGCGTCGAGCAGCGCAGCGGGATATTCCACGCCGCCGGGATTGTTGGGGGAGACCAGCGCGATGGCGCGGCTGCGCGGGGTGATCAGCGCGCGCGCGGCTTCGGGGTTAGGCAGGAGGTCCGGCCCGGTGGGCAGCGGGATGGCGCGCACCCCGGTCATATCGAGCCACATCTTGTGGTTGAAATACCACGGGGTGGGCAGGAGGATCTCGTCGCCCTCGGTGGTGATCGCGGCGGTGGCGGCGGCGAAGGCCTGGTTGCAGCCGGCAGTGATGGCGATTTGCGCGGCTTTCGGGCCGTGGCCGTAGCGGCGATGCGTACTCGCGGCGAGGGCTTGGCGGAGTTCGGGCAGGCCGAGGACGGGGCCGTAAAGATGGGTGTCGGGATCGCCCAGAGCATCGGCCATCGCAGCGCGCAGGGGCGCGGGCGGCGGATCGACGGGCGCGGCCTGGCTCAGGTTCAGGAGCGGCCGGTCAGGCGGGAAGCTCACCCCGTCGAGCCAGCGGCGGGCGGCCATGACGGGGGGCGGGAAGGTGGCGTCTGTGCGGGAAGTCACGGGCATCTCGGATCTGGTGTCAAAATGCGCGCCTGCGGCGCAAGTCTATGCGTTTATTGGCGCTCCGGTCCCACCAAAGCAGCAGCTTCGCAGGGCCTCCATCGCTTCGGCATGGGATGACAGGGGTGCCCGCGCCGCGCAAGGAAAATAGACCGTATCCCCGCTCTCGCGGGGGCCCTCGGCGATTTGCCTTGCGCGTCCCGGTCCCCCCTGTCCTTTGAGCCTTTGCGCGATGGCGGGCTCCGAAGCAGCGGCTCAGTCCTTGCCGCGATAGGGCTCGACGTATTGCAAGGCCATGTCCCAGGGGAAGAAGATCCAGGTGTCCTGGCTCACCTCGGTGATGAAGGTTTCGACCATCGGGCGGCCTTTAGGCTTGGCGTAGACCGTGGCGACATGGGCTTTGGGCATCAGCGCGCGGACCACTTCGAGGGTTTTGCCGGTGTCGACGAGATCGTCGATGATGAGCACGCCCGTGCCGTCGCCCACCGCGTCCATGTCCGGGGTCTTGATGATCTCGGCGGCGCCTTGGGTCTGGTGGCTGTAGGATTTCACGCTGATGGTATCGACGAGGCGGATATCGAGCTCGCGGGCGGCGATCATGGCGGGGGCCATGCCGCCGCGGGTGATGGCGACGACCATCCGCCAGGCGCCGTCTTCGCCCGGGCCCTGGCCCTGCAGGCGCCAAGCGAGGGCGCGCGCGTCGCGGTGCAGCTGATCCCAGCTGACGTGGAAGCCTTTTTCGTGGGGAAGGCGGTCGGTCATCGTGAACTCCGTATCAGGTAAGGGCGACCTTGAGGCCGAAAGCGGCAAGCAGGGTGCCGAGGCTGCGGTCGATCCAGGACTTGGCGCGGCCGTAGGCGGCGCGGGCGCGGGGCAGGGAGAAGACGCGGGCCACGACGATGTACCACAGGGTTTCGTTGAAAAAGACGATCGCCACAAGGGCGGCGAGCCAGGGCAGCGACGTGCCGGCGGGGACGAGGCCCACGAAGATCGCGCCGAAGAAGATCGCCGCTTTGGGGTTGGTGATGAAGGTCAGAATACCGAGGCGCATGGCGGCGAGAGTCCCGCGCGGAGGGCGGGCATCGGCGGCGGGCAGGGGCTTGGGCGCGTGGCGCCACATGGAGACCGCGATGTAGAGCAGGAAGGCGGCGCCCACGAGTTTGAGCGAGAGGTAGAGCGCGGGGACAAGTTCGAAGAGGAGCGCAAGCCCCGCGAGCGCGGCCGCGGCCCAGACAGCAGCGCCGATGCCGAAGCCAAGCGCGAGGGCGGTGGCGGTCGGGAACCCCTCGGCGATGGCGGTGCGGACCGACACGACGAAGGAGGGGCCGGGGCTGATCGCGGCCAGAAGATGGATGAGCGCCACGGTGGCGAAGGCCGCAAGCGTCATGCGCTGCGCTCCCAAAGAAGCCTGAGCCCCAGGGCGCCGAGCACCGTTGCCGCGGCGCGGTCGAGCCCGGACTTCGCGCGCAGGTAGGCGGCCCGGGCGGGCGGCGTGCTCAGCAGGGCGGCGAAGCCGGTGTAGGCGATGAGCTCGACAGCGAGGTGGTTGGCGACGATGAGCGATTTCTCCGTCAGGGTTAGCCCCGCCGGGAAGATCACCAGCAGGACCGCGGAGGCGAAGAGCACGGATTTGGGATTGGCGAGGTTGACCAGAAGCCCGCCGAGGAAGGCCCGTTTGACCGGAGCGGTCTCGGTGTCCAGTGGGGTGGCCGCATCGCGCCAGATACCCCAGGCGAGCCAGAGGAGATAAACCGCGCCGACAAGTTTCATCACGCCGTAAGCCCAGGGCACCAGTTGGAAGAGGCCGGTGAGGCCCAGCAGCGCGAGCGTTGTCCAGCTGGCGGCCATGGTCGCCAGGCCGAGGCCCGTGGCGGCACCGGCCCGGAACCCGCCGGAGATCGACATGCGGATGGAGAGCAGCATCGCGGGGCCGGGACTTGCGAGCGCGGCCAGTAGCGTGAGGTTGAACGCCACCAGATGGGCGAGCTCCATCGCCTCAGTCCTTGGACATGTCGGGCGCGTCGACGGCCTTCATGCCGACCACGTGGTAGCCCGCGTCGACGTGATGGGTCTCGCCCGTCACGCCGCTGCCCAGATCCGAAAGCAGGTAGAGCGCGGATTTGCCCACGTCTTCGATCGTCACGTTGCGGCGCAGGGGCGAGTTGTACTCGTTCCACTTCATGATGTAGCGGAAATCGCCGATGCCCGAGGCCGCGAGCGTCTTGATCGGCCCGGCAGAGATCGCGTTGACGCGGATGCCGTCCTTGCCGAGATCCTCGGCGAGATAGCGCACAGAGGCCTCCAGCGCGGCCTTGGCCACGCCCATGACGTTGTAATGGGGCATGACACGCTCGGCGCCGTAGTAGGTCAGGGTCAGGCAGGAGCCGCCCGCGTTCATCATCGCCGTGGCGCGCTTGACGACCGATGTGAAGGAATAGACCGAGATGTCCATCGTCATGGTGAAATTGTCGCGCGTGGTGTCCACGTAGCGGCCGCGCAGCTCGGATTTGTCGGAAAAGCCGATGGCGTGGACGACGAAGTCGAGCGTGCCCCAGCTGTCGCGGAGACTGTCGAAGAGCGCGTCCACGCTCGCCTCATCCGACACGTCGCAGGGCAGGACGATATCGGAGCCGAGTTGCGCCGCGAGCGGCCCCACGCGTTTCTTCAGCGCCTCACCCTGGTAGGAAAAGGCAAGCTCCGCCCCGGCCTCGGCACAGGCCCGGGCGATCCCCCAGGCGATGGACTTGTCATTGGCGAGGCCCATGATCAGCCCGCGCTTGCCCTTCATCAACTCGCTCGACACGGCCCGCATCTCCTCGTAAGTCATTTGCTCTGATCGGTTTAGGCGATTGGTTTGGGGGCATCAAGTCTCGCCCCTGCGGGGAGGGCAGGAAATTTGACCGGAACATCGGACGACGAGCGCGGCGCGGAACCTGGTGCAGAGCTGGGTGCGGGGACAGACGTGGCGCGGGGCGGGATCTTTGCCGGGAGCGATCCCTTTGCGATCGCGCGCAGCTGGCTGGCCGAGGCGGAAGGGGCCGAGCCCAACGACGCCAACGCCATGGCGCTTGCCACGGTCGACGCGGCCGGGATGCCGAACGTGCGGATGGTGCTGCTCAAGGATATCGAGGCGGACGCCTTTGTCTTCTACACCAACTACACCAGCCGCAAGGCCGAGGAGATCGAGAGCGCGGGCAAGGCCGCTTTCGTCATCCATTGGAAATCCCTGCGCCGCCAGATCCGCGTCCGGGGCACCGTGACGCGCGAGGCGGGGGAGAAGGCCGACGCTTATTTCGCCTCGCGCTCGCTCAAGAGCCGCCTCGGGGCCTGGGCCTCGCACCAGTCGCAACCGCTGAGCTCGCGGGCCGCGCTGATGGCGCGGGTGGCCAAGATCACCGCGCGGTACGGCGCGAGCCCTCCGCGCCCGCCGTTTTGGGGCGGCTATCGCATCGTGCCCGAGGAAATTGAGTTTTGGGCCGATGGCGCGTATCGTCTGCATGATCGTTTCCGGTGGATTCGCGCTTCTGACCGGGAAAGCTGGCAGGTGACACGGTTAAATCCTTGACGGATTTACTCAACTTTGACCTAAAAGCGCTTAGGATTCGCGGGTTGAGCCATGACTCATGATTAACCCTTGAAGATCGGGGCAGTTTCCTGAATGTTCCGCCCCGGAATGCAAGATTTGGAATTGTTACGCCGTGAAGCAAGAGCAGATTACATCTGTGGTAGGCCGCGTTAAGTGGTTTGACCCATCGAAGGGCTATGGGTTCATAGTGGCTGACACCATCTCGTCGGACATTTTGTTGCATGCCAACGTATTGAGAAACTTCGGCCAGGGCTCCGTCGCCGATGGCTCGGGGATTGAAGTCGTCACTCAGAGCACCGATCGCGGCGTGCAGGCCATACAGGTCCTGCGCATCGATCCGCCGGACGGGACCGGGCTTGCCGGGCTCGCCGATCTCGAAGGCTTTGATGAGGAACGGCTTGATGCGGCCGAGCTTGAGCCGGCGCGAGTGAAGTGGTTCGACAAGGCGAAAGGTTTCGGATTTGCCAATACTTTCGGCAGATCCGAGGATATTTTCATCCATGTCGAAGTTCTGCGCGCCTCTGGGCTTGCCGATCTGCAACCGGGCGAGGCGGTCTGCCTCAAGGCGATCGACGGGCAGCGCGGGCGTATGGCCGTGCAGATCAGCGCCTGGGAATCGGCGTTCCGGGACGAGTGACGTGCCGCTGCGCGCCATGACGTGGGCGGCTGGGGCAGGGATCGGGCTTGCCCTCCTTGTCGGCCTCGCGGCCCTCCCTCCGAGCATCACCCCCCAGCGGGCCGCGGCGCAGGAGCACTGCGCGGCTGATGCGATCGAGATCCGGCTGCCGGGGCGCTCCGCGCGGTTCACCGTCGAGCTGGCCGACACCAACGCCAAACGCGCGCTCGGTCTGATGCACCGCGAAGAGCTCGCCGCCGACACCGGGATGCTCTTTGTCTACCCCAAGCCGCAGCGGGCCGTCTTCTGGATGGAAAACACCCTCATCCCGCTCGACATGATCTTTGCCGACAGCCGCGGCGTGGTGCAGCGGGTCCATGCCAATGCCCGCCCGCTCGACCGCACCACCATCGACGGCGGCCCGGGGATCCAATTCGTGCTGGAGATCAACGGCGGGCTCGCCGCCGCGCAGGGGATCACCCCCGGCGCCCAGATGCGCCACCCCTCCATCGCACAGGACCGCGCGGCCTGGCCCTGTTGAGCCAGCCGGTACAAGGCCCCTCCGAGGGGCAGACGTCAGGGAGGCGACATGGCGCGCGTCATTTTGCATGTGGGCACCCACAAGACCGGCATTGACCCGATCCATGTGGAGGAGCCGCCGGTGGTGCGCGAGTCGGTGTCGGTGCGGGCCGCGCGCTGGTTCATGACCACCAAACATGACGGCACGGCGCTCGATACCTCGGCGCTGCGGGCGCGGTGGGTCTATGCGCTGTCGGATGCGGCCTCGCCTTTGCTCACCGATGCGCCGCGCGAGTCCCTTTGGGCCTCCGCCGAGCAGCGCGACGCGGTGTTCGCGCAAGCGCTGGACGGGTTCACCCACAACGAGTTCTGGGACGCGCCCTCTGATGAGATCACGCCCCTCATCTGGACCGCGGACCAGCAAGCCGAGGTCGAAGCGCACTATGCCGACTGGTTCGCCCGGTCCGAGACCTGGCTGAAGTTTCGCAAACATCTCGGTATGGCTCCCTACCAGAAAGACGAAACTCTGAGCGCCTGGGACAAGACCGTGCGCTATGGGGCGTTCAAATTGCGCAGTCTGCTTCAACCCGGGCGCTGATTTCGCTTTTCAATCGCGGCGGTCGCGGGTAGAGAAGGCGCTGGTCCGGGGCGTGGCGCAGTCTGGTAGCGCACCTGTTTTGGGTACAGGGGGTCGTGAGTTCGAATCTCGCCGCCCCGACCAACTCCTTCCCAAAGAACGAAATTACCGCCGAGATCGGCGAGGAGCCGCGCATGGGACGCGCGCTGCGCCATTTTCGCCGCATCCTTGTGCAAGAGGGCAATCCTTACCAAGGGTCAGGCCTCATTAACGAATTGTTAAGTAAATCAAGAATTTAGCTGGGATAACTTGTGGGTATACCTTGGCTTTGGGCGCTAAGCTGCGGCGATGTTTGAACTTTTCATGACGGCGCGAGCGGCGCGCGCCCATACACAGCCTGTGGATGAATCGGCGCGGATTTCGCGTCTCTTCCGTCAAGGTTAAAAATTCATGATTTAGCGCAAAAAACTCGTTGACCCCCCAGATGTAGATCGTCCAAATTGTGAGGGCTCGCGGCGAAGCCACAACATATAGTGGTGCGCCGCGCATCAGGGACAGTTGCCCACTCTGCGACGATCACCACGTGCAGGACAAGGCGCGGAACCGGGAAACCGGATCGCGCCTGATGGACCACTTGTCTTTGAGCTCAGGTTGGACGCGAAGAAAAAAGAGGCAGCGCGATGAAAATCGAACGGAAGTTCACCACCGAAGGTCAGGACGCCTACGCGGAGCTGGACTTCGTGTCCACCTCGTCGGAGATCCGCAATCCCGACGGCACCATCGTTTTCAAGCTCGACAATGTCGAGGTTCCGGCGAGCTGGAGCCAGGTCGCGAGCGATGTGATCGCGCAGAAATATTTCCGCAAGGCGGGCGTGCCTGTGGCGCTCAAGCGCGTGAAGGAAAAGGGTGTGCCCGAGTTCCTCTGGCGCTCTGCACCCGCGGCCAAGGGGGTCGAGACCTCCGGGGAAACTTCGGCAAAACAGGTGTTCGACCGGCTCGCCGGCGCTTGGACCTACTGGGGCTGGAAGGGCGGCTATTTCTCCAAGGAGGAGGATGCGCGCGCCTATTTCGACGAGATGCGCTACATGCTCGCCACGCAGCGCGCCGCGCCGAATTCGCCGCAGTGGTTCAACACCGGTCTGCACTGGGCCTATGGCATCGATGGGCCGAGCCAGGGCCACTACTACGTGGATTACAAAACGGGCGAACTGACCAAGTCGAGCAGCGCCTATGAGCACCCGCAGCCCCATGCATGTTTCATACAATCCGTTAAGGATGACCTCGTCGGCGACGGCGGCATCATGGACCTGTGGGTGCGCGAGGCCCGGCTGTTCAAATACGGATCGGGCACCGGTACCAACTTCTCGAGCCTGCGCGCCGAGGGCGAAAACCTCTCTGGAGGCGGCAAATCCTCGGGCCTTATGGGCTTTCTCAAGATCGGCGACCGGGCGGCCGGCGCGATCAAGTCGGGCGGCACCACGCGGCGCGCGGCCAAGATGGTCATCGTTGACGCCGATCACCCCGATATCGAGGAATACATCAACTGGAAGGTGAAGGAGGAGCAGAAGGTCGCTTCCATCGTCGCCGGCTCCAAGATGCACGAGCAGAAGCTCAACGAGATCTTCGCCGCGATCCGCGCCTGGGATGGCTCGAGCGAAGACTCGGTCGATCCCAAGAAGAACGACCAGCTCAAGTCGGCGATCCGCGGCGCGAAAAACCTCGCGATCCCCGAGACCTACATCAAGCGCGTGCTCGATTACGCCAAGCAGGGCTATGGCTCGATCGAGTTCCCGACCTATGACACCGACTGGGATAGCGAGGCCTATGCCTCCGTCTCGGGCCAGAACTCCAACAACTCCGTCCGCGTGACCGATGCCTTCCTCAAGGCGGTCGAGGCCGATGCCGACTGGGAGCTCATCCGCCGCACCGACGGCACGGTTGCCAAGACCATCAAGGCGCGGGCCCTGTGGGAGCAGATCGGCCACGCCGCCTGGGCCTGCGCCGATCCGGGCATCCAGTATCACGATACCGTCAATGCCTGGCACACTTGCCCCGAAGACGGCCAGATCCGCGGCTCCAACCCCTGCTCGGAGTACATGTTCCTCGACGATACGGCCTGCAACCTGGCCTCGATGAACCTGCTGACCTTCTACAAGGACGGCGCGTTCCAGGTCGAAGAGTACATGCACGCCACGCGCCTCTGGACGCTGACGCTGGAAATCTCGGTACTGATGGCGCAGTTCCCCTCCAAGGAAATTGCCCAGCTTTCCTATGATTTCCGCACGCTCGGCCTCGGCTATGCCAACATCGGCGGGCTGCTGATGACCATGGGGCATGGCTATGACAGCGACGAGGGCCGGGCGCTTTGCGGCGCGCTGACCGCGATCATGACCGGGGTTGCCTATGCGACTTCCGCCGAGGTGGCGGGCGAGCTGGGGGCCTTCCCGAGCTATGACCGCAACGCCAAGCACATGCTCCGCGTCATCCGCAACCACCGCAACGCGGCCTATGGCAAGAAGAGCGGCTATGAAAAGCTGGCGATCAACCCGGTCCCGCTCGACCATACCAACTGCCCCGATGACGCGCTGATCGAAGTGGCGAAATCCTGCTGGGATGAGGCGCTGGCGCTTGGCGAGAAGAACGGCTTCCGCAACGCCCAGGCCACGGTGATCGCCCCGACCGGGACCATCGGCCTGGTGATGGATTGCGACACCACCGGGATCGAGCCGGACTTCGCGCTGGTGAAGTTCAAGAAGCTCGCCGGCGGCGGCTACTTCAAGATCATCAACCGCTCGGTGCCCGCCGCGCTGGAAGGGCTCGGCTACGGCCCGGCGCAGATCGAGGAGATCATCTCCTACGCGGTCGGCCACGGCTCGCTCGGCAACGCCCCGGCGATCAACCACACCACGCTCGCGGGCCACGGCTTCGGCCAGAACGAGCTCGACAAGATCGAAGCGGCGCTGGCCTCGGCCTTCGACATCCGGTTCGTCTTCAACCAGTGGACGCTGGGCGAGGCGTTCTGCAGCCAGGTGCTCGGCATCCCGACCGAGAAGCTCAACGATCCGACCTTCGACATGCTGCGCCACCTTGGGTTCGCCCGCGCCGATATCGACGCCGCCAATGACCACGTCTGCGGCACCATGACCCTCGAAGGCGCGCCGCATCTGAGCGAGGAGCACTACCACGTCTTCGACTGCGCCAACCCCTGCGGCAAGAAGGGCAAGCGGTTCCTGTCGGTCAACAGCCACATCGACATGATGGCGGCCGCCCAGAGCTTCATTTCCGGCGCG
Organism: Poseidonocella sedimentorum; assembly: GCF_900116005.1. GTDB lineage: Bacteria > Pseudomonadota > Alphaproteobacteria > Rhodobacterales > Rhodobacteraceae > Poseidonocella > Poseidonocella sedimentorum. The sequence continues at coordinate 138,844 of NZ_FOYI01000003.1, forward strand.
ATCTCCAAAACGATCAACATGCCGAACGATGCCACGATCGAAGATTGCCAGAAGGCCTACGAGCGCTCCTGGACGATGGGCATCAAGGCCAACGCGCTCTACCGCGACGGCTCCAAGCTCAGCCAGCCGCTCGCGGCGGCGCTGGTCGAGGATGACGACGAGGCGGCCGAAGTGCTCGAGAGCGGCTCGGTGGATGCCAAGGCCCGCGTGCTGGCCGAGAAGATCATCGAGAAGGTCGTCGTCAAGGAGATCGTCCGCTCGCACCGTGAGAAGATGCCGGAACGCCGCAAGGGCTACACCCAGAAGGCGATCGTCGGCGGTCACAAGGTCTACCTCCGCACCGGGGAATATTCCGACGGCCAACTCGGCGAGATCTTCATCGACATGCACAAGGAAGGCGCGGGTTTCCGGGCGATGATGAACAATTTCGCCATCGCGGTCTCCGTGGGCCTGCAATACGGCGTGCCGCTCGAAGAGTTCGTCGATGCCTTCACCTTCACCAAGTTCGAGCCCGCCGGCATGGTTCAGGGCAACGACAGCATCAAGAACGCGACCTCGATCCTCGACTACATCTTCCGCGAACTGGCGGTCTCCTACCTCGACCGCACCGACCTTGCGCATGTGAAGCCGGAAGGGGCGAGCTTCGACGATCTCGGCCGCGGCGAGGAAGAGGGCAAGTCCAACATCTCCGCGCCCTCGGAGGCGGCCTCGGCCAAGTCACTCGAAGTGCTCAAGCAGATCAGCTCGACGGGCTACCTCCGCAAACGCATGCCGCAGGAGCTCATGGTTCTGCAGGGCGGCGCCGCGCGCGTGGCCGCCGAGCTGCAGCAATCCACCGTCGAGACGCAATCGATTGTGGTCGGCAGCGACGTGGCCGCCTCGGTCACCTCGACGACGACGACAACAACCGCCGACGCGGCGACACGGGCCAAGATGCAGGGCTACGAGGGCGATCCTTGCGGCGAGTGCGGCAACTACACGCTGGTGCGCAACGGCACCTGCATGAAGTGCAACACCTGCGGCGGCACCTCGGGCTGTAGCTGACGACAGCGCCGGGCGCGTCCGAGCGCGGGCCCGGCGGCACACTGACAGGGTGGGACAGACGACGCGTCCTTCCCACTCTCACTTGGAGCGCGTGCGCGCGTTCCGGACGACGTTCAGGCCGCAGGCAGAAAAACACCGAGCGGTATCACGAGAAGAGCCTGAACGGCGAAACTCACAGGGGAGGGCTTCGGCTCTCCCCCTTTTCTTTGGCGCGGGCGGGCTTGCGCCGCCACGGCTGGTTTTCGCGCGGCATCTGGCGTAAGCTCGGGTGCGAGAGCGGTGGGGGTGAGATGGTTCTCGAAAGATTGCAACAGGCCGCACGGGCCCGTCTGGAAGCGCAAGCGAGCTTGCGCCGGTTCCTGCGTGGCGAGGCGCTGCTTTTGCGCGGCGATCCGGGCACATCCCTGATGATCCTGAAATCAGGGCGCGCGGAAATCAGCGTGACCTCCGCCGGCGGTCAGAAGACCATCCTCGGCGTCGCCGAACCCGAGGCGATCCTCGGCGATATCGCCTGCCTCGACGGCGGGCCGCGCAGCGCCGATGTCTTCGCGCTGGAGGAGGCGAGCGCGCTTGTGATCTCCCGTCAGGAGATCCTGCGGATGCTGCGCGAGGACAGTGAGAGCGCGCTTCTGGTTATCGAGGCGCTCTGCGAAAAGGCCCGGAATGCCTCGGAGATGCTGGAGGTCAAATCGCTCGGCAGCGGCGCGGCCCGTCTGGCGACCTGCCTGTTGCGCCTGATCGAAGACGGCGGTGGCGCGGCGGCGCGCGATCGGGTCAAGGTCAGCCAGAGCTGGCTCGGCAACTATGCCGGCCTCACGCGCGAAAACGTCAACCGCCAGCTCCGCGCCTGGCAGAGTGACGGCGTGGCCCAGGTCGAGCGCGGCGAGATCGTCATCCTCAACCATGACGCGCTGGCCGATATCGCGCTGGAGCACTGAGCGGCGTTTGGTTGGCGCTGGCCCCTCCGCGATTTCAAAAAAATTTGAGTTAATTCTCGCGCCTGTGACCTGCGTCACAGACCGGCCCGGCCCGCCGGGCTATCTATGGCTTCGGAAGCATCAGGCAACGGAGAATTCATTTTCAGCAGCTCGCAATAATTGAAGTCACACACCTCTGCCCGTGGGCGCGGCATGGCACCCCCCGTCGTGCCGCAAATCGCGGGACTGGACCAAACACCTTAATCCGGCACTGGGCCTTTTTGGTTTGCTCAGGTCGGCCGCGGGAGGACATCTTATCGGTGTAGAGGTGACGGGGACCGCAATCGCCCCAGTGTGATGACGATCGTTGCTCTGATGTTTCCAACCAGTTTCGCCCCGCGCCGATAGATCAGGCGTTGGGGATGGCGCCCATATAGCGGGCGTCCGCCCGAAGGATCGCATCGATTTCGCGGTTCCGGGCGGCGATCATTTCAGCATGTTGGCCCTCGCCGTGCCTGTCGAGAAGCTCGCGGGCGCGGATCATCCATTTGCGTGCCGCATCGCAGTGGCCATCGATCGCCCGGGCCTTGGCGAGGATCGTCCAGAAGATCGGATAGTTCAGCTGAACGCCCATCTGCTCGCCCGCCACCAGCAAGGCTTCGAATTCATCGACAATGGCGCCGGTCTCGCCGGCATCGAGCGGCAGCAAGAGTTGCCACAGTTGGCCGAGGAAGGACCAGAAATTCGCAGCCTGTTCCTCTGCCAGCTTGTGGCCAATGGCGATTTGACGTTCGGCCTCGTCCAGAGCTCCGGCCGCATGCAGCGCGGAGCCGCCGAAAATATGAATCCACGGAAGCTGCGAGATGGCGCCGATGGATTTGAGATGCGCCACTGTCTCCTCGATCAGCTTAAGGGCGTGGTCCACGCGGCCAGACCGCGCCGCGAGTTGGACATCGACGCTGCGCACCGAGGCGAGCGGATCAGCCCCGATTTCCAGGAACAGAAGCCCATGGCGCTCGACGTCGTAGATTTCCTTCAAGGCCCGGCCGGCCTTTTCGGCAGCTTCGAACTCGCCGGCATAAAAGTGATAGGCGGTCTCGTTGACCAGCCGGAGCACGGTGATTTCGTCCGACGCCCCATCATCCAGCGCACGCATGTCCTTGATGATCGCGCCGCAATCGCGCACGCGCCCGCTTAGCATCCGGTGTGCGAAGAGACCGTAGAGCGCGATGCAGCGTTCGCGGTCGGTGCCGCGCGCGAGGCCGATTGCAAGCTCCAGTTTCTCGTATTCCTTGAGCACGTCCGGATGTGCGAATCCGAGGCGCTGCATGCGCGCGCTCGCCAGCAGCGTAAGCGCCGAGATATAGGCAGGATGCCAAGTGTTAGAGCGGCGGGCCTGGTCCTCGACGTCCTCGCAAGCCTCTTCGAAATAGCTGATGGCCGCGTCGAAATTCACGTTGCGCAGCATCTTGATGCCAGCCGCGATGGCAGCGCCGGGGATGGCGTCGTGGGCCCGCGCAGCGATCAGATGATCGGCGAGAACCTCGGGATAGGCGGCGCAGTAGCCGGGTTCCTCGGCCTGCAGCCGGGTGGCGAGGCGGGCATGAATCTCGCGCCGGCGGGCGCGCGGGAGCATGTTGTAGGCCGCGTCGCGCAGTAACACGTGCGAGAAAGAAAACCCCTCTTCCAGCTCGTTGAGCAGCCCGTTGAGCGTCAAGACGCGCAGCTCGTCCTCAAGGGTCCAACGCTCCGGATGCAGCAGCTGCAGGTGTTCCATCGGAAACTCGCGGCCCAGAACCGCCGCCGTCAAGATGATCTCGCGTTCCGCGCCAAAGCCGCTGATGATCGCCTGAAAGGTTGCCTCGACGGATTGGGGCAGGGGAGTCGCCCCGCCGTCGCCGCTGAGTTGGCGCGCGCGGTCGGCGAGGGCCACGAGAAAGAGCGGATTGCCTTCTGCCGCGCGCAGGATCTCGTCTTTACGTGCTTCGGAAAGATCGGTGGTCTCATCCAGCAGGCGTAGCGCAGCGGGCGGCGCGAGCGGGCCAAGGGTCGATTTCTCGGCGCCCATCCGCTCGATGAGATCAGCGAGTTGGGATGCGGGACGGGTGGTGGCCAGAATGTTGATCGGATGGGTCTCGGAGCGCGCGATCTGCTCAAGAACCCCGAGGCTTTCGCTATCCGCCCAGTGCAGGTCGTCAAAGACGATGATCCCGCCTCGCGCGCTGACCGCGTGGCCCAGAAGGTCGGCTAGAAGCGCGCCGCGGCGCAGTCGTTGCTGTTCGAGCGTGAGGTGGGGCACCGGCGGAGCGCCGTCGATGAAGACCTGCGCGAGCAGGGCCAGATCCTCTTCGCCCGCTTTGATATCAAAGGTCCGCAGCGCCTGACCGAGCCTCTCGGAACTCGCGTTATGCGGCAAGCCGAGAACGGGCCGCAGCCCGGTCGCGAAGGGCATCAACCCGGTGCGCCGCAGGTTCTGGCGGGCCGCGAGATAGAGCACCGGGCGCGGATCCGCGCGCCGCATGGCCTCGGCGACAAGCGCCGATTTTCCGATTCCCGGCGGACCTTCGATGACGGAAACGCCCCCCGGCCTGGCAAGGGACGCCGCGATCCGGTCCAACTCGGGCTCCCGAGCGATGAGCAAATCGCCCGTCCGCGTGCCGGGGCGGAAGGCAAAGCGCGTCACGCGCACCACCTCCACTGGGCGGTCGATCCCCTTGAGAACCTCGAAATCGGATGTCGCGCCGTCGAGCGTCACGAGGCGGGAAATGAAGTCGCGGGTCTCGCCTGAGAGGGTCAGTTGGCCGGGGCCGGCGCACTCCTGAAGCCGGGCGGCGCGGTTGACATGAAGCCCGGTGATCATCGGCAGCAAGGCGCCCTGCTGGCCGACGCGGCACATGACCTGACCGCTGTCGATCCCGACGCGGACGCGATGCCCGTCGAGGCGACGCGGGGCGGTTTCGATCATCGACAGCCCGCAGGCGATCGCCGCCACGGCGGCATCCTCTCCATCCTCGGTCAGCCCGAAACAGGCCAGAACCCCGTCGCCATATCGCTGGAGCACCATGCCGTGATAGGTGTTGATCAGGGTCTCGGCGAGTTCGTGAAATCCGCTGATGGTATCGTCGTAGCTGTCCAGATCCCGCGATTGCGCGAGCGCGGTGGAGCCCACGAAATCCACGAAGAGGACTGTGAGCACGCGCTGTTCGGGTGCCTGGTCGAATCGCTCCACCGGGGTGCCACAGCTCGCACAGAACCGCGCGCCCTCCGGCAGGGAGGCCGAACAGCTATGACAAACAGGGGAACTCAAGGCGCTCATCGTTCCCTGCGAACCCAGGCGCGCGCCTCTGCCGCCTCCCGGACGCGCCGTGAATCGAGCGGGTTGGTCATCGACCACGAGCACCAGATCCGAAATGCGCCGGGCAAGCGGCGAGTGGCATGCGGCTCCAGTCCCCGCAGGCGCAGGTTGGCCGCGGGAAAGCCACCTGAGGGATCGCGGGTTTCCACCTCGGCCGTGACCGGGGCGACATAGGCGCGATCGAGCTGAAGGTCGAAGGCGTTGTAAAGTATCCGGCCCGAGTTGCGCCGGGTGACGAAGGTCATGTCCAGCAGATCGGAGATCGCCCCATGCGCCGGATGGCCCGAGAGCGCCACCGGATCGCGGCGCTGTTGGAAGGTCGCGTCGAGCGCGAGTCCCTTGTCATCGCTCGCGGTGAAATGGCTGTTGCCCACCGTGATTGTCGCGTCCTCCTTGGGCATCGCATAGAAGAACCGACCCGCGAAAATCGCCGACTTGCTGTTGACGTAAAGCTGCCGAGGATAAAGGAAATCCGTCTGCCCGGCCTCTTCGGTCCGGGTGTAGGGAATCGCGAAGGTCGCCTCGCCGTAGGGGCTCATGGCGAGGAAGTCGGGGATGAAGGAGCCGCGCACGGTCTGGTAGTGGCAAAAGGACATGCCGACCGGATGGTACCCGGGCCGCGTCATCGGGCAATGCCCGAGGAAGATCCCGTCGGGCAGCATCGCCGCGACCTCGCTCCGGGGCAGCTCATAGAAGAAGAACCAGCCGGTCATCTCCCCGCGCGCGAAAAACGGGGTGAGCGGCCAATGGGTCCCCGAGATCGAGTTGGTCTGGAACATCGCCTTTTCGGAAAGGCTGCCCGCGTCCGGAATATCCTCCGCGCCGACATTGAGCAGCGACACGCCCGTGATCGCCGACGCCGCGGCGATGCCCGACATGGTCGCCGCCTCGACGCAACCGGCGTTGAGCCCGCAGCGCGTCCAGTCGCCCGCGAGATAGAGGTTGTCGAAGCCGCTTTCCGACGGGCTCAGCCGGTGGAAGACGCTGCCGGCGACGGAGAGCACATAGCGCTCAGAGCCGTACATATTGACCCGCGTGTAGCGCCCGGCCTTTTTGCCGTCGTGGAAGAGCTCCGGGTCGAAACCGCCGTCCTTTTTCGCGCGCGGCCACAACATCGGCAGCGCCTCGTTGGTCCAGTCCTCCACCCGCGCGTCAAACCCCTCCAGCGTCTCGCCGTCCGGGGCCGGGGCACAGAAATAGGCGATCGACTCGGGCTCATTGGCGCCCCAATCCTCGCGCGAGATCAGATGCGACATGTCGGCCCAGGTATCGAGCGGCTCGGCAAACCCGGTGATCACGGTGCGCATGGGCGGGGGCGGGATGGTGCCCGGGCTATTGTGCTTGGCGACCTGTTCGTCCCAGCCGAGATCATCGGCGGACCGGTTGAGCCAGAATTGCGCCGCGTGGGTGCCCACGGTTTTCACGCGATCGAGCATCATGCGCCAGCGCGGCGAGGCTTTCGAAAGCTCACCGCTGAGATAGGGGAGCGAGCCGAGGGACGCGCCGAGCAGGACGACGTCGAAATCCTCGCCCCGGCGCAATTCGAAGGCCTCACCGCGGGGCGGGTCTTTCTCGCATTCGAAATCCACGCCGTCCGCTTTGAGCTTTTCGCCGTCAACCAGCTGATCCCAAAGCGGCTCCGACGGCCAGCAGGGCAGGTTTTCGACGTCGACCAATGGCTCATATGTGCCATCCTTGATCGCCGCTTGCCGCACCATGCTCAGCCGGTCGATCCCGATCCCATCCGCGTCGAGATGGAGGTCTCGCGCCGCGCAGAAGAACTCGAATTTCACGCCAAGCTTGCGCAGCACCTGATAGTAGGGGCCGAAGATCGTATCGCCCATCCCGGCCTGCATCTTGTGGAAAATCGCGGTCGAATAGGTGAAAATCAGGCGCGACATCGCGCGAATGGCGGTACCAGCGCCGGAGTTGCCCTGCCGCTCGGTATTGCCGAAGGGAAAGCCGAAGACGAAGTCGTAGCAGCCTCGGACCGCGACCCACTCGAGCGCGGCGTCGCTCGTTCCACTCTGGCGCAGGAAATCGCTGAATTCCCATTGGTCGAGAACGTCATATCCGCTGGTAAAGGCGTTGCTCGTCGCCATCCCGTACATGTAGCCAAGCGCCAGATCGGCGAGGAAAAGGCCGCGGCGGCATGGATCGTCCGCGAGGTTTTCGGGCGTTTCCAGGGCATGCACTTCGGCCTGCGCGGCGGCGATGAGATCGGCGAGGATATTCGTCTGGCGCGGCGTATGATGGCGGGGATCGTCGGGCATGCTTTTGGCATGGCTGTGAATCGCGTGATGCACATCGTGAAGCTGATGCGGAATGTGGAATCCGTATCGGGGATCCTTGGCGGAATTGAAGGCGCCATTCTTGAGGAATTCCACGACGATTTCTAGGATCCGGCGCATCATCTCGAACGGGCCGGGAACATGGGTTTCGCTGCCCGGCTCCTTCGAGTTGGGCGGCAGATCGATCACCCATGGGCGCCATGGGTTGTCCGATGTTTCAGTCTCGAAGCGCTCGGCGAGAAACAGGTGAGACAATGGCTTGAATGCCTTGTCCATCGTCCCGAGCGGCGCATCGGGATCGCGCAGACCGAGCTCGGCAAGCTGATCGTAGCATTTGCGCATGTTGCGGAACGCATTGTCGTAAAAGCCGGCCCAGACGTGCAGCCCGTGCTCTTCGATCCGCTGGCCGTAAGCGGCGTTGCGCCCGCTGGCGCCCTTGCCGCCGAGCCGCCACCCCAGCTGATAGACCGTGATGTCGTATTTGTCCTGCCAGTCCGGCGTTTGCGTGATGGCGTAGACGGCCGTAACAGCGCCGACTCCTCCGCCAATGACCGCGAGTTTTTGTTTAGTCATCCCCCATCCTCTGCCCTGCCGGAAATCCAGCGTTTCGCTAAAACCGATACACTGATACATCCGCCTAAGCGCATGGCATGCTCAACTATAAGGCGATGCGCTTGTCAGTACAGAACTATTCTCCGGATAACGGGGGAGGGATTAATTTTGTGTTATTTCCATATGTTAGACACAAAATCACGAGGGTGCATGCCGATTTTCACTTCTTAAAGGCGAGCTCGGGCGGGCCGGTAGTCACGTTTTTTGCGGGAAATTTGTGCGCGGCTTGCGCCTGGGGGATCACAGATTTCGACGGCGTATCTGAGGCAGAATCGTCGCGATCTGAAGTGGCTCAGCGGTCGCTGCTGGCCCGCGTCTTTGAGGCACTCAGGTCCGAAGTGTCGGTGTGCCGCTCGGTGAGCAAAAAGTCGGCGTCGAGAAGCGCTTCATCAGACAAGATGGATGTGTCACGGCTCTCGGACTCCTGACCGCGCAGGCTCGTGAGCACCACTCCGCCGAGAAGCGCAAGGAGCATTCCCGCCATGCCGCCAACGCTATAGCTGGCCAGCATCCACAGGAACCCGAGCCCCGAAAAGACAGTGATCAGTGCGGAGATCGCGCCAGAGACGATACCGCTTGCGACAATGAACAAAACCATCAAAACCGTTCCAGTTGCGGGCAGGATTAAACCCCGTTTCCGCAAAACTGACGGCCAAGTCTTAACGAAGCCTTAAGTTGACTGAAACCCTTGCAGGAAAGGTTAACAGTGCGGCTCACCCGTTGAGCTTCACCAGGGCATGGCGTTTGCGCCCCGCGCTCAGCTTGAGCCCCTCGCCAATATCCTCCGCGCGTAGCATCAGTCCGGTATCGGTGAGCGGTTCGCCATCGATGCGCGCGCCGTTTTCCGCGATGAGACGTTTGGCGTCCTTGCCCGATTTCGCGAGGCCCGATCGGGTGAAAAGCTGGACCACGGAGATGCCCTCGGCAATCTCCTCCGGCGCGAGCGAAATCGTCGGCAGCTCCGCCCCGATGCCACCCGCTTCGAAGACATCTTTCGACGTCTTCTCAGCGGCTTGCGCAGCAGTCTTGCCGTGGAGCATCGCCGTGACTTCATTGGCGAGCACTATCTTGGCGTCGTTGATCTCGGAGCCAGCGAGAGCGCCGAGCCGGTCGCATTCCTGAATGGGCAATTCGGTATAGAGCTTGAGGAACCGCCCGACGTCCGCGTCGGTCGTGTTGCGCCAGAACTGCCAGAATTCGTAAGGAGAGCGCATCGCGGGATCGAGCCAGATCGCGCCCTCGGCGGTCTTGCCCATCTTGCGCCCGTCGCTCGTGGTTAACAGCGGCGAGGTCAGCCCGTAGATTTCATGCTCCAGTACGCGCCGGGTAAGATCGATCCCGTTGACGATATTGCCCCACTGGTCCGAGCCGCCGAGCTGCAACAGGCAGCCGTAGCGCCGGTTAAGCTCAAGGAAATCATAGGCTTGCAGGATCATGTAGTTGAATTCGAGGAAGGAGAGCGATTGCTCGCGATCAAGCCGCGACTTGACGGATTCGAAGGCGAGCATCCGATTGACGCTGAAATGGCGCCCGATGTCGCGCAGGAAATCGAGGTAATTGAGCCCGTCAAGCCACTCGGCGTTGTTGAGCATGAGCGCGTCCGTGGGCCCGTCGCCGTAGGTGATGTAGGCGGAAAAGACCCGGCGGATTCCGGCGATATTGGCGTCGATCTGATCCGGGGTGAGCAGGGGGCGCTCGTCGGCGCGGAAGGAGGGATCGCCCACCTTGGTCGTCCCGCCGCCCATCAGCGTGATCGGTTTGTGCCCGGTTTTTTGAAGCCAGCGCAACATCATGATCTGGATGAGCGAGCCCACGTGCAGCGATTTCGCGGTCGCGTCAAAGCCGATATAGGCGGGGACGACGCCCGAGGCCAGCGCCTCGTCGAGGCCCTGAGAATCCGTGCAATCCGCCAGAAAGCCACGCTCGATCATGACGTTGAGAAATTCGGATTTCGGGTGGTAGGTCATCGCTCTTGTCCCGGTCTGCTCTGTGGCGCTAGCTATAGGCGCGCAGGCCGAGGAGGGAAAGGGCATCATGTCAGGGAAAATGCGGCCCGTTCTCGGGACCATGTCGGGCACGTCGCTGGACGGCGTCGATGCGGCGGTGCTGGTGACCGATGGCGCGCGGATCGAGGCGTTCGGGGCGAGCGGCTATCGGGGCTATTCGGAGGCGGAGCGGCGGGCGCTCGGGGCGGTGCTCGGTCGGTGGCCGGAGCGGCCGATGAGCCCGGAGTTGGCGCGCGCGCATGAGGTGGTCCTCTCGGCCCACGCGGCGTTGATGTCGGAATTTGACGAGCCGTCGGTCGCGGGGTTTCACGGCCAGACCCTGGCCCACGATCCGCAGGGGCGCGGCACGCACCAGCTTGGCGATGGCGCGGAGTTGGCGCGGCGGCTCGGGCGCACGGTGGTCTGGGATTTCCGGAGCGAAGATATCCGTAAGGGCGGTGAGGGCGCGCCGCTGGCGCCGGTCTTTCACTTCGCCTGCGCCCAGTGGCTCAGCTTGCGCGAGCCGGTGTGTTTTCTCAACCTGGGCGGTGTGGGAAACCTCACCTATGTCGATCCGCGCGCGGAGAGCCCCGAGGCTCCCGGCGCGTTGCTGGCCTTTGACACCGGGCCCGCAAATGCGCCGATCAACGATCTGATGCAGAGGCGCCGCGGCGAATCCTTCGATGACGGCGGCGCGCTCGCGGCGCAGGGCGAGGCGGATTTCGATCTGGTGAAGCGCGTGCTCTCGCGGCGGTACTTCTCAAAGCGGCCCCCGAAATCACTCGACCGCGATGCCTTCGGGGATGTCGGCCGAGCGGTCGCGCAGCAAAGCGATGCGGATGCGGCGGCGACGCTCACGGCCTTTGCGGCGCGGGCCGTGGCGCGGGGGATGGGCTTTTGCCCCGAACGGCCCGCGCGGCTTCTGGTGACCGGAGGCGGGCGGAAAAACCCGGTGATGATGGCGGGGTTGGAGGCCGGGTGCGGCTGCGAGGTCCTGCCGGTCGAAGCGGTCGGGCTCGATGGCGACATGCTCGAAGCGCAGGCCTTTGCCTTCCTCGCGGCGCGCGTGCTGCACGGCCTGCCCACCTCCGTGCCGGGTACGACTGGCGTTTCGCAGCCAGTCTTCGGCGGGCGCATCAGCGCGCCGTAAGTGTCGAGGCGGCCCCCGGCGCGCGGCCTTTTCGTTACGTAACGTAGCGAGACCTTTGGCGGCGTTGATCGGGGGCGCCGGAAAGTATATAAAACCTAATCTAAATTTTGTTCAGTATCAGTGAGAGACGGTAACCAATGGAAGCAGTTCTAGGACAGCTTGTGGGCGGCGCAATCGGTGGGTTCGGTGGGGGCAAGACCCTGCAACACTCCGACATGGGCACAATCGGCAACATACTTGCGGGGGCCGCTGGCGGCCTTGGCGGAGGGCAATTGCTCGGCGGTCTTCTGGGCGGCGGCGCGGCGATGGCCGGCGGGCTCGACCTCGGAGCGCTGGCCGGCAACTTCATCGGTGGCGGAGTCTCAGGCCTCGTGGTTCAGGTCGTTGTGGGTATGATGGTGCAGAAGCTGCGCGATTGAGCGCTCGATCCCAGCATCGCCTTTGATAAAACCGTAACCGGGGCCGCTTTGGACCCCGGTTTTTTTCTGTTCGGCTTCAGCGCAGGATAGATGCGCCCGCGTATTGCGCGGTCTCGCCCAGCATTTCCTCGATGCGGATCAACTGGTTGTACTTGGCGAGCCGGTCGGAGCGCGCGAGCGAGCCGGTCTTGATCTGGCCGCAGTTGGTGGCGACGGCGAGATCGGCGATTGTCGCGTCCTCGGTCTCGCCCGACCGGTGCGACATCACGTTGGTGAAGCGCGCGCGGTGGGCCATGTCGACGGCCTGAAGCGTCTCGGTCAGGGTGCCGATCTGGTTGACCTTGACGAGCATCGAGTTCGCGCTGCCCTTGGCGATCCCCTCGGCGAGGCGGGCGGGGTTGGTGACGAAGAGATCATCGCCCACGAGCTGGACCTTGTCGCCGAGCGTGTCGGTCAGCATCTTCCAGCCATCCCAGTCATCTTCGGCCATGCCGTCTTCGATCGAGATGATCGGGTAGTCGGCGCAGAGGCCTTCGAGATAGGCGACGTTTTCCTGCGAGGAGAGCGATTTGCCTTCGCCCGACATCTCGTACTTGCCGTTTTTGTAGTATTCGGTCGAGGCGCAATCGAGCGCGAGGTAGACCTCTTCACCGGGTTTGAAGCCGGCTTTTTCAATGGATTTCAGGATGAAATCGAGCGCCTCGCGGGTGGAGCCAAGCGCCGGGGCGAAACCGCCCTCGTCGCCGAGCCCGGTGGAGAGGCCCGCCGATGTCAGCTCCTTCTTGAGCGTGTGGAAGATCTCGGACCCCGTGCGCACCGCGTCGGCGATGGAATGGGCCGCGACCGGCATGATCATGAATTCCTGGATGTCGATCGGGTTGTCGGCGTGCTCGCCGCCGTTGATGATGTTCATCATCGGCACGGGCAGGAGGCGCGCCGAGGTGCCGCCCACGTAGCGGAACAGCGGCTGTTCGCAGTATTCGGCGGCGGCCTTGGCGGCGGCGAGCGAGACGCCGAGGATCGCGTTGGCGCCGAGGCGGCCCTTGTTGGGCGTGCCGTCGAGCTCGATCATCGCGGTGTCGATCCCGACCTGTTCGGTCGCCTCGATGCCCACGAGCGCTTCGGCGATCTCGCCGTTGACCGCGGCGACTGCTTCGCGCACGCCCTTGCCCATGTAGCGGCTCTTGTCGCCATCGCGGCGCTCGACGGCCTCATGCGCGCCGGTGGAGGCGCCGGAGGGAACGGCCGCGCGGCCCATGGAGCCGTCTTCGAGCGTCACGTCGACCTCGACCGTGGGGTTGCCCCGGCTGTCGAGGATTTCGCGGGCGTGGATGTCGACGATGGTGCTCATGCAATGACCTTTCGGAAAGCGGAATAGTTGGTTCGACCCGGCTATAGCAGGGCTTGATGCGGCTTTGAAGCGGCGAGGCGGCGCTCGGCGCGTTTCAGGCGCGCTTCGCGCAAAAGCGCATAGAGACCGGAGGCCACGACCAGCGCCGCGCCGATTAGCATGGGCGCATCCGGCGTCTCGCCGAAGACGAGGATCCCCAGAATCATCGCAAAGATCAGCCGGGTGTAGCGGTAGGGCGTGACGAACCCGACATCGCCCGTGCGCGTGGCCGTCACGACACAGTAATACCCGCTGAGCGCGAAGCCGATGACGGCGAAAAGCAGCGCCACAGTGCGCGGCTCGGGCAGGCTCGCCGCCCCCGGAGCGCCCGTTGCGGTCAGCGCGACGCCGGCGATGCCGACGGGGATCATGGCAAGGAAGGTGATCCAGCTGATCTGGAATGTGTGCAGACGCGGCGGGACGCGGCGCACCACCACGTCGCGCGCGGCAAGGCCAAGGGCGCTCAGCACGGTGATGAGGGCGGCGGGCTCGAACCCTTCGAACCCGGGGCGCAGAATGATCATGACGCCCGCGAGCCCGACGAAAATCGCGCTCCAGCGGCGCCAGCCGACCTCTTCGCCCAGAAAGAGCGCGGCGCCCATCGTCACCAGAAGCGGCGCGACCTGAGAGATGGCGGAGGCGAGCGAGAGCGGGATTAGGGCGAGCGACACCACGAGCGCGACGGTGCAGACGAGTTCTGAGGCCGTGCGCAGGATGACGGCGGGGTGCGCCAGCATCGGATCCCACAGTGGCAGGCCCCGAAGGCGCGCCAGCAGCGCGAAGATCGGCGCGCCGCTCAGGCCGAGACAGAGGACGATCACCGCCGGCGAAACGGCCGAGGAGGCGAGTTTGATAAAGCTGTCCTCGATGGCGAAGAGCGCCATCGCAAGCGTCATCATCAATGCGCCGCGCAGGTTTGCCACGAGTCTTCAGTCCCAAGGGGGGTGGAGGAAGCGGAAATTCCGCCGTCGATCCGGATGGGCCCACAAAACGCGCCGCGCCGCGATTCTGCAACCCTCGCGGCCATCGCGCAGGGCGGCGTCCGGGTCAGCCTTTCTTGAGCGGCGTGCCGTAGAGTTCGAGCCGGTGACCCATCAGCCGATAGCCGAGCCGCTCGGCGATCTTTTCCTGAAGCGCTTCGATTTCGGGGTCGACGAACTCGATCACTTCGCCCGATTGCAGATCCAGCAGGTGATCGTGATGGTCGCGTTCGGCGTCTTCGAAGCGCGCGCGCCCGTCGCCGAATTCCACCCGCTCGATGATGCCCAGATCCTCGAAGAGATTGACCGTCCGGTAGACCGTCGCGATGGAGATGTTGGGATCAATCGCCACCGCGCGCTGGTGCAGCGCCTCGACGTCGGGGTGGTCGGAGGCGTCTTCGATGACCTGCGCGATGACCCGGCGCTGGCCGGTCATGCGCAGCCCCTTTTGCGCGCAGCGTTGTATGATCGTATCCGGCATTTCGTCCCGCCTTGCTCCCTCGTTTGAGGTAGCCCAACGGGGCGGGGGAGGCCAGCCGGAATTCGCTCAGATCGCGGGCGCGCCCATCTGGGTATGCAGCGCGGCGACGGTCGCGGCGTCGAGGCCAAGGGCCTCGGCAAGATCGCGCAGATATTGCTGCTCGGCCTCGGTATCGACGCGGATGGTCATGAGCGAGGCGGCATAGACCTGTGGCGCGAGGTGGGCCGGGGTGTCACCGGCGAGGCTCTCGATATCGATCGGCGCGGCGAGCTGCGTGCGCAGGAAGGTGGTGTCGGCCTCGGTGGCATCGTCGCCGAGGAATGCCATGATCTGTGCCTGCTCGTCCTTGTCGATTCGCCCGTCGGCTTTCACCGATTGGAACATCGCGCGCAGCATGAGGCCCGATTGCGCCTCCATCTCGGCGTTGACCGGCTCCGCGCCGATGGCGCTCAGCGTCTCCTGCGTGCGGGCCTGTCCGGTGGCGACCATGCCGCCGGCCGCGGCGAGCAGCCCGGCAAGGCCAGCCCCGCCCTGTCCGGAGCCAAAGGCGCCCATGAGCGCGCCGAGCCCGCCGTTGCCCGCCGTGTCCGCCGGCGCGCCTTGGTCCGACGACCGCGCTCCGCCGCCCATCATGCCGGTAAACATGTCCTGCATCCGTGCGCCAGCTTCGCCGAAACCGCCGAAGGCAGGGGTGCCGCGGCCCGTCCCGGCGACGCCGGTCTTGCCCATGGTCCTGGTGACCTGATCCATGATCCCGCGCAGCCCGTCGCCTTTCGACAAATGGCTCACACCTTTGGCGGCGGCATAGCCGATGGCCACCTTGGTCAGTGTTCCGAGCAAACTCATTTCGTGTAATCCCTTGGATGCGCAATCGCCGTGGAAAAATGCGCCGCCCTTTGCGGCATGAGGCGAGATAATCCCGACCAGTTTAATCAGGCCGCGCGTCTTCGCATAAGTAAGGAATTCCTGCCTTGCAAAACGCGCCGCGCTTCTCAGACGAGCTGACGGATGCCCCGCGTGATCCCGTCGAGCGTCATCGGCACCATGCGATCCTCGAAGATCTCGGCGATCATCCCGACCGATTGGGTGTAGCCCCAATGCGCCTCCGGCAGCGGGTTGATCCAGAGCGTGTCGGGCCAGTGCGCGCGCGCGCGGGAGAGCCAGACCTGCCCCGATTCCTCATTCCAATGCTCGTTCGCCCCGCCCGGTATCGCGACCTCATAGGGCGACATCGCCGCGTCTCCGACGAAGATGCATTTGTAATCCGGCCCATAGGTGCGCAGCACGTCCCAGGTGGGGATCTTCTCGCTCCAGCGCCGGGCGTTGTCGCGCCAGACGGCCTCATAGAGGCAGTTGTGGAAATAGTAGTATTCGAGATGCTTGAACTCGGCGCGGGCGGCGGAAAACAGCTCTTCGACCACGCGGATATGCGGATCCATCGAGCCACCCACATCGAGAAACAGCAGGACCTTGACCGCGTTGTGCCGCTCGGGGCGGGTCTTGACGTCGAGATAGCCGTGTTCGGCGGTGGCGCGGATCGTGCCGTCGAGGTCGAGCTCCTCCTGCGCGCCGGTGCGGGCCCAGCTGCGCAGCCGTTTGAGCGCCACCTTGATGTTGCGCGTCCCGAGCTCGACCGTGTCGTCGAGATTGCGGAACTCGCGCTTGTCCCAGACCTTGACCGCGCGCTGGTGGCGGCTCTCGTCCTGCCCGATGCGCACGCCCTCGGGGTTGTAGCCGTGGGCGCCGAAGGGCGATGTCCCGGCGGTGCCGACCCATTTGTTGCCGCCCTGATGCCGGCCCTGCTGCTCCTTGAGCCGCTCGCGCAGGGTTTCCATCAGCTTGTCAAACCCGCCAAGCGCCTCGATCTCGGCCTTTTCCTCGGGGCTGAGATGTTTCTCGGCCATTTTGGTGAGCCAGTCTTCGGGCAGGTCCAGCGCCTCCAGCACCGCGTCGAGCGGGAGCGCCTCGATCCCCTTGAAGCTCTCGGAAAAGGCGCGGTCGAAGCGGTCGATATGGCGCTCGTCCTTGACCATCGCGCTGCGGGCAAGGTGGTAGAAGGCCTCGACGTCATAGGTGGCGATGCCGGTCCTGAGGGCGGCGAGAAAGGTCAGGAATTCGCGCAGAGAGACCGGGATCCCGGCGCGGCGCAGGGCCTCGAAGAAGGGCAGGAACACCGCCGGCGCCCCGTCTAGAGGGACCGGATGAGGATCAGGTCGATGAAGAGCCCCAGCACGCCGAGCGCGATGGCATAGCCGGCGGCATATTGCGCCATGTCGAGCCCGCTGCCCTTGCGGCGCCGCGCGGACCAGGCGCCATAAATCGCTCCGGCCAGGGCAAAGAGATAGACTAGCATGGCAAACCTCCGGTGGGCTCAGTTCTGGTCGCTGGTGCGGGTTTCGTCTTGCGGGTCGGCGTTCTGGATCGTCTCGGGGTCTTGCGGATCCGGGGCCGGGGGGCGCAGGCGTTGGATTTCGGCGACCCGCGTCCGGACCGCCCGGTCCGGGCCGAAGCCGTAGCGCGCCCATCCCAGACTGTCCAGCCGAAGCGCCGCCGCCTCGGCCTCCTCGCCGGTCAGCTCCAGCGCCTCGGCGCGCATGAGCATGAGCGTGGCCAGCAGCGCGGCGTTCTGATGGGCGCGCGCGATCCGGATCGCCGGCTCCACCAGGCGGCGCGCGGTTTCGCCGTCGCCGGAGGCCAGGGCGAAACTGGCGATCTGGCTGATGACATGGGCGCGGTGCAACTCGGTGCCCGGCGCTGCGGCATAGTGGCGATTGGCGGAAAGAAAGGCCGTCAGCGCGGCCGCCGGATCCTGCCCTGCGCGCACCCGGCCGAGGTTGTAGGCGGCATAGCCCCGTTCGACGCGGGACAGCCCGTGGCGCCGCCCGAGCGAGACCGCCTCGCGCGCCGCGCGCAGCCGGGCGGCGGGAAAGAGATTGGGGTTGAGCGAGCTCTGGATCGCGGTGATCCACGCCCGATCGATCGGCGCGGCGGGAAGATCGCGCGCGCGCCCGCCCTCGGGATTGAGCCGCAAAAGGATGGCCGGCAGGGCCGCGCGGACCTCCGCCTCGGTCATGCCGCTTTCGAGCGCGGGATCGTGGCTTACCTTCAGCAGCAGCATGTCATAGGGCGTCAGGACCGACTGGATATTGTCATCGTTGAAGACGCTGCCCGCCAGCCGGTAGAGATCGTTGAGCGGCCCGAGCGCCTGGCCGAGCTCCTCGTGCAGGCAATCGCGCGCCTCCTGCGGGCTCATGTCGGAGGGCACGAAAACCGCAAGCCGCCGCCGCTCGCGCAGCGCCTGCCAATCGAGCGTGTCGTCCCCCGCAAGGCGATATTCGGCGAAAGACGAGACGTTGGGCGCGACGAAACAGGCCGCCTGACGCACCGAATTGCGGATCTGGCGCCCCGAGATCGCCTCGATGGTGATATTGGCTTGGCCAGCGGCGCGCTCGCCGCGCAGGCGCGAGATCTCGATCCCGGCCTCATCGCGCAGCCGCGCAAGCAGCCGGTCCAGATCCGCCGCCAGAATGCCATCGTAATGCCCGGTGAGCCGCACCGTGACCGGCCCTTCGAACCGCGTGAACACGGGCAGGGGGCGCCCGCTCTCCAGCTGGAAGGTGAGGTCGAGAAAATCGCGCATCACCCGGCTGTTGGAGACCGCCCCGAGCCGCAGATCGGGCGGCGCGGTAAAGGTCTTGACCGGGGGCAGCGAGGGATCGGGCAGATCGGCACATCCGCTCAGCGCCAGGGCGAGCACCGCCGTCGCGAACGCGCGCATCACCGCGCGCGGCGAGCCATGAACGCGAGACGCTCGAACAAATGCACATCCTGCTCGTTTTTCAACAGCGCCCCGTGCAGCCGGGGCAGGGCATCGCCGCCATCGCGCCGCAGATCCTCCGCGCTCAGGTCCTCTGCCAGCAGCAGCTTCAGCCAATCGAGCACCTCCGAGGTCGAGGGCCGTTTCTTGAGCCCCGGCTGCTCGCGCAGCTCGTAGAACTGGGTCAACGCGGTGGTCAAAAGCGCGTCCTTGATCCCGGGATGATGCACTTCGACGATCCGGCGCAGCGTTTCCATGTCGGGAAAGCGGATGTAGTGAAAGAAGCAGCGGCGCAGGAAGGCGTCCGGCAGCTCCTTTTCGTTGTTCGAGGTGATGATGACGATGGGGCGTTGGCGCGCGCGGATGGTCTCGCCGGTCTCGTAGACGTGAAACTCCATCCGGTCGAGTTCCTGAAGCAGGTCGTTGGGAAACTCGATATCGGCCTTGTCGATTTCGTCGATCAGCAGGACCACGCGCTCCTCGGCCTCGAAGGCCTGCCAGAGCTTGCCCTTGCGGATGTAGTTGGCCACGTCGTTGACCCGCGCGTCGCCCAGTTGGCTGTCGCGCAGCCGGCTCACCGCGTCGTATTCATAAAGCCCCTGCTGGGCGCGGGTGGTGGATTTGATGTTCCACTCGATCATCCGCAGGCCGAGCGAGCTTGCCACCTGCCGGGCCAGTTCGGTCTTTCCGGTGCCCGGCTCGCCCTTGACCAGAAGCGGGCGCTCCAGCGTCACGGCAGCATTGACCGCGATCGTCAGATCGTCGGTGGCGACATAGCTCTCGGTGCCCTGGAAACGCATTCTTCATCTCTTTGCAAGATCTTCACCGGCGCAGGTTTACCACACCACCGGACGGGGGCAACGGGTGGGTTTTGTGTAGTGACATCCTTTGGTACCTGCGGTAAACGCGGCGCCACAAGGAGGGACCTGATGACCGACAAAACTTCGACAGTGTCCGATCAGGGTCCAGAGAAGGATATTGCAATGAAAGCAGAAAGCTTCCTGCCGTCCGACTATCAGCCGGCCGAGGATGAGCCTTTTATGAACGAGCGCCAACTCGAATATTTCCGCCGGAAACTGGAAGCCTGGAAGGCCGATATTCTGGCCGACAGCCGGGACACGATCGAGACTTTGCAGGGCAGCACCCGCTCCATCCCCGATGTGGCCGACCGTGCCAGCGAAGAGACCGACCGCGCGCTGGAGTTGCGCACCCGCGACCGCCAGCGCAAGCTCGTCGCCAAGATCGACAGCGCCCTGCGCCGGATCGAAGAGGGCGAATACGGCTACTGCGAAGTCACCGGCGAGCCGATCAGCCTCAAGCGCCTCGACGCGCGCCCCATCGCCACCATGAGCCTCGAGGCTCAGGAGCGCCACGAGCGGCGCGAGAAGGTCCATCGCGACGACTGATGCACCAGGCACACAGACATGACATCGACGCCGGGGGTCTCGCCCCGGCGTTTTGCGTTGGGGGCGCGGCGCGATGCTGATCGCGCAGGAGATCACCGTCATCGGCGGGGGGGTCGCCGGGCTCGCGGCGGCGCGCGCGCTGGCCCTGCGCGGCGCCCGGGTGACGCTGCACGAACGCGCGCCTGCGCTGCGCGAGGTCGGCGCGGGGCTTCAGATCAGCCCCAACGGCTTGCGCGTGCTTGATGCTCTCGGGCTGGGGGGCGATCTGCGCGACGTGGCGACGCGGGCCGAGGCGGTGGCGCTGCATGATGCGCGCGGCGAGGTCGTCACCCGAATCCCGCTTGGCGCCGGGCCCGATGCGCCGCCCTATCTCTTTGCCCACCGCGCCGATCTGATCGACATTCTGGCCCGCGGCGCACGCGAGGCAGGGGTGGAGATCCGGCTCGGCAGTGAGATATCGGCCGAGATCGCGCCGGGCGGCCTGCGCCTCACCGGGCCGGACGGCGAGGCCGCCATCGCGCCGCTCGTGATCGGGGCCGATGGCGTCCGCTCCCGCCTGCGCGCCTGTCTAGAACAGAGCGCGCCGCCCGCGTTTACCGGCCAGGTCGCCTGGCGCGCGGTGGTCGATGCGCCCTCACCCGGGGAGGCGCGTGTCTTCATGGGCCCCGGGCGCCACATCGTGGCCTATCCGCTTTCCGGCGGCGCCCGCACCAACCTCGTCGCGGTCGAAGAACGCGCGAGCTGGGCTGAAGAAGGCTGGTCACACCCCGGCGATCCCGAGGTGCTCCGCGCGAGGTTCTCAGACTTCAAGGGCCCCGCGGCAGAGCTGCTGCGCGCAACCGAAGCCGTCTTTCAATGGGGGCTCTTCACCCACCCGATTCCCGATCCGCTCTTTCGCGGCCCGCTCGCCCTCATCGGCGACGCGGCCCACCCGATGCTGCCCTTCATGGCGCAAGGCGCGAACATGGCGCTGGAGGACGCCTGGGTCCTCGGGCGCGCGCTTGCCGAATTCCCCGATCCGCGCGACGCGGTCGCCGCCTACAGCGCCGAGCGCCGCCCGCGCGTTGCCCGCGTCGTCGAGACCTCCCGCCGCAATGCCTGGAAATACCACCTGCGCAATCCGGCCCTGCGCTTTGCCGCCCATAGCGGCTTGCGCCTCGCCGGCCGGCTCGCCCCCGGCGCGCTCGCCCGCCAGTTCGACTGGCTCTACGGGCATGACGTGACCCGCTAAGCGCCCGCCCCGATGCGAAAGGTTTCGCGGATCCGCGCGCGCTCCGCCGGATCCTCCACCGCGTAGCGGTCCAGGAGCCCGATCTTGTTATCCATCTTGCCTCGCCGTTCGACCATGTTCTGGCCGTGGCCGATCATGTAGCAGGCGGCCGGGAAGGGTACGGGATCGAAGGTCACACCGAAATGGGCCGAGACCTTTTCGATCTTGGTGTGTGACCGGTGCCGGTTGAGAAAAGCGCGATAGCGGCGATGGGCGCGGAAATCCACGTAGACCGCCGAAGACGAGCCGCAGATCCGGAAAAACCGCCGCTCGGGCGGCGCGAGCCGCGCGATCTCCCCGGTTTCGGCATGGACGATGTACCCCTCGCTGATCAGATAGCCGCGGCCGTTGTGATCGCCGCGCACAAAGGCGGTGAACTCCGGGTGCAGCAGGTCGTCGGCGTCGAACTGCATGTAGTAGCCGTCGCCGCGATAGGTCCTGGAGATGTGATCGATGAGCTGCCGCCGCTTGTGGCCCTTGTCGTAGAATTGGTCGGAAACGGACGAGCGGGTGAAGGACACGCGCGGGTCCAGATCCACCGCCTCGGGCCGATCCTGACCGCAGACCCAGGCGCGCCAGTTTCCATCCGTCTGACGACGAAAGCTCTCAATCGTCTGGGCGAGGTTGTGTTCCACCATCTGCCAATCGGGCGCGCGCGCGCGAGAGACGAGCGGGATGGCCAAGAGCAGGTGCGGATCCTCAGAGGGCGCGGCCCGGGGCGTCGTCTTCTGCCAGAGCCAGCCGTGCAGCCGCTGCTGCGGCGCCGTCTTGCCGCGCCAGATGGCTTCCGCGCGGCGCAGCCAGCCGCTCCGCGCACTCATGCCGCAAGCTCGATCCAGACCGGCACGTGGTCCGACGGTTTCTCGCCGCCGCGCACCGCCCGGTCGATCTCGCAGTGGGTCAGGCAGTCGGCGCATTCGGGGCTCAGGAGCAGGTGGTCGATGCGGATCCCGTCGTCGCGGTTCCAGGCGCCGGCCTGATAGTCCCAGAAACTGTAGTGCCCGGGCCCTTGGGTGCGGGCGCGGAAGGCGTCGGTCAGCCCGAGATTGAGCAGCCGTCGATACGCCGCGCGCGTCTGGGGCAGGGCGAGCGCGTCCGCGTGCCAGGCCTCGGGGCGCTTGGCATCCTCGTCCTGCGGGATCACGTTGTAATCCCCGGCCATGAGGAAGGGCATCTCCGCGCCGAGCAGATCCCGCGCCCGCGCCTCGAGCCGCTCCATCCAGGCCAGCTTGTAGTCGTATTTCGGCCCCGGCACCGGGTTGCCGTTGGGCAGATAGAGCCCGCAGAGCCGGACCGCGAGCCGCTCGCCCACCACCGTCGCCTCGATATAGCGCGCCTGCTCGTCGCTCTCATCGCCCGGCAGACCCCGGCTCACATCCTCCAGAGGCAGTTTCGACAGGATCGCCACGCCGTTGAAGCTCTTCTGCCCGTGGGTCTCGACCTGATAGCCGCGGTCTTCGAAGAGCTCCCGGGGGAAGGCCTCGTCCACCGATTTGATCTCCTGCAGGATCGCCACGTCGGGCTGCGCCGCATCGAGCCATTCGGGCAGCGCGAGGCTGCGCGCCTTGATCCCGTTGATGTTGAATGTCGCGATCTTCATGTGACCCCCGGATTTGGCGCTTCCGGTATCCGGCAACCCGGCCCGGGGGGCAAGCGGGATTCGCGGCCCGAATGCGCCGCGCGGGGTGATTCCCCTCGCGGAAATCACCTCTTTCGAAAGCGTTGAGCCCCCGAACGGCCCCTGATCGCCGGCGCGCCCGAAAATGTGGCGCCAGCGACGGCGCGCATTCCTCATTTTGAATCAAGGCCTTGCAACTTTTAGGTGAATTTCGCGCAAGTCAAAACAACCTAAAGATGAAAAAATGCTTGCGTGATCGCCCTTAGGTAGTGTCCAAATACAACCATGAGTTGCAAACGATGGGGAACATCAAAATGACCGCACTGAAAAAAACCGCTTTCGCCCGTAAGATCGCTGACGCCGGCTTCGCGCTGGACGCCGGAGAAGCCACCGGAGCTTTCGTCTCCTGGTCCGGCCCCGCAGAGGCCACAGACATGCTGACGGGTGATGCAACGGGCGCGTGCGTGTCCTGGTCCGAACCGATGGCGCGCGAGATGTCCGATGGCGATGCCACGGGCGCCTATGTGTCCTGGTCCGGCCCCGAAGCAAAAACCGATGCGCTTTCCGGCGATGCCACCGGCGCGTTCGTGTCCTGGAGCGGCCCGGAAGCCAAAACCGAGGCCCATGACGGCGACGCAACCGGTGCTTTCGTCTCCTGGTCCGGCCCCGAAGCGAAATCCGACGCCCATGACGGCGATGCCACCGGCGCTTACGTCTCCTGGAGCGGCCCGGAAGCCACGACCGACGCCCGCGACGGCGACGCCACCGGCGCCTATGTCTCCTGGAGCGGCCCGGAAGCGAAATCCGACGCGCGCGATGGCGATGTGACCGGCGCCTTCGTCAGCTGGTCGGGCCCGGCCCGCGCCGCCAAGTAAACGACCCTCGACCCCGGGCAGGGCGGGACCACGCCCCCGCCCGGGGATCGCAAATCGGGACGGCGGAGGGGGAACTCCGCGACGACGGAGATCACCACATGACCAATATCATTGCCTTTCGCCCCCCTAAATCTAGCGCGACACTGACCGACAAGGTCGGCGCGCTTGCCACATGTTTTGCCCGGGCGCGGCGCTCCGAGAGCGACGTCTTCTGGCTCAAGGAAAATGCCGAGCTGCTCAATGTGATGGAGACGAGCGGGCTGCGCCCCGATCTGTCCGCGCTGGAGCCGCTCCAACCGGTCTACCAGAGCATTCTCGACCGCATCTCCTTCTTTCCGCAATACTACCGCTTCTTCCTCTCGATCGGTCTCGATCTGGAGGACCTCGGCATCGCGGGCACGGCGGGCGAGCGGATGGCGGAATGGACCTGTACCCAAGGGCTGGCCGAGGGCGAGCTGTCCGATCTGCAGCGGCTGGAGGCCGCGCGGCTGGTCGCGCGCCGCGGGTTCGATGCCTTTGCCCATGATCCGGGCCTGGCCGATCGCGTGCGCCGCTTCGTCTCGCGCTCCCAGCTTTTCGCGCTTCCCAACAAGAAGGCGGCCTACGAGCTGACCCACGCGGTCTTCTATCTGTCGGAATACGGCCGCAAGGATCCCGAGCTGGCCGAAGGGACCCACCAGAGCCTCCACTTCGCCGGCATCCTCGCGCTGCTCGACCAGAACACCGACCTTTTGGCCGAGATCTGCATCGCGATGCGCTTTGCCGGCATGGATGTGCCGGAATACTGGGAAACCTCGGTGCTGCGCGTGCTTGATGGTTACGAGATCATCGCGGGCGAACAGGCCACGGTGAATGACGACTATCACTGCTATCTCATGGTGAACTGGCTTGAGGCGGTGCGCGGCGGTGAGGCGTTCGATGCCGATTTCGCGCCCCAGCGGATGGGCTTCTACCTTGATGACACGCGCCCCTCGGCGCTGCGCGGCCTGTCGCAGACCCTGCTGCATGCGGACGGTCAAACCCGCGGAAGCTGGAAGTCGATGCAAGCAGAAGTAGAAAAAACTCTTGAACTTCCCGCGCTGAGCGTCATCAATGCTGCGGAGGGTTCTTCGCCTTACTTCGAGGAATTCTTTGAGCGTTTCGCGAGGACCGCCAGAGTTTGAAGGAGCAAGGGTGAAGATCACAACAAATTCAGCGACATTGGTTGGTGTTCTTCTCGTTGCGATTTACACAGTCGTCATGTCCGCCGCGGATGGTGTGACCAAGCTCTTTGCGGGCGCCTACGCGGCGCCCCAATTGTTTTTCTTCAGCGGGGCGCTGGTCGCCATTCTGTGCGTGGTTGTCTCGGCTCTCAGTCGCGCGCCGAGCCAAGCCTTGCGCACGGCACAGCCGTGGGCCATGGCGCTGCGCGCCAGCATGACGGTCGTCGCGGCGGTCTGCTTTTACTATGCCTTCGGACACATCCCGCTCGCCGAGGTATTCATCTTCATCGGCATCATGCCGATCCTCGCGGGGCTTTTGGCCCGCCCGATGCTCAACGAACGCGTGAGCCCGCTGACCTGGATCGCGCTGGCCGCCGGCGCGATCGGCGTCGTGTGCCTCTTCCCGGAGGGGGTCCTCGGCATCGGGTTTGGCCATGTGATGGCGCTGCTCGCCTGCCTGAGCGGCACGGTCTCGATGATCCTCGCGCGCTACATCGGGGCGCGGGAAAACCGCCCCCTGGCGCTGGTCTTCTATCCCAACCTCGCGCTCTGCCTCGTGATGGGGATGGTGCTGCCGCTCGTCTATCAGCCGATGGCGCTTCAGGATTTCGGCTGGGCCGCGCTCTATGCCACGCTGCTGTTCGCGGGACGCTACCTCGTTGTGCACGCGCTCAACCTGATGTCGGCCCACACGGTCATGGCGCTGGTCAACATGCAATTCGTCTGGATGGTCCTGATCGGCGCGGCGTTCTTCGATGAAAAGCCGGGCGTCAATGTGTTCGTCGGGGCGGCCATCGTGATCGCCTCGGGGCTGTTGATCATCTACGATCAGGCGCGGCGCTCGCGCCGGTCGGCCGGGCCCAATGCCCCGGCCAATCTGCCCTATCCGCCCAGATCCCGCGATGGATCAGCACTCGGCGGCGCCGACTGGGGCTTCAAAGAGAAAAGCTCGTCCCACAACCGCACGAACTGGTGGCGTTTGGATTCTCTATCACAAAACGCGCGCCAATCAGCTCCTCGCTGAAATCGATGACCGCGTTGGACAGAAACGGCAGCGAGACCTGATCCACGATCACCCGCTCGCCGGACTGCTCCAGCACCAGATCATCGCTCGCCGGCTCGTCGAGCCGGATGTCATATTGAAACCCCGAGCATCCGCCCCCCTCGACTGCCACGCGCAGCGCCTGGCCCTGGGCGGAGGCGCCGATTTCGGCGAGGCGGGCAAAGGCGCGGTCGGTCACTTTGGGCGGTAGGTTCATGTCTCAATCCTGCGGTAACGGGGCCGGTGGGGGCCGAGGGCGGACGCCGCGCCCCGGGGCGGTTTTCATGCGCGTCATCATGACATATACGGGCGCCAAAGACCTCCGACAAGGACCACCCCAGATGCGCGCGCCTTATGCCACCGATCCAGACCGCTCGCGCGGGCGCCTTTACCCCGAGCCGGTCAGCACCTTCCGCTCCTGTTTCCAGCGCGATCGCGACCGGATCATCCACGCCAGCGCCTTTCGCCGCCTCAAGCACAAGACGCAGGTTTTCGTCGAGCATGAGGGCGATTACTTCCGCACCCGGCTGACCCACTCCATCGAGGTGGCGCAGGTCGCGCGGACCATCGCCATGGCGCTCGATCTCAATGTCGAGCTGGCCGAGGCGGTGGCGCTGGCGCATGATCTGGGCCATCCGCCCTTCGGCCACACCGGCGAGGACGCGCTGACCGAACTCATGGCCCCCTACGGCGGCTTTGATCACAACGCGCAAACCCTGCGCATCGTCACCTCGCTGGAGCGGCACTACGCGGAGTGGGACGGGCTGAACCTCACGTGGGAATCGCTCGAAGGCATCGCCAAGCACAACGGCCCAGTGACCGGCGATCTGCCCTATGCGCTGGCCGAATACAACGCGGTGCATGATCTGGAGCTGGGCAGTTTCGCCGGACCCGAGGCGCAGGTGGCGGCACTTTCGGACGACGTGGCCTACAACAGCCATGACCTGCACGATGGGCTGCGCGCCGAGCTGTTCTCGACTGACGAGCTGGCCGAGTTGCCGATCCTGAAGGACTGTTTCGCCGAGGTCGACCAAACTTATCCGGGCCTCAACTACTACCGCCGCCGCCACGAGGCGCTGCGCCGGTTTTTCGGGATCCTCGTCGAGGACGTCATCCGCGTGAGCGCCGCCAACATCAAGGCGCTGGCGCCGGAGCGGGTGGAGGATATCCGCGCGGCGGGCCGGCCGATGGTGCAATTCTCGCAACCGGTGTTCGAGGACCTCAAGCAGATCCGCGAATTCCTCTTTCACCGCATGTACCGCGCGCCCGAGGTTGTGGAGATGCGCAAGCAGGTGACGCGCGTTGTGCGCGAGCTTTTCCCGCTCTTCATGGCCCAGCCTGATCTCCTGCCCAAACAGTGGCGCAAGGACGTGGCCGAGGCGGAGGATGAAAAGCGCCTCGCGCGGATCGTGCTCGACTATATCGCCGGAATGACCGACCGTTTCGCGCTCCAGAGCCACGCTGAGCTTCTCGGCGGGGTGGACGCCACGGTGCGCCTGCCGCGATAGGGCGCCCAAGACAGCCGCATTGACGCCCGCGCGGGCCGTGCTAAACCCGCGCTTTATCTTCCGAGCCAGACAATGGACGTTGCCATGAACCTCTTTACCGATATCCGCGCGCATGTGATCACCTGCCTCGATGCGCTGACCGCGCGCGGCGATCTGCCCGAGGGGCTGAGTTTTGACAAC
The DNA here is from genome assembly GCF_900116005.1 of Poseidonocella sedimentorum. Taxonomy (GTDB): domain Bacteria; phylum Pseudomonadota; class Alphaproteobacteria; order Rhodobacterales; family Rhodobacteraceae; genus Poseidonocella; species Poseidonocella sedimentorum. Next base: position 166,386 of record NZ_FOYI01000003.1, read on the forward strand.
GTGGCGGTCGAGCCGCCGCGCGATGCCGCCCACGGCGACATGGCGACCAACGCGGCCATGGTTCTGGCCAAGCCCGCCGGCGCCAAGCCGCGCGACATCGCCGAAAAACTCGTCGCGCTTCTGGTCGAGGACGCGCGCGTGGCCGAGGCGAGTGTCGCGGGTCCGGGCTTCATCAACCTGCGCCTCTCGGATGCGGTCTGGCAGGGGCTCGTGGGCCGGATCCTGACGGAAGGAGAGCGCTTCGGGCGGCTCGACATGGGCGCGGGCCAGAAGGTCAACGTCGAATACGTCTCCGCCAACCCGACCGGCCCGCTGCACGTGGGCCACACCCGCGGCGCGGTCTTCGGCGATGCGCTGGCGCGGCTCCTGGACTACGCGGGCTACGACGTCACCAAGGAATATTACATCAATGACGGCGGGGCGCAGGTCGACGTGCTCGCGCGGTCGGTCTACCTGCGCTACCTCGAAGCCCATGGCGAGGAGGTCGAATTCCCCGACGGGACCTATCCGGGGGACTATCTCATCGATGTGGGCATGGCGCTCAAGGACAAGGTCGGCGACGCCTATGTGGGACAGGGCGAGGAGGTCTGGCTCTCCGAGGTGCGCGAATTCGCCACCGAACGGATGCTGGAACTGATCCGCGCCGATCTCGCCTCGCTCGGCGTCAAGATGGACGTGTTCTTCTCTGAAAAATCGCTCTACGGCACCGGCCGGATCGAGGCCGCGCTTGCCGCGCTCGATGCCAAGGGCCTGATCTACGAGGGCGTGCTGGAGCCGCCCAAGGGCAAGGCGCCGGAAGACTGGGAGCCGCGCGAGCAGACCCTCTTCCGCTCCACCGACCATGGCGATGACGTGGACCGCCCGGTGAAGAAATCCGACGGCAGCTGGACCTATTTCGCCCCGGACATCGCCTATCACTTCGACAAGATCGAGCGCGGGTTCGATCAGCTGATCGACGTCTTCGGAGCCGACCACGGCGGCTACGTCAAGCGGATGAAGGCGGCCGTCTCGGCGCTGTCCGATGGCCGCGTCCCGCTGGACGTCAAGCTCACCCAGCTCGTCAAGCTCTACAAGAACGGCGCGCCCTTCAAGATGTCCAAACGCGCCGGCACATTCGTGACCCTGCGCGACGTGGTCGAACAGGTCGGCGCGGATGTGACCCGCTTCGTGATGCTGACGCGCAAGAACGACGCGCCGCTCGATTTCGACTTCGACAAGGTGCTGGAGCAATCCAAGGATAACCCGGTGTTTTACGTGCAATACGCTCATGCGCGGGTTTGCTCGGTGCTGCGCCGTGCGGCCGAAGCGGGTGTCGAAGCCTCGGACGCCACGCTCCGCGCTGCCGATCACACCAAGCTCGGCCATGCCGCCGAGCTGCGCCTGATCCAGAAGCTGGCCGAATGGCCCCGGATCGTCGAGATCGCCGCGCGCACCCATGAGCCGCACCGCGTTGCCTTCTACCTCTACGATCTCGCCTCCGAGCTGCACGCGCTCTGGAACCGGGGCAACGACGCGCCCGAGCTGCGGTTCCTGCAACCCGAGGTGCCCGAGGTCTCGCAAGCCAAAATCGCGCTCGCCCGTGCCACCGCCGTTGTCATTTCGTCAGGTCTTGGTATCTTGGGCGTGACCCCGGCAGAAGAGATGCGCTGAACAAAGCCACATCCGCCGGGGACAGGCACAGGCAAGACCCGGCGCGAGACGCCGCCGGGGAGATGAGGCGGTATGGCAGAGTATTCCCCACAGATGGGCGCGTTGGAGGCGCGTGCGCCGGTGGCGCGCGGCGCGATGGTGAACCTGATCGGCGCGGCGGTGTCGCTGGCGCTGATCGCGGGCCTTGGGGTCTGGGGCTACCGGCTGGTGGTGCGCGATGTGAGCGGCGTGCCGGTGGTGCGGGCGATCGAGGGGCCGATCCGGGTCCAGCCCGAAAACCCCGGCGGCGTCGCGGCCGAGCATCAGGGGCTCGCGGTGAACAACGTCGCCGCCGAAGGGATCGCCGAACGCCCCGCCGACAGCCTCGTGCTTGCGCCCGAACCGCTTGACCTCAGCGCCGAGGATCTGGCGGCCTTCGCTCCCGCCAAGCGCGATGCAGACCAAAACGCCGATCCCGCCGGGGCAGGGGCCTCCGAGCCCGCCGACCCCGAAGAGGCGGCCATCCTCGCCCTTGCCGATCAAATCGCCGCCCAGGTCGCGGCGCAGAGTGCGGGCCAAAGCGGGGGCCAATCCGCCCTTGCGTCCCCGCCGGCCTCGGGCCTCGCGCGCTCGCTTATCCCGCTGCGCCGCCCCGCGGCACTGAGCGCCGGGCGCCCCGCCGGGGCCGCGGCGGCCGTGCGCGATATCAGCCAATCCAGCCTGCCCGCCGGCACGACGCTGGTCCAGCTCGGCGCCTTTCCCGACGAGGCGGAGGCCAAGGCCGCCTGGGCCGCGATCTCCCGGCGGTTCGAGGAGCTGATGTTCGACAAGGCCCGCGTCGTCGTCGAGGCCGAAAGCGTCGGCCGCACGCTCTATCGCCTCCGCGCCGAGGGCTTTGCCCAGATGAGCGACGCGCGCCAGTTCTGCGCCGCTCTGATGGCCGAAGGGGCCGATTGCATCCCGGTCACGCTGCGATGAGCGCCGCCCCCCGCGCGGTCATCCTCGATGCCGAGGGCCCGCGGCTGACCGAAGACGAGCGCCGGCTTTTCGCCGAGCTCGACCCCTGGGGCTTCATCCTGTTCGCGCGCAATGCCGAGACGCCCGACCAACTTCGCGCCCTGACGGATGAGATGCGCAGCGCGGTGGGGCGCGACGCGCCGATCATGATCGATCAGGAGGGCGGGCGCGTCCAACGGCTCGGCCCGCCGCATTGGCGCGCCTGGCCCGCGCCGCTTGATCACGTGGTCGCCGCCGGCCGCAATGCCGCCTGCGCGATGCGGCTGCGCCACCGGATCATCGCCGCCGAACTGCGCGCCGTCGGGATCGATATGAATTGCGCGCCCACCCTCGATATCGCCTGCGACGAGACGCACCCGTTCCTGCGCAACCGCTGTTTCGGAACCGAGCCGGAGAGCGTGGCCGAGTATGGCGGGGCCGCGGCCGAGGGGCTGCTGCAGGGCGGCGTTCTGCCGATCATGAAACACCTCCCCGGCCATGGCCGCGCAACGCAGGACAGCCACGCCGACCTGCCGGAAATCCACGCCAGCCTTGACGCGTTGCGCGCCCGCGACTTCGCCCCGTTCCGCGCGCTGTGCGATCTGCCCTGCGCCATGACCGCGCATATCGTCCTGCCCGGGGGAGACGGCGTGCCCGCGACGCTGTCGCCCGAAGCCATCCGCCTCATCCGCGAGGAGATCGGCTTTGGCGGGCTCCTGATGTCGGACGATCTGTCCATGGGCGCGGTGCCCGGCTCGGTCGCGCAGAAAATCTCCGGCGCGCTTGCCGCCGGCTGTGATCTTGCGCTGCTGTGCAACGCCTCGCTCGCAGACCGCCGCGCCGCCGGCGAGGCAGCCCCGCCGCTCAGCGCGATGGCCGAAGCCCGCGCCGAGGCTGCGCTGGCCTTGCGGCAGGTACCAAGCGCGATTGACATCCGCGCGCTGGAGGCCGAACTTGAAAGCCTGATGCAGTAACGTGGGGGCCGATGGCCGATAAGGAGCTGTTCGACGATCCCGCCTCCGATCAGGGCGCGGTAGCGGCCCGCCTCGCGGCGGAGGCGCTTATCATCGACGTGGACGGCTTCGAAGGGCCGCTCGATCTGCTCCTCACCCTGAGCCGCACGCAGAAGGTTGACCTGCGCCGGATCTCCATCCTCCAGCTCGCCGAGCAATACCTCGCCTTCGTCGAACAGGCCAAGACACTTCGGATCGAACTGGCTGCCGATTACCTCGTCATGGCCGCCTGGCTCGCCTTTCTCAAATCGCGCCTTCTCCTCCCGCCTGACCCTGCGGAAGAGGGCCCCTCCGGCGAGGATCTGGCCGCCCACCTGGCCTTTCAGCTCGAACGGCTGCAAGCGATGCGCGATGCCGCCGCCAAGCTCATGGCCCGCGATCAGCTCGGCCGGGACTTCTTCGCGCGCGGCATTCCCGAACGGGTGGAGCGCGTGCGCAAGGTCGAATATACCGCGACCGTGCTGGACCTGATGCAGGCCTATGCCCGGCTCAAGACGCGCGATGATTTCCGCCCCTTCGTGCTGGACCGCGAGTCCGTCTTCACCATGGAACAGGCGCTGGAGCGGATGCGTGGGCTCATCGGTTTCGCGGGCACCTGGACCGATATTTCAAGTTACCTGCCCGAGGCTTTCTCGGTCGATCCCAAGAAGCGGCGCTCGGCCACCGCGGCGACCTTTGCCGCCTCGCTTGAGCTTGCCAAGGAGGGCAAGGTCGAGATCCGGCAGGGCGCGACATTCGCGCCGATCGAGCTGCGCAGGAGGGAGCCGCGCGATGGATGACCCGCAGCAGATCGCCGCGCCCGAGCCCGGCGAAGACAGCCTCTTCGACGCCCCGCCAATGGCCGAACAGGAGCGCATGGTGGAGGCGCTTCTCTTTGCCTCCGCCGCGCCGCTGAGCCTGCGTGATCTTGCCGGGCGGCTGCCGCATGGCTGCGAGCCCAAGGAGGCGCTGGTGCACCTGCAAAAGCGCTACGAGGGGCGCGGCGTGCGTCTGGTCAAGGTGGGCGATGCCTGGGCGATGCGCACCGCCGCCGATCTGAGCTACCTGATGCAGAAGGAGACGGTCGAGACGCGCAAGCTCAGCCGTGCGGCCATCGAAACCCTCGCGATCATTGCCTATCACCAACCGGTCACCCGCGCCGAGATCGAGGAGATCCGCGGCGTGAGCGTCTCGCGCGGGACGGTCGATCAGCTGATCGAGATGGAATGGGTGCGCTTCGGGCGGCGACGCATGACCCCGGGCCGGCCGGTCACCTTTGTCGTCACGCAGGAATTTCTCGACCACTTCGGCCTTGAGAGCGCGCGCGATCTGCCCGGTGTGAAGGAGCTTCGTGCGGCCGGTCTGCTCGACAATCGCCCACCGCCGGGCTCCGTTCCCGGCCCCGGAGAGGCCGAAGATGACGCCGAGGACGATGAGCCGCAGAGCGAAATGTTCGACGAATGACAAACTGTTCGGTAAATGACGAACAGTTTGATGAGTGACGAACAGTTTGATGATTGGCGAACAGTTCGATGATTGACGAAGTGTTTTACCCGGAAGGATAGTTCGATGCAGATCGACAGGTTGGCGACGATGATACTCAACCGCGTGCTGCGGCAGGTGATAAACAAGGGCGTGTCGAAGGGGATCGACCATATGGCCGGGGGAGGCAAATCCCGCGCCGAGATGAGCCCTGAAGACCGCGCGAGCGCGCAATCCACGCGCGGCGCGATGCAGAAAGCCCGGCGTGGATGGAGCCTGTTTCGACGCCTGCGCTAGGTAAAGCTATGCATTAACACTCGATCGGAAGTGCTTGGAAAGCTTGAGGCCTTGCCCCTGATAGTTCGACGCGATGTCGACGCCGTAGAGCATATCCGGGACCTCGGCCATCCGCTCATAAATCAGCCGCCCGACGACCTGCCCGTGTTCGAGAACGAAGGGGGCCTCGTGGCAACGGACTTCCAGCACGCCGCGTGACCCCGCGCCACCAGCCGCGGCGTGGCCGAAGCCGGGATCGAAGAACCCCGCATAGTGAACACGGAATTCACCCACCATCGCAAGGTAGGGCGCCATTTCGGCGGCGTGATCGGGCGGGATGCAGACCGCTTCGCGGCTCACCAGAATGTAGAACGCGCCGGGGTCGAGGATGATGCGCCCCTCGCGGCTCCGCACCGGCTCCCAATAGGCATCGGCATCGTAGCCGCCGATCCGATCGAGATCGATCACCCCGGTGTGCGGCTTGGCGCGATAGCCAACCAGATCGCCGTCAGTGGGCTGCAGGTCCACCGAAAACGCCAATCCGTCATCGATCACAGCCGTGCCCGAGACCAGAGGCGTCTGCGCGTTGAGGCGCATCAATGCTGCATCGTCGAGCGCTGCCTGCCCCTGCCGGAAGCGGATCTGATTGAGGCGCATACCCGGCCGGACGAGCACGGAGAAGGAGCGCGGGCAGATCTCGGCAAAGAGCGGCCCGTGATAGCCTTGGGGGATGCGGTCGAATTCGGTGCCGCCATCGGTGATGGTGCGGGTAAGCAGATCGAGCCGACCGGTCGAACTCTTGGCATTGGCGACCGCCTGAACATCGTCGGGCAGGGCGAGGCGCTCCATCAGCGGCACGACATAAACGCAGCCCTTCTCCAGCACCGCGCCATCGCTGAGGTCGATTCGATGCATCTCGAACTCGGCCAGCCGGTCCGAAACCCGCGCGGCGCCGCCGGCCAGAAAAGACGCGCGCACGCGATAGGCGACAGTGCCAAGGCGTAAATCGAGGCTGGCGGGCTGGATCTGGGCGGGCTGAATGTCAGGCGAAGCGGCGATCACCCCCGACGCGATGAACGCGCGCAGGGTTTGGCTCGGCAATACACCCGTCATGTCTCGATCTCCTCGCGGCGGATCGGATGCGGCATGCAGATGGTGAGCGGTGAAGTGGTCGGGCTAGCAGGACTCGAACCTGCGACCTTCCGTCCCCCAGACGGACGCGCTACCAGGCTGCGCCATAGCCCGACACTTGGGGCTTCATACTTTATTTCGCGGTGGGGGCAAGGGGGCTTGCGCATATTTCTGTCAGCGGCCCGCCACGTTAAGCATCAGCTCCTGCAATTCCTCGCGGTGGGCCTCCAGCCGGGCCTTTGCCGCTTGCAGCAGGTCGCGCTGATCGCGGAGTCTGTCGCGCGGCACGGACGAAAGAGCTGTCAGCGCGCCGGGGGTTTCTGGCGGATCTACCGCCTCCGCGTCAGCGGCCAGCGCGCGCAGGGTATCGACCACATCGGCGGGCAGGGCAGCGGCCGGAATGTCGGCGAGCGCGGGCTGCGCGTCCTCGATGGCCATCGGCGCGGGGTCTTCGGCGGTGTCCGGCAGATCGAGACCGATCTCGTCTTCGTCCAGCGCATCAAGGGTGGGCGGGTCGAGCGCCTCTGCGCTCTCTGGTTCCAGCTCCGGCAACTCGGCGGTTTCCGGCTCGGCCGCGTCGGCCTCCCAGGCGGCAATCGCGTCTTCGGCCTCGTCCAGCGCCGGCTCTTCGCTGTTCTCAGCGGCAACCTCAGGCTCAGGCTCGGCCAAGGGCTCCGCGACCTCCTCGGCCTCATCCTCCGCAGCGTCTTGCAGAGCGGTCTCGTCTTCCTCCGCGGTGCCCTCGTCCGCGCTTGGATCTTCGGCAAAGAGGTCGTCCTGTGGTTCGGCAGGCTCATCGAGCGGCACCTCTGTGGCGACCTCGGGCTCGGCTTCTGGCTCGGGCTCGGCTTCTGGCTCAGGCAGGTCCTCGGGCTCTGCGTCAGGCTCCGCACCCTCGGCGTCTACGGCTTCCTCTGCCGCCTCGTCAACGTCCGGCAGCTCTTCCAAACCCGGCTCGGCCGCAGCGTCGGTCATCTCCTCGCCTGCACCCGGAGCAGCCTTCGACCCATCGTCGATCTGCGCCTTCAGCGCCGCATCCGCGTCGGGATCATCGAGCGCCTGTGAGAGCAGGGATACGGCCTTCACGCCGTCTTCGCGCAACAGTTTCTGGACGCCCTTGATGGTCAATCCATCGTCATGCAGCAGCCGTTTGATCCCGCCGAGCAGCAGCATGTCGGCGGGGCGATAGTACCGCCGCCCGCCGGCTCGTTTGACCGGTTTGACCTGTGTGAACTTGGATTCCCAGAAGCGCAGCACATGGGCCGGCGTGTCGAGCCAATCAGCAACCTCGCTGATGGTGCGAAACGCGTCGGGCGATTTGGCCATGTCCCGGGCTTACCCGCGATTTCCTTCGGCCACGCGGTCCTTCATCAGGTGCGAGGGGCGGAAGGTCAGGACGCGCCGCGGCAGGATCGGGACCTCTTCGCCGGTCTTGGGATTGCGGCCGACGCGTTCGGTCTTGCCGCGTACGCTGAAGGTGCCGAAGGAGGAGATCTTGACCTGCTCGCCGCGCACCAGCGCCTCCGACATCAGGCTCAGAACCGATTCAACCAGCTGCGCGCTTTCGTTGCGCGACAGCCCCACCTCGCGGAACACCGCTTCGCTCAAATCCATGCGCGTCAGGGTCTTGCTCGACATACCATTACCTCCAGGCCCGTTCATGCGACTGTACGGTCTATGAAAAAGCCAAGTCAATATCAAGCACTTGAGGAAAGGCGTCGGGGCGCGATTACCAGCGCAAAACCACGGATCCCCAGGCCAGACCGCCGCCGATTGCCTCGGTGACGATCAAATCGCCCTGTTTGATCTGGCCCCGCGCCTTGCCGACGGAGAGCGCGAGGGGAATCGATGCGGCAGAGGTATTGCCATGATCCTGCACCGTGGTGATCACCCGATCCATCGGCACGCCCATGCGTTTGGCCGTCGCCTGGATGATGCGGATGTTGGCCTGATGCGGGACGATCCAGTCCACGTCCGCGCCGCTGAGCCCGATGCTGGCGAGCGCGGTTTCGGCGGTCTCGGCGAGTTTTTCCACCGCGTGGCGGAAGACTTCCTTGCCCTGCATCCGCAGAAAACCGGTGTCGCGCGTGCCGACGCCGCCATCGACATAGAGGATGTCGCGGTAGCGCCCGTCGGAATTGAGATCGGAGGCGAGGATGCCGCGGTCGGCCGCGCTGCCGTCGCCGTCCTGCGCCTCGAGGATGAGCGCGCCGGCGCCATCGCCGAAGAGCACGCTGGTCGCCCGGTCCTCGTGGTCGATGATGCGGCTGAAGGTCTCGGCCCCGATCACCAGGATCCGGCGCGCCTGGCCGGTGAGGATCATCGCGTTGGCGGTGGTGAGCGCATAGACGAACCCGGCGCAGACGGCCTGAACGTCGAAGGCAAAGCCCGACTGCATGCCGATCGCGTCCTGCACCATGGTCGCGGCGGAGGGGAAGGTCAGATCGGCGGTCGAGGTGGCGAGGATGATGGCGTCGAGATCGGCGGCCTCAAGCCCCGCATCGGCCAGCGCGGCCCGCGCCGCATGGGCGCCCAGATCGGAGGTGTTCTCATGATCGGCGGCGAAGTGGCGGCGCTCTATCCCCGAGCGTGAGCGGATCCATTCATCGCTCGTGTCCAGCCGCGTTTCGAACTCGCTGTTCGGCACGATCCGGTCGGGCAGGTAGTGCCCAACGCCACGCACCACTGCTCGCGTCGTCATGTTCTTATTCGCTCCCGTCCCCAGTTTCGCCATCTTGGTCAAGCGCCGGGGCGGATGCAACCCGCGCGGCGAGCTTTTCGGAGAAGTTGGACTGGGTGAGTTGGTAGGCCAGTTTGATCGCCGCGGAGACGCCGGTCGCATCGGCCGAGCCGTGAGATTTGACGACCGTTCCGTTGAGCCCGAGGAAAACGCCGCCATTGACCCGGCGCGGGTCGATCTTCTTGCTCAGCCGCTGCAACGAGGTGTAGGCGAGGACCGAGGCGAGGCGCGAGAGCGGCGAGTATCGGAAGGCCTCGCGCAGCCGCTCGCCGATGAGCGACGCGGTGCCTTCGCCGGTCTTGAGCGCGACGTTGCCGGAGAAGCCGTCGGTGACGATGACATCGCAGGTATCGCGCGGCAGATCGCCGCCCTCGACAAAGCCCACAAAGCGGAAATCGGCCGAAACGGTCAGCTCTTCGATCAGCTCATAGGCCAGGCGCAGCTCGGGGCGCCCCTTGTGCTCTTCGGTTCCGACATTGAGCAGGCCGACGCGCGGATGCTCGATCCCGAGCCCATTGCGCGCATAGGAGACACCCATCAGCGCGTATTTGACGAGGTCATGCTCATCGGCGCGGATATCGGCGCCGGCGTCGAGCATGATGTTGTAGCCCTGCTCGCTGCGCGAGGGCCAGAGCACGGCGATCGCCGGCCGGTCCACCCCGGAGAGCTTGCGCAGCCGCACCACCGACAGCATCATCAGCGCGCCGGTATTGCCGCAGGACACGCAGACATCCGCCTCGCGCTTCTTCACCGAGGTCAGAGCCGACCACATCGATGTGGTCTTGCTCCGCCGCAGGACCTGCGCGGGCTTCTCGTCCATCCGGACGGTGTCTTTCGCGTCACGAATCTCGCAGATATCGGCCAGACCGCGACGCTTGGCGATGAGCGGCTCAAGCGTCTCTTGCGGGCCATGCACGATGAACCCGATATCGGGGTTCTTGGACATCGACCGCGCCATGCCGGCCACGACCGCAGAGGGCCCGCGATCGCCGCCCATCGCATCGATGGAAATGGTGATCCGGTCCCGACGCTGGTCGGCGGGCGCGTGTTGATCGGAGGTCATGCTAACCGACCCTGTCCGAGACGGCTTAAGCGGCGTCCTCGTCGAGCTCGATCTCGTCGGCCTGGGCCACGACTTCACGATCGGCATAGTGCCCGCAGGCGGCGCAGACGTGGTGCGGGCGCTTCAGCTCGCCGCAGTTCGCGCATTCGTTGGGGTTGCCCGCGGTCAGCGCGTCATGTGCGCGGCGATTGTTGCGGCGCGACTTGGATACTTTGTTCTGTTGGACGGCCATGTCTCAACCTCATGTCTCTCGGGCAATTGCCCGGCGTTTATCCTTGATCCCCGGCTCTTAGGCGCAAGCGCCGGGGCTGTCCATGACTTTCATGGGCGAGCGCGCGAAAATACGCATCTTTTCGCCACGCGCAAGGGGGGACCCTGACATAGGGTCACGGCAACCGCGACTTACGTCTCGTCAGGGTCAAGCCTGTCGCGCAATGCCTTGAGCCCGGCAAAGGGTTTGAGGTCCTCGTCGCGGATTTCCTCGGCGCCCGGTGGGGTCGCGCGGGCGTCCTCGAAGCTCACGCCGGGCGCGCGCGGATAGTCGGGCAGGGCAATCGCCAGCGCCTCGGCCATCACCAGCCCGGGATCGATCTCGGCGCCGAGCGGCTCGAGCGTGTCGTCCTGCGGCATCTCGACTTCCTCGGCATCTGGTTCCTCCAGATCGGGGCTGAAGCGGCGCAGGACCCGCTCCTCGATCCGAGTGGTGACCGGCGCGCCGGTCACGACGCAGGCCTGCTCGGCCGTGGCCCCGAGCGCGCCCTCCAGCCGCCAGCCGCGTTTGCCCTCGGCGCGGATCTCGCCCTCGAAGGTCAGCTTGCGCAGCGCCAGCAGATCCAGGTCGGCCCGCAGCGCCTCGCGCGCCTCGGCAGACGGGAGAAGCGCGAAGCGCGTGGGTTTCTTGCCGTTGAGCGACGACACGTGGAAAGGATGGGCATAAGGCGTCTGCCGGGTCATTTGAGCCTCCGGGCTGCGGTCGATGTTGAACAATCCGTCGTCCTTCGATAAGCCGATAAAAGGCTTCGTCACAGGACACAAGAGGGCGCAGATGGCAGGGAAATTCCGGGCGGGACGCATCGCCCTTGGTTTGAGTGCCGTAATCACCGTGGCGGGGTGCGTGGCGGAGATGCGCAATCATGGCTATGTGCCCTCGCCGGAGGACCTCGGCCAGGTGGTGCTCGGCGTCGATACCCGCGACAGCGTGATCGAAACGCTCGGCACCCCGACGACCCAGGGCGTCAGCGGCGATGACACGGTTTACTATGTCTATAAGCAGGTCCGCCATTTCGGCTTTCTGGAGCCCGAGATCCTTGACCGGCAAGTGGTCGCGATTTCCTTCTCGCCGGACGGCACCGCGCAAAACGTCGAGCGCTTCACGTTGGCCGACGGCCGCGTCGTGGCGCTGACCCGCCGCGTGACCGACAACACCGTGCGCAACACCACCTTCCTGCGCCAGCTTCTGGGCAACCTGGGCCGGTTCGACGCGGGCACGCTGCTCGGCGAATAGGCGGCGCGATCCCGCCGATCGGGCGGGCGCGGCGCGCGGGTGCGGTTGACCGGCGGGCGCTGTCGGAATTTTGTCATACCAGCGTAACACGGGCGCGCCATGGCTGCGCCCGAGGTTGCATCTGCGGAGGTTGACGCCATGCCCGCCCTGAGCCCGACGCCAAGACGCGCGCGCTACACCACGCGCTTTGCCGCCTGCGACGCGGATCTGCGCGCGGCCCAGCGGCTGCGCTGGCGCTGCTTTCTCGCCGATGACACGGGCGGGGCGGGCGAGGATGCCGATGCCTTCGATCCGATCTGCGATCACCTTCTGGTCGAAACCCGCGACGGCGGCCGGCTCGTCTGCTGCTTCCGGCTCCTGCGGCTCGGGCCCGGAGAAATCGCCCGCAGCTACGCCGCCCAGTTCTACGACCTCGCCGCGCTCGAAAGCTTCGAGGGGCCGATGGTCGAGATGGGGCGCTTCTGCATCGATGCGGAGTTTGCCCTCGATCCCGATATCCTGCGCCTCGCCTGGGGGGCGATGACGCGCTACGTCGATGATCATGGCGTGCAGATGCTCTTCGGCTGCTCGTCCTTTCAGGGCACCGCGGCGGAGGAGTACCTCGATGCCTTCACCGTGCTTCAGGCCCGCCATCTCGCGCCCAAGCGCTGGCTCCCCCGGGTCAAGGCGCCGGATGTCTTCCGCTTCGCCAAGCTGTTGCGGCGCACGCCCGATGCGCGGCTTGCGATGAAACGGATGCCGCCGCTGCTCCGCACCTATCTCGCCATGGGCGGCTGGGTCAGCGATCACGCGGTGGTGGACCGGGCGATGAACACGCTGCACGTCTTCACCGGCGTCGAGATCGGCGCGATTCCGGCGGCGCGCCGGCGGCGTCTGCGCGGGCTTGAGGGCGGCGCGCGGCGCTTGAGTGATTGACGCAGCCCGCCGGGGCGATTAGCTGCGCCTCATGGCACGTGCACCCCTCCTCCAGCTCACCGACATTTCCCTCACCTTCGGCGGCGATCCCGTCTTCTCCGACCTTGGTCTGGTGATCCAGCCGGGCGACCGGACGGCCCTCGTGGGGCGCAACGGATCAGGCAAATCCACGCTGATGAAGGTCATGGCCGGGCTGGTCGAGCCCGACAGCGGCGCCTGCGTCGTCTCGCCGGGCACAACCATTGGCTATATGGAGCAGGATCCGGTCATGTCGGGCTTTGCCACCCTGGGCGATTTCGCCACCGCCGATCTGCCGGAGGGCGAGAGCTACAGGGTCGAGCGCGTGGCCGAGGGGCTGAAATTCGATCTGTCGCGCGCGGTCTCCGCGGCCAGCGGAGGCGAGCGGAGGCGGGCGGCGTTGGCGCGGCTCATGGCTGCGGAACCCGCGCTCATGCTGCTCGACGAGCCCACCAACCACCTCGACATCGAGGCGATCGGCTGGCTTGAGGACGAGCTGAAATCAACCCGCAGCGCCTTTGTCCTCATCAGCCATGACCGCGCCTTCCTCCGCGCCCTCAGCCGCGCCGTGCTGTGGATCGACCGCGGGCAGGTCCGGCGGCAGGAGATCGGCTTTGACGGGTTCGAAGCCTGGCGCGACAAGATCTGGGACGAAGAGGATCAGGCGCGCCACAAGCTCGACCGCCACATCAAGGCCGAGGCCCGCTGGGCTGTGGAAGGCATCAGCGCGCGGCGCAAGCGCAACCAGGGCCGCGTCCGGGCGTTGCAGGCCTCGCGCGCCGAACGGGCGGGCATGATCCGGCGGCAGGGGACGGCGGCGCTGGCGCTGGAGAGCGGCGGCAAGAGCGGGCGCAAGGTGATCGAGGCGGTGGGGCTGGCCAAGAGCTTTGGCGAGAGGCTCATCCTGCGCGACTTCGATCTCAAGGTCGAACGCGGCGAGCGCATCGCCTTTGTCGGGCCCAACGGGGCGGGCAAGACGACGCTGCTCAAGATGCTGCTGGGGCAGGAGGCACCCGATGCGGGCAAGGTCACGCTCGGCACCAACCTCAAGCTTGCCTATTTCGACCAGACCCGTGCCCAGATCGATCCGGACATGACACTGTGGGAAAACCTCACGGGCGATGCCGAGATGCGCGTCTCGGGGCGCGCCGACCAGATTCTCGTGCGCGGCACGCCGAAACACGTGGTGGGCTATCTCAAGGAATACCTCTTCGATGAGGCACAGGCCCGCGCGCCCGTCCGTTCGCTCTCGGGGGGGGAGCGCGCGCGGCTGCTGCTGGCCCGGCTCATGGCGCGGGACAGCAACCTGCTCGTGCTCGACGAGCCGACCAACGACCTCGATGTCGAGACGCTCGACCTGCTGCAGGAGGTGCTCGACGGCTATGACGGCACGGTGCTTCTGGTGAGCCACGACCGCGATTTCCTCGACCGGGTGGCGACGCGGACCGTGGCGATGGAGGGCGACGGGCGCGCGCTCATCTATGCGGGCGGCTGGAGCGACTATCGCGACCAGCGGGCCGAGGCCCGGGCCGATGCTGCGCCTGCCGCCAGGCAGAGCGCGCACAAGACGCCCGCTCCCGCCGACGCGGCCTCCGGGACAAAACCGGCCAAAACCGCGCGGGCGGGGCTGAGCTTTACCGAAAGCCACCGCCTGAAGGAGCTTCCCGCCGAGATCGAACGGCTGGAGGCGGAGATCGCCAAGCTCGAAGGGCTGCTCTCGGATGCGGAGCTCTACAGCCGCGAGCCGGTCAAGTTCCGCAAGGCGACAGAGGCGCTCGCCGCCCGGCAGGCGCGGCTTGCCGAGGCCGAAGAGGACTGGCTGACGCTGGAGGAAAAGGCCGAAGGCTAGGGCGCCCTCAAACCTCCGCCTCTTGCGCGCCGGCATCCACATCGCGGCGGATGAGCCCCGACAGCAGCCGCGAACCGATCACACAGAGCAGCACGCCGATCGCAATCGGCAGGGGCGAGCCGTCGAAGGACAGCCCGATCGGGATCGCGATCAGCACCGACGCCACCGTCGAAAGCGCGGCGATGATCGAGGCCGCCATTCCCGCGAGATGGCCCATCGGCTCCATCGCCAGCGCGTTGAGATTGCCCGAGACCATGCCCATCTGGGCGAAGACCGAGATCGTCCAGACGAGATAGGCCACGAAGAGGACCTCGCTCGGCGGATCGAAGACGATCAGCGCGAGCATGGCCGCGGTGATGGCGATCTCGATGGCGAAGGTGGTGTTGATGATCGCGCGCATTCCGAAGCGGACCACCAGCTTGGCGTTGACGAATCCCGCCGAGCCCGAGACCAGCGCGATCACCGCGAACCAGAACGGGAAGCTGTCGGCCCGGCCGAAAACCTCGTCGAAGATCTGCTGGATCGAGGAAATCATCGCGAACAGCATCCCGAAGGTCAGCGACATGACCGCGATCGAAAGCCGCACGGTCGGGTGACCGAGGACTTCCTTCGTCGCGTCCCACAGATCGGCGCGGCGCATCGGGCGGCGGCTCTCTGTGGGGAGCGTTTCGGGCAGGCGGAGCATGAGCCACAGGGTGACCAGCGCGGAGAAGACGGTGAAGGCGAGGAAGATGCCGCGCCAGCCGGTGACGGCGATGATCTGCGCCCCGACGGCGGGGGCAAAGGCGGGGACGATGGTGAAGATGATCATCACCACGCTGACGATCTGGGCCATCTGGCGGCCCGAATAGAGATCGCGCACCACCGCGAGCGCCACGACACGCGGCCCCGCGGCGCCCAGCCCCTGCAGCAGCCGAGCGGCGAGCATGGTCTCCAACGTCGGCGCGCTCCAGGCCAGGATCGCGCCGAGAATATAGAGCGCCGCGCCGCCCACCATGATCCCCTTGCGCCCGTAGGCATCCGAGAGCGGGCCGGTGAAAAACGTCCCCAACCCCATGCCGAGCACGAAGAAGGTGATGATGAGCTGCGCCTCGTTGGGGCTCTCGGGCGTCAGCTCCGCCGCGATCTCGGGCAGGGCTGGCAACATGGCGTCAATCGAAAAGGCGACGGTCGCAATGATCATTGCGATGAGAACGACAAACTCGTTCCGGGAAATGGATCGGGATGGCACGGGATAACTCCTGTTAGACCCCGGCGCTACCACCAGATCGGAAAAAGTGCCAGCCCAAACCCGGGCCCCAGATGTGCGCCAGCGAACACGTTCCTGTGCGCACGCGCCTCACCGCGCGCAAACAGAAGTCGCGTCGCCCGGGTGGGCCTGCCTATTCGTCCGCGCTGTCTGCCGCCGTCTTCTCGGCTTGTGCGATCTCGTCGATGACCTTCTGCCAAAGCTCCGACGGCTGCGCGCCCACCACCGCTTGACGCTCGGCCACGATAAACGTCGGCACCGAGCTCACCCCCGCCTCGCGGCTGTGGCCATCGCGCGCCGCGATCGCTTCGCGGTCGGCGTCCGAGCCCAGAAGGCGCAGGACCACCGAGGCGTCCATCCCGATCCCGTCGGCGATATCGGCCAGCACGTCATGTGCGCCGATATCGCGGTACTCTTCGAAATAGGCGCGGAAGAGGCGGCTTGCGGCGGCGGTCTGGCGCCCTTCGATCCCGGCCCAGTGGATCAACCGGTGGGCGTCGAGCGTGTTGGGCGTGCGCTGAATCGCGCCCCAGTCGATCTCGAGCCCCACCGCGCGCGCCTGGGTGTCGATCGCGCCATAAACCTCCGCGGCCTTGTCCTTGCCGCCGAATTTCGTCTCCAGATAGGTGCGGCGGTCAATCCCCTCGGCGGGCATGTCGGGGTTGAGTTGGAACGGGTGCCATTCGACCGTGAAGGGATGGTCAGGGCGGCTCTCCAGTGCGCGGTCGAGCTGGCGTTTGCCGATGTAGCACCACGGGCAAATCGGGTCAGAGAGGATATCGAGCTTGATCACGGGGGTGGCCTCCGGTCGGGCGGGTTGAAGCGGGTCCGCCCCTTGTGCCGCATTCGGAGGCGGGCGTAAACGCAACAGACCGGGGCAGGGCGCGCAGGCACCGACGGACATGTTGCGCGGGGCGGGCAACCGGCCTATGTCGCTCCCCATGCCCCCACGCGATCCCGAAACACTGATCACCATCGCCCACCGAGACGGCCGCGCCAGCGCGCCGGAACCGCTCGATCTGGCCAAACGGGTGCGCGAGCTGCGGGTCTCGCGCGGCTGGACGCTGGAACAGGCGGCGCAGCAAGCGGGGCTCGCGCGCTCGACCCTCTCCAAGATCGAGAACGGGAACATGTCCCCGACCTTCGATCTGTTGAAGAAGCTCGCCACGGGGCTTGCGATCTCGATCCCCCAGCTCTTCACCCCCGCGCCGGAAACCGAAGCCGCGCCGCGTCTGTCGGTCACGCGCGGCGGCGAGGGGGAGGCCTTCCCGACGGCGACCTACGAGCACGACCTTCTCGCCGAGACCCTGCCCGACAAGCGCATGTTGCCCTATCACACGCGCATTCGCGCCCGGGCGATGGAGGAGTTTGAGGGCTGGGTGCGTCATGATGGCGAGGAGTTTCTCTATGTGCTGACCGGGGCGGTGCGGCTCTTTACCGAGTATCACGCGCCGGTCGATCTGCGCCGGGGCGACAGCGTCTATTACGACGCGCGGATGGGCCACAACGTCATCTCGATCAGCGAGGATGACGCGACGATCCTCTGGGTCACGTCGCTGACCTGATCACAAGCTTGTGCCGGCCGGTGCGGCAGGCCGGTCGTTCTTTTGAAATTCGATGACTGTCGTCGGGGAGGGCGTGCGCTCAGCGGCGCGGCGGGCCCTTGCGGTTTTTCTCGACAGGGATGCGGATCAGAAGCTCTTCGCGTGCCCGCTCGCCGCCGCCAAAGACTTCGGCGAGCCCTTCAAGCAAGGCGTCAAGCCGGTCGCGCAAATCGCCCACAAGGCTGTGGACCCGCTGAAACGCCGTGACGAGAGTGAACCGCATCGTGACTAAACCTCTTCCCTCAACCGGTGCCACCGCAACGTCTCATTCCCCCGAAGAGTGGCACCCTCCTTAGAATGGGGAAGCTTGCACAGATTTGCAACCACTGAGGGCCGCGGCGGGCCGCCGCGCGCGTGTCCGCGCCGAAACCGTCGGAAAATCACACGGTTGCGCGCGCCTCAGAGCATATCCTGCACTGTGCGCGCGCCCGACGAGATGTCCTGCCCGATCCCGTCGATCGTCGCGCAGGCCGAAAGGCCCAGAATCAGCAGTGCGGCCGTGATCCTCATGATCCAACGCATCGCTCACTCCTCCTCGTACCACCAGACATCTGGCTGCCAGCCGATCCAGTCACCGTAGATCGGGATCTCTTCGGGGTATTTGAGCTCCTTCACATGGGCGACGCGGCTGATGTTGTACTGATAGATCGGGATGACATAGCGCCCGGTGGTGAGCACCCGGTCGAGCGCGCGGGCGGCGGCGACGAAGCCCTCGTTGGATTGCGAGGTGAGGATCGCGTCGATCATCGCCTCGGCGGCGGGCGAGGCCATGCCCATCAGGTTGCGCGAGCCGGGCTCCTCGACCCCGTCGGAGCCCCAATAGAGATACTGCTCGTTGCCGGGGCTGAGCGAGAGGCCGCGCCGGTACTGGGTCATGTCGTAGTCATAGGCCGTCACGCGCTCGGCATATTGCGCGCTGTCCACGGTCGTCACGGTGATCTCGATGCCCATCCGCTCCAGCGCCTTGGAGAAGATGTCGATGATCGACTGGCTCTCGCCATCGGCCGATTGCAGCAGCACCTCGAAGGTGAAGCGCTCGCCCCCGGCGTTTTTCATCACCCCGTCCTGAATGGTCCAGCCGGCCGCTTCCATCAAGTCCATCGCCGCGCGGATGTTGGCGCGGTTGCGCTCGCTGCCGTCTGACACCGGCAGGGCATAGCCCTCCAGCGCGCCGGGCAGAAGCGCCTCGGCAAAGGGCTCCAGCAGGGCGCGGACCTCGCCGCTCGCGGGGCCCTCGCGCATCCCCAGAACCGAGTTGGAGAAGTAGGAGGCGATGCGCGGCTGCTTGCCCCCGGTCAGCGCCTGGTTGATGAACTCGAAGTTGAACGCATGGATCATCGCGTCGCGCACGCGCCAGTCGGCAAAGGCGGGGCGGCGGCTGTTCATCACGAAACCGGTCATGCCGGTGGGCCGCTCATGGGGGATGATCGACTTGATCACATCGCCGCTTTCGATCGCGGGGAAGGCGACCTGCGTCTCCCATTTCTCGGCGTTGAACTCGCGGTGGGTGGTGACCTCGCCGGCCTTAAACGCCTCGAAGGCCACGCTTCCGTCGCCATAGAATTCCATCCGGATCTCGTCGAGGTTGTTGGTTCCGCGGCGGAAGGGCAGGTCATTGCCCCAGTAGTCCGGATTGCGCTTGAGGCTGACGAAACGGCCGGCCTCGAAATCGTCGATCACGTAGGGCGCGGAGGAAATCGGGATCATGTCGAGCCCGCTCTCTTCGAAGGAGGCTCCCTCCCACTGGGCCTTCTTGAGGATCGGGCGCATCCCGACGATGAGCGCCAGCTCGCGGTTGTCCTCGCTGAAGGTAAAGCGGATCTTGCGCGGCCCGGTCTGCTCCATCGAGGCGATGTTCTTCCACAGCCCGTGGTAGCGCGGATGGCCCACCGTGCCCAAAGTCTCGTAGGACCACATCACATCCTCGACCGTCACCGGGCTGCCATCGGAGAAGCGCGCCTCCTCGCGGAGGGTGAATTCCGCCCATGTCCGGGCGGGGTCCGTCTCGACTGATTCGGCCAGCAAACCGTAGAGTGTGAACGGTTCGTCCCAGGATCGGCCCATCAAACTCTCATAGGCCAGGAATCTTAATTGCCACGGGACGGTGCCCTTGAGGATGTGGGGATTAAGACTATCGAAACTGCCGGTCTCACCGGTAACGATTCGTCCACCTTTGGGCGCGTCCGGATTTGCGTACGGCAAGGCCACAAAATCCGGTGGCAAGGCGGGCGCGCCGTACATAGCTATGCCATGGCTCGGCTCCGCCAGCGCGGGGGAGGCACCGCACAGCGCGACAGCGCAAATCGTCAATGCACGAAGGCTGCGTAAAGGATTTGTTAACATTTGGGCTCTCAAACTGCTGCTCAGTCATTCTTCGTTAACCGGACGGTAGCCGGGGTTATAAGGCTTTTCAAACTTTTAGGTTGGACAGCGGCGCAAGATTGCTTATAAAGAAACCACTGCTCGATAGGTTTCTTGCCTGTATGAAACCTGCCTCAATAACTTAACGCCGGCTTCGCGCCGGCGTTTTTTTTGTGCAGAATTTCGGCAGGTTGGAAAAACCTGCGCGCCGCCCGGCGGGCGCCCGGTGGCAGAGCCTCGCCGCTGAGGGCGAAAGCGCTTGGCCTGCTCCTCGCCCGTACTTATGCTGCGCCTGCAAACATGTCAGAGGAGCCGCAAATGTCGCTTGCAGGAAAAACCGCCGTGGTGACGGGATCGAACTCCGGGATCGGGCTTGGCGTGGCGCGCTCATTGGCCGAAGCCGGAGCGCGCGTCGTGCTCAACTCCTTCACCGACCGGGACGAGGACCACGCGATCGCCGCCAAAATGGCGTCCGAAACCGGCGCCGAGGTCCTCTATATCCAGGCCGACATGTCCAAATCCGACCAGTGCCGCGCGCTGGTGGAAAAGGCGGGCGCCTGCGACATCCTCGTGAACAACGCCGGGATCCAGCACGTCGCCCCGATCGACGGCTTCCCGCCCGAGAAATGGGACGCGATCATCGCCATCAACATGAGCTCGGCCTTTCACACCACCGCCGCCGCCCTGCCGATGATGCGCAAGGCCGGGTGGGGCCGGGTGATCAACATCGCCTCGGCGCACGGGCTCACCGCCTCGCCCTACAAATCAGCCTATGTGGCGGCCAAGCACGGGGTCGTGGGGCTCACCAAGGTGACCGCGCTGGAGACGGCCGAGGAGCCGATTACCGCGAATGCCATCTGTCCGGGCTATGTGCTGACCCCGCTGGTCGAGGCGCAGATCCCCGACACGATGAAGGAATACAACATGAGCCGCGAGGAGGTGGTGCGCGACGTGCTGCTCACGCGCCAGCCCTCCAAGGAATTCGCAACGGTCGAGCAGATGGGGGGCACCGCGGTGTTCCTGTGCTCGGCCGCCGCCGACCAGATCACCGGCACCACAATCAGCATCGACGGCGGCTGGACGGCGCTCTAGCCGCCGGCCCGATACCCGCCGACAACGCGCGAGGGACATCGCATGGTAGAGATCAATCTCGGGCTACAGGGCGGCGGGGCGCACGGCGCCTTCACCTGGGGGGTGCTCGATCGGCTGCTGAGCGAGCCCGACCTGCACATCGCCGCGATTTCCGGCACATCCGCGGGCGCGCTCAACGCCGCGGCGCTCAAATCGGGCTACCTGCAGGGCGGCGCCGAGGGCGCGCGCGAAAACCTCGCCTGGTTCTGGCACGAGGTCGCCTCGCTCGACAATTTCGCGCTGCCTGACTGGCTCCAGCCCTTCATGCCGCCCATCAGCGTGCTGTCGAAAAACATCGAGTATTCCCCCGCCTTCGCCGCCGCCGATGCCGCGAGCCGGATGTTCTCGCCCTATGCCTGGGGCCCGTTCTATACCCATCCGCTGCACAGGATCGTGGAGCAGTTCAACTTCGGCCGGGTCTGCGCCGATGAGGGGCCAGAGCTCTTCATCTCGGCCACCAATGTGCGCAGCGGGCGCGGGCGGGTGTTCAAGGGCGAGGAAATTACCGCCGCCAGCCTTCTGGCCTCAGCCTGCCTGCCGACACTTTATCAGGCCGTCGAGATCGAGGACCCGGCGACGGGGATGATGGAGGCCTACTGGGATGGCGGCTACATCGGCAACCCGACGCTCTATCCGCTCTATTCGGGCGATCTGCCGCGCGATATCGTCATCGTGAACATCAACCCCATCGTGCGCGACCGTATCCCCAACACGCCGCAGGAAATTCAGAACCGGATCAACGAGATCAGCTTCAATTCGGCCCTGTTGCAGGATCTTCGGACGATCCACTACGCCCAGTCGCTCAAGGATCGCGAAGACATCCCCGATGCTGCGATGAAGGATCTGCATGTGCATATGATCGCCGATGACAAGCTGATGAACCAGTTGTCAGTGGCGACCAAGATGGTGCCCAACCCGCTGATCATGGAGGATCTGAAGGCCGCCGGTCAGCGCGCGGCGAGCACGTTCCTCGCGCAGAACAAGTCAAAGATCGGGGTGGAAAGCACGATCGATCTGGGCGCGATGTTCGGCTGAGCCGCCTGCGCGGCCACCGGGCTCATTCCGCGGCGCGGACGCGGAAATTCTCGGGCTTGATCGGCTTTTCCGACGGGTAGACGAGCCCCGCCGAGATCACCAGCTTGGCCGCTTCCTCCACCGACATGTCGAGCTCGATCACGTCCTCCTCGGGAAAGAACAGCAGGAACCCCGACGTGGGGTTCGGCGTGGTGGGCACAAAGATGCTCAGAAGCTTGCCGCTGGTCTCGGCCCGGGTGGTGATCTCGCCGCGCGCCTCGGTGGAGATGAAGCCCACGGCCCAGATCCCCTTGCGCGGATACTGGATCAGGCAGGCCTTCTCGAAGGAGCGGTCGCTTTGGGCAAAGACCGTCTCGGCGATCTGTTTCACCCCGGTGTAGATCGAGCGGATGATGGGCATCCGGTCGACCAGCGATTCCGCGTAGCGGATCAGCGAACGGCCGATGAACCCCTTGGCGAGCCAACCCACGAAGATGGTGAAGAGCAAAAAGACCACAACGCCGAGTCCGCGGATGTTGATCTGGGTGTCGGGGCCGAAGAGGCGTTTGAAGAACTGATCGGGATGGTAGGCGTTGGGTACGAAAGGCAGAACGAACCCGTCCACCCAGCCGATCACCGTCCAGATGAGCCAGACGGTCATGCCCACCGGCGCGATGACCACCAGCCCGGTCAGGAAGGAAGACCGCAAGCTGCCCAAAAAGCCGGTTCGGCGTTTTTGGTCGTCAAATGGGGTGGTCATGGGGGCGCATCCGGCAAGGAAGGGTCACCCCCGAACCTAGGTATCTTTACCCGGAACAACAATATGCGCCGCGCCTCGCGCGCATTAATTTGCGGGCAAGGCGCTCATTTCGCGGGCGATGCGGGCGGCGAGCCGGGCATTGTTGCGCACCAGCGCGATATTGGCCTCCAGGGACCGGCCCTCGGTGAGCTCGAAAATCCGCTGGAGCAGGTAGGGCGTGACCGCCTTGCCCTGAATGCCATGGGCGGCGGCATCGGCATTGGCGCGCGCGATGACGGGCAGGATTTCCTCGGCGGGGATCTCGGCTTCCTGCGGGATCGGATTGGCGACGAGTTGCCCGCCGGGCAGGCCGAGCGCCGCGCGCGTCAACGCGGCGCGGGCGATGGTGGCCGCGTCATCCATCCGCAACGGGGCGGCGTGGGCCGAGCTGCGCGACCAGAAGGCAGGGATGCGATCCTGGCCGTAGGCGATGACCGGCACGCCGAGCGTCTCCAGCACTTCCCAGGTCTTGGCCAGATCGAGGATCGCCTTGGCCCCGGCGCAAACCACGGTCACGCGGGTCTGGGCGAGTTCCTGCAGGTCGGCGGAAATGTCGAAGCTCGACTCCGCGCCCTGATGCACGCCCCCGATCCCTCCGGTGGCGAAGACCCCGATCCCGGCCAGCCGCGCGGCGATCATCGTGGCGGCGACTGTGGTCGCGCCAGTGCCGCCGGTGGTGAGGCAGGCGGCGAAATCGGCGCGACTGAGCTTGGCGACGTTGCGCGCCTGGGCCAGGGTTTCGATCGCGCTGTCGCCAAGACCCACGTGAAGCGCCCCGCCCAGCACGGCGATGGTCGCGGGCACGGCCCCCTCGGCGCGAATGTCGGCCTCGACGGCGCGCGCGGTCTCGAGGTTGCCGGGGTAGGGCATCCCGTGGGTGATGATGGTCGATTCCAGCGCAACGATCGGCGCGCCCTCGGCGCGGGCGGTCTCGACCTCGGGGGAGTAGTGGATGTCGATCATGGAACCTCTCCGGAAACATAGGCGGCGGCGGCCTGAAGGGCGGCGGATAGCGCATCTTTGGGATCGGCGCCACCCGCTTCGGCGACGATATGGGCCGCCATGAAGGTATCGCCAGCGCCGGTGATGCGCGTGACGAGAACCGGGGGCGGCTGCTCGTCGAAAATCAGCACGTCATCGGCAAAGGCCGCGCTCTTGCCGCCGTCGGTCACGAGGACGCGCCGGGCGCCGCGGGCGATGAGGGCGGCGGCCCCGTCGCGGGCGCTGGAGAACTCCCGCTGGCACATAAGCCCGGCCTCTTCGAGGTTGACGTAAAGCGTCGCGCGGCCCCCTTCGAGGAAGGGCATGAGCCGCTCGGCCTTGCCCGGCGAGGCCGGCGCGACGCGCAGATCGGCCCGCGCGAACAGCGGCGAGTGGGTGATCTGGGTCAGCAGCGATTCGGTCAGGTTGCCATCCAGCGCGACGATCCCGTCATAGGGCGCCTGCGCCGTGCCCAGCCGTCCGTCCGACAGGGGGCTCAGGATCTTGTCGCCCGCGGCCTCCAGCGAATGGGCATCCGCGATCGCGGCCACCAGCCCGTTGCCCCCCTCGACCGCCATGTAGCAATCGGTCGGCAGATCCTCTGAGAGGTAGACGTGCTTGGTGATCATTCCCATCCGGGCACAGGCGGCGAGCAATTCGCGCCCTTCCTCATCCTTGCCGATGGCGGTGAGGAGCGCGGGGTGCATGCCGAAACGGCGGAGCGTCATGGCGATGTTCATCGCCACCCCGCCGGGCAGGCGCGTGATCCGCCCGGGGACGTCTGCGCCGACGCGCATGTGATTGGGAGCCCGACCGATGATGTCCCACAGGACGGAGCCGATGCAGAGAATGTCGGGCGTGGTGCGTTGCGCGTCTGTCATGGAAGGGTTGTGGCCAAAACCCCCGGACGCTTCAAGGGCGCGCTTGCGCAGAAGGTTAGCGGCCCGGGCCTCGGGGACGAAAAAACCGGCGGGAAGGGCCCGCCGGTTTCGATAGCTCGGATCTGGCGGTGGCTCAGAACGCGTAGCCGATCCGCAGACCCCAGCCGATGGCGGAGTTGTCGTCGAACTCGGTTGCCTGGCTCGTGCCGTCCAGCGTGGTCTCGGCGTCGCCGATGCGCACGTAGCTCACGCCGCCGGTGATCTTCATCGGGCCGTCGGTGTAGGTCGCGGCGAGGCCGATGGAGGTGCGCCCGTCGGTCGGGCCGAGGTTGGAGGCGAACCCGCCCGCGGAGGCCTCGTAGCCGACGGTGACCGCCGCCGACCAGGTCTCGTTGATGCGCCGGCCCAGCCCGAGGCTGTAGCTCGTGGTGTCATCGTCGTAGGAGACGAGCGAGTAATCGCCCGCACCGCGCGAGAAATCGAGCAGCGCGTCATAGTCCTGCGGCGAGATGTCGAACTCGGACCAGTCGACCCAGCGGACCGAGCCGAAGAGCAGCGTGTCGGCGGCAATCCCGCTTTGGAATTCGAGGTTGAGCGATTGCGGCGTGGAGACGTCCGTCACCGTGTCAAGGCCGCCCGGGTTCAGGGCCGAGGTCTCGTAGGTGTCGATCTCGTGGTCGATGGCCGAGTTGTAGGTCAGCGCCACGCGCAGCGCGATGTCGGGCCGCTCGTAAGCCACGCCGAGGAGGTAGCCGAGGCCCCAATCCTTCTCGCCGTCCACCTCATAGGGAACGCCCGCCGTCGGCCCCGCGCTGGCGGTGACGAAGGGGATATAGGCCTTGGCTTCGAGCGACTGGTAGCGCAGCCCGCCAAAGACGCTGACGTTGTTGGGGAGGCTGTATTTCACGATCCCGGTGATCGCGGTGCTGCTCAGTTCGGCGGTGGATCCGGCGGCGAAATAGGTCTCGTCGTCGGGGTATTCCACATCTGCGCCGAAGGGCTGATCGAGGATGAAGGCCATCTCCAGACCGTTGTCATAGGCCTGTTTGAACCCGAGCGAGAACTGAGTGTAGCTGCCGCTCATGTTGCCCGATTCGCTGCCCGCCGGGATCACGCCGGCCAGGGTCGGCACCGCGATGACCTGCGCACCGGAAACATCCGGCGACACGCTGCCAAAGCTCAGCTGGGCGTAGTTGCCTTCTTCGAAAATGAGCCCGATGCTCTGGCCGGACCGGTCGATCCCGCCTGCGGACGCCATGCCGGCCGATGCGGCAAGCGCGATTCCGGATACAAAAATTCTGTTCACTGGTTCTCCTCCTCTGTCCCCGTGAGTTGTATTCACGCTAGCGAGCGCAAGGGGATGCGGCAATTATTGACGGAACGTCACTTCACAAAGCGCTCCGCTGCGTCACTTTTTCGCTACGCCCGCCATCACGGGGCGGGAGCGGCCGGTCGTCAGGTTGAGGTAATTGGCACACAGAATGATCGCGGCGCCGAGAAGGACAAACGGATCGAGCGGCTCGGCGAAGATCAGCGCGGCGGCCACCGCGATGACCGGCAGGCGCGCGAAATCCAGCGGCATCACGAAGCTCGCGGGCGCAAGGCGCAAGGCCGTCGTCAGGCAGAAATGCGCAGAGAGCCCGCAGCAGGCGATCAGCGCCAGAAGCGGCATGCTGGCGGGGGCGGGCCAGGCGATGTCGCCGTCATAACCCGCAGCAATCACGCCGAAGACCGACTGCGTCACCGTGAGCCAGAAGAGGATGCAGGTGATGGTCGCGAATTCCGTCAGCTTGCGCGTGAGGATCGCGGTCACCGCAAAGAAGATCGCGCAGGAGGCCGCGGCCATGACCCCCAGCGAGAGCGTCTCGGGGCTGGGCCGTGCGACGACGAGCACCCCGGCAAAACCAAGCAGCGCCGCGAGTAGTCGGCGGCGGGTCAGGTGTTCGCCCAGAAAGAGCACCGAGAGCAGCAGCACCCAGAGCGGGGCGGTGAATTCCAGCGCCGCCACCTGCGCCAGCGGGATCACCGCGACAGCATAGAACCACAGGTTCTGGCCGCCGAAATGGGCGAGGTTGCGCAGCACGTGGCGCTGCATGTGGCGGGGCGAAATCTCGCGCCGCGTGCCGAAAACCGTGGCCGCCACAGCGACGATCACCACACCGACGAGGCTCCGGTAGAGCATGATCTCGAACGTGTCGAGATCGCTGCTGATCGCGCGCCCGGCCATGGCCATGGTCGAAAAGGAGAGGATCGCGCCCGTCATCCACAGGGCGGCTTTCCGGCTGTCAGTCATCTCGGTCTCACGGTTGCAACGCGGGGCGGGCGGGCCTGTTGCGGCGCGCCTCCCGGCTCACCGTTCCGGCAGAAGGCCGCGCGGGCTGAACCGCAACACCACAAGCAGCACCAGCCCCATTGTCAGAAGCCGCATATGCGCGACACTGTCAAGCAGATGCGCCTTGAGCGCGCTCCCATCGGCCATGCCGGACGTCAGCACCGACATCAGCAATTGCCCCATCGGCTCGACCTGAACCCAGAGGAACCAGATCAGGAACCCGCCCAGCACCGCGCCGAGATTGTTGCCCGATCCGCCCACGATCACCATCACCCAGACGAGGAAGGTATAGCGCAGCGGTTGGTAGCTTGTCGGCGTAAGCTGGCCGTCGAGGGTGGTCATCATCGCGCCGGCGATGCCGCAAATGGCCGAGCCGAGCACGAAGATCTGCAGGTGGCGGAAGGTCACATCCTTGCCCATCGCGGCGGCGGCGGTCTCGTTATCGCGGATCGCGCGCATCATCCGGCCCCAGGGGGAGTTGAGCGCGAGCTGCGCGAGGATCAGCACCACTATCAACACCGCGGCAAAGAGCAGCCCGTAGCCGAGCTTGACGTAGAGGGTCGAGGCGGTGACCGGATCGAGGCCAATCTCGACCGCGCGGGAGGTAAAGTCCGGATCCTGCTGGAGGTCGATCTCATAAGGAACAGGGCGGGGCAGGCCGATCACGTTCTTGACCCCGCGCGCCAGCCAATCCTCGTTCTTCATCACCGCGATGATGATTTCCGCGATGCCAAGCGTCGCGATGGCGAGATAGTCCGAGCGCAGCCCGAGCGCCGTCTTGCCGATCAGCCAGGCCGCGCCAGCCGCAAGAGCGCCGCCCGCGGGCCAAGCCAGAAGCACCGGCAGACCAAGCCCGCCGAGATACCCGGTCGACGCCGGGTTGACGCTTTCGACCGCTTCAACGCCGCCGTCGAACACCCAGCGAAACAAGAAAAAACCGCCCAGAAGGATCGCCGCGAGGGCGAGCCCCCGGCGCCGGCCGGCCGCCATGCGCCCGCGCACCAGCACCGCCAGAACCAGTGTCGCTGCCCCGAGCACAAGCCCGAGCACCACACGCAAGCCTCCCACGGCCCAGGCCTCGCCCACCGGCGGCATCGAGACGATCACCGTCGCAAGCCCGCCGAGCGCCACGAAACCCATGACCCCGACGTTGAATAGCCCCGCAAAGCCCCATTGCAGGTTCACCCCGAGCGCCATGAGCGCGCTGATGAGCCCCATGTTGAGAATGATGAGCGCCGAATTCCAGCTCTGGAGCAGGCCCGTCCCGAGGATCAGAGCCGCGACAAGGGCAAATAGGACGATGGTGCGCAGCGGCTGGGTCATACCGATTTCCCCGCAAACAGACCCGTCGGGCGGAAGAGCAGCACGACGATGAGAATGACGAAACTGACCGCGAACTTGTAGTCGGTCGACAAAAGCTGGACGAGCCCATCCGGCCCGAGCCCGTCGGGCATGAAGTAGGTCAGGACCTTCTTCCACGCGTAGGTGACCATCACCTCAGAGATCGCGATGACGAACCCGCCCGCGATCGCGCCCAGCGGCGAGCCGAGCCCGCCGACGATGGCCGAGGCGAAAATCGGGAGCAGGAGGTTGAAATAGGTGAAGGGTTTGAAGGACTTGTCGAGCCCGTAGAGCACACCCGCGATGGAGGCGAGCGCCGCCACGATGAGCCAAGTCACCATCACGACGCGCTCGGGGTTGATCCCCGACAGCAGCGCGAGGTCCTCATTGTCGGAATAGGCGCGCATGGATTTACCGGTCCGCGTCTTGTTGAGGAACCAGAAGAGCAGGGCGACGACGATGATCGCCGTGACGATCGTGATCCCCTGGCTCGTGCGCAGCGCAAGACCCTCCTGCAGCCCGGTCATCTCGCGGAAGGTCCGCGCGGAAATGATGAAGCGCTCGCCATCGGCAAAGCGTTGGTCGTCGGGTCCGATGATGAAGCGCACGAGCCCGTTCATGATGAACATGACCCCCATCGACACGATCACCAGAACCACGGGTTTGGCCTTCTGCTCGCGATAAAACCTGTAAACAAACCTGTCGGTCAGGAGCAAAAGCGCGGCGCAGCCGAGGATGCCGAAGGGCAGGGCGAGCAGCGCGGTCGGGAGCGGCCCGAGCGAGACGCCCGCCGCTTGCAGCGCCCATGTCACGAGGATCGTCACCATCGCGCCAAAAGCCATGGTGTCGCCATGCGCGAAGTTGGAAAACCGCAAGATGCCATAAATCAGCGTCACCCCGAGCGCGCCGAGGGCAAGCTGCGAGCCATAGGAAATGGCCGGGATCAGGACGAAGTTGGATAGGGCCACAAGGGCGTTGAGCAGATCCATTATGCGGCCTCCTCGCAGGCGCCGAGATAGGTGATGACCATCGGCCCCGCGTAATATTGCACCGAGTAGCGCGCCGCGCCGTGTGAGATCGTGAGCAAGTGCGATCCGTTCTCGTTATTCCCGTTGAAAAACAATGTCGTCTCCGGTGCTCTCGATGCGATTCCGCCAACCGTTTCAGCATCCGTGACCAGCTCTGCGTCCCCGGTTATCTCCGTGCTCAAGCTGAGTTCGAAACTCGTTTCGGCGCAGGCCTCGCTTTCGAAACATTCGGTCTCGAACCGGCATGAGAACGCGTCGGCGTTCCCGGCTTGGGGGAGGACGAAAAGAAGAGCCATCACCACACGCATCACATCACCCTCCCAGAAAGCTCTTGCGGACATCCGGGTCGGCCAGAAGCTCTTTTCCGGTCCCGGTATAGGCGTTCCGCCCCTGAACGAGGACATAGCCTTTGTCTGCGATTTCAAGGGCTTGCCGGGCGTTCTGCTCCACCATCAGGATCGGTAGCCCGGTGCGCGCCACTTCGATGATACGATCAAAGAGCTCATCCATGACGATGGGGGAGACGCCCGCCGTCGGCTCATCGAGCAGCAGCACTTTTGGCTGGGTCATCAACGCCCGGCCAACGGCCACCTGCTGGCGCTGCCCGCCGGAGAGCTCGCCTGCCGGCTGGGCCCGTTTGTCCTTCAAAATAGGAAACAGATCAAAGACTTGCTCCATGGTCTGTTGGAAATCGTCGCCGCGAATGAAGGCGCCCATTTCGAGATTTTCCTCCACGCTCATCGAGGTGAAGATGTTGTGCGTCTGCGGCACGAAGCCCATGCCCTTGACGACACGCGCCTGTGGCGAGAGCGCGGTGATGTCTTCGCCGTCGAGGCACACGGACCCTTGGCGCACATCAAGCATGCCGAACAAGGCCTTCATCCCAGTGGATTTTCCGGCGCCGTTGGGGCCCACGATCACGGCGATTTCGCCGCGATCCACCGCAATGGTACAGTCATGCAGGATGTCCGGCCCCTTGCCGTATCCGCCTGTCATGTGCTCGCCGATGAGAAATGGCGCGCTCATGCGTAGCCCCCCGTTCTTTCCAACGTTTTCAGTCTCTTTGCCCGAGAACCGGTTTTGACCAGCGCGCTCATGCCCCGCTCCGCAGCCATTTCAGCGCCCCCTCGGCCATGCCCTTGAACTTCGGATCGCCGCCCGTGGGCGTGACGATCAGGGCGGTGTCCGCCGGAAGCTGGTGCTTGATCGCGTGGTAAAGCCGCGACAGCGTGCGTTCGGAGCGGACCATGAACATCCCCTCGGCGAGCGAATGGACATCGTCTCCAAGCGATATCTCGGCGCTCGGGGCCCCGTGCCAGACCACGAAAAGCTGCGCGCCGCTCACCCGGCCGCCGCCTTGTTCTTGAGGCCGGTGCCGAGATAGGCCTCGATGACCTGCTCATTGGCCTTGATCTCGTCGAGCGTGCCTTCTGCGAGCTTCTTGCCCTCGGCCATGCAGATCACCGGATCGCAAATTCGCCCAATGAAATCCATGTCATGCTCGATGACGACGAAGGTGTAGCCGCGCTCGGTGTTGAGCCGCAAAATCGCGTCGCCGATGGTGTTCAGAAGCGTGCGGTTCACGCCCGCGCCGACCTCATCAAGAAAGACGATCTTCGCATCGACCATCATCGTGCGGCCAAGCTCCAGCAGCTTTTTCTGCCCGCCCGAGACCTGGCCCGCCTTGTGATCGGCGAGGTGTTCGATTGTGAGGAACTCCAAAACCTCGTCGGCCTTGGCACGCAGCGCGCGTTCCTCGTTGGCGATGCGTTTGCGGCCCACCCATGTGTTCCAGAGCCGCTCGCCGGATTGATCGCCGGGCACCATCATCAGGTTCTCGCGGCAAGACATCGTGGAGAATTCATGCGCGATCTGGAAGGTGCGCAGCACGCCCTTGTGGAACAATTCATGCGGGGGCAGGCCGGTGATGTTCTCGTCCCCCATGAAGACATGCCCGCTGGTGGGTTTAAGAACGCCAGCGATCACGTTGAAAAGTGTGGTTTTTCCGGCGCCATTCGGGCCGATCAGCCCGGTGATCGATCCCGGTGCGATCTCAAGGCTCGCCCCGTCGACCGCATGAAACCCGCCGAAATGCTTGTGAAGGTTTTCGACCCTGATCAAGCGCTGTCCCCCTGTTACTGAAACAGCCCGGAATTGCCTCCGGGCTGTCTCGATCTGTCGTGTGTTTCCCCGGCCCCTGTGGGCGCCGGGGACTACCTGCGATCAGCGGTAGCCGGTCACTTTCAGCGCGCCACCGTCGACCATGTATTCGGCATAGGAGCCCGCGGCTTCGCCCGGACCGACCAGCTCGACCGCGGATGCGCCGACGTAGTCCACATCGCCGCCGCCCGCAATGATTTCGAGCGCTTTGGAGAGCTCACCCGGCAGGATCGGCTCGCCGGGCGCGTTGGCCACGTCCATCACCTTGCCCTTGTACTCGGAGGCATCGGTGGAGCCCGCGGCCGCCATGGCCAGCAGGATCAGCGCCGCCGCGTCGTAGCTTTCGCTGGCATAGACCGAGGTCCCGTCGAATTCGGCACTGGTGGCGAGTTCGGCGAAGGCCGCGCCGCCTTCGTTATCGGAGCCCGGCGCGGTGCCGAAGGTGCCGTCGATGTCGCCGCCGAAGGTCGCGGTGAGGCTATCGCCGATCATGCCGTCGCCGAGGGCGAAGAGCTCAAAGGCGCCGCTGTCGAGCGCGCCCTGGATGACGCCCGCGCCACCCTGGTCGACATAGCCCAGAACGACGAGCGCGTCGCCGCCCGCGGAGGCCAGAGCGCCCACTTCGGCGGAGTAGTCGGCCTTGCCGTCCTCATGGGCGGTGGAAAGGGTGATCGCGCCGCCGGCGGCTTCGAAGGCCGCGCCGAAGGCATCGGCAAACCCTTTGCCGTAGTCGTTGTTGGTGTAGGTGACGGCGACGTTGGAGATGCCTTTTTCCTGCAGGATCCCGGCCAGAACTTCGCCCTGACGCGCGTCCGACGGCGCGGTGCGGAAGAAGAGCCCGTCATCTTCGGCGGTCGAGAGCGCCGGCGAGGTTGCCGAGGGCGAAATCATCAGGATGCCGTTGGGCACGGCCACGTTGGCCAGAACCGCGCCGGTCACGCCGGAGCAGTCCGCGCCCATGATGCCCTTGACGCCCTCGGAGGTCACGAGGCGCTCGGCGGCGGCGGTGGCCGCGGCGGCATCGACGCAGGTTGCATCGCCGCGCACGGGCGTCACGGTGGAGCCGTCGAAGAAGTTGGCGTCGCCGCTGACCTCGGCCATGGCGAGCTCGGCGCCCGCGGCCATCGCCGGGGTGAGGCTCTCGATCGGGCCGGTGAAGCTCAGAAGTACGCCGAGCTTGACGTCGTCGGCCAGTGCGCCGGTCGCGCCGAGAGCGGCGATTGCCGTGGCTGTGAGCAGCTTTGTCATGTGAGGTCTCCCTGATCTCAGATTTTTATGGGGCCAAGATTATGCGCGGGTTTCGCGAAAGAAAAGCGGTTTGATCCTGCCGCAGGGTCAAACAAGCACCTCGGGTTGGCCTGCGCGCGCATCGTTCAACCGGAAGCTGCGGCGCCGTGGCTACCGCGTTCGCGGTAGGGGGTCGTGTCGTAATGGGCGCGGTAGCATTTGGAGAAGTGCGAGGGGCTCGCGAAGCCGCAGGCCAGAGCCACGTTGATCACGCTCATATCGGTCTGCATCAACAGGTTACGCGCGCGGGCGAGGCGCAGTTCCATGTAGTAGCGCTTGGGCGAGCGGTTGAGATAGCGGCGGAACAGGCGTTCGAGCTGACGGGTCGACATCGAGACCTCGGCGGCCAAATCGGCGGGACTGATCGGCTCCTCAATATTGGCCTCCATGGTCTGGATCACGGCGGCGAGCTTGGGGTGGCGCACCCCGATGCGCGCGGGCGTCGAGAGGCGCTGCGTGTCCTGATCGGTGCGGATCGCGGAATAGACGAGCTGGTCGGCCACGGCATTGGCGAGCTCCTCGCCGTGATCGCGCGCGATGATGCGCAGCATGAGGTCAATCGCGGCGGTGCCGCCGGCGGTGGTGAAGCGCGTCTCGTCGAGGGTGAAGACCGAGCGGGTGAGGTCGATCTCGTCGAATTCCTCGGCAAAACTGTCCTGATTTTCCCAGTGGATCGTCGCGCGGCGCCCGTCGAGAAGCCCCGCGCGCGCCAGAACGTAGCCCGCCGTGCAGAGCGCGCCGACGCGCAGGCCCCGGCGATCTTCGCGGCGCAGCCAGTTGAGCAGGCGCTTGCTCGTCGCCTCGGCCACATCGAGCCCGCCGCAAAGCACGATCGTGTCGTCCCGCGACAGTTCCTCAAGCCCGCCGTCCACCGCGAATTCCGTCCCCGCCGAGCAGCGCGCCGGCGCGCCCGTCTCGCTCAGCACCCGCCAGCTGTAGAGCTCGGCCCCACCCATGCGGTTGGCCAGACGCAGACTTTCGAGCGCGGCGGCAAAGGCAAAGAGCGTGAACCGGTCCAGCAGGACAAAGACAAACCTCGCGGTGGAGGCGCGCGGCGCCGTTTGCCGGGCCGGGCGGGGAGAGGGGGGGCGTCTTTGGTCCACGGGTTGCGGTATCCTCGGGCTCGTCTTGCGATCCCTAATGGGGAGGTGCGCGGGGGCGCGTCAAGAGGGGGCGCGTTTTCAAGGTGGTCATGGGCCCTTTGATTCGTTAAAGAGGCGCGCACGAAATCGCATAGGACCGGAGAAAACCGATGAGCGAGTGGCACAAGAGCGATTGGCGCAACAAACCGCGGATCCAGATGCCCGATTATACGGATCAGGCCGCGCTGGACGCCGTGGAGGCCCAGCTTGCGAAGTATCCGCCGCTCGTCTTTGCCGGCGAGGCGCGGCGGCTGCGCAGCCAGCTCGCGGCGGCGGGCCGGGGCGAGGCCTTCCTGCTTCAGGGCGGCGATTGCGCCGAGAGCTTCGAGCAATTCAGCGCCGATGGCATCCGCGATACCTTCAAGGTCATGCTGCAGATGGCCATGGTCCTGACATATGGCGCGAAAGTGCCTGTGGTGAAGGTCGGCCGCATGGCCGGGCAATTCGCCAAGCCGCGCTCCGCGCCGACGGAAGTGAAGGATGGCGTCGAGCTGCCGAGCTACCGTGGCGATATCATCAACGAGTTGGCCTTCACCGAGGCCGCGCGCAGCCCGAACCCGCAGAAGATGCTTCAGGCCTACACCCAGGCCGCAGCGACGCTGAACCTGCTGCGCGCCTTCTCGACGGGCGGCTACGCCGATGTGCATCAGGTCCACCAGTGGACGCTGGGCTTTACCGATCGCGCCGAGGTCGAACGCTACCGCGACATGGCGAATCGCATCTCCGACACGCTGGATTTCATCACCGCCGCCGGTGTGAGCGGCGAGCAGGCGCATTCGCTCCAGTCCGTCGATTTCTACACCAGCCACGAGTCGCTCCTGCTGGAATACGAGGAGGCGCTCTGCCGGCTCGATTCGACCTCCGGCAAATGGCTTGCGGGCTCGGGCCACATGATCTGGATTGGCGACCGGACGCGCCAACCCGACGGCGCCCACGTGGAATTCGCGCGCGGCGTGCAGAATCCGATCGGCCTCAAATGCGGGCCGACCACCACCGCCGATGACCTCAAGATCCTGATGGAAAAGCTCAATCCGCTCAATGACATGGGCCGGCTGACGCTGATTGCGCGGTTTGGCGCGGGCAATGTGGGCGAACACCTGCCGCGGCTGATCAAGACCGTGCAGGAAGAGGGCGCCAACGTCGTCTGGTGCTGCGATCCGATGCACGGCAACACGATCAAATCGAGCACCGGCTACAAGACCCGGCCCTTCGATTCTGTGCTGCGCGAAGTGCAGGAGTTCTTTGGCGTTCACCGCGCGGAAGGCACGATCCCGGGTGGCGTGCATTTCGAGATGACCGGACAGGACGTGACCGAATGCACCGGCGGCGTGCGCGCCGTGACCGATGAGGATCTCTCAGACCGGTATCACACCGCCTGCGATCCGCGCCTCAACGCCTCGCAATCGCTCGAACTGGCCTTCCTCGTGGCCGAAGAGCTTTCGGCGCTGCATCACGACCGCAAGGCCGCCACGGCATAATGTCGCCAGGCATGAAGCCGCGCCCCACATGACCAGGGCGCGGCTTCACGGAAGAAGAAAGGGTATATCCGCAAGTTGTGTCGGTCTGCTGAGAGCCCAAGTTGCACATTTGAAATCCCAACAATATTGTTGATTAACTTACTGGTTGGAGCCGAAGCGCGATGACCCAAATCTGGGTAGGTTACTCTGAAACTCTGAGCTTCTCGGATTTGATCAGTACATACATCGATCCATATTGGGGACCATTCGAAGACGAATATGCCGGCGAACTCGTCGGTCAGTTCGAGCTGGAGTTTGGGGCTTCAGCAAATGATCCAGGCTCTTTTGAAGTCTATGGAATGACGCCGGAGAACGAAAACATATTTGGTTTGGACTACGTTTTGGCTGGGTTCCCATTCGATGAAGTGCCTGTTGGCTTGAGCATGATAGACTGGAGCAAAGCAAGAACTGTGTTCTTCATCATGAACGTCAATGCGCCAAAACAAATGACTGATGGGCGCGTTTCGATCACCGATGTTTTGAACGTCAAGTTCGAATGGGAATGAACGGCGGCAATGCCCGCTTAGCGGACAATCAATCCGCTTGCTCTACGGCCCTTGATCCGGGCTTGGTCGCAGGAACAAGCGAAGGCAGGCAATTGTGTACACCACACCAACACGACTTGCGGTCATCACAAATGAAAAAAGGCCCTTTGCGACCGCTGCGGAGGGCCTTTTGTTTCGGCGGGGAAAGCAGTAGCACGACCGTTGTCCTCCACCGACCGAATGATACGAATAGCAAACGGACCCTGCCGTTCTGGCGCGGGCCCGTCTCATCGCTATGAAGGATTTGAAAGTCTTACGTAGAAGAAAGTTTTGCTCAAAATAGGCACCGCGTGCCTCCCGTTATGGTCCGTCGGGAGGTCAGTCGTCGCAGTGCACAACTCGAAGGAATGGGACTTGTGTGCTCTTGAAGGTCGGCCCATCGTCAGCCGGCGCCGTGCGTGAGGCTTGTACCTCTGTCCTCGCTTCGGCGCGCGCTTTGGACTTGCCGGTTTTTGGGCCCGGTGCATCGACGGCGGCCAGGAGGCGGCGCGCCGCGCGGGTCAATTCTCCGGGCCGGGCGGGGCGCGTGAGCTTAGGCGCAGCCGGCGTAAAGTCCACCTCCTCGGCACTATCCTCTGAGGCGCCCTCAGACTGTCGCGGCGCAGTGGCGTCCAAGGCAGAGATTTCTTTCAATTCGCTGCGGCTCACCGAAAAACGACGCGGGCTCGTGCCGATCTCGCCTTGGGTCACCAGCACGCCGATGGCGCGGGAGACATCGCCCAGATCGCTCTTGAGCGGCAGCAGCATGAGCCGCCCTTCCAGCCCCGGCTTGCCCAGCGAGGCGCGCGAGACGACATCGCACATCAGAATGCCCGGCGTCTGGAACATCTCTTCCAGCCGCATGGCAAGATCCTTGCGCGCGTCGCTTTCAAAGAAGGCCGTCAGCGGCATGCCGCGTACTTCCATGCCCATCAGGTCATTTACATGACGCCCCGCGAGCCGAAGCCGCGCGACACCCGGCGCGATGCGCTCTACGATGAAGGCGTAGGGCAAAGCGCCCTCGATCCCGCGCGGATCAAGATCAGCGCGGCGTGGCACGTCCCCGTCAGTCCGCAAAGCCTGCCAATAGGCTTCGACTTCGGACAACACGGGAAACCGAAGTTTTCCAATGTGATTTTGCAACGATACAATATTCATCTGGTCCAAGTCTTTCGTCATCTGTTTGCCGTTTGGCGCTAAGGCCAACCTTGAACCTTTGCGACGACGCCCGTCGGACGTGTTAAGAATTCGTCCACAAAGGTTACCCAAGTCTTAATATGGCAGGAGTTGTCGAAAATTGCGCGTATTTTCGCCAAGAAGAGTTAATGCATCCCGCTTGACCTCTCAAACAGGCCCGCACTGCCCAGTGGGCGGGCTATTGCCCTTCGGCGCGGCAATCCGCTAGGACCGGGTCCAAACGGGACGGGGAGCGATCTGGTGCACTCTATGACAGGATTTGCCGCGCTGAGCGGGACGGGGCAGGGGCTTTCCTCGGCCTGGGAGTTGCGCTCGGTGAATGCGCGGGGGCTCGATCTGCGGCTGCGGGTGCCCGATACGGTTCCCGGTCTTGATGCGGCGCTGCGCGAGAAACTCGGGGCGGCGCTCACGCGCGGGAGCGTCAGCCTGTCGCTCAAGCTGGAGCCCGAGCGCAAGGGCGCCCAGACGCGGCTGGCGCCCGAGGGGCTAGGCGCCGCGCTGGATCTTGTCGCCGGCGCCGAACAGGCGGCCGCAGCCCGCGGGCTGACGCTGGCGCCCAGCCCGGCGAGCGCCGTCATTTCCATGCCCGGTGTCCTCGTGAGCGGCGCAGAAGCGCCCGATACCGAAGCCCTGCGCGCGCGGCTTCTCGGCGAGGCCGACGAACTGATCGCCGCTCTGGTGGAGATGCGCGCGGGCGAAGGGGCGGCGCTGGCCGCGATCCTTGCCGATCAGATCGACGAAATCGCCGCGCTGATCCGAGAGGCCGCCGGGCATCTTCCGGCGCGCACTGCTCATATGGCGGCGGGGTTCGACGCGGCGCTCGCGCGGCTGCGCGGCGGGGCCGATGTCGATGAGGGGCGCGTTGCGCAGGAAATGGCGGTGCTCGCGGTGAAGGCCGATGTGGCCGAGGAACTCGACCGGTTGCGCGCCCATGTGGGCGCCGCGCGCGGGCTTCTGGCCGAGGACGCGCCCGCCGGCCGGCGTCTCGATTTTCTCACCCAGGAGTTCAACCGCGAGGCCAACACGCTTTGTTCCAAGGCGCAATACGCCCCGCTCAGCGCCACCGGGCTGGCGCTCAAGACAGTGATCGACCGGTTCCGCGAACAGGTCCAGAATGTGGAGTAACCCATGACAGAGACGCGCCGCGGCCTGCTCATCATCCTGTCCTCGCCCTCGGGCGCAGGGAAATCGACGCTCGCCGCCCGGCTGCGCGACTGGGATCCGGGGATTCGGTTTTCGATCTCCGCCACGACCCGCGCGCCGCGCCCGGGCGAAGTGGATGGCGAGCATTATCATTTCACCGATGAAGACGGCTTCAAGCGGATGGTTGCCGAAAGCGAGATGCTCGAGCACGCCCATGTCTTCGGCAATTTCTACGGCTCGCCCATCGGCCCGGTGCGCTCGGCGATCGAGGCGGGCAGCGATGTGCTGTTCGACATCGACTGGCAGGGCGCGCAGCAGATCCGCAACTCCTCGCTCGGGGCGCACACGCTCTCGATCTTTCTTTTGCCGCCGTCGATTCAGGAGTTGCACCGGCGCCTGGTGGCGCGCGCGCAGGATGACGAGGCCACGATCCAGCGCCGGATGCAGAAAAGTTGGGACGAGATAAGCCATTGGGATGGCTATGATTTCGTGCTCATCAATGATGACCTGGACGCGACAGAGGCGCGGCTGAAATCGATCATCACCGCGGCCCGGCTGGGGCGTCTGCAACAGCCAGCACTGACCGATCACGTGCGGCGTCTGCAGGCAGAATTCGAGGCAATATCATGACCATTTACGCGCTGGACGGGGTCGCGCCGGAGCTTGGGGAGGCGGTCTGGGTCGCTCCCGATGCCAATGTGATCGGCAATGTACGGCTCAAGGCGGGGGCCTCGGTCTGGTTCGGCGCGACCTTGCGCGGCGACAATGAGCCGATCGAGGTGGGCGAGGGGACGAACGTGCAGGAGGACTGCGTCTTTCACACCGACCCGGGCTTTCCGATGACCATCGGGGCGGACTGCGTGATCGGCCACAAGGCGATGCTGCACGGCTGCACCATCGGGGCGGGCACGCTCATCGGGATGGGGGCGACGGTGCTCAACGGCGCGAAAATCGGGGAGGGATGCCTGATCGGAGCCGGGGCGCTGGTGACCGAGGGCAAGGAGATCCCGGCGGGCAGCCTGGTGATGGGCGCGCCGGGCCGCGTGGTGCGCGCGCTTGACGCGGCGGCGCAGGCGGCGATCCGGGCGACCGCGTTGAAGTATCAGCAAAACGCGCAGCGCTTCGCAAGCGGGCTGACCGAGGTCACCGTCTAGCGGCCCTATCTGGCCGCGGTCTTGATGGGGCGCGGCGTCGAGGGGGCGGATCCCTCGTGCGCCGGGCTGCAACCATATCGCGTCAGGCGTCGACCAGCGCGAGCTGGTGGCGCGGTGTCTCGTGCAGCTCATAGAGCTTCACATCGAGCCCCGGCGCCATCGCGCGAATCTCTCGCTCGACCATCTCGGGCTTCGGCAGCGGCTGGCAAACCGGCCGGAACAGCCCGGTAAAGCCGAGCTCGGCAAGACGCTGCGCGAGCTCGATCGCGTCAAACTCCGAGCAGAAAAGCGGCGCGAAGATGACCGCCGGGCAGTTGAGCGTGACCAGCTCAGGCGTCAGGTCCTCAAACCCGACGCGCTCCAACGGTACACGCAGTTTCGCAGCCAGCCCGCTTTTGCGCAGGCAAGGAAGTGTTCCCACGTAAATGGCTGTTTCGGCACAGATAAATTGTCGGAAGTGTGTGGTCATGGCGGCCCCCTTTGCCATAAGATTTCAATCGTGACCCTTTGACAGGGGACCGGTTCGACCAGATAAGGGCAGCAATTTTACGTGCCCAGATGACGCCAGGCGTAAGGATTTACCACATCTCTCGCCACTAACGAGACCCGTTGGCGGTAACCGGCCACGGCGCGAGACAACTCATTAACGGATGGTCCTATGCGAATTGACGACCTCTCTACACTGCTCTCGGCGATCCCCCTGCCCACCGTGATGGTGGCAAGCAGTGAACGAATAGTTAACTCAAACAGGGCGGCGGAAGAAGTTTTTGGCGCAAAAACGCTGGGTCGCCATTATATAACCGTTTTTCGTCAACCGGTTATGTTAGATGCAATTGAAAGCGTTTTGCGCGGCGAGCCGGCCCGGACGACCCGGTATCTCGGTCATGAGGGCGAGCGCGAGATCGTCTACAGCGCCCATGTCGCGCCGATTTCGATCGAGGGTGAGGCCGGGGTTCTGATCAGTTTTCAGGACCTCACCGCGCAGACGGAAGCGGGCCAGATGCGGCGCGATTTCGTCGCCAATGTGAGCCATGAGCTGCGCACGCCGCTCACGGCGGTGCTCGGATTCATCGAGACCTTGCAAGGCCCGGCGCGCAACGACGAGGCCGCGCGGGAACGGTTCCTCGACATCATGCAAAAGGAGGCCTCGCGCATGAACCGGCTGGTGCGCGATCTGCTCTCGCTCTCGCGCGTGGAATCGGAAGAACGCATTCGGCCGATGGAGCCGGTCGCGCTCGGCGCGCTGGTGACCTCGTCCATCCGGCTATTGCAAAGCGCCGCGGAGCGGGCAGGGGTCACGCTGGACTTCACGCGGCCGGAGCCGGATGTCGAGCTCAATGGCGACACCGACCAGCTTGGCCAGGTTTTCACCAATCTCATTGAAAATGCGATCAAATACGGTGGGACTGGCGAACGTATCGAGATTGGCCTCGCAACGCAGGACTATGACCGCGATCTGCGCGGGCCCGCGGCGGTTGTGACCGTGCGGGACTTCGGGCCGGGCATCGATCCGGTGCATATTCCGCGGCTGACCGAACGGTTTTACCGCGTCGACACGCATCGCTCGCGCGATCTCGGCGGCACGGGCCTTGGCCTTGCCATCGTGAAACACATCATCAATCGCCATCGGGGGCGTCTCAGGATCGAAAGTGGATTGGCAGACGAAGGTGGTGGAGAGGAGGCGCGGTCAGGTGATGGCCATGGTGCGGGCAGTACGTTTATCGTCAAGCTTCCGCTGTCATCATGACGCCCGACGCTACACTGCGCGGCGCGTTTGGCGCTATACCGGCACACATACTGAATATCTCATAAGCATAATTATGTTAATAAAGAGCCACACCACCGCGCGCATTAACAATTCACAACCCAAAACTGTTCAAAGATTGCAATGCGACAAGTCATTGGCTACTCACATTGATCAGGGACATATTTCCGAGCTTTTCGGGCTTGCGAACATCGAAATACTCATCCCCCCGCCGGATCCGCGTGATCCGCGGGGCTTCTACGGATGCTGGAACGGAACGGACGAACATGGCGTCGATCCTGATCTTGAACGGACCGAATCTCAACTTGCTTGGGACGCGTCAGCCAGAGGTCTATGGCCATGTGACGCTCGACGATATCGCGGCGCAGTGCCGTGCCCATGCCGCAGACGCCGGCTGGGACATCACGTTCGAACAGAGCAACCATGAAGGCGCGCTGATCGACTGGCTGCATGGCGCCCGCGGCGTTCATGCCGGTGTGATCCTCAATGCCGGCGCCTATACCCACACGTCGATCGCGCTGATGGATGCCATCGCGTCGATCGAGGTGCCTGTTGTCGAGGTGCATCTCTCAAACATCCATGCCCGCGAGCGGTTTCGGCACCAATCGCGGATCGCGCCTGTGGCGATTGGCCAGATCGCCGGCTTCGGCGCCAAGGGCTATATCCTCGCGGTGGATGCCCTCATCGATCATCTGGAGCAATTGGGGACTGCATGAACATCAACGCCTATCTCGAAGCGATCACCGACGCCCAGACCATCGAAGAGCTGTGGGATATGCATTGCCGCAAGATGGCGGATTACGGGTTTGACCGCGTGATCTATGGCTTCACGCGGTTCCGCAGCGGCACGTCCCTTGGCGATCCGGGCGATTTTGTGGTGCTCACCAACTATCCCCCTGAATTCGTGAGCGAATACATCAACGAAGGGTTGTATTTTCACGGGCCCATGTTGCAATGGGCGCTGGAAAACGATGGCGCCTGCAGTTGGAAGATCATGGAAGACATGGAAGCGTCCGGTGTGCTCAGCGCGCAGGAAAAGCGGGTCGTGGAGTTCAACCGCAAGAACGGTCTGCGCGCGGGCTACACGATCAGCTTCAGCTCTGTCTCGCAACGATCCAAGGGCGGCCTCAGCCTTGTGATGCCAGCGAATTCCAGCCATGAGGACGCCGAGGCGATCTGGGCCCAGCATGGCGCCGATCTGATGGTGATAAACAACGTGGCGCACCTCAAGATCCTCACCCTACCCTACAACACCGCCGAGCGCAGCCTGACCAAACGGCAACGCGAAGTTTTGGAATGGGTGGGTGACGGCAAGACGATGCAGGACATCGCGACGCTGATGGGCCTGACCCCGGCGACGGTTGAAAAACACCTGCGCCTCGCTCGCGAAGCGCTCAACGTCGACACAACGGCGCAAGCGGTGCTCAAGGCCGCGTTTCAGAATCAGATGTTCGTCATCGAGCGTTAACGTTTACTCGCTTAGCGTGTACGCTGGGCGCGGCGCTTTCATTTAAGCTGAAACCCCCGCCCGATTTCGCTTGATTTGAGGGGAGTAAGGAAATCCTGACTTCCTTTAGGGAAGTCGAAAAGGCATCT
Source organism: Poseidonocella sedimentorum (assembly GCF_900116005.1). Classification (GTDB taxonomy): domain Bacteria; phylum Pseudomonadota; class Alphaproteobacteria; order Rhodobacterales; family Rhodobacteraceae; genus Poseidonocella; species Poseidonocella sedimentorum. The sequence continues at coordinate 209,187 of NZ_FOYI01000003.1, forward strand.
TATCCTTGTTCCGTGAGTGGTGGCTTAGCCAGGGAACAGCGGACAGGATCCTCGCGATTTCGTGGCTCTCCTGTTTCGATAGTCTACGGACTTGTCGATCCGGGGCGTATAGTCCGCCTCGGGTCGGCGCCGCGGGTTTGCCTTCATCCCCATTACGCGACCCGCGTAAGTTTTGGGCGCCGTCTCTCTTCGGAGACGGCGCCCAATTTTTTGTCATGTTGTCATGAAAAAGTGGCCGAAGCCGAACGTCAGCCGATCATCGGCGCGTATTTGCCTTGGGTCTCTTCGTAGTGGCGCTTCAACCGCTGAAGCGCGATTCGCAAGACGATCTTCCCCGAGCGCGCAGACCAGCCCATCTGTTTTTCGGCCGTCTCCATTCCTTCAAGATAGCAGCAGCAGCGCAGGGCGACGTCACCAAGCCCCGGCCCCAGATCGGCCAGCGCCGCCGCGACTCGGGTCCGCGCGCTGGAGGAGGCATCCCCTGCCCCGCCGCCTGAGCCGAAGCTGCCGCGATCGCCCGCGGTCATGAACCGGTCCCAGTTCTGCGCGACGCGGGGACCCATCTGCGCCAGTTCGAAATCCTCGCGAAGCCGCTCGCCGGCAGCCACCAGATCGTCGGAAAGGAACGGCTGGCCCGTGCGATCACGGCGCCGCGCCAAGCCGGTGAGTGGGCTTTCAGCGGCGTTGTAGCGCAGGCGGCGCGGCTGGTCGTCCTCGTCGTCCTGAACGGTTTTTGTATCCCAATCACGGTGTTGCCCGGCGAATTGCGCCTGGGCGTCGGCGAAGCCGCATTCGGCCTCGCGTGCGCGCTTGATCGCGGCCCGGCCGACGCTGGTGATCGCATAGCGCATGATCCGGCCCGGTTTGGCGCAGGAAATCCAGTCCTTCAACGCCATGGCATGCACGACATCGCGCGGAATCACCGCGGTGCGGACGCTGCGCCCGTCGGGCATGTCGCGCACGATAACGGCATTTTCCATATCCGCCGCCACGGCCAGAACCGCGTTGTCTTCGTCGAGCTTGCGAAGGGCCTTGCGGGCCTCGGAGAGGAGCGATGCATCTTCGGCGCCGGCGTCTTCGAAGTGGGTGAGTGCGTTCATCTTCAGACGATCCTTTTTGGTTTCTGGGCTGGAGTCCGGGCTCAAGTGCCGCCCGAGCCAGCGTAATGCTTCGTCAAACAGCGGGTCATCGCGCCTGGTTTCGGTTTTCCGGATTTGACGCATCACGGTGGAAGCATGACAGCCGCTGCGGCGGGCGATTTCCCGAATCGAACGCCCCGTTTCCGTATGAAACAGGTAGTTCCGAGCCGCACCCGGCAACCAGGTCGGCAGGCTGTTTCCAGTCTGACGCTCCAGCATCATTTTCACCGTTTTTCCTTCATTTGAGCGTACAATCACAAGATATTCCCAAAACTATGCACTAGTTATGCGTGCGGTAGTTGCGCATTGGTTAACAATCGCTGCGTTCACAAGCATTTAGCTCAACTCATAAACGTTCCTGAACCCACCGCGCGGCGGGCAATTTCAAAACGCAACACCCGCTATGCGTGTGTCAGCCTCCACCTCGGTTTTGAAATTCGTAGGAGTGTCAGTCATGCAGGATGTCCTGAGCCGACTTGCGGCGATCCGCCGCCCCGCCCTTTTGCTGCGTGCAGCCCGCCACGGCGCCGCACGCTATCGCCGCGATGTGCACCTGGCGCGCGCGCTCAACGGGCTCGAGCCCGCCAAGCACGGCAGCGCGATTCTGCGGCTTCTTGATGAGGAAGATCGGCTCGACGAATTGCGCCGGAGCGGCGAGGCGACCTATTCGGCCACCCGCCATGTCACGGTCATGATCGCGGTGATCGCCGAGGCGACCCTGCTGCGCCAGGCGCGTCAGATCTCGCCGGTTTGAGCCGGCGTCTTAGGTCAGGGCATCCGGCATGGAGGCTTTCCGGCGCGCGATGAACGCGTCGAGCGCTTCCGAGATGCCCTGATCCAGCGGTGGCGCCTGATAGTCGCCGAGAAGTTTTTCCACACGGGCCGACGCCAGCGCGAAACTGTCCTGCGCACCAGCCTCGAACCAGGTCTCGAAAGGCCGGTAATCGAGCACGTCGGAGCGCCAGAACGAATCCTTGAAATTGGCCTGGGTGTGGGCGCAGCCAAGATAGTGGCCGCCCGGCCCCACCTCGCGGATCGCGTCGAGCGCCTGGGCGTTTTCGTCAAGCGCGATCCCGGCGGCGAGCCGGTGCAGCACACCAAGTTGATCGGCATCCAGCACGAATTTCTCGAAGCTCGACACCAGCCCGCCTTCGAGCCAGCCACAGGCATGCAGCATGAAATTCACCCCGCCGAGCAAGGCGGCGTTGAGCGTGTGCGCTGTCTCGTAGGCCGATTGCGCGTCCGGCAGCTTGGAGCCGCAGAGCCCCCCGCCGGATCGGAACGGCAGGCCCATGCGCCGCGCAAGTTGCCCCGCGCCGTAAAGGATCTGGCTCGCTTCGGGCGTCCCGAAGGTGGGCGCGCCGGAGTTCATGTCGATCGAGGTCACGAAGGCGCCAAAGATCACCGGCGCGCCAGGGCGCAGGAGCTGGGAATAGGCGATTCCCGCCATCACCTCGGCCAGAACCTGGGTCAGCGTCCCGGCCACCGAGACCGGCGCCATCGCGCCGCCGACGATGAAGGGCGAGATGATGCAGGCTTGATTGTTTTTCGCATAGACCTCCAACGCGCCCATCATCACGTCATCGAAGGTCAGCGGTGAGTTGATGTTGATGAGCGAGGTCATCACCGTGTTGTCCTGCACAAAGTCCTCGCCGAAGAGGATCTTGCACATATCGACCGAATCCTGCGCCCGGCTCGGCTCGGTGACCGATCCCATGAAAGGCTTGTCGCTGAGCGTCATATGCGCGTGGAGCATGTCGAAATGGCGCTTGTTAACCGGCACATCCGTCGGCTCGCAAACCGTCCCGCCCGAATGGTGCAACCATTTGGACATGTAGCCGAGCTTCACGAATTTGCGGAAATCCTCCATCGTCGCATAGCGCCGGCCTTCCGCATCGCGCACGAAGGGCGGGCCGTAAACCGGGGCGAGCACAAGGGATTTGCCGCCGATCTCCACGTTGCGCTCCGGGTTGCGGGCGACTTGGGTGAAGCGCGACGGCGCGGTCTGGCACAGCTTGCGCGCAAGGCCCCGCGGGATGCGCACCCGCTCGCCCTCCACATCCGCGCCCGCCTCCTTCCAGAGCTTCAGCGCCTCGGGATTGTTGACGAAATTGACGCCGATTTCCTCAAGCACCAGATCGGCATTGGCCTCGATCAGCTCCAGCGCCTCCTCGTCGAGGATCTCGTAATTCGGCACGCGCCGCTCGATGAATCGCGCGGTCTCGAAGCTCACGGCGGTGCGGGCGGCGCGGCGGGCGGCGCCCCCTCCTCCACGTGCGCGGCGGCGCGGTTCTGCTTCAGCCATGGGCCCACTCCTCAAGACGCGATCCGATTCCGGTGATATCGGGCATAGCCGAGCCCGGCCCGCCCCTTGCGCGGATTTGCGGCGCTTTCGGTTGAAAACCGACATGCCCGGCCCCGCGCCCCGCCCTGAGCGATGCGCGGGGATTGCCACCGGCCATGGCTTTGCGTAGCAAGCGCACATGAACACAGCATCGCATGAAACCCTCCTGATCATCGACTTCGGCAGCCAGGTCACGCAGCTCATTGCGCGCCGCCTGCGTGAGCTCAGCGTCTATTGCGAGATCCATCCCTACCAATCGGTGACGATGGAGAAGATCCGCGAACTGGCCCCCAAGGCGATCATCTTTTCCGGTGGCCCCGACAGCGTGACCCGGACGGGCAGCCCCCGCGCGCCGCAAGAGGTCTATGATTACGGCGTGCCGATTCTCGGCATCTGCTACGGCCAGCAGGTCATGATGGAACAGCTCGGCGGGCTCGTCGTCGGCGGCAAGATCTCCGGCGGCGGCGGCACGGCTGAGTTCGGCCGCGCCTTCGTGCAGCGCGAAGGCCAGCTCGACCTCCTCGACGGCTGGTTCTCGGATGGCCGCGAACAGGTCTGGATGAGCCATGGCGATCACGTCTCGCGCCTCGCGCCGGGCTTCGAGGTCTATGGCGTCTCGCCCAACGCACCCTATGCCATCACCGGCGACAGCGAGCGCCATTTCTACGCCGTGCAGTTTCATCCCGAAGTGCACCACACGCCCAATGGCGCCAAACTTTTCGAGAATTTCGTCCGCCTCGCGGGCTTCTCGCGCGATTGGACCATGGGCGCGTACCGCGAGCAGATGATCGAGACGATTCGCGAGCAGGTCGGCGACAAGAAGGTCATCTGCGGCCTCTCCGGCGGGGTCGACAGCTCGGTCGCCGCCGCGCTGATCCATGAAGCCATCGACGATCAGCTGACCTGCGTTTTTGTCGATCATGGGCTGCTGCGCAAGAACGAGGCGCTCGAAGTGGTCGCGATGTTCCGCGATCACATGAACCTCCACGTGATTCACGCCGATGAGGCCGATCTCTTCCTTGGCGAACTCGACGGCGTCTCGGATCCGGAGACCAAGCGCAAGATCATCGGCCGGCTCTTCATCGACGTGTTCCAGCGCTACGCCGACGAGGTGGAGGGGGCGGACTTCCTCGCCCAGGGCACGCTCTACCCAGATGTCATTGAAAGCGTGAGCTTTTCCGGCGGCCCTTCCGTCACGATCAAGTCGCATCACAATGTCGGCGGCTTGCCTGAAAAGATGGGGCTGAAGCTCGTCGAGCCGCTGCGCGAGCTCTTCAAGGACGAGGTTCGCGCGCTTGGCCGCGAGCTTGGCTTGCCGGCCAGTTTCATCGGCCGCCACCCCTTCCCCGGCCCCGGCCTTGCGATCCGCTGCCCCGGCGAGATCACCCGCGAAAAGCTCGAAATCCTGCGCGAGGCCGACGCGGTCTACATCGACCAGATCCGCAAGCACGGGCTCTATGACGAGATCTGGCAGGCGTTCGTTGCGATCCTGCCGGTGCGGACCGTGGGCGTCATGGGCGACGGGCGCACCTATGATTACGCCTGCGCGCTGCGCGCGGTCACATCGGTCGACGGGATGACGGCGGATTATTACCCCTTTAGCCATGATTTCCTCGGCGAGACCGCAACGCGGATCATCAACGAGGTGCCGGGCATCAACCGCGTCACCTACGACATCACCTCCAAGCCTCCGGGCACGATTGAATGGGAATGATCGGGGCGCGGTGATGAAGCCCTTCCTCATCCTCCAGCTCCGCCCCGAACGGGCGGTATCGGACAATGAGTATGAGGCGATTCTGGCCAAGGGCGGGCTTGAGGCGCAGGAAACCATTCGCGTCTGCCTCGATCATGAGACCCTGCCCGACGGGCTCTCCCTGAGCGATGTGGCCGGCGTGATCGTCGGAGGTGGTCCGGGCTGCGTGAGCGATCCGCCTGAGTCGAAGGACCCGGTGGAAGCCCGGATCGAAGCGACGATTCTGGGGCTCATGCCCGAGATCACCGCGCACGATATTCCCTTCATGGGCTGCTGCTACGGCATCGGCATTCTTGGCCATCATCTGGGCGCGCCGGTGGGTCAGGACAAATACGGCGAGCCGGTGGGGCCGGTCCTGTGCGAACAGACGCCGGACGCGGAAGAAGATCCACTTCTCAAGGGGTTGCCGCAGCGGTTTCACGCGCTGGTCGGGCACAAGGAAGCGGTCGAGGCCTTGCCCGAGGGCTGCGTCAGCCTGCTCAGCTCGGCGCCCTGCCCGTTTCAGATGATCCGCTATGGCGCGAATGTCTATGCAACGCAATTTCACCCCGAGGCCGATGCGGAGGTCTTTGATTTCCGGATCAAGGCCTATGGGCACAAGGGCTATTTCGCGCCGCATGAGGTCGAGAGCATTCTCGACGCTTGCCGCATGGCGGACGTTTCGGTCTCGGGCGAAGTGTTGCGCCGTTTCGTGGCCCGCTATCGCACGGGATCAGATCCGGCCGGTGACAGCGCTGCGGATCAGGCTCAGTTTCGCGCGGAAGGGTGACAGCGCCAGGGCCCCGTCGCGGACGGCCCAAGGTTTGGCTTTCGCGATCCTGAGCAACGCCTCGGTCTGCCAGCCCGTGCGCAGCAATGATTTGATATCCAGCGAAACGTCCCGCAGCCCCGCGCGTGCCGCGCGGAGCGCCTCCAATCCGCCCTGAGCGAGCGCCACGATGGCGGCATCGTCATCGCGGTGAAGCGGAAAGCGCCCGCGCGCGGTCAGCTCTGCCGCCGCGCGAAGCCACTGCGCCATCCCCACCGCGCAGCCGAAGCGCCGATAGGGATCGAGCTCCTGCGCGCCGAAAGCGCTTGCCCCGGCGGCATAGAGCGCCCCGGCGCTTTGTTCGATATGCGTCGAAATGTTCGATGAAGAGCGAAACGTTTCGGGGCTGATGTCCCACCGCCGCGCCGCGACGACGGGTTTCAACAGTTCGGCCTCTGCCGAACCGATCACGTCTGCCAAAGGGGTTGCCACCTCGTGACGCCGGACCGGCCCGCCCCGCGCAATCTCGTCGAGCACGTCGTGCCACCATTGCAGCCGCATCTCGGCGATCAGCGCCTCCTCCGTCACCCAGGGCGCCCGCGCCACTTCGACGTTGAAGGCAAAAAGCGCGAAAAGGGTCGCCCGCGCCGAGACGGGCCCGGCCATGATCGCGGTAAAGCGGTCGGGATCGCCGCGCTGGACGATCCCTGCGCAGGCCTCGACAGTCACGCGTCGATCAGCGCGGCGCTCTCCGCCGGCGCCAGATCGCGCAGGAGCTTCCAGTTGATCGCATCCAGCAAGGCCTCGAAGGAGGCATCGACAAGGTTGGGCGAGACGCCGACCGTCGACCAGCGGCGCCCGTGTTCATCCTCGCTGTCGATGATGACCCGGGTCACGGCCTCGGTGCCGCCTTGCGTGATGCGCACCTTGAAATCGACAAGCCTCATCCCGTCGATCACCGACTGATACGGCCCCAGGTCCTTGGCCAGCGCCTGCGCCAGCGCGTTGACCGGCCCCCGATCCGAGCCGCGCTCGTCAAAGCTCTCGCTCACCGACAGCGTCTTTTCGCCATTGATTGTCACGACGACAACCGCCTCGGAAATACTCACCATCTCGTTGCGCTTGTTCTTGCGCCGCTCGATCGTAACCCGGTAGCGCTTCACCTCGAAGAACTGCGGCAACAGCCCCAGCTCGCGCCGCGCCAACAGCTCGAAACTCGCCTGCGCCGTGTCGTAGGAATAGCCCTCCGTCTCGCGCGCCTTGATCAGATCGAGGATGCGCGTCAACGCGGGATTGCCGCGTTCGACCTTGAGCCCCATATCGCCCAGCCGCTTGCGCAGGTTCGACTGCCCGGCCTGATTCGACATCGGAACGATGCGCGCGTTGCCAACCGCCGCCGGATCGATGTGCTCATAGGTCGAGGGATCCTTGAGGATCGCGCTGGCGTGAAGCCCGGCCTTGTGGGCGAAGGCCCCGGCGCCGACATAGGCCGACTGGCGCGAGGGCACGCGGTTGAGGATGTCGTCAAGCAGGCGCGAGGTCCGCGTCAGCCCCGCCAGCGCCTCGCGCGTCACACCGGTCTCGAACCGGCTGGCATAGGGTTCTTTGAGCAGGAGCGTGGGGATGAGGGCCACGAGATTGGCATTGCCGCAGCGCTCGCCGAGCCCGTTCAGCGTCCCCTGGACCTGCCGCGCGCCGGCGTCGATGGCGGCGAGGCTGCCGGCGACGGCGTTCTGCGTGTCGTTGTGGGTATGGATCCCGAGCTGGTCGCCGGGCAGACCCGAAGCAATCACCTCGCCGACGATGCGACCGATCTCGGCGGGCAAGGTGCCGCCATTGGTGTCGCACAGCACGATCCACCGCGCCCCGGCCTCCGCCGCGGCATGAAGACAGCGCAGCGCATAGGCCGGATTGGCCTTGTAGCCGTCGAAGAAATGCTCGGCGTCAAACAGTGCCTCGCGCGATTGGCCGACCAAATGGGCGATGGATTTCGAGATGTTTTCGAGGTTTTCATCGAGGCTGATCCCGAGCGCGCGCTCCACGTGGAAATCATGGGTCTTGCCCACGAGGCAGACCGCCGGCGTGCCTGCGTTCAGGACAGCCGCGAGCACGTCGTCATTTTCCGCGCTCATCCCGGCGCGCTTGGTCATGCCGAAGGCGGTGAAGGTGGCGCGCGTCTGGGGCCGGGTGTCGAAAAAGGCGCTGTCGGTCGGGTTCGCCCCGGGCCAGCCGCCTTCGATGAAATCGACCCCGAGCGCGTCTAGCGCCTCGGCGATCTGGATCTTCTCTTCTGTGGAGAATTGCACACCTTGGGTCTGCTGCCCGTCGCGCAGCGTGGTGTCATAGAGATAGAGGCGTTCCTTGGTCATTTCACCACCTCTCCAATTGCATCTTGGCGCGGGGCGACCAGCCCCGTGCCGCGCCCTCCCCTCCCCGCGGGAGGGCGCATTGGCGATGCCGAGTGCCGCTCAGCCGTCGTCCGATGCTTTTGAGATAAACCGCAGACCACAGGCGCTGCAAAGCGCCCACCCAGGCTCGGGCGCGTCACTCTTCTCTGGGCGGTCATTTCAGCGCCTCCAGTTTGGATGGACTGAATTCAGAACCCGGCTCGAGCTCCACTTTGTCTTTATAGACCTTGAACACGACGCCTGCGCTTCTCAGTTGCTTCTGCATGGTGTCAACGTCCGCAAAATCGCCGGTTTCAATCGCTTTCTGGCGAAGATTGAAAAGGCGATGACCCGTGGCGAATAGAGCTTCTTGTTGTTCTGAAGGAAGAGAACCCGTCCAGGAGACATGGACGACATAGCCATCTCCTGAGGACTCTTTTTGCTCTGAGCAGAAGTAAGAGGGAGGAACATTGTCCTTCCGAAAGCCGAATCCCAAAAGCTCCATCGCGTATCTAAGCTCTTCACGCCGGTTCCGATCGCGAGCTAGCTCACGCATTTTGTTAAGAGCGCCATGTGTATCGAGATCATTGATCAAATACGGCAACACAGCCCAACGCCCTTGTGCGTCCGGCTCCGAACCATTGGTCAAGTCATACCATTTCTTAAGGGTCGCTTCCGCCTCCCGCGCCTTCTCCGCCGTCCAATCCATCGGCTTGCGGTAATGCGTGGAGAGGAACACGAAGCGGATCACTTCGCCCGGGACGCCCTGTTCCAAGAGGTCATGCACGGTGAAGAAGTTGCCCAGCGATTTGGACATCTTCTTGCCTTCGACCTGCAGCATTTCGTTGTGCAGCCAGACCTTGGCGAACCCGCCGCCGGGGTGGGCGCAGCAGCTTTGGGCGATCTCGTTTTCGTGGTGCGGGAACATCAGGTCATTGCCGCCGCCGTGGATGTCGAAACTCTCGCCCAGAAGCTCGAAGCTCATGGCCGAGCACTCGATGTGCCAGCCGGGGCGGCCGCGACCCCAGGGGCTGTCCCATCCGGGCAGATCGGCGTCCGAGGGTTTCCAGAGCACGAAATCCATCGGGTTGCGCTTGTAGGGCGCGACCTCGACGCGGGCGCCCGCGATCATGTCCTCGACCGTGCGGCCCGACAGGCGGCCATAATCGCGGTAGCTCTCGACCGAAAACAGCACGTGGCCCTCCGCCTCATAGGCATGGCCCCGTTCGATCAGCCCCTCGATCATCGCCACCATCTGGGGGATGTACTGCGTCGCGCGGGGCATCGCCTTTTCGTGGTCCGCGTCATCGCGGATCGATGGCTCCATGACGCCAAGCGCGGCCATGTCGTCGAGGTACCACTGCGTGGTCTGTTCCGAGAGCCGGGCGATTTCCGCCATCACGTCGCCATCGGGGGCGACATTCTCCAGTGCCCGCGCGTTGATCTTGTCATCCACGTCGGTGAAATTGCGCACGTAGGTCACATGATCCGCCCCGTAGACATGCCGCAGCAGCCGGTAGAGCACGTCGAACACCACCGCGGGCCGGGCGTTGCCCAGGTGCGCACGGTCATAGACCGTGGGCCCGCAGACATACATCCGCACGTTCATGGGGTCGATCGGCGCGAAGTCGTCCTTCTTGCGCGTCAACGTGTTGTGCAGCTTGATTGTCGTCATGGCGTCCTCACGCGGGGCTGTCCGGACGGGGCCGGAGGATGGTCCTCGGTGGGCTCTAGCAACTTCGGATTTGGGAGAAAACGAAAAAGAACGGCCCGCCGGGATGGGTCAGGCGGGAATGCAGCAGATAATGCAGATGCGGCAAGTGTTCATCGGGCCATCATATCCGGTGATGGGGCGCAGAACAATCCGGCGATTGACTTTTCTGGCGGCCTCTGCGCTTGCAGGAGAAAACCGGAGAGGTGAGATGCGGGTATCGGCACGGGTCAGCGGGATCAACGGCGGCGGCAGCGATGGCTGGGAGGTCTTTGGCCTCGCGCGGCAGATGATTGCGATGGGGCACGATGTGGTCGAGTTGACCATCGGCGAGCATGACATCCGCACCGATCCGCGCATTCTTGAGGCGATGCATGATGCCGCGCGTGGCGGGGCGACGGGATATGCCGGCATTCGGGGCATTGCGCCGCTACGCGAAGAGGTCGCCCGCCGGGTCAGCGCGCGGACCGGTGTCGAGACCGCGCCGGAGGAGGTCCTGATCACGCCGGGCGGACAGGCGGCGCTGTTTGCGGCGCATATGGCGGCCTGTGACGCGGGCGCGCGGGCGCTCTTCGTCGATCCCTATTACGCCACCTACCCCGGCACGATCCGCTCGGCCGGCGCGGTCCCGGTCCCCGTGGCCGCGGGGCCCGAGGACGGGTTCCTCCCGCGCGGTGCGGCCCTGCGCGGCCCGGCCCGGGACGCGGCCTCGCTGCTGATCAACACCCCCAACAACCCCACCGGCGCGGTCTACCCGCGCCAGACGCTGGAGGAGATCGCCGAAGTCTGCCGCGAGGCCGATCTGTGGCTGATCTCCGACGAGGTCTATGACACGCAGGTCTGGCGCGGCGCGCATCTGTCGCCGCGCGCTCTGCCCGGGATGGCCGAACGCACGCTCGTCGTCGGCTCGATGTCCAAGAGCCACGCGATGACCGGCTCTCGCATCGGCTGGCTCGTGGCGCCCGAGCCGGTGATCGACGCGCTGTCGAATCTCGCCACCAACACGACCTATGGCGTCGCCGGATTCGTCCAACGGGCCGCGCTCTTCGCCCTGCGCGCCGGGTCCGAGCTCGAAGACGAGATCGCCGCCCCCTTCCGCCGCCGCGACGCCCGCGCGCGCGAGATCCTGGGCCGCAGTGCGGTGCTGCGCGTGGTCCCCGGCGACGGGGCGATGTATGTCATGGTCGATGTGCGGCGCACCGGGCTCAGCGGCGATGCCTTCGCCCGCGGGTTGCTGGAGGCCCACCGGATCGCGGTCATGCCCGGCGAGAGTTTCGGGGCGGCGGCGGCGGGCCATGTCCGCATCGCGCTCACCGTCGCCGATGACGTGCTGTGCCGCGCGCTGGAAACCCTCGTCCAGTATGCCGATCGGCGCGCCGATGCCGCCTGAAACCGTCCCGATGCCGCGCGGCATGCGCGCCGATTTCGCCGCCTCCTGGCCGGTCGCGGCGGCCTTCCTCGCGATCGGGATCTATTGGGGCAGCTTCGCCGCGCTCGTGCCGGTGCTGAAGGCGCGCGTGGGGGCGTCGGATGCGGAGTTCGGCGTGGCGATGCTGGTTGCGGCGGTGGGCGCGCTCATGGCGATGTGGGTGGCGGCGCGGATCGATGCGGCCCTGGGGCGCCGCGCCCTGCCCGCCATGACCGCCGTTCTGGCGCTTGCCTTCCTGTTGCCGGGCCTTGCCACGACGGTCTGGGCCTTTGCCCTCGCCATGCTCTGCGCCAGCTGCGCTTCCGGCGCGCTCGACGTGCTGATGAACGCCCGGCTCTCGGAGGTCGAGCGCCGCACGGGCCGCTCGCTCATGAGCCTCAACCACGGTCTGTTCTCGGTGACCTATGCCGCTTCGGCGCTCTATTGCGGCGTCGCCCGCGATCTCGGCTTCGGCCCCGTGGTCATCCTCGCCGCACTCGGGCTGGTCAGCCTGATGCTGATCCGCGCGCAAACCCGCCTCACCGTCGAGCGCCCGCCGGCAGGTGCCGATGAGGCCGGACGGCGCGGGCTGGCGCTGCTGCCGACCGTGCTGCTCGGGTTCATCATCCTGCTGGCCTACCTCGCCGAACAGGGCACGGAAGGCTGGTCGGCGCTCTATCTCGAACGCGGCCTCGGCGCGCGGGCTTCGGGCGGCGCGCTTGGGCCGGCGCTTCTGGGGCTCACGATGGGCTTCGGGCGCATCTTCGGCCAGACGCTGGTGGCGCGGATCGGCGAGGTCGGGCTGATGCGCGGCGGTGCGCTGCTCGCGGCCTGCGGCGGTCTTCTGGCCGCGCTCGCGCCCACGATCTGGATCGCCTACCTCGGCTTCGCGCTTCTCGGCCTCGGCATTTCGGTCATCGGCCCGATGGCCTATGCGCTCGCCGGGCGCGACTGTACGGACGCCGGCCGCGCGCGCACCATCGCGGAAATCTCCGTCATCGGCTATTTCGGCTTCTTCATCGGCCCGCCGATCATCGGCTTTCTGTCGGAAGCCTACGGGCTCGGGACGGCCTTCGGCGCCATCGGGTTTTCCATCCTGATCGTCCCGCTGGTGCTGCTGCCGCTCTACCTGCGTCAGCGCGCCGGCAAGCTCATCTCGCTGCGCAGATAACCGCTCTCGGCCACCCGCTCGTAGAGCGCGAACTCCGCCGCACGCGCGGCGCGAAACTCTGCCTCCAGCCCCGGGTCGAGCTGCGTCTCAGCCGGCGGCGAAACGTTGCGCCGCGCGACCTCGATCCCCCCGCCGAGCCGCGCTTCCAGAAAGCCCAGCACCGCCGCCGTGTTCTCCGACGCGCACAGGTGATGCACCCGCAGCGCCCCCTCCCGGTTGGTCAGAAACCCAAGCTGGCTGCCCACATCGGCAAACGCCGGCGGCGCGTCCGACAGGCTCGCCTCGACAAAGGCGTCAAAGCTGATCCCGGCGGTGGATTTGGGTGCCCCTTCGGGCAGCCGGGTGCGATATCGATACCAGCTCGCCAGATGATCCAGCGGCGCGCGCATCAGCGCCAGCCGCTCCGGCCGGAGCCCGTAGATATCGCGCAAGAAAGGCTGAATCTCGCGATCGAACCGCCGCGTGTTGGTGTGTTTGAGGCCCGGGCGATTGCGAAAGATGATATCCGCGCGCTCCGAAAGCGCGGCGTGATAGGCCGTCGATCCGGTTTTCGGCACGGCGAAAAACACCAGCCTGGCCTCGAAGAAGATCATCATCGCGCCCGTTCTAGCCGTGCGCGCGGCCCCGGGTCCAGCCCCGCGCTCTGCCGCGCCCGCGACGGACGCGAAAGTGACGCAAGGGGAAGCTCCGCGCAAACCACCCTTCCCCTCGGGCGCGAAATTGCTTAACGCTGCACCAAAGCGCGCCGCCCCGGACGCCAGCGCGCGGGACAAGACAGATGCCGGAAGGACCGAGATGAGCGATCAAACCAACGACACCGCCCGCAAGGCGGCGCTGGATTACCACGAATTTCCCCAGCCCGGCAAACTGGAGATCCGCGCCACCAAACCCATGGCCAACGGCCGCGATCTGACCCGCGCCTATTCGCCCGGCGTGGCCGAGGCATGCCTTGAGATCAAGGCCGATCCGGCCAACGCGGCGCGCTTTACCGGGCGCGGCAATCTGGTGGCGGTGGTCTCCAACGGAACCGCGGTGCTCGGCCTTGGCAACATCGGCGGGCTCGCGTCGAAACCGGTGATGGAGGGCAAGGCCGTGCTCTTCAAGAAATTCGCCGGAATCAATTGCTTTGACATCGAACTTAATGAGAGCGATCCGGAAAAGCTGGCCGATATCGTCTGCGCGCTGGAGCCCACCTTCGGCGCGGTGAACCTCGAAGACATCAAGGCCCCGGACTGTTTCATCGTCGAGCGGATCTGCAAGGAGCGGATGAACATCCCCGTCTTCCACGACGACCAGCACGGCACCGCGATCGTCGTCGGGGCGGCGGCGAAAAACGCGCTTTTCGTGGCCGGCAAAGCCTTCGAGGACATCAAGATCGTCTCCACCGGCGGGGGCGCGGCGGGCATCGCCTGTCTCGACATGCTGGTGAAGATGGGCGTCAAGCGCGAGAACGTCTGGCTCTGCGATGTGCACGGGCTGGTCTACGAGGGCCGCGCGGAGGACATGAACCCGCAAAAGGCCGCCTATGCCCAGGCCAGCGACAAGCGCACGCTGGATGAGGTGATCGACGGCGCCGATCTCTTCCTTGGCCTCTCTGGTCCCAACGTGCTGACGCCGGACATGGTCTCGCGGATGACGACCCAGCCGATCATCTTCGCCCTCGCCAACCCGTACCCCGAGATCATGCCAGATGCCGCCCGCGCCGTCGCGCCGGATGCGATCATCGCCACGGGGCGCTCGGATTATCCCAATCAGGTCAACAACGTGCTTTGTTTTCCCTTCATCTTCCGGGGGGCCCTCGATGTCGGCGCGACGGAGATCAACGACGTGATGAAGCTTGCCTGTATCGACGGGCTGGCCGAGCTTGCGCGCGCCACCACCAGCGCCGAAGCGGCCGAAGCCTATCACGGCGAGAGCATGAATTTCGGCCCCGATTATCTCATCCCCAAGGCCTTCGATCCGCGGCTTGTGAGCGTGGTCTCCTCGGCCGTGGCCAAGGCGGCGATGGAGAGCGGCGTGGCCACCCGTCCGGTCGAGGATATGGACGCCTATATCGAGAAGCTCAACCATTCGGTCTTCCGCTCTGCCCTGCTGATGCGACCGGTGTTCGACGCCGCTGCCACCGCCTCGCGCCGGCTTGTCTTTGCCGAGGGTGAGGACGAGCGCGTGCTGCGCGCGGCCCAGGCGATCCTTGAAGAGACCACCGAAAAGCCGATCCTCATCGGCCGGCCCGACGTCATCGGACAGCGCTGCGAGCGGATGGGCCTCACGGTGCGGCCGGGGATCGATTTCGAGATCGTCAACCCGCAGGATGACCCGCGCTACCGCGACTACTGGACCACTTATCACGAGCTGATGGCGCGGCGGGGCGTGACGCCGGATCTGGCCCGCGCGATCATGCGCACCAACTCCACCGCGATCGCCGCGATCATGGTCGAGCGCGGCGAGGCCGACAGCATGATCTGTGGCTGCTTCGGGCAATATCGCTGGCATCTCAAGTACCTGGAAGACATTCTTGGGCGCGGCGGCCTGCGTCCGCATGGCGCGCTGTCGATGATGATCCTCGAAGACGGGCCGCTCTTCATTGCTGACACCCACGTGCGCGACGAGCCGACGCCAGCGCAGCTTGCCGAGACCGTCATCGGCGCCGCGCGCCATGTGCGCCGCTTTGGCATCGAGCCGCGCATCGCGCTCTGCTCGCACAGCCAGTTCGGCAATCTTGATGGAGGAACGGGCCCCAAGATGCGGGAAGCGTTGGAGATTCTCGATTGCAAGGGCGTCGATTTCATCTACGAGGGCGAGATGAACATCGACACCGCGCTGGATTCCGCCATCGCTGACCGGATCATGCCCGGAAGCCGCCTTGAAGGCGCCGCCAACACGCTGATTTTCGCCAATGCCGACGCGGCCTCGGGCGTGCGCAACATCCTCAAGATGAAGACCAGCGGCATCGAAGTGGGGCCGATCCTCATGGGCATGGGCAACCGCGCGCATATCGTGACGCCCTCCATCACCCCGCGCGGTCTGCTCAACATGGCCGCCATCGCCGGGACCCCGGTCGCCACCTACGGGTAGCGGCGCGGGGCCCGATCCCGGGGGCCCGATCCGGGGGGGCGGCGATACGGCGCGCGCGGCTCTTGCCCCCCTGTCCGCCCCGGCCTACAACCCATGCGCAAGATCATGTCGTGGGGAGGCGGTCATGAGTTACAAGGATACTTACGCGCGCTGGAAATCGGACCCGGAGGCGTTCTGGCTGGAGGCGGCCCGGGCCATCGACTGGGATCGCGCGCCGAGCCGCGCCCTCGATGACACGCGCGCGCCGTTCTACAGCTGGTTCGCCGACGGGCGCGTCAACGCCTGCTACAACGCCGTCGACCGGCACGTGGCCGCCGGGCGCGGCGATCAGGTCGCGATCATCCATGACAGCCCCGTCACCAACAGCGTCACGCGCCTCACCTTCGCCGAGCTTCAGGACAGGACCGCCCGCCTCGCTGGCGCGCTCAGCGCGAAGGGCGTGGGCCTGGGCGACCGCGTCGTGATCTACATGCCGATGGTGCCCGAAGCGCTGGTGGCGATGCTGGCCTGCGCGCGGATCGGCGCGGTGCATTCGGTGGTTTTCGGCGGGTTCGCCGCCAAGGAGCTCGCGGTGCGGATCGACGACGCGACGCCCAAGGCGATCATCGCCGCCTCCTGCGGGATCGAGCCCAGCCAAGTGGTCCACTACAAACCCCTGCTCGACGGCGCGATCGAGATCGCGGCGCACAAGCCCGAGTTCTGCGTCATCCTCCAGCGCGAACAGGAGCGCGCGGAGCTGACCCCGGGCCGTGATCATGACTGGGAGGCCTTCGCGCTGAGCGCCGCGCCCGCCGACTGCGTCCCCGTGCCCGGCGACCACCCGGCCTATATCCTCTATACCTCCGGCACCACCGGCGCGCCCAAGGGCGTGGTCCGGCCGACGGCGGGCCATCTGGTCGCCCTCAACTGGACGATGAAACACATCTATGACGTGGCCCCCGGCGAGGTCTTCTGGGCGGCCTCGGATGTGGGCTGGGTCGTGGGCCATTCCTACATCTGTTACGCGCCGCTCATCCACGGCAACACCACGGTGGTTTTCGAGGGCAAACCCGTCGGCACGCCCGATGCCGGCACGTTCTGGCGGGTGATCGAGGATCATGGCGTCTCGGTGCTCTTCACCGCACCGACCGCCTTCCGGGCGATAAAACGCGACGATCCCGAGGCCGCGCTACTGGCGGGCTACGACATCTCCTCCCTGCGCGCGCTGTTCCTTGCGGGCGAGCGGGCGGACCCGGACACGATCCACTGGGCCGAGGACAAGCTCGGCGTGCCGGTGATCGATCACTGGTGGCAGACCGAGACCGGCTACACCATCGCCGGCAACCCGACGGGGATCGAGATGCTCCCCATCAAACACGGCAGCGCCACGGTCCCGATGCCGGGCTATGACATCCGCGTGCTCGACGAGGGCGGGCATGAGGTCGCGCCCGGCGCGCTCGGCGCGATCGCGATCCGCCTGCCGCTTCCGCCAGGGACGCTCTCGACCCTGTGGAACGCGGATGCGCGGTACGAGGCCTCTTACCTCACCACCTTCCCCGGCTATTATGAGACCGGGGATGCGGGGCTGATCGACGAGGACGGCTACGTCCACATCATGGCCCGGACCGACGATGTCATCAACGTGGCGGGCCACCGGCTCTCGACCGGGGGCATGGAGGAGGTGCTGGCGGGGCATCCCGACGTGGCCGAATGCGCGGTCATCGGGGTCGCCGATGCGCTCAAAGGACAACTGCCGCTGGGGCTGGTCTGCCTCAAGAAGGGCGCGGCGCGCGCGCATGACGAAATCGCGGCCGAATGCATCGCCAAGGTACGGGCCGAGCTTGGCCCCGTGGCCGCGTTCCGGCTCTGCGCGGTGGTCGACCGGCTGCCCAAGACGCGCTCTGGCAAGATCCTGCGCGGCACGATGGTCAAGCTCGCGGACGGGCTCGAGGTCGCCACACCGGCCACGATCGACGATCCCACCATCCTCGACGACATCCGCGCCGCCCTCGCTATTTTAGGGTACCCCAAAAGTCCAACCTGATCCGCCTTGGTTAACAACCTCTGAAAAGCGACTGTTTTAGAAAGGTTTTTCGCCGGAATCCGGCCATATTTCATGCGTTCGGCAACAAATCGTTAAGCTCTCGCCCGATAGGCTGGCGATGTCCGCAACAATTCGAGCCATTGCCGAGATGAGAGACACCGTCGCATCCCCCGGGGCCTTCCCCACGCGCCCGGACCTCGCGAGCACCATCGGCCGCGAGCTCACCGCCGTTTTGGCCGCCGCAACCGCCGTGACCCAGGCCAACGCCGCCAGCCTCACGCAGGGCGCCGGCCCGGAGATGGCCGAGCTGGCCCGTTTCGGCGAGGCGCAGACGCCCGGCGCCACCACGGATCGCCTCCCTGAACAGAGCCTCTCGCTCGATGCCGAGTTCATCTCCGATCTCACCCTGAACCTCTTCAACGCGCCGCGCATCTCTGCCGCCGGGGCCATGGCCCTGCGCGCGCTCTCGCTGCCCATCGCCCAGGCCTTGACCTTCGAGCGGCGCCAGCGCGAGCTCACCCGCCGCGAGACCGCCCTGTCACAGCAGCGCGCCGTGGTCGAACACGCCGCCCAATGCTGCGGGCTGACCGGTGTGCTCATGGCGACCCCGTTTCACAAGGAGGCGCAATGCCGGCTGGCCAAGGCCGACCGCGCCACGCTGCTGCACATCGACATCGACGATTTCCGCACCATCAACGATCGGCTCGGCCCCCGCACCGGCGATGACTACCTGCTCGCGCTGGCCGATGCGGTCAAATCGGTCGCCGGGACGGGCGCGCTTTCGGGCCGGATCGGCGATGACCGCTTCGCGCTTCTGCTCATCGACCAGACCCGCGGCACCGACGCGATCATCGCGCTGCTGCGCGAGGCCTATGAGGATGGCATTCACCCCCTCGGGTTTCCTGAGCTCGGGCGGCTGCGCATCGGCGTTGCCACGCGCAGGGATCGCACGCTCAGCTATGAGGATTTCAAGACTCAGGCCGACGTGGCGCTCGCCGCCGCCAAGGCCATGGGCCGCAACCAGACCGTGCATCACGAGCCCTCGCTCGACCGGCTCTACGATCACCGCGCCTTCCAGACCAGCTTTACCGACGCGCTGCAGAAGGGCGAGATCATCCCCTTCTTCCAGCCGATTCTCGACCTCGACACCGGCGTGCCCTACGGGCTTGAGGTGCTTGCGCGCTGGAAGATGCCCGACGGCGAGATCAAATCGCCCGCCGCCTTTGCGGGCGCCTTCTCGGATCGCTCCATCGCGCCGATGCTGACCCGCCGCATCGTCGACGGGCTGGCCCGCGCGCTGGAGGAATGGCACGTCCAGGGCGCCACCATCGGACAGGTCTGCCTCAACGTCACCGCCGCCGACGTGGGCGAGCCCGACCAGCTGCTCGACATCACCCATCAGCTCGCCGCCGCCGGTCTGCCCTCCACCTCGCTCACGCTGGAGATCACCGAAAATATCGTTCTGGAGGACCGCAAGGGCCAGATGCGCCGCGTGCTCCAGACCCTGCGCGATCAGGGCGTGCGCGTCGCGCTCGACGATTTCGGGACGGGCTACGGCTCGCTGGCGCACCTGAGCTCCTGGCCCGTGGACATCCTCAAGATCGACCGGCAGTTCGTCGAACGTCTGGCCCGCAGCCCGCGCGATCGTGAAATCGTCCGTGCGCTGATCTCGCTCGGCGCCAACCTCGGCCTCGACGTGGTCGCCGAAGGGATCGAGACGGACTGGCAGCGCCGATTCCTGTCCGAAGCCGGGGCCGCGCTTGGCCAGGGCTACCTCTTCGCCAAACCCCTGCCCGCCTCGGCCTATTTCGAATTCATCGCAGGCCAGACCAAGGGTCAGCACGTGAGCTGACGACCCGGGGGCTGCGGTTCAGACGAACTGCTCGCGAATGAGCCGCTCTTCGAGCCCATGGCCAGGATCAAAGAGCAAGCGGTGGCGCACACCGGGCTCCGAGTGGATCTCCACCGCCGCGACATTGCGCACCGACCGGCCATCCGCATCCGCCATCACGGGCCGTTTTTCGGACCCCAGCACCTCGAACCGCACGTGCGAGGTCTTGGGAATGAGCGCCCCGCGCCAGCGCCGGGGCCGGAACGCGGCCACCGCCGTCAACGCCAGAACATCCGCACCGATCGGCAGAATCGGCCCGTGGGCCGAGTAGTTATAGGCGGTCGAGCCGGCTGGCGTCGCCAGAAGCGCGCCGTCGCAGACAAGCTCCTCCATGCGCTGCCGCCCGTCCACGGTGATCCGCAGTTTGGCCGCCTGCGGGCCTTGCCGCAGGAGCGAGACCTCGTTGATCGCCAGCGCCTCCTGCACCGAGCCGTCGCGCCGCGTCGCGCGCATGTGCAGCGGGTTGACGACCTCCTCGGCCGCGGCCGAGAGCCGTTCGGGCAGCCCGTCCTCATGATACTGGTTCATCAGGAACCCCACCGTGCCCCGGTTCATCCCGTAAACCGGCGCGGGGTTGTCCTGCGTGGCATGGAGCGTCTGGAGCATGAACCCGTCGCCGCCAAGAGCGACAATCACATCCGCCCCCTCCGGCTGGCTCGCGCCATAGCGCGCTTCCAACGTCGCCTTGGCGGCCTGAGCAATGGGGGTGTCGCTCGCGAGAAATGCGATCCGGAGATCGGTCATGTGGCGGCCCTTCGCGTGGTCTACAGGCCCAGAAAGCACAATCGCGCCCCATGCGCCAGCGTGCCGCGCAACGGGGGTCTTCCGCATCCCGGGGTGTTGCGCTAGAGCAGGAGCACCAGATCGAGGAGTGTGATGATGGACGGCAAGATGGCAACGAACGGGTTTTTCACGCAATCCCTTGAGGAGCGCGACCCGGAGATTTTCGAAGCGATCACACTCGAGCTGGGACGCCAGCGCGACGAGATTGAACTGATCGCGAGCGAAAACATCGTCTCGGCAGCCGTCATGGCCGCCCAAGGCTCGGTCATGACCAACAAATACGCCGAAGGCTATCCGGGGCGGCGCTACTACGGCGGCTGCCAATATGTTGATATTGCGGAAAACCTTGCGATCGAGCGGGCCTGCAAACTGTTCGATTGCGCCTTTGCCAACGTCCAGCCCAACTCCGGCAGCCAGGCCAACCAGGGCGTCTTCACCGCGCTGCTGCAACCGGGCGACACGATCCTCGGCATGAGCCTCGACGCGGGTGGCCACCTGACCCACGGCGCGCGGCCGAACCAGTCCGGCAAATGGTTCAACGCGGTGCAATACGGCGTCCGGCGGCAGGACAACCTGCTCGATTACGACGAGGTGGCGCGGCTCGCGGCCGAGCACAACCCCAAGCTCATCATCGCCGGCGGCTCAGCGATTCCGCGGCAGATCGACTTCGCCCGGATGCGCGAAATCGCCGACAGCGTCGGCGCCTATCTACACGTGGACATGGCCCATTTCGCCGGGCTGGTCGCGGCGGGCGAGCATCCCTCGCCCTTCCCGCACGCGCATGTGGCGACGACGACGACGCACAAGACCCTGCGCGGCCCGCGCGGCGGGATGATCCTGACCAATGACGAGGCGCTGGCCAAGAAATTCAACTCTGCGATCTTCCCCGGCATTCAGGGCGGGCCGCTGATGCACGTGATCGCGGGCAAGGCGGTGGCCTTCGGAGAGGCGCTTCAACCTGAGTTCAAGGATTACATCAAACGCGTGATCGCCAACGCCAAGGCGCTCTCGGACCAGCTCATCAAGGGCGGGCTCGACACGGTGACCCACGGAACGGACACCCATGTGCTTCTGGTGGACCTGCGCCCCAAAGGGGTGAAGGGCAATGCCACAGAACAGGCGCTCGGGCGGGCGCATATCACCTGCAATAAAAACGGCGTGCCTTTCGATCCCGAAAAACCGACCGTGACCAGCGGCATCCGCCTCGGCTCACCAGCAGGCACAACCCGGGGCTTCGACGAAGCCGAGTTCCGCCAGATCGCGGATTGGATCGTCGAGGTCGTCGATGGGCTCGCGGCCAATGGTCCCGAAGGCAACGGCGCGGTCGAAGAGAAGGTGAAGGCCGAGGTGGCCGAACTTTGCGCCCGCTTTCCAATCTATCCCGCGCTGTGAGCAGGGAGCGTTTTCTGATCGATCAGAAAACGGGCCGGAAAATGATTGATCATTTTCCGGGGCGAGCGGTGAGCGCCTGAGCATGGGGGTGATCTGGTGCTGAACACGGTGAGACATGGCCGTCCGACCGAGCGGCCGCCGCTTTTGATTGTCCACGGGCTATTCGGCTCGGCGCGCAACTGGGGCGTCATCGCCAAGCGTTTGAGCGACAATCGCGAGGTCATCGCGGTCGATCTGCGCAACCATGGTCAGAGCCCTTGGTTCGACAGCCATGGCTATCCCGAGATGGCGGCCGATCTGGCGGAGGTGATCGAGGCCGAAAACGGGCCGGTTGATATCATCGGTCATTCCATGGGCGGCAAGGCGGCGATGGCTCTGGCGCTCACGCGGCCCGAGTTGCTTCGCCGGGTTCTCGTGGCCGATATCGCGCCGGTGGCGTATGGCCACAGCCAGATGGCGTATGTCGATGCGATGCGCCGGGTGGATCTTGGGCGGGTAAGCCGGCGATCGGATGCGGCCGAGCAGCTTGCGGCGCTTGGGGTCGCTCCGGCCTTGCAGAGCTTTTTCACCCAGTCGCTCGATGTGGGTGAAAAGCGTTGGTATCTCAATCTGGACGTACTCGCCAAAGAAATGCCCAAGATCCTGAGTTTTCCCGAATTCGCCGGCCAGTTCGACGGGCCGGTTCTGTTCCTGTCGGGCGGGACGTCGGATTATGTGTTGCCCGAGCATCGCCCTGTCATCCGGGCGCTCTTCCCAGCGGCGCGCTTTGCCAAGTTGCCCGACGCGGGGCATTGGCTTCACGCCGAAGAGCCGAAAGCCTTTGAGAAAACCGCCCGGATTTTCTTCGACGCCTGACCCCCGGGCGCTCAGTCCAGCATCCAGAGTCCCTCGGGCCAGAAGGCGTGAAACGCGAAGGCGAAGAGGATGTCGTGGGGGAGATCTCGCCCCTCTTCGTCGCGCACCCGGACGTTGCCTATATCGCGCCCGTCGGCGATCCGGCCCGTGTCGAGCGCGCTGGCCTGGCCTGATTCCCAGCTCAGGACCACCCCTGCGTCTTCCAGACGCCCGGCCTCGGCAAGGCGTGTGAGCGGCCAGGCGCGGTTGCCGACGCGAACGACACGGGCGAGCGCGGCGATCCCGTGAGGTGGCGGCTCGCCCGAGTAAAGGAAGGGGCGCTGGCTGCTATCATAGCCCGCGTAGGGGTTGCGGCCGTAGTCCCGAGTGTAGCCGGGTTGCTGCATCACCAGACCATCGGGGTTGCGCGCGGCGAAGCGGGCCCAACTTTCGACCCAGCTTGGCACGACGGTCAGATCGGTCCCGGTGAGTGCGCCGATGATGGCGCGGCCTTCGGCCTGTTGCCACCAGCTTTCGGTCTCGCGGTCATACATGATCATGTCGGAGTTGCGGAGCTTGCCGGTGACGCCGAAGGAGAGCGTGCCGCGGGCCACGCGGCGGTCAAAGGTGATGGATGAGTTGCACAAGGGGCAGAAGGTCACCGCGATCGGCAGGCCTCCGATTTCATCGTTCACGATTTCATGCCATGTCAGATAACGCAGGGGATAGGCGCGCGGGGTGTGGCCCTCGATTTCGACCGCGATTACGGGCTCGCGCGGGTCCAGATCCGCCGCGTCGCCGGTGCGCCCCATCTCTGGCGCGTCGAGCGCCGGGATGCCGTCTCTCGGTGGGCCGCCGGAGAGGATCTCGACCCAGTTCTCGACCTCTGTTCGCGTGAAATCGGTGTTTGGCCATTCATGGCGCCAGAATGTCGGATCGGCGCGGGCGGGCACGCTGGTCGACAAACTTGCCGAAAGGGCGAGAAGACAGATGGCGATGACGGGGCGCAAGGCGGGCATGGCGGGACCTCCGACGGGGCGGCTGTCACCTTGATGCCATGAAACGGGCGGTTTGCGGAAGGTTTTCACACGCGGCGTGTGATACGCGGCGCGCCGCAGAGGCGCGCCGACTTGCAGCAGAATTCTGCGATCAGGCCGATTTGCGGCGGCGCAGGGCGAATAGCCCGAACAGCGGTGCGGCGAGCAGCGGCAGCGCCGGCGGCAGCGGCACGGCGGCAAGATCGGGCGCGGGGGTGCGATCGGCATCACCGGCGGTATCTTCGCCCTTGTCGCCCCAGTCGATCATGCCGTCGCGGTCTGTCCCGTGCGACCAATCGCGATCACCATCGCGTTTGTCGTCATCCCGGTCACGATCCCCACCGCCGAACCAGTCTTTCCAGCTGTCGCCGAACCAATCGCCGTAGCGATCCTTGTCCGAGGAGCCGCGGCCGCGGTCCCGGTCGGACTCGACCGAGGAGGACCAGCCGCTCGACGACGCGGTGTCATACGAGCCGCCGCCGTAGGAGCTGCCGCCGTAGGAGCTGCCGTAGGAGGAGCTGCCGCCCGAAGAGCGGCCATAAGACGAGCTGCCGTAGCTCGATCCGTAAGAGGAGGAGCCGTAAGACGAGCTGCCGTAATGAGAATAGCCAACAGTGGTGGCGGACGCCGCCGACGCGAGGCCCGCGACAACAGCGGCTGGAACGAGAATGGAACGCAACACGATGAGATCAATCCTTACTTGTACACACGCCATACCGTGAACGGCGCTATCGATCAGATAGGCGTGCCTATGATGCCTTGCAGCGGTTGTCAGGATGTTTGATGGAATAACGTGGCGTAAATAAGGCGAAACCCGGGCAAATCCGCCCCAGTTTCCGAATTAACCTTGAAAAATCAGGGGGTCACCGACGCAATGTCGCGCCGGTGACCTGTGTCAAAGGCATGGCTCACTCGCCAATGCGGACCGATTCCATCACATCGGGGCGGCCCGTGACCGCGCCGTTGGGGCCCGCGCCGCGTTTGATCGCATCCACCACATCCATGCCCGAGACGACCTCGCCCACGGCGGTGTACTGCCCGTCGAGGTGCCGCGCGGGGGCGAACATGATGAAGAATTGCGAATTGGCGCTGTCGGGCGATTGCGAGCGGGCCATGCCCACGACGCCGCGCACGAAGGGCCGATCCGAGAATTCGGCCGGCAGATCCGGCAGATCCGAGCCGCCCCGACCCGCCATGCGCATGTCGCCGCCGATCCGGCCGAACTCCACATCGCCGGTCTGGGCCATGAAGCCGTTGATCACCCGGTGGAAGACCACCCCGTCATAGGCGCCGCTTTCGGCGAGCGCGCGCAGGCGGGCGGCATGGGCCGGGGCCACGTCGTCATAGAGCGCGATGGTGATCTCGCCCTCGGCCTCGCCGGCGACGGAAATCACCAGCGGCGCCGTCACCTCGGCGGGCGAGATGGCGGGCGCCGCGGCTTCCTGCGCCTGGGCGGGCGCGCGATCCTGTCCGAGCGAGGCGCCGATGATCAGCGCCGCCGCCCCGAGCCCGAAGAGGGCGAAGCGCTTAGTTATCCGCATCCGCCGCCACCTTGACCGAAACCATCCGATCGGGCGCCGCGGGCGGCTCGCCCCGGGCGATCGCGTCCACGTGCTCCATCCCCGAGATCACGCGGCCGTAGACCGTGTATTGCCCGTTGAGGAAATGGTTATCGGAAAAGTTGATGAAGAACTGGGAGTTGGCCGAGTTCGGGTTCTGGCTGCGGGCGGCGCCGAGCGTGCCGCGATCGTGGGGAATGCGGGAAAATTCGGAGGGCAGGTCCGGCAGGTCGGAGCCGCCGGTCCCGGCGCGGGCGATGTTGAACCCGTCTTCCATGTCGCCATGCGCCACGTCGCCGGTCTGGGCCATGAAGCCCTCGATCACGCGGTGGAAGCACACGTTGTCATAGGCGCCCGCGCGGGCGAGCTCTTTCATCCGCTCCGAATGGGCGGGCGCGATATCGGGCAGAAGCTCGATCACGACGGGCCCGTCCTTGATCTCGATGATGACAGTGTTTTCGGGGTCCTTGATCTCGGCCATTGGCGATCTCCTCAGCGGTAGCGGCGTCTGTTTCGGCGCGATACCTAGGGCGTTGGCGCGCGAAAGCCAAGCGGGCATTGACCGCGCGGGCGGCATGGGGGATGAACCGGGGTGAACCGTTAACGGACAACCAACGAGGGGCACCATGGCCTGGAAGACGCTGGACGAGATGGATCTGGAGGGCAAGCGCGTGCTGACGCGGGTGGACATCAATGTCCCCGTTGAGGATGGCGTGGTGACCGATGCGACGCGGATCGAGCGGGTATCGGCGACGGTGCAGGATATCCTGTCCAAGGGCGGGATGCCGCTGCTGCTGGCCCATTTCGGGCGGCCCAAGCGCAAGCGCGTGCCGGAGATGAGCCTTCAGCCGCTGGTGCCGGCGCTCGAGGCGGCCTTTGGCGCCGATGTGGTCTTTTCGGCCGATTGCGTCGGGCCCGGGGCGCTCGCCGCGGCGGAAGCGCTCCAGCCGGGGCAGATCCTGCTGCTGGAGAACACCCGGTTCCACCCGGGCGAAGAGGCCAACGACGCCGAGTTCGCGCAGCAGATCGCGGCCCTCGGCGATGTCTATTGCAACGATGCCTTTTCCGCCGCCCACCGGGCCCATGCCTCGACCGAGGCGCTCGCGCATCTTCTGCCGGCCTGTGCCGGGCGGCTGATGGAGGCGGAGCTCTCGGCGCTGGAAAACGCGCTCGGCAAGCCCGAACGGCCGGTGATGGCGGTGGTTGGCGGGGCCAAGGTCTCGACCAAGCTCGACCTGCTGGGCAATCTCGTGGAGAAGGTCGATCACCTGGTGATCGGCGGCGGGATGGCCAATACCTTCCTCGCGGCGCAGGGAATCGACGTCGGCAAATCGCTGGCCGAACATGAGATGACAGACACCGCGCGCGAGATCCTGGCCAAGGCCAAGGCGGCAGGCTGCGAGATCCTTCTGCCGGAGGATGTGGTCGTGGCGCGGGAGTTCAAGGCGGGCGCGGCGAACGAGACCGTGCCGGCCGATGAATGCCCCGCCGATGCGATGATCCTCGATGCCGGGCCGATGACCGTCGCCGCGATCGTCGGCGCGATGGATGGCTGCAAGACGCTGATCTGGAACGGCCCGCTCGGCGCCTTCGAGATCGAGCCCTTCGATGCCGCCACCAACGCCGCCGCCAAACACGCCGCCCGGCGCAGCCGCAAGGACAAGCTGACCTCGGTCGCGGGCGGGGGCGACACGGTCGCGGCACTCAACCGCGCGGGTGCGGCAAGCGATTTCACCTATGTCTCGACCGCCGGCGGCGCCTTCCTTGAATGGATGGAGGGCAAGACCCTGCCCGGCGTCGCGGCGCTCGGAGGCTGAAGCCGCTGGGGGCGCAACCGCCCCTTCGCTCGCCCGTATGCCGGCCCGGTTAACCTCAAACCGCATTGGTTGCGCTAACACTGTCCACGTTAGCGCAACCAGCTTTGCATCTTCCCCCCTGCCCGCTTATGCCACTGGTATCGGTCACTAATTTCTTTCCGAACCAGAGGACAGCATAATGAAATCCACCCGCGTCGTTCAGAAAATTCTCGCCAATTACGAGGGCGAGACGCCCGGTGTGAAGGCCAATCTCAACCGGATGCTGATGACCGGCAAGCTCGGCGGCACAGGCAAGATGATCATCCTGCCGGTCGATCAGGGCTTTGAACACGGGCCCGCGCGCAGCTTCGCGCCGAACCCCGCGGGCTATGACCCGCACTACCACTACCAGCTTGCCATCGACGCCGGGCTCAACGCCTATGCCGCGCCCCTGGGGATGATCGAGGCGGGCGCCGATACCTTCGCCGGCCAGATCCCGACGATCCTCAAGGTCAACTCGGCCAATTCGCTCATGTCCGGCACCGCCGGAAAGGATCAGGCGATCACCGGCTCGGTCGACGATGCGCTGCGCCTCGGCTGCGCGGCAATCGGCTTCACCATCTATCCCGGTTCGGATTGCGCGCTCGGCATGTTCGAGGAAATCTCCGCCATGCGCGAAGAGGCCGCGGCCAAGGGCATCGCGACCGTCATCTGGTCCTACCCGCGCGGCGAGGCGATTTCCAAGGACGGCGAGACCGCCATCGACATCGCGGCCTATGCCGCCCAGATCGCGGCACTCCTCGGCGCGCATGTGATCAAGATCAAGCTCTCGACCGACCATCTCGAACTCGGGGCGGCCAAGACCGTCTACGAAGAGCAGGGGATCGACGTCGCGACCCAGGCCGCGCGCGTGAAGCACTGCATGGACTCTGCTTTCGGCGGGCGGCGCATCGTGATCTTCTCCGGCGGCGCCAAGAAAGGCACGGACAGCGTCTATGACGACGCGCGCGCGATCCGCGACGGCGGGGGCAACGGCTCGATCATCGGCCGCAACACGTTCCAGCGCGAGCGGTCGGATGCCCTGGAAATGCTCGGCAAGCTCATCGATATCTACAAGGGCAAGGCCTGACCCTTACCGCACAAAAAAACGCCGGGGGGCTCTCCCCCGGCGTTTCACTCGTTACCAAACATCTCGGTCAGGCGGCGCGTTGGTGGCGCCCCTCTTCGACCTCTTCGACGATCTTGTCGACGAAGGCGGTCAGGTCTTCGGGCGAGCGGCTGGTGATGATGGCGTTGTCGGTCACGACGGCCTCATCGCGCCACTTGGCGCCGGCGTTTTCAAGGTCGGTGCGGATCGAGTTGTAGGACGTCATCTCGCGCCCGTCGACGATCCCGGCCTCGATCAGAAGCCACGGTGCGTGACAGATCGCGGCGATGGTCTTGCCGGCAGTGCAGAAGTCGCGGATGAGCGCGACGGCATCTTTGTTCACGCGCAGCAGGTCCGGGTTGATCTGCCCGCCGGGCAGGACCAGCGCGTCATAATCGCTCACGTTGACGTCGGCGAGTTTGAGATCGGCCTCGACCTCTTCGCCCCAATCCTTCTCGTTCCAGCCGCGGATGGCGTTGCCATCGGGCGTGGCCACGTGGACCATCGCGCCGCGCTTGGCGAGGTGGGTCTGGGGGACTTGCAATTCGGACTGCTCGAAGCCGTCGGTTGCGAGGATGAGGATCTTGGCGTCTGTGATCTTGGGCATGACGTCTCTCCTTTTCGGTCGGTTGAAGGCCCGGCGTCCCCGGGCCCGTTGTCGTCACAACACCGCGCCCAGGCTTTGCGTTCCATGCGCCCCAACGATCGCGGTCACGAAGCCGTGTTCGCCCGCGCCTCTGTCGCCCCGCCGCCTCCCCCCGTGGGCCAAATGCCACAGTTTCGCGCGGTTTTTTCGCGAAGGGATACCCAAGCCCCCCGTGCACCAGCATAGTCGGGGTCGGAACACCGCCCGGACACGCAATCAAGAGGCGGCGCAAGAGGCACAGACCATGGCAAGACCGCGCAGCAGCATCTCGCTCGGCTCGTTCATCTATTTCGGTATCGCCGCGCTCCTCGCGGTGTATTTCACCTTTTCCGCCGTGCAGGGCGATCACGGGCTCTTTCGCCGCGCGGTGATCGAGGCCGAGGCCGAGGCGCTTGACGCCGAGCTGGCCGGTCTGCGCCGTGAGGTGGCGCGGATGGAGAACCTCACCCGGCGCCTCTCGGACACCTATCTCGATCTCGACCTGCTCGACCAACAGGCGCGCGCCGTGCTCGGCATGATCCGCGCCGACGAGATCGTCATCCGCTGAGCCCGCGCCGCCGCCCGAAACCCCTTGCGTCAGGGGCGGGTGCCGATACTCTGATCCTGTCGGGGTAACGCGCGCGCGATCCAACGGGCCGCGCGCCAGCAGGGAGGACGCGATGGGAGCCGGTCAGACACCCCAAAACCCCGCAGAACGCCCGGCCAAAAGCCCGGCCGCCTCAGCCGGCCGCGCGGCTGAAGTGACGGTAGAAGGCGCGGCTCAAGCCACGGCGCTCGGCCTCTACCGCGAAATGCTCCGCATCCGCCGCTTCGAAGAAAAGGCCGGCCAGCTCTACGGCATGGGGCTCATCGGCGGCTATTGCCATCTCTGCATCGGGCAAGAGGCGGTCCCCGTCGGCCTCGAAGCGGTCGCCCGCTCCGACGACCGGCGCATCACGTCCTATCGCAGCCACGGCCTCATGCTCGCCTGTGGGATGGACCCGGCGCGGATCATGGCCGAGCTTCTGGGCCGCGCGACCGGCTATTCCGGCGGCAAGGGCGGCTCGATGCACATGGCCTCGCCGGCCCACGGGTTCTTCGGCGGCCACGCCATCGTCGGCGCGCAAGTCCCCATCGGCACGGGCCTCGCCTTCGCCGACCGCTACCGGGGCGAGGATCGGGTGAGCTTCGTCTATTTCGGCGATGCCGCGGCCAATCAGGGACAGGTCGCCGAGAGCTACCACCTCGCCGCGCTGTGGAAACTCCCGGTGATCTTCGTGATCGAAAACAACCAACACGGCGCGGATCTGCCCCCCGGCGGGGCCGCCGCCGCGCCCGACCTCCACAGCCGCGGCGCGGGCTACGGCATCCCCGGCGAAGCGGTCGACGGGATGGATGTCGAGGCGGTCATCGCGGCGGGTGCACGCGCCCGCGCCCACTGCGCCGCCGGGCGCGGCCCGGTGATCCTGGAGATGAAAACCTATCGCTATCGCGGCCACTCCATGGCCGACCCCGCGAAATACCGCACGCGCGAAGACATGCACCGCGTGCGCCAGGAGAAAGACGCCATCGCGCGGATCCGCGCCATGCTCACCTCGCGCCACGGGGTCAGCGAAGATGCGCTCAAAACCATCGACCGGGAGATCAAGGCAGAGGTCAGCGCCGCCGCCGAGACCGCTTGCGCCGCGCCTGAACCGGCCCGGGACGCGCTCATGCAGGATGTGCCAACCGGGGCGGAGACGATCTGAATGTCGGCGCGCACCGCAACGGACCTGGAAATCCGCCTGCCTGCCCTCTCGCCTACCATGGAATCGGGGCGGCTCGCGAAATGGTACGTCTCCGAAGGCGATCGCGTCGCGGCGGGCGATGTCTTGGCCGAGATCGAAACCGACAAGGCCACGATGGAATTCGAAGCCGAGACGCCGGGCACGATCAGCCGCCTTCTCATCCCGGCCGGTGGTGAGCCCATCCCCGTCGACACCGCGCTCGCCCTCTTCACGCCCGACACTCAACCCGCGACGCAACCGCCACGGGCGCCGGAAGCCGCCTCGGCGGCTGACGCGGGCAAGGAGGCGGCCCCCGCAGGGGGCTCCGACGCGCCTGCCCCTGCCGCGCCGCAAACCCCGGCCGCCCGCAAACCAGACACGAGCTGGCCCCAACCCGACTGGCCCGCCGCCACGCCGACCCGCCCCCAAACCGTCCGCGACGCGCTCCGCGACGCCTTGGCCGAAGAGATGCACCGTGACGCGGAGGTCTTCCTGATCGGCGAGGAGGTCGGCGAGCATCAGGGCGCCTACAAGGTCAGCCGCGGCCTGCGCGACGATTTCGGCGCTGCCCGCGTGGTCGACACCCCCATCACCGAACAGGGGTTCACCGGCCTCGCCATCGGCGCCGCCTTCGCGGGGCTGAAACCGGTCGTCGAGTTCATGAGCTTCGCCTACGCGCTCCCCGCCCTCGGCCAGATCGTCCAGTCCGCCGCCAAGGCCCGCGCAATGACCGGCGGCGCCCTCACCTGCCCGATCACCTTCCGCGGCCCCAACGGCGCCCCGCCCCGCGTCGCCGCTCAACACGGAACAGACCTCGCCGCCTGGGCCGCCCAGATCCCCGGCCTCAAAGTCGCGATGCCCTACACAGCCGCCGACGCCAAGGGCCTGCTCAAAGCCGCGATCCGCGACCCGGACCCGGTGATCTTTCTCGAACACGAGCTGCTCTACGGCGAGAGCTTCGATGTCCCAACCGGCATCGACCACATCCTCCCCTTCGGCCGCGCCGCCATCCGCCGCCCCGGCTCGGACGTGACTCTCGTCGCCGCTGGCCTCGCCGTGCGCCACGCCCTGCACGCCGCCGAGGCCCTCGCCGCGATCGGCATCTCCGCCGAAGTCATCGACCTGCGCTCCCTGCGCCCCATCGACTATGACACCATCCTCGCCAGCCTGCGCAAAACCAATCGCTGCGTGACCGTCGAAGAGGGCTGGCCGGTGGCCTCCCTCGGCGACCACCTCGCCGCCCGCATCACACAGCGCACCTTCGACTGGCTCGACGCCCCCGTCCTGAGCGCCACCGGCGAAGATATCCCTCTGCCCTATGCGGCCAATCTCGACAGCCTCGCCCGCGTCTCGGTTGAGAAGATCGTCGCCCTCGCGCGCCAAACATGCTATAAATAAGGCGATTTCAGCCCGTCCGCCCGGGCTCGCGCCGCGCGGATACCTTCGCCCTTGCGGTCGATTGCCCCGACCGGAGCGCGTTCTTCGCCATCACCTTCAATCTCGGCACGCTCGTTATCGCATGCGCCGTGCCATTCGTCTCGCTGCTTCAAACTGCCAGTTTTTCCGATTTCCCGAGCACGGAACGCCCGGCCATCGCGCGGGCACAGGGGCTCGCCATCGCCGCTTTCGTGGGCTTCGGCGCGCTTGTGCAGATGATCCTCGCCACAACGCTTGCCAGCTCATTCGATCCGCCCTAGAGCCGAGACATGCCGCGTGACATCCTCATGCCCGCCCTTTCGCCGACGATGACAGAGGGCCGCCTGCTGCGCTGGTGCGTTCGCCCCGGGGCGCGCGTGGCCAAGGGCGCGCCGCTCGCCGAGATCGAGACCGACAAGGCAGTGATGGAATTTGACGCTCCCGAGACCGGAATAATCACCGAACTGCACGTTCCCGAAGGCCCCGCGCCGATCCCCGTGCACCGCGTCATCGCCCGACTTGACCCCGTTCCCGCCGCGCCCGAGATCACGACAGTGATCGCGGCGGCCAAGGAGGCGGCTCCCGCAGGGAGCTCCGACGCGGTCGCTCCTCTGGAAAGCTCTGATATCCCAAGGGTTTTTGCCTCCCCCCGCGCCCGGCGTTTGGCGGCTGAAACGGGTCGGGCACTGGCCGAGCTCGCGGGCACCGGTCCAGGGGGGCGGATCATCGCTGCGGATCTGGAGGCGTCCGAGCCGGCTCGCCGTTCCGCGCCAACCACACCGCCGCTCGATCCGATGCGCCGCGCCATCGCCGCGCGGGTCAGCGCCGCGCAGCGCGACGTGCCGCAGATCCACCTGCGCCGGCGTGTGACGGTCGATGCGCTCCTCGCCCTGCGCGACGCCGCCAACGCGACCCGGTCCAAAGGCACGGCCCACGCAACGCTCACCGCCTGCATCGCCCGCGCCGCAGCGATGGCCTTGCGCGATCACCCCAGACACCGCGCGATCTGGGCTGGCGACCGGATCACCCGCCTGCCCGGCTGCGACATTGCCGTCGCCGTGGCCCATGGGGATGACCTGACCACACCGGTTCTGCGCGCAGCGGATGAAGGGCCCCTCGCCCGTCTCGCCGCCGCGCTCAACGACACCGTCTCCCGAGCCCGGGCGCGCCGCCTGACTCCGGCGGAAATGGACGGCGGGAGCTTCATTCTCTCCAACCTCGGCATGTTCGATGTGGAAAGCTTTGATGGGTTGCTCACCCCGCCCCGCTCCGCACTTCTGTCGGTGGGCGCTTGCCGCCCCGTCGCGCGGCCCGATGGCGCTGGTGGGATCGATTGGGTCACGCAAATGGCTCTGACTCTGACGCTGGATCACCGGGTGATCGACGGCGCTCCCGGCGCGCGCCTACTGGCGGAGATCGCCCGCAATCTGGAAGAGCCCGAACGCATCTTTTCATGACACAGAGGCGGGCATCACGGCGGATTTCGCCATCAAACACAGGAATTCCGAGAGGTATAAACTCTCGGAATTATTTATATATCCAAGCGGGTTATCAAGCGAACTTAAGTCATCACCTTAAGTTCGGGTCAGTGTGCGCCGCCCACCAAATGGTTCATCGACACCGACGGCTGCTCGCACCCGGCCTCGCCCACGATCTTGGCTGGAACGCCCGCGACGGTCTTGCAAGGCGGCACCTCGTGCAGCACCACAGAGCCCGCCGCGATCCGCGAGCAGGCCCCGACGCGGATGTTGCCAAGTACCTTGGCCCCCGCGCCAATGAGGACGCCATCGCCGATTTTCGGGTGGCGGTCTTCGTGTTCCTTGCCGGTCCCGCCGAGCGTCACCGAATGCAGCATTGAAACATTGTCGCCCACGACCGCGGTCTCGCCGATGACGATGGAGTGGGCGTGGTCGATCATGATCCCCTTGCCGATGCGCGCAGCAGGGTGGATGTCGACGCCGAACACCTCGGAGACACGCATCTGGATCATGTAGGCCAGATCGACGCGCTTTTGTGTCCAGAGCCAGTGACCGACGCGATAGGCCTGCAACGCCTGAAACCCCTTGAAGTAGAGCAGCGGCTGCAAGAACCGAAGGCAGGCGGCATCGCGTTCGTTCACCGCGACGATATCGGCCCGCGCGGCCATGGCGATTCCAGGGTCCGCCGCGAGCGCCTCGTCCGCGATTTCGCGCAAGAGCTGTTCGGGAAGTTCGGTCGCCGCGAGCTTCATCGCGAAACGATACGCCAGCGCCTGTTCGAGCGTGCGGTGGTGCAGCACGGTGGCATGCAGAAGCCCGCCCAGGAGCGGCTCGGTCTCAAGCGCTTCGCGGGCCTCGCGCCGGATGCGATCCCAGACCGGATCAATCTCGGCGGGGTAACTTTGGGTTTTTGCCATGGTGCGAGTCCCTGCTGCGTGGCCTGGAGCATAGCAAATAGCGCCTCGCATCGAAAATGCAAACCTTCGGACTAGCTCGCATATCTGGCCCAAAACGCAAAAAAGCCGCCCCCCGGGCATGGGAGGCGGCGTCATTTTGTAGCGGTATCGTGGGTCAGAGCGTGGTGGTCAGGCTCGCGGCCAGCCCCCCGCCATAGACCGCGGAAACCTGCGCGACCGAGATATCCACAGGCCCGTCGATCCCATCCGCGAGTTGATCGGCGGCGCTGTAGGTCCATGCGGGCGTGCCCACCAGCTCCTCGCGGACGAGCGCGCCATCCTTGCGCAAGCGGATGAGATACTGCTCACGCTCCTCG
Source organism: Poseidonocella sedimentorum (assembly GCF_900116005.1). Lineage (GTDB taxonomy): Bacteria > Pseudomonadota > Alphaproteobacteria > Rhodobacterales > Rhodobacteraceae > Poseidonocella > Poseidonocella sedimentorum. The sequence continues at coordinate 243,943 of NZ_FOYI01000003.1, forward strand.
CCCACGGGCACCTCCGGCGTCTCCCAGCTGTCACCCTCGATCCGCGTGCGGCGGATCCATGAGACGGTCAGCCCGCCGGCGCCCCGCCGGGCGACAAGGTGGCACGGGCTGAGCGGCCGGAGCCCGGCGCCAAGGACCGTTTCGGACTGTTCGATGTAGCTGTCGTCATCATGCGGCAAGCTGTGCGGTCCGATCCGGTAGCGGCGCGCCCGCCCGCGCATCGCGGCGCTGAACTCGATCGGATCGACAGCGCTGTCGAGCAGCACAAAGGTCGACCCGGCGGGCCAACTCGCGGGTGCGAGCGCGTCGGTCCCCGCTTGGCCGCGGAGCCTGCGGCGCAGCAGGTAGGTGTTTTCGGCCACCAGCTCGGCCTCGGCGAACTGCACGATCTCCCATCCGTCCGCCGTCCCGTCACCGATGGCGGCGTAGTTGGCCCCGCTCAGCACCTGGGCTTCGGAGACCGAAGACAGCGCGCCGGACAATAGCGAGACCCGGAGCGCAGGCCCGTCGTCCCAGACCCCTGCGGGCGCCGCCGCGAGGTCGGTTTCGGTCACGCCGATCACCGCTTGGAGACTGCGCGTCGTGGTGAGTTCGAAATCGCCGTCCTCTTCGCCGGAATAAACCGCGAGCGGCCCGGGCCATGGATCGGCCGTCACGGCGATCCGGGGGGCATAGGCCAGTTCCTCACCGGTGATAAGCGGCAGATCGAGGAACTGCGCGAAGACCGGCGCCGGCGGGATGTAGCGTTGGAACCGGCCCGGGCTGTCGGTGATATCCGACGGCACATAGGCCTCCGGGTCGACGCGCACGGCCTCAACGCTGCGCACCTCGGTCTCCTCGACCCGGTCGATGCGGTAGCTCTCGGCGCCCGTCGCGGTCGGAATGCGCACCACGTCCCCGGCGCCGATCCCGTATTGCGAGAGCGGCAGGGTAAAGCGCGCGGTCTGCTGGGCGATGCGCGCCTCGGCGAGCCAGCGTTCCGTCGCCTGGCGCCCCTCGGCACGTGTCATCAGCAGGGGAAGCTCGGTCTCGGCGATTGCGGGGGTCGTGTTGTCGGGAAAGACGCTTTCCTCCGATGCGGCGATGAAATCGCCATCGGCCTCGACAAACCCTACGCGCACACGCCCCGCGACCTCGACCTCGCTGCCCCGCGTGAGCTCCAGCGCGGGCACGTCCCCGTCCCCCTCGACCAACAGCTCGGGATCCAGCGTGAGCCCCGCCTTGCCGTCGCGCATGAGGAACGTGACCCCGCCGTCGCGTTCGACCGCTTCGAACCCATGCGCCAGCATGAGCGGCTGCAGCGCCGCGCGCGCATCGCCGACACCAGAAACCGTGTAGCCGCGCACCGCGCCGTAGAGCTTCTCCACGTCGAAGGCCTCAAGATCCGCCGAGCGACAGATTTCCGCGACGACTGAGGCGAGGGACCGCGAAGACGCGCGCCCGTTGAGCCAGTGGCCGCGGTAGTAATTCGCCCCGTCGTCCCAGATATCGACGTAAAGCGGGAACTCCGGATAGGGCCGCGCGTCCCACGCCCAGGCAAAGGCATTGTCCATGTCGATCATCGGCCCGCCATAGATCTCGGAAAGCGGGTTGATGCTCTCGTCACCCCAATATTGGAGCATCGCACGGTAGTATTGCATCTGGATCGTCTCGTCACGCCGCCCGTCCGAGGCCCGCGGGAGCGCGGATTCGGAGGACTTGGGATCGAGAAACTTGTTGGGCTCGTTGGTGCCCTTGTCGATCGCCGCGCAGCCGAACTCGGTGAACCAGATCGGCTTGGATTGCGGCACCCAATCGGTTGCCGCCTCCTGCCGGACGCCGCCGACTCGCTCGTGATGGAAATGGGTCCACCAGTTGCGGATGTCCTTGTAGCGCCAGATCCAGGGCTCATCGAAGCTCTCGTCGGTGATCGGCGTACGGATCTGAGCGTCCTGTGCGGTCTGGGAATGGTAGTACCAGTCGTAACCCTCGCCGCCCTCGATGTTGGATTTCAGGTAGTCGAGATCGTAGATCGACCCCCAGCCCGCATCCGCGTGATTCTCGCCCTCGCGCCAGTCGGAGAGAGGCATGTAGTTGTCGATTCCGATGAAATCGATGTTGTCATCGGCCCAGAGCGGATCGAGGTGGAAGAAGCGGTCGCCAGAGCCGTCCTGCGGCTGGTAGCCGAAGTACTCGCTCCAGTCCGCCGCATAGCTGATCTTGCACTCCGAGCCCAGGATCGCGCGCACATCGCCGGCGAGGCGGATGAGTTCCTCCACAGCGACAAAGCGATTGGCCTCGCCCCGAATCCAGGTGAGCCCGCGCATTTCCGAGCCGATGCAGAACGTCTCGACCCCGCCCGCCACAGCGCAGAGATGCGCGTAGTGCAGGATGAAACGGCGGAAGGACCACTCGGTCGGGCCAGTGTAGTCGACGGTGTTGGCGTTGTGGCGGAAATCGCCACGCTCGGCCGCCCCGAAAAACGCGCGCACTTCGGCTTCGGCGGCGGCGGTCCCGTCCGGGCTTCCCTCGCGGCCGGCGGCAATCGAAGAGGTGATCCGGCCGCGCCATGGCAGTTCGGGCTGGTCTTCCGCCCCGGTCCAGGGATCGGGCAGGCCGTTGCCGGCAAGCTGCTCCATGAGGATGAAGGGATAGAACATGACCGCGGTGCCGCGCGCGTGCATGTGGCGGATGGCTTCGACCACCGACTGGTCCGTCGGCGTTCCGCCATAGACCGGGGCGCCGTCCTTGCGGGCCACGGTTGGCGCCGCCGCGCGGCTCACACCGGAAACGCTCCAGGGCATGGATTTGCTGTCTTCGCTCCGGAACTCGACCTTGGGCTTGAGCTGGCATTCACCCACGCGCAGATCATCGCCGAACCACGAAACGATCAGCGAGGCCTTGTCGCAGCCGGGCATTTCGGAGCCGAGCCGCTCAAGCGAGGTGACGAGATCGGTCTTGCCGGAGGGCGCGTTGCGATTGACGGTGCGCGACTTGGCATTGCGGCTGTTGTTCCAGCCCTCGCGCCAGGCCTTGGAGACCTTCACCGTCGAACTTGCCAGCGCGTATTCCCCGGTGCCCGGCATCAGCGCCACGCCCTTCAGGCCGTGGGCGAGCTCGGAGGCGGCCTCGGGCGCCACGGCGCTCGCCGGGCGCAGGACCTCGAAGTTGAATTGCGGCACGCGATTGCCGAACTGGCCGAGAGCGAGGTTCTCAAAGACCACATAGGCCGTGCCGCGATAGGCCGGAACCGCGCCCGCGCCCTCGACCGCTTCCATCAACGGATCGGGCAGCTGGGTCTCGCTGCCCGGATAGACGCGCATGTTGAGATCCTTGGGCGCAAGCTCCACGCCATCAGCCCAGACCCTCGCGATCCCGGCGATCTCGCCCTGACACAGCGCCACGGCAAGCGAGACGGAATAGCGGTATTCCTTGATCTTCGGCTCGGGCGGCTGGCCCTTGCCGCCGCTCTTGCCGCCGCTCACATGAGTGGTTTCGCGGAAATTGGTGGACCAGATGACCTGGCCCGCCACGCGGTTGCGCCCAAAGAGCCGGGGGACGTCCGCCCCCTCTTCGACGCCGGTGAGGCGGAACCGGTCGATGCGGCCGGTCTCCACCGTTTCCGATCCCTGGCCCATGAGACGCTGATCGAGCGCGCGCCCGATGCTGGCGCCCACCGCCTGGCCGATCACCGCACTGCTGAGACCGAGAACCGACCCCCCGATGCCGCCTCCGATGGCAGCGCCTGCTGCCGACAAGACCACCGTTGCCATGTGAAGACTCCTTTAAGGGAACTCAAAACGCGCCACGATGCGGCGCGCCCAGGGTTCTGAAAGCGGGCTTTCGACGACGCCATGTCCCGAATAGGCGTGAATGAATCGCGGCGCGGCGCCCGTCTGGGACAGGATGCCGAGATGCTTGGCCACGGCGCGATCGCGAAGCCGAAAGAGCAAGACCTGCCCCTCGGCCTGCGCCCCGGAGGCGGGGACGAGATGATCCGTCGCGGCGCCGAGAAGCTGTTCAGTGCTGCCGCTCTCCGCCCAATCGGGCGAATAGCGCGGAAGCTTGGCGAACCGAGGCCCGCCGAGCGCCCCCCAGACGCCAAGGATCAATCCAAGGCAATCACACCCCGCCCCGAGACACCGGCCTTGATGCACATAGGGCGTCCCTATCCACTGCCGCGCAGCCCGGACAACCTCGGCGCCAGAGGCGCTCATCGCCGGCTGCCGCCGTTCTTGTTGCGGGTGGAAGCAGGGACGGCGATCATCCAGTCCTCGCCGGGGATATCCGGAAACCCGCGGAAATTCGCGATATTGTCGAACTTCGCGCGGCAAGTTTCCATCCGCTTGTCGCAACCTGGATCGAGGCGGATCCGGTCGCCCGCGAGCACCTCGGCTGCGATTGGCTCCCAGAGCTCGATCCGGCGCTGCCCGTCCTGGATCCGGTCCCGCTTGATGATCCCGATCAGCCCTTCGGACGCCCCGCTCAAGACCTTGAACCGGCCCCGTTCGAACCAGCCGACGGGAAAGCCTGCGTCGTTGCCGACGGTGAAATCTCGCCGCTCGCTGACCGTGAGCGCCTCTGTCTCCAGCGCCAGACCGAGGGCATCGGCATCGACCCCGCAGGCCGCATCACCGAGGATCGCGGAACAGGGTTTGTGGAAGATGCGCCCCTTGGATTGATTGAGCTGGTCGGCAAGCCCGCGCAGCTCGGCATGGAACGCGCCGCCACCGCGGCGGATCTCGCCGATCCGGCCGCGGAACTTGAGCGCGTGCATCGAGGGATCCACCCAGTTGACGCGCCAGGCGCGCACCTCGGCCCCGTCATACCGCCCGGCGTCGATGTCGGCCTCCGAGATCGCATCATCACGCAGCGCGCCAAGCGCTTCGGTGTTGTCCACCGACAGGCCCGTCGATTGCGCCAGCGCCCGGGCGGTCAGCCCGCTGTCGGCGCGAAAGGTAATGCCGTCGAAGCTCAGCTCGGTGTCGTGATCGGTGAAGCCGAGCACGCGCCCGTCGCGACGGGTGATGGCCCAGGCGGTGCAGAGCGTCGTGACGCCGCTCTCGAGATGATCGCCGAGCGCGCTCATACCCGCACCTCCACCACCGGCACGTCCGGCACATCGCCGGCCTGGAAGCTGGCGACGGATGTGCGGATCGCGTCGGTGTCGAATCGCACCGGCACGTCAAACTCAAAGCCCGCGGAGATCGCGAGCCCTTCGTCCGGCGGATGGCGGAAAAGGATGCGCCCGCGCGCCGGGTCAATATCCCAATCGACCCCCTCGAACACCTCGTCGTGCCCGAGCCCAACGCGCACCGTGCCGGCCACCGGTTTGGTGATCGGGCGGGCGTAGCTGTGCCCGCCAGAGCGATAGGTCTTGACCAGCTGAATCTCGCCCGAGACGCCGTCGCCAGTGGCGATCACCTGATCGTTGAAGCGCACCTCGGCGGAGGGCTTGCAACTGCGATAATCCGCCCAGTCCTTCCAGCGAAAGCCGTACATCTGGCCCTGACGTGCCTCGAAGAAAGCGACCAGCGTTTCGATGTCGTCGAGCGAGCGCAGGCCAAGCCCCGCATCATAGCGGCGCCGCGAATGGCGCCAGGGAGTGTTGCGTTCCTCGAACCCGTTGGCGAGCGTCACCACCTCGGTGCGCCGCTCTGGGCCGCCGACCGAGCCGAAGCTGAGATTGGCGGGAAACCGTACCTCGTGAAAATTCATCTGTCCCTCCGTAGTGGATCCGCACCTGCGCCGTCCGGGCGCATCAGCGGTTGCGCTGGCCCTTGGCGAGCGCGCGGTTCATCTGGGCCGCGATCTGGCTGCGGCTGCGTTCGAAACTGCGGGCGTCGGGCGTGGAAATGTTCATCACCACGTTGACCGCGCCCCCGCCGCCGCCCGCCGCGCGCACCCCGAGCTTGCCGTCGGAGCCGCGGGTGAGCGGCATGATCGCTTCCGGCCCCGCCTCGCCCATGAGCCCGGTGCCGCCACGCATCGGGAAATAGGTTGGCTGCGAGACCACGCCTCCGGTGGCGAAGGGCGTCACGCGCCCCTGGCTGAAACTGCCGCCGTTGGCGAAGGGCAAGAGCTTGCCGATCACCCCGCCGATCCCATCGCCGAGCGAGCCCGCGAGCGTGTTGGTCACGTTGGAGACCGAGCGCTCGAAGGTCGTCTGGATGAGCGACTGCGCCACAGCCTTGAGCGCGACGGAGGCCTCCTGGCCATCCACCACGATAGAGCGGAACGCCGATTTCAGATCGCCGCCGAGGGTTTTCTGCAATTCCTGCGTGCGCTTGCTGGCATCTTCAGCCTCGGCGCGCGTCATGCGGATCTGCTTGTTGAACCCGGCGAGCACATCGGCCGTCCGGGTCAGGTTGTCATTGAGGGCATCGGTCGCCTCCGATGTCTCCTCGACGATCTCACGCTTCATGGGGTCCGTCTCCCGGATCGGTGTCGGGGTATGCGGCGGCCAGGGCATCCAGCCGCGCGCGGGACAGGGGCGCGCTGCCGCTCCCCTGCCCCAGCATGATCAGAAGTTCTGCCGGCGTCAGCGCCCAGAACTCGGCCGGTCTGAGCCCGAGCCCGCGCAATCCGGCCCGCATCAGGCCCGGCCAGTCGAAGGTCTTCATGCGCTCTCCGGGACCGTGAAGGCCCGGGCGAGAAGCTCTCCCGCCGCCTGGGCCGCGGCCACCGGCCCGCCCTCGATATCGGCCTTGAGCAGAGCCTCGGCGCTCAGCGCCGCGCCCCCTCCGCGCAGACCCGCGATCAGCAGCGCGCTTACGTCACGGGTGGTGAACCCGCCGCTTTCGAAACGCTCCACGACGGCCATCAGGCTGTCGGCCTTGAGCTGCGCTTCCAGTTCGGCCAGCGCCCCGAGCGTAAGCTTGAGGGTGTGAACCTCGCCATCAATCGTCAGCCCCACTTCGCCCGCGAAAGGGTTGGCCATCAGAGCGCCGTGAAGCTCATGGCACCCGCCGAGGCCATCGACATCTCGTAGGTCGCCTCACCGTTGTAGCTGCCAGCGTATTCGATCGACGTGATCTGGAACGCGCCTTCGACGATGCCGAAATCCGGGATCACCACCTGGAATTCCGGGGTCTCGCCGTCGAAAAAGATCTGCCGCGCGCGCTCGTCGGTGTTTTCGTCGCGGAAGACGCCCGAGCCGGAAATGCCCGCGCTCTTGACGCCCGCGCCGCCGAGCAACTCGCGCCACCCGCCCGCGCTCTCGAGGCTGGTCACATCGACCGTCTCGGCGTTGAAGCTGATGCGCGAGGCCCGCAGGCCCGCGATGGTCTGGAAATTGCCGCCGCCTGTGAGATCCACCTTGATCAACAGGTCCTTGCCGTTTTGTGCGCCCATGTCGCCACCTCCGATTTGATAAGAATTCAGTCGTCTTCGACCCGCGCGCGAAACGTCAGATCGATGCGCCGTTCGGCGCCATTGTCGCCGCGACGCGCAACGGCGCGCGTGAAGTTCAATGAGACCAGCCGGCCGCGCGACAGTGTCAGGGCGGGCCCGTCGAGCGCATCGCCGATCGCGCCGGCGATGGTCTTGGCCTTGGCGAACCCGGCCGTGTCGGTCACCACCGAGACGGTGAACCGATGCTCGGCCCCGCGCGCCGAGATGTCCGAGCGGTCCTGAACCTCTTCCGGCCCGAGCGTCACGTAAGTGTCGGGGACCGCGCCGGGCGGCATCGCATCGTAAATCGCGCCGCCGGTGGCCGCGGAAATATCCGCATCAGCCGCCAGATGTTGGAAGACCGCCGCCTGAAGCGCGGCCGAAACGCCATAGCTCATGCCACAATCTCCTCTTGGGTGAAGCAGGTCAGATAGCGCTCGCCCGGATCGTCCTCCGCCACCGCGAGGATCGGAAAGAGCCGGCTGCCGCTGCGAAACCGCTGCCCGGCGCGCGGCCGGGACGGGGCATCGAAAGGCGCGGCGCGCACCGTGATGATGTATGGGACCGTCGAGAGTGGCGCTGCGGCCCCTGCGCTTTCGCGCCCGCTGCGCGCGCGCACTTCGGCCCAGAGCGTCCCCAGCGTGGTCCAGCTCTCGGAGTATCCGCCCGCCCCGTCCTCGACACGCTCCAGCGTCTCGAGAATGAGCGGACGGTTTAGCCGGATGGGGTCCGCCGCGCTCATGCCGCGCCACCCCCGGCAAAGAGCCGGACGGTCTTGTAGCGTTCGATCAGTGAGGTGACACCGAAGGGCATGCAACCCGCCGAAAGCGACTGGTTGTCGCGATATTCGTAGTAGTGCGAGGCCAGAAGCATAACCGCCTGCGCCAGATCGGCCGGGATCGCTGACCAGGGCCCGAAGCCCGCGGTAAAGACCACCTCGCAGGTCCCGCCGGTCGGGATCGACGGCAAAAAGGCCCCGCGCGGCCTCAGGCGCGGGCGCTGGCTGTCCTTTTCGAGCCAGTAGCTCTCCGGGTCCAACAAGGTCTCTTCGCCCAGCCGGTCCATGATCGACACCTCAATCAACTGGTCCACGGGGGCCACGGGAAGCGCCTGGGCTTCGGCGGCGCGCCACGCGGTGAGGCTCCAGGAAAAGTCCCGGGTGATCAGGATCTTCCCGGTGCGGGATTCAATCGCGGCCATGGCGGCCCTGAGGAAACTCTGCAGGACCTGGTCCTGGAGTGAATCATCGGCAAAGCCGGTTCCCAGCCGCAGGTGCGCCTTGAATTCCGCGACCGGAAGGGCCTCGGCCGGCACCGCTGTCTCTTCGACGAGCATCATGAAGGTTCTCCGAAAATGCGCCCCCCCGGGACGGTTGGATCGGATGCGTGCCCGGCGGATATTGCTCGGACGGAGGGGAAGCAGCTAGACAACACCCGCGTAGGTCGGACACGCATCCGAAGGCAGGCGGCGCCGGATGGCACCGCCCTATCGCAGCCTTTAGGAGGCGGCGAATTTCAGCAGTTTGATGGCCGAGAAGTCGCTCACATCACCGCCGACGCGCTTGGTGGCGTAGAAGATGACGTTGGGCTTGGCCGAGAAGGGATCCCGCAGGATGCGCAGATCGGGACGTTCGGCGACGGTGTAGCCCGCCGAGAAGTCACCAAAGGCGATCGGCGTCGCATCCGCCGCGATGTCCGGCATGTCTTCCGCGATCAGCACCGGATAGCCCAGAAGACGCGCGGGCTCGCCCGCCGCCAGACCGTCGGACCACAGGAAGCGGCCGTTGGCATCCTTGAGCTGGCGGATCGCACCGGCAGTCTTGGAGTTCATCACGAAGGTGCCGTTGGCGCGGTACTGCGCACCGAGGGCGTAGACCAGTTCGATGATCTTCTCGGAGCCGCCGAGATCACCGTCGACGCCGGTGGCTACATAGCCAAGATTGCCCCAGGTCCAGGACCCGTTGTCGACCGCGTTATGGGCGAGGAAACCCTTGGGCTTGTCGAGGCCGTCGCCGGAGACAAAGGCCGCCGCTTCGGCACGGGCGAATTTCTCGGCGATGCGCGTGGCGAGCCAGGTCTCGACATCGAACGCGCTGTCATCCAGCAGACGCTGAGAAGCCTTGGGCAGGGCCGAAAGCTCGTGCAGCGGGATCGAGATGCGGTCGATCTTGGGCGTGTCGGTCTCGGCGAGCGCGCCGGTCTCGGTGGCCCAGCCATGGCCGAGATCGGTATGGTCGACGAGCATGTCGTAGGAGGTCGCCTCGACGTTCACGACATTGGCCACGGCCCGCAGCGAGGCGGTCGTGCCGAGCGCGGAGCGGATGGTCTCGGAGGTGGACGGATCGACAAGATAGCCGCCGTCACCCGCCACCGAAGTATTCAGCGATTTGCCATCGAGCTCCAGCCCACGCAGCCCATCGTCATCACCGCTGCGCAGATAGGCGGAAAACGCCTTCTTGTGCGGGACCTCGGCTTCGACGGCAGCGCTGAGTGCGGGACGCGCGGGGGCGAAATTCTTGCGTTCGATCATGGTCAGTTTTTCATCCTGTTGCTTTAGTTTCGATGTGAGGTCGGCCTTGAAGCCCTTGAGGTCGCTTACAAAACTGGAAACAGCCTCGGCCACTTCGGACACGCCACCGGCGGCCCGAGCATTGCTGTCGGTCATTGGGGATTCCCCTCGTACTCGGGTTGGTAAAAGCGGGTCAGTCGCCCGCCAGCTCGCGGCGTGCCTGCTCAAACAGCAGCGCCATGTCACGCAAGGCGCCGGCCACGGGCTCTTCGCCCTTCGCCTGCACCCGCGCACTGGGAAGCATCGGGAAGGTCACAAGCGAGACCTCCCAGAGCTCCAGTTCCGTCAAGAGCCGCTGGCCCTTGGTGTTCTTGGTCGCCTTGAGCGTCCGATAGCCGATCGACAGCCCGTCGATCGCGCCGGCGTCGATGAGAGCACGCGCCTCGCGACCCCGCTCGACGCTGTCCAGAATACGGCCCTTCACGAACAGCCCGCGCTCATCCTCACGGACCTCGTCCCAGATGCCGATGGGCTGCGCCGGATCGTGCTGCCAGAGCATCTTGACCGCCCGGCCCTCCGTCGTCAGACGGGAGAGCGAAGCCGCATAGGCTCCGCGCTGCACAATATCGCCGCCCTGGTCGCAGGCGCCGAAATGGCTGGCGTAGCCGGAAATCGTCTTCCCGTCGGTCGAAACCTCGGTTCCGTCGATCCGGCAGAATTTGCGTTCGAGCCCCATGTCTTGGGTCATGTGTGTCTCCTGTGTTTGTCGGGGAGCCGGATTTTGATCAATCAAAATCCGGGCCGGAAATTGATTGATCAATTTCCGGGGCCCTACGGCACCGCCGTAAGCAAGGATTGGAAGGCCTGGCCGAGGATTGCGGCCAGCGCGCCGTAGACCGCGAGCCAAAGCCGCTTCTCGATCCGTTCGATCATCGCCTCGAGACGCTCAAGCCGTTCCACCGAATTCTGGAACTGAAGCGCCACGAGTCGCTCATGTGCCTCGAGCCGCAATCCCGGCGCGCATTCGAAGCTTTCCACGCCGTCAGGCATCGCCCTCTCCTTCCGCGAGCGCCGGCAGCCCCAGCAGCGCGCGTTTCTCGGCATCGGTCAGGAACCCCGCCTCGGCCACGCGGCGCCATTGCTGGTCGCGCTCCGACGCAAGGGCCGGGATCTGATCGAGGTCCGGCCGGAGCCCGATCTCCTCGCCGGTGATCCCCGCGATCCAATAGGAAATCGCCGCCGTCACCCGCGTCGCCAGCGGCAGGACCGTGAGGCGATAGAAAGCACGGTTGGCTTCCTGGTAATTCGCGTAGGTCGCGTCCCCCGGGATCCCCAGCAACATCGGCGGCACGCCAAAGGCCACCGCAATCTCCCGCGCCGCGGCTTCCTTGGTCTTCTGAAATTCCATGTCGGAAGGCGAGAACCCCATCGGCTTCCAATCGAGCCCGCCTTCGAGCAGCATCGGCCGGCCCGCATTCCGCGCGCCCTGATAGTTGGCCTCCATCTCGTTCACGAGCCGGTCATATTGATCCTGCGCCATGCTGCCGGAGCCATCCGGCCCCGAATAGACGATCGCGCCCGAGGGCCGCGCCGCATTGTCGAGCAGACCCTTGGACCAGCGCGACGCGCTGTTGTGCACGTCGATCGCCGTGGCCGCGGCCTGCATTGGCGAAAGGCCGTAGTGGTCATCCTGAGGATGAAAATTGCGAATGTGGCAGACCGGCGTTGCGCCCTCGGTCATCGAAAACCGGTGCTTGCGGCCGCTGACCTCGTATTCGTAGGCGACCGGCCAGCCGTCCGCGCCGGGCACGACCGACATCCGATCCGAGCGCAACACGTGCAGCTCCCCCGGCGTCGCGCCGTTCTCGCCCACCGCTTCCATGTAGCCGTTGCCGTTGAGCAGCAGCTGACCATAGAGGGACTCGAAGAGCTCCGCTTTGCCCTGCGCCGGATTGGGCCGAAGGATCAGCGACAACACCGGATGCGTCTCGTAGCGCTGGACCGAATCCTGCAGCACGAGCGGCAGGGCGGCGGCGGCTTCGGCGATGAGTTTGACCGACCGGAACCCGATGGGATTGCCAGTGAACCCCGTCCGCGTGAGCGAGACCGCATCGCGCGGGCTCCAGGCGACGCGTCCCGCGCTGCCCCAGGCCACCACGCGGCCCGCCGCGCTCGCCTTGGTCTCGGGCACCGGCCCGGACCCGCCCCGTTTGAGGAAGTCAAACATCCCAATCTCCTTGCATAGCTCTGACGCCCGTCACCTGCGCGACCGACCTTTCGCGGGGATCTCCCCGCCTGCTTCCTGTCGAATTGTCCTGAACGCATCGCCCAGACGGGCGGCGCTGCGGGATCAGACGATGATCCGCATCCGCGGCTGGCGCCACTGCGCCGCCGGGCCGATCATCAGCTCGGTCAGCGCCCAGACCATCGCATCGACCCGATCCGGGCTACCCCGACCGGTGTAGCCCTGCGCGGTCATCTTGCACATCTGGTCCTCCAGATCGCCGAGATCCTTCAGATGATGCACCCGGCCCTGCTCATAAAGCGCCGCGACCGGCTCGGCCCGTGCGGCCTTGCCCCGGCTGGCGTGGACCTTGGTAAACGGCAACAGCGGATCAACCTGCCGCAACACCGTCTCCACCAGATCGCCGCCCTGGTTCACCTCGGCGACAACCCGATCCGCGCCGAACTCCGCCGCCGCCTCGACCACCGCCTTGGCCCAGCCCGTCGGGCCCAGACCCTGCACCGTGCGGTCCGCCAACACATAGGCGCGCCACTCCTGCGGCGGGCCCTCGGCCACCAGACCGGCGACCACGATGCCGCATTCATCCGACTGGCCATGGCCCGTCACCGGCGGGTCGACCGCGACGAGGATCCGATCCAGCGCCGGAGCCTCCGCCACGCGGCTCGCCTCGAGCGCGCCAAGCGTCCAGAAGGCGCCCTCGGCCTCGTCGAGCAGGATGCCGTCAAGCTCCTGCCGGCCAAGCCGCGTCCCGTCATAGCGCCGCCGCACCTCCTCGAGAAAACTCTCGGCAAGATAGGCCGCGTTCGCCTCGGTCGGCGCATGGGTCACGACCGAGCTGTCGCGTTCCAGCAAATCCTTCAACACCGCCACGTTGCGCGGCGTTGTCGTCACACAGGCCTGAGGCAGATCCCCGAGCCGAAGCCCGAACTGCAACATGTCCCATGTTTCTTCCGCCTTCTTCCACTTGGCCAGTTCATCGGCCCAGGCGGCGTCGAACTGGGGCCCCCGGAGGCTTTCCGGATCATGGGCCGAAAACACTTGCGCCGTCGCGCCGTTCGGCCAGACAAGCCGCTTGCGGCTCGCCTCCCATACCGGCACCCGGTCCGGCGGAGAGCAGGCCAGTATCCCGCTCTCGCCAAAAATCATCACCTCGCGTGCCTGATCGAGGGTTTCCCCGATCAGGGCCACACGCCGTGCGCGGCCTGGATCTTCGGGCTTGTCACCCTCGACCATGCTACGCACCCACTCCGAGCCCGCGCGGGTCTTGCCTGCCCCGCGACCACCCATGATTATCCAACTCCGCCAGTTCCCCTCTGGCGGAAGCTGATGCGGCAATGCCCAAAACTCGAAGAGATAAGGGAGAGCGAGAAGCTCCCCCTCGGTCAGCGAGTCAAGAAACTCCTTTGCAACACTTTCTGACGCGGAGCTTAGCCAATCGGCACCCGATCTGAGATCGGGCTGCTCCGAGATCGAGGGCGTAGCCGGCGGCTGCGCTTGATCGTTGCTTGCGTTCCGCATTGAGGAGTTTCTCCAGGTCTACCGCTTGCTTGAAGGCAGCCCGCACATCGTTGAGATACTTCTGCGTCTCCTTGGCGACGTCATAAGTTTCCTGCTCCAGCAGGTTCTCAGCGAGTTTCAGCGTGCTTGCCAGACTTGAGATCGTTTCGAAAAGCTCCTCGATACGGGTTTCCTCGATCGCGGGGCGCTCTTGTTCGGTGATCAATGCCATCTGCTCTGTTACCTCTCATGGGAGTTTTTTTATGACCTCCGCACGAGCGAAATAGAAAACGGCCTCGGAGTTGCCTCCGGGGCCGCTTACCCACTTCTTCCAGCTTGTCTTATTTGTACGAAACAGCGTTCGGTGAGTCAAGCGCTAAATACATGAGCTTCGAGCCCTAACCGTACGGTACTATTAAATTTTTCCTAATCGCGGCCCATAGATATATATAGTGATATAGCCGAAATTGGCGCTCATGTGACGGGTCATCGGCGGGCAGGATACAAGATACTGCGCTTCATATTTCGGAAATCACACCGCACCGTGCGGTGGGGGGTGATTAACCCCGCCCCACCGGCTCCCGGATCGTGATCAAAAGGTAAAGACGAGGGCGGCCCGAGGCGGGGGGCGACGCGGCAAATTCACCCCGCCGCACCCCCGATTCGCATAAGCTGACGCTATTGATTCGCGCGCTCGGCCTCGATTCGCCGCCATTCGGCGACGTTCCGGTTGTGCTCGTCGAGCGTCCGGGCGAAGGCGTGGCCGCCGGTGCCGTCGGCGACGAAGTAGACAAAGTCGCTCTCGGCCGGGTTGAGCGCGGCGCGGATCGCGGCGCGGCCGGGGTTGGCGATGGGTGTCGGCGGCAGGCCGTCGATCTGATAGGTGTTGTAGGGTGTCGCGGCGTCAAGCTCGCTCCGGCGCAGCCCGCGCCCCAGCACGCCCTGCCCCTGCGTGATGCCATAGATCACGGTCGGGTCCGTCTGCAGCCGCATCCCGCGCGTGAGCCGGTTGATGAAGACGCTCGCGACCAGCGCGCGTTCCTCGGCGATGCCGGTCTCCTTCTCGACGATCGAGGCCAGGATCAGCGCCTCCTCCGGGCTCTCCAGCGGCAAGTCCTCCTGACGGCCCGCCCAGGCCTCGGCGAGCCAGCTCGCCTGCCGCGCGGCCATCATTTCGAGGATCGCGCTACGGTCGTCCCCCTCGCGCAACGCATAGCTGTCGGGCGCAAGGCTGCCCTCGGCCGGCACCTCGGCGATCTCGCCCTCCAGCGGCTCGATCGCCTTGAGCGCCTCGACCACCTGCCAGCTCGTGACCCCTTCGGCCACGACCAGCCTGTATTGCGTGAAATCCTCGGCCCGCACGGTCTCATAGGCCTCGGGCCGCGCCTCGTCCGCCAGATCGAATTCCGCCACCTCATTCATCCGCCCGGTGGCCGGGTCCAGCTCGCGCACCTCGCCGATGATCCGCGCGATCCCGACGCGATACACCACCTCTGTCCCGCAGTTGTTGGGCCCGCCGCGGGTGATGATGTCGGTGATCTCGCGCATGCTCGCCCCCTCGGGGATGAGAAAGCTGCCCGCCTTGAGCGCTTGCGTCTTGTCGGTGTAATCCGCGCCGAGCCGGAAGATCAGCGCATTGGAAATCGCGCCCTTGGACGCCAGATCCTCCGACACCGCGCCCATGCGCCCGCCGGAGGGGACCTGAATGCAGATCCCGATCTCATGCGGACCGGCCGCGTCATATTGCTGCTTGCCCCAGATCACCGCGCCGCCCGCCATGAAGATGACGACGATCAGCAGGGTCAGCGCATTGGCTGCGATATGGCGCCACATCAGCGCAGTTTTCCGACGATCACCGATGCGTTGGTCCCGCCGAAGCCGAAACTGTTGGAGAGCGCCACGTCGATCTTGCGCTCGCGCTTGGCGTTGGGCGCAAGGTCAATGGACGTCTCGACGGCAGGCGTGTCGAGGTTGATCGTCGGCGGCGCGACCTGATCGCGCACCGCGAGGATCGAGAAGATCGCCTCGATCGCGCCCGCCGCGCCGAGCAGGTGCCCGGTGGAGGACTTGGTCGAGGACATGGTCACGCCGCTGGCCGCATCGCCCAAAAGCCGCTCGACCGCACCAAGCTCGATCACGTCGGCCATGGTGCTCGTGCCATGCGCATTGATATAGTCGATGTCCCCCGGCTCCAGCCCGGCGTTGTTGAGCGCCGCGCGCATGGAGCGCTCGCCGCCCTCGCCACTCTCGGACGGCGCTGTAATGTGATAGGCATCGCCCGAAAGCCCATAGCCCAGCACCTCGGCATAGATCTTGGCCCCGCGCGCCTTGGCGTGCTCGTATTCCTCCAGCACGACAACGCCCGCGCCCTCGCCCATGACGAAGCCGTCGCGGTCCGCGTCATAGGGCCGGCTGGCCTTCTCGGGCTCATCCCCGCGCTTGGTCGAGAGCGCCTTGCAGGCGTTGAACCCGGCAATGCCGACCTCGCAGATCGCCGCCTCGGCCCCGCCGGCGACCATCACATCCGCATCGCCATGCTGGATGAGCCGCGAGGCATCGCCGATCGCATGGGCGCCGGTCGAACAGGCCGTGACCACCGCGTGGTTCGGGCCCTTGAAGCCGTATTTGATCGAGACCTGACCGGAGATCAGGTTGATGAGCGAGCCGGGGATGAAGAAGGGCGAGACCCGCCGCGGCCCTTTCTCGCGGATGAGAATCGCGGTCTCGGCGATGCTCTCAAGCCCGCCGATGCCGGAGCCGATCATGACGCCGGTGCGCTCAAGGCTCTCGCGGTCCTCCGGCGTCCAGCCCGAATCCTCGACCGCCTGCTGCGCCGCAGCCATGCCATAGAGGATAAATGTGTCGACCTTGCGGCGCTCTTTCGGCGCCATCCAGTCATCGGGGTTGAACGTGCCGTCGCTGCCGTCGCCATAGGGGACCTCGCAGGCGTAGGTCGTGCCCAGATGGCTCGCGTCAAAGCGCGATATCGTGCCCGCGCCGGACTTCCCCTCAAGGATCCGTGCCCAGCTTTCCTCGACCCCACAGGCCAGCGGCGTGACCAATCCCAATCCGGTGACAACCACTCGACGCATCTGTTTGCCCTCTCCGTGACCTCGTGCTTCGGACCCGTGAATACAGGCAAAACCGCCCCGCCCGCAAGCCACCGCGCAAGCACGCCCCGCGCCTCGGCGCCTTGCCGCGACCGAGGAGGTGGCGCAGAAGACTGGTCCAACCACGTCCGGGGCCCACCCGGGCCCCGCCCAGACCCTGCTACCCAAGCGCGTGCCGCGGCAACCTGCTGCCTTTTATCTATTTTTCCCCTTTTCCGCGCGTCTCCGGCAAGGATTTGGAAAACTTGGCCCGGCACAGTCGCGCGCATGATCCGAATGACCAGATATCCGCCCACGGCATGGCGCGCCCTGCGCCCCGTGAAAACGGCCCGCGCGCTTGCTGTCCTCGCCGCGCTCTGCCTCGCCGCGCCCGCTTGGGCGGCCGGCGCGAAAAAGCCCGAGGCGCCCGCCGGGCCCGTCAACTCGACGCCCGCCTGTCAGGTGATGGACAAGATCCTCGCGCTCGATCCGCTCTCGCACAAGGTCGCCGTCGGGATCGATCACTTCCAGCTCATCGACCAGTATCGCACCAAGATCGAGATCGCGCGCCAATCGCTGCGCGCCCTGCCCGCCAGCGTCTCGGTGCCTGATCGCGAACGCCTGCAGGATCACGTGACAGCCCATGCGGATGTGGCCGAGACCGTGGCCATCAACGGATCGAGCCCCGCCGCCGCACTCATCACCTCCGAGCCCTTCCTGCGCCGCGCGCTTCAGGTCGAGGCCGATCACAAGGCGCTGGGTTGCCTCTCGCCAAGCTGGCGCGACCGGCTGAGCTTTCTCACCGATCTGTTCAAACCGGTGCAGCGGATCTGGGCCCATGAGCGCGTGCGGCCCTTCATCCTCTGGGGCATCTGCTTCAGCCTTGTCGTCTGGGCCCGGCGCCGGCAAAAGCGCTATCAGGCGCTCAACGCCCTGCCCGATTACGATGCGCGCGAGGCGCCCCGCGTCAATTGCAGCCTGCCCGCGCAGGTCCATATCGAGGCCGATGGCATCCCGATCCGCATACTCGACATCTCCCGCAAGGGCGCGCGCTTTGCCCTGTCGCGGCCCGTTGAGCTGCCCGACGAGATCCATATCGCGCTGCCCGCCGAGATCCGCCGCACCGCGCTTTTGCGCCGGATGCGCGCGCGCCATGGGGCGGTGATGTTCTTGCCCCGGCTGACGGATGTGGAATTCGCCAAGGTCCTGCGCCACAGCGATCTGCCCGTGGCCTCGCGCGCCCTGCCCCCGGCCAAACCGCCGCGCGGCGCGGCGCTGGCGGGGCTTTTGGGTTGGCTCCCCCAGGGGCGCCGCAGCAAGGCGTAAATCCGAGGCAAACGGCAAGGAAAAGGGGCGGTGCGCCGCAGCGACCGCCCCCCTGAATCTGTCCGTCTGATCCGCCCTACCCGCGCGCGCCGCCTGTTCGGCGGGGCCGCCAGGGCCGAATGATCAGGTGGCGTTGGAGATGAATTTCACCGCATCGCCAAAGGTCTGGATGGTTTCCGCCGCATCATCGGGGATCTCGATCCCGAACTCTTCTTCGAAGGCCATGACGAGCTCGACGGTGTCGAGGCTGTCGGCGCCCAGATCATCGATGAAGGAGGCGGATTCGGTCACCTTGTCTTCTTCGACACCGAGGTGCTCCACTACGATTTTCTTAACGCGATCTGCAACGTCGCTCATCTCTCAATCCTCATTCGTGTGAAAGGCCTTCTACCCTTCGTTTCTTTGCCCGACCGCCAATGCGGGACGGCATGGTCTGCCCTCACGGGCGGTGTTTTTCCCATACGGGTAGGCCCTTAGCACAACGCTGCGCTCCGGGCCGGACTGCGCCGCCTATACCATATGAACGCGCCAACGCAAACGGTTTCACCCACCGTACGCACCCGGCAGGCGCCCCTGCGGCAAGCATCGTGGCGCGCCTGCGATGGGCCCGGGCCCTGGGCGCGCCCGATGCGCGGCATACCCTTGATCCCAAACGCCTTCCCGCAACCACTCCGGTCCGGCCTACAGCATCGCCATGCCGCCGTTGACGTGCAGGGTTGTGCCCGTGACATAGCCCGCCTCGGGACTGGCCAGATAAAGCACGGCCGCCGCGATTTCTTCGGGCGTGCCCATACGGGCGGCGGGAATCTGCGCGCTGATCTTCTCCTTCTGGTCGTCAGTGAGCCCCTCGGTCATCGCCGTGGCGATGAACCCGGGCGCAACGGCGTTCACGGTGATCCCGCGCGACGCGACCTCATAGGCGATCGACTTGCTCATCCCGATGAGCCCGGCCTTGGCGGCGGCATAGTTGGCCTGACCGGGATTGCCGGTCGCGCCAACCACGGAGGAAATGTTGACGATCCGCCCCCAACGGGCCTTCATCATCGGCCGCATGACACCCCGGCAGAGCCGCATCGCGGCGGTGAGGTTGACATCGAGCACGGCCTGCCACTCCTCGTCGGACATGCGCATGAAAATGTTGTCGCGGGTGATCCCGGCGTTGTTGACCAGGATATCGAGCCCGCCCATCGCGGCAATCGCCGCCTTGGGCAGCGCGTCCACCGCCTCGCTGTCGCCGAGATTGCACGGCAGGACATGCGCCCGCTCGCCAAGCTCGCCCGCCAGCGCCTCAAGCGGCTCCACGCGCGTGCCCGACAAGCCCACGCTCGCCCCGGCCGCATGAAGCCCGCGCGCAATCGCGCCGCCAATGCCGCCCGACGCCCCGGTCACAAGCGCAGACTTTCCGCTCAGATCAAACATTCCCACCTCTCCTCGTCGCTCGTGGTCTCCCGAAAAAATTCTGATCAATCAGAATTTTGCCGGAATTTTATCGATAAAATTCCGCCCCCGCCCCGGGGCTGGCGGTGCGCTCAGCTGCGCAGCGCTGCAACATCCCCGACCGTGCCGAAGGCCCGCGTGGCCACATCCGGCGCGATCCGCCGGACCATCCCCGTGAGCGCCTTGCCCGCGCCGATTTCCCAGATCTCGGTGACGCCACCCTCGCCGGCCATCCACGCCACGCTCTCGCGCCAGCGCACCCGGCCCGTGACCTGTTCGACAAGCCGCGCCTTGATCTCCGCCGGATCGCTTATGGGCCGCGCCAGCACATTGGCCACCACCGGCACCAACGGCGCCCGGATATCCGCCTCGGCCAGCGCCGCCGCCATGGCCTCCGCCGCGGGCGCCATCAGCGCGCAGTGAAACGGGGCCGAAACCGGCAGCAGCATCGCCCGCCGCGCGCCCCTGGCCTTGGCGATCTCCACCGCGCGTTCCACCGACCCCGTGTCGCCCGAGACCACCACCTGCTTGGGGTCGTTGTCATTCGCGGCCTGGCAGACACCGCCCGCCGCAGCGGCCTCGGCGGCCACCTCCGTCACGGCGTCGAAGTCGAGCCCGAGCACCGCGGCCATCGCGCCCTGTCCCACCGGGACGGCCGATTGCATCGCCTCGCCACGCAGCCGCAAGAGCCGCGCCGCATCGGTCACGCTCAGCGCGCCGGCCGCGGCCAGCGCCGAATATTCGCCCAGAGAATGGCCCGCGACAAAGCCCGCATCGGTGATCGCCACACCCTCTGCGCCGAGCGCCCGGAGCGTCGCGATCGACATCGCCATCAGCGCCGGCTGGGCGTTGGAGGTCAGCGTCAGCGTCTCCGCCTCCCCCTCCCAGATCAGCGCCGAGAGCGCCTCGCCGAGGGCCTCGTCGACCTCCTCGAACACCGCCCGCGCCGCCGGGTAAGCCTCGGCCAGATCGCGGCCCATCCCGATGCTCTGCGCGCCCTGCCCGGGAAACACGAATGCCTTGCTCATGGGTCTGCCCCTCCCCCGATTGTCCTGCGCGGTTCCGCGCTGTTTCGCCGCCTGATTACCAACCTCGCGTGGCTGCCGCAACGGGAATGGGCGCTCTGCGCGCCATCGCACCGCCTCTGTGCCTTGCCAAGGGGGCGCGCCGCGCGCAAACCTGCGCCTCGTATCTTTTGTTTCAGGTCCTGCCCCAACGTTCGGAGTCTCCCCATGGCCGCCACCAACACCGCCCAAAGCTACGGCGCCGCCGCCCGCGCGTTTCACTGGCTGACCGCGCTGCTGATGCTCAGCGTCATCCCCCTTGGCCTCATCGCCAACGATCTGGCCCACGAGATCCGCCGCGGCACCGTGACCTCGCAGGACGAGATCTCCCGCGCGGTCCAGCTCTTCTCGCTGCACAAGACCATCGGCATCGCCATTTTCGTGACCGCCCTCGCGCGGCTGCTTTGGGCCCTGACCCAACCGCGCCCCGTCCCGCTGCACCCGCAACGCCGGCTGGAGACGCTTGCGGCCGAGACGGCCCACTGGGCGCTTTACGGCGCGCTGATCATCATGCCGCTCTCGGGCTGGATCCACCACGCCGCAACAGACGGCTACGCCCCGATCCTCTGGCCCCTCGGCCAATCGCTGCCGCTCGTGCCAAAGAGCGCCGCGCTCGCCGAAGCCTTCGCCCACCTGCACGAACTCGCCGCCTGGGTGCTCTACGCCGCGCTCGCGGCCCACATCGCCGGGGCCCTGAAACACAGCGTGATCGACCGCGATGCCACCATGGCCCGCATGACCCGGGGCACCGCCGCGGGCCAGCCGGGCACGGGCCCGTCGCATCTGGCCCCCCTGCTCGCGGCGTTTGCTCTTTGGGGCGCGACGGTGGTCATCGGCCTCGGGCTGCTGACCCCGGCCGAGCCGGAGGAGATCACCCAAGCGCCCGCCGCGCGCGCCGCCGATCCCGAGACCGACCCCGTCGCCGCATCCGACCTCCCCCTCTGGACCGTCGAGAGCGGCACGCTCGGGATCGACGTCGTCCAGATGGGCGCCGCCATCGCCGGCTCCTTCGCCGCCTGGCAAGCCGATATCGCCTATGACCCCGAGGCCGCCGGCCCGAACAAAGGCACGGTCGATGTCACGATCGACATCGCCTCCCTCACCCTCGGCAGCGTCACGTCCCAGGCCATGAGCGCGGAATACTTCGACGCGGACACCCACCCGACCGCACGCTTTGCCGCCGAGATCATCGAGGGGGACAACGGGCTCGAGGCCCAGGGCACGCTCAGCCTCAAGGGGACGGAAGAGCCCGTCACCCTGCCCTTCACCCTGACCATCGACGGCGACACCGCGACCATGTCCGGCCGCACCACGCTCGACCGCCGCGCCTTCGGCATCGGCCAGTCGGTCAGCGACGCGGGCACCCTGGGCTTTGACGTGACCGTCTCGGTGGAGCTCACCGCCAACCGCGCGCCCTAGCGCTCAGAGAACCGCCTCCAACGCCTCCATCAGCTGCTCGATCTCGGCGGCGGAGGTGTAATGCGTGAAGGACAGCCGCAAGACGCCCGGATCCGGCGCCACGCCGATCCCCTCCAGCGCGCGGTCGGCATAGAAACTGCCGCCGCCCGCCATGATCCCGTGATCCGCCAGATCGCGCGCGATCTCCCCTGCGGGGCGCGCCGGCACAACCGCAATCGTCGGCGCCCGCGCCTCGGGATCCGACGGGCCCAGAAGCCGCAGATCATTGCGCCCCGCGAGCATGGCCAGAAGCGGCCCCATCCGCTCGACCTCCGCCGCGCGCATCAGATCATGCGCCGCGCGCCCGTCCGCGCGCCCGTGATGCCGCGCCAGCGCATCGAAGTAATCGGCCATCCCGGCCGAAGCGGCCACCTGGGCGTGATCGGGCCCCGCGGGCGTGAGCCGTTTGTAGAGCGCACCTTCGTTGAAATAATGCCCCTGGTTCGGCAAGGCCTCCCCGAGCGCGCGGCGCAACACCATGATCCCCTGATGCGGCCCATAGGTCTTGTAGGCCGAAAAGAGATAGACATCGGCCCCGAGCGCCCCCACATCGGGCAGCCCGTGCGGCGCATAGGACACCCCGTCAACGCAAGACCAGATCCCCGCCCCGCGCAGCTTGGCGCAGATCTCACCCACCGGGTTGATCTCGCCGATCACGTTGGAGCAATGAGGAAAACACACCAGCCGCACCCGATCATCAATCAGCGCCTCCAGCGCCACCGGGTCGAGATGCCCGGTGCCCGGATCCATCCGCCACTCGCGGACCTCGATCCCCAGCCGCTCCAGCCGCCGCCATGGGCCGGAATTGGCCTCGTGATCCTGATTCGTGACGATGATCGCGTCGCCCGGCGCCAGCATCTGGCCAAAGGCCTGCGCCAGCACATAGGTGTTCTGCGTGGTCGACGGCCCGAAGCTCAACTCATCCCGCGCGACCCCGAGCAACTGCGCCAGCCGCACCCGCGCCTCGTCCATCTCCTCGCCGCCAAGCCGCGACGCCGCATAGGGCCCGTAGGGCTGGACCTTGCGCTCCCGGTAAAACCGCTCCAGCCGCGCAATCACCGGCGCGCAGGTATAGGACCCGCCCGCATTCTCGAAGAACGCCTGGCCGCGCAGTGACGGCTCCGCAAACGCGGGAAACTGTCCCCGCACAAATTCCAGATCCAGCGCCATGTCCCGCCCTCCGCCTCGTGGTCATTCGCGCAGAGGAAGCCCGCGCGGGCCGGCAAGGTCAAGCGGATGATGGGGAAAATGCGTCGCGTTGCCAAAGGGCAAACACGTGTGCGCGGTCGCGCACCTTTCAGTATGGCTCGCGCGGGGGCCACCCGCGCGAGCCGTTGGTCGGTCAGGCGCGGCGCTCGGCCCGCAGCCCCTGGACGATCGTCCAGCACATCGCCAGCAGGACCAGCGTGAAGGGCAGCCCGGTGGAAATCACCATCGCCTGCAGCGCCCCGAGACCGCCGCCGATCAGGAGCACGATCGCGACCGCCCCTTCGAACACGCACCAGAACACACGCTGCGGCACCGGCGCATCGACCTTGCCGCCCGCCGTAATCGTGTCGATCACCAGCGAGCCGGAGTCCGAGGATGTCACGAAAAAGACCACCACGAGCACAATGCCGATGAAGCTCGTGATCCCCGCCAGCGGCATTCCGTCGAGCATCGCGAAGAGCTTGAGCTCCAGCGGCGCATCGCTCACCGCGGTCACGCCGTCCTGCACCACCTGCTGGATCGCCGCGCCGCCAAAGACGCTCATCCACAGCACACAGACGAGCGACGGGATCAGCAGCACGCAGATCACGAACTCGCGCACCGTCCGGCCGCGCGACACCCGCGCGATGAACATGCCCACGAAGGGCGACCAGCTCACCCACCAGGCCCAGTAGAACGCCGTCCAGCCCTGGCTGAAGTTCACGTCCTCGCGGCCGATCGGATTGGACAGCGCCGGCAGGTACTGGATATAGGCCAGCAGGCTGTCGCCAAACCCGGTCAGGATCGCAACCGTCGGGCCCATCAGCAGCACAAAGAGCAGAAGCAGAAACGCCAGCCCCATGTTGATCTCCGAGAGCACCTTCACGCCCCCGTCGAGCCCGCGGATCACCGAGACCAGCGCCACGGCGGTGATGAGCGAGATCAGGATGACCTCGGTCGTCGAGCCGGTGGGCACGCCAAAGAGCGCGTTGAGCCCGGCATTGGCCTGGGTCGCGCCGAGGCCGAGGGAGGTGGCAAGGCCGAAGAGCGTGGCAAACACCGCGACGATGTCGATCAGGTGGCCCCACCAGCCCCAGACCCGCTCGCCGAAGATCGGGTAGAAGGCCGAGCGGATCGTCAGCGGCAGCCCCTTGTTATAGCTGAAGAGCGCCAGCGCCAGCGCCACCACCGCGTAGATCGCCCAAGGGTGCAGCCCCCAGTGGAAGATCGTCGCCGCCATGCCGAGCCGGATCGCTGCCTCGGTGTCGCCCGCCGCCGCGCCGAGGGGGGCCCAGTCGGTGCGCGCACCGGCCTCACCGGCGGTGCCGCCAATGGCCGAGCCATAGTGGCTCAGCGGCTCGGAGACGCCGTAGAACATCAGCCCGATGCCCATGCCCGCGGCAAAGAGCATCGCGAACCAGCCCGCATAGGTATAGTCGGGCCGCGCGCCATCGCCGCCGAGCCGCACCGAGCCCCAGGGCGAGACGATGAGAAAGAGGCAGAAAATCACGAAAATATTGGCCGAGCCGAGGAAGAACCAGTCGAACGTGCTGGTGAGCCAGGGCCGGAGCCAGCCGAACATCGCGCTCGCCTGATCCGGCAGCGCCAGCGCGAAGAACACGAAGAGCACCACCATCAGCCCCGAAATCGCAAAGACGGGGTTGTGGATGTCGAGACCCAAGGGGCCGATCTGCCGTTCGATGTTGTCCTGTCCGATTTCATAATCGGTGTCGATGATCTCCGTCCCGCCGCTGGGTTCGGGGATCCCCTGTTGCGTTGTTGTATCTGACATCTTTCCCTCTCACTTCTGGTGCCCCCGTCGTTGCGTCCGGGCCGCCGGGCCAGCCCGGAGCCCCGCGAGCGGGGGTCGTTTTATGACATGGGGGCAGCGCGCAACCGCCAGGCGGACCCTGCGGCCAAAACCGCCCGCCGGCGCCCCATGCCCCCCAGACCTATCCTAAAGACTAGGCCGCTGGCCAGCGGATCAAGCCCGCGCGCGCCGGGCGGGGCGCGCGGCGGCTCAGCGCTTGCGGAATATAAGGTCCGTGACCGGCCCCGCCGCCCCGGCCTGGGTCAGCATGGTGTGAATCTGCCCGCGGTGGTGTGTCTGGTGGTTGAAGAAATGCGTGATCGCGAGACCGACGGGCAGGCTCATCTCGCGCTGCTCTACGCCCGAGAAAAACGACACATCGCCGACGAGATCCAGCGCCGCGAGCCGGTCCGCCCAAGCGATGATGCGCATGTCGAGCCGCCGCCGCGCCCCGGCCCAGGCGGCGGGCGTCGGGGTCAGGGCCGGACTCTCGGCCAGCGCGATTTCCGGCAGCGGCCCCGCGCCGAAGCGCGCCATCCACATATCGTCGCCCCAGAGCAGATGGTTGGCCGTCCCGAGTATCGAGCCGAAAAACGCGCCCCGATCGCGCGTGATCTCCGCCACGGGCAGCCCGTAAATCGCCTCCCGAAGCTGGTCGTTCTGCCAGGCATTGTAGCGCGCCATTTCGCGGCAATAATCCGGTGTAATCATCCTCGCGGCTCCACACGTCTCCCAGTGATCTTTGGTCAAGTGCTACACCGATCCCGCGCCGCCGCCCAGACCGTGCGCCCTTGAGCCCGGCCCCGCGCGCCCTACAACCGAGAGAGCCACGAAGGAACGCCCGCATCATGATCGACCTGCTCAATATCGCCGCCGCCCTGATCACCATCGCCCTCGGCGCGATCGGCTGGCTCTCGCCGCGCACCGCCGCCTCCGCGCTCGACCTGCAACCCGCGGGCAGCACCATGGGACTGAGCGAGCTGCGCGCGTCCGCCGGGGGGCTCTTCGTCGCGCTCGGGCTCGGCGCGATCCTCATCGGCGCGCCGCTGGCCTACCTCATGCTGGGCCTGGCCTATGCCGGGGCCGCCCTGGGCCGCGCCACCTCGCTGGTGATCGACCGCCCGCCGCTGGCCAAGGCGCTGTTTTATTTCGCGGTCGAGGCCGTGCTGGCGCTCTGGCTCATCCTCGCCAACCTCTGATGGCCCTTGAATTCGCCCCGGCAAGCGCCCTATATTAGACCTGTCCCTCGGGACTATGGACATAAACGCGCTCGTAATAAGCGGATCGGACCCGGGGGCGGTACCCGGCGGCTCCACCAAAAATCCTTCGTTTGGGGATCATGGGGCCGAAACAGGATCGACGAACGTCTAAAGGTGTAGCTTTGTCTCGGTGAGGTACCACCGTTATCGGTCCGAAAAGTACAATTGCAAACGACAATCGTGCTCCGGTGGCTCTGGCTGCGTAAGCAGTCCGAACTATCGAAATCTAAGCCCTTGCGCCTAGCAGCGTAAGGCGGGGTTCGCAGGCACCTGGCAACAGAAGCCTGCACTTTCCCCCTTAATTTTTCAGTGGTTTTCAGGCCGGACGGTGTGACGCGGCGGCGGGAATACCCGCGCCGGGATCTACGTCTTTTTCTGTGATGGAACTGTCGAGGCGCGGCTCACGCCTCGGGCACCGGAAACCGCTGGTCCAGCGCCGCTTGTCCGTCCGGGGTCACGTCGCCCGGCGGATCGATGATCCAGCCGCGCTCAAGGCACATCGCATAAAGCCCGTCCGCAAGCGGCGCGGCCATGGTCTCGGGGCCCTCGGCCTCGGCCAGATCGCCCGCCTCCAGCACCGCCGGATCAAGCCCGCGCGCCAGAAGGATCGCCCGGCCCGCCCGGGTCAACCGCGCGCCCTCCGGCGCCCCGTCAAGCCCCCCGCGCGCGCGCAGACTGGCCAGAATCGCCGCCGCCGCATCCGGCTCAAGGGTTTTGGCGGTGACCTCGTCCTCAGCCGTGACCCTCGGCGGCTCTGCCTCCAACGCGGGCGCGCGTTCGCCCGAAGCAATCTCAAGAATTTCGCGGTCGGTGTCATCACTGACGGGCGCAGAAATCGTTGCGTCCGCGCGCGCGACAGCAAGCGGCGCCGAAGCGCCCCCACCGCTGCCCGTTGCGGGCACGGCCTCATCCTCTTGCGCGGGCATCGCGCCTTTCGCCGAAGGCGCAGCGCCCAGAGGCGCCTTTTCGGGCCGCAGCGCCACAGCCGCCGGCCCCTCCGCCTCGGGATCAATGAACCGCCAGACAGACGCCACCGCATCAGCCGCGCCGGCGCCAGAAAGCGTAAACACCCGTTTGCGCCCGTCGGTCTCGCCGCAGACCAGCCCCACGCCTTCTAGCCGCTTGAGATGCGCGCTCGCCGTGGGCCGCGATACCTCTGCCACCGTCGCAAGCTCGCTCGCCGAGAGGCACGCGCCCTCGTGCAGCGCCATCAGCATGGCCATGCGGCCCCGATCGCCCATCGCAGCGGCGACTTCATGCGGGTTGGGCAGTGCGGGCACGGGCGCTCCTCTCGTCAATCCGGCAACTGTTGCTTTGTTGGAAACACTAGAAGCGAATGCTTAACAAACCCTCGCCACGCATTTTTATTGCGCCGCCCTCGCGGATGCGGCTTGGTGGGCGCGGCGGGGCGGAGCACGGCGGCAAACGGGGGCACTCTATCCATGACCAAGGCGCGCGACGGGGAGCCCGGGCTGGGCGATCTGGCCCGGGTATTCGGGCGGATTGGCGTGCTGTCTTTCGGCGGGCCGGCGGCGCAAATCGCGCTGATGCACCGCGAATTGGTGGCGCGCCGCCCCTGGCTCGGCGAGGCGGATTTCCTGCGCGCCCTCGGCTTTTGCATGCTGCTGCCCGGCCCCGAGGCGATGCAGCTCGCGACCTACGCCGGCTGGCGGTTGCGGGGCGTCGCCGGGGGGCTCATCGCCGGGGGGCTCTTCGTGCTGCCGGGCGCGGCGGTGATCGCGGTGCTGGCGCTGGGCTACGCGGCGTACGGCGCCGCCCCCGGCGTTCAGGCCGCCTTCATGGGGATCAAATGCGCTGTCATCGTGATCGTGCTTCAGGCGCTGGTGCGTCTGGGGCGCAAGGCGCTGCGCAGCGGGGCCGATCGCGCGCTCGCGGCCTGCTCCTTCCTCGCGATCTTCGCGCTCGGGCTGCCCTTCCCGCTGATCCTCGCCGGCGCGGCGCTCGCAGGCGCGGTGCTGTTTCGCAACGCTCCCCCCGCGGAGCCGCCCGCACCCTCGCGCCACGGGCCGAGCATGCGATCAAGCCTCCACACGCTGCTCATCTGGGGCGGTCTCTGGGCGCTACCCTTCGCGGCGCTGCTGCTCTGGCCCGCGCCCTACCTGTGGGATGTGGCGGTGTTCTTCTCCAAGCTCAGCATCATCACCTTCGGCGGCGCCTATGCGGTGCTTGCCTATATGACGCAGAGCCTCGTGGAGACCCATGGCTGGATCACCGCCTCCCAGATGATCGACGCGCTCGGCCTCGCCGAGACCACCCCCGGCCCGCTCATCCTCGTGACCCAGTTCGTCGCGATGATCGGCGCGGGCGGCACGGGTCAGGCGATTCTGGCCGGGGCGACCGCGCTCTGGGTCACTTTCGTGCCCTGTTTTCTGTGGATCTTCCTCGCCGCGCCCTACGTCGGCTGGCTCACCTCGGCGCCTGCGCTCGCGGGCGCGCTGCGCGCAATCACAGCCGCGGTCGCGGGGGTGATCCTCAACCTCGCGCTGTGGTTTTCCATGGCCATCCTGTTCGAGGCCACCCGCGCGCTCCGGCTCGGCCCGCTGTCGATCGCCCTGCCGGACCTTGCGCGCCCCGACCCTGCCGCGCTGGCCCTCACCGCCCTCGCCGCGGCGCTGCTCCTCGGCGCGCGCCTGCCGCTGGGGGGCGCGCTGATGCTCATGGCGGCGGCATCTTTCGGGCTTTCCGCCCTCTGAGCCCCGGGCCCGGCAAAAGCGCCGAGGTTCCCCCTTTCGTTTCGCCCAAACTCACCTATGCTCTGGACGTGTCGTAGTTGGAGGTGAGTCACATGTCGCGCGAGATTGACTATGGTAATCTCATGCACCGGGCCATGCGGTCGCTCATTCGCGAAGTGCTGCAGGATGTTGCGGACCACGGGTTACCGGGGGAGCATCATTTCTTCATCACGTTCGACACCCTGCACCCCGATGCCGAGATCGCCGACTGGCTCTCGGATCGCTACCCCGGCGAGATGACGGTGGTGATGCAGCATTGGTACGACAACCTGTCGGTGGATGAAGACGGATTCAGCGTGACGCTGAATTTCGGGGATGCGCCCGAGCCGCTCTACATTCCTTATGATGCGATCCGCACCTTCGTGGACCCGTCGGTCGAGTTCGGGCTGCGGTTCGAAAGTCCCGAGGAAGACGAGCCCGAGACGTTGCGCACGATTGGGGATGCCCCGTCCGACGCGGATGACGCTGGCGAGCCTGTGGACGGGCCGGGCCGCGCGACTCCGTCCGGCGCCGAACCCGCGCGCGAAAAAGCGGGCGATGACGACGCGGCGCCAAAACGCAAGGACGCCGAAATTGTCAGCCTCGACCGGTTCCGCAAGTAAGGCCATTGCGCAGCCTTACGCGCGAACACATCTCAACGGCCCGTCTATCAAAGGCCGTCTGTCAAAGGCGCGTCCATCAACAGCTCGTCCATCAGGGTTGATTTGAAAGTCCGCGCTCCGGTGGCGATCCTCGCGCTTGTTGGGTCTTGCGCGCGTCAAACGAATGGCGATGGCGATGCGTGGCCGCGAAGGGAAGGTATCGCGCAGATCGCCCGTGCGTCCCGCCAGGCGACAGCGAATTCAGAAAATCGAGTGTTGGAGGTCCTCGGAAAAGCGGTCGGGTTGAGGTCCGAACCATCCTCTCGCGCTTGATCAGCCTCGTTCAACAGACTGAAGTGCGCGGCGGCGGGCGATGAGGCCCAACCCGCCGAGTCCGGCGATCAGGAGCGGCAGCGCGCCGGGAAGCGGCACTGGCGTGAGGCTGGGCTCGACCGGGGTGGGCGTCAGCGTCGCGCCGCTCCCTCCCGAGGCGCCGTCGGACGAGCCGGAGCTTGTCCCCGCCGCACTGCGGAGCGAAGCCAGGGTGCGAAGGCTATTCCCGTCCGTAAACCCACCGAACCCGTTGGTGGGCGCCCCGGCCGACCGGCCAGCGGGGCCCGAGGTGCCGCGTTGTGTCGGATAGGCGCGCGCGAGGATGATGTATTCCCCCAGCGGCGCGTTGGAGGCCAGAAGCAGGGGCGCGATCTTGTCTTCCATGAGCGGCGGCGTGGTGAAGATGACCGGCGAAAAGCTCTCAAGGCAAAGAAGGCAATCGTCTGGGCCCATCAGGCCCGCGCTGGTTGAGACAAAGGCTTCGATCGGCGCGCCGAAGAGATCGGTGATCACGGCCTCAAGCGAGGGCACGTCGCCTCCGACCGAGGCATCCCCCACGGTGCGGCCGACCGTCGGCGCCGAAAGCCGCGAGGCCATGCGGTCCACCCTGAGCCGGATCGGGTGATCCAGGTGCGGGCGACCGAGCGGAACGGGCGCGGGCTGGGTGAGAATGACCGGGCGCTTGCCCAGATCATAATCGTTCAGGATATTGGCCGGCGCTGCGACGGCAAAGATCAACGACAGAAAAATCAGAAACTGCTTCACAACTAAACCCCTGATGAGAGGTCATTTTTGTACCGCACCGCACCCGGTTTCGCGAAGCAGAACCTAAAGGCAGAGTTAACGACGCTGCGTTGGATCAACAATGCGGGGCGAGAACATATGATTACCCTGCGTTTACGCAACAATCTTTCGCCCCGCATCCCCGACTCACCCCTTTTGGCGCGCAGATCGCGTTGCCGTCGGCGCCCGGGGCGGGTAAACCGCATGCAACAAGATCATCGACCAGGGAGACGCGCGATGACCGAGACCCGCACTGAAACCGACAGCTTTGGCCCGCTTGAGGTCCCCTCCGACAAGTATTGGGGCGCGCAGACCCAACGTTCGCTCATGAATTTCCCCATCGGCTGGGAACAGCAACCCGTGGCCATCGTCCGGGCGCTCGGCGTCATCAAGCAGGCCTGCGCCATGGCCAACAAGGCCAATGGGTCGATGGATGCGGGCATCGCGGATGCCGTCATCCAGGCGGCAGGCGAAGTGGTCGCCGGCAAGTTCGATGACAACTTCCCCCTCGTCGTCTGGCAGACCGGCTCGGGCACGCAATCGAACATGAACGCCAACGAGGTCATCGCCAACCGCGCGATCGAGATCCTGGGCGGCGAGATCGGCTCCAAGGATCCGGTCCATCCCAACGACCACTGCAACATGGGGCAAAGCTCCAACGACACCTTCCCGACCGCGATGCATATCGCCGCCGCGATGACCGCGCGCGACGTGCTGCTGCCGGGGCTCCGGGCACTGCTCGAAGGGCTCGAGGCCAAGACCGAAGAGTTCAAGGACATCATCAAGATCGGCCGGACCCACACCCAGGACGCAACGCCGCTCACGCTGGGGCAGGAGTTCTCCGGCTATGCCCACCAGATCCGGCAAGGGATCGCGCGGATCGAGGCGGCGCTGCCCGGGATTTACGAGCTGGCGCAGGGCGGCACGGCCGTGGGCACCGGGCTCAACACGAAAAAGGGCTGGGGCGAACAGGTCGCGGCGAACATGGCCGAGATCACCGGCCTGCCCTTCGTCACCGCGCCCAACAAGTTCGAGGCGCTGGCGGCCCATGACGCGATGGTGTTCATGTCCGGTGCGATCGCGACGGTGGCGGGCTCCTGCTACAAGATCGCCAACGACATGCGCTTTCTCGGCTCGGGCCCGCGCTCAGGCCTCGGCGAGCTGATCCTGCCCGAAAACGAGCCCGGCTCCTCGATCATGCCCGGCAAGGTCAACCCGACGCAGGCCGAGGCGCTCACGCAGGTGGCGGCCCATGTGATGGGCAATGACGCGGCAATCAAGTTCGCAGGCAGCCAGGGGCATTTCGAGCTCAACGTCTACAACCCGATGATGTCCTATAACCTGCTGCAATCGATGCAGCTTCTGGGCGATGCGGCGGCGAGCTTCACCGAACGGATGCTCAACGGCACCCAAGCCAACGAGGAACGCATCGGCAAGCTCATGCGCGAATCCCTGATGCTGGTAACGGCGCTGGCGCCCGAAATCGGCTACGACAACGCCACCAAGGTCGCCAAGACCGCGCACAAAAACGGCACGACCCTCAAGGAAGAGGCCATCGCGCTTGGCTTTGTCGATGCCGAGACCTTCGACCGCGTGGTGCGCCCCGAAGAGATGATCGGACCGAAGTAAGCCGATGGCCAAGGTCACGAACCTCTCCCGCTTCCGCAAGGACAGGGCCAAGAGCGCCAAACGCGCGCAGGCCGATGAAAACGCGGTGAAGTTCGGACAGACCAAAGCGCAAAAGGACAAGGCGCGCGCGGAGGCCGAGAAGGCCGCGCGCGAGCTTGACGGCAAGCGGCGCGACTGATGCCGGGCCGGCCGCAGAAACACTCGCTCACCTTGCGCGGCCACCGCACGTCGGTCTCGCTGGAGGCCGAATTCTGGGCCGCGTTCCGCGAGATCGCGGCAACGCGCGGCCAGACGATCAACGAACTCGCCGCTCAGATCGATGAGGATCGCGGGACGGACAGCGGCCTCGCCTCGGCGATCCGGATCCACGTGCTGCGCCATTTCAGGGGTTCTTAACCGATCGGGGAAACACTCGGGGCCATGACTGCGCCGCTCTCTCCCGATGCCTGGATGACCCACCTCTTCTCGTCCAAAGCCGCCCGCTCCGGTGCGGTGATCCGCCGCAAACTGCGCGATATCGAGCGCTATGCGGGACGCGACAGGTTCCTCGAAGAGATCGAACGGCGCGGCTACACGGCGGTTGAAAACGCCGGGCAGATCGTGGTGTTCTGCAACACCGAGTCCGTACGCCGGGTGCGGTAGCCGTTTTCCGATTGATCGGAAAACGGGCCGGAAAATGATCGATCATTTTCCGCGCCTGCGGCGACGACGCGCGCGGCCCACCCCTTGACGCTTGCGGTCAAGCCTGAACATGTAGGGCCGACCGAAACGCCCCTCCCCGTCGGGAGCCGAAAGCGAAGTGCCGCGACATGCTGCTTCTCATCGATAACTACGACAGTTTTACCTACAATCTCGTGCATTATCTGGGCGAGCTTGGTGCCGAGGTGGTCGTGCATCGCAACGATGCGCTCAATGTTCAGGAGGCCATGGCGTTGCGGCCATCCGGCATCGTGCTTTCGCCCGGGCCGGGGACGCCGGATGCCTCCGGCATCTGTCTTGCCATTACCGAGGCCGCCGCCGAGACCGGCACCCCGCTCTTCGGGGTCTGCCTCGGGCATCAGACCATTGGCCAGGTCTTTGGCGGCCGGGTCGTGCGCCACAGCGAAATCGTCCACGGCAAGACCGACCTTGTGCATCACCAGGGTCGCGGCGTCTTCCGCGATCTGCCCTCGCCCTTCGAGGCCACGCGCTATCATTCGCTGGTCGTGGACAAGACCGATCTTGCGCCCGAGCTTGAGGTGACCGCCGCGCTCGAGGACGGCACGATCATGGGCCTGCGCCATCGCACCAAACCCATCGAGGGGGTGCAGTTCCACCCCGAATCCATCGCCTCCGAGCACGGCCATCACCTGCTGCGCAATTTCCTCGACGCTGTGAAGGAGCCCGCATGAGCGATGCGATCAAACCTTTGATCGGCGCCGCGGCGGACCGGTCCCTGACCCGCGCCGAGGCCGAGGCCGCCTTCAATATCCTGTTCGAAGGAGAAGCCACCCCGAGCCAGATTGGCGGGCTGCTCATGGCCCTGCGCACCCGCGGCGAGACGGTCGAGGAATACGCCGCCGCCGCCTCCGTCATGCGCGCCAAGTGCAAGCCCGTCAAAGCGCCCGCCGGCGCGATGGACATCGTCGGCACCGGGGGCGACGGAAAGGGCACGCTCAACATCTCGACCGCCACCGCCTTCGTCGTGGCCGGGGCGGGCGTGACCGTCGCCAAGCATGGCAACCGCAACCTGTCGTCGAAATCCGGCGCGGCGGATGCGCTGACCCAGATGGGCATCAATGTCATGGTCGGCCCCGAGGTCGTCGAAGCCGCGCTTCGCGAGGTCGGCATCGCCTTCATGATGGCGCCGATGCACCACCCGGCCATCGCCCACGTGATGCCCACCCGCGCCGAACTCGGCACGCGCACGATCTTCAACATCCTCGGCCCGCTGACCAACCCCGCCGGCGTCCGCCGCCAGCTCACCGGCGCCTTCTCGCGCGACCTGCTGCGCCCCATGGCCGAGACGCTCGGCGCGCTTGGATCCGAGATAGCCTGGCTCGTGCATGGCAGCGACGGGACCGATGAGCTCTCCATCGCAGGCATCAGCTGGGTCGCGGCGCTCAACGAAGACGGCAGCGTCACCGAGCGCGAGCTGCACCCCGAGGAGGCCGGCCTGCCGGTCCACCCGTTCGACGCAATCCTCGGCGGCACGCCTGCGGAGAACGGCCGCGCCTTCGCCGCGCTGCTCGACGGGGCCAAGACCGCCTACCGCGATGCCGTGCTCCTCAACGCCGCAGCCGCGCTCACCGTCGCCGGCACAGCGCCCGACCTCAAAACCGGCGCCGACATGGCCCGCGAGAGCATCGACAGCGGCGCCGCGCGCGCCAAGATCACCGCGCTCGCCAAGCTCACTTCGGAGGCCGCATGAGCACCATTCTCGACAAGATCAAGGCCTACAAACTCGACGAGATCGCCGCTGACAAAGCCGTGCGCGCCCTGGCCGAGGTCGAAGCCGCAGCCCGCGACGCGGGACCAACTCGCGGCTTTGCCCGCGCCCTGCGCGCCGCCAGCCACACCGGCTATGGCCTCATCGCCGAAGTGAAAAAAGCCAGCCCGTCCAAAGGGTTGATCCGCGCCGATTTTGACCCCGCCACCCTCGCCCAAGCCTATGAGGCGGGCGGCGCCACGTGCCTCTCGGTTCTCACGGACACACCGTCTTTCCAAGGGGCGAAACCCTTCCTGACCGCCGCGCGCGACGCCACCGCCCTGCCCGCGCTGCGCAAGGATTTCATGTACGACACCTATCAGGTCGCCGAGGCCCGCGCGCTCGGGGCCGACTGCATCCTGATCATCATGGCCAGCGTCTCCGACGCCCAGGCCGCCGAGCTCGAAGACGCCGCCTTAGGCTGGGACATGGATGTTCTGATCGAGGTGCATGACGGCGAGGAACTCGACCGCGCGTTGACCCTCAAAAGCCCGCTCATCGGCGTCAATAACCGCAATCTCAAGACCTTCGAGACCCGGCTGGAGACCACCGAAGAGCTCGCGGGCCGCGTCCCCGAAGACCGGCTCCTGATCTCTGAATCCGGCCTCAACACCCCTGCCGATCTCGCCCGCATGGCCCGCCACGGCGCGCGCAGCTTCCTCATCGGCGAGAGCCTCATGCGCCAGCAGGACGTCGAAGCCGCCACCCGCGCGCTCCTCGCAGACCCGCTCGCCGGAGCCGCCTGAATGGCCGACCTCACCCATTTCGACGCCGACGGCCGCGCCCATATGGTCGATGTCTCCGACAAGCCGAGCACCGACCGCATCGCCCAAGCCGAAGGCTTCGTCCGCATGGCCGAGGAGACCTTCGCGCTCATCCGCGACGGCAAGGCCAAGAAGGGCGACGTGCTCGGCGTGGCCCGGCTCGCAGGGATCATGGGCGCCAAGAAAACCGCCGATCTCATCCCGCTCTGCCACCCGCTGCCGATCACCAAGGTCGCGCTGGATTTGACACCGGACGAAACCCTCCCCGGCATCCGCATCAAAGCCACGGTCAAGACAACGGGCCAGACCGGCGTCGAGATGGAAGCTCTCACCGCCGTCACCACCGCCGCGCTCACCGTCTACGACATGGCCAAGGCGGTCGACCGCGCCATGGAAATCGGCGGCATCCGCGTGATCCTGAAAGACGGCGGAAAATCAGGACGTTACGAGGCGGCATGACCGCGCATGGACGATCCCTCGAACTCTACTTCGTCGATGGTCGCCCCGACGGCATGCTCACAGCCGAGGTCTTCAACTGGACCGGCCATGTCCTGCGCTTTCCCCGGACTCAGGTCGCGACTGCGCTGCGCCGTGCGGAAGCGGGCCACACCGGAGTCTACATCCTCATCGGTGCCCGCGATGGCGTCCCGATGGCTTACATCGGCGAGGCCGAAGACCTGGGAGCGCGCCTGCGCGGTCATGTCGCGGGCAAGGATTGGTGGGAAGAGGCTGTCTTCATTACCAGCGCCGCAGACAATTTGCACAAGGCGCATGTCCGCTACATCGAAGCGCGCCTCGTGGAGATCGCGCGCGAGGTTGGGGCAATTCCACTTGAAAATGGCAACACCCCGCCGGGCAGTCGCCTCAGCGAAGCCGCCATCGCGAATATGGAGAGCTTTCTGGAAACGCTTTTCATGATTTTACCGGCGATCCGGATCGATATGTTCCTTCAGAAAAAGCGCAGTCCGCAAGCCAAGCTAGTTGCTGAAACGACCGACGCGCCGATGTTCCAATTCTCGCTGCCGCGACATGAGATTACCGCTCAGGCGCGGCTCATCGATGGCGAAATGGTAGTGCAAAAGGGTTCGGACGTGCGTGCCCAATGGGTCGGTGCAGAGGCACACAAGTCAAACTACACGACACTTCACGCGGAATTGGTTGCCAATGGAACCATTTCAATCCTGAACAATCGTGCCCAGTTCACCACGGACTACGCATTTTCCAGCCCGAGCGCCGCCGCCGCTGTTATCTCGGGCAGGTCGACGAATGGACGGATCGCTTGGAAGCTCGCAGACGGACGCACGTTTCAGGAGTGGGAACTGTCACAAGTCGAAGATCAGAGCCCCACGAAATGATCACCGTCGATTCCGCGCTCGCGAAACTCTTTACCCTTGTAAAGCCCCCCGAGAAAGAAACCGTCTCCCTACGAGAGGCCGCAGGCCGCGTCCTGATGGATGACGCCATCGCCACCCGCGACCAGCCCCCCTTTCCAGCCTCGGCCATGGACGGCTACGCCATCGCCCCCAGCGATCCCGCCCCCGGTGACAGCTTCACCATCATCGGCGAGGCCGCCGCGGGCCATGCGTTTCCCGGCCGGATCCAATCGCAAGAGGCAGTCCGCATCTTCACCGGCGCGCCCCTCCCGGAAGGCGCCCGACGGGTCATCATTCAGGAGGACGTGACCCGCGAAGCCGACCGCATCACGTTGAAGAAAAACCTTGATCCAAAAGCCTACATCCGCCCCGCCGGAACCGACTTTCGCGCCGGCAGCCGCCTCACCGCCCCGCGCCGCCTGACCCCGCAGGATGTGGCGCTGCTGGCAGCGATGAACCTCGCGACAGTCCCCGTCGCCCGCCGCCCCGAGGTCGCCCTCATCTCAACCGGCGACGAGCTCGTGATGCCCGGTGACACCCCCGGCCCCGACCAGATCATCGCCTCCAACACCTTCGGCCTCGCCGCCATGCTGGACGCCGAAGGCGCCCGCACCCGGATCCTGCCCATCGCGCCGGACACGCCCGAAGACCTCGCACACCTGCTGGAAATGGCCCATGGCGCGGACCTGATCGTGACGATCGGCGGCGCCTCGGTCGGCGATCATGACCTTGTGGGACAGGTCGCCCAGGACATGGGCCTCGACCGCGCCTTCTACAAAATCGCCATGCGCCCCGGCAAACCGCTCATGGCCGGCCGGATCGGCGAGGCGCTGATGATCGGCCTGCCCGGCAACCCGGTCTCGGCGATGGTCTGCGGAACGATCTTCCTCCGCCCCCTCCTGCGCGCCATGCAAGGCCTGCCCGCAGTGCCCATGCCCCGCCGCCAGGCAACACTGACCTCCCCGCTCCCCCCGAACGGCCCGCGCGAACACTACATGCGAGCGCAGCTTTTAGACGCCGGCATCGCGGCCTTCGAGCGCCAGGACAGCGCCCTGCTGACCGTCCTGCAACAAGCCAACGCCCTGCTCATCCGCCCCATCGCGGACCCCGCCCGCGCCGCCGGCGAAACGGTCGACTACATCCCGCTCTGATCTTCTTCTCTTCGAAAAATACTCCGGGGAGTCCGCCAACGGCGGGCGGGGCAGCGCCCCTTCCTCCCGATCCGCTCGCGCCGCGCAAATTCCCGGTATACTCTCTCTAGACCGCGCGCGCCCGCGCACTACCTGCCAAATGGCCTTTGCCAATAAGGGAGACACACCATGATCACCACAAGAATGACCCGTCGCACCGCCCTCACATCCGGCGCCGCCCTTCCGCTTGCCGCGAGCCTCGGCTCCGGCCCTGCTCGCGCCGATGGCCACGAGGGGCCGCAAAACGCTCTGCAAAACACGTTCGAGCTCGGCGATTTCCAAGTCTCGACCCTGCTTGCGGGCACCCGCACGGTCGAAGACATCCAGACCATTTTCGGCATGAACGTCTCGCCGGAGGAATTCGCGGATGTGAGCGCCACGCATTTCATACCCGATGACAAGTCCCAGTTCTTCTTCACGCCGACGGTCGTGCGCACCGGCTCCGAGACCGTCCTCTTCGACACCGGCCTCTCCGCCCAAGGCACCACCGCCGCACTCGCGCAGGCCGGCCTCTCTGCAGACGACATCGACGTCGTGGTCCTGACACACATGCACGGCGATCACATCGGCGGCATGACCGACGCCTCCGGCAATCCCACTTACCCCAATGCGCGCTACGTCACGGGCCAGGTCGAATATGACCACTGGGCCGCGGCCGGAAACGAGGGCTTCGACGCCAAGGTCCGCCCCTTTGCCGAGAAAATGTCCTTCCTCGGCGATGGCGAGAGCGTCGCCTCGGGCATCACGTCCGTCGCCGCCTTCGGCCATACGCCCGGCCACATGGCCTACATGCTCGAGTCCGGTGGCGAGCAGATCCTGCTGATGGCCGACACCGCCAACCACTATGTCTGGTCGCTGGCCTATCCCGAATGGGAAGTGCGGTTCGACATGGACAAAAGCGCCGCCGCCCAGACGCGCAAGCGCGTGCTCGGGATGCTCGCGGCCGACCGTATCCCGCTCATCGGCTACCACATGCCCTTCCCCGGCATGGGCTTCGTCGATACCGCCGGCGAGGGCCGCTTCCACTACGTGCCCGCGACCTATCAGATGATGCTCTGAGCCTGCCTGCGCCGCCCCCCGGATCCTGCCCGGGGGCGGCGTGTGGTGCGGACGGCGGGGCTCGAACCCGCACTCCCATAAGGGAAGCAGATTTTCGTACCACTTCGGCTTTCGCCGCCGCGCCCCCCGCGCGCGGGGGGCCGTTCGTGGTCTGGACTATCCCTTCACCATGAGCCCCGAAGAGCCGTTAGGCGCCGCCCGTCTAGTCTCTACACCTTCTCCCGGCAACCGGGAGCTTGGCTCGGGATTGGCACGGCGCGAAAGCCCCAGAGCGTTCCCCGAATTTGAGCGGTTCTACAGCGCGGGTTTCCCCGCGTGCACTCAAGTCATAAGTCTGCTGCGTCTACCGATTTCGCCACGTCCGCATCGGGGCTTCCTTGCCACAGGTCGGGTAGGGATGCGAGCCCCGATTTCACAGCTCCACCCCCGCGCCCAACCCCGCGCCCTCCGCCGCGTCAAGCATCGGCAGAAGCCCGCGCTCGGGCAGCCACGGGTTGAGCGCAAGGGCCGCCCGCAGCACCGGCGACGCATCAGCATGCCGGCCCAGCCCGATGAGCGTAAGCGCCTTGCCCGTCAACGCGCCGGTGTGCTCGGGCGCGCGCGCGAGGGCCGCATCCAGATCGGTGAGCGCCACGGCGTAGTCCCCTTGCAGGTAGCGTGCAAAGGCGCGCTGATTGTAGCCCTCCGCATAGTCCGGGCAATAGGCGACGAGCCGGTCGAACTCCCGCACGGCGCCGGGAAAGTCATAGCCCTCGCGCCGCCGCATCCCCCGATCGAGGATCTCCTGCGCCGTCGCATCGGGCGCCGCTGCCCAGATCGCCCAGATCCCGCGCGTGAGCGGCGCGGCCGCATCCGCATCCGGCGCCGCCCGCACCGCTGCAAAGAGCCGCGCGAGCTCGCCCGACCGGTCCGCGACCGGCGGACACGCCGCCCCCGCCGCCGCGCTCAACCCCGCCAGCGCCGCCGCCAAGGTCCATCCAAGACACCGCGTCCTCATCATGCCGCGATGCTACGCGCCGAACTGCCCCAAGGGCAAGCCGCACGCCCGCGACGCCCCGCACCAAAGCCACGCTTTGCAAGCCGCCGCTTTGCGCATAAGTCTGACCCATGTTCCCGATCCGCGATCACAACCCCTCGACCCACACGCCCGTCATCACCTACGGGCTTATCGCGGCCAACATCCTGATTTTCCTCAGCTACTGGGGCCTCTTCTCCGATCCGCGCGCGCTCGGCCTTTTCTACCTCGACTATGCCATGATCCCCGCGCGGATCAGCTCGGGGGGCGGGCTGCCAACGCTGCTGACCTCCATGTTCCTCCACGGCGGGCTGATGCACCTTGCGGGCAACATGCTCTTTCTGTTCATCTTCGGCGACAACATGGAAGACGAGATGGGCCACCTGCCCTTCGCGTTCTTCTACCTCGCCTGCGGCATTGGCGCGGGGCTGGTGCATGTGGCCTCCGCTCCCGGCTCGCCCGTCCCCACCGTCGGCGCCTCGGGCGCGATCGCCGGGGTCATGGGCGGCTACCTGCTGCTCTTCCCGCGCGCCCGCGTGGATATTCTTGTGATCCTCATCATCCTCGTCCGAATCTTCCCGATCCCGGCCTGGATCATGCTCATGCTGTGGTTGGGGCTGCAATTCATCGGCGGCGCGGGCGCCGACCCGACATCCGGCGGCGTCGCCTACTGGGCCCATGCGGGCGGCTTCGTGATCGGCCTTGGCCTCACGGTCCCGCTCTGGCTCCGCCTCGGCGGGCCGGGGTTCTGGCGCCGCACAGACGGCCACCCGCCCCATGCAGACGCCACCTACCGCCTCGCCCGGAGCCGGATCCCCAAAGTGCGCCGCTAAAGGAGCCGCCCCATGACCGAGACCCACAGATTGACCTGCCACTGCGGCGCCGTGGAACTGCGC
This sequence comes from Poseidonocella sedimentorum, assembly GCF_900116005.1. Taxonomy (GTDB): domain Bacteria; phylum Pseudomonadota; class Alphaproteobacteria; order Rhodobacterales; family Rhodobacteraceae; genus Poseidonocella; species Poseidonocella sedimentorum. The sequence continues at coordinate 285,038 of NZ_FOYI01000003.1, forward strand.
GTCCGCCTCAGCGATGGGCTCGCAACCGCCCGGCGCTGCGATTGCTCCTTCTGCCGCCGCCGCGGCGCGCCGGCCGTCTCGGTCCCGCTGGACGGGCTGGAGATCGTCAAGGGCGAGAGCAACCTCACGCTCTACACCTGGGGCACCCACACCGCGCAACACCACTTCTGCGCCACCTGCGGCATCTACACCCATCACCGCCGCCGCTCGGACCCCAATGAGTACGGCGTCAACATGGGCGCGCTCGACGGCATCAACCCGGCCGCGCACGACATCCCCTGGTCCGACGGCGTGAACCACCCCTCCGACACCTGAACCGCTGCTTCGGTGGGCCCCCGAGCGCCAATAGACCAATAACCGCGCGCGTCGCAGACGCGCACCTTTCAATACCCCCGCTCACGCCGTTGTTGCTTCTGGAACCCGGGCGCATCTGGTAAAGCCCGAACCCATTGCCGACCGGCAAACGATTGTCTCCGCCCGAAAGAGGCCGCTGGATCAGGACCATGAGCCCCAAAGCCAAACCCTATTCCCTGGGCCGCACCATCGCCGTCGGTCTGGCGATCGCCGCGTCCTTCGCGATCCTGTCGCTGTTTTTCCTCTACCTGCAGGCCAGGGGCAACCTGCAACGCCTCGCCGGTGAGGTGGTCGCGGTCAGTCAGGTCGGCGTGAGCGTGCAAAACGCCCGCGGGGACATCACCGCCGTGACCGTCCCCCTCGACGCCGAGCTTCACGGGATGGCCTCGTTCAGGGAACTGGAGCCGGGCCAGCACGTCATGATCCGCGGCAGGATCCTTGACGATGGCACCTTTGAGGTGGACCGCATGCGGACCCTGACCGAAGGGCCGGTGCGATGACCGCCGAGGGCATCGCGCCCCGGCGCAAGCGCGGCCGGAAGATCACCAGCGCCGCCATGGCCATCGGCGCCTATATCGCGATTTCCATCGCAGTGGCCAGCTTTCCCGCGGAGGATCTCATCGACGCGGTCGGCGCGACCAATGCCTATGTCCTGATGTTCTCGCTCGGCATGATCGGCGGCTTCACCACCTTCACCGGCATCCCCTATCACCTTGTTCTGATGAGCCTCGCCGCGAGCGGGCTCAGCCCCGTGGCCCTCGGCGTCAGCACTGCGATGGGGGTGATGCTCGGCGACAGCACGATGTATCTGGTCGGGAGCAAGGTCAAATCCAGCATGCCGCCGCGGATCGAGGCCACGATCGAGCACCTCGCCGAACGCATGGCGCGGCATCCGAGGCTGGTGCCGCCGGCGCTGGTGACCTATGGCGCTGTCTCTCCCTTTTCCAACGACTTCGTCGTCGCCTCGCTCAGCATGATCGGCTACAGCTATTGGCGCACGATCCTCCCGCTCGCGATGGGAAACACTCTTTACAATATCGCCCTGGCCTACCTCGGGCTCTATGCCTACGACGCGATCGTCGACTGGTTCTGACGCCTCCGAGTTGACCGCCGAGTTAGCCGCCGCGCCCGTCTATTCAGCGATGAGCAGTTCGACCCCCCGGTCCTCGAAGCGCTTGGCATCGGCGTCCGAGATCCCGTCGTCGGTGATGAAGGTCTGGATCAGATCCAGATCGCCAAGCCGGGTGAAGGAGGATTGGTTGATCTTGGTGCTGTCGGCCACGAGATAGACATGCTGCGCGGCCTTGATCATCGCCTGTTTGAGCTGGAGATCGGCAAAGGACGGGTAGGTAAGCCCGGCTTCCACATCGACCCCGGCGGTGGCCAGAAACAACCGGCCCGCGAGGATGTTGCGGAAATACTCCACCGAGGTATCGCCGGTCAGCGACAGTGTCGGCGGTTTGAACTGCCCGCCGGGCATGTGGATCTCGAACCCCGGGACGGAGCCGAGCGTCAGGGCGATGTTGAGCGCATTGGTGATCACCGTGAGATCGCGCCGGTCCTGAAGCCGCGTGGCGATTTCGGTGGTCGTCGTGCCGGCATCGAGGATGATGGTCTCGCGGTTCTGCACCAGCTTGGCCGCCGCCGCGCCAATCTTGCGCTTGCGGTCCATCTCGACACGGTGATGCAGGGACATGGAGGTCACGTCTTCGGGCATGGAGACCAGAAACGCGCCGCCGTGTTCGCGCTTGATCCGCCCGGAGTCTTCGAGCCGCTCCAGATCGGTGCGGATCGTGGCTTCGGTCACGTTGAAGGTCGTGGCCAGATCGCGCACGCGGGCTGACCCCTCTTCCTCGATCCACGCCATGATCCGTTGTCGCCGCGCGGTGGATAGCATGCCCTGCGCGGGTCGAGCCTCGGGCTGACCACTTCCTTTCGCCATGTTGACCTTCACTCCAGATCCGTTTCGGTGGGTCTAGCCTGCGGACAGGGGGCGCGCAACGGGCGCTAATGCGCCTCCTGCGTCAGGGCGATGCGCGCGCTGAGCTTGCGTTGCCATTGATCGATGACCACCGCGGCGATGATCACAAGCCCCTTGATGACCATCTGCCAGAAACTCGACACCCCCATCATGATGAGCCCGTCCGACAGGATCCCGATCACGAAAGCGCCGATGATCGTGCCCCAGATCCGCCCGCGCCCGCCCGCCATCGAGGTCCCGCCCAGCACGGCGGCGGCGATGGCGTTGAGCTCGAAAAACTCCCCGGTCGCCGGGTGGGCGGCGCGCAGTTGCGACGCGATCACGATCCCCACGATCGCCGCCATGAGGCCCGAAAACATGTAGACGAACAGCTTGGTGCGATCGACGTTCACACCCGAAAGCGCCGCGCCCCGCTCGTTGCCGCCCGTGGCATAGATCGCGCGGCCCAGCGGGGTCCGGCGGGAGATGTAGATCGCCACGGCGGTCACCGCGACGAGGATCCAGATCATCATCGGCACGCCCAGAAACGTGCCCGCGCCGATGGCGGGAAAGGAGGCGGAGCCGTAGGTCCCGGACCCGTTGAGGTTGGGAAAGGTCCGCCCGCCCGACATCAGAAGCGCCGCGCCCCGGGCGACGTAGAGCGTGCCCAGCGTCGCGATGAAGGGCGCCACATGGAGCTTGGTGATCAGTATCCCGTTGATCCAGCCCACGAAAACCCCCACCGCGCAGGTGATCAGGACGATCTCCAGCGTGTTGAACTGGATCGACCAGCCGAGCCCGAGGTCTATGCCGTAGAGCACAAGGTATCCCGCGACCATACCGGTCAGCCCGACGGTCGAGCCGACGGAAAGATCGATTCCGCCGGTGATGATGACGAAGGTCATCCCGATGGCGAGGAAGGCGTTGATCGCCACGTGTTTCGAGATCAGGACCGCGTTGTCCACCGACAGGAAATTCGGGGCCATGATGGCGAAGACGGTGAAGACGACGATCAAAGCGACGTAGGTGCGCAGCTCTAGCAGCGTCAGCAGCCAGTTGCGAGAGGGCGCGCCGGGTCGGGCGGTCATGGTTGCATCGGCCATTCGGCATTGTCCTTCTTCGAAACCGGGATCGCACCGGCCTTGGCAGGGTTGGCCGCCGTCACGACATCGGAGGCCGGCGCGCCGTGCGGGAATTCACGCGTCACCCGGCCATCGGCCATCACGAGGATCCGGTCCGAGAGGGCCAGCACCTCCTCGATATCGGAGGTGACGAAAACGATCGCCAGACCCTCGGCGGCCAGTTTGCGGATGGTGCGATAGATCTCGGCCTTGGCGCCGATGTCGATCCCGCGCGAGGGCTCGTCCATCAGCAGGACCTTGGGCTCGGTCATCAGCGCCTTGCCGATCACGACCTTCTGCTGGTTCCCCCCCGAGAGGGAGGAGACAGGGTTTTCCGCCGAGGCGACCTTGATCGTCAGCCGCTTGATGAACTCGCTGGCCTTCGAGGCCTCGATCGCCGGCGAGAGGTCGAACCAGCGCGCCAGCCGCGGGAGCGAGGAAAGCGTCAGGTTCTCGCGGATCGCCATGACCTGCACCAGACCGTCGCGTTTGCGATCCTCCGGCACGATGGCGATCCCGCGCTGGATCCGCTGGCCGACGGTGCAGCCGTCAAGCGGGCGGCCGTCGACTTCGATGGTGCCCCGGGCCGTCGGGTGCTGGCCCATGACGCATTCGAGGAACTCCGACCGCCCCGCCCCCATGAGGCCGTAGACCCCGAGCACCTCACCGGCGCGCACGGACATGGAGACGTGATCGACCGTCCAGCCGCCGCCCGCCCGCGCGAGCGAGACATCGCGCGCCTCGAACATCGTGGGGCCGTAATCATGGGTGATCTCCGAGGCGAAATCCTTGGATTTGTCGCCGATCATCGCGCGGACGATCCACGGGATATCGACCCCCTCCATCGAGCGCGCGCCGGTGATCTCGCCATCCCGGAGCACGGTGATGTAATCGCCGATCCGGATCAATTCCTCCAGCCTGTGCGAAATATAGACGATCCCCACGCCCTGGGCCTTGAGGTCTTCGATGATGCGAAACAGCACGTTGACCTCCTGCGCCGAGAGCGCGGACGTCGGCTCATCGAGGATGAGGATGTTGGTATCCTGCGCCAGCGCCTTCGCGATCTCGACGATCTGCTGCTGACCGATGCGCAAATGCCCGAGGGTCGTTTCGGGCGCGATCTTCTGCTCGAGGCGCGCCATCAGCGCGCGGGTGCGCTCCAGTACTTCGTTGTCCTTCACGTCCACGCCAAACCGTGTCGGCTCGCGCCCCATGAAGACATTCTCGGCCACGGTCATCTCGGGAAAGAGGTTCAATTCCTGAAACACGATCCCGACCCCGGCAGTGACCGCGTCGTCCTTGGAGCGGAACTGTTTTTCCTCTCCACCGACCAGAATCCTGCCCTCGGTCAGATCCTCGACCCCGGCGATGACCTTCATCAAGGTCGACTTTCCGGCCCCGTTCTCGCCGACGAGCACGTTGACGGCGCCCATCCGGATATCGAAATCGACGCCCTTGAGCGCCCGGGTGCCGGGATAGACCTTCACCGCATTGCGCACCTGAAGGCCGATGGGATGATCCGCGCTCATTCGACGACCTCGAAGTCGATCGGCGTCACCACGAGATCGCCATCGGCGGCCTTGAGCGGCACCACCCCGGTGAAGCGGACCGTCGCGCCCACGGGCACGTCTTCGACCGCGACGAGCGCGGGCTTGATCCGGTCGTTGATGGCGCGGGCCAGCTTGGCGAATTCGATCTGGTCGCGGAAATCATCGAAGTTGTAGAACGGCGCGGCATCGCGCAGGGCGGTGCCCCGGATCACCGGGCCGAGCTGCAGGCGCAGATCGCTCTCCCCGTCGCCATCGACGTCGACATCGGCCGTCCGGGCCGAGCTGTCGAGCCGGTTGGCCACCACGCGCCCCTCATCGCGCAGAGCGAAATTCCACGCCGCCCCCTGCCCCGCGCCGCGGTTGGCATGGGCCTCGCCGGCGCTGTCGAGCCCGGCCGACAGGGCGGTGCGCAAACCTTCGAGGTCAAGCGCGCGCTGCGCGACGAGCGGCAGGAGCTCGGCCTCGAAACTCTCTTCGAGCCGCGCGGTATTGCGCGCATCGTCCCCGTCCGGTCCGGCCGGGATCTCCGCCGGGGCGTTCTCGTCCTCGAACACGATCTGACAGCCGCTCAGGGCCGCGACGCCGCAGAGCACAAGCGCAAGCGCAAGCGCAAGAAATCGGATCATCTGGCACTCCCCAAACCAGCCGAATGGGAGGGGCGCTGCGCGCACCCCTCCGAAGGGTCGGGCCATCAGGAGAGCTGGAAGTTATCCAGATCGCCGGCGTTCTCTTCGGTGATCAGAACGCAATCCATGAGCTGCTTCTCGTCGAGCCCGGTAGAGCCGTCGGAGAGGTAGGTGTGGGCCTGCTCGACCGCGAGCTGGGCCTGCTCGTAGGCGGGCTGAAGCACCGTCGCTTTGATGCCGCCGCCAAGGATGGAATCGCGCACATCGTTCGAGCCGTCGAAGCCGGTGACGATCACATCGCCGCGCCCGGCGGCTTCCAGCGCGGCATAGGCGCCCATGGCCATCGTGTCGTTGCCGCAGATGACGCCTTTGATCCCCGGATTGGCCTGAAGAATGGATTCCATCACGCCAAAGGCCTCGGTCTGCGACCAGTTGGCGGTCTGCTGCGCGACCATCTCCATATCGGTGAACTGGTCGATCACATCGTGATAACCTTGGCTGCGGATCCCGGCGTTGGTGTCGGATTCCTTGCCCAGAAGCTCCGCGTATTGGCCCGCCTCGCCCATCTGGACGAAGAATTCCTCGGCCCCGAGCTGCGCGCCCTGATAGTTGTTCGACACGATCTGCGAGACGGCGACGCCGGTCGCGGTGATCTCGCGGTCAATGAGGAAGGACGGGATGCCCGCATCCTTGGCGCGCTGCACCGCGGCCACCGAGGCATCGGCCCCGGCATTGTCGAGAATGATCGCCACCACGCCTTGCGCGATGACGGTATCGAATTGTTGCGATTGCTTGTTCGGATCGTCGTCATGGACCAGCACGACGGTGTCGTAGCCAAGCTCCTGCGCCTTGGCGACGGCGCCATCGGCCTCGGCCTTGAAGAACGGGTTGTCATGGCTCGGGGTGATGACGGCGATGGTTCCGGACCCCTGTGCGAGGGCAAGCCGCCCCCCGGCTGCTGCGACCGTCAGACCGGCGGCAGACGCTGTCAGAAAGCTGCGACGCTTGATGCGCATCTTGAATCTCCTCCCAATGTTCAAGCGCCTCCCCGACGCTTGGTAAACCGGAGATGAGCAGATCAGAGGCCAATCTGTCAACGAAATTGTTTTCGTTTGTTTGCGTTTTCACAACAAAACCCAAGGCATGACCCCTGGATCCCGCCGCGTCTCGCTATGTATATAGTCGGTTTTTCGATTATCGCACATTTCGATTGCGTTTCAGGTTTCATCTTGTCTCAAACGAAAATAAACGATAATCCAGATGGCAGTGGACCGCGAGGTTGAGTCTGGCGAGAGGACCGATGAACAGAAACTTCGAACGCCCCGTGGCTCTTGGCCTGGCAATCGCCAGCCGTGCTTTCTTCAGCCCCGCGCCCTGCGCCCAGGCCCGCGAGGATGTGGCGGCTCAGATGGCCGCGCTCGGCCTCACGCTTGTGACCCTGCCCTTCGAGGCGACGGCGAACGGCGCGGTGCAATCCATCGACGACGCGCGGCTCTACGCCGACCACTTCAAGGCGCATCGCGAGACGCTCGACGGGATCGTGATCGCCTGCCCGAACTTCGGCGACGAGATCGCGATCGCCGAGCTGATTGACCGGGCCGATCTGGACATTCCGATCCTTCTGGCCGCCTGCAACGATGAGCTCGACGCGGTCGATGTGCACTCCCGCCGCGATGCCTTTTGCGGCAAGATCTCCATCGCCAACAACTTCTGGCAATATGGCGTGCCCTTCACCGAAACGACCGACCACACGATGGACCTCGACTCCGAGGCGTTCGGGCGCGATCTGGATCGGTTCGCCCGCACATGCCGCACGGTTCGGGGACTGAGAGGCGCGCGGATCGGCGCGATCGGCGCGCGCACCGGCCCGTTCCAGACCATGCGCTACTCCGAAAAGCTGCTGCAATCGGCGGGGATCACGGTGCAGACGGTGGATCTGTCGGAGATGATGCAGGCGGCGGGCGCGATCCAGGACGACGCGCCGGAGCTTGTCGCCGTCATGGAGCGGATCAGGGCCTACGGCACGATCCCGGCCCATATCACGACGGACCAGATCGCGACGCAAGCCAAGTGGACGCTCGCGGTCAACCGGTGGATCGCCGAAAACGAATGCGACGCCTCGGCGATCCAGTGCTGGCGGTCCCTTCAGGACAATTTCGGCTGCGCCACCTGCGTGACCATGTCGATGATGGGCGAGGATCTGAGCCCCTCGGCCTGCGAGGTGGATGTGATGGGCGCGGTGTCGATGTTCGCGCTGTCGCTGGCCTCGGCCGCCCCCGCCGCGATCCTCGATTGGAACAACAACTATGGGCGCGAGGTCGACAAATGCGTCTGCACCCATTGCGGCAACTTCCCGGCCTCCTTCATCGGCGACACCCCCGTCGTCGGGGAGCTCGACGTGTTGGGCGAGGTCATCGGCCGGTCAAAGTGCTTCGGCGCGGTGAAGGGCAAGGTCCGCGCGGGGGAGATGACCTATTTCCGCCTGTCCTCCGACGACCGGGCCGGCACGCTGAAATCCTATCTCGGGCAAGGCGCCTTCACCGATGATCCCTTCGGGATGGATGGCGGCATCGCGGTGACCGAGGTCGACCGGCTGCGCGATCTGATGCGCTTCGTGACGCAAAACGGCTTCGAGCATCACGTCGCGATGGTGCGCGGCCACCATGCCGAGGCCCTGCACGAAGCGGTGACGCGCTATCTGCGCATCCCAACCTACCATCACGGTGGCGAGGTCGCGCCCGTCCCGACCCTCCCCCGAAACGCTTGAGGTCCGCCATGAAAGACGACATCGCAACTGCCGAGCAGATCGCCGAGCGCGCCAGATGGATGCGCCGCCGCGCGATGCAGATGGTGCACGGCAAGGGGCTGGGGCATATCGGGGGGGATCTCTCGGCCGCCGACATTCTCGCCACGCTCTATTTCGGGGTGCTGAACTTTGATCCCGCACGCCCCGACTGGCCCGAGCGCGACCGGTTCGTCATGTCCAAGGGCCATGCGACCGGCGTGCTTTATACCGCGCTCTGTGCGGCGGGGTATTTCGAGGACGAGCTGCTGGAAAGCTACATGGCGCCCGGCTCGCGGCTCAACGGGCACCCCAACCGCAACTATCTCCCCGGCGTCGAGGCGAACACCGGGCCGCTGGGCCATGGCTTTCCGATCGCGGTGGGCATCGCGCTGGCCGCGAAACTGGACGGCTCGGACCGGCGGACGTTCGTCCTGACCGGCGATGGCGAGCAGCAAGAGGGCTCCAACTGGGAGGCCGCCATGGTCGCGGCGCACAATGGTCTGTCGAACCTCACGCTCATCGTCGACCGCAACCATCTCCAGCAGGGCGCGCCCACGGCGGAGACGACCGCGCTGGATCCGCTGGACGCGAAATACGCCGCCTTCGGCTGGGAGGTCCACGAAGTCGACGGCCACGACCCCGCCGCGCTGCTGGCGCGCCTCGGGGCGCCGGGAACCGACCGGCCGCGCGCGATCATCGCCCAGACGGTCAAGGGCAAGGGCGTATCGTTCATGGAAAATCTGGCCAAATGGCACCACGGCGTGCCCTCGGACGAGGAATTCGCCATTGCAATGAAGGAGTTGGCATGATGGACGGCGCAAGCCCCAGCAGCACATTCGATTGCCGCAAAGCCTGGGCGGCAACGCTCGAAGAGCTCGCCGCCTCCGATCCGCGCATCGTCGCCGTGGTCAACGATTCCGTCGGCTCCTCGAATTTGGCCGGCTTCCAGAAAGCCTTCCCCGAGCGGCTGGTCAATGTCGGCATCGCCGAGCAGGTGATGGTCGGCGTCGGGGCGGGGCTGGCCAATGGCGGCAAGGTGCCCTTCGTCTCCGCCGCCTCCTGCTTCCTCACGGGCCGCGCGCTGGAACAGGTGAAGGCGGATGTGGTCTATTCCGGCTACAACGTGAAACTCGTGGGCCAATCCTCCGGCGTCGCCTATGGCGAGCTCGGCGCGACCCACCACTCGATCGAGGATTTCGCCTGGCTCCGGGCCTTGCAGCCGCTGACGGTCATCGTCCCGGCCGACCCATGGGAGACGGAAGCGGCGGTTCGCTGGGCGGCCAGCCATGACGGCCCGGTCTATCTGCGCCTGTCGCGGATGCAGGTGCCGGACCTCGGCCCCGACGCCAACGGCGCGCGGAGCTTCGAGCCCGGCAAGGCCCGGGTGATGCGCGAGGGCGCGGACGCCACGATCATCGCCTGCGGCACGACCGTGCATCTCGCGCTCGAAGCGGCCGACAGTCTTGCCGGTGAGGGCCATGACGTCCGGGTCCTCTCGATGCACAGCCTCTCGCCCCTCGATGAGACCGCCGTTCTGGCCGCCGCCGCAACGGGCGCCATCGTCACCGCCGAAGAGGCGCTCGTCTCGGGCGGGCTCGGCGGCGCGGTCGCCGAACTTTGCGCAGCACACGCCCCGGTGCCGCTGGAGCGGGTGGGCTTCACCGGCTTTCAGAAGACGGGCGATGTGGCGACGCTGTTTGCGGACGCAGGTTTGAGCGGGCAAGGGATCGCCGCTGCGACGCGGCGCGCGCTCTCCCGCAAGGCGGGCTGACATGCGGATCCTCGCCCTCGATCAGGGCACGACAAACACCAAGGCGCTGGTGGTGGACGGGGCCGGCAAGATCCTCGCCACGGCCTCGGCACCCTGCGCGACCCGCTATCCCAAGCCCGGATGGGCCGAGCAATCGGCCGAAGACATCTGGGCGACTACCAGCCACGTCATCGCGCAGGTCGCGCCGCACGGGCCTTTCGACGCCATCGCGATTGCCAATCAGCGCGAAACCCTTGTCACCTGGGACGCGGAAACCGGCGCGCCGACCGGCCCCGCGCCGCTCTGGCAATGCCGCCGCAGCACCGAGATCTGCGCCGCCCTCGCCGCCAAGGGGCACGGGGGCCGCGTCGAGGAGCTGACGGGCCTTGCGCTCAACCCGCTGTTCCCCGCGTCCAAGCTCGCCTGGGTGCTGGCGCATCATCCGGGGGCGCAGGCGCTTGCGGCAACGGGGCGCCTGCGCGCCGGGACCGTCGACAGCTGGCTGTTGTGGAACCTGACCGGCGGCGCGGCGTTTGCGACCGATCACTCCAACGCCTCCCGCACGACCCTGTTCGACACGGGCACACTTGAATGGAGCGCCGAGCTTGCCGAGATCTTCGGCGTGCCGCTTTCCGTCTTGCCGGAAGCTCTGGCCTCGGACGCCCGGTTCGGCGTCACCGCGGCGGGCAGAACCGCCCTGCCCGCTGGCATTCCCATCCTCGCGATCATGGGCGACAGCCACGCGGCGCTCTATGGCCACGGTCTGCGCGAGGGCGGGACCCTCAAGGTGACCTACGGCACCGGATCGTCGATGATGATGCCCGTTTCGGCGCGCGCCAAGGCGCCGCGCGGTTTGTCCGCCTCCATCGCCTGGACGGAAAACGGCACCACCCGGCACGCCATCGAAGCCAACATCACCGTCTCGGGGCAGGCCGCCGCCTTTGCGGCCAGGATGATGGGCCTTGAGGATGCGGCCGCCCTCGCGGACCTGGCGGCGGGTGTGGAGACGGCCGATGGTGTGGTCTTCGTGCCCGCGCTCGCGGGGCTTGGCGCGCCCTATTGGGACGATGAGGCGCGCGGCGTGATCTCCGGCCTCTCGCTCGGGACGACGCCCGCGCATCTCGCCCGCGCGACCTTCGAGGCCATCGCGCATCAGGTCGCAGATGTGGTCGACGCGCTGACGCGTGAGCTTGGAACGCCCGTCGCGGAGATACGCGCGGACGGCGGCGCCTCCAGCAACGCGTGGCTGATGCAGCTTCAGGCCGATATTCTTGGATGCCCGGTGGGCGTCAGCCCGATCGCCGAGGTCGGCGCTCTGGGCGTTGCGGCGATGGCCGCGCGCGCCTTGGGCGAAGAGGTCAGCTGGACCGGCGGCCCGGTTGCCCGCCATGCGCCCCGCCTGCCCGAGGCGGATCGCTCAGAGCAGCGCCAAAGCTGGGCCCGCGCCGTGGAGCAGGCGCGGCGCAAAGGCCCGTAACCCGGACCGTCAGGCGCTCGGACAAGGAAAGCCGGCTCGGCTCAGCCGCGGATGATCTTGGCGAATCCGTCAAACAGCGGCTCGTTGGCGCAGATGACCGCGCCGTCCTCGACGATGCTCCGGCCCTCGCGGATCGGCTGGACGAGCCCCCCCGCTTCGCGCACAAGGATCAGCCCCGCCGCCACGTCCCAGGGTTTCAGCCCGCGCTCCCAGTAACCGTCGAAACGGCCCGCCGCCACATAGGCCAGATCGAGCGACGCGGCCCCCCAGCGGCGCACCCCGGAACAGACCGGCATCAGCCGCGCGAGCTCCTGCAGCGTCGCCGGCAACGTCGCCGCCCCGGCAAAGGGCACGCCCGTGGCGAAAAGCCCCTCGATCATCGAGCGCCGCCCGGAGGCCCGCAGGCGCTTTTCGTTCATCCAGGCGCCCGCGCCCTTCTCGGCCCAGTAGAGCTCATCCTTGGCCGCGTCGAAGATCACGCCGGCGACGATCTGGCCCTTGTGCTCCAGCGCGATGGAAATCGCCCAATGCGGCAGCCCGTGGAGAAAGTTGGTCGTCCCGTCGAGCGGATCCACGATCCAGCGCCGGGTCGGATCCTCGCCCGCCTCCTCGCCGCCCTCTTCGGCCAGCCAGCCATAAGTCGGACGCGCGCCGCGCAACTCTTCCTTGAGGATCTTCTCGGCAGTCAGGTCGGCGCGGCTGACGAAATCGCCCGCGCCTTTCATCGAGACCTGCAGGTTCTCCACTTCGCGGAAATCCTTGGCCAGCGCTCGCCCCGCCTTGCGCGCGGCCTTGATCATGATGTTGATATTGGCGCTGCCGTGCATGTCTCGCTCCATCTCCCGGTCGGGTTCAGAACGGGCCGCGCGCGTGATGCGGCCCGTGGATCAAGGCGCGCGTATACGCTGGCCCGCGCCCCTTGCCAAGCCCGCTTCGAAACCGCGGCGCGCGCGCTCTGCCCCCGCCGCCTTCCCCGGCGCCCAACCCGCCGCCCACCCCGGCGCGCGGCGAGGCCGGGAACCGATCGCGCGGGTGAGGCGTTCCCCCCTCGACCGATGCAGAGGAAACCCCATGACCCCGCCGAAAATTCTCGTCGCCTTCTACTCCACCTACGGCACCAACCACGCCATGGCCGAGGCCGCCGCCGAAGCCGCGCGCGAGGCCGGCGCCGATGTCCGCCTGCGCCGTTTTGCCGAAACCGCGCCCAAGGAGGTGGTTGAGAGCCAGGAGGCCTGGGCCGCGCAGCTTGAGAAAATGAAAGACATCCCCGAGGTCAGCCATGACGACATCAGCTGGGCCGACGGGTTCTTTTGGTCCGTGCCGACCCGGTTCGGCGCCGTGCCGAGCCAGGTGCGCGCCTTTGTCGACACGCTCGGCGGGCTCTGGCAATCGGGCGAGCTTGCCAAACCCTTCACCGCCACGACCAGCGCGGGCAACCCCCACGGCGGGCAGGAAACCACCCTGCTTCAGCTCTACGGCACGGCCATCCATTTCGGCGCGATCATCGTGACGCCCGGCTACACCGACGAGAGCATCGCCGCCGCGGGCGGCAACCCCTACGGCTATTCCGCGCTTGCGGGCAAGTTTGACGAGGCCGGACGCAACACCATCTCCTACCAGGCGCGCCGACTTGTCGAGGTGACCGGGAAACTCCTCCCCTGACCGGTCACCCCACGAGGCCCGCGCCGTGCTGTCCCCCGCCTTTTGTCCGAAGGTGCGCGCGGTGCGGGCCGAACCTTACCACGCTTGGCTCAGGCCGCCTGTAGCCGCCGGGCCTCCTCGCCCGCCAGCCGCACCAGATCGCGCATGTAGGGTTTGCCCTCGTCCTCGGTCCGGATCGCGGCATAGAGCCGGCGCGTGATCCCCGCCGCCGTGAGCGGCCGCGTCACATAGTCGGAAGAATATTTCACCTCGCGCACCACCCAGTCCGGAAGCACCGCGACCCCGCGGTTGGACGCCACCAGAAGCAGGATCACCGCCGTAAGCTCGGCCTGCCGCACCGCCGCGGGCTCGACCTTGGCGGGCATCAGAAGCTGGCTGAAGACATCCAGCCGCGTGCGCTCCACCGGGTAGGTGATGAGGGTCTGGCCGCGAAAATCCTCCGCCTCGACGAAGGGTTTCCCGGCCAGCGGATGCGCCTTGGCGGCGACGAAAACCGGAGCGTAATCAAACAGATGATGGAACCCCACACCGGAAAGATCCTCCGGATCGGACGAGACCACCAGATCGACCTCCTCCTTTTGCAGCGCCGGCATCGCGTCAAAGGCAAGGCCGGGGCGGATGTCCACATCCACATCCGGCCAGAGCTTGCGAAACGCCTCCAGAACCGGAAAGAGCCATTCGAAACAGGCATGGCATTCGATCGCGATATGCAGCCGCCCCGAGCGCCCGTCGCGCAGACCCGAGAACTCCGCCTGCAGCGCCTCGACCTCCGGCAGGATCTTCTCCGCCGCGCGCAACAGCCGCAGCCCCGCCGCCGAGAGCCGCAAGGGCTTGGAGCGACGCACGAAAAGCTCCACGCCCGCCTGGGCCTCAAGCCCCTTCACCTGATGGCTGAGCGCGCTTTGGGTGATGTTGAGCTGATCGGCCGCGCGGGCCAGCCCGCCCGCCTCATGGATGGCCTTGATCGTGCGCAGATGGCGGAATTCGATGTGCATTCGGAAGCTGGCTCATGTTGATCTTGAATAATATGAATTTGTTTCACAAACCGACCTGTGTCACAAGAGCCCCGACAACCCGCAGGAGTATCCGATGACAGTGCCCGCCGTTTCCTTTGAATTCTTCCCCCCGAAAGACCTCGCCGGGTCCTTCCGGCTGTGGGATACGGTGCAGGTTCTGGCCCCGCTCGGGCCGCGCTTCGTTTCGGTGACCTATGGCGCGGGCGGCACCACGCGGGACCTGACGCGCGACGCGGTCGCGACGCTGCATTCGCAAAGCGGGCTCAACGTGGCGGCGCACCTCACCTGCGTCAACGCCACCCGCGAGGAAACGCTGGAGATCGCGCGCGGCTATGCGGCGGCGGGCGTCTCCGAGATTGTCGCCCTGCGCGGCGATCCGCCCAAGGGCGCGGGCGGCTTTACCGCCCATCCCGACGGGTTCGCCGACACCTGCGAGCTCATCACCGCGCTCAAGGACGCGGGCGATTTTCGTGTCCGCGTGGGCGCCTACCCCGAGAAACACCCCGAGGCCGCCGACGAGCAGGCCGATATCGACTGGCTCAAGCGCAAGATCGACGCGGGCGCCGACGAGGCGATCACCCAGTTTTTCTTCTCCGCCGAGACCTTCCTGCGCTTTCGCGACCGGGCCGCGGCGGCGGGCATCACCGCGCCGATCATCCCCGGCATTCTGCCGATCGAGAACTGGGCCGGCACGAAGCGGTTTTCGGCCAGCTGCGGCGCGACTATTCCCGCATGGCTCGACAGCGCCTTCGAGACCGCCAAGCGTGACGGGCGCGAGGATCTGCTGGCCACGACGGTCTGCACCACGCTCTGCACACGGCTCGTGGACGAGGGCGTCGAGGCGCTGCATTTCTACACGATGAACCGCCCCGAGCTGACCCGCGATGTCTGCCACGCGCTCGGCGTGACGCCCAAGGTCCAACTCGAAAACGTCGCCTGACCGCGCGCGCCCGCGCGCTCAGGTCTCGACCGCCGCGCCCGGCTTTTGCCCGGCCCTTTTCGCCCCGCGCGCCACAATCTTCGCGCGGAGCGCGTCGGGCACGCTGGCGTGCAGCGACTGGCAGGCGCCCGGCGTGATGACCCGGCGCCGGCGCAGCAGGAAGAACTTGCCCCACCGCCGCCACGTCCCCGAACTCGGCGCGGCGGCATCGGTGGGATAGCGCGCCGCCCAGCCCTCGGGCAGCGCGACGCCGCAGGACTCCAGCCGCTCCAGCATCCAGACCAGCGGAATATTCGACAGGGGCCGCGCCTCCTCGAACCCGGCCAACTCGCCGCCCACATCGCCGTGCGATCCGCGAAACCAGACCTGCTCGATCCGCCCCTCGGCCCAATCCTCCGGGCAATCCCAGAGCACCGGGTCATAAGCCTCGCGCGTCTCGTTGATCGCCAGCGCCTGAAACCCGTTGCGCACCACCGGGCTCAGCGCGTGGTTGTGAAAGGCGTGGTGCTTCTCCGTGAGGCGCCAGACGAGCGGCAGCCGGACCCCGAGCGCCTTGACCGTGTCCCAGACGCCCACCATCTCGACCGTCGCCTCCGGATGGCAATGGGCCTCGCGGAAGGCCGCTGCGGCCGCGCTACCGGCGGCGAACTGGTAGTGGCGATAGGCGGCGCGGATGGTGCGTTCGGTCGCGTGGCGCCGCCGCACGAGCCCGACACTGTCGATCATCCCGGCCACCGAGCGCGCGGCATAGGCCCCGCGCGAATAGCCCATGAGGAAGATCCGGTCCCCGGCCCGGTAGCGCGACGCGAGATAGCCATAGGCGCGCCGGATCTGCAGGTTGATACCCTTGCCGGTCATCACATCGGTCATGTTGCGCCAATGCTCGGCATGCAGGCCCGGCTCGTAATAGACCGACACCGGATGCCCCGCCTCTGTCAGCAGCTTGTAGGTGAGCCCCGCGTTGGTCTCATCGCCCGGATCGAGCGAGGACATGGTCCCGTCGAGGATCACCACATGGTCGATCGCCCCGCGCGTCGGGCGCGCGGGCTCGCTCCGGACAGGCCGCCAGAACAGCCAGTTGCGGAACCGGTTAAGAAGCGCGGGCAGCCGCATCGCGACACATCTTCCAGACCCGTTCAGGCGTGAACGGCATATCGGCCTGGCGCACGCCGAGATCCCACAGCGCGTCCAGCACCGCGTTGGATATCGCCGCAAGCGCGCCCACCGTCCCGGCCTCGCCGCAGCCCTTCATGCCCATCGGATTGTAGGTCGAGGGGGTCGGCTCCGTGGCAAAGCCGATCATCGGCACATCGCTGGCCCGCGGCAGGGCGTAATCCATGAAACTGGCGGTCAGCAGCTGGCCGTCCTCGTCATGAACGACGCGCTCCATCAAGGCCTGCCCCACGCCCTGAACCACCCCGCCATGCACTTGACCTTCGGCCAATAGAGGATTGATAAGGTTGCCAAAATCATCAACAACGGTATAGCGGTCCAGCCGCACCTCGCCGGTTTCCGGATCGACCTCGACCTCCGCCACATGAGCGCCATTGGGGAACGAGCGGTCATCGAGCGTGATGCGTTTGGAGAAGGTCAGAAGATCGTCGCGCCCGTCCTCCCTGGCGCGCTCCGAAAGCTCCAGCAGCCCGGCGGTGCGGTTGGTCCCCGCGGCGCGGAACACCAGATCGTCAAAGACGACATCCTCCGGCGGGACCTCCTCCAACTCGGCAAAAAACGCGGCATATTTCGGGATCATCTCATCGACCACAGCCAGCGTCGCGGTGTTCTGGACCGTGACCGAGCGCGAGCCGCCCGTGCCGCCGCCCTTGGGGATGAGATCGCTGTCGCCTTGAATGACGCGGATCGCCCCGGGGTCGATCCCGCTCTGGTCAGCGAGGAATTGGGCGTAAACGGTCTCGTGCCCCTGCCCGTTGGATTGGGTGCCGACGTAGAGTTTGACTGTTCGATCATCATCGAACTCAACCTTCGCCCGCTCGCTCGGCTCACCGAGGATGCTCTCGATATAATAGCAAAGCCCAAGCCCGCGCCGCTTGCCCGCCGCGCGGGACGCTTCCAACCGTTCGTCGAATCCTGAAACGCCCGCTTCCGCTTCCGCCCGCGAAAGCACCTTGTGAAAATCGCCGACGTCATAGGTCACGCCGGTTGCGCTTCGATAGGGAAACTCATGTTTTTCAATGAAATTCCGCCGCCTGAGCTCCCACGGGCTGACCCCGAGTTCCCGCGCGGCCATGTCCATCGCGCGCTCAAGGATGTAGATCGCCTCGGGCCGGCCCGCGCCGCGATAGGCATCGACCTGGGTGGTGTTGGTGAAGACCCCCTCGACCTCGAGCAAAACGTTTCGCAGCCGATAGGTCCCCGGCATCACCTTCGCAAAAAGCTCGGTCTGGATGTTCTGGGCATATTCGCTGTTGTAGGCGCCCATGTTGGCGCGGGTCGTGACATGATAGCCGGTGAGCCGCAGATCCTCATCAAAGGCCAGCCGCGCCACGTGATCAAGATCGCGCCCGGCATTGTCCGACATCATCGCCTCGCCCCGCTCGGACATCCAGCGGACCGGACGGCCGATCTTGCGCGCCGCGATCGCACAGAGGAAATACTCCGGATAGGCAAAGGCCTTCATCCCGAAGCCGCCGCCCACGTCCGGGATCGTTACGTGAACCTGCTCGCGCTTGAGGCCCAGCAGCTTGGCCAGATCGTGCTTGAGATCCCAGACCCCCTGCCCGCCGAACGCGACGTGAAGCCGGCCTTCCGACCAATCGGCAAGGCAGCCGCGCGGCTCCATCGTGTTGACGATCACGCGGTTGTCCTCGGCGGCGAGCTCGACCACATGCGCCGCCGTCTCGAAGGCCGCCCGCACCTTGTCGGCATCCCCCATCGCCCAGGAAAACGCGCGGTTTTCCGGCGCCTCCGGGTGCAGCGCCTCGCCGCCGGGAGCGAGCGCCATATGCGCGGGCAGAGCATCGATCTCCAGCGTGATGAACTCGGCCGCATCGGCCGCCGCCGCGCGGCTCTCGGCAAGGATGAAGGCCACCGGCTCGCCCACGAAGCGCACCCGGTCCTCGGCCAGCAGCGGCCGCCGCACCGCCGCGCCCTTGCGCCCGTCCGGGGCCTCGACCACCGTGGCGCCCATCCCCCGCGTGATCCCCTCGGCGGCAAGATCGGCCGCCGTCAGAACCGCGAGGACCCCGGGCGCCTCCCGCGCTGCCGAAGCGTCCAGCTCAGTGATCCGCCCATGGGCGACCGAAGCGCGCAGGACATGGCCAAACGCCGCGTTTTGTGGGGCGATATCATCGATATAGCGCCCCGCACCGCGCAGAAACCGCTGATCCTCCACCCGGCGCACCGGCTGACTTTTTCCGAATCGTTCCATCGGCCCGCCTGTTCCTTCTGTCCGCAGCAGAGCCTAGCCCCTCGCCCGCCACTGTCCAGCCCGCCCCAAATTTGGCGCCGCCGCCTTTCCCTCCGGGCCGGGCTGCGATATGGGAGGCCAAACCACATAACGTGCGGCAGCGAGACACCCCATGAGCATGGATAAAACCTTCGACGCGACCGAAGCCGAAGCGCGGCTCTACGCCGCCTGGGAAGAGGCCGGATGCTTCCGCGCGGGCGCCAATGCCCGGCCCGAAGCGTCGACCTTCTGCATCATGATCCCCCCGCCCAACGTGACCGGCTCGCTGCATATGGGGCATGCGTTCAACAACACGCTGCAGGATATCCTCGTGCGCTGGCACCGGATGCGCGGCTTCGACACGCTCTGGCAGCCCGGGCAGGATCATGCCGGGATCGCGACGCAAATGGTCGTCGAGCGCGAGTTGGCCAAGGACAAGAGCAACCAGACCCGGGCCGAGATGGGGCGCGAGGCGTTTCTGGAGAAGGTCTGGGACTGGAAGGCCAAGTCGGGCGGGACGATCATCAATCAGCTCAAGCGGCTCGGCGCCTCCTGCGACTGGGAGCGCAACGCCTTCACCATGTCCGGTGCGCCCGGCGCGCCGGAGGGCGAGGACGGCAATTTCCACGACGCGGTCATCAAGGTCTTCGTCGATCTGCATGAAAAAGGGCTGATCTATCGCGGCAAGCGGCTGGTGAACTGGGATCCGCATTTTGAGACGGCGATCTCCGATCTCGAGGTGGAGAACGTCGAAAACGCGGGCCACATGTGGCATTTCAAATACCCGCTCGCGGGGGGCGAAACCTATCACTACGTGGAGCGCGATGGCGATGGCAACGTGGTGCTGGAAGAAGAGCGCGACTATATCGCAATCGCGACGACCCGGCCGGAGACGATGCTCGGCGACGGGGCGGTCGCAGTTCATCCATCGGATGAACGTTACACGCCAATCGTCGGAAAACTATGCGAAATTCCGGTCGGACCCAAAGAGTCCCGCCGCCTTGTTCCGATCATCACCGATGAGTACCCCGACCCCACGTTCGGCTCGGGCGCGGTGAAGATCACCGGCGCGCATGATTTCAACGACTATGGCGTCGCGAGCCGCAACGGCATCCCGATGTACCGGCTGATGGACACCAAGGGCGCGATGCGCAGTGACGGCGATGCCTATGCCGACTGTGCCGCCAGGGCGCAGCAGATCGCGGAAGGCGCAGAGTTCAGCGAAGCCGAAGTCGACACCCTCAACCTCGTCCCCGACGAGATACGCGGGCTCGATCGTTTCGACGCGCGTCGAATTGTCGTGGAGCAGATCACCGCCGAGGGGCTCGCGGTGATGACCCGCGCGGACAACCCCGCCCTTGGCAAGGCCGCGGTCAAACCCGACGCGGAGGGGGCCGACGAGCTTGTCCCGCTTGTCGAGTCCAAGCCGATCATGCAGCCGTTCGGGGACCGCTCCAAGGTCATCATCGAGCCGATGCTGACGGATCAGTGGTTTGTGGATACCTCGAAAATCGTCGAGCCCGCGCTCGAGGCGGTCCGCAAGGGGCGCGCCAATGGCGGCACGGACATCCTGCCGGAATCGGATCGGAAGGTCTATTTCCACTGGCTGGAGAACATCGAGCCCTGGTGCATTTCGCGCCAGCTTTGGTGGGGGCATCAGATCCCGGTCTGGTACGGGCTCAACATGTCCTACATGGAGGAGAGGCTCGCCGATCTGGGCCTCACCCCCGACAGCGCCGCGGAAGATTGGGACTCGGCGGAAATCGGCGCGGCCCTCGCGCTCGATGCGCTCGTCCAGCGCGGCGAGCACTCCCATTGCGCGGCGGATGTCGCCTCGGTGCGTGAGCGGTTTTCGGACGATCTCGTCACCCTGCCCGCGCCCTTCAACCATTCGACGATCATCGAAGTGTCCGACCGGGACGCGGCGATCCATGCCCTCGCCCAGGGCCTCGCCGGGTTCGCCCAGACGCAGGATCCGACCAAGCTCGTCTACCCGATCTGGCGCGATCCCGACGTGCTCGACACGTGGTTCTCCTCCGGCCTCTGGCCGATCGGCACGCTGGGCTGGCCCGAGCAGACGCCGGAGCTCCAGAAGTACTTCCCGACCAACGTGCTGATCACCGGGTTCGACATCATCTTCTTCTGGGTCGCCCGGATGATGATGATGCAATATGCCGTCGTCGGCGAGCGCCCTTTCGACACCGTCTATGTCCACGCGCTGGTGCGCGACGAGAAGGGCAAGAAGATGTCGAAATCGCTCGGCAACGTGCTCGATCCGCTTGATCTCATTGACGAATACGGCGCCGATGCGGTGCGCTTCACCCTCACCTCCATGGCCGCCATGGGGCGCGATCTGAAGCTGTCGAAAGACCGGATCGCGGGCTATCGCAACTTCGGCACGAAGCTGTGGAACGCGATGCGGTTTGCCGAGATGAACGAGGTGTTTACCGCGCAATCCGTCGATCTCGCGGCCAACCCGGCACATGCGCGCCAGACGGCCAACCGCTGGATCATCGGCGAGGTTGCGCGGGTGCGCGAGACCGTCGATACAGCGCTGGATCAGTACCGGTTCAACGACGCCGCGAACGCGCTCTACGCCTTCGTCTGGGGCAAGGTTTGTGATTGGTACGTGGAATTCGCCAAGCCGCTGCTCGGGGACGAGGATGTTTCGGTCCAGACCGAAACGAGAGAGGTCATGAAATGGGTCCTCGATCAATGTCTGATCCTTTTGCATCCGATCATGCCCTTCATCACCGAAGAGCTCTGGGCCCTCTCGGGGGACCGCGCCAAGATGCTGGTGCATTCCGATTGGCCGGAGTATACCACCGCCGCGCTGCTTGATGAGGCGGCCGACCGGGAGATGAACTGGGTCATTTCCGTGATCGGCGCGATACGGTCGGCGCGGGCGCAGATGGGTGTCAACGCGGGCGATTTCATCCCCGTGCTCGCGCTCGGGATGGAGCCGGCGGCGAAAGCGGCCTGGGACGGGAACGCGGCGCTCATCGCCAAGCAGGCGCGCGTCGACAGTTTGACGCCCGTCGAAGCGTTTCCCCGCGGCACGATCACGATCCCGGCGGAAGGGGCGACCTTCGGTTTGCCGCTGGCCGAGATCATCGATGTCGCCAAGGAGACCGCGCGGCTGGAGAAATCCGTCGCCCGGCTCGACAAAGAAATCCGGGGGCTCGAAGGCCGGGTGGGCAATCCCAAGTTCGTCGCCAGCGCGCCGCCCGAGGTCGTCGAGGAGGCCCGCGACAATCTTGGCCTGCGCCAGGACGAACGCGCCAAGCTTGCCGCCGCGCTCGACCGCCTTGCCGAAATCACCTGACGCCCGCGATTGACGCGTCCGCGCCGCGTGGTGCAGTGTTCCACTTGTGATGACGCAGCCCCGCTCCGGCGCGGCCCGAAAAAGACGTTGAAGGCCGGCCCATGACCCAAGAGCCCGCGACACCCACGCCCGATTGGGGCCCGTTCGGCAAGCCGCTGTTCGATGACCCGAAAATGCGCGCGCTCGCGCGTGTGGGCGTGGTTGATGTCGGCTCCAACTCGGTGCGGCTCGTGGTGTTTGACGGCGCGGCGCGGAGCCCGGCCTATTTCTACAACGAGAAGATCATGTGTGCGCTCGGCGCGGGGCTGTCCGAGACCGGGCGGCTCAACCCCGAGGGGCGGCGCCGCGCGCTGTCCGCCATGCGCCGGTTCGCCGCGCTCTCCGACAGCATGGGCATCAGCCCGCTCACGGTGGTCGCCACCGCCGCGGTCCGCGAGGCCGAGGACGGGCCGGAGTTCTGCGCCGAGGTTCTGGCCGAGACGGGGCTCAAGATCTGGGTCATCGATGGGGATGAGGAAGCGCGGCTCTCGGCCCAGGGCGTGTTGCTCGGCTGGCCCGGGGCACATGGGCTCGTCTGCGATATCGGCGGCTCGTCGATGGAGCTTGCGGAGGTGCGCGACGGGCGCGTCGGCAAGAGGCTGACCTCGCCGCTCGGGCCGCTGAAACTGCGCGAAGTGAAGGGCGGAAAAGCCGGCCGGAAGGCGCATATCAAGGCGGTGCTGGAGGACATGCACAGCTGGCTCGGCCCGCAGCGGGACCGGCTTTTCCTCGTCGGCGGCTCCTGGCGCGCGATCGCGCGGATCGACATGGAGCGCCGCGCCTATCCGCTTCACGTGCTGCACGAATATCGGATGACCGCCACGACCATCCGTGACACGGTCCGGTTCATCGAAGAGAGCGATCTCGAAAAGCTGCGCCAACGCTGCGGGCTGTCGGAGGCTCGGATGTCGCTCGTGCCGCTCGCGGCGGAGGTGCTCAAGCGGATCATCTCGACCATCCGGCCCAAGGATATCGCGGTGTCCAGCTACGGCATTCGCGAGGGTATGCTGTATGAGCAGATGCCGCGCGAGGTGCGCGAACGCGATCCCCTGATCGAAGCCTGCCGGTTCGCCGAGAGCAAGGACGCGCGCCTGCCGGGCTTTGGCCGGCGGCTCTATGCCTTCGTCCTGCCGCTGTTTCGAAACCTGCCTGATGAGCGCAAGCGGCTGATCCGCGCGGCCTGCCTTTTGCATGATGTGAGCTGGCGCGCCCACCCCGATTACCGCGCGGAGCTGACCTTCGACAATGCAACCCGCGCGCATCTCGGCGGAATGCGACATTGGGAGCGGATCTACCTCGGCGTCGCCTTGCTGCATCGCTATAGGAACAAGCGCGAAGGCACTCATTTCGAAGACCTTTTCAACATCCTGTCCGAAGAGCGGCAAGGCGAAGCGGAGGTCTTGGGCAAGGCGATGCGCTTTGGTGCGATGCTGTGGATACACGGGCACGAAGACGCCGCCGAGCTGCGGTGGTTTCCCAAGAAGAAGCAGCTCGAGTTGCGCCTCGCGCCCGCCGCGGCCCCGCTTTTTGGTGAAGTGGCGGAAGCCCGGTTCAAGGCGCTGGCCGCCTCACTCTCCGCCGAGACATCCGTCCGCTATCTGAGCGCCTGAACAGTTCGACGCGCGTCGAACTGTTTGATGAGGCTCGAACTGTTTGATGACTCTCAAACTGTCCGGCGCTCCGCCACGACACCGACAGCACGCCCCGCCAAACGAAAAAGGGCCCCCGAACCGGGAGCCCTCTCTCAAATCATCGCGCGGCGGCGTTACATCATGCCGCCCATGCCGCCCATGCCGCCCATGTCAGGCGCGCCGGAAGCTGCGCCTTTGGGCTCGGGCTTGTCGGCCACCATCGCTTCGGTGGTGATCAGCAGACCGGCGATCGAGGACGCGTCTTCCAGAGCGGTCCGGACAACTTTCGCCGGATCGATGACGCCGAAGGCGAACATGTCGCCGAACTCATCGGTCTGAGCGTTGTAGCCGAATTTCAGATCGTCGCTCTCGCGGATCTTGCCTGCGACAACCGCGCCGTCCACACCGGCGTTTTCGGCGATCTGACGCAGCGGCGCTTCAAGCGCGCGGCGCACGATGGCGACCCCGGCGGTCTGATCGGGGTTCGCGCCTTCCAGCCCGGCGAGCGTCTTGGCGCCCTGCACCAGTGCCACACCGCCGCCAACGACGATGCCTTCCTGCACGGCCGCACGGGTCGCGTTGAGCGCGTCGTCCACACGGTCCTTGCGCTCTTTCACTTCCACTTCGGTCATGCCGCCGACGCGGATGACAGCCACGCCGCCCGCCAGTTTCGCAACGCGCTCCTGGAGCTTTTCGCGGTCGTAATCGGAGGTGGTTTCCTCGATCTGCGTGCGGATCTGAGACACGCGCGCTTCGATCTCGGCCTTGTCGCCGGCACCGTCAACGATGGTGGTCTCGTCTTTGGTGATGGAGATTTTCTTGGCCGTGCCGAGCATGTCCATGGTGACATTCTCGAGCTTCATGCCGAGATCTTCGGAGATGACCTGGCCGCCGGTGAGGATCGCGATGTCCTGCAGCATGGCCTTGCGGCGATCACCGAAGCCCGGCGCCTTGACAGCCGCGATTTTCAGACCGCCGCGCAGCTTGTTGACCACGAGGGTCGCCAGCGCTTCGCCTTCGACGTCTTCGGCGATGATCAGGAGCGGCTTGGTCGACTGGATGACGGACTCAAGCAGCGGAACCATCGGCTGCAGCGAGGAGAGTTTCTTCTCGTGCAGCAGGACAAGGCAATCGTCGAGTTCGGCGATCATCTTGTCGGAGTTGGTGACGAAATAGGGGCTGAGGTAGCCACGGTCGAACTGCATGCCCTCGACCACGTCGGTCTCGGTCTCCAGACCCTTGTTTTCCTCGACGGTGATGACACCCTCGTTGCCGACCTTCTGCATCGCATCCGCGATCTGCTGGCCGATCTCGGCTTCGCCGTTGGCGGAAATCGTGCCGACCTGCGCGACTTCGGCGCTGTCGTTCACGGGGCGGGAGGCCGCCTTGATCGCCGCGACAACCTTGGCGGTCGCCAGATCGATGCCGCGCTTGAGGTCCATCGGGTTCATGCCCGCGGCCACGGATTTCAAGCCCTCGCGAACGATGGCCTGCGCCAGAACCGTCGCGGTGGTGGTGCCGTCGCCGGCCTCGTCATTGGTGCGGGAAGCAACTTCCTTCACCATCTGCGCGCCCATGTTCTCGAACTTGTCCTCAAGTTCGATTTCCTTGGCCACGGAAACACCGTCCTTGGTGATGCGCGGTGCGCCAAAGCTCTTGTCGAGCACAACGTTGCGGCCTTTGGGGCCGAGCGTCACCTTGACGGCATCGGCCAGCACATTGACGCCCTTGAGCATTTTATTGCGGGCGTCGGTATCGAATTTCACGTCCTTGGCAGACATTCTCTTCTCTCCTCAGAAAGCAGTAGAGTTTCGGATTTCGGCAAATGGCAAAGCCTCGCGGGCTCAGCCTTCGATGATGCCGAGGATGTCGCTTTCCTTCATGATCAGCAGCTCTTCGCCGTTCACCGTGACTTCGGTGCCGGACCACTTGCCGAACAGAATCTTGTCGCCGTCCTTGACGGCCATCGCGATCAGCTCGCCGCTGTCCTTGCGCGCGCCTTCGCCGCAAGCTACGACGATCCCCTCCGCGGGCTTCTCTTTTGCGCTGTCGGGGATGATCAGACCGCCTGCGGTTTTCTCATCGCCTTCAACGCGGCGAACCAGCACGCGGTCATGAAGCGGTTTGAATGCCATCTCTGAGTCTCCTGATGCTCAAAGTTTCCTGTCCCGAACCCGGAGGGCCCGGTCGCGTTAGCACTCACATCGCATGAGTGCCAACGCATGGGGTAGCTAAGCGCCGCGCCGCCCCCTGTCAACAGACCAATCCCTCAAATCCCACGATTTCACCCCCGGGCCCGCCCCTGTCTTCTTCTCTTCGAAAAATACTCCCGCCGGAGGCATCCTCCGGTCGCCACATGGAACCATCCGCCCGCCATATTGCTTGGGTGACAAGCGCGCGTGCGCCCCCTATAAGCGCGCCCGACGGACCAGCCCCATAGGACCATGCTCATGACAACGCTTGTTTTCGGCCACAAATCCCCCGACACCGATTCCACCGGCTCCCCGATCATCTGGGCCTGGTATCTCAACGAGATCAAAGGCGAAGCCGCCAAGCCCGCGCTGCTCGGCGAGCCCAACACCGAAGCGGCCTTCATGCTGGAGCACTGGTCGCTCGACAAGCCCGAGATCATCGACGGCGTCGCCGCTGACCAGCCGGTCGTCATCGTCGACACCAACAACCCCGCCGAGCTGCCCGCGGGCATCAACGACGCCGACATCCGCGCCATCATCGACCACCACAAGCTCGTGGGCGGGCTCGAAACCAAGGGTCCGATCGACATCCGCATCGAGCCGCTCGCCTGCACCGCGACGCTGATGTACAAGATGATCGGCTCCGAGCTGGGCCGCGCGCCCGATGGCGTCAAGGGCGCGATGCTCTCCTGCATCCTCTCCGACACGCTCGAATTCCGCTCCCCCACCACCACCGACGAAGACAAGGCCGTCGCCCACGCGCTCGCCGATGAGCTGGGCGTCGATATCCCCGCCTTCGCCGAGAAGATGTTCGCGGCGAAATCCGATGTCTCGGCCTTCTCCGATGCCGCGTTGCTGCGCATGGATTCCAAGGAATACGGCGTCGGCGATACCAAATTCCGCGTTTCGGTCCTCGAAACCACCAGCCCCGGCACCGTGCTCGACCGCAAGGAGAGCCTGATGGACACCATGGGCCCCGTCGCCACAGAAGATGGCGTCGATCAGGTCCTACTCTTCGTCGTGGACATCCTCAACGAGGAGGCGACGCTGCTGGTCCCCAACGATCTGGTGAAATCCGTGGCGGAGAAGAGCTTCGGCGTGGATGTCTCCGGCGACACCGTGGTCCTGCCCGGCGTCGTCAGCCGCAAGAAACAGATCATCCCGGCCCTCAAGGTCTGATGCAATCGCCGGGCCCGCCGCGGCCCGGCCCACACGCGCCCCGGAGCAGCCCCATGACCGAGATCATCGCCCGTCTAGCCGATATTTCCGCGCGCTATGATGCGCTTTTCGTCGATCTGTGGGGCTGCGTCCATGACGGCGTGACCGCCCTGCCCGAGGCCGTGGCGGCGCTTCAGGCCTTCCGCAAGGGCGGCGGCGCGGTGGTGCTCGTGACCAACTCGCCCAAGCCCCGCGCCGGCGTGGCCGAGCAGCTCAAGGTCTTTGGCGTGCCGGACGACGCCTGGGACAGCATCGCCTCGTCGGGCGACAGCGCGCGCGCCGCGATGTTCCGCGGGGTGGTGGGCCAAAAGGTCTTCTTCATGGGCGAATGGGAGCGCGACGCGGGCTTTTTCGAGCCGCTCAATCTGCTCTCCGACCCGGTCGAGATCAGCCGCGTGCCGCTCGAAGAGGCCGAGGGGATCATCTGCTGCGGCCCGTTCGATCCGATGGCCGACCCCGAAGTCAACCGGCCCCAGTTCCTCTATGCCAAGCAAAAGGGCATGAAGCTGCTCTGCGCCAATCCCGATATCGTCGTGGATCGGGGCGAGGTGCGGGAATGGTGCGCCGGGGCGCTGGCGGCGCTCTATACCGAGATGGGCGGCGAGAGCCTTTATTTCGGCAAGCCCTACCCGCCGATCTACGATCTGGCGCGGCGGCGGCTGGGAGAGCTTGGCCGCGACGTGCCGGACGCCCGCATCCTCGCCATCGGTGACGGACCGGCGACGGATGTCTCCGGCGCAATGGGAGAGGATCTCGACGTGATCTTCATCACCGGCGGGCTCGCCGCGCGCGAGACGAAAACCGAACGTCAGCCGGATGCGGCGGCGCTCAAAGCCTATCTCGGCGCGCAATCGGTGCATCCCCAGTTCGCGATGGGTCATCTGCGTTGACCTGCATTAACGGTTGATTTTTCTGCGGTCGCAAAGTAATTTTATTCCAACATGAGGCGCTAATGCGTCTTTTAATTGCTCGCTGAACGGAGTGATCGGGTGATGTTGGACAATATGCCCCGCGGCACGATTTGCATCGAAGACATCGAGATGGGGATGGTGCGGCACCTGCGCAAAGAGGTGACCGACCGCGATATCGAGTTGTTTGCCGAGGTCTCGACCGACCGCAACCCGGTGCATCTCGACGAGGATTACGCCCAGGACACGATCTTCGCAGGGCGCATTGCCCACGGGATGCTGACCGCCGGGCTCATCTCCGCCGTGATCGGCGAGCAACTCCCCGGCCACGGCGCGGTCTACATGGGCCAGACGCTTCGGTTCCTTGCCCCTGTCCGGCCTGGCGATGTGGTGTTGGCCGAGGTCGAGGTGATCGGCATCGACCACGCCAAGCGCCGGGTGCAGCTCGATTGCCGCTGTCTGGTCGAGGACAAACAGGTGCTCATCGGGGAGGCCACGGTGCTCGCGCCCTCCCGCAAATTCGACTGAACTCAGCTCCGCCCCTTCCAAGGCACGAGCCGGTTCTCCGCGCGCCGCATCAGGATATCGATCCCGAAGCCGATCACGCCGATCAGGATGATCCCCATGATCACGATGTCGGTGTTCTGGAACTTCGAGGCGACCATGATCATCATGCCCGCGCCCTTCTCCGCCGCGACCAGTTCGGCGGCGACCACCGTCCCCCAGCAGACGCCCATGGCGACCCGCGCGCCGGTGAAGATCTCCGGCAGGGAATTGGGCACGATCACGTGACGCATGATCTGCCACTTGCTGGCGCCGAGAGAATAGGCCGCGTGAACCTTGGTGATGTTGACGCCGGAGACGCCCGCCCGCGCGGCGATGGCCATGATCCAGAGCGCGGCGAGAAACAGCAGGATGATCTTGCCGACCTCGCCGATGCCCGCCCAGATGATCACCAGCGGGATGAGGGCCAGCGGCGGCACCGGCCGCATGAACTCGACGATCGGATCGAACCAGCCGCGAAACCAGTTCGACAGGCCCATGGCATAGCCCAGCGGGATCCCCACCATCGCGCCGAAGAGAAAGCCCAGAACAACCCGGAAGAGCGAGAGGCCGAGATGCTCCCACAGGGTCGCGCCGCGGAATCCCTCGCTTGAGATCTCACCGATGCGGCGGAGGACATCTTCGGGCGGCGGCAACCAGATCGGCTCCATCTGCCAGCCCTTGGCCGGCTCGAAGTTCAGCGTGCCCTTGGGGCTCATGCCGACGCGGCCGTATTCGGTCTCGACCGAGCCGCCGGGGGCGATATCCATGCCGTTGACCGCCACGATGGTCGCGCCCTCTTCGCGGCCCACCTGGTCGTTGCGATCTACCCGGATCAAGCCGCTGCGCCAGACGCCGACCGTCGCGCTGTCGTTCTTGGCAAAGCCCTCGCCGGGGTCGATGGGCGGCGCCTCGACGGTCTCGCCGATCGGATGGACGAGGACGAGGACCTCGGCATCGTCGATGGGCCCGTTCGGCACGGCGACGGTGTAGGTGAACCGCGCCTCGCCCTCGAACGGCGCCGGGGCATGGAGAAAGCCGGGCACCCAGGACGAGCCGGTGAACGCGCCCCAGAGCAGGAAGATCGTGGCGACCGAGATCACGCTGGCAAAGCGGTTGGGCGTCACGGCGCTTTCATCGCCGAAGGTCACGGTCTTGAGCGAGGCGTAGTCGGTGATCGACTTTTGGGCGACGAATTTCACGATGAAGAAGGAGGCCACGAAAATGGCCACATAGATGAGCAGGATAATCATTGCGCCGCCCCCTGGCTTGCGGCCGGCCGGCCCATGATTTCCTCTTCCATGTCCCAGATCATGCCGAGGATCTCCTCCCGTCGCGCGTTGAATTCGGGATGTTTCTTGACCTCCCGCAGATCCTGCCCGACGCCGAGATCGGCAAAGGGCAGCCGGTATTCGCGGTGAATCCGGCCCGGGCGCGGCGCCATGACCAGCAGCCGTTCGCCCAGGAGCAGCGCCTCCTCGACCGAGTGGGTGATGAGGATGATGGTCTTGCCCGTCTCCTTCCAGAGCTGGAGCACAAGGCTCTGCATCTTCTCGCGGGTGAGCGCGTCGAGCGCGCCCAGCGGCTCATCCATCAGGATCACGTCGGGCTCATTGGCAAGGCAGCGCGCGAGGGCGACGCGCTGCTGCATCCCGCCCGAAAGCTCGTAGATCGCCTTTTCCTTGAAATCCGACAGGCCAACGATATCGAGCAGGTGATCGACCTTGTCGCGATAGTCGCGCTGGCGCTGGCCGGCCATGCGGGGCCCGAAGCCCACGTTCTCGCGCACGTCCATCCACTCGAAAAGCGCGCCTTTCTGGAAGACCATGCCGCGTTCGGCGCCGGGGCCGTGGACGCGGTGGCCGTTGATGCGGATCTCGCCGCCGGTGGGCGCAAGGAACCCCGCCACGATGTTGAGCAAGGTGGTCTTGCCACAGCCCGACGGGCCGAGCACGCTCATCAGCTCCCCCGGGGCGAGTGAGATCGAGACGTCCTTCAACGCCTGCACCGATCCGCCGCCGGGCAGATCGAACCTCATCGATACGCTCTCAATATCCAGTCCGCTCACGCATACCTCTCTTCCGGTCCTTCCGGGGGCCGCCGCCCCTCGGTCTGTCGCGGGCCGTTTCGCTGCGCCGCGCCATTTTGCGATTCATCGCTCCGGCCCGGATCTCTCCGCGCCGGGTCAGGTGCAGGGCCGCATGCCGGGGCCGCCCGCAGGGGCCCCGACCCGCGCCATTTACATGCCGCTTGCCGCGCTGAGCGGCCCGGCATTCACCGCGTTTTCATAGGTGTCGAGCGCCGCGTCGATGCTACCGGCCTCGACGAAGACATTCGCAACACCTTTCATGAACTCCGCCGCGCCGCCGTCGAGCCATTTCGGCCCGAGCTGTTCGTCAACCGAGGGGAAGACGAAGCCCGCGAGTGTGGCTTCGGTCGCATCCTCGTCCATCCCTGCGTCCTGGGCGATTGCGGGCAGCATCTCGGCGGTGTGCTCGCCGGAGTTCCACATCGCGTTGGCCTCGGCCGTGACGGCGAGGAACGCGCTGACCATGTCGGTGTTTTCCGCGACCCAGCCCGCAGGGCCGGTCGTCGCGTCGAAGACGAGAATGCCGAGGTCTTCTTTCTCAGCGCCGGTGAGCAGCACGTTGCCGTACTCCATCATGCGCCGCAGCGATCCGCCCCAACCGCAGGCCATATCCACCGACCCCTGCGCAATCGCCGCCGCGCCATCCGGCGGGGCCATGTCGACCACGTCCATCGATCCCACATCGACGCCGAAATGGCTCATCTGCTTGAGGAAGCCGTAATGCGCCGCGGTCCCGAGCGGAACGGCGACCTTCTTGCCGGCAAGCTCATCGGCGCTGTCCTTGTCGATTTCCAGCGATGCGGAGACGACGCAGTTGTCGTTGTCGGAATAGCTCACCGCCACGTCGAGGACCTGAAGATCCTGCCCGGCCGAGACCGCGACGACGAAGGGCGGGATGCCCTGGCTCACGGACATCTGCACGTCGCCCGAGGCCATCGCGGCGCTCATGGCGGTGCCGGTGTCGAAGCTGACCCAATCGACCTCGACGCCCATCGCCTCTTCGTACATGCCGGTGACCTTGGCGTACTGGAAGGGCATGGGCCATTCGAGAAAGTAGCCGACCGTGATCGAGCCGTGATCGTCGGCCATGGCGGCCTGCGCCCCGGTCAGAAGCGCGGCGCCCGCGACGGCGCTCCGCAGTGCGGTTTTCATGTTCATTATTGATCTCCCCGTGGTCTTTCGCGCGCGTTGAGAGCGCTCAGAAACTCGCCGCCCGCACAGTCTGCGCGCGCGACTGTGGCTGATGGAAAGGCATATTGCGCCCATGTACAAACAATTTGTTCGTTTTTTCGCGCGCGGACGTGACAAACCCGCCAAAGAGGGGCCGCTTTCGCGGCATCCCACCCCGGTCAATGACCGCGATGGGGTGCGAGTTCTTGGAGAGTGCGGCGCGCTCATGTAGCATCGCCCGACGACTCGGCCCCTGGGTGGCCGCCTCACGTTAATTCAGGGAGATCTCGGCATGGATGGCGGGATGAAAGACAACGATCTGTCAGGGATTGTCAGCGCCGATCGCGCGCATGTGTGGCACCATCTGACCCAGCACAAACCGCTCGAGACCACCGATCCCAAGATCATCGTCGAGGGCAAGGGGATGCGCGTGTGGGATCAGACGGGCCGCGAGCATCTCGACGCGGTGTCCGGCGCGGTCTGGACGGTCAACGTCGGCTACGGGCGCGAGCGGATCGCCAACGCGGTGCGCGACCAGTTGTTGCAGCTCAACTATTTCGCGGGCTCGATGGGCTCGATCCCCGGCGCACGCTTTGCCGAGAGGCTCATCGACAAGATGCCCGGGCTCTCGCGCGTCTATTATGCCAATTCGGGCAGCGAGGCCAACGAGAAGGCTTTCAAGATGGTGCGCCAGATCGCCCACAAGCGGTTCGGCGGCAAGAAGCACAAGATCCTCTATCGCGACCGCGACTATCACGGCACGACCCTCGGCGCGCTGTCGGCCGGCGGCCAGCAGGAGCGCAACGCGCAGTACGGCCCCTTTGCGCCGGGGTTCATCGAGGTGCCCCATTGCCTTGAGTACCGCGCCGCCGATCAGGGCTGGGGCGATCTGAGCGGCGAGGCCTATGGCCAGCGCGCGGCCGATGCGATCGAGGAGGTCATCCTGCGCGAGGGGCCCGAGACGGTCGGCGCGCTCTGTCTTGAGCCGGTCACGGCGGGCGGCGGCGTGATCCCCCCGCCGCCGGGCTATTGGGAGCGGGTCCAGGAGATCTGCCGCAAATACGAGGTGCTTCTGCACATCGACGAGGTGGTCTGCGGCGTCGGCCGCACGGGGACGTGGTTCGGCTATCAGCATTACGGCGTGAAGCCCGACATGGTGACGATGGCCAAGGGCGTGGCCTCCGGCTATGCCGCCATCGCCTGCCTCGTGACGACCGAGGAGGTGTTCGACATGTTCAAGTCCGATGCGGACGATCCGCTCGACTATTTCCGCGACATCTCGACCTTCGGCGGTTGCACCGCCGGGCCCGCGGCGGCGCTGGAGAACATGGCGATCATCGAGGAAGAGGACCTTCTGGGCAATTGCCAGGCCATGGGCGCGCGCCTGATGGAGAACCTCCACGGGCTGATGGAAAAACACCGCGTGATCGGCGACGTGCGCGGCGCGGGGCTCTTCTGCGGCGCCGAGCTGGTGGCGGACCGGGCGAGCAAGGAGCCGGTGTCTGAGGCGCTGGTCCGGGCGGTGACGGGCGATTGCATGGCGCAGGGCGTCATCATCGGGGCGACGAACCGCTCCGTGCCGGGCTACAACAACACCTTGTGTTTCGCGCCCGCCCTGATCGCCACACCCGATGACATCGACCAGATCACCGACGCGGTGGACGGCGCATTGAGCCGGGTTTTCGGCTGACGGGACCCCCGCCGGGTTGACCCCGGCGGGATCGCCCTAATTCTCCCGGGACACCTCGTGGAGACAGCGCCGTGACCGATACCCCCGTTCTTTTGTGGTTCCGCCGCGATCTGCGGCTGAGCGATCATCGCGCGCTGTGCGCGGCCTGCGAGACCGGCCACCCGATCATCCCGGTTTTCATCCATGACGGCGCGGTGGATGCGCTCGGGGCCGCGGCGACATTCCGGCTCGGCCTCGGGCTCGCGGATTTCGCCAACACGCTTGAGGCGCGCGGCAGCCGGCTCATCCTGCGCCGCGGCCCGGCGATCGGGGTGCTTGATGAGATCATCGAGGAGACCGGCGCGGGCGCCGTCTTCTGGAGCCGCCTTTACGATCCGCGCGCGCAAGAACGCGACGCCGAGATCAAATCCGCCCTCAATGGGCGCGGGCTGGAGGCGCGCTCCTTCCCCGGCCATCTGCTCTTCGAGCCCTGGACCGTCGAGACCGGGGGCGGCGCGCCCTACCGCGTCTATTCCCCCTACTGGCGCAATGTGCGCAGCCGCGATCCGGGCGAGCCGCTCCCTGCGCCCAAGTCCCTGCCCGCGCCCGCCGCCTGGCCCCGGAGCGACGCACTCGGGGACTGGGACATGGGCGCGGCACTGCGCCGGGGGGCCGAGGTGCTGCGCCCCTATATCGCCCCGGGAGAGGCGGCCGCGCAGGCGCGACTCGCGACCTTCACCGAAGAGAGGATCGAGCGCTACAAGGCGGATCGCAACCTGCCCGCACGAGCCGCCACATCGGACCTCTCCGAATACCTGACCCTGGGCGAGATTTCCCCGCGCCAGCTCTGGGCCGCCGGTCTGGCCGCACAGGAGCGCGGCGCGGCGGGCGCGGAGCATTTCCTCAAGGAAGTCACCTGGCGCGACTTCGCCTGGCACCTCGGCTACCACTGGCCGCGCCTTTTCACCGACAACTGGCGCGAGGAATGGGACGATTTCCCATGGGACGAGGACGAGAGCCGCCCGGAGGTCATCGCGTGGAAACAGGGGCGCACCGGCGTGCTCTTCGTCGATGCGGCCATGCGCGAGCTCTACGTCACGGGGCGGATGCACAACCGCGCGCGGATGATCGTCGCGAGCTATCTGACCAAGCACCTTTTGGCGCACTGGCGCATCGGCCAGCGCTGGTTCGAGGACTGCCTGATCGATTGGGATCCGGCGTCCAACGCGATGGGCTGGCAATGGGTGGCGGGCTCGGGCCCCGACGCCGCGCCCTATTTCCGCATCTTCAACCCCGAAACGCAGCGCGAGAAATTCGACCCCGACGAGGCCTATTGCCGGCGCTGGCTGGCCGAGCCCTTTGAGGATCCGAGCGCCGAGAGCCTGTCCTATTTCGACGCGGCGCCCCGCGCCTGGGGCCTCTCGCCGAAGGCGCCCTACCCCGCCCCCGTGGTCGGGCTCAAAGAGGGCAGAGAGCGCGCGCTGGCCGCCTATCACCGGGCCCGGGATTGAAAGTCTTAACGAAATTCTTGCCGCGCCGGGGTGGGCCAACTAAGTTTTCACGCAAGCAACGACGGGGCCTACGCATGATCCTGACCAGTACCGAGGGCCAGACCGGCCTGCCGCGCTACTTCGCGCAGGTGTTCGAGATGTCGAAAAAACTCAACAACGGGCGCGCCGACTTCGTGATGCCCGACGGGCGGCGGTTCCGCGTCGAGGGGCAAAACCCCGGCCCGGTGGCCGAATTGCACATCCATTCCGACGATGTCTTTGCCCGGCTGATCCGCGAGGGCGATCTGGGCTTTTGCGAGGCCTATGTCGATGGCGACTGGTCCTGCCCCGACCTGCAGGCGTTTCAGGATCTGATCCACACCGGCAACGAGGCGGTCTATGACGGCTTCCCCGGCCAGCGCCTGGTGACGCTTTATGAGAAATTCCGCTTCTGGCTGCAGAGCAACCACAAGACCCAGGCGCGCAAGAACATCTCCTACCACTACGACTTGGGCAACGATTTCTACAGCCTCTGGCTCGACGACACGATGACCTATTCCTCGGCCCTGTTCGAGACCGGGCAGGAGAGCCTCGAGGCCGCGCAACGCGCGAAATACGCCTCCATGGTCGATCAGATCGGCGCGCAGCCCGGCGATCACGTGCTTGAGATCGGCTGCGGCTGGGGCGGGTTCGCCGAATATGCGGCAAAGGAACGGGGCTTGCGGGTGACCGGGCTGACCATCAGTCAGGAACAGTTTAACTTCGCCAAGGAACGCGTTGAAAAGGCGGGTATTTCCGATCAGGTGACGCTCAAGCTTCAGGACTACCGCGATGAGCGCGGGCAATATGACGGGATCGCGTCGATCGAGATGTTCGAGGCGGTGGGCGAGAAATACTGGCCGGTCTATTTCAACACCGTGCGCGATTGTCTCAAGCCCGGCAAATGCGGCACGTTCCAGATCATCACCGTGCAGGACGCGCGGTGGGAGGTCTACAAGCGCGGGGTGGATTTCATCCAGAAATACATCTTCCCCGGCGGCATGCTCCCCTGCCCGCGACTGCTGCGCGAGCATGTGGCGGGGGCGGGGCTCGAAGTCGCGCGCCACTTCGAGTTCGGCCAGAGCTATTCCCAGACCCTGCGCCGCTGGCACGAGAGCTTCAACGACCGCTGGGACGAGATCGCCGCCCTGGGCTTTGACGCGCGCTTCCACCGGATGTGGGATTTCTACCTGACCTCCTGCGCCGCGGCCTTCGCCAGCGGCACCACCGACGTCACGCAAATCACCCTGCGCCGCCCGGCCTGAGCCCCGCCGCGCGCCGCGCCCTCCCCCGAAGCGCCAGACAAAGGCCCGCCCCCCCGTGACCAATGCCGTTTTCCTTTATGGCACGCTGCGCCATGACCCCTTGCGCCGGATCGTCCTTGGCCGGGAGAGCGCGCTCTCGCCCGCCCGGCTCGACGGCGTCGCGCTCTGCCCCGTGGCGGGCGGCGCCTATCCCGTGATCCGCTCCGCGCCGGGCAGCGTGGTGGAGGGGGCGCTGCTGGTCGATGCCTCGGCCGAAGATCTCGCCCGGCTGGACTTCTACGAATCCCCCTTCGGCTATGCCCGCGCGCCTTGCGAGGTCCGCTTGACCGGCACGGTGTCAGGCCCGGACGCGGAGCAGGTGGCGACGGTCTACCTGCCGGATTCGGAGCCGGAGACGCGGCCCGGCGTCTGGTCGCTTGAGGACTGGGCCGAGGCCGACGGCGCGCTGACCTGCGACGCCGCGACCGAGTTCATGGGCCATTTCGCGCGGCCCGACGCCGAACCCGCCCGCATGGCCGCGCTCTACCCCTATTTTCGCGCCCGCGCCTGGGCGCAGCGCCTGGCCCGCGCCCTGCGCCCGCGCAGGCAGCAAACGCCGATGGGCCGCGCCGATATCGACATCGCCCACCGCGCCCCGCTCTACAACGGCTTCTTCCGGCTGGACGGATTCACCCTGAGCCACCGGCGGTTCGACGGCCGCTGGAGCACGCCGATCGAGCGCGAATGCTTCATCGCCTATGATGCCGCGCTGGTCCTGCCCTATGATCCGGTGGCCGACCTCGTGCTGCTGGTCGAACAGCTCCGCTTCGGGCCGGTCCTGCGCGGCGATCCCGCGCCCTGGACGCTGGAGCCCATCGCCGGGCTGGTGGACGCGGATGAGGCGCCCGAAGACTGCGCCCGGCGCGAGGCGCTGGAGGAGGCCGGGTTGCGGCTGGACCGGCTGGAGCCGATGATGCGCGCCTATTCCGCGCCCGGCTATTCGACCGAATTCTTCCACTATTTCCTCGCCTTGACGGATCTGTCGGACCATCAGGCCGGGCTCGGCGGGCTGGCGCAGGAACACGAGGACATCCGCAGCCATCTGCTGAGCTTTGACGCGGCGATGGCGCTGCTCGACAGCGGCGAGATCAACGCAGGGCCCCTCGCGGCGATGCTCCTGTGGCTCGCGCGTGAGCGGGGCCGGCTGCGGGCGGCGGGCTGAGGACGCGGGAGTTTCGGCGGTTGATGTTTCACCCGCCGCGGCCTAGATCGGAAAGGCAATCCAAACCCTTGGGGGGACGCGCACATGCGTATCGCACATGATCTGGCCGAAGCCGTTGGCAACACGCCCCTGATCCGCCTCAAGCGGGCCAGCGAGGAAACCGGCTGCGAAATCTACGGCAAGGCCGAGTTCATGAACCCCGGCCAGTCGGTCAAGGATCGCGCGGCGCTCTTCATCATCCGCGATGCCATCGCCCGCGGCGCGCTCAAGCCCGGCGGGACCATCGTCGAGGGGACGGCCGGCAACACCGGGATCGGGCTCTCGCTCGTCGGCGCGGCGCTCGGGTTCAAGACGGTGATCGTCATCCCCGAGACGCAGAGCCAGGAAAAGAAGGACATGTTGCGGCTGGCGGGCGCGGAGCTCGTCGAGGTGCCCGCCGTGCCCTATCGCAACCCCAACAACTACGTGAAATATTCCGGCCGTCTTGCCGAAGAGCTGGCGAAAACCGAGCCCAACGGGGCGATCTGGGCCAACCAGTTCGACAACGTGGCCAACCGGCAGGCGCATATCGAAACCACCGGGCCCGAGATCTGGGAGCAGACCGGCGGCAAGGTGGACGGGTTCGTCTGCGCCGTTGGATCGGGCGGCACGCTTGCGGGCGTGGGCATGGCGCTCCAGCCCAAGGGCGTGAAGATCGCGCTCGCGGATCCGGACGGCGCGGCGCTCCACGCCTTCTACACCCGCGGCGAGATGGCCTCCGAGGGCAGCTCGATCACCGAAGGCATCGGGCAAGGCCGCATCACCGCCAACCTCGAAGGCTTCACCCCCGATTTCAGCTACAACATCCCCGACCGCGAGGCGCTGCCCATCGTCTTTGATCTGCTCTCCGAAGAGGGGCTCTGCCTCGGCGGGTCCTCGGGGATCAACGTCGGCGGCGCGATCCGCATGGCGCGCGAGATGGGCCCGGGCCACACCATCGTGACGGTGCTTTGCGACTACGGCACGCGCTACCAGTCCAAGCTCTTCAACCCCGAATTCCTGCGCGAGAAGGGCCTGCCCCTGCCCGGCTGGATCGCGGGCGAGGCGCCGCGCGCGACGCCGATCCCCACGGTATTCGCCGAAGCATGAGCCTGCGCGATCTGAGCCGCCGCGCTCTTTTCGCGCTCGCATCGGCGCTTCTTGCGGTCGGGCTGCTGACCGCCGCGCTCGCGCAGCAGGACACGAGCCCCCCCGACTACGAAACCTATGAGCGGCGGGCCAGCGCGGCCGAACAGCTGCTCGACAGCGATACGGCCTCCAACGCCGAGCTGGAGGATATCCGGGCGCAGATCGTCACCTGGCGCGCACAATTCGAAGCGGCCGAAAACACCAACGCGACCCGGATCGAGACGCTCCAGAGCCAGATCGAGGCGCTTGGCCCCGCCCCGGACACGGAGGCCGGCGAGACCGAGCCCGAGGAGATCGCCGCCCGCCGGCAAGAGCTTCTGGCCCAGCTCACCGCGCTCGAGACGCCGCGGGTCAACGCCAACACCGCGCGGGTGCGCGCCGACAGCCTGATCGACGGGATCGACCGCGAAATCCGCGCCCGCCAGAACGAAGCCTTGCTCGAGCGCGAGGCGATGCCGCTCAACCCGGCCAACTGGGAGCGCGCCTTTGCCGCGCTGCGCAGCGTGGCGGTCGAGATCGGGCGCGAGGTGTCGGGCAATCTCTCGGCGCAGCGGCTGGCCGAGCTGGAGACCACCTGGCCGCGCGTCTTTGGCATCCTCGCGATCGCACTCATCCTGCTGCTGCGGAGCCAGCGCTGGATCGCCCGGCTCGCGCATCACGTTCAGGAGCGGCGCCAGCGGCGCGGGCGCATCGCGCTGGCGTTCCTGATCTCGCTGGGCCAGGTGTTCTTCCCCGTGGCCGGCGCGATCCTCTTCGTGGTGGCCTTCATCAACACCGGCATCCCGGGCGAGACCGGGACGGTCTTCCTGCGCGCGCTGATCGGGTTTCTCGCCACCACCTTCATCGCCCTGTGGCTCGCGCGCAGCCTCTTTCCCGAAAACACGCAGCAGCCCGCCGCCTTCTCGCTCTCGGACGATCTGCGCCGCGGTGCCCGGGTCAGCTTCATCGCCACCGGTGTGCTCGCGGGGTTTTCCGTCGTGCTGGGCGCCTTTGTCGGGCTCGATCTCGTCCCGCCCGCGACGCGCGGCGTCTTCCTGTTGCCGTTCTACGCCGGGCTCGGGCTGCTCTACTTCCGCCTCGCGCGCTACATCACCCGCAGCATCGCCGAGAACACGCACGCCGAGGCCGAAACCCCCGCCCCCGAGGGCGAAGAGGAGAGCGATGGCGCCGGGCTCAGCCGGCAGATTCCCCGCCTGCTCTCGGGGTTCCTCACGCTGGTCGCCGTGACCGGCCCGCTGCTGGCGGCGGCGGGATATGTCAACGCGGCGCAATCGATCATGCTGCCCACAGCGCTGACCCTGGGCGTTCTGGCCCTCTTGGCCGCGCTCCAGCGCCCGATCCGCGATCTCTACGCGCTGGCGGCCAATGTCTCGATGGACGAGGCGCGCGACGCGCTCATTCCGGTGCTGATCAACTTCGGGCTGGCGGTCCTCGCCCTGCCCGCGCTCGCGCTCATCTGGGGGGTGCGGGCGACCGAGCTTGGCGAGCTCTTCATGACGTTCTCGCGCGGCTTCTCCATCGGCGAGACGCAAATCACCCCCGGCGCGCTGATCAAGGTTTTGCTGGTCTTCCTCGCGGCGCTCACCGCCACGCGGCTGCTGCAACTCGCGCTGAAATCTTCCGTTCTGCCGCGCACCTCGCTCGAGGTCGGCGCGCAGAACGCGATCCGCTCGGGCGTCGGCTATGTCGGCATCGCGCTGGCCGCCCTCATCGCGATCAACGCGGGCGGGATCGACCTCACGGCGCTGGCCTTCATCCTCTCGGCCCTCTCGGTCGGGATCGGCTTCGGCCTCCAGAACGTGGTGCAGAACTTCGTCTCCGGCATCATCCTGCTGATCGAACGCCCCATCAGCGAGGGCGACTGGATCGAGGTCGGCGGCAACATGGGGATCGTGAAATCCATCTCCGTGCGCTCCACCGTGATCGAGACCTTCGACAAGCAGCAACTCATCGTGCCCAACGGCGATTTCATCTCCGGGACCGTGACGAACTGGACACGCGGCAGCCCGCTCGGCCGGGCGGTCATCCTCGTCGGCGTCGCCTACGGCACCGATACGCGCAAGGTGGAGGAGATCCTGCTGGAGATCGCACGCGGCCATCCCGATGTGATGAGCTATCCCGAACCGGGAGTCGATTTCATGGGCTTTGGTGCCGACAGCCTCGATTTCCGGATGCGCGCCATGCTCTATGATGTGCACAAGCTGGTCGCCGTCAAATCCGAGTTGCACCACCGGATCACCGAACGTTTCGCCCGCGAAGGCATCGAGATCCCCTTCGCGCAGCGCGATCTGTGGCTGCGCAACCCCGAGACACTCACCCGGCCGGCGCCCGGCGGCGCGCCGGAGCCGAGCGGCGCCGAGAGCGCGCCCGACGCACCCGCGCCCGCTGCCAAATCCGACTCCAAACCTACCGCCGAAAACGCCGCCAACACGAGCGCCAACACAGGCGGCAACATGGGCGACCCGGAACAGGGGTGACGCGCCCCCCGGCACGGGCCGGATTCTCCGCCCGAAACCGGTGATTGCCCCCTTGCAACCGGCGCCGCAATGCGGATAGACAGCGGCCCACGGACAGTTGGCCGAGTGGTCGAAGGCGCACGCCTGGAAAGTGTGTAGGCGGGAAACCGTCTCGAGGGTTCGAATCCCTCACTGTCCGCCACCACCCTCTTCACTCATCGACGCAGCGCCCCACCGGGCCCGGGATTTTTCCGGTTGCGCCGGCGCCGCGCCCTGCGGAAGCTGGGCCGAACCGAGAGCCGAGGACACGTCAGGGAGCCCTGCATGACCAGCTATGACATCCTGCCCGATATTCACGGCCAATCGGCCAAGCTCGATGCGGCGCTCGCCGGGCTCGGATGGCGCCGACGCGCGGTCGGGTGGACGCATCCGGAGCCGGGCCGGCAGATCGTCTTTCTGGGCGATTTCATCGATCGCGGGCCGGACAACCGGGCCGTTCTCAAGACGGTGCGGGAGCTAATCGATGCGGGCAAGGCCCGGGCGATCATGGGCAACCACGAGCTCAACGCGCTGCATTTCCACACGGCTCACCCCGAGGACGGCCAGCCCCTGCGCGCGCATTCGGCCAAGAACATCCGCCAGCATCAGGCCTTTCTCGACCAATTCCCGCCCGGCGATCCGCAGACGCGCGATGCGCTGCGCTGGATGCGCGGCCTGCCGCTCTTTTTGGAAGACGACGGATTTCGCGCGGTGCATGCATGCTGGATCGAGGGGTCGATCGACCGGCTCAAGGCCCTCACGGGGGATGGCGTGCTGACCGAGGCACAGCTCATCCGCGCCGCCGATCGCGCGGAAGTTGACGAGCTCTTCCACCTCGCCGAGCAGATCACCAAGGGGCCGGAGCAGCGGCTCCCCGAGGGCCGGGCCTTCACCGACAAGGACGGAACCCGGCGGCATCACATGCGCCTGCAATGGTGGAACGCCGCCGCGCGGACCTGGCGCGATATCGCGATTTCCGTACCCTCCCTGGAGGATCTGCCGGACGCGCCCTTGCCCGAGGCGCTGTCCTCCAGCACCTATCCCGCCTCGGCGCGCCCGGTCTTTTTCGGGCACTACTGGCTCAGCGGCGATCCGGTGCTCCAGACCCCGAATGCGCTTTGCCTCGACTATTCGGCGGGCAAGGACGGCCCGCTCGTCTCCTATGATTTATCGGACCCCGCCGCGCCGCTTTCGACCGCTCGGATCCGGATCCACCCGGCGATCAGCTAGACGCCGCGCCCTTCCCAGTTGGCAATGCCCGCGCAAAGCCCCATGTTCAGCGGATGAGCCCAGGTCCGGGCCCCGGAGTTGCCATGTTCACCGATCCGCGCAGCGTGCTGACGCAAACCTTTCACAAGCTGCGCCGCACCAGCCGGATCCTCTGGGTGCGCGTGGCGCTGATCACCGGGCTTGCGGTGCTGGCCGCGCTGTCGGCCGAGCTGTTCGAAGCGGTG
Source organism: Poseidonocella sedimentorum (assembly GCF_900116005.1). Taxonomy (GTDB): domain Bacteria; phylum Pseudomonadota; class Alphaproteobacteria; order Rhodobacterales; family Rhodobacteraceae; genus Poseidonocella; species Poseidonocella sedimentorum. Next base: position 327,580 of record NZ_FOYI01000003.1, read on the forward strand.
ATCCCCCATGGCTCCACCGACCGTTTCTCCCAGAGCGCCACCTTGCCGATCCTGACGATCCTCGCCAACGGAATGCTCGCGGTCGCGACCTTCTCGCTGGGGGTCATGGTCTCCTCGCACCGCACGCTGGCCGAGCAATCGACGCCGCGCATCCACCGGCTGCTGATGGAGGACACCTCGACCCAATCGATGCTCGCCACCTTCATCGGCGCCTTCGTCTTCTCGCTCGTCGCGATCATCCTCTTCAACGCAGGCTATTACAGCGACGACGCGGCGGTGATCGTCTTTGCGGCGACGGTGCTGGTGGTGGGCGCGGTGGTGGTCTCGCTGGTGCGCTGGATCTCGCAGCTCACCCGGATCGGCTCGATGGAATACGCGCTGGACCGGGCCGAGAACGCGGCGCGCGAGACCTTCGAGGACATGCGCAGCACACCGCTTCTAGGGGGGCGGTCCTGGGCGGCGGATGGCGCGCCGGCGCATTCGACGGGTTTTGACGTGCCGCGCTCGGGGTTCCTGTCGCGGGTCGACATGGAGGCCTTGCAGGAGCTTGCGGAGCAGAACGACGCGGAGATCTACCTCGCCCACCAGCCGGGCGACCGGATCCTGAGCGGCGAACCGCTCGGCTGGATCGTCCCCGCGCGCGCGGATGCCGAAGGGGATGCCAAGCCGGATGCCAGCGCCTTTGTCATCGCCAACAGCCGGACCGTCGAGCAGGATCCGCGCTTTGCGCTCATCATTCTGCGCGAGGCCGCGGCCAAGGCGCTCTCGCCGGGGATCAACGATCAGGGGACGGCGATCGAGGTCATCGCGCGGCTGGAGCGGCTGCTGTGGGATGAGGCGCGCGAGACCGAGGCGCCTGAGCCGGCCTACCCCCGGGTCTACCTGCCCGAGCTGTCGCCCGAAGGCTTTCTGATCCACGCCTTTCGCGGCATCGCCCGGGACGGGGCGGCGCATGGCGAGGTGATGATTGTGCTGATCGACGCGGTCGCGCGGCTGAGCCGCCACGCGCCGTTCTCGGACGGGGACGCGGGGCGCATCGTCCTGCAGGACATCCACGATTTCGCCATGGCCGGGCTCGCTACGGAGCGCGAAAAGGACCGGGTGCGCGCCGAACTGGAGCGGGTCGGCTTCGAGCCCGACCCGAGCCCCTAGCCGTCCGGCGAGAGGACAGGTTCCGGCACGTTGCGGAACGGGCTTTCCTCGATTCCGGTCTGCTCCGCGCCGGTGCTCAGCGCGATGATGACAAGGACGATGGCCGCAATCAGCGCCGCAATCCCGCCCCAGAACATCCAGGACGGAAGCATGGCGCGCAGGCCGGCGATCTCGGGTTTTTCGGTCTCGGTGTGTCGCATGGGAACTCAACGCCGCGGGGCAAGTTGGGTTCCCGAGACCCGTTTTACACCCAATTCCCCGCGCCGAAGGCCGGGATCAGCCCATGGGAGGCGCAGATGATCGACCTTGTCGGAGAACGCAACACGGATCGCAAGGCGGTCGAGGCGCTGGCGGAGCTGCATCTTGCGCTGCGCGACGGGATCGCGCTGCTGGATGCCCGGCCCGATCCGGATGATCCGCAGTGCCGCGCCGCGATGGCGCGCCTCGCCCCCCTCCACCGCGATCATCAGCACAGGCTCGATGAGATGGCCGATATCTTCGACGCGATGGCCGAGACCGGCGAGACCTGGGCCAAATGGCTGCATGATCAGGCGGGCGCAGAGGCCGGCGCGCCCGATCCCGTCCGGCTCGCCGCCATCCGCAGCGGCGAGCGCCGCATTCTTGGCGCCCTCGATGCCTGCATGGCCCAGATCGTCAACGATCCGGTGCGCGGCACGCTGGAACAAATGCGCCAGGAGACCAATGACGCAACCGAAGCGCTGGACCTCTGAGGCGCCGTTGGGGCCCGCCGGCAAGCAATTGCACATGGCGCGGAGATTTCCGGGAACGAAAGCCGGGCCGCCCTCGTTGGTTTGCCAGACCCACACGTGAAACCTGAAAGGAAAGCGTCATGAATTGGGACCAAGTCCAAGGCAAATGGAAAGAATTCAAAGGCAATGCCCAGGCGAAATGGGGCGAGCTGACCGACGACGAGCTCGACCAGGTCGATGGCAACCGTGAAGCGCTGGAAGGCAAGATCCAGGCGAAATACGGCAAGACCAAGGAAGAGGCGCGTCGCGAAGTCGACGAGTGGCTAGACTCCTGAATTCGCAAGACAGCAGGGGCGCCGCGCGCGCCCCTGCCTGCCCCTCGCCCGCAGGCATCGAGCCGCGCCGCGCCACGGCGTCAAGACGCCGCTCGCAGGGCGCCTGTGGTACCCGCTTGACGCGAAGGATCGAATTCACCTCACTCGCCGCGGGTGGTACGTTTGAAGGATGATGCCTTCGATTCGTCCCGACCTCACACTCCAATGACGCTCCGAAACCGCCTCCGGCGCGATCTTTCGGCGTCTCACGGCGTTCTTGATGAGCGCGTTTCCCTCTTCTCCCTGACCGATCGCCGCGGCTTCACCGGCTTTCTGCGGATGCAGCAGGCCGCGCTTGGCCGACTTCAGCAGGCCGAAGCGGGCGGTCTGACCCGCGCGCTTATCCCTGCGCTTCTCGCCCGCACCGAGGCCGATCTGGCGGAGCTGAATGCCGCGCCGCTTTCGCCGCATCCTGCGCCGCTTCACCCGCTGGACCCGCTCGCGGTCGATTATGTGATCGCCGGCTCGCGGCTCGGCACCGTTCTGCTCCGCGCCCGCTGGGCCGCCTCGGAGAACCCCGACGTTCAGCGCGCCGCGCAGTATTTCTCTGCGCCCGACGGGCTCGACATCTGGCGCGCCGTCGCCGAGACCGCTCGCGCCATGCCCGCCGAGACCCGGCAAGCCGATCGCATCGTCGCCGATGCCGCCGCGCTCCTCACCCTTTACGGCGATCTCGCCGCCCGCGCCGCATTGGAGGACGCATCCGTCCATGTCTGAACCTCGCCCCGACCTCGATCCGCCCGAGGTCGACCTGACCAACTGTGACCGCGAGCCGATCCACATCCCCGGCCGCATCCAGCATTACGGCTGTCTGGTCGCGATCTCCGCCGACTGGATGATCGCCCACGTCTCCGAGAATTGCGACGAGGTGCTCGGCCGGTCCGCGAAAGACATGCTCGGGATGCGCTTCGTGGAGTTCTTCTCCGAAGAGACGGTGCATTTCCTGCGCTCCCGGATCCAGATCCTGGCGCTCGCGGACAGCACCGCGCGTGTCTATGACTACGATCTGATGGGCGACGGGCGGCGCTTCGACGTCTCGATCCACTACGCCGGCCGCATGCTGGTGTTCGAATTCGAACCGCGCGGCGCGAGCGACGTCCGGCGCGACGATCTCGCCCTTGTCCAGCCGCTGATCGCGCGCGTCCAACGCCATAACACGCTGGAGAAAATCGCCGCCGAGGGCGCCCGCGCGCTCAAGGGGCTGACCGGGATAGACCGCGTCATGGTCTACCGCTTCGAGCCCGATGGCTCGGGCGTGGTGATCGCCGAAGCCGTCTCTCCGGGGCTCGAGCCCTTCCTCGGCCTGCGCTACCCCGCGAGCGACATTCCCAAACAGGCCCGCGCGCTCTACACGCGCAATCTGCTGCGCATCATCCCCGACATTCGCGGCGAGACCTATCGCATCCTGCCCGAGCTCGGCCCCGAGGGCGCGCCGGTGGACCTCTCCAAAGCGGTGACCCGCGCGGTCTCGCCGATCCATCTGGAGTATCTCCGGAACATGGGCGTTCAGGCCTCGATGTCTGTGTCGATCCTGCGCAAGGGCGAGCTCTGGGGGCTCTTCGCCTGCCACCATTACGCGCCCTTTCACCTCGACTTTCAAAAGCGCAGCGCGGTGGAGCTCTTCGTCCAGCTCTTCAACTACGAGCTCGCGCAGTTCGAGATCACCCAGGAGCTCGCCGAAGTCGACAAGGCGCGCGGCGTGCACGACCGCCTCATGTCCCAGATCTCAAGCGGCGAATCCCTGTTCGATCTCTTCGATGCAGTCGCCGACGAGCTCGAGCCGATTATCCCCCATGACGGGGTTGCGGTCTATTCCGGCGGCGACTATCGCGCCCGCGGCATGGCCCCGACCAAGGAGGAATTCATCCCCCTCGCGCGGTTCCTCAACACCGCCGAGGCCGCGCAGGTCTATGCCACGGACAACCTCGCCGCGCGCTTTGCCGGCGCCGATGTCTTTGCGGGGCGCATCGCGGGCGTCCTGGCGCTGCCGATCTCGCGCACCCCGCGCGATTACCTCGTGCTCTTCCGCCGCGAAGTGGCGCGCTCGGTCACATGGGCGGGCAATCCCGACAAACCCGCAAGCCTCGGGCCCAACGGCGTCCGCCTGACCCCGCGCAAGAGCTTCGAAGCCTGGCAGGAGATCGTCCGCGATCACTCCAGCCCGTGGCGCCCGCGCGAGCTGCGGGCCGCCGAGGTGCTTCGGGTGACGCTGCTTGAGGTGGTGATCAAGCTCGCCGATGAGGCCAGCGAAAAGATGCGCCGCGCGCAGGACCAGCAAGAGCTGCTCATCGCCGAGCTCAACCACCGGGTCCGCAACATCCTCAACCTGATCCGCAGCCTCGTGACGCAAACCCGCGGCGGCGCCGACACGCTGGAGTCCTATGCCGCCCTGCTCGATGCGCGCATCCATGCCCTCGCACGCGCCCATGACCAGCTCACCAAGCGCGACTGGGCCTGGGTCCCGCTCCAGACGCTGATCAGCAACGAGGTCAACGCCTTCCTCTCCGATCGCGCCGATCGGGTGGTGATCTCCGGCGCGCATGTCGATCTGTCGCCCTCCGCCTTCACCACGCTGGCGCTGGTCGTCCACGAGCTGATGACCAATTCCGCCAAGTATGGCGCTCTGAGCCAGAGTGGCGGGCGTGTCGAGATCGCGATTGATCTCGATCCGGACGGCACCGCGCTGCTGAACTGGCGCGAAACCGGCGGACCGCCGGTACAGCCGCCCACACGCAAGGGGTTCGGCACGACGATCATCGAACGCTCCGTGCCCTTTGAGCTCAACGGCACGGCCGAGATCCGCTACCGCGTCGCCGGTGTTTCGGCGGCCTTCACCATCCCCGGCGGGCACGTCGAGCCCGGCGCGCCCCCGGCGCCGGAGGTGGTGGCCAATGTGCCGGAGAGACCCTCCGATCCCACACCGCTTACGGGCTCCGCGCTTGTGCTCGAAGACAACATGATCATCGCGATGGACGCGGCCGATATCCTCACCGAGCTCGGCGCGCAGGAGGTGCACACGGCCTCGAAGGTCTCGGAGGCGATGGAGCTTCTGGAGCGCGAGAGCATCGATTTCGTCCTGCTGGACGTGAACCTCGGCGGCGAGACCTCGCAAGCCGTGGCCGAACGCTGCGCCGAAGCGGGCATCCGCGCGGTGCTGGCCACGGGCTACGGCGGCGACGGCGAGGTGGTGGCCGATTTCCCGGATCTGGAGGTGCTGCGCAAACCCTATACCGCCGACCATCTGCGCTACCTGCTGCGGGGCAACGGGTGAGCGGGCCCGGCCCGCGCATTGCACTCGTCGGGATGGGCCCGCGCGCCCTTGGCGCTCTGGAGGCGCTGGCCGAACGGGCTCGCGCGCGCGGGATCAGATGCGCGGTCGACGGGTTCGACCCCTTCGCCGCTCCCGGTGCGGGCCCGAATTTCGATCCGGACGAAAGCCCGATCTGCAAGCTCAACATCCCGCTGCGCGATATCGCCATCCGCCCGCCGGAGAGCTCGGGCGTGGGCCGCTTTGCCGACTGGTCCAAGGCCGGTCTCGGGCCCGATGACTTCCCCACCCGCGCCGAGCTCGGGCGTTACCTCTGCGCCCGCTACGACGATCTCCTTCGCCAGAACGTGCTCGACATCCGCCATCTTCGCCACCGCATCACCGCCCTCAGCCGGCGCGCGGACGGCTGGTACCTGACCCATGGCGCGGGCTGGCTGGGCCCCTATGACGAGGTGCTCCTCACGCTGGGCCAACCGCCCAGCCGCCCAGATCCGCAAAAAGCCGACTGGGCCGAGCATGTGGCGCAGGGCGCGGGCGCTTTGGCGGAGGCCTATCCGGCGCGGGAACTCGCCGTCGCGGCAAGGGAGTGGGCCGGGAAAACCGTTGCGATCCGGGGGCTTGCCCTCTCGGCCTTTGATATCCTGCGCGTGCTGACCTGCGAACAGGGCGGCACGTTCACCGAAGAGGGCTATCGCGCCTCCGGGCGCGAGCCCGCGCGCATCCTGCCGTTTTCGCTCAATGGGCAGCCGCCCTACCCCAAGCCGCTGACCGAGACGCTCGACGCCTGTTTCGCGCCGCTGGAGACCGAGACCGCACGCTTCACGGCGGCGATTGAGGAGGCCGCCTCCGCCGCGAGCCCGGAGGCCGCGCGCGCCGCGCTCAATGCCGCGCTTATCCCGCCGATGGCGCGCATCCTGCGCTCCTCCAGCACAGCCGTCGATGAGGCCGCACTGCACGATTGGCTCGCGCAGGAATGGGCCGAGCCTGGCTCACAGCAGGACGAGACCGCGGGCCCCGAAGAGACCCTCGATCGCGGCATCGCCATGGCCACCGGAGCGGCGCCGCCCGGCATCGGCTATGTGCTGGGCCAGTTGTGGCGCAAATGGCAGGACCCGTTTCGCGCCGGTTACAACCCCGCCGAAACCCCGGCGGAAACCGCCGAGGCGCTGGTGGGGTTTGACGAGGGTCTCAAGCGCTATTCCTACGGGCCGCCGGTGGCGTCGAGCCGCGAGCTGCGGGCGCTGATCGATGCGGGGCTGGTGCGGCTGGATCTGGCCGTCGATCCTGAGATCGAGATGACCGGGAGCGGCTGGACCCTTGCCAAAAGCGGCAACCAAGAGGCGGTTTCGGTGATGATCGACGCGGTCATGCCGAGCCCCGATCCGATGACATTGGACGCGCCGCTTGTGGATGAGCTCATCGATGAGGGCTGGGTCGTGCGGCTGAGCGAGGCGCTGGCGGCGCACACCGCCGCCGATGGCGGGCTGATCGGCGCGGAGGGCCGCGATGTGCCGCCCGGGCTCTGTCTTCTGGGCCGTCTCGCGCTCGGCAGCGTCATCGCGGTGGATTCGCTGCACGACTGTTTCGGGGAGGCCTCGGACCGCTGGGCCCGAGGCGTCCTGTCACGTCAGGCGGGCGCCTAAGGCAGGTAAACGGCCTTGGCATTGACGAATTCGTGCAGCCCGAACCCGCCGTGCTCGCGGCCATACCCGCTGTCTTTCACCCCGCCGAAGGGCATGTTGGGATGCGCGGCGCCAAAGCCGTTGATCCGCACCATGCCGGTGTCGAACCGGGTGCGCGCCAGCTCGCGGGCGCGCTCGACGTCACGCGAAAAGATACCCCCGCCAAGCCCGTAGCGGCTGTCATTGGCGATGCGCATCGCGTCCTCGTCATCGCGGGCGCGGATCACGCTGGCGACCGGGCCGAAAATCTCATCGTCATAGGCGGGCATCCCGGGCGTCACATCGCCCAGAACCGTCGCGGGATAAAAGGCGCCCTCGCCGTCGGGGATCTCGCCGCCGCAAAGCAGCGTCGCGCCCTTCTCAAGGCTCTCCCGGACCTGCCCGTCCACGGTCTCGCGCTGCTCGAAGCTGCTCATCGGGCCAAGCTCGGTCTCGGGCTGGGCGGGATCGCCCATGCGGATGGCGCCCATCGCGGCGGTGAAGCCGTCGACAAAGCGGTCATAGACCGCCTCGGTCACGATGAAGCGCTTGGCGTTCACGCAGGTCTGGCCATTGTTGTAGAGTCGCCCCTGAACCGAGAGCGAGACGGCCTCGTCCACGTCGGCGTCCTCAAGAACGAGGTAGGCGTCATTGGAGCCGAGCTCGAGCACGGTCTTCTTGAGCGCGGCCCCCGCCTTGGCGGCCACATGCCGGCCCGCGCCGTCCGATCCGGTGAGGGTCACGCCGCGGATCTTGGGGTGGTCGATGATCTCGTCGGAGATGTCGTGATCGATGATCAACACGCCGAAGAGATGCTCGGGCAGCCCCGCATCCACACAGATCTCGCGCAGGCGCAGCGCGCTGCCGGTGCAGATCGAGGCGTGTTTGAGAACGCAGGCATTGCCCGCCATCAGCGTCGCCGCGAGGACGCGCACCGGCTGGTAGAGCGGGAAATTCCACGGCTGGATCGAATAGATCACGCCGATCGGCTGGAAGGTCACGAGGCCGGACTTGCCGTCGCCGAGATCGCGCGGCTGATCGGCGAGCGCCTCGGGCCCATGTTCGGCGGCGTAGTCGAAAAGCGCGGCGCAGAGCGCGACCTCGTCCTTCCCCGCCGAGAGCAGCTTGCCCATTTCGCAGGTCATCAGCCGGGCCAGCTCGTCGCTGTGATCGCGCAGCGCGCCGGCGATCCGGTGCAGGATCCCGGCGCGGTACTCGAAGCTCTCATCGCGCCAGTCAAGGAAGGCCTCATGCGCGGCATCAACCAGCTCGAAGGCTTTGTCACGGGACATTTGCTCGTAGCTTGCGAGCTTTTTCGAGGTGGTCGGGTCGAATGTTTCTACCTTGGACATCGCGCATCTCCTGCCATTGCGTGGCAGGTCAACGCGCCGCCGGGGCGCAAGGTTCCGTCCCGGGGCGCGCGGCCTAGACGGCTGTGTCGAGCTGCTCCAGCTTCGGCATCAGGCTCAGCAGCTCGCGGGTGTAACCATGCTCGGGCGCGGTGAAGAGGGTTTCGGTGTCCTGCACCTCGACAAGCTGCCCCCGCCGCATCACGCCGACCCGGTCGCAGACCTGGCGCACGACGGGCAAATCGTGGCTGATGAAGAGCATCGTCAGGCCGAGATGTTCCTGCAAGTCCTTGAGGATATTGAGGATCTGGGCCTGAATCGAGACGTCGAGCGCGCTTGTGGGCTCGTCGCAGATGAGGAAGCGCGGCTGGGTGGCGAGGGCGCGGGCGATGGAAATCCGCTGGCGCTGGCCGCCCGAGAACTCATGCGGATATTTGCGCCACGCGTCCTTGGCGAGGCCGACCCAATCGAGCAGCTGCCGCACCCGCTGATCGACCTCGCCCCGGGGCAGGAGCCGGTGGTGATGCAGCGGCTCGGCCACGATATCGCCCACCTTCATCCGCGGATTGAGGCTCGAAAAGGGATCCTGAAAGATCATCTGGATCTGGCGGCGATAGGCGGCGAGCCCCTCGGCGCCCATGGTCGAGAGAGGCACCCCGTCGAAGACGATATCGCCGCCGTCCATCGGGTAGAGCGTCGCGATCATGCGCGCCACGGTTGACTTGCCCGAGCCGCTTTCGCCCACCAGTCCGAAGACCTCGCCATCGTGGATGTCGAAGGAGACCTCGTCGACGGCGGTGAAATAGCTGCGCCACGAGGGGATCAGCGAGCCGCGTTCGAGGAACCGTTTGGTGACGCCCTTGACCTCGAGCAGTCGGCCCGAGTCGGAGGTTTTGGTGCGCGGCCAGCTCTGGGCCAGCGCCTCGATCTTGAAGCCGCCCTCGCGCTTGCCGTATTCGATCAGCGGGAAGCGGTCGAGTTTGACGGTCGGGCGCGGCACGGCGGAGATGAGCGAGCGGGTGTAGGGATGCGTCGGCGCGCCGAGCACTTGATCGGTAGTGCCGTTTTCGACCACCTCGCCGGCATACATCACCGTGACCGTATCGGTCGTGTCGGCGATGACGCCCATGTCGTGGGTGACGAGGATGACGCCCACCTGCCGCTCGCGGGCGAGCTCCTTGATCAGGTCCAGCACCTGCGCCTGCACCGACACATCGAGCGCGGTTGTGGGCTCGTCGGCGATGATCACCGAGGGCTCCGAGCAAAGCGCGAGCGCGATCACGACCCGCTGGCGCATGCCCCCCGAGAATTGGTGCGGATACTGGTTGAACCGCTCTTCGGGATTGGGGATCGAGACCCGGTCGAGCAGCGCGAGCGCGCGTTTCTTGGCCTCGCTGGCGGAGACGCCGAGGTGGAGCTGGATGGTCTCGACGAGCTGCTCGCCCACGGTGAAGAGCGGGTTGAGCGAGGTCAGCGGATCCTGGAAGATCATGCTGATCTCCCGGCCGCGCATCCGCCGCTTGGCTTCGAAATCGAGCGCGTCGACCCGCTCGCCCTTGAGCCAGATCTCGCCTTGGGTGATATGCGCCGGCGGATCGAGCAGGCCGATGACGGCGTTGCCGGTCATGGATTTGCCCGCGCCACTTTCGCCCACCACACCGCGGATCTCGCCGGGGTGGAGGTCATAGCTCACGTTGCGCACCGGGTTCACGATGCCGTGACGGGTCGGGATTTCGACCGTCAGATTGCGGATGGAAAGGACCGGTTCGCTCATTTCAGCCTCGGGTTCAATGCGTCGCGCAGCCAGTCGCCCAGCAAGTTCACGCTGAGCGCGAGCGCCAGAAGGGTGCAGGCCGGGAAGAACAGGATCCACCATTCGCCGGAGAAGAGATAGCCCTGCCCGATGCGGATCAGCGTGCCGAGCGAGGGCTGCGTCGGCGGCGCGCCGACACCGAGGAAGCTCAGCGTCGCCTCGGCGATGATGGCCAGCGCGAGCGAAATGGTCGCGATCACCAGCACGGGCGAGAGCACGTTGGGCAGGATGTGGCGGATCATGATCGTGGTGGGGCGCTGGCCGATGAGCCGGGCGGCGGCGACGTAGTCCTTGCCCTGCTCGACCAGCGTGGCGCCGCGCACCACGCGCGCGAACTGGACCCAGTCGCTCAGCCCGATCGCGAAGATCAGCACCCAGATCGCCATCTCGTCGCGGTACTCCACCGGGGTCACGCCCTTGGCCACACCGAAGATCAGCATCGCCACGAGGATCGACGGGAAGGTCAGCTGGATATCCGCCGCGCGCATGATGATCGTCTCGACCCAGCCGCCGAAATAGCCCGAGAGGAGCCCCAGCGTGATCCCCAGCACCATGGCGAAGAGCACCGCGGCGAAGCCCACGAAGAGCGAAATCCGCATGCCATAAAGGATGGTGGAGAAGACGTCCCGGCCCTGATCGTCCGTCCCCATGAGGAAGCTCTCGCCGGTGAAGGCGTTGGGGGCGAGCGGCGCGGTGAAGCCGTTCATCAGGTTGAGGCTCGCCGGGTCGAACGGGTTGTAGGGCGCGATCAGCGGCGCGAGGAGCGACGACAGCACCAGAAGGGCCACAACCGCGAAGGAGGCCATCGCCACGGGCGAGCGGGTGAAGGCATAGAAGAAATCGCTCTCGCGGAAGCGGCGAAAGCGGCCGGGCGCGGGCGGTGTCGTGCTGTCGGACATCATTTGCCCCCCGAGCTGTCGATCCGCAGGCGCGGGTCGATGAAGACGTAAAGGATATCCACCAGCAGGTTGATGCCCACGAACATGACCGAGATCAGCATGAGGTAGGCCGCCATGACGGGGATATCGACGAACTGGATCGCGTTGATGAAGAGCAGCCCCACGCCGGGCCATTGGAAGACCGTCTCGGTGATGATTGCGAAGGCGATGATCGAGCCGAGCTGGAGGCCGATGACGGTGACCACCGGGACCATCGTGTTCTTGAGCGCATGGCGGAAATTGACGACCCGTTCGCGGATGCCGCGGGCGCGGGCGAAGCGGATGTAATCCTGCCGCAGGACTTCGAGCATCTCGGAGCGCACGAGGCGCATGATCAGCGTCATCTGGTAAAGTCCAAGGGTGATCGAGGGCAGGATAAGCGCGCGGAGCCCGCTTTCGGTGAGGAACCCGGTCGTCCACCAACCGCCGAGCCGCACCGTCTCGCCGCGCCCGAAGGAAGGCAGCCAGCCAAGCTCGACCGAAAAGAGGTAGATGAGCAGGATCCCGATGAGAAAGGTGGGCAGCGAGACCCCGATGAGCGAGGTCGCCATGATCACATTGGCCGCGATCCCGTCGCGCCGGATCGCGGTGAAGACGCCGAGCCCGATCCCGAAGAGCACCGCGAGGATGCCCGAGACGGCGGCGAGCTCCAGCGTCGCGGGGGCGCGCTCGAAGATGATATCGGCCACGGGCCGCCCCTGACGGTAGCTCACGCCGAAATTGCCCTGCACCGCGCCTTCGAGAAAGCGGTAGTACTGAACGACGAAGGGCTGATCGAGGCCGAGCTGGCCGCGCAGGCGCTCCACGTCCTCGATGGTGCGCTCCTGCCCGAGCATGTTGTCGATCGGATCGCCCACGAAACGGAACATCGAGAAGGCCACGAGCCCCACGATCATCAGTACCAGAAGGGATTGCCCGACGCGGCGGATGATGAAGGCTAACATGGTCTCACTCTCTCCCCCTGCCCGCGCCGCTCAGCGCCGCGCGGGCCATTGCCGGACACTATCAATCGAGCGTAACCCACCGCAACAGAAAGAAGTTATCCGGCCGTTGGGTCAGTTCGACATTGGACCGCACGCCCCAGACCAGCGGCTGGACGTAGAGCGGCACATAGGCGACCTCGTCGGCGAGGGTCCGGGCGACCTCGTCAAGCATCGCCTGCCGCGCGCCGGCATCGATGGTGGACTGGATCTCGGGGAGGAGCGCGTCGACGCGGGCGTTGGAGTAGCCGCCGAAGTTCCACGAACCGAGTTTCTTCTCGTCGTTCGGCGTCGCCGCAAGGAAGCGGATCGGGTGTTCCGCGTCGAAGGTCCCCGGCGACCAGCCGAGCAGGTACATGTCGAAGTTGTCGGCCCGAAGCTCGGGCCAGTAATTCTGGACCGGCATCGCATCGAGGGTTGCCCGAAGGCCGACCTGCGCGAGCATTCCGGTGATCGCCTGACAGACGGCCTCGTCGTTGAGGTAGCGGTCATTGGGGCATTTGAGCCCGAAGCCGAAGCCCTCGGGATAGCCCGCCTCGGCCAGAAGCGCGCGGGCGGCGTCCGGGTCATAGGCATAGCCCTCAAGCCCCTCGGTGAAGCCGTCCATCGCCGGGCTCACGAGTTGGTTCGCCGGTTCGGCATTGCCGCGCATGATCGTCTGGAGGATGGCGGGCACGTTGATCGCATGGGCCACGGCGCGGCGCACGCGCGCGTCAGCGAAGGGGTTCTCGCCCTCCACGTCGGCGCTGTATTGCAGCGCCTCGGCCTCATGCGGGAAGCCCAGCATGATGACCCGTGCCTCGATCCCCTGAATGACCTTCACGTCGGGGTTGGCCTGAAGCCGCGCCACGTCCTGAATGGGCACCGGGTTGATGAAATCGACATCCCCCGAGAGCAGCGCCGCGAGCGCCGTCGCCGGGTTCTGGATCGGGGTGAGCTCGGCGCGGGTGAGGTTGTGCTCGGCCTCGTCCCACCAGCCGGCAAAGGGCTCCAGCACCGTGCGCAGCCCCGGCTCGCGGGTGGTGAGCTTGAAGGCGCCGGTGCCGTTGGCGTTGAGCGTGGCGAAGTTACCGTTTTCCTTGTCGGGCCGCGCGGCGCCGTTGGCCTCGGCCCAGCCGCTGTCCATCATCATCCAGTTGGCGATGCTGCCCGGAAAGATCGGGTTCGGCGCGGTGGTGAGGAAATCGACGGTATGGTCATCGACCTTGACGACCTCGGCGACCGGCGCGAACCAGCTGCGGGTATCGGCCGCCTCGGAGGCGGCGCGCTCGTAGGAGAAGATCACGTCATCGGCGTCGAACGCCGCGCCGTCGTGGAAGCTCACGCCCTCGCGCAGGGTGAAGCGCCAGCCCTCGCCCTCGCCGATCGGCTCCCAGGATGTGGCAAGCGCAGGCTCGATACCCATGTCCTTGCCCCGCCGGACGAGCCCTTCGTAGACGTTGTTGAGAAAGCCCAGAACCGGCGTCGAATTGACCGCGTGGGGATCCATCGTCTGCGGATCGGTGGTCTCGGCCCAGGTGAACTCCTCGGCCTCAAGCGGCAGGGCGGCGGTGGCCAGCACCAGCGCGGCGATAGATCGTCTCATGGGTCTCTCCCCTTTTGGCGGCAATCGGGCAGTCAGATGACTGGTGGTCGGTAGCTCGGTGATCTTGGGGTGGGCAGATCGTATACCCGGCGACAGGGGGGCTTGCCCCACCCAGCCCGCAACGCCCAGCCCGGCAAATGCGTGCGGCCCCGAGGGGATGCACCCCCCGGAGCCTGCGGATTTCAGAAACGCGACATCTGCGCGGATCAGTTGACGGTGATGTATTTCACCTTGGGCTGATCTTCGGGATCGACCTCGATGCCGAACGTCTCGCTCATGCCCCAGTTCAGCACCTGATGGTGAATCGGGATGTAGAGCGCCTCGTCCTGCACCACGCGCCAGATATCGGCGATGTCGGCGTTGCGCGCGTCCAGATCGGTGTTGGATGCGAGCGACTCGATCTTGGCGTCGAGCTCGTCATTGTCGAACCCGGTGCCGTTCCATGTGCCGATGCTGTCTTCGCGGCCGTGCACGAGGAAGTTGAAGATGTATTCCGAATCGTAGGTCGGAACGCCCCAGCCGAGCATGTAGAAATCGGTCTGGCCTTCGGTGATCAGCGGGAAGTGCTGGGCCTTGGGTTTGGCGTCAAGGTTCACGGTGATGCCGATCTGGCCGAGCATCCCGACCGCGGCCTGACAGATCGCCTCGTCGTTGATGTAGCGGTCATTGGGGCAATCGAGCCGGATCGAGAAGCCGTCGCCATAGCCCGCCTCGGCGAGAAGCGCCTTGGCGCCTTCGATGTCGGTGCTGCTTTCGGCATCCATCTCGGCGGTCCAGCCGTTGACGAAGGGCGGCGCGATCATGCCCGCGGGGATCGACTGGCCGCGCATGACGACCTGCTGGATCGCATCGCGGTTGATCGCCATGGACATCGCCTTGCGCACGCGCACATCCGCCAGCGGGTTGGCCCCGTCCACGTCATCGGCCTCGATGTCATCGGCGCCCATGTTGAGCCCGAAGAAGATGACCCGGTTCTGCGGCGCCTTCTTGACCGTGAGCCCCTCGACCGCGTTGACGCGCTCAAGATCCTGCACCGGCATGTCCTGAAGGAAATCGACCTCGCCCGAGAGCATCGCCGCAACCCGCGTCGCGGCGTTCTGGATCGGGGTGTAGACGATCTCGGTCACCTCCAGCGGGAACTGGTCGATGCCCCAGTAGGCCTCGTTCTTGGCCATGACGGTCTTCACGTCGGGCTCGCGGCTCACCAGAGTGTAGGGCCCGGTGCCGTTGGCGTTCGTGGTGGCATAGGTGATCTCGCCGCCCTCGAAGTCCTGCACGTTGACGGTGTTGTTGGCCTCGGCCCAGCCCTTGTCCATCATGAACAGGTTGGTCAGGTTCGACGGCAGGATCGGGTTCGGCCCGTCGGTGACGATCTCGACCGTGAGGTCATCGACCGCGCGCACTTCGGTGATCGAGCCGATCAGCTCTTTCATGTCCGAGTTCGGCTGTTGCGCCCGCTCGAAGCTGAAGACCACGTCTTCGGCGGTGAACGCGGCGCCATCGTGGAAGGTCACGCCCTCACGCAGCTTGAAGACCCAGACGTTGGGATCGTCTGCCTTCGGGCCCCATTCGGTCGCGAGCGCGGGCTCGAAGGCGCCGGTCGTGTCGCGGATGATGAGCGGCTCATACATCTGGTGGCGGACGGTATGCGTCGGCCCTTCGTTCTGGGCATGCGGATCGAGCGTCAGAGCATCGCCCGCGCGCGCCCACCGCAGCGTCTCGGCGCCCACGGGCGCGGCCATCGCGGCAATGAACGAGGCCAATACGGCTTTGGATACGGTTTTCATGAGAACTCCCTGTCTTCGTTTTATCGGCGCAGTCTTGGTCAATTCAAAACAGATCACAAGAGCCATGGCGCGAGAAAACCCGCCCGGCGGACGCGAGGTCAGGCCCCGGCGCTGAAAGTCCCGGCGCCGGATCGGGAGCCGGTTTCGCAAGACAAGATATCCGATGGTTTTTATCAGACTCCTCTTCCCCGACAACCTCTTCCGCGCTATGAAACCCCATGATGACAGGTTCGGACATCCGCGCCGCCCGCCGCCAGCACAGCGGCCGCGCGCGAGACATCGCAGAGGCGATGGGAGTATCGGAGGCGCAGCTCGTGGCCTCCGGCGTTGGCGAAGGCACCACGGCGATCGGGCCCGACCCGAACCAGATCGTGCCCCTGCTGGAGCCGCTCGGGCCCTGCATGGCGCTCACGCGCAACCCCTCCTGCGTGATCGAAAAGGACGGGATCTACAGCGATTTTCACGGCGGCGATCATGCCTGCATGACCCTCTCGCCCCAGATCGACCTGCGCATGTTTCCCAAGCACTGGGTCTATGGCTACGCGGTCGAGGAAGAGGTCAAGGGCGCCACGCGGCGCAGCGTTCAGGTGTTCGATGCATCCGGCACGGCGGTCCACAAGACCTACCTGCGCGAGGGCGCGGATCTCGATGCCTGGTCGCGGCTGACGGGCGCGCTTGCCCTCGATGATCAGTCCGACACGATCACCGTCTCCGCCCCGCCCCCGCCGGAAGGGGCGCGGATGAACCCCGAGAAGCGCGAGATCCTGCTTCAGGAATGGGCGCGCCTGACCGACACGCACCAGTTCCTGCGCCTGTGCGCCAAGCTACGGATGAACCGGCTCGGGGCCTATCGCATCGCCGAGGCTCCCTTCGTGCGCCCGCTGGCGCCGACCATCCTGCCCGAGCTGCTGGAGACGGTGCGCGCCGCCGCCATCCCGGTGATGATTTTCGTGGGCAATCGCGGCTGCATCGAGATCCACAGCGGCCCGATCGGCCGGCTGCAGGCGATGGGCCCTTGGGAGAACGTGCTCGATCCGGGGTTCAACCTGCACCTGCGCGGCGATCATGTGGCCGAGGTCTGGGCGGTGGAAAAGCCGACCCACCGGGGCCCGGCGCTGTCGGTCGAGGCCTTCGACGCCGAGGGCAATCTCATCCTGCAGCTCTTTCCCGTGCCCAAACCACCCCTGGACAGCCGCGCGCCCTGGGCCGAGATCGTGGCGGGCCTGCGGGATCTCGAACCGGCATGAGCCGCGCGCGGCGGTGCCCTGCCCCGCGCGCCCTGCGGGGGCTCGCGCTCGATCCGTCGGAGTTCGTGATCCTGTCGGTGCTGCGGCTCTATGTCTCCAGCTTCACCGCGCCGGAGCGGCAGCATTGGCTCGCCGGGTTGACCTGCGCCCAGCGGTTTTTCGGGGAGGAGGCCGGCCCGGGCGCCGCCTGCGCCATTCTTGCCGGCGTTCAGGCGCTGCGCCAGTCGCGCGTCTCGCCCCTGCGCATCACCGCGCCCGAGGGCCCCGGCCCCGCCCGCGCGCTGACTGATCACGAACGGCTTTTCATCCTGAGCCTGCGCGCCATGCGTCAGGGCCAGAAAACTGCCGCGGAAGGCTTTGCTCTGCTGCTCTGCGAGGGCAATGACACGGGGCCCCTGCTCCGCAGCCTCGCCAAGATCGCCGCGCTGAGCCCGCCCGCGCAGGGCGCGGCCAAAGCCCGCCCCGTCCGCGACGCCGAGGCGCTCAGACCCCGCGCAGGACCGTAAGCCAGAAGGTCACCGAGAGGATCGACATCGCGGTTGCGATCAGCACCGACGAGGCCGCGACCCGTTTGGCCACGCCGTACATGTTGGCAAAGATATAGGCATTGACCCCCGGCGCCATCGCCGAGGTCAGGACCGCCGATCGGAACCCCGCGGGGCCCAGCCCGGTGAGCTTGCCGAGCGACCAGACGATCGCGGGATGCAGCAGCAACGTCACAGCGCAGACCATGGCGATCGCCCGCGTGTCCCCCTCGGGGCGGTACTGCGCGAGGATGCTGCCCAGCCCGAAGAGCGCGGCGGGAAGCGCGGCGCGCGCGATCAGGCCCACCGCCTCGGCCGCCGCCCCCGGCACCGGCACCTGCGCGAGATTGATCACCAGCCCGAGCGCAAGCGCGATGATCAGCACATTGCCCAGCATCGAGCGCAGGACCTTGAGCGTGATGGAGCCGCCGAGGGCCAAGCGACGCGCGCGGAATATCTCCATCACAGTGACCCCGAGCCCGTAGCAGATCGGCGCGTGCACCGCGATGATCGCGTAGTTGGCGGCGAGCGCATCCGGCCCGAAGGCGCGCTCGGTGATCGGCAGGCCGAGCAGGAGCGAGTTGGAAAACAGACAGGTGAAACCGATGGCGACCGCATCCTCCGGCGGGCGCTTGAGCCAGAAGATCGAGAGCCCCATGCCGACGAAGAAACACGCGAACGCGCCCGCGTAGAAGGACAGCAGCAGCCGCCATTCAAAGGCCTCGCCGAGATCGAGGGTCGAGATCGCCTGAAAGAGCAGGCAGGGAAGCGCGAAATTCTGGACGAATCTCATGAGCCCGCCAACGGCGGCTTCGGGAAACACCCCGCGCCAATGGGCGACGTAACCCGCTCCGATCACGAGGAAAACCGGCAGGATAATCTCGATCAGCGCTTGCATCTCGGCCTTTCCGGGGCGCGGCGCCCCGCGCGGATCCGCGGCCCTGCGCTCACAAGGCGCGCCGGAGCACGAGCCCGTCATGGGCGGGGGCGATGTGCGCGGGGGTTTCGGCGGCGACGGTCTCGTAATCGAGATCGACGTGCATGTTGGTCAGCACGGCCCGGCGCGGCGCGGCGCGCGCGATCCACTCCAGCGTCCTGTCGAGATGGGCGTGCGTCGGGTGCGGGCGGCGGCGCAGCGCGTCCACGATCCAGCAGTCGAGCCCCTCCAGCGCGGGCCAGGCCGCCTCGGGGATCTCGGCCACATCCGGAAGGTACGCCACGTCTTCCATCCGAAAGCCGAGCGCGTCGATGCTGCCGTGATTGACCTCGAAGGGCGTGAAGGTGATCGCGCCGCCCGCGCCGGTGATGGTGATGTCGTCCTTGATCGCATGACCCTTGCTGGCGTGGCCCTTGATCGTGTGCATGTCGAGGATCGGCGGATAGGGGCTGCCCTCGGGCTGAACGAAGGCATAGCCGAAGCGCGAATAGAGGTTGTCCTGCGTGGGCCCGTCGGCCCATACCGCGAGCCGGTCCTTGCGGTTGTAGACCACGACGCGCAGATCATCGATCCCGTGGACGTGGTCGGCATGGGAATGGGTGTAGAGCACCGCATCGAGATGGCCGACGCCGGCATCCAGAAGCTGGCCGCGCAGGTCCGGCGGCGTGTCGATGAGCACGCGGGTGATGCCCCCGGCCTCCTCGCGCTCCACCAGAAGCGCACAGCGGCGGCGCTGGTTCCTGGGGTTCGCGGGGTCGCACTCGCCCCAGTCGCCCCCAATGCGCGGCACACCGCCGGACGAGCCACAGCCGAGGATCGTGCAGCGCAGCTCGGCCATCACGCGCCCGCCCGCGCGGCGGCGGCCTTGGCGAAGAGGCGGTTGAAATTCTCCTGCGTCTGCGCGGCGAAATCGGCGTAGTCGAGGCCGAAGACCTCGGCGCCGACCCTGGCGGTATGGGCGGTGTAGGCCGGCTCGTTGCGCTTGCCGCGATGGGGCGGCGGCGCGAGATAGGGCGCGTCGGTCTCGACAAGGATCCGGTCCACCGGGGCGGCGGCGAAAATCTCGCGCAGCTCTTTGGAGCGCGGGAAGGCCGCGATCCCGGACATCGAGAGGTAAAACCCGAGCTCAAGCGCCTTTGCCGCGAGCGCCGCGCCCGAGGAAAAGCAATGCATGACACAGGAATAGGCCCCGGCGCGGAACTCCTCCTCCAGAATGCGCGCCATGTCCTCATCGGCGGCGCGCGCATGGATGATGAGCGGCAGGCCGGTCTCGCGCGCGGCGGCGATATGGATGCGCAGGCTCTGCTGCTGCACCTCGGCGCTCTCGGCGCTGTAGTGGTAATCCAGGCCCGTCTCGCCGATGCCCACGAACTTGGGGTGCGCGGCCAGCGCCACGAGCTCGTCGACGCGCGCCATCGGCTCCTCGGCGGCGCTCATCGGGTGGGTCCCGGCGGCGTAGAAGACCTCGTCATGCGCCTCGGCGATCGCGCGGACCTGCGGCTCCAGCCGAAGCCGGGTGCAGATCGTGACCATCCGCGTGACCCCGGCGGCCACGGCCCGCGCGATCACCTCGCCCCGTTCCGCGTCGAAATCGGGGAAATCGAGGTGGCAGTGGCTGTCGGTGATTTCGGGCACGGGGGCGGTGTTGTGGTCGGTCGGCATCGGCACCTCAGGGGATCGGGTCTTGCGTCGGGTGCTGGCTCAAGCGGCGGCCTTGCGCAACGCAAATACCGTATCAAGGATGAGCGCGGCGGGGTCAAGATTGACCGACCGGCCCCGGCGCAAAGAGGCCCCGACATCTTCGGCCATTGCCGCCCAATGACGCGCCGCGGCGGGATCGGCGCAGAGCGCGGCGAGCGCCGCCCCCTCGCCCGGCACGATGTCCTGCGCGGGGGGCGCGCCGGTCGCCCCGGTGCGGACCAGCCGCAGAAGGAACCGGTCCAGCAGCGCGATGAGCAGATCGAGCCGCGCCTCCTTGCCCGGCCCCGCGACGCTTTCGGCCAGGGCCAGCGCCCGCGGGCGGTCAAATTGCGGCAGGTCCCGCAACACCGACACGAGCGCGCCGTAAAGCTCCAGCCCGTCATGCGCGGCGATCCGCACCGCCTCGCCCACCGAGCCATCGGCAAGCTCGGCCAGGGCCGCGGGCGACGCGCCGGTTTCGACCCCGCTCAGCGCCAGCGCCTCGGCCAGATCTTCGGGCCCCAGCGGCCGGAGCGGCAGCACACGGCAGCGCGAGCGGATCGTCGGCAAAAGCCGCGCGGGCTGGTGGGTGACGAGCAGCAGCGTGGTCCGGGCGGGCGGCTCCTCGAGCAGCTTGAGCAGCGCATTGGCCGCGGCGGTGTTCATCTCGTCGGCGGCATCGACGATCACCACGCGCCGCCCCCCGTCGCTCGCCGAAAGGCCAAAGAAGCTCTTGAGCTTGCGCACCTCATCGACCGTGATCACCGTGCGCAGCCGTTTGGTCTTGGGATCATGGCCCCGCCGCAGCACGAAGAGCCCCGGATCGGCCCCGGCGCGGAGCCGCCGCGTGACCGGATGCTCGGGCGAGACGTCGAGCGTGGTGGGCACGTCCGGTTCGCCGAAAAGCCCGCTCCCGGCCTCGGGCGTGGCCAACAGAAACGCCGCGATGCGCCAGGCAAGCGTCGCCTTGCCGACCCCGCGCGGGCCCGTCAGCATCCAGCCATGGTGCAGCCGCCCGGCGGTGTAGGCCTCCAGGAAGGCGGCCTCGGCGCGGGCTTGCCCCACGAGGCGCGCGGTCTGCGAGGGGTGCGGCGCGCCCTCGACCACGTCCGGCCGTGGCAGATCCTCCAGATCGGTCATGTGGCCGCCATCAGCGCCGGCTTGACCGCCGCCCACACGTCGGCCGCGACCTCGTCCTCGGGGCGATTGCCGTCGATGACGCGAAAGCGGCTCTCGAATTCACGCGCCAGCCCGAGGAAGCCCGCCCGCATCTTGCGCTGCAGGTCCAGCCCGAAATCCTCGAACCGCTCCTCCGCCGTTGCCCGCGCCTTGGCCCGGCCAAGCGCGACACCGGGGTCCATGTCGATCAGCACGGTCAGATCCGCCTCGCGCCCGATCATCAGGCTGTGCAGCGCATCGACACGGGCCCGGAGATCCCCGCGCGACAGGCCCTGATACATCCGGGTGCTGTCGACGTAGCGATCGCAGATCACCGTCTCGCCCGCCTCCAGCGCCGGGGCGATCAGCCGTTCCAGATGATCGCGCCGCGCCGCGGTGAAGAGCAAAAGCTCGGTCTCGGCCGACCAGCGGTCCGGATCGCCCTGCAACACCAGCGCGCGGATTTCCTCGGCGCCGGGGCTGCCCCCCGGCTCGCGCGTCAGGATCGCCCGCTGGCCATCCGCCACCAGCGCCGCGTGAAGCCGCCGCGCCTGGGTCGATTTGCCCGAGCCGTCGATCCCCTCGAATGTGATGAAGCGCCCGGGCGCTGTCACTGCTCGACCGCCTGATCGTTGAGCTGGCGCAACAGGACCAGCGCCGCGGTCTTGATCCGCCCGCCGAAGCCCGCCACCGGCACAGACGCATCGGCCACCAGCGGGATGCGCGTGCTGGGCAACTCCTCGCCCCGCGCGATGACCAGCTCGGCCACGGGCTCGCCAAGTGCGATCGGCGCCGTGAGCGGGCCGTCGTAGACGATTTCCGCCGCGATCTCGTCCGTGCCGCCAAGCGCGGGCACCAGAAGCTCGACATCCGCCTCGGGTACGAGCCCGACCGACCCCGCCTGCCCCATCCAGACATCGGCCTCGGCCAGCACCGATCCCGCGCTCGCGACCTTGGCTTTCTTGAACTGCCGGAAGGACCAGTTGACCACCCGCTCGGCCTCCTCGGCGCGGGTCTGCTGACTGTCGAGCCCGGCCACCACGAAGACGATCCGGCGATCGCCCTGCGCGGCCGAGCCGACGAACCCATAGCCGGCCTCCTCGGTGTGGCCGGTCTTCATCCCGTCGACGCCGATGCCCAGCCCCAGAAGCGGGTTGCGGTTGCGCACATTGCGCGGCGCGCGGCCGTCAAAGGCGAATTCCTCTTCGGCGAAGAGCGGATAGAACTGCGGGAAATCCTCGATCAGCCGCTCGGCCAGAAGCCCCAGATCCGCAAGGCTCATCCGGTGGCCGATCTGCGGCCAGCCGTTGGAATTGGTGAAGGTGGAATCCTCCATGCCCATCTGCTCGGCCCGCCGCGTCATGAGCCGGGCAAACCCGGCCTCGGTCCCGTCCGGCGAGAGCGCCTCGGCAATCACCACGCAGGCATCATTGCCCGAGAGCACGATGATCCCACGCAGCAGATCCTCGACCTTCACCCGGTCGGTCGTGTCGAGAAACATCGTCGAGCCGCGATAGCTCATGGCATGAGCGCTGACCGGCAAGGTCTCGTCCAGCGTGAGCCGCCCGTCCTCCAGCGCCTCGAAGGCCATGTAGAGCGTCATGAGCTTGGACATGGACGCCGGCGGCAGCGGCTCATCGGCGTTTTTGGCCAAAAGCACGGTATCGGTAGTGAGATCCTTGACGAAGGCCGCCCGCGCGCTCGTCTCGAAGGCCTGCGCGGCAGGGGCGAGGCCAAGGGCCAGCATGAGCACGAGAGCACGGCGGCATAGCAGGGCGAAGCGGTGAAGGCGCGGAGATGTCATCGGCTGTTCCGTAGGTTTGACCATGTCGCGATCGGGCGAGCTTTGCTCAAGAAGACCCCCACAACAGCCGAAGCGCAACCCGAATCCGGACAAGTTTCAGCGAGCGGTGCCGCGGAATTCGGCGCTTGCGGCCAGAATCCGCCCAAAGCCCCCGCCTCAGGCAAGGCCACCCATCGGCGCGACCCACCGGCGCCACCGATCCGTCGCACCAGTGGGTCCATCGAGGCGCTCGAAGGATTGACATTCAGATCCGAAACCGCGACCAAGCGCCTTCGATCAACATACGCCGGAGGAGTGGCAGAGTGGTCGAATGCACCGGTCTTGAAAACCGGCGTGCGTGAAAGCGTACCGTGGGTTCGAATCCCACCTCCTCCGCCATTATCCCCATTGCGAACCAGTGACACCGCCCTGACGGGCATGGATTTTTCCGTGTTATCAAAGGGGTTTGCTAGAACCGACCGAACCTCATAGACGCGCCGCCTGGTCGAAGCTGGGCTCAGAATGACCCTCAGTCTCAGTTTGGGCGAACCTCGTCCGTTCCGGTTCGGCCTCGTTTTCTTGTTACCTTTCAATGCTCTGCCGCCGAACACCGCCAAAACCCAAACGCGCGTTCCTAGCGATATCGATGGCAACAGAGACGGAACACGCGGTAGGCGCGTTGCTCGGGATGCCAGCGTAAATCGACGGATTTCTTGGGTCGGTTCGCATCCCGTTTCCGTGCGGAAAGTGAACATGGGTTCAAATGGGGATGAGGCCCTATGCGCAGGACGTCCTGCAGTCCATGGTGGTTTAACCGATGACCGCGCAGGAAAGGCTGCTCAAAAAATTTACAAAAATGCTTGGGTTTTGGGCGAACTAGTCAACTTACGATCCCTGCTTGATGGCCCGCCAAAATAAACAACAGGAGACCGGTGGAGAATGAAATCAAGCCGTAGAGAATGGTGTATGACCAAGCCAATAACTTTCCGCTTTTCGGGGCGGTTCGATGTCTCGCTAGAATTCTTCCGTAGAACGCCTGAGCGCTGGAGGCATACACCCATAGCCATAGACACACGCCGAAAATTTGAACGCAGAACACGCCAACGACAATCAGAAAAGCCCATATGTCGCGAAGGGGACTAATGCCGGCAGTCAGAGTGCCACCGTAGCTGCCAATCATCACTATTGCACCAGCTACGGCATATTGACCCAGAAGGTCGAAAATCTCTTTCGGGTCGGGGAAATTCATACGGCATCCAAATCCGCTAATTTAAAGTGCGAAGGCACTACTCGTCGAACAGACACTGACGTTCCATGTGGTTTTCGCTATACATCCGCAGAGGCCACAGAGAAGCTTGGATCAGTCACTGCAGCGACAAATTCTTCCCCAAAATGTGTGAGGCTCCAGAAGCCATCTCGTTTCTCGACAAGCCCTAGCCGGTCGAGGTATTCGTGGTGTGCATCTGAGCTCTCTCCCAGGACTGTTGTGACACCAAACCCAAAAACACTTACAGAAGCCGTGAGTGCCCGCGCATAAGCCTTCATCGTCTTTTTTGCGTTCTTCTCGGCGATCTGCGCAAGTACGAGAGCGTCGGACGCGCTGAGTTGCGACAGTATTTGAGGAAATACAGGGTGAACCGCTCCACCGTGAATTTCGTTGGCGATCAAGTTAGCCCATATGTCGCGAAGGTTTTCGTCACTCTCGAGGGATGCCTCCTCAATGGCTTTAACCAAAACGCGAGCGCTCGGTCTTTGGTTTTCCGGAGGTATTAGATTTTGGGTCTTTTGCCTCGCGCGCTGCACAGCATCGGCCGCGAAGACCTTTTGGACATCTATCATCGCGTCAAATTTGGCTTGAATAAGCGCGCCAAGTCCGGCGGTTGTCTTAGTGATCGGAGCAATCAAGTCGGAAAAGGTATCGCAAGCTGTATCGATTGCCTTCGTCCAACCCGCTTCTGGAATAGCTTGGGCAACCTTCCCAATGCCCGCGAGGTCTCCGCTACCATCATCTTCAGACACATAATTCTCCTCGTTGCCAACCAGAGGATATTGCATGGAGCCGTGACAAAACCAATAAGCAAAACTGCCATGCTAACGACGGTCGTTATTGTTGAACTACAAATTGTGACAAAACTGCATCGACTAATGTGCCAAAAGCTTAAACTCTTAGGGTCAGGACCCATTGATTTCATTGAGGCGTCATGATTCACCGTCCGAAAACAGAGCGGTGACATGTCTGATCTTTTCTGGTTGAGCGACGCGCAGATGGCGCGCCTGGAGCCTTACTTCCCGAAGTCCCACGGCAAGCCACGCGTCGATGATCGTCGTGTTCTGAGCGGGATTATCTTCATCAACCGCAATGGGTTGCGTTGGCGGGATGCTCCGAAGGAATATGGCCCTCACAAGACGCTCTACAATCGTTGGAAGCGCTGGAGCGACAAGGGCATCTTCGCGCAAATGATGGTT
>NZ_FOYI01000013.1 GCF_900116005.1 Poseidonocella sedimentorum
ACCGCTGGTCAGGTCAGCGACTACATCGGCGCGCGGGCACTGCTGAGCAGCCTGCCGAATGTAGACTGGCTGCTCGGAGACCGTGGCTATGACGCCGACTGGTTCAGAGACGCTTTGAAAGACAAAGGGATAAGGCCCTGCATCCCGGGTCGAAAGCAACGCAAGACGCCCGTGAAATACGATCAGCGTCGATACAAGCGACGCAACAGGATTGAGATCATGTTCGGCAGGCTCAAGGATTGGCGGCGCGTCGCAACCCGGTATGATCGCTGCCCCAAGGTCTTCCTCTCGGCCATCGCTCTCGCAGCAATCGTCATTTATTGGCTATGAGTCCTGACCCCAGCCTATTTCACTGCGTTAACCCCAGATTTACCGACCTGTTTCTCCCCAAACCGTTTATCCAACGCCGCGCAGGAAGTTCGATCACATGATAGCTTGCAACTGAACAAGCGAGAACCATCACGCAGATCGCAGGCCATGGCAATGGCGCTATCCCCAGTTTTGGCAAGTAATCAAACCACACAGCAATGACAAAGATATGGATCATGTAGGTCGAATAAGAGATCTCCCCCAAGTAAACAAAAAGCTTGCTGTTGGTTGGCAGGTTTCTCCGATCCGAGAGCTTGGCGCCAGAAATAATCAAAAGCGAAAAAGGTAAGAACACCTCATAACCAGCTGGTGCGCTGGCGAGTATCAACAGAGCTACTATCCCGGCAAACCCCATGATGGCAGCGAATGCCGCTGGAACAATTGGGGTGAGTCTGCGCAACAGCATACCGAGGATGAATGACGGGACGATCCTGACGATACCGTAATCCCAAGTGAGATGAATGAACGCTGATTTTCCAACGCCCAGTGCGATGAAATGCGCAGCGATCGCGCTCACACATAGAGCCGCGACGATGGCCGAGGTCCCGGGACTGCGATTGACCAGTACGCCGAACAGAAGATACGCGAACATCTCCGCGGATAATGTCCAACTCGGACCATTCAGCACGAGACCGTCAGTTACCCCCCAGGCATGGAACAGCAAGACTGACGCAAAAATTCCATCTGCCCCGCTTCCCCGCAGGATGGACAGCGCGACAAACACGAGCAGCATAACTGCGTGCAAAGGGTAAATTCGCGCGAAACGTTTCACGACGTAGCGGCGAAATGAGAAGGTTCCGTCTGAAATTTTGGGTTCATAGACATGAAAGATCACGAAGCCAGACAGGACAAAAAAGAAATCGACGCCCCTCGCCCCGTTTTCAATCACGCTCCAGAACCAGTTCTGATCATATTCTATTCGCGACCTGAGATGAAATAGAAACACCCAGAAAGCGGCGAAGAACCGAAAGCTCGTGAGAGTTCTAAGGTCGGCAGGCAGAGCTCTTTCCATAAGACAATCTTCTTGAATGCATTTATATCAAGCAAACGCGCGAAAAATTCATAAGAGCCGCCCATCCAGGAGGGCCCCTTATATTCATGCAGCGAGTTGAAAATTGTCGGTTTAAAAGAGACAGAGCTTACTATACGGCTACCAAACCTTACCCGCGAACGCTTCACGGAAGTTATTGAACCCAGCTTCAGATCACGCAATATTTTTCGCGCGAAACTTAACGACTTTTTAACCTTTGCGACGCCTTGCGTTAATTATTTGGCATTCGGCTGGTTTTCCTCTGTGTCGACACTCTGTCTTTGCGATGGAGGTCGCAGCTTGGCGAGAGACCCAACCCCGCTCTCTTCAACGGCCTGTAAATCCATTTTAACCAACTGACAAAAATAGGATTTTGCGCCTATTGCACTCAGTCGTTGAGGTCGCGCAGGAGGCGGCCGTGTTTGCGGGTTTCGGCGATGAGCGCGCCGAAGGTGGTGATGCCGCGGGCAGCGACCAGGGGCAGGAGTTTGACCAGGGCGCGGGCGGTAGCGTCGGCGTCGCCGAGGGCGGTGTGACGGCGGCCCTCGGGGATGTCGATCGAAAGACGGGCGCAGAGGGCGTCGAGCGTGTGGCTTTCCGTCGTTCCGAACACCACCGCCGAGAGCAGCACCGTGTCGAGCACCGGGTGCGGCCAAGTGAGCCCCGCCTCGGCGGCGTCGCGGCGGAGCAGGCCGATGTCGAAGGGCGCGTTATGGGCGACCAGCACCGACTCGCGGGCGAAATGATGGAAGGCGCGCGCGACATCGGGCATCGGGGGGGCGCCCGCGACCAGCGCGTCGGTGATCTTGTGGATGCGGGTCGAGGCCGGGGGGATGGGCCGGCCGGGGTTGACGTAGCTGTCGAACACCTCGCCCTCGACGATGCGCCCCTTGAGGACCCGCAGCGCGGAGAGCTGAACGACGGCGTCGCGCGCGACCGAGAGCCCGGTGGTCTCGGTGTCGAAGGGCACAAAGCAGAGGTCCATCAGCGGGGTATCCTCGATCTCGCGGCTCTGCGCGGTGTCGTGCAGCGTGAAATCGAAGACGAGAGGGCGGGCGGAGAGCCCGTCGGCGTCGGGCTCGGACTGGACCTCGATGAAGATCATGTGCCCGCCGCGGCGGAGCTGTTTCATGCGGGCCTGAAACCCCTGGCTTCGTGCGGTATCGAAGAGGGTCAGGATGGTTTCGCCCGCGCCCTGCTCCAGCCGGCGCATCGCGTCGCGCAGGCTGCCCATATCGAAATAATCCGACACCGGTGCGCGCAGGCGCGGCGGCGCGATTCGCGACAGGACCTCGGCGGCCTGGGCATCGTAGAGAATGATCTGCTCGGCGGGATTGAGCAGGATTGTGGCGATCGGGATCTCGGTCAGAAGCGCCGTGAGCTGTTCGCGATCCGACCGCAGGGATTCGGCCTCTCCGCCGTCTTCCGCCCCGTCCGCGCTCGCGGACTTCGCCCCGCCAATCCGGCGCGCGAGGGCCTCGGCGGCGGGGGCGAGATCGCCCAGATATGGCGCGGCGCCCGCCTGAACGCTGGCCTCGAGATCCGCGTGCGCGCGCAGGCGCAGGGCGGCGGCAAGACGGTCGATCGGGCGGGCCACGTTTTCGTCGAAGAGCAGCCAGACCCCGAGCACGAGCCCGGTGTTGGCGAAGGCAAAGATGAGGAACGCGGTCATGAAGGGCGCGGAAGGGCCCGGCGGATCGAGCCGCGACCAGCCGAGGTAGAGCGCGCCGCCGGCCAAGGCCAGCGCGCCGAGCGCCAGCAGCACGAAGAACAGAAAGACCCGCAGTCGCAGCCCGAGGCCCAGAAGCCCGCGCCCGCCCATCTCAGGCGCCGCAGACCAGCGCGAGGATCGGATCGCCCGGCGGCACCGCGCCCCAGTCCGCCGCGACCGAGCCATCGGCGGCGAATTCCGCCCCGTCGATCAGGAGCGCGGCACGGGCGCCGTCGCAATCGTAGAGCATGGGCGCGCGGTTGACCGGCGACCAGCGGCCGAAGAAGTAGAGATCGGCGAGGCGCTGCTCGGGCAGGCCGGGATGGCTCCGGACGCCAGCGCGATCCACCGCAACGAAGCGTTTGGTATAGGGGCGGGCCATGGTCCAGGGGCGCAGCCAGCTCCGCTCCTCGACATTGAGCGCGATCTCGACACCCTCCGGCAGGCGCGCGGACGTCCGGTCGAACCAGGTGTATTCGTTGGAGATCGTCATGCCGATCATGCCCAGCCCCGCCGCGACGGGAATGAGCCAGCGCGGCAGGCGCCGCCCGGTGGCGTGGTTGAGCAGCATCATGATCCCGGCGCAGGCGATCCCGGCGACAACCGTGGCGATGAGTTCGATGAACATGACCTTATCCTAACGTGGCTTTGCCCGACCCCAAAGCCGATTGCATCGTCTTCACGACGACGAAGGCATCACGCAGGTGGCTGCGCTCGAAGTCGGAGAGATCGGCGGGATTGAGGAAATTGCCCGGGCGCTGGCCGGCGCGGATCTGCGCGGCCTGATGCCTGAGGCGGGTGGTGGCGATGAGATCGTAGGCGCTGAGCAGGTCCGAGCCGCCCGAGCCCGAGAGCACGCCCGCCGCCATCGCAGCTTCGAGCCGGGCACGGGTGTTGACCGAGCGGAGCTGGCCCTGGAGCGCATAGGCGCGGCCCAGATCCACCACCGGCACCACGCCGTTGTGCTTGAGGTCCAGTGCGTTGCGGTGCTCGCCCGAGCGGATCGTGGCGAGCCCGCGCAGAAGGCCGAGCGGCGGGTGATGCTTGAGCGCGTTGGAGATCATGTGGGCCGCGAAGATCGAGTTGGCCGACGCTTTGCGCAGGGTCTCTTCCTGAAGCTGGTCAAAGAGGCGCATCTCGCCGCCGATGGGCCGAAGATCGAACATCACGGAGGCGAGCATCTGGGCCTCGGGGCTCGGCCGGGCGATCCAGGCATCGAAATAGCCGCGCCATGTGGCCAGCGGTTGGCACCAGCGCGGGTTGGTCGCCATCATGTCGCCGGGGCAGAAAACGTAGCCGCAGCGGTCGAGCCCGTCGCTCACGAAGCGGGCGAGCGTGGCGAAATAGGGACGGTCCGCCTCCGAGACGCTGTCGTCCAGAATGAGGCAATTGTCCTGATCCGAGACGCCCGTCTGCTCTTGTCGCCCCTGCGAGCCGCAGGCGAGCCAGAGATAAGACGCGGGCGCGGGGCCGAGCTCGGCCTCGGCCAGCGCCAGAAGGCGGCGCGTCGCGGTGTCGGCGATATCGGTGATGAGGCGGGTGACGGTCTCGTGGCGATTGCCGGTGTCGACAAGCTGCACCAGAAGGCGCGGGATGTCGGCGGTGGCGCGCGCCATCTCGTCGGGCGTCGCGGCCCTCGCGACGCGCTCGACGATCTCGGCCGAGGAGAGCGCCTGCGCGCGGGTGAGATCGGTCTGGGTGACGATGCCCAGAAGCCGGCCATCCTCGACGATCGGGATATGGCCGATCCGCTGCTCGACCATGAGATGCAGCACATCCGTCACCAGCGCGCGCGGCCCGAGGGTCAGCGGCGCGGCGGTCATGATGCGCGAGACCGGATCCGTGGGATCAACCCCGTCGACGATGACCCGACCGTTCATGTCGCGCAGGGTGACGATGCCGTGAAACCCGGCCTCGTCGGCGACGCAGATCGAGGAGATATGCGCGCGGCGCATCCGCGCGGCGGCATCGCGGATCGGTG
This sequence comes from Poseidonocella sedimentorum, assembly GCF_900116005.1. GTDB lineage: Bacteria > Pseudomonadota > Alphaproteobacteria > Rhodobacterales > Rhodobacteraceae > Poseidonocella > Poseidonocella sedimentorum. The sequence continues at coordinate 5,092 of NZ_FOYI01000013.1, forward strand.
TTGCGGGCGGGCAGGTCTCGGGCGCGCGGCTCATCAGATGGCCCACGGGCAGCGTGTGGAGCGACTGGCCCCCGACGGGCGCGGGGCGTCGGCGGTCAAAGAACCGCGCGACGGGAGCGTGCTCGGCGATGAGGGCGTGGAACTGCGCTTCGGGGACGAGGATCATCACCGTGGGCTCACTCGCGCGGGCCGTCCGGCTGGCGGTTTCGCGGCGCAGAAGCGCGCGTTCGCCGAAGGAATTTCGGGGGCCGAGGATCGACAGCTGGATGCCGGACTGGTCGGTGATCTCCACCGTGCCGCTGACGATCACGAAAAGGCCGGGGACTGCCGCGCCGCAGGCAAAGACGGTCTCGCCCGTAGCGGCATCGCAGCGCTCGCAGGCCGCCGCCAGCGCGCCGAGCGCCTTGGCCGGCAGGCTGTCATAGGGGTGCACCGAGGCGAGAAAGGGGATGAGCTCTGCGGGAAGGGACATGGGACTGACCTATCGAAGCGGCCCCCCGCCCGCATTGGATGCGCGCGGGGGGCGTTGCTTTGGGAGGGGGAGGATCCGCCCGGGAGCGGGCGGGTCCTCCGAGGGCCGTCAGTGGCCTTCGACCGCCGTGCCGGCGCCGCGGGGGATGCGCACGCTTTGCACGAGGTCCTTGATCTCCTGCGGGGTTTCCTTCGTCATGCCCGAGACAACGTAAGCCACAGCAAAGTTCACCGCCGCGCCGATGGCGCCGAAGGAGGTGGACTTGACGGGCCCGAGGAGTGGGTTGTCATCGGTGAAGGCGTTGGTGTCGGGGATGAAGAACCATCCCTTGTGCAGGAAGATATAGAGCAGCGTGACCAGAAGACCCGCCAGCATGCCCGAGACCGCGCCGGTGTTGTTGATGCGGGTCGAGAAGATCCCCATCATCAGCGCCGGGAAGATCGAGGCCGCCGCGAGCCCGAAGGCCAGCGCCACCGTTTGCGCCGCGAAGCCCGGGGGGTTGAGCCCCAGAAGCACCGCCACGACAATCGCCGCCGCCATGGAAATGCGCGCCGCCATCAGTTCGGATTTCTCCGACATGTCTGGCGTGAGCTGGCCCTTGAGCAGGTCATGCGAGACCGCCGAGGAGATCGCCAGCAGCAGGCCCGCCGCCGTGGAGAGTGCCGCCGCGAGGCCGCCCGCTGCCACGAGCCCGATCACCCAGCCCGGAAGGCTTGCGATCTCGGGGTTTGCCAGCACGAGGATGTCGCGGTTGAAGTTGGTGAGCTCGTTGCCTTCCCAACCGTTTTCCGCGGCCCGCGCCTGAAGATCGGCATTGGCATCATTGTAGTACTGGATCTTGCCGTCGCCGTTCTTGTCTTCCCAGCCCAGAAGGCCGGTCTTCTGCCACGTCGCCATCCAGCCATACTCCGGATCGGTCTCGATCTGCTCGACCGATACCGCCTCGCCATCCGTGCCATTGGGCCACATCAGCTCGGAGATGTTGAGCCGCGCCATCGCGCCCACGGCGGGGGCCGTGAGGTAGAGCAGCGCGATGAACACCAGTGTCCAGCCTGCCGACCAGCGCGCATCGGCCACCCGCGGCACGGTGAAGAACCGCATGATCACGTGGGGCAGACCGGCCGTGCCGATCATCAGCGACAGGGTGAAGAGCACCATGTTGATGGTCGAGCCATGCGCGGCGGTGTATTCGGCAAAGCCGAGGTCCGTCACGATCTGGTTGAGCTTGGTCAGCAGCGGCTCGCCCGAGGCGGTGTGATCGCCAAACAGGCCGAGCGCCGGGATCGGATTGCCGGTGAGCTGGAGCGAGATGAAGACCGCCGGGATGGTGTAGGCGGTGATGAGCACGCAGTATTGCGCCACCTGGGTGTAGGTCACGCCCTTCATGCCGCCGAACACCGCATAGGCAAACACCACGCAGGAGCCGATCAGCAGGCCCCAGAACGCATCGATTTCCAGGAAGCGGCCGAAGGCGATCCCCACCCCCTGCATCTGGCCGATCACGTAGGTGATGGAGGCCACGAGCAGGCAGATCACCGCCACCAGACGCGCGGTCGGGCTGTAGAACCGATCGCCGATGAACTCGGAGACGGTGAACTTGCCGAATTTGCGCAGGTAGGGCGCGAGCAGGAGCGCGAGCAGCACGTAGCCGCCGGTCCAGCCCATGAGGAAGGAGGAGTTGTCATAGCCGGTGAAGGCGATGAGCCCCGCCATCGAGATGAAGGACGCCGCGGACATCCAGTCAGCCGCAGTGGCCATCCCGTTGGTGACCGGGTGGACGCCGCGCCCGGCGGCGTAGAATTCCGATGTGGAGCCCGCGCGGGCCCAGATCGCGATGCCGATGTAGAGCGCGAAGGACGCGCCGACAAAGAGCAGGTTGAGTGTAAACTGATCCATGGGTTCAATCCTCGTCGACGCCGTGTTCACGATCGAGCCGGTTCATCCGCCAGGCATAGAAGAAGATCAGCGCCAGGAAGACGAGGATCGAGCCCTGCTGGGCGAACCAGAAGCCGATATCCGCACCGCCCAAGGCGATGCCCGAGAGCATCGGGCGCAGGACGATCCCGAACCCGAAGGACACAAGCGCCCAGATCGCCAGGCTGATGTAAATGAGACGCAGGTTGGCCTGCCAATAGGCATTGTTGGGGCCGTCATCTTGGGACATGGAAATTCCTCCTCTTTCACTGGTGGGGCCCGGGCGACGCTGTGCCGGGCCGGGTCTTGCACGGGGCCACTAGGCGGTGGCCCTCGCAACGAGGGAGTTCAGCCGGGATGCGACCTCGTCGATCTCTCCCATGGCCGCGACGCGGCTGAGTGCTCCGGCAGTTTCGTAGTAGCTGACGAGCGGCGCGGTCTGGGCGCGGTAGGCGGCCAGCCGGTCCACCACGGTCTCGGCGGTGTCATCGGCGCGGCGCTTCATGTCCGTCCCGCCGCAGGTGTCGCAAACGCCGGGCTGGGCCGTGGGTTTGAAGCGCTCGTGATAGCCCTCGCCGCACTTGGCGCAGGTGAAGCGCCCGGTGATCCGCTCGACCATCGCCGCATCGTCCACCTCAAGGCTGATTGCGGCGTTGATCTGCTGGCCCGAGCGCGCGAGCAGCTCGTCCAGCGCCTCGGCCTGCACGGTGGTGCGCGGAAACCCGTCGAGGATCACGCCGCCGGCGCAGTCGGGCTCGATCAGCCGGTCGCGCAGGATCGAGATGACGATGTCATCGCTCACCAGCCCGCCCGCGTCCATGACCGCCTTGGCGCGCCGGCCCGCCTCCGTGCTCGCCGCAACCGCGGCGCGCAAAAGATCACCGGTGGAAAGCTGCACGAACCCGTGCCGCTCCTGAAGCATGCGCGCCTGCGTCCCCTTGCCCGCGCCCGGAGGCCCGAGCAGGATGATGACCGGCGCCGGGGTGGCTGTTGCGGCCCCGTCCATCACGCGTCTGCCCGGTTCATGCGGTTGGCGATGAGGTCATCGACCACCGAAGGATCGGCCAGCGTCGAGGTATCGCCCAGGGCGCCGAAATCATCCTCGGCGATCTTGCGGAGAATGCGGCGCATGATCTTGCCCGAGCGCGTCTTGGGCAGGCCCGGCGCCCACTGGATGAGGTCCGGCTTGGCGATCGGCCCGATCTCGGACCGGACCCAGACCTCCAGCTCCTTGCGCAGCGCGTCCGACGGCTCTTCCCCGTCCATCAGCGTCACATAGGCATAGATCCCCTGGCCCTTGATCTCATGCGGATAGCCCACGACCGCCGCCTCGGCGACCTTCTCATGGGCCACCAGCGCGCTCTCGACCTCGGCCGTTCCCATCCGGTGGCCCGAGACGTTGATCACGTCATCGACCCGGCCGGTAATCCAATAGTCGCCATCCTCGTCGCGGCGGCAGCCGTCGCCCGAGAAATAGTAGCCCTTGTAGTCGGAGAAATAGGTCTTCTCGAAGCGCTCGTGATCGCCCCAGACGGTGCGCATCTGCCCCGGCCAGCTGTCCTTGATGCAGAGCACGCCCTCAACGCCGTTGCCCTCGATCACTTCGCCGCTCGTGGGCTCCAGCACCACCGGCTGCACGCCAAAGAACGGCTGCTGCGCCGCGCCCGGCTTGAGCTTGGTCGCGCCCGGCAGCGGGGTGAGCATGTGCCCGCCCGTCTCGGTCTGCCAGAAGGTGTCGACGATCGGGCAGCGGCCCTTGCCGACGACATCGTTGTACCAGTTCCATGCCTCGGGGTTGATCGGCTCACCGACCGATCCGAGAATGCGCAAGCTCGACAGATCGTATTTCTCGACCCATTCCTTGCCCGCCCCCATCAGCGCGCGGATCGCTGTCGGCGCGGTGTAGAACTGCGTGACCTTGTGCTTGTCGCAGACCTCCCAGAACCGCCCCGCGTCGGGGTAGGTCGGCACGCCCTCGAACATCACCGTCGTGCCGCCATTGGCGAGCGGGCCATAGACGATGTAGCTGTGGCCAGTGACCCAGCCGACATCCGCGGTGCACCAGTAGATATCGCCGTCGTGATAGTCGAAGGTGATCTGGTGCGTCATCGCCGCATAGACGAGATAGCCACCCGAGCTGTGGACCACGCCCTTGGGCTGGCCGGTCGAGCCGGAGGTGTAGAGGATGAAGAGCGGATCCTCGGCGCCGATCTCTTCGGCCGGACACTCCGCCGAAGCCTCCGCCATCAACGCGTTGCAATCATGATCCTGCGCGGTCCAGGTGGTCTGGGCCCCGGTCCGCTTGACGACGAGGCATTGCACGTGATCGTCACAATGCAGCAGCGCGGTGTCGGTGTTGGATTTGAGCTTGGTCTCGCGGCCGCCGCGCGGCGCGTAATCGGCGGTGATGACGAGCTTGGCGCCGCAGCCGTTGATCCGCGCGCCGAGCGCATCGGGGGAGAACCCGGCGAACACGATGGAATGGATCGCGCCGATCCGTGCACAGGCGAGCATCGCATAAGCCGCCTCGGGGATCATCGGCAGGTAGATGACGACGCGGTCGCCCTTCTCCACCCCGAGCCCCTTGAGCACGTTGGCCATCTTGCACACGTTCCGGTGCAGCTCGCGATAGGTGATGTGCTGGGCTGCGTCCTTCTCCGGATCATCAGGCTCCCAGATGATCGCGACCTGATCGCCGCGAGTCTCAAGATGCCGGTCGATGCAATTGGCCGAGACGTTGAGCGTCCCGTCTTCGAACCAGCGGATATCGACATTGCCGGGCTCGAAAGAGGTGTTCTTGACCCGGGTATAGGGCCGAATCCAATCGATCCGCTTGCCCTCTTGCCCCCAGAATGCCTCGGGATCGGTCACGGACTGGCGATACATCCGCGCATAGGTCGGCGCGTCCACATGCGGCGCCTGGCGCTCATGCACGGGTGACGGTTCTGCCGCCAGCAGGTCTTCGGTCATCATGGCTGTCCTCCTCAAACTGTGCTGCGCGCCCCTCCTCTTCCGGTCCGCACAGTACGTAAGGGCACATTAACCGATATTTGTGAAAAACTGACCACCTATTTAAGAATACTCACTTATTTTGTAATTTAATGAGCAGTTTTTTCGGATCATGATGTAAATTATTTACAAAACAGGCCCGATTCCGCAATTCAAAGCGCTTAACCCGCCCCTACGTCAACTGCGCGTTTTCGAAGATGGGTGAAGGTTTTGACCCGCAGGCTCGGGCCCCGCGGCCGCCATTGGCGAACATTTACCCTGCAAGACCCTCTGCCGAGCCGCTCCCCAGCCGGGCGGCGCGGCCGAGTCACCCTGCCTTTGCGGCTTTCTTGATGGCAATGACCTTTTCCGCCAGATCGCGCGCGACCGCGAAGGCGCCCTTGATCTTGTCGGCCTCGGTTTTCCAATCCCGCCGCACGACGATCTTGTTGTCCTTGACCTTGGCGAGCCCGTTCTGCGCCTTGATGAACTCCACGAGCCCCTCGGGGCTGGCGAACTTGTCGTTGTGGAAGCGGATCGTCGCGCCCTTGGGCCCCGCGTCGAGCTGGGAAATCCCTGCGCGCTTGCACATCGCCTTGATCCGCACCACCAGCAGCAGGGTGTTCACCTCGCGCGGCAACTTGCCGAACCGGTCGATCAACTCGGCGGCAAAGCCCTCCAGCTCGACCTTGGTGGTCAGCGACGAGAGCCGCCGGTAGAGCCCGAGACGCACGTCGAGATCGGGCACATAGTCTTCCGGGATGAGCACCGGCACGCCGAGGTTGATCTGCGGCGCCCACTGGTCATCGGCCTCCGAGAGCCCTTCCATCTGGCCCGACCGGATCTTGGCGATCGCCTCTTCGAGCATGGATTGGTAAAGTTCATAGCCCACGTCGCGCATCTGGCCCGACTGTTCCTCGCCCAAGAGGTTCCCGGCCCCGCGAATGTCGAGATCCTGGCTCGCGAGGGTAAAGCCCGCCCCGAGCGAGTCGAGCGAGCCCAATACGCGCAACCGCTTCTCCGCCGTCGCCGTCATCTTGGCGCGCGGTTTGGTCGTGAGATAGGCATAGGCGCGGGTCTTGGAGCGCCCCACCCGGCCGCGGATCTGGTAGAGCTGCGCCAGCCCGAACATGTCCGCGCGATGCACCACCATGGTGTTGGCCGTGGGGATATCGAGCCCGCTCTCGACGATGGTCGTGGCCAGCAGGATGTCGTATTTCCCGTCGTAGAACGCGTTCATCCGGTCATCGAGTTCGCCCGGCGCCATCTGGCCATGGGCGACCACATAGGTGAGTTCCGGCAGCTGTTCCTTCAGGAACTCCTCGATCTCCGGCAGGTCCGAGATGCGCGGCACCACGTAGAAACTCTGCCCGCCGCGATAGTGCTCGCGCAGGAGCGCCTCGCGGATGGTGATCGCGTCGAACTCGCTGACGAAGGTGCGGATCGCCAGCCGGTCGACCGGCGGCGTGCCGATGATCGAGAGGTCCCGAACCCCGGTGAGCGAGAGCTGCAGCGTGCGCGGGATCGGCGTTGCGGTCAGCGTGAGCACGTGGATCTCGCTGCGCATCTGTTTGAGGCGCTCCTTGTGGGCGACGCCGAAATGCTGCTCCTCGTCGATGATCAGCAGGCCGAGGTTCTGGAACCGGACGCTCTTGGCCAGGAGCGCGTGGGTGCCCACGACGATGTCCACCGTGCCCCGCGCGAGCCCGTCACGGGTCTTGGCGGCCTCCGCGGCCGGAACGAAGCGGGACAGTTGGCGCACCTCGAGCGGAAAGCCGCGGAAGCGATCGGCAAAGCTCTTGAAGTGCTGCCGCGCGAGCAGGGTCGTGGGGGCGATGATCGCCACCTGCACCCCGGACATCGCCGCAACGAAGGCCGCCCGGAGGGCCACCTCGGTCTTGCCGAAGCCCACATCGCCGCAGATGAGCCGGTCCATCGGTTGGCCGCTGGTGAGGTCGGTCACGACATCCTCGATCGCGCTGATCTGGTCGTCGGTCTCCTGATAGGGGAAGCGCGCGGAGAAGGCCTCCCAGGCCTGCGGCGGCGGCTCCAGCACAGGCGCCTTGCGCAGCGCGCGCTCGGCCGCCACGCGGATGAGCTTTTCCGCCATCTCGCGGATACGCTCCTTGAGCCGCGCCTTCTTGGCCTGCCACGCCCCGCCGCCGAGCCGGTCCAGCAACCCCTCTTCGTGGCCGTATTTCGACAGAAGCTCGATGTTTTCCACCGGCAGGTAGAGCCGCGCGTTTTCGGCGTATTCGAGCGCGAGGCACTCATGCGCCGCGCCCGCCGCGGTGATGACCTCAAGCCCGTGATAGCGCCCGATGCCGTGATCCACATGGACCACCAGATCGCCGGGGCTGAGGCTCTGGGCCTCGGTCAGGAAATTCTCCGCCCGGCGCTTGCGGCGGGGCGCGCGGATCAGCCGGTCGCCGAGCACGTCCTGCTCGGAAATGACGGTCATCTCCGGCGTTTCGAACCCGGCCTCAAGCGCCCAGACCGCGAGGTAGAGCCCGGATTTGCCAAGCCGGCGACCGTCGGTGACGGGGATGACCTCGGACAGCCCCTCGTCCTCGATCAGGCCGGTGAGACGCTCGCGCGCGCCTTCGGAATAGGAAGCGACGAGCACCGGACCGACTTGAAGCTTTGCGCGAATGTGATCCGACAAAGCCCCGAAAAGGCTCAGATTTTCCTGCTGGCGCTCTGGCGAGAAATTGCGGCCGATCCGCCCGCCGGCATCGATGACCCCGGGCCCGGAGGCCTGTGGCAAGGGCGACAGGCGCAGCAGCCGGCGCTCGGCCACGGCGTCCTCCCAGGCGGGATCGTCAAGATAGAGCTGGCCGGGGGGCACTGGCTTGTAGACGCTGTCGAGCCGGCCCTTCTGGGTCAGCGCATGACGGCGAGTCTCATACTGGTCCGTCACCGCGTCCCACCGCGCAAGGCGGGAGGGGGTGAGCTGATCATCGAGCGTGATGCTCGCCTGCGGCACATAGTCGAAGAGCGTCTCGAGGCGCTCGTGGAAGAAGGGCAGCCAGTGTTCGATCCCGGAGTATTTGCGCCCCGCGCTCACCGCCTCGTAGAGCGGATCGTCGGTGCCGGCCGCGCCGAACTCGATCCGGTAATTCTGGCGGAACCGCGTGATCGCCGCGTCGTCGAGGATCACCTCGGAGACCGGCGCAAGCTCGACCACGTCGAGCTTTTCGGTGGTGCGCTGCGTGCCGGGATCGAACCGGCGCGCGCCGTCGAGCACATCGCCGAACAGATCGAGCCGGACGGGCCCGAGATCGCCGGGCGGGTAAATGTCGATGATGCCGCCGCGCACGGCATAATCGCCCGGCTCCATCACCGTGGGCGACTGGGTGAAGCCCATGCGCACGAGGAAGGACCGAAGCTCGCCCTCGTCGATCCGGTCGCCGACCCGCGCGGCAAAGGCCGCCTCGCGCAGGACCTCGCGCGCCGGCACCCTCTGGGTCGCGGCGTTCAGCGTGGTGAGCAGGACGAAGCGTTCGGGCATCCCGTGGGCGAGCGCGGCCAGCGTGGCCATGCGCTGCGCCGAGATGTCGGCATTGGGCGAGACCCGGTCATAGGACAGACAGTCCCAGGCCGGGAAGTCGATCACGGGCGTGTCCGGCGCCCAGAACCGCAGCGCGCTGCGCATCGCGGCCATGCGTTTGTCGTCGCGGGCGACATGGAGAACCGGGCCGCGCTCGGCCAGCTCTCGCAGGATCAGCTGCGCGTCGAAACCTTCGGGCGCGCCGCCGACGGTGATATGAGAAGGGGAAGCCATGCCGGGGGGCTTACGGTGCGGGCCGGGGAAGTCAACCGCCGAAGGGGCGGATCGACAGATTCTGCTGCATCCCGTAGAGGGTCGTGACGAAGATCGCGACCACCGCGACAGCCTGAATCCGCAGCCGCAAGGCGCTGATTGTCCGGCGCAGCGTTTCGCCCTGCTGCGCGGCGGCCACCACGCGGCGGGCGCTGCGCAGGGTCAGCCAGTGGACCACCGCCAAGGGTACGGCAAGGCAGACCAGCGCCTGGGCCAGCTCGATCCGGTAGAGCCAGGCGAGCAGCACGAGGACGGTGAAGACAAAGGCGAGCGCCGCCAGCTCCCACAGCGACATCGCCGCGTGGCGCGCCACCAGCCGCCGCGCGGCCATCTCGCCCAGCCCGTCCACGTCATCGACCGCATGGGGATCTCCCCGCTCCGCCTCGGCGAGGATATCGATCGGCACGCCGAGCACGCGGAAGGTCGCCCGGGTCCAGACCCAGGCCAGCACGATCCAGAACCAGAGGCTGGAGAAGCTGCGCATGTCGATGAGGTCAAGCACGGTGTCGAAAAAGTTCAAGAGAGGCGGATCCGCAACGCGAGGGTTGCCCCCTCTTATCGCGGGCGCGCGCGCTTGCCCAGACTTGAGATCGCCGGCGCTTTCGTGCACGTGAGGAGCAGAACAGGAGACTGCCATGCCGCCGATCACTGCCCCCTTCCCCACCGCCCGGTTGCGCCGCACGCGCGGCTCTGCCCAATTGCGCGCGCTGGTGCGGGAGACGGCGCTGACGGTGGATGACCTGATCTGGCCGCTCTTTGTGCGCGATGGCGACGGGATCGAGGAGGAGATCCCCTCGATGCCGGGCGTTTATCGCCGCTCGGTGGACCGGATCGTGGAGGCGGCGCGCGAGGCCGCGGACCTCGGCATCCCGGCGGTCTGTCTCTTTCCCTACACCGATCCCGCGCTCAAGACCGAGGATTGCGCGGAGGCCTGGAATCCCCGGAACCTCAGCAACCGCGCGACCCGTGCGATCAAGGCCGCGGTGCCGGATCTGGCGATCATGACCGACGTGGCGCTCGATCCCTACAACATCCATGGCCATGACGGCTTCGTCGAGGATGGCGTCATCGTGAATGACCGGACGGTCGAGGCGCTGGTCAAGATGGCGGTGGCGCAGGCCGAGGCGGGGGCGGATATCATCGGACCCTCAGACATGATGGACGGGCGGATCGGCGCGATCCGGGCCGCGCTGGAGGAGGGCGGATTCACCGGCGTGACGATCCTGTCCTATGCCGCGAAATATGCCTCGGCATTCTACGGGCCGTTCCGCGATGCGGTCGGCGCCTCGGGCGCGCTCAAGGGTGACAAGAAGAGCTACCAGATGGATCCGGCCAATTCCGATGAGGCGTTGCGGCTGGTGGCGCGGGACCTTGGCGAAGGCGCGGACATGGTGATGGTCAAGCCGGGGATGCTCTATCTCGACATCTGCAGGCGGGTGAAAAGCAGCTTCGGCGTGCCGACCTTCGCCTATCAGGTCTCGGGCGAATACAGCATGATCGCAGGAGCGGCCGCGCAGGGCTGGATTGATGGCGACAAGGCAATGCTGGAGAGCCTCATCGCCTTCAAGCGCGCCGGCTGTGACGGGGTGCTCACCTATTTCGCGCCGGCCGTGGCGCGGGCGCTGGCGGGCCGATGAGCAGGTTGCTCTACCCCACCGCCGCCGCGTGGCGCGCGGCGCCGAAAAAACGCGCGCTCTTCTTTGCGATGTCGGGCCTTGGAAAGACGCATCTGTCGGACATGCTTCGCCAGAGCGGCGAGTGGTTTCACTACTCGATCGATTACCGCATCGGGACGCGCTACATGGGCGAATACATCGCCGACAATGCCAAGCGCGAGGCGATGAAGGTCCCCTTCCTGCGGGAGCTGCTGCGGACGGATTCGATCTACATCGGCTCCAACATCACCTTCGAGAACCTTTCGCCCGTCTCAACCTATCTGGGCAAGCCCGGCGCGGTGGAGAAAGGCGGCGTGCCGATCGATGAGTTCCGGCGGCGCCAGGCGCAGTTTCGCCACGCGGAAATCCGCGCGCTTCTCGACACGCCCTATTTCATCGACCGGGCCGAAGCGCTCTACGGCTATCCGCATTTCGTCTGCGATACCGGCGGGTCGATCTGCGAATGGGTGGACCCGGAAGATCCGGGCGACGAGGTTCTCTCGACGCTCAGCGCCACAACGCTGATGATCTGGATCAAGGGCAGCGAGGCCCACACTGATGACCTGATCCGCCGGTTCGACCGCGCGCCCAAGCCGATGTGCTACCGCGAGAGTTTCCTGACCGACTGCTGGGAGCGGTATCTGGCCGAAAGCGGGCTGAGCGGCGCGGAGGTGGACCCCGACGTCTTCATCCGCTGGACCTACGCGCGGGCGATGGCGCATCGCGAGCCGCTCTATGCGCGGATGGCGCAGAACTGGGGGATCACGGTGGCGGCGGAAGACCTCGCGGATGTGCGCGACGAGGCGGATTTCAACGAGGTTGTCGCGGGTGCCCTGCCCGCGCGCTGAGCCATGCTGTTTCAAAGCGGAGAGCGCCGTTCCGGCGCTCACGACACAAGCCGTGCCAGCCCCGTGCGGGGCCGGCCCGGCGGCGGGCGCGCGTGGGGCGGGCGGGTCTGACCGAGTAGAGGGTCGCGCGAGGCGGGCGGATGCCGTGTCGTCTGGCTCTGGAAAAGCCGCGCGAGAGGCGCTATTTGCGGTCTTCCAGAAAGGATGACAGCCCATGCCGATCAAGATCCCCGCCGACCTGCCCGCCTTTGACGTCCTGACCGAAGAGGGCGTCATGGTCATGGCCGAGGCGCAGGCGGCGCATCAGGACATCCGGCCCATCCGCATCGGGCTTCTCAACCTCATGCCCAAGAAGATCCAGACGGAGACGCAGTTCGCCCGGCTGATCGGCGCGACGCCCTTGCAGATCGACCTGCAGCTCATCCGGATGAGCGAGCACGAGACCAAGAACACCGCTGCCGAACATATGGAGGCCTTCTACCGCACGTTTCGCGAGGTCCGCGACGAGAAGTTCGACGGGCTCATCATCACTGGCGCGCCGATCGAGCATCTGCCGTTTGACGAGGTGACCTATTGGGAGGAGCTGCGCGAGGTGTTCCAGTGGACCCAGACCAACGTGCATTCCACCATCGGCGTCTGCTGGGGCGGGATGGCGATGGCCTATCACTTCCGCGGCTTGCAGAAACACGCGCTGACGGTCAAAGCCTTCGGCTGTTTCCGGCATCATAACCTCGTGCCCGCCTCGCCCTATCTGCGGGGGTTTTCCGATGATTTCGTCATCCCCGTCTCGCGCTGGACCGAGATGCGGCAAGATGAGATCGACGCGATCCCCGAGCTTGAGACGCTTCTGGGATCAGACGAGGTCGGCCCCTGTCTGGTGGAGGATCCGGCGCATCGGGCGCTCTATGTCTTCAACCATTTCGAATATGACAGCACGACGCTGCGCGAGGAATATGAGCGCGATCTGGCGGCCGGGGCGCCGATCAATGTGCCGTGCAACTTCTTTCCCGACGATGATCCGAGCCGCCCGCCAAAGAACCGGTGGCGGAGCCATGCGCATCTGCTCTATGGCAACTGGATCAGCGAGATCTACCTCACCACGCCGTTTGACATGGCGCGGATCGGGCAGAGCCGGACGGATCTGCGCCGCTAGCGGCGGGCGCTTTGTCCGGGCTTGCCTGCGGGCGAGCCACGGCTAGGTCACGACGCAGCGACTCTCACGGCAGCGAGCGAGGTTTCAGACGTGCGACGATGGATCGGAGCGATTGCGGCGGCCGTTCTGGCGGCGCTTGCGGGGGCCTGCACCACGGTGAACGCAAGCCGGACGGAGCGCGCGGAAGAGGCCTTTCCGCCAACCGGCGAGCTGCTCCGGATCGGCGAGACCACGGTGCATGCGCATGTGGCGGGGACAGGCCCCACGATCATCCTGATCCACGGCGCGTCGGGCAATGCGCGCGATTTTACCTTCTCGCTGGTGGAGGATCTGGCGCGGGATTACCGGGTCATCGCCTTTGACCGGCCCGGGCTAGGCTGGACCGACCGGCTGCCCGGCACGACCGGTGCGCTCAACACCGACCATGAGAGTGCCGCCGATCAGGCCCGCCTGCTCGATGCCGCCGCGCGCGCGCTCGGGGTGGAGCGGGCGGTTGTGGTGGGCCACTCCTACGGCGGGGCGGTGGCGCTCGCCTGGGCGCTGGAGGCGCCGGAGCGGGTCGCGGGTCTCGCGCTCTTCGCCGCGCCGTCACACCCTTGGGACGGCGGGCTCGGCGCGCTCTACCGGATCAACGCCTCGGCGCTTGGCGGGGCGGTGGCGGTCCCGCTCCTCTCGGCGCTCGCTCCGCCCTCACGGCTGGAGGAGACGGTGGCCGATATCTTCGCGCCACAATCGCCGCCGCCGGGCTATCTTGCCCATGTGGGCGCGCCCCTCTCGCTGCGCCCCGAGAGCCTGCGCGCCAATGCCCAGCAGGTGAACGGGCTCTTGCCGGAAATCGAACTGATGGCCCCGCGCTATCCGGCGCTCACCTTGCCCATCGAGCTGATCCATGGCGATGCCGACACCATCGTCCCGCTCGCGATCCATTCGCGCCGTCTGGCCGAGCGGGCCCCGGGCGCGCGGCTGCAGGTCCTGCCCGGCGTGGGGCACATGCCGCATCACGCCGATCCCGCCGCCGCGCGGGCCGCGATCGACCGGGCCGTGGCGCGCGCCGGATTGCGTTGACGCCATGATGCCCCCATATTGACAGGCAACGAAAGGGACCGAGGCAGATGAACAAACCCTTCGACGGCGAAATCTCCGCCTATTTCGACAACGAGGCGCCGGACGCGATCCGCAGCGCGCTGGAGGCGGCCGAGAAGGGCGAGATTCTGAACCCGACCTACCCCTATTCGAAACGGATGGGCCGCAAGAGCTATGAGCGCGAGATGGAGGCGCTGCAGATCGAGCTGGTCAAGATGCAGAGCTGGGCGCGCCAGACCGGCACACGGCTCGCGATCCTCTTCGAGGGGCGCGACGCGGCCGGCAAGGGCGGGACGATCAAGCGCTTCCGCGAGAACCTCAACCCGCGCAAGGCCCGCGTTGTCGCGCTGTCCAAGCCGACCGAGACCGAAGCCACGCAGTGGTATTTCCAGCGCTACGCGCACCACCTGCCCGCCGCGGGCGACATCGTCTTTTTTGACCGCTCCTGGTACAATCGCGCGGTGGTCGAGCATGTGTTCGGCTTCTGCACCCATGGCCAGCGGGAACAGTTCTTCGCGCAGGTCCGCGAGTTCGAGAAGATGTTGGTCGATGACGGGATCATGCTGGTCAAGCTCTGGCTCAACGTTGGGCGGGCCGAGCAGCTCAAGCGCTTTCTCGACCGCGAGAAAGACCCGCTCAAACAGTGGAAACTGAGCTGGATCGACGTGGAGGGCCTGCGCAAATGGGAGGAATATTCGGCCGCCATCGCCGAGACCTTCGAGCGCAGCCACACCGAGATCGCGCCGTGGACCATCCTGCGCAGCGATGACAAACGCCGCGCGCGGCTCTCGGCGATCCGGACCGTCCTCAGCCAGATCGACTATGAGCGCAAGGATGTGGCGGCCGTCGGCAGCCCCGATCCGATCATCTGCGGAGGCCCCGGCATCTGGGATGGGTAAACGCGGGTACCATCATGGCAATCTGCGCCAAGCCCTCGTCGATGCGGCTCTCGATCTGATCGAGGCGAAGGGGCCCATGGGCTTCACATTGTCGGAGGCGGCCAAGCAGGCGGGCGTGACCCCGGCGGCGGTCTATCGCCATTTCGACGGGCGCGAAGACCTGATCGCCGAGGCCGCGCGGCAGGGGTATGCGATCTTCGGCGATCTGATGGAGCACGCCTATCAATCCGGGCAACCCTCGGCGCTTGCGGCCTTCGAGGCGACGGGGCGGGCCTATCTCGCCTTTGCGCGCAAGTATCCCGGCTACTACATCGCGATGTTCGAAAGCGGCGTGTCGGTTAACCGCGACCCGGATCTGTCGACGCTCGCCACGCGCGCCTGGGCGGTCCTCGAAAAGGCCGCGGGGGATCTTTCGGAACACATCCCGCCGGAAAAACGCCCGCCGCCGTCGATGTTTTCGGCCCATATCTGGGCGCTGTCGCATGGCGTGGTGGAGCTTTTTGCCCGCAACTCGCCGGGCAACCAGAGCCCCTTCCCGCCGGAGGACCTTCTGGAAACCGGCATCGGCGTCTACCTGCGCGGCCTCGGCCTCGTGGACGCCGACTGAGGCGGCCGCGCGTGACCGGGGAGCGCGGTAAATTCACCTATTCCGGCGGCTTCGACCACCTCGTGCGCGCGCGGGAGACCCAAGGCAAATACGCCCGGCCCTATGAGGGCGTCGAGGGGGTCTTGCGTGCGGCGCTGGCGGAAGGACTGGAGGCGGTCCTCGCCCGGCAGATCCCGCAAGACGTGGCGCCCCCGGGCCCGCACCTGATGTCGGCCGCGGCCAAGCTCGAAGAGCTGCGCGCGGAATTCGCCGGACAGTCCGAGGCGCTGGCGCTGCACGGGCTGGTCATCGCCACCTCGCGCCGGACGGACCCGCCCGATGAGGCCCGCGACACGTTCCGCAGCTTCTGGACCGATCATCACGCGTTCCTGCTGCGCGCGCTGCCCAAACGCTGGCTCTACTCCGCGCTGATGAGCTTCAAGGTCTTCGGCTGGACCGAGGCGCAACGGATCTCGGCCACCGAGCTCAGCGTCTTTTTTAACACGATCAAGCTCTATGAAAACGAGCGGCTGCATTCGACGCGCGCGCCGGATCAGCCGTTCCAGACCCTCCAGAGCGCGAGCCAGCGCCTGCCCTACGGGCTCACGCGGTTTTCGCTGCTCAAGGGCGATCTGGACAAGAACCTGCTGGCCGATCTGTGGAAAAGCGCCGAGGCCGATCCGGTGCTTCGGCGGCTGGCCTGCCCGCTCCTGATCGACGTCAACCGCGATACCGGCGGCATCTTCCGCCGCTTGCGACGGATGCGCAAACGCCGGCGGCGGATGGCCTCGAAATCGGAAGACTGACGCGCGCGCGCCGAGTGCGCCAAGGCTCGCGGACGAAAAAGGCCGCGCAACATGGCGCGGCCCTTGATGGCATATGTCGCTGGGATCAGCGCTTGGAGAACTGGAAGCTCCGGCGCGCCTTGCGCTTACCGTATTTCTTCCGCTCGACCACGCGGCTGTCGCGGGTGAGGAAGCCGGCCGCCTTGAGCGGCGAGCGCAGGCTGGGATCATACAGCTGCAGCGCCTTGGAGATGCCGTGCTTGACCGCACCGGCCTGACCGGAGAGACCGCCGCCCTTGACCGTCGCGGTCACGTCGAACTGGTCTTCGACACCGGCAACCTGGAACGGCTGACGCAGGATCATCTGAAGCACCGGGCGGGCGAAGTAGCTGTTGAGCTCCTTGCCGTTGACGGTGACCTTGCCGGAGCCCGGCTTGATCCAGACACGGGCAACCGCGTCCTTCCGCTTGCCGGTCGCATAGGACCGGCCCAGCTCGTCGCGGACGGGATCGCGGGGTTCGGCCATCTCGGTGACAACCGCATCCGTGCCTTCGGCGACGGAGGCGAGCTCTTCGAGGGAATTGATCTGGTCAGCCATTATTTCGCCACCCGGGTGTTTTTCTTGTTCATGGATTTGACATCCAGCACTTCGGGCTGCTGCGCCTCATGCGGATGCTCGGTGCCGGCATAGACGCGCAGGTTGGTCATCTGGACGCGCGACAGCCGGTTGCCCGGCAGCATGCGCTTGACCGCCTGCGTCACCACGCGCTCGGGGTGCGCCCCCTCAAGGATCTGCTCCTTGGTGCGCGACTTGATGCCGCCGGGGTGGCCGGTGTGCCAGTAAAAGTTCTCATCACGTTTCTTGCCGGTCAGCTGGATCTTGTCGGCGTTGATGATGATCACGTTGTCGCCCATGTCGATATGGGGCGTGAAGGAGGCTTTGTGCTTGCCGCGCAGGCGCATGGCCACGATGGAGGCAAGACGGCCCAGAACAACGCCCTCGGCGTCGATCAGGATCCACTTCTTGTCCACATCTGCCGGCGTTGCAGAGAAGGTTTTCATTTCGGGCTCTACTTTCTTTACGGATCGGGCAGACGCGGCGCGCGCACCCTGTCATGCGATGGGCGGGTTATAAACAAGCCCTACGCGCAGTCAAGGGGCGGGAATATGGATTAAGTGTTGAAAATCAATGCCTTGCAATAAAGGTATTATTTTACCCCATATTCCGGGGCGCCTCCCCGGTCAGAACCGAGAAGGATCCATCCGATTCCAGCACCAATGCCGCGACGGTATCGAGATCGGTCTTGCCATCACGCCGGGCCACGGTCTCGAGCTCTTCGCGCGTCACCCGCGCCCGCCGCATCGCACCGCTGAGGACGACCCCGTCCCGCACCAGCAGCGTCGGCTCGGACCGGACCAGCCGGGCGAAGCGCGTTGAGCGCAGGGAAAGGACAGCCACCGAGAATTGCAGCGCGATCAACAGGAGAAGCGCCACCGCCCCTTCGGCGAGCGCGATATCCTCGCTGAGCAGGATCGAGGCGAGAGTGGAGCCAAAGGCCACCGTGATGACAAGGTCAAAGGCGTTCAGCTTGGCCAGGGTGCGCTTGCCCGACACCCGCAGAGAGACGACGAGAAAGGCATAGGCGAGCGTGCCCACCACCAAGATCCGGACGATCCCGGACCACCCTTGAAAGAACATCTCCGACCAGTCCACGCCGCACCTCTATCTCACACACCTCTGAGACAAACGCGCGCCACCCCGCCCCGGGTTCCCGGGCGTGAGGCGCGGGATCGGGCGGGGCACCGGATCAGGCCGGCCTCGACGGCTCAGCGGCGACGGTCGCGGCGCGTGCTCATGGGCTGGAACGCGACGCCCACATGCGCCTCGCAATAGGGTTTGCCGGGTTGGACCGGCAGACCACAGAACCAGAAATCCTCCGTCGCCGGATCGCCCACGGGCCATTTGCAGGTCCGCTCGGTGAGCTCCATCAGCGAGAGCTTCTTAGCTTTCTTCTCGACCTCGTTGACCTTGGCCAGAGCCGCCGGATCAATCTCATTGGCCGAGGGCTGCGGCGGAAGCGGCTGCCCGGCGGGGATGATCTGCTTGCGCGCGGGCGTCGTCGTCACGGGCTGGGGCTTGGGCGCTTCGGCCTCGGGCTGCGGCGCGGCCGACTTGCGCGCCGCGGCGGGCTTGGCGGGCTCTTGCGCCTTATCGGCCTCCTTGGCGGGCTTGGCCGCCGGGCTCGCGCCGCTGGTGCGGTTGCTGAGGCCCAGCCGGTGCACCTTGCCGATCACGGCATTCCGCGTAACCCCACCGAGTTCTTTGGCGATCTGACTTGCCGACTGCCCTTCCCCCCACATCTTCTTCAGCAATTCGACGCGCTCATCGGTCCAGGACATGTCTTTCCCCACGTTTCGAAAACCGGCCATTCCCGCAGAAGGCCAGTCCGGGCATTTCACAAGACCCCTATTCTATGCAGCGCTGGCTGAGTTACAAGGCGCGTGACGCAAGGAGACGACAAGATGTATGATGGCACCCTCGGCAATGAGATTGGCACGCGGCGGTTCGGCCGCTGGAACTGGCTCGGATTGCAGACGCTCGCCCGGCGGGAGATCCAGCGCTTTCTGGCCGTCTGGACCCAGACATTGCTCGCCCCGCTCGTGACCGCCGGGCTCTTCTTGCTGATCTTCTCAATCGCCATCGGGCCGCGCCGCGGTGATGTGATGGGCGTGCCGTTTACCCATTTCATCGCGCCGGGGATCCTGATGATGACGGTGATTCAGAACGCCTTCGCCAACACCTCGTCGTCGATCGTCATCTCCAAGGTCCAGGGCAATATCGTCGACACGCTGATGCCCCCCCTGAGCGCGATCGAGCTGGTTCTGGGCTATCTTGCGGGCGCCATCGTGCGCGGCGGCGCCGTGGCGGTGGCGATCTGGCTGGGCCTCGCGCTCACGCTGGGGATCGGCCTCGCCCATCCGCTTTTTGCCCTGTCCTTCGTCCTGCTGGGCGCGATCTTCGTCGGCGGGCTCGGCATGGTCGCGGGGATCTACGCCCAGAAATTCGACCAGATGGCCGCGATCACCAATTTCATCATCACCCCGCTCGCCTTCCTCTCGGGGACGTTCTACTCGGTCAACGCCCTGCCCCCCGTGCTGCGGGAAATCACCCATTTCAACCCGTTCTACTACCTCATCGACGGCGTGCGCTACGGCGTCATCGGCCAGGCGGATGCCAACCCATGGCTTGGCCTCGCGGTCTGCATCGGCGCCTGCCTCGCGATCTGCACCCTCGCCTGGAGCATGATCCACCGCGGCTACCGGCTGAAGGCCTGAGCCGGGAAGATCGGGGGCTTTTCAAACCGGTGCCCCGGCGGTAAGACACGGGGCATGACAATGATTGCAAAGCTCCTCCGACGACAGCTCGCCCGCGCCTGACCCGCGCGCAGCCGCTTTGCATCGGGCCGCAACAACCGGCCCGCCCCCAGCCCCAATATTGACTTGACCGCCCGCCTCATGCACTCAGCCTGTGCCCCGTACCGGGACCGCACGGCCCCCGGATGAGGCCTCCGACCAGAGGAAACCCGATGATCCCTGCCGTTTTGCCGACCTACAACCGCGCGCCCCTTGAATTCATCAAGGGCGAAGGAAGCTGGCTGATCGAGGCAGACGGGCGCCGCTTCCTCGACCTTGGCGCGGGCATCGCGGTCAACGCGCTCGGCCATGCCCACCCGGCCCTCGTCGCCGCCCTCACCGAGCAGGCCGGCGCGCTCTGGCACGTCTCCAACCTCTACCGCATCCCGCAGCAGGAGGCGCTCGCCCGCAAACTCGTCGACCTGACCTTCGCCGACACGGTTTTCTTCACCAACTCCGGCACCGAATCCTGCGAACTCGCCGTCAAGATGGCCCGCAAGCACTTCGCCGAAACCGACCCCGCGCGCAGCGTCATCTTCACCTTCGAAGGCGCGTTTCACGGCCGCTCCTCGGCGGGCATCGCCGCTGCGGGATCGCCCAAGATGACCGAGGGCTTCGGTCCGCTCCTGCCCGGTTTCGCCCATTTCCCCTGGGGCGATATCGACGCCATGGAAGCCGCCATCGACGAGACCACGGCGGCAATCCTCGTCGAGCCGATTCAGGGCGAAGGCGGCATCCGTCCCCTCCCAGAGGCCGACCTGAAACGCCTCCGCGCCCTGTGCGACAGCCACGGCATCCTCCTCATCCTCGACGAAGTGCAATGCGGCATGGGCCGGACGGGCCGCCTCTTCGCCCACGAATGGGCCGGCATCACGCCCGACATCATGATGGTCGCCAAAGGCATCGGCGGCGGCTTCCCCCTCGGCGCCGTGCTCGCCACCGAATCGGCCGCCGCCCAGATGACCGCCGGAACCCACGGCTCCACCTATGGCGGCAACCCGCTCGCCTGCGCCGTCGGCTGCGCAGTCATCGACCACGTGGCCGACCCGGCCTTCCTCGACGCGGTCAACCGGAAGGCCGGCCTCCTGCGCCAGAAACTCGAAGGCCTCATCGCCGCACACCCGGATGTCTTCGACGGTGTCCGCGGCTCCGGCCTCATGCTCGGCCTCACCTGCCGCCTTCCCAACACCGACGTGCTCGCCGCCGGCTACGACGCCGAGCTCATCACCGTCCCGGCCGCCGGCAACGTCCTGCGCCTCCTTCCCCCGCTCACCATCTCCGAAGACGAGATCGCCGAGGCCGTAACCCGCCTCGACCGCGCCGCAACCAACCTCCGCGCCACCGCCGCATGAGATCGCCAACACCCTGAGTCCCAACCCGACCCGATCTTCTTCTCTTCGCAAATACTCCGGGGGTCCGGGGGCCGCGCCCCCGCCCTCCCCCAGTCAAGAGGCCCCGCCATGCCCCATTTCCTCGACATCCACAAAACCGATACCTCCGCCCTGCGCGACATGATCGACCAGGCCCGCGCCATGAAATCCGCCCGCGCCGGCCGGCCCAAGGGCGCTCCCGACGACACCCAACCGCTCGCCGGCCAGATGGTCGCTCTGATCTTCGAGAAACCCTCGACCCGGACCCGCGTCTCCTTCGACGTCGGCGTGCGCCAGATGGGCGGCCAGACCATGGTGCTCTCGGGCAACGACATGCAGCTCGGCCACGGCGAAACCATCGCCGACACCGCCCGCGTGCTCTCGCGCTATGTCGACCTCATCATGATCCGGACATTTGACGAATCCGTCCTGCTCGAACTGGCCGACCACGCCACCGTCCCGGTGATCAACGGCCTGACCGACCGCACCCACCCCTGCCAGATCATGGCCGACATCCTCACCTACGAAGAGCACCGCGGCCCGATCCGCGGCCGCCGCGTGACCTGGTGCGGAGATGGCAACAACGTCTTCTCTTCATTCCTGCACGCCGCCGCCCGCTTCGGCTTCGACATCACCTTCTCCGGCCCGACCGCGCTCGATCCCGAAGACGACTTCATCGGCCTCGCCCGTGACGCCGGGGTGAGCGTGACCATCGAACGCGATCCCGTCGCCGCCGTCGAAGGCGCCGACCTCGTCGTGACCGACACCTGGGTCTCGATGCACGACAGCCAGTCGACCAAGGAACGCCGCCACAACCTGCTGCGCGGCTACCAGGTCAACGAAGCGCTCATGGCCCACGCCAAACCCGACGCGCTGTTCATGCACTGCCTGCCCGCCCACCGCGGCGAGGAGGCGACCAGCGCCGTCATGGATGGGCCCCACTCGGTGATCTTCGACGAAGCCGAAAACCGCCTCCACGCCCAGAAAGCCATCATGCGCTACTGCCTCGGCACCTGAGCCCCGACGGCGCGGGGACAGCCCGCCGCTCCCCGCTTCTTCTCTTCAAAAATACTCACCGGCGCGCAGCATTCCACATGCGAGCCGGTGCCGTATGACGAAATCGATTGACGCGCCCGCCCGCGCTCTGGCACAGGTGAAGAGGTGTTCGGTCCCGCGGCGCACCCCCAAGGATGCGCCCGGGCGTAAAAGGGAATGCAGTGCGGCGCGCGAGGACCCCTCCGGCCAAACCTGCAACTGCCCCCGCAACTGTGAGCGGCGAGCGCTGGCTGACGATGCCACTGGAGCGATCCGGGAAGGCCAGCCAGACGCGTTGACCCGCAAGTCAGGAGACCTGCCGGCCACCTTGGAAACCGACCTCGGGTGCGAGGAAAAGGAGTGACTGACATGACCGTGGCAACCGCCGTTCGTTCTGAAACATCATCGGCCCGTGAGGGCCTTGCCGCCATCTTCATGGTCGCGGCGATCGGCATCGGAATCGTCGCCCTGACCGGCCACGTGCAGGCCTCCGCGCTGCATGACGCGGCGCATGACGTGCGCCACGCCACCGGCTTCCCCTGCCACTGATCCAATGCTTTCGAAATTGTTGACCAGCGCGTTGTTCGCTGGGAGCGCAGCAGGGCTGATCGCCGCCCTGCTACAGCTCGTCTTTGTCCAACCGGTTCTGCTCCACGCCGAGCTCTATGAATCCGGGGCCCTCGTCCATTTCGGTGCCGAGCCCGTCTCCGCCCTGCAGGATCTGCCCGGCTTCGAGCCGGTACGCGACGGGTTGAGCATCGTCTTCACCATGCTGATCTACAGCGGCTACGCGATGATCCTCGTGGGGCTCATGGCCCTCGCCCAATCGCGCGGCGCGCCGATCAATGGCCGGAGCGGCCTGCTCTGGGGGCTCGCAGGGTTCGTCGCGGCGCATCTCGCGCCGGGCTTTACCCTCGCGCCCGAAGTGCCCGGCGTCGCCGCGGCCGATGTGGGGGCGCGCCAGATCTGGTGGGCCGCGACAGTCGCCGCCGCCGCGGCCGCCATGTGGCTCATCGGCTTCGGGCGCGGTCTGCCCGCATGGCTCGCCGCTGCGGTTCTGCTTCTGGCCCCGCATCTCATCGGCGCACCGGAGCCCGATGTCTTCACTGGCCCCGTGCCCACCGAAATCGGCGCGCTCTTCGCCGCGCGGGCGCTTGGTGTCGGCATGGCCGCCTGGGCGCTTCTGGGTGTCTTTTCGGGCTATTTCTGGGCCCGCGAAAGCGCCGATGACGCAGGGCTCGGGCAACAGGCCTGACGCCATCAGCGGGGCGGCTCCGCCCCGCGCACCCCCTATTCGGAGACAGTGCGATGAACCGCGCCCTTCCCCTTTTCGCCATTGGTCTGATCTTCGGCGGCGGCCTCGGCTTTACCCTCGCCGCCGGCTACGGCATCACCTTCGACGGCCATGATCACGGCGATCCCGCCCATCACGGCGCCGCCGCACAGGCCCCTCATGCGAGCCACGACCACGGCGCGCTGATCGAGGTTGCGCCCGCCGGGCGGCCGACCCTGGATCTGGAGATATTCCCTGACCCCTCAAACGGTTGGAATTTGAAACTCATCACCGAGAATTTCACCTTCGCCCCGCAAAACGCCAGCCGCGCCAATGCAAGCGGCGAGGGCCATGCCCATGTCTACGCCAATGGCGTCAAGCTCGGGCGGGTCTATGGAAACTGGGTCCATCTCGACGGGTTGCCGCAGGGCGAGGTCGACATCACCGTCTCGCTCAATGCCAACGATCACAGCGGCCTTGCGGTGAATGGCGCGCCGATTGCCGCGTCGGTCACGATCGAGAACCGAGCGCGCGCCAATCTCAAGTAGGCCCCAACTCAGTCGGGAAAACCGAGCAGGTAGGTATCCATGATCCATCCCTGCTCGCCGCGCAACGCCTCGCGCAGGGCAACGATCCGCGGGCCCGCCGCATCGAGCGGCCCGGCGTCCAGTGTCTCCTCGGGCAGGCCGAGATTGGCGCCCCACCAGATCTCCAGCCCCCGACCATACAGCCGGTCGAAGGAACAGGCGCCGTCGAGCATGACCGCCACCCGCCGCGCGCCATCTGGCCAGCCGTGATCGCGCAACTGGCGCCCGGTGGTGATGGTCACGGGTCCGTTGACCTCGTTGAGCGGGATGGCATGGGCCGCCGTCAGCGCCTGTAGCGCGGTGATCCCGGGGATCGCCCGGAGCGACGGCGCAGGGTCGAGCCGCCGGGCAATGCGCAACGTGCTGTCATAGAGGCTCGGATCGCCCCAGACCATGAGCGCCACCGGCCCATTCGGCGCGCCGGAGGCATCAACGGCCCGCTGCCAACGCGCGGCGATCTCGTCGTGCCAGCGCGCCACCCGCTCCAGATAGGGCAGCGCCGGATCGCGCTCGGGCATGTCGAATTCGGCAACCGGAGCCGTGGCACCGCAGCCGATCAGGATCTCGCGCCGGAGCTCGGCCAGCCGCCCCTTTTCCGCGCCCTTGTGCGGCAGCAAAATCAGCCCCGCCTCACGCAGCGCGCGCCGGCCCTCCAGCGTCAGGTGCGCGAGCGCGCCCATGCCGACGCCCACGAGCCAGAGCTCATCCATCCGCATTGCCCTCCGCCAGCGGCCCGTAGAGGATCAGCGCCGGTTTGCTCCCGACATCGGCCGCAAGCTGCGCCGCGATTCCGGAGACGGTGCCGCGCGTGATCTGCTGCTCCTCGGTCCCCACCGCCTCGGCGAGGATGGCGGGCGTCTCGCCGCTCAGCCCCCGGTCCCGGAGCGCCGAAAGCAGCGCGGGGAACGTCCGCTTGCCCATGTAGATCACCGTGCAGGCCGAGGGATCGGCGAGCGCGTCAAGGTCGATGTCGGGCGGCAGGCCCCCTTCAGCGTCATGGCCGGTCACGAACTGCACGCGCCGCGCGGTGAGCCGGCGGGTGAGCGGGATGCCCGCCGCCGCCGCCGCCGCGCAAGCGGAGGGAATGCCGGGAATGATCTCATAGGCGATGCCGGCCTCGCGCAGCGCGAGGAGCTCCTCTTCGAGCCGCCCGAAAAGCCCGCCATCGCCCGATTTCAACCGCACCACGCGCTGCCCGGTTTTGGCGTAGTCGACCAGAAGGCGGCTCACGTGATGCTGTTTCGGCGACGGCCGCCCGGCGCGTTTGCCAACCCCCACGAGATCGGCGCCGTCGCGCGCATGGGCAAGGATCGGGCCGGAGGACAGATCGTCAAACAGGACCGCGTCGGCGCGCCCGAGCCGGTCCACGGCCTTGAGCGTCAGCAAGTCCGGATCGCCAGGGCCGGAGCCCACGAAGCTCACGAATCCGCTCATGCGGGCTCCTCTGCGATGAGGTGAAAGAAGGTACCGGTCACATGGCCGCGGCGCGATCCGGTCTCGGGAACCGGCGCGCCATCGGCGTCGAAGACCTCCGCCAACGGCGCGTCCGGCTCGGCAAGGATGGTCGAATAGTGGAACTCATGGCCGCGGAGCGCGGCGCCCGCATCGCGCCCCGGCATCGGCGCCTTGAGCACCGCCCGGCGGTAGCCGAGGTGGAACTTCCGCGTCTCGTAGCTTGTCTCCAACCCCAGAAGCCCCGCCATCTCATGGCGTTGCCCGGCCTTGTCCACCAGCCCCGCGCCAAGCGCCATGTAGCCGCCACATTCGCCATGCACGGGTCTGGTTTCCGCGTGGTTTTGCAATGCCTTGCGGAACGTTCTTGCAGTGGAAAGCGCGCCTGCGTGCAGTTCCGGATAGCCCCCGGGCAGCCAGACCAGATCAGCCGATGGATCGGGGGGCTCGTCCGCCAGCGGCGAGAAGGGCAGGATTTCAGCCCCGGCCGCGCGCCATCCCTTTAAGAGATGCGGGTAAGTGAATGAAAACGCTGCATCTTGTGCCAATGCGATCCGTTGTGCCGGGGGGTGGGGCAGCGCGCCCGGCGCCGGTATGGCCTTGCCCCGCGCCGCCGCCCGCAGCGCGGCGAGATCCACATGGGCGCGCAGGAAGTCCGCGTAGCCCACGATCGCCGCGTCGAGGTCGGAATGTTCGACCGCCTGCACCAGCCCCAGATGCCGCTCGGGCAACGCGAGATCCCCACGCCGCGGCAGCGCGCCGAGCACCGTGATCCCGGCAGCCTCCATGCCGGTGCGGATCAGCCGCTCGTGCCGCGGGCTCGCGACTCGGTTGAGGATCACGCCGGCGAAGGGCAGATCGGGCATGTAACGCGCGAAGCCGAGCGCCGTGGCCGCGGCCGATTGCGCCTGCCCGCCCACGTCGAGAACGAGCACCACCGGCCAGCCCATGCGCCGCGCCGTCTCGGCGCTGGAGCCGAAGCCGGAGAGCCCCCGCGTCGCGACCCCGTCGTAGAGCCCCATCGAGCCCTCGGCGATGCAGATGTCCGCCCCCGCGGCCTCCGCCGCGATGGCATCGAGCAGCGCGGGCGACATGGCCCAGCTGTCGAGGTTGAAGGACGCCCGCCCCGAGGCCGCGCGGTGAAAGGCCGGATCGATGTAATCGGGCCCGCTCTTGAAGGGCTGCACGGCGAGCCCGTCGCCGGCGAGCGCGCGCAGGAGCCCGAGCATCACGGTGGTTTTGCCGGTGCCCGAGGCGGGCGCGGCGATGAGAAGACCGGGCGCGTCAGCCATCTTGCGACTCCCATCCGTGCCACGGGCTCGCGGCGGTTTGCGGGCGATAGCGACGGTCGTAGTCCGGCGCGTAGAGGCGACTTTCGTCAAACCCCTCGGCGGCCAGCGCGCGACCCACGAATATCAGCGCCGTGCGGCTGATCCCCTCGTCCATCGCGGCCTCGATCGTCCCCAGCGTCGCGCGTAGGATGCGCTCATCGGGCCAACTCGCGCGATAGACCACCGCGACGGGGCAGTCCGCGCCGTAGTGCGGGACCAGCTCAGCCACCACGCGGGGCAGGTTCTGGATCGACAGGTGCAGCGCCAGCGTCGCGCCGGTGGCGCCGAAATTGGCCAGTGTCTCGCCCTCGGGCATCGCGGTGGCGCGGCCGGATGTGCGGGTCAGGACCACCGATTGCGCAACGCCGGGCAGTGTCAGCTCGCCACCGAGTGCGGCGGCGGCGGCGGCGAAGGCCGGCACGCCCGGGGTCACGGTGTAGCCGATTCCCAAAGCGTCAAGCCGCCGGATCTGTTCGCCCATGGCGGACCAGACGGAAAGATCGCCCGAATGCAGCCGCGCGATGTCCTTGCCCTCTGCCTCGGCCCGCGCGATTTCCGCCATGATCGCATCAAGGTCCATCGGCGCGGTGTTCACGATGCGTGCGCCCTCGGGGCAGTGATCGAGGATCGCCTCGGGCACGAGCGAGCCCGCATAGAGGCAGACCGGACACGCCGCGATGAGATCGCGCGCGCGCAGGGTGATGAGATCCGGCGCACCGGGGCCCGCGCCGATGAAATGGACGGTCATGAGGCCTCTCCTTTCGCCAATGCGCAGGTCGCCGCGCGGTCTTCCGAGACTTCTCGTGGGCCGAGCAGTTTGGCCCCTGCCCCGGCCCCGGCGAGCGCCAGCGCCTCGGCCACGCTCCCGGTACCGTAGGCGGCCTCGGAACAGCTCGATTGCGTCTCCACGGGTTGCGCGACCACGACCGAGCCGGCGATCCGCAGGTGCGGCAGGCCGAGCTCGTCGGCCAGCGCCTCGACCAGCGCACCGTCCTTCTCCGCATGGCTCGCGAGCGCGAAAACCTTGTGCTCCCCGGCCGCCAGCCGGAGCGCCGAACGCAGGCTCTCCACCGTCGCTTTCTTGCGAAACCCGAACCCCGCGACGATCATAGCACCACACTCCATTGCACCACCGGATAGGCCGATTTCCAGCCGCGTTTGCGCCCGAGCGGCGCGGCGCGGGCGACCTCGATGCGCAGCAGCTCCCCGCCGAGCGTCTCCTGCCACGCCGCGAGCAGCGCCTCGCTCTCCAGCGTGACCGCATTGGTCACGAGCCGCGTGCCCGGGCTGAGCGTCAGCCGCAAAACCTCGAGCAGGTCCTGCGACAGCCCGCCGCCGATAAAGACCGCATCTGGCGGCGGCACCGCTTTCAGCGCCTCGGGGGCCCGGCCCTCGATCACGCGCAGCCGGTCCACCCCGTGGGCCAGCGCATTGGCGCGGATCCGGGCGGCGCGGTCGGGGCGCGGCTCGAAGCTCACCGCGTCGCAGGCGGGATGGGCGCGGAGCCATTCGATCGCGACGGAGCCGGAGCCGCCGCCGATGTCCCAGAGCCGCTCCCCCGCGCGCGGGGCAAGGGCCGCGAGGGTCAGGGCGCGGATCGGGCTCTTGGTGATCTGGCCGTCTGTCTCGAACGCCGCGTCTGGCAGGCCGGGCGTGAGCGGCAGGGCGGCGCCCTCCGAGAGCTCCAACGCGGCGCAGACGGGATGGGCGAAGTCCACCTCGGTCAGCAGGGCCTCCGCGGGGCGCGATGTCCGCGCCTCACGCGGCCCACCGAGCGCCTCGAAGACATGGCAGAGGCTCGCGCCGAAGCCGAGACCGGTCAGGTAGCGCGCCAGCTCCACAAGGGCAGACCCGTCGCGCAGCAGCACGATCAGCCGCTGGCCCGGCGCCAGATGCGGGCGCAGGCGGGTAAGCGGAGCGGCGTGCAGGCCAAGGCAGGTGCAGCGCTCAAGCCCCCAGCCCAACCGGCTGGCCACGAGGGAGAACGTCGAGGGGCCGGGCAGCGCGCGCCACTCGCCCGGCTCCAGCGCCTCGGCGATGACGCGGCCCGCACCGAACCAGAACGGATCGCCGGAGACCAGCGCAACCGCCCGCCGCCCCCGCAGGCCGAGCAGGATCGGCATCCCCTCGGCGAAGGGCACCGGCCAGTCGATCCGCTCCGCCCCGCTGGCGGGCAAGAGCCCCAGATGACGCGGCGGGCCGATGATCACCTCGGCCTGCTCCAGCGCGGATCGGCTTGCAGGCGGCAGCCCATCCGGGCCATCTTCGCCCAGACCGACAATGGTGAGCCAGGGAGCTTCAGCCATGCGCCCCAACCTTCTCGTGCTCGGCGGCACCACCGAGGCGACCGCGCTCTGCCGCGCGCTCCATGCCGCTGGGATCGATGGGATATTCTCGCTCGCCGGCCGGGTCGAGCGCCCGCTTCGCCAGCCCTTGCCGATGCGCAGCGGAGGGTTCGGCGGCGTGGCGGGTCTGGTGGCATATATCGCGCAGCACGGCATCACCCATCTTGTCGATGCGACCCACCCCTTCGCCGCGCAGATGAGCGCCAACGCGGTGGCCGCCAGCGCGACCAGCGGCACGCCCCTGATCGCGCTGACCCGCGCGCCGTGGGGGGCACAGGCCGGGGATGACTGGCGCGAGGTGGCGGATATGGAAGGCGCGGTCGCGGCCCTGCCGGAGCGCCCCGCGCGGATCATGCTCGCGATCGGCCGGCTCCAGCTCGGCGCCTTTGCCGCGCGGCCGCAGCATGACTACCTGCTCCGGCTTGTCGATCCGCCGGACGGGCCGCTGCCCGTGCCGAAGGCCAAGGTCCTGATCTCGCGCGGGCCCTTCACCGAGGCGGGCGATCTGGCCCTGCTCAGGGACCACCGCATCGAGATGGTCGTATCCAAGAACGCGGGCGGCGCGGGGGCCTATGCCAAGATCGCCGCGGCGCGGGCGCTCCACCTGCCCGTGATCATGGTCTCGCGCCCGGTCATCACGCCGCGGCGGGAGGTGTTCAGCATTGAGGCGGTGTTGGACTGGCTCGCTCATTCGGACCGCCCTTCGGGCGCAGACCGCGGGGTATAGACCAGCGGCGCCTGCCCCTCGCGCGCAATGAGACGGGTGAGCGAGGAGCCGACGAGCACCACCGTGCGCATGTCGGCCATCTCCGGGGCCGCGTCCTTGAGGGCGGTGATCCGAAGCGCCTGATCCGGGGTCGAAACCGCGCGGGCGAAGATCATCAGCCGCTCCGGCTCGCACGTCTCGCGCAACACGTCGAGCACGCGGGTAAATCCCTCGGGCCGCGCCTTGGAACGCGGGTTGTAGAACCCCATCGCGAAATCACCCTCCACCGCGAGGCGCAGGCGCTTTTCGATGAGCGCCCAGGGTTTGAGGTTGTCTGACAGATTGATGGCGCAGAAGTCATGCCCCAGTGGCGCGCCCGCCGCCGCCGCCGCCGCGAGCATGGCGGTGATGCCCGGCAGCACGCGAATCTCGATCCCGCGCCAGCCCTCGGGCCCCGCTTCCAGCGCCTCGAAGACGGCCGAGGCCATGGCGAAGACCCCCGGATCGCCCGAGCTCACCACGACCACGCGCCGCCCCTCGGCGGCCATCGCAAGCGCATGTCTGGACCGGTCAAGCTCCACCCGGTTGTCGGAGGCATGGCGGCGCAGCCCGGCCCGGTCGGGCACGCGCGCAACGTAAGGAATGTAGCCCACCACGTCCGTCGCCTCGGCCAGCGCGGCGCTGACCTCGGGCGTCACGAGCGCGTCGCTCCCCGGTCCGAGCCCGGCGATGACCAGCGTCCCGCTCACGGCCGGCGCCCCTGCCCGTGCACCACGATGATCGAAAAATACGGCGCCTCGACGCCATCCGCCTCGCTCAGCCGGCGCACCCGTTGCCCCGACATGCTGGCATATTCCACAAGCCAGGCGCGGTCATGCTTGCCCGCCTTGCGCAATGCCGAGGCGACCTTTTCAAGGTTGCGCCCCAACTTCATCACGACCACCGCATCCGCGCTCGACATCGCCATGACAAGCGCATCCTCGGGCAGCGTGCCCATCAACACCGTCAATCGGTCATCGCCCCAGGTGACCGGAAGGCCCGTCGCGGTCCAGGCCGCCGACATGCCGGTGATCGCCGGGACGACCTCAACCGGGACGACCCCGTGGAGCCGGCCGTAGATATGCATGAAGGAGCCATAGAAAAACGGATCGCCCTCGCAGAGAACGACCACGTCCTCGCCCGCCTCGATCAGCGCGCGGATATGGGCGCAGCAGTCCGCATAGAAGCCCGAAAGCCAGGCGTTGTAGCGCGGATCGGTCAGCGGGATCTCAGTCGTGACCGGATATTCCATCGGGAATTCGACGGCGTCCTCGCGCAGCATCCCCTCGACGATGCCCCGCGCCTGCCCCGCCCGGCCCGCCTTGCGGAAGAACGCCACGTGGCGCGCGCCGCGCACGAGCCGGTCCGCCCGGACGCTCATCAGATCGGGATCCCCCGGCCCGAGGCCCACGCCATAGAGCACGCCGCTCATTCGGCGCGGCTCGCGATGGCATTGACGGCGGCGACCGTGATGGCGCTCCCGCCAAGCCGCCCTTCGACGATGAGGCTCGGGACGGGTTGGGCCGCCCAGAGCGCGTCCTTGCTCTCCATCGCGCCGACGAAGCCGACCGGGCAGCCGATGATCGCCGCCGGGCGCGGGCAATCGGGGTCTTCGAGCATGTTCAGCAGGTGGAAGAGCGCGGTGGGCGCGTTGCCGATGGCAACGAGCGCGCCGGCCAGATGCGGACGCCAGAGCTCCAGCGCGGCGGCGGAGCGGGTGTTCGCCATCTCGCGCGCAAGCGGCGGGACGGACGGGTCATGCAGCGTGCAGATCACCTCATTTCCCTGCGGCAGGCGCGCGCGCGTGATCCCTTCGCTGACCATCCGCGCATCGCACAGGATCGGCGCGCCGGCCTCCAGCGCGGCCCGTGCTGCGGCGACCATGCCATCGGAAAACCGCACATGTGCCTCGAGCCCCACAAGCCCGGCGGCATGGATCATCCGGACTGTGACCTGCTCCTCGTCGGGGGCAAACCGCCCCAGATCGGCTTCGGCCCGGATTGTCGCGAAGGAC
The DNA here is from genome assembly GCF_900116005.1 of Poseidonocella sedimentorum. GTDB lineage: Bacteria > Pseudomonadota > Alphaproteobacteria > Rhodobacterales > Rhodobacteraceae > Poseidonocella > Poseidonocella sedimentorum. Next base: position 36,864 of record NZ_FOYI01000013.1, read on the forward strand.
TGGCGATAGATCGCGGCCCCGTCGGTTTCATAGGCATACGGCATGGTCAGGTCCTGATGGCCTCGTCAATGTCCCCGGGCGAAAGCCCCTGTCGGTCGGGCTCATCCCACGGCGCGCCGCCCCTGACAAGGTCGAAGCGCCCCGCGCGGCCCACCAGCGTGAGATCCGCCGGGCCGGGGCGCGCGCACCCCTTGGCGCAGCCCGAGACATGCAGCGTCGTACCCGGGGCCAGCCCGGCGGCCAGATGGCTGGCGAGCGCGCGGGTCTCGACCTCGGCCTGCCCGCAGCCCGGAGCGCCGGTGCAGGCGCTGACGCGCAGGCGCGGATCGCCCGGCGCGGCGATGAGGCTCTCGGGCAGATCGGGACGCTCGGCAAGGCCGGGCAGGAAGAGCATGCGCCAGGGCGTGATCCGCAGGGTCTGGCCCACCGGGCAGACGGCGAGCAGCGCGCGCAAAGCGCCCCCCGGGATCAGCCCGAAACCAGCTCCGAGCAGCAGGCCCCCGGCCCGGGGACCCGGGCGCGCCACATCCGCCGCCGGGAAGGGCAACTCCGTTCCCGCAAGCTCGGGCGGCAGCACTGCCCCCGCCTCCAGATGCCGCCGCATCCGCCCGCGCCCATCCGCGCCGATCCCGCCGCTTTCGGCAAACCACTCGGCCATTGCGATAGCGCCCTGACAGACCGCCTCAATGCCCTCGAAGACGCGGCCACCCTCGGCCCCGTCCGCCCTGAGGAGGAGCCCGGCCGGTCCGGCCTCGATGCGGATATCGCCGCTCACCCCGGCCAGATGCCGCCCCTCGGGGCCCGCATCGACGAGGAAGCCGAACTTGGAGGGCATAGCCGGCGCCCGCTCAAGCAGCGCGCCAAGCCGCGCGGCAATCTCCGCCTGATCCCAGAGGTCAGCCCCCCCGTGAAACGGCGAGAGGATCAGGTTGCGCCGCGCCTCGGCCTCCCCATCCGGATCGAGAAGCCCGAGCGCGGCGAGACCGTCCAGCAGGCCCGCGTGCTCGGCGTCGGCGACGCCGCGGATCTGGAGGTTGGCCCGCGAGGTCAGCTCCAGCATCCCGTTGCCGAACCGCTCGGCCAGATCGGCGAGCCCCGCGGCCTGCGCGCCGCTGAGCGTGTTCAGAAACGGCCGCACCCGGACGACGAGCCCGTCCGCCGCCGCCATGGGGCGCCGCGCGCCGGGGCACCAGCCCTTGACCGCGCCGCTCATGACCGCGCCTCCAGCGTGGCCTGAATCGAGTTGCGCCGCGTGACCCAGAGGCCCGCCGCGTGCAGCGCCGCGAAGCGCGCGCGCATGGCCTCCAGCGCCTCGGGGTTGGCGGCCTGCATGAACGCGGTCACCTCCGCGTCGCCGAGCGTCGCCGCGTGATAGAGGTCAAACAGATGCGCCGGGACCGCCCCGGCCAGATGCGCAAACGCCGCCATGTGGTCGAGCGTCGCCGCAATTTCCGCCGCGCCCCGGAACCCGTGCCGCCGCATGCCCGCGATCCAGCCCGGATGCGCCGCCCGGGCCTGAACGATGCGCGACAGCTCCTCGGTCAGCTCCCGCGTGCGCGGGGTGGCGGGGTCCGTGTTGTCGAGGTGATAGAGCCGCGCTTGGCCCCCGGTGACCGCCTGCGCCGCGGCGAACCCGGCCACATGGGCGGGGTAGTCGGCGGCGAGCAGAAGGTCTGTCTCCGGCAGGTCCTGCGGATGCACGAACGCCTGCGCCCCCGCCACCTGCGCCGCGATCGCCTCCGGCGCGTGCTGCGCGTGATCGCCGTCGAGCGCATGGGCGCTGGCCGCGAGCCAGGCCTCCCCGGCGGCGCGGCGCCCCTCGTCGCCATAGGACTCCGCCGCATCGCCCATCCCGAGGCCGAACTGCCCAGGTTTCGGCCCGAAGACGCGCGCGGGGTGGGCCCGCCCGGCGAAGGGGTTGAAATCCGGCGCCTCGTCGCGCTCGGCCAGAACGCGGACCGCCTGCGCGTAGAGCGCAGTGAGGGTCGGGAAGACATCGCGGAAGAGGCCCGAGACGCGCAAGGTCGCATCGATGCGGGGCCGGTCGAGCTCGGCCAGCGGGATCACCTCGATCCCCGAAACGCGCTCGCTGCCCGCGTCCCAGACCGGTTTCACCCCAAGCAGATGCAGCGCCATGGCGAATTCCTCGCCCGCCGTGCGCATGGTCGCCGAGCCCCAGAGATCGACGACCACGCCGCGTGGCCAGTCGCCCTCCTCTTGCAAGTGCCGCCGGAGCAGATCCTCTGCCAAGCGGACGCCTTGGGCATGGGCCGCGCGGGTGGGGACCGATCGCGGATCGGTGGTGAAGAGGTTGCGGCCCGTGGGCAAGACGTCGCGCCGCCCGCGGTTGGGCGAGCCCGAGGGGCCCGGCGCGATCCGTCGCCCATCGAGCGCATCGAGCAGGGCCAGCCGTTCGGCCTCTCCGCTCTCCTCGGGCGCAAAGCCGGCGGTGGAGGCGCGGCCCCAGACATGCAGCCCCTCGCCGAACTGGCTTTCCTTCACGTCGCAGACGAAACGGTCGATCCGGGTGATCGCCTCGGCGCTGCATTCCGCGCGCTCAAGGCCGAGATCGTCCTCGACCCCGAGCGCCTGCGCCTCGTCGCGGATGTCGGACTGGAGCCGGTCGCGCCGCCTTGGGTCGAGCCCGTCGGCGTTGGAGAACTCGTCGAGCAGCGCCTCCAGCCGGTGCAGCCGTTCCGGCATCCCGCTCGCGACCAGCGGCGGCGGCACATGGCCCAGAGTGACCGCGCCGATGCGCCGTTTGGCCTGCGCCGCCTCGCCGGGATCGTTGACGATGAAGGGGTAGAGGACGGGCATGGCCCCGCTCAGCGCCTCGGGCCAGCAGCGTTCCGACAGGGCCACCGATTTGCCCGGCAGCCATTCGAGCGTCCCATGCGCGCCGATGTGGACCAGCGCGTCGGCCTGGGCGCGGAGCCAGAGGTAAAAGGCGACATAGCCGTGGCGCGGGGTGCGCGAGAGGTCGTGGTACTCATCGTCCCGGACGGCGGGGGTGCCGCGTTCGGGCTGGAGCGCGACGAGGATATTCCCGCGCCTCAGGACCGGCAGGGTCATCGCCCCATCCGCGAAGGCGGGGTCGTCCTCGGGCGCGCCCCAAGTCTCTGCGAGGTCCCGGCGGAGCGTCTCGGGCAGGCCATCCAGTGCGGCGAGATAGTCGGCGAGCGGCCAGCGCAATTGCGCCTCGGTCAGAGCGGCGTCAAGCGGCGCGCCCGGCTCGACCGTGTAGCCCGCGCCCGCGAGGTCCTCGAGGATCGCCTCGGCGGAGGCGAGCGCGTCGAGGCCGACCGCATGGGCCATGTTCCAGCCCTTGCCCGGGTAAGTCGAGAGGACAAGCACCACCCGCCGCGCCGCCGCATCGGTTTGGGCCAGCCGGTGCCATGCGGCGACCCGGCCCGCCACGGCGGTGATGCGGTCCGGCTCGGCCCTGTGGGCGGTGCGCGCGAATTGCAGATCGGGATCTCGCGGGCCCGGCTCCTTGAAGGAAACCGCGCCGCCGAAGAGCCGCCCGTCCACCTCGGGCAGGACCACGTGCATCGCCAGATCGCCCGGGGAGAGCCCGCGCTCGGAGCCGTCCCATGCCTCCCGCGAGGCCGTCGAGAGCGCGACTTGGAAAACCGGCACACCGGGCGCGTCGAGCGGGGAGGTCCCCCCCCGCCCCTGTCCGGAAAAGGCTGTCGCGTTGACGATGGCGGCGGGGTTGAGCGCGGTCAGGGTCTCGGACAGCCACGCCGCGGCCTCGGGCGCCTTGAGCGAGGGGGCGAAAAGGCCGATGGGCGCGAAACCGCGCGCCTCCAATGCGCGAAACAACGCCCGGATCGGGTCAAGATCGGCGGCGGTCACGTAGGAGCGGTAGAAGGTCACGGCCACGGTCGGGCGGGCATCCCCAGCGCGATCCGGCAGCGCGGACCGCACGCCAGAGGCCGGATCCCAAACGCCGTGGGACGGTAGGGATTTGGCCCCGGCGACGGGCCCGGCATAGAGCCCGGCGGCGAGCGCGAGCTGCGCCAGCGCGGCCTGCGCCGCCACCTCGCCGCCCGTGTCGCAAAGCGATTGTAGGCGCCGCAGGGTCGAGACCGGGAGGGTGGAGACCTCATCCAGACGCGCATCCGGCCGCCCGTCCGCGGGCAGGACCGCGAGCGCGATGCCCCGCTCCCGCGCGAGCGCCTCCACCTGTTGCAAACCATAGGCCCAGTAGGGCACGCCGCCGATCAGCCGGATCAGGATGCCCTGCGCGCCCTCCAGCGTTTGCTCGACATAGGTATCGACCGAGAGCGGGTGTTTGAGCGCCGCGAGATTGGCCAGCCGCAGGCTCGGCATCGCCCCGGCCCCGCCACCGCGATGCCACCCCGCCGCGAAAGCGCCGAGGTCACTGTCGGAGAAGGACAACACCACCAGATCCGCCGGGCTCTGGGCCAGGTCGGTGGGCGTTGCCGTCTCTTCCAGCCCGTGGCTTTCGCGGAAGATGACATGCATGGGCTTACTCGGCGGCCTCTGCGCGCGGGATCAGCACGGCTTCGATGGCCGCGCGGCTGATGTCGTCATGCTCGGCGATGACGACGACTCGGCCCCGGCGCGCCTCATCTGGTTTCCACGGGCGGTCATACTGATGCCGCACCCGCGCACCAACGGCCTGAACCAGAAGGCGCATGGGCTTGCCCGCCACTGCGGCGTATCCCTTGACCCGCAGGATGTTCTGGGCGGTCGCCAGCTCCTCGATCCGGGCGACAAGCTCGGCCGGATCGGCCAGTTCGGGCAGCTCGACGACGATGCTCTCGAAATCCTCGTGATCGTGGTCGTGGGGGTCGTCGTGGTGGCTCGGGCGCGCGTCCATGTCGTCTTCGGCGGCGGCCTCCAGCCCGAGGATCACGCGCGGATCGACCACGCCTTCGGCGACCTCGACCACCGGCAGCGGGCGCGGCGCCTCGGCGGCGATGACCGCGCGGGCCTTGGCGACGCCTTCGGGTCCGGCAAGGTCGGGCTTGGTCAGCAGGATGATATCGGCGCAGGCGATCTGGTCCTCGAAGACCTCGCTGAGCGGCGTCTCGTGATCGAGCGAGTCGTCGGCCTCCCGCTGGGCGTCGACGGCGGCGACATTGGGGGCGAACCGCCCCGCCGCCACGGCCTCGGCATCGGCCAGCGCGATGACGCCATCGACGGTGATCCGCGAGCGGATATCGGGCCAATCAAACGCCTTCAGGAGCGGCTTGGGCAGCGCCAGCCCCGAGGTTTCGATCAGGATGTGATCGGGCCGCGGATCGAGCGCCATGAGCGCCTCGATCGTGGGGATGAAATCATCGGCCACGGTGCAGCAGATGCAGCCGTTGGCGAGCTCCATGATGTTCTCCGCCGGGCATTCGGGGATCGCGCAGCCCTTGAGGATCTCGCCATCGACGCCGACATCGCCGAACTCGTTGACCACCACCGCAAGGCGCTTGCCGCCGGGGTTGGTCATCAGATGGCGGACCAGCGTGGTCTTGCCCGAGCCGAGAAACCCGGTGATGACGGTGACGGGGAGTTTTTCGAGCGTGCTCATTTTGCGGCCTCCAGCGGCGGGATTCGGGCGATGCAGTTCTTCTTGAAATGGTCGGGGCGCTCGCGCCACGGGATCAGCCCGTCGGGCGTGGCGAGGTAGCGGGCGGCGCCGTCGGCGAGCATCTCGGCGTGGTCGGCCTCGTGCAGATTGCCGTAGACATAGGTCCAGCGGTCCGCCCCGCGCAGGGCAACGGTGCAGCCGCCCTCGCAGTTCTGCAGGCACTCGACGGCGCGCAGGGTCAGCCCTTCGGGCAAGGCCTGCCCGGAAAGCGCCTCGTGCAGCACCTCGCCCGGGCGGCGCCCATCGGCACAGACCTCGCCCCCACGGCGGCAGGTCCTGCAGATCAGCAGCTCGGCCCAGTCGGCCCGATCGGCGGTATCCTTCATCGTTCACACACCCCAGCGGCTGGGGGACAGGGGAAAAGATGGCGGGCGGTCGCGCTGCCTCCCGACACCGGCACACCCCGTCCGGTTACGTCGTCTTGTCGCTGGCAGGTCTCCCGGCTTGCGGATCCCAGAGCGCGCGAGGGTGCGCTCTATCGGCCGTCCTGCCTTCCCAACCCCGGTGGGTCAGTGGCATGAGGCGGCCTCTCCGGTTACGGTCGCGGGGGCGGCTGCGCCTCACCGGGGGGCCCCGGCTGCGCATTCCCTTTTCACCTGTTTACACAGGCACCAGCTCAATGCGAAATGCGCCGGATCGAGGAAGCTTGTCAAGCACGGGAGACCACCGATGACCGATACCCCCGACGAGAGCGCCCAACGCCACGCCGAAAAGATGAAGCGCATCAAGGCCGCACGCGACAAGATGATGGCCACCAAGACCGAGGAAAAGGGGCTGATCATCGTCCATACCGGCGCGGGCAAGGGCAAATCGTCCTCGGGTTTCGGGATGATCATGCGCTGCATCGCCCACCAGATGCCTTGCGCGGTGGTGCAGTTCATCAAGGGCAACTGGATGACCGGCGAGCGCGCATTCCTCACCGAACGCTTCGCCGACGAGTGCCGGTTCTTCGTCTCGGGCGAGGGCTTCACCTGGGAGACGCAGGACCGCGAGCGCGACATCGCGGCGGCGCAGAACGGCTGGCGGATCGCCAAGCAGCAAATCCTCGACCCCAAAATCCGGTTCGTCCTGCTGGACGAGATCAACATCGCGCTGCGCTATGATTATCTCGACATCGACGAGGTGGTGGACTTCCTGCTGGAGCAGAAACCGGAGATGACCCACGTGGTCCTCACCGGGCGCAACGCCAAGCCCGAGCTGATCGAAGCGGCCGATCTTGTGACCGAGATGAGCCTCGTCAAACACCCGTTCCGTGACGGGGTGAAGGCGCAGCTGGGCGTGGAATTCTGAGCGATGCGGCGGCTGGGGCGATGGGTCTGGGGCCGTGTGCCCGGAACGAAGCCGGGCAGCAAATGGCGCAATCTCTTCAGCTATTTCGCGATCCTGCTCATCGCCCTGCTCCTCGCCGAGGCGATCGCCGCGCAATATGGGGCGCCGCTCCTGACCGAGCGCGTCGCGGGGCCGGCGCTCATCGTTCTGGTGGTGGTCTATTTCCTCGTGGTGGTGGTCGGCGTGATCTACCTCACCTCGCGGCACTTCCGGCCCTCGCCCGCCCGGCTGGCGCGCGATACGCTGATCTCCATCGCGTTGACGATCCTCGCCTTCGCGGTCTTCTACCGCAATGCAGGCATCACCCTCACGGGCACCTGCCCCGAGCCCTTCCGGCCGAGCGACGCGATCTATTTCTCGGCCGTGACCTTCTCGACCCTCGGCTACGGCGACTTTCGCCCCTGCCCCGGAACGATCACGCGGCTCACGGCCGCCTTTCACGCGATTTTTGGAAACCTGCACCTCGGGCTTATCGTCGGAGCGGCGTTCTTCTTCGCCCAAGGGGGCAACGACTCAGATGAAGATCGAGACGATGACAACACAGAGGGACGCGGCGGCGATGATGGATGACACGGTCATGAACCGGTTATACGTGCGAACACTCATGCCATCCTCCTTGCGTCTCTACGTCGGCTACACCCTATCATATACCACCCACGGCCTCAGATTTAAAGATCATGTTCCAGCATAACGCATTGATGATTCAGGGGACCGGCTCCAACGTCGGCAAGTCCATGCTCGTGGCCGGGCTTTGCCGCGCGGCGCGGCGGCGGGGGCTCAAGGTCGCGCCGTTCAAGCCGCAAAACATGTCCAACAATGCCGCCGTGACCGCCGATGGCGGCGAGATCGGGCGGGCGCAGGCGTTGCAGGCGCTGGCCTGCGGGCGCGCGCCGCACACCGACATGAACCCGGTGTTGCTCAAGCCCGAGACCGACACGGGCGCACAGGTGGTGGTGCAGGGCAAACGGCTCACATCGGTGCGCGCGCGGGACTACGCGGCGCTCAAGCCGCAGCTTATGGGCGCGGTGCTGGAGAGTTTCGAGCGGCTGAAAGCCTCCCACGATCTGGTGCTGGTCGAAGGCGCGGGCAGCCCGGCGGAGATCAACCTGCGCGCGGGCGATATCGCCAACATGGGCTTCGCACGGGCCGCGAACGTGCCCGTGATCCTCGCGGGCGACATCGACCGGGGCGGTGTGATCGCCCAGATCGTCGGCACCAAAGCCGTGCTCGACATTGACGACGCCGCCCAGATTGTGGGCTTTATCATCAACCGGTTCCGTGGCGATCCGTCGCTCTTCGACGATGGCTACAAGATGCTCGAGGCGCGCACGCGCTGGCGCGGCTACGGGGTGCTGCCGTGGTTCGATGGCGCTGCCCGCCTGCCCGCCGAAGACGCGCTCGACATCTCCAGCGGCGCGCGCGGCGACGGGCTTCATATCGTCTGCCTGCGCCTCTCGCGCATCGCCAATTTCGACGATCTCGACCCGCTCGCCATGGAGCCCGGCGTGCGGCTCACGATGCTGGAGCCGGGCCGCGCGATCCCCGGGGATGCCGATGTGGTGATCCTGCCGGGCAGCAAATCGACCCGTGGCGATCTGGCCTTCCTGCGCGCGCAAGGCTGGGACGTGGACCTCCACGCCCACATCCGGCGGGGGGGGCACGTGCTCGGGATCTGCGGCGGCTACCAGATGCTGGGCCGCGTGGTGGCGGACCCGGACGGCATCGAGGGCGCGCCGGGCTCCGATCCCGGTCTCGGTCTGCTCGATATCGAGACGGTCATGACCGGGGACAAGCGCCTCACCGAGACCCGCGCGGTGCATGTGGCAAGCGGCGCGGCCTTTGCCGGCTACGAGATCCACATCGGGCGGAGCGAGGGGCCCGACCGCGCCCGGCCCTTTGCCCGGGTGGCGGGTCGCCCCGAGGGCGCCACCCGCGCGGACGGGCGCGTCTGCGGCAGCTATCTGCACGGGATGTTCCGCGATGACGGGTTCCGCGCGGCGTGGCTCTCTGGGCTGGGCGCGGAGGCCTCGGGCCTGTCCTATGACGCGACTGTGGAAGAGACGCTCGACGCGCTCGCCGATCACATGGAGGCGCATCTGGACGTGAAGGGGCTCCTCTCAGCGGCCCGCTAACGCCGCCTCCAGCCGGGCCCAACCCGCCGCATCGCCGGGCAGTCCGAGCCGAATCCAGCTTGGCGAATAGGGAAAGATGCGGCTCCAGATATGGGCCGCGGCGAGCCGATCCTGAGCGGCCTGCGCCCCACCAGTCTCATAGGTCCGGAAGAGCGCCGTGCCGCCGACGCCCCGCCAGCCCGCTGCCTCCGCCAACCGGTCCAGCCGGCCCGCATCCCGCAGCAGCCGCGCGGTTGTCTCGGCCTCCCAGGCCCGATCCGCCAGCGCAGCCTGTCCCGCGCGCAGCGCCGGGCCGTTCACCGACCAAGGCCCCGCCCGCTCGCGCAGCCGGTTCGCCATGTCCGCACCGCACAGGGCGAAGCCGAGCCGCAGGCCCGCAAGCCCGTAGAACTTGCCGAAGGACCGCAGCAGGAGCAGGTCCTCCGTGCCGCCGTCAACCCACCGGCCGAGCGATATCTCCGGCGTCGGGTCGGCAAAGCTTTCATCGACCACGAGCAAGCCCACCGCGCGGCGCAGCGCCAGAAGATCATCCGGCGCAAAGGCCCGCCCGTCGGGGTTGTTGGGATTGACCACCACCGCCAGATCGGCCCCGGCAAGATCGCTCAAGCTGGAGACCTCCGAGACCTCCCAGCCAGCCGCGCGCAGAGCGGCGGCGTGTTCGTTGTAGGTCGGGGCGAGGACGCGGGCGCGGCCCGGGGGGCGGAGCCAGGGGACGAGTTGAATCGCCGCCTGCGCCCCCGCCAGAGCCACCGCCGCACCGGGGCAGCCATAGGCCGCGCGGGCCGTCTCTTCGAGCGCGTCAAGCGCCGCCGCAGAGGGCAGCGCCGCCCAGTCCGACCCCTGAAAGGCAGGCAGCGGATAGGGGCGCGGATTGATCCCCGTCGAGAGGTCCAGCCAGTCGCCCGGCGCCCCGCCGAACCGCGCCATCGCCCGCTCCAGATCACCGCCATGATCGCGCATCATCCCGCCCCTTCAGATCGCCGCGAGGCCCAACAGCCCCAGGGCGACAAGAACCATCGCCCGGCGGTAGAGCGCAAGCCCCCGCGCGAGATCGGGGGCCAGGGGATCGGGCGCGCCGGGGTTGAGCCAGGGCTCGTCGCTGCGCTGCCCGCCATATTCGCGCGGCCCCGAAAGCCGCACCCCGAGCCCGGCGGCCATCGCCGCCTCGGGCCAACCGGCGTTGGGCGAACGGTGCTGCGGCGCGTCGCGGCGCATGGTCCGGAGCGCGCCAAGCGGGCGGGCGCTCACGAGCGCAAAGGCGATGCCGCTGAGCCGCGCCGGGAGGAGATTGACCAGATCGTCAAGCCGCGCCGCCGCCCGGCCGAACTGCGCGTAGCGCGCGCTGCGGTGGCCGATCATGGAATCGGCGGTGTTGATCGCCTTGTAGAGTGCGATGCCCGGCAGCCCGAGAAGCGCGCCCCAGAAGAGCGGGGCAACGATCCCGTCGGAGGTGTTTTCCGCAAGGCTCTCCAGCGCGGCGCGGGCGATTCCCTCCTCACCGAGCGCGGCGGTCTCGCGGCCCACGATCATCGAAACGGCCTGACGCGCGCCCGGGATGTCGCCGCGCGAAAGCGGGCGGTCCACCGCGCGGAGGTGAGAGTGAAGCGAGCGGAGGGCGAGGAAGGGCCAGGCAAGGAGGCCGGTCAGGACCACGCCGAGCGGGCCGGAGGGCAGTGCAAGTCCGATCACGAGCGCCGGCAGGCCGGTCGCGAGGACCACCACCACGAGAGCCAATATCCCGCGCGCGTTGCGGACGCTTGGCGCGCCCCGGTTGAGCCGCCCCTCCAGCGCTGAGATCAGCGCGCCGATCCAGGTGACCGGATGCCCGATCCGCCGATATAGCGCATCGGGCCAGCCAATGGCGAGTTCGATCGCCAGGGCGAGGAGCATGGCGGCGGCAAAGCTCATGCCGCGCCCGTCTCGAAGCGCAAAACCCCCTCGAACCCGGCCTCTGCCAGCCGCGCTTCGGCCCCCTCGGGCACGGCACCCGGCGGGAAGATCAGCCCGCGCGCCGATCCGGTATGGGCCCGCAAATGGCCAAGCGCGCCGAGCGCGGCGCAGAGCGCAGGCGTCGGGTCGTCCTCGGGGCCGCGCAGAGCAGTGGTCCGGGCGGCGGACTGGCTCGCGAGGGCCGCGAACTCGGCGAGATCCCCGGACCCGCGCCACGCGTCGATCAGGTCAGCCACGTCGGGAAAGGCGGCGTCTTGCGGCGCGGTGCGCAGCGGCGGCCCCCAGAAACCGCCCAGAATCTCGCAGCGTGGCGGAGTCGGCAGCGCGCCCAGAGCGTGGCCCTCGCGCGGCGCCCAGAGCACCGCATCGGGGCGCGGCAGCATCAGCGGATCGCTTGCCCCCTCGGTGGCCACGCAGGGGCCGGCCAGAGCCGCGTCGCACGGATGCCCGGCCGCGCCGGCCAGCGCGAGAAGCGCCGCCGTCGAGGCCCCGGCCCCGCCGCCGGGGGGCATCTCGGCCTCCAGCCGGTAGCGCCCCGAAACCGGCCCGCCGAGCGCCCGCAAAAACGCCGCCGCACGCGCCTCCGGCAGCAAAGCAGGCGGATATTGCTCAAGCGAAAAATCTCCCGGCCCCAGGGCCTCGGCCCGGACGCCGAGCGCCGCGCAAGGCAGCGTGATCAGCACGACAGGCCCCTGCGGGCCAAGCCGCCCCTGTAGCCACTCGCCGAAATGGCCGGCCACCCGAACCGTGTGCGCCGCTGTCACGGTGCCACCCAGTTCACGCAGGAAATCGACCACGCGCCGCCAATCCGCCGCAGCCGCGTCAGCGACAGGGGCGCGATCTCGAAGGCGAGCGCGGCGGGCGCGCCGGTCACCACAGCCAGCGCGGCGCGCACGGTCCCGGCATGGGCGACGACAACGGCGCGGGGCCCGGCCCCGGCGATCTCTTCAAGGGCGGGGGCGATCCGGGCGGCTGCTTCGGCAAAGCTCTCACCACCGGGAGGCCGCCGCGCGGCCAACTCGGCCCGGCTCAGAGGCCCCAGATCGGGGATCTCCTCGAACCGCAGCCCGTCATGCCTGCCGAAATCCTGCTCCCAGAGCCGCGCATCGAGCACCGGGGCCGGCCCCCCAAGCCGCTCCGCCGTCTGCCGGCAGCGCAGCGCGGGGCTCGCGTACCACGCCCCGCCCCCCGCGAGCGCCGCCCGAACCGGCGCAAGCGGCGCCTCCGCAATCGGGGCCAGCGGCGGATCGATCCGCCCGCAAAGCCGCCCGCCATGATCGGCCGGGGCATGGCGGACGAGGATCAATTCGGAAACCTTCGGGGACGGGGCGTCAGCGGGCATTCTGGGCTTTCCATCGGGACGGCTTTTTGATTTGTCACGTTCGCATGGGAAAGTCGATCCTCATCACCGGCGGGGCCCGGTCGGGCAAAAGCGCGCTGGCCGAACGGCTGACGCTGGGCCTTGGGCCCGCGCCGATCTACATCGCCACGGCAGAGGCGGGCGATGCCGAAATGGCCGCGCGGATCGCCGAGCATCAGGCCCGCCGCGGCGCGATTTGGCAAACATGGGAGCGGCCGGACGATCTGCTGGCCGCGCTGCGGCAGAGCGATGGCGAGGCGCCGAGGCTCGTCGATTGCCTCACGCTCTGGCTCAGCAACCGCATGTTCGCCGGCGCCGACTGGGCGGGCGAAGCGGCCGAGATCGCCCGCGCCCTGCCCGGCCTGAACGCCCCGGTTGTCTTCGTCACCAACGAGGTCGGCGGCGGGATCGTCCCCGAAAACGCGCTCGCCCGTGCGTTCCGCGACGCGGCGGGCCGGGTGAACCAGATCATCGCCGCCGCCTGTGACGAGGTCTATCTGACCGTCGCGGGCTACCCAGTGAAAGTGAAACCGAATGCCATCCTGCCCTGAATTTTCCTCGCTCGACGCCATCGCCGGCTGGGCCGAAACGCTACCCGCCTTCGACCGGGCTTCCGCCGAGGCGGCCGCCGCGCGCCAGATGACGCTGACCAAACCGCCGGGCTCTCTGGGGCAGCTTGAGGCGCTCGCGAGCTTCCTTGCCGGGTGGCGCGAGACGGGTCGCCCCGTGATCGACACGGCGCAAGCTCTTGTTTTCGCGGGAAACCACGGGGTCTGCGCTCAGGGCGTCAACCCGTTCCCGCAGGAGGTCACGGCGCAGATGGTCGCAAATTTCGAGGCCGGCGGCGCGGCGATCAACCAGCTGTGCGGCCTTTCAGGCGCGGCGCTCACCGTGATCGCGCTCGATCTCGACACTCCCACCGCCGACATCACAGAGGCGCCCGCGATGAGCGAGGCCGACTGTCTGGACGCCATGCGCCGGGGGGCGGACGCCGTGGATCCCAACGCCGATGTGCTGCTGCTGGGCGAGATGGGGATCGGCAACTCGACGATCTCCGCTGCGCTGTGCCACGCGCTTTTCGGGCTGGACGCCGCCGACTGGGTCGGCCCGGGCACCGGGAGCGACGCCGAGGGGCGGCAGCACAAGGCCGAGGTCGTCTCCCGCGCGGTCGCGCGGCACGCGGGCCTTTCGCCGATTCAGGTTCTGGCGGCGCTTGGCGGGCGGGAGCAGGCGGCGATCTGCGGCGCGGTTCTGGCGGCGCGGGCGGCGCGCATTCCGGTGTTGCTCGACGGCTACATCTGTTCGGCCGCCGTGGCGCCGCTGCACGCGGCTGATCCGGCGCTTCTCGCCCATTGCCTCGTCGGCCACCTGAGCGCCGAGCCGGGCCACGCGCGGTTGCTCGATGCCCTGGGCAAGACCGCGATCCTCAATTTCGACATGGCACTTGGCGAGGGCACGGGCGCGGCGCTGGCGCTCAACATCCTGCGCGGCGCGCTGGCCTGTCACAACGGCATGGCGACCTTCGCCCAGGCCGGGGTCGCCGGCGCGGAGAGCGCGGAGGCATGAGCGCCCTGCGTCAGCGCGTGGCCGAGCTGCGACTGGCGCTGATGCTACTGACGCGCCTGCCCTCGGGGCAGCTGGCGGAGCCGGCGCCCAGCCTCGCGGCGGCGCGGTGGGCCTATCCGCTCGCGGGGCTTGTCGTCGGGCTCGGGACCTGGGCGGGATTTGCTCTGATGCTGGCGCTCGGCGGCACACCGGGCATGGCCGCCCTAGCCGCGCTTCTGGCCGGCGCGCTGCTCACCGGCGGGCTGCACCATGACGGGCTGGCCGATTTCGCCGACGGAATCGGCGGCGGGCGGGATCGCGCCCACTGCCTTGAGATCATGCGCGACAGCCGGATCGGCAGCTACGGCGTCCTCGCGCTGGTCCTCGTGCTCGCCCTGATGGGCACGAGCATCGCCGCGCTCGGGGACCGCGCCACGATCGCGCCCTTCCTCGCGCTGGCCTGCGCCAGCCGGCTCTTCATGCTCGGCGCGATGACCTGGCTGCCGCCCGCGCGGGCGGACGGGCTGGGCCACAGCGCGGCCGGGAGCGGCGCGCGCGCTCTGCTTCCGGGCCTTGCGCTTTGCGCACTGCTGATCCTGTTCGCCGGGCCCGCAATGGTCGCCGCGCTGGCCCCGATGGCCCTCATCGTCTTCACCACCGCGCGCCTCGCCCGCCGCCGCATCGGCGGGCAGACCGGCGACGTGCTTGGCGCGGTGCAGCTCCTCACGGAGTGCGGCGGCTGGGTCGCGCTGGCGCTGATGCTGTGACGGGGATGGTGGGTGATGAGAGACTCGAACTCCCGACATCTTCGGTGTAAACGAAGCGCTCTACCAACTGAGCTAATCACCCGATCCCGGCGCAAATAGCGCAGGAGCGGGGCACGTTGCAAGGTCCAAATCTGCGGTAGCCACAGCGGACCCGCCACTCGCCCCTGATCAACGCGGAACTGCCCTCCACCATCCGGAAGCGCGCCCACGGAAACGCCGCGCAATGCGCAGAATTTCAACGAAATTCGCGCCGGCGGTCGCTGTCCGCGGATCCCGAGATTTGACCCTACGTCAATAGAGGTGCATTCTACGGTCAATCTATTCTCGCTCGGCACGACTGTTTTCAGGATCCCAAGGAGAAGGAGTACGATCATGGAAAAATCCGTTTTATCATACGCTATCGCACTGATTTGCCTCGGTATGACAGTAGCGCCCATGGCCCAGGCCGCGCCTCTATCCCCCCTCGATGTCACGGCCCTTTCGAGCGGCGGAGTCTCACCCTCTTCTTCCGGAGGCGGCGGGGATGACGACGACGACGACGACGATGATGACGATGAAGACGATGGCGGGGATTTCGATCTGTCGCTTCGCTTTTACACGAACGGGACGCTGGAGGCGCGCGAGCTGCTGTACTCGTTCCCTCTTGACCGTCTGGATTTAGGCGGCGGAAGCTCGGTTTCGATCAACCTCACAGGCACGCTGGTCAATGACCTGACCACCGATCCGCCCTTCATCAACGACTTCCCGCAAAGCCCATGGGACTCGACAATCGATAGCGGCTATGAGTTTGCCCTCGAGTTCCAATTCGACAGCACGCCGGGCTACGCCGGTTTTACCCCCGTGCTCCGGCCGTTCATCCTCATCCCCTCCGACGGTGACGAGGAGATCGGGGTGGACAGCTCTCTGCGCTGGTCTTCCGACCGGTACTGGTGGGAGGTGGGGCTCAGGATTCCGGTCTTTAGCTCCGACACGGAGCACGATACCGCACCCGCGGGTTTCCTTGGCATCGGGCTCATCGTCTGGAACGGCGCCCCCGACCACGGCGGGCTCGACTTCCCGGACGCAGCGCATGACCCCGATACCGAACTGGTGTTCACCAATTTCGATGCGACCGTGACCTTCACCCCCGCGCCGGTGCCCTTGCCCGCGTCCCTGCCTCTGCTGGTCATCGGTCTGGCCGTTTTAGGCACAGCGGGGCGGGTCAGGCGCGCTTGCGCCTGACTGCACCCTCGGTCGCGCGCGCCCCTTCAGACCGGCGCGGCGCGGCGTAGGCTTTGGAAAAGCGGCGGGAAGCGGGTCATGCGGCGGCTGGTTTCGTCCCAGAGTTTCCAACGGAAACAGCCCACCACATCGCGCCAGCCGATGTAAACCGGATCGAGTTCGGCCCGGAGCGCCCGGTGGCAGCGCTTGAGCTCGTAGCTCGGGATCGAGGCGTTGAGGTGGTGCAGGTCGTGGTAGGCGATGTTGGCGGTTGCCAGATCGAAGACCGGCCCGAGATCGATCACCGCCGAACCCTCCAGCGCCGCGGCTTCGAAATCGCGCTCTTGATGCGCCGCCCAGTAGACCGTTTCGAAATTGTGCTGCACGTAGGGAATGAGCCCGCCGAAGGAGCCGGCCAGCACCAGCGCCGCCCCCCAGATCGGCAACGCGATCCAGCCGAAGGCAAGCACCAGCCCGCCGAGGAGCGCCGCGAGCAACAGGTTGTGCAGCACGATATCGCCGAGGCCCGATTTCATCACGTTGCGCGGCCAGCGGAAGCGGATGAGATAGAGCAGCGTCGGGCCCACCAGAAAGAGCGTGACGGGCGAGCGGTAGAGCCGGTAGACCAGCTGTTTCCACAGGGGCGCGGCCTCGAATTCGGCGAGTGTCATGATGTAGATCTCAGAGGCGCCGCGCTCGTCGAGGTCGCCGATATGGGCGTGGTGGAGGTTGTGGTTGTAGCGCCCGGCCTTGTAGGGCGTGAGCGTCAGCGGCGAGAGCAGCGCCCCGACCCGGTCATTGAGCCGGCGGCTCTCGAAAAACGAGCCGTGGCCGCAATCGTGCTGGAGCATGTAGAGCCGCACCCCCGCCACCGCCGTCAGCACCACCCCGGGCACGAGGATCCAAATCTGCGCGCGACAGGCGATCGCGGCGATCAGGGCGCCGAAGAACAGCGCCAGCGTGGGAAGTAGACTGCACCAGGCCTTGGCATTGCTGCGCACCGCATAGGCGCGCGAAGCCGAACGAATTGACATCGCAATGGTCCCTCAAATTCCGGCCCGCAACGGGCCCTTTAGAAAATAAGAGACACATTAACCAAGCTCGCGGCTTTACCGCAAGGTCAATTTCCCGATCTTCCCTTGGGCGCCAAATGTTTGCGCAGTTTCGACGGCCCCGGTTTCTTGCGGCCCTTGAACGGGTTTTCGCTGCCCTGCCCGCGCATGTAGAGGCGGATGGGCGTGCCGGGGAGGTCGAAATCCTCGCGCAGCCCGTTGACGAGGTAGCGCGAATAGGCGTCGGGCATCTTGTCGGGGTGGCTGCACATGACAACGAAGCCCGGCGGGCGGCTCTTGACCTGCGTCATGTAGCGCAGCTTGATGCGGCGGCCCTGCGGCGCGGGGGGCGGGTGGGCCTCCAGCATGCCGCTGAGCCAGCGGTTGAGCCGGGCGGTGGAGACGCGGCGGTTCCAGACGTCATAGGCCTTGACGATCGCCGCGTGCAGGTGGTCGAGCCCCTTGCCCGTGCGGGCCGAGACGGTCACCAGAGGCGCGCCGCGCAATTGCGGCAGGAGCCGTTCAAAACTCTCGCGCAGCTCGCGGATCTTGGCCTGCTTGTCGGTCTCGAGATCCCACTTGTTGAGCGCCACCACGACCGCACGCCCCTCACGCTCGGCGAGGTCGGCGATGCGCAAATCCTGTTGCTCGAAGGGGATCGCCGCGTCGAGCAGCAGCACCACCACCTCGGCGAATTTGACCGCGCGCAGCCCGTCGGAGACCGAAAGCTTCTCGACCTTGTCCTGAATCTTGGCGCGCTTGCGCATGCCCGCGGTGTCAAACACCCGGCAGGGCGTGCCGTTCCAGTCGACGGCCAGCGAAATCGCGTCGCGGGTGATGCCCGCCTCGGGCCCGGTAAGCAGACGATCCTGCCCGATGATCTTGTTGATCAGCGTGGATTTCCCCGCGTTGGGCCGGCCGATGACCGCGACCTGCAGCGGACGGTCCACCGTTGGCTGGCGGGTGGCGGCGGCCTCGCCATCCTCGCCGTCCTCGTCCGAGACATCCACGTCCACCTCCGGCGCGACCTCGTCGGCGCGGGCTTCGGCGAAGGCATCGGCCAGCGGCGCGAGCGCGGCGAAAAGCTCGCCCATCCCCTCGCCATGTTCGGCGGAAATGCGCAGCGGCTCGCCCAGACCAAGCTCATAGGCCTCAAGGATCCCCGCATCCGCGGCGCGGCCCTCGGATTTGTTCGCGGCCAGAAGGACATTGCCCGACCGGCGGCGCAGCAGCTCGGCGAGCTCGCGGTCCGTCGAGGTGAGCCCGGCGCGCGCGTCGATCATGAAGAGGCAGACATCAGCCATGTCCACGGCCCGTTCGGTGAGCTTGCGCATCCGGCCCTGAAGGCTGTCGTCGGTGGCGTCTTCAAGCCCGGCGGTGTCGATCACGGTGAAGTTCAGATCGCCGAAGCGCGCCGCCCCTTCGCGCAGATCACGCGTCACGCCCGGCTGGTCATCGACCAACGCAAGGCGCTTGCCAACCAGCCGGTTGAACAGGGTGGACTTGCCGACATTGGGCCGCCCGACGATGGCGAGGGTGAAGGACATCTGGCACTCTTTCGCGATTCAAGCGCCCCGCCTACACGGTTTTGCCCTCAACGGAAAGCGTGCAGTTGCCCGTTCTGGCTCACCACGTAGAGCACCCCACCCGCGATCACCGGCGCAGAGGCGGCTCCGCCCGCCACCGGAAGCGTGCCCAGAGGCGCGCCGGAGACCGGATCGAAGAAGCGCAGAACCCCGTCGCTGGAGGCGACAACGAGCCGCCCGCCCGCAAGACGCGGGCCGAAATGGGCGAAAACCTCGGCCTGACGCCGCTCGCGGTCGGAGGTGAAGAAGGGCAGCTGGGCCCCCCAGATCCGCGCGCCGTCGGAGGCGCCGAGGCGCAGCAGTTCGTTCTGATCGGAGATCACGAAGAGCGAGTCGCCCGCCGGGAGCGCGGGGCCGAGCGCGCCTTCGTTGGCCGTCCAGAGCCGCTCGCCGGAGGTGAGGTCCATCGCCGCGAGTCGGCCCGAGAAGTTGGCGGCATAGACGCGCCCGCCGCTGATCACCGGATCGCCGGTGAGGTCCGAAATCCGCCCCGACGCATAGCCGCGCCGCGCGCCGCGCACAGCGCTTTGCCAGCGTTGCAGCCCGCCCTGGCGGAAGACCGCGACGAGTTCGCCATCGCGGAAGGGCAGCACGGCGAGATCGCCCGAGACAGCCGGGGCCGGGCCGCCGGCGATGCCGGCCTGGCTCGGAGCTGCCCCGACGGACCAGGCAACGCGACCGGTTTCCGCCTCCACGGCCCAGGCGCGGTTGTCCGAGCCGACCACATAGACCAGCTCGCCCGAGACGGTCGGAGCGCCGGTACTCGCGGCGCCGAGTTTCTGGGTCCAGCGGGGGGCGCCGGTGGCCGGATCGAGGGCTGTGAGCATGCCGAAGCCGGACGTCACGAAGAGGGTCTCTGCGCCATAGGCGAGCCCGCCGCCCGAGGCCTCGCCCGCGCCATCGCCGAAGGGGGTGAGGTCACGGGTCCAGAGCGGGGCGCCCGCGGTGGAGGTGGCCTGCACGCCGGCCCCGGCGTCGAGGGTGAAGATGCGGCCCGCGGCGATCACCGGCTCGGCGGTGATGCGCAGCTTGCGGGTGTTGCCTTGGCCGATCGGCGCGGACCATGCGAGCGCCGGTTGCGCGGCGAGGGACGGATGGTCGATGCGGTGGGCGGGGCTGCCGCCAAGATGGGTCCAGCTGGGGTTGAGCGCAGGCGCGCCGAGCGCGATTGGCGCGGCGCGGTTGACCGGCGCGGTTTCGGTGAACCGGTCGCCCTCGGCGCGCAGGGGTTCGCGCGGCCCGGTCAGGATCACGTCCCGCCCGCCGCCACAGCCGGCGACCAGCGCCGCAATGAGCAGCGCGCCGGCGAGCCGGGTTTTGGCGCCTGCGGCCGGTCCTGTCGTCCTGGCGCGGGGCGTTGTGCCGCGGGCCGTCAGCGTCCGTGCCGTCATGCGCCGTCCTCTGGCTCGCCATCGGCGCCAAGCGCGACGAGGAGTTGGCTGACCCGGGTGCGCTGGCCCGCCGACAGTTCGGCATCAACCAGCATCGTCTCCAGACGAGAGACCGCCGCCTCCGTATCGCCGGCGCGCAGATCGAGCAGCGCGAGCTGTTCCTCGGCCAGCAGGCGATAGGGGTTGCCCGGCTCGGCCATGGTGGCGAACCCGAGGCGAAGCTCTTCGATATCGCCGGTACCGGCGGTCAGCAGAAGGGCCTTGAAGGCGGCAAGCTGACGGTAATCCGCGCTTGTCTCGCCATCGGTGGCGATCCGGTCAAGCGCGGCGACCGCGTCCTCGCGCTCGCCCGCCGCCAATGATTCCGCCGCCGCCATCAGCGCCAGAACCGGCGCGGCATCGCCCTCGGCCAGCGCCGCCAGCGCGCTTGCGCGATCCGCCGGGCTCTCGGCCTCGAGCGCAGCCAGCGTCGCGTCGCCAAGCGCCTCGGCCTCCGCCCGCCGTTCCGCCTTGCGGTATTCGTTGAACGCCGCCCCACCGACAAGCGCCAGCACCAGCACGACCGCGATCCAGCCATAGCGGCGCATGGTCTTGTACAACCGGTCGCGGCGAACCTCTTCGCTGACTTCGTCGATGAATGTATCCGTGTCGCTCACCGCGCCTCTCCTCACCGTATTGGGCGCGCTTGTCTTAACCTGCCTGCAGGGGCGTGCCAAGTGGTGGGCCGCCCCTCCCGTGGCTTGCGTGCCCCGTGCTTGTGCGCGCGGTCAGGTTGTGGCTAAACTGAACCATCTTGTTCACTCTTTCCCAACGGGGGTTGCATCACCGGTGCATTCCCTTAAGTAAGCGCTTAAGTAAATCATCGTAACATCCGAGCGCACCCACGTCGCGCCGCCTGTCGAACCCGATTGCCTCGCGCCCCACAAGTGGCCATAGCCCCGAGTGCCTGCCGATGTACGCCCTGATTCCGAGGAGCCCCCGATGAAGCCCTTTCCCCTGCTCGTGGCGCTGCTCGCGGCTTTCGTGCTCTACCTGCTCGTGTTCGAACGCGAGATGCTGGCCGAACGCGTGCCGTTTCTCTTCGGCGCGGAGGAGGGCGAGACCGCCGAGCCGGGCGGGACGGCGCCAGAGGTCGCGCCCGACAGTGTCGCGGTGGTCGCCCAGACCTTTGAGGCCCGTGAGATCGACGGCGCGGTGCGGCTGCGCGGCGAGACGGCGGCGGCGCGGCAGGTCGAGCTGCGCGCCGAAACCAGCGGGCAGGTGATTTCCGAGCCGCGGCGCAAGGGCGCCTTCGTCGAGGACGGCGCGCTGCTGTGCGAGATCGACATCGGCACGCGGCAAGTCGCGCTGGCCGAGGCCCGGGCCCGGCTGGCCGAAGCGCGCGCCCGCGTGCCCGAGGCGCAATCGCGCATCCCCGAGGCCAATGCCCGTGTCGAAGAGGCCCGCGCGCTGCTCGCCGAGGCCGAGATCAACGCCAATGCCGCCGCGCGGCTGGTCAGCGAGGGGTTCGCCTCCGAGACCCGCGTCGCCGCAACCCGCGCCGCCGTGCGCAGCGCCGAGGCCACGCTCAGCAGCGCGCAATCGGGGCTGGAGGCCGCCAAGGCCGGGGTCGAGAGCACCACCGCCGGCATCCAGAGCGCCGAAGCGGCCGTCGCCGCCGCCCAGAAGGAGCTTGACCGGCTGCAAATGCGCGCGCCCTTCGCCGGGCTGCTGGAAAGCGACAGCGCCGAGCTCGGCAGCCTGCTGCAACCGGGCAGCCTCTGCGCCACGGTGCTCCAGCTCGATCCGATCAAGCTCGTGGGCTTCGTGCCGGAAACCGAGGTCGACCGCGTGTCCCTCGGCGCACAGGCCGCCGGGCGGCTCTCCAACGGCCGGACGCTCCAGGGCGACGTCACCTTCATCTCCCGCAGCGCGGATCCCACGACCCGGACCTTCCGCGTCGAGATCGACGTGCCCAACCCCGATCTGTCCGTCCGCGATGGCCAGACCGCGGAAATCCTGATCTCCGCCGCCGGGGCCAAGGCCCATCTCATCCCCCAATCGGCGCTCACGCTCGATGACGAGGGCCGGCTCGGCATCCGCTACGTGGATGCAGGCAGCACCGCCCGCTTCGCGCCGGTCACCGTCTTGCGCGACACAGTCGACGGGATCTGGGTCGAAGGCCTGCCCGAGACGGTCAAGATCATCACGCTGGGCCAGGAATACGTCGAGGACGGCGTGCCCGTCGCGCCCCACTTCCGGGAGGCGAAGGGATGACCGGAATCGTCGACTGGGCCGCCTCGCGCGCCCGGATGATCCTCGCCTTCATCGTGCTTTCGCTGGTGTCGGGCGGCTTTGCCTACACCACGCTGCCCAAAGAGGGCGAGCCGGACATCGATATCCCCGCGCTCTTCGTCTCCGTCCCCTTCCCCGGCATCTCCGCGCGCGACGCCGAAACCCTGCTGGTCAAGCCGATGGAGACCGAGCTTGCCGGGCTCGACGGGCTCAAATCCATCGGCGGCACGGCGGCGGAGGGCTACGCCGGCGTCTCGCTCGAATTCGAGTTCGGATGGGACAAGACCAAGGTCATGGCCGACGTGCGCGACGCGATGAACACCGCCGAGGCCAATTTCCCCGACGGGGCCGAGAAATACACGATCAACGAGATCAACTTCTCCGAATTCCCGATCATCATCGTCAATCTCACCGGCCGCGTGCCCGAGCGCACCATGGCCCGCATCGCCAAAGACCTGCAGGACCGGCTGGAGAGTCTCGACGCGGTGCTGGAGGCGGGCATCGCGGGCAACCGCGACGAGATGATGGAAGTGCTGATCGATCCGGTCCGGCTCGAGAGCTACAACGTGACCGCGGGCGAGCTCATCACCGTGGTCCAGAACAACAACCAGCTCATCGCCGCGGGCGAGGTCGAGACCGACCAGGGCAGCTTTTCGATCAAGATCCCCTCAAGCTTCGACGAGGCGCGCGACATCTACGACCTGCCGGTCAAGACCAACGGTGCGCGGGTGGTGACGCTGGGCGATCTGGCGACCATCAGCCTCACCTTCGAGGACCGGACCGGCACCGCGCGGTTCAACGGCGCGCCCACGGTTGCGCTGCAGGTGGTCAAGCGAAAGGGGTTCAACCTCATCGACACCGCCGAGTTGATCAAGGCCGAGGTGGCCGCCGCGCAGGAGGGCTGGCCGCCCGAGCTGGCCGCCGCCGTCGAGGTGGGCACGTCGAACGACCAGAGCCGCGTGGTCGGCTCGATGGTCTCGCAGCTTGAGGATTCGGTGATCACCGCCATCGCATTGGTGATGCTCGTCTCGCTGGCAACGCTGGGCCTGCGGCCCGCGCTGCTCGTGGGCTTCGCGATCCCGACCTCTTTCCTTTTGTGCTTCGTGCTCCTCGGCGTCATGGGCATCGCGGTCTCCAACATCGTGATGTTCGGGCTCATCCTCGCGGTGGGGATGCTGGTCGATGGCGCGATCGTGGTGGTCGAATACGCCGACAAGCGCATCCGTGAGGGCACCGGCCCGATGCACGCCTATGTCGAAGCCGCCAAGCGCATGTTCTGGCCCATCGTCTCCTCCACCGCAACGACGCTCTGCGCCTTCCTGCCGATGCTCTTCTGGCCCGGGATTCCGGGCGAGTTCATGGGGATGCTCCCGGTGACGCTCATCTTCGTGCTCTCCGCCTCGCTGGTGGTGGCGCTGGTCTACCTGCCGGTCATGGGCGGCGTCGTGGGCCGGACGGAGCGGTGGCTCGCCACGCGCGCGGATCGGTTGGCCCGGGGCCGATGGCTGCAGCACGCTGGGCTCGCCCTCGGCTCGATCCTCGCCATCGGGGCGGCGGATGCGATCCTGAGCCATTTCCCGTTCCGTACCTTCATCCCAACGCTCTTCGGCGGGCTCGATAGCTCCGACATCATGGGGTCGATCCTCCCTAGGTTCGCGGCTGCCTATGCCGTCGCCCTCGGGATCGTCGCGGTCGTCGTCCTTCTCATGGTGGGGATACTAGGTCTCGTCATCGCCATCCTCGCCGTCTCCACCCGGGTGCGCCTCGGGGCGTCATGGCTCGGCCAGAAGCTCTTCGGCCGCCGCGAGACCCGGGTGGATGGCAAGCGCCACCGCACCGGCTTTGGCTACGTGATCCAGGCAATCACCGCCAACCCGGTCATGCCGATCCTGAGCATCGGCGCCGTGGTGGTCTTCGTGGGCTCCGTCTTCATCTATTTCGGCAGCAACAACAACGGCGTGGAGTTCTTTGTTGAGAGCGAACCGGAGCAGGCCATCGTCTACGTCCGCGCCCGCGGCAACCTCTCGCTCACCGAAAAGGACGCGGTGGTGCGCGAGGCCGAGGAGATCGTCCTGGCCCACCCCGGCATCCTCAACGCCTTCTCCTTCGCCGGCGAAGGCGGGCTTGGCTCCAACACCGGCGGGGCCGAGTCGCCGAAAGACACCATTGGCGAAATCCAGCTCGAAACCATCCCCTGGGAAGACCGGCGCGACCGGCCGGAGCTTGATGGCGATATCGTGCTCGAAGAGCTGAGCGCCGCGCTCAAGACGCTTCCCGGGGTGGAGATCGAGATCCTCAACCTCGCGATGGGCCCGGCCAGCGGCAAGCCCGTCCACCTGCGCCTCAAGGGCGACGACTGGGACGACCTGCTCGCCGCCACCGAGATCGCCCGCGCCCGGTTCGAAGAGACCGAGGGGCTCACCCTCGTCGAGGACACCCTGCCCCTGCCCGGCATCGACTGGCAGATCGACGTAGATGTGGAAAAGGCCGGCCGCTACGGCGCGGATGTGGCCACCGTCGGCGCCATGGTCCAGCTCGTCACCCGCGGCATCCTGCTCGACACCATGCCGATCGACAGCTCCGATGAGGAGATCGAGATCCGCGTCCGCCTGCCCGAAGCCGACCGGCTCCTCTCGACTCTCGACACGCTCAAGGTCCGCACCCCCGACGGGCTCATCCCGCTGGCCAATTTCACCACCCGCACCCCCGTCGCCAAGCTCGCCGAGATCAACCGCCAGGATCAGAAGCGCTTCTTCGACGTCAAGGCCGACGTCCTGCCCGGCCTCACCACCGACACCGGCGCCCCGATGACCCCAAACACCCTCATCGCCGCGCTCACCGAATGGCTCAAGACCGATCCGCTACCGGCCGGCATCACGTGGGAATGGACGGGCGATCAGGAGGATCAGGCCGAATCCCAGGCGTTCCTCCAGACCGCCTTCGCCGCTGCGCTCGGGCTCATGTTCATCATCCTGCTGGCGCAGTTCAACAGCCTCTACAACTCCGTTCTGGTGCTGCTAGCGGTGGTCCTGTCGACCACCGGCTGCCTCATCGGGATGCTCGTCATGGGCCAACCCTTCTCCATCATCATGACCGGGACCGGCATCGTCGCGCTGGCCGGGATCGTGGTGAACAACAATATCGTGCTGATCGACACCTATCAGGACTACGCCCGCACCCTGCCCCGCATCGAAGCCATCATCCGCACCGCCGAAGACCGCATCCGCCCGGTCCTGCTCACCACACTGACCACCATGGCCGGCCTCGCCCCGATGATGTACGGCCTCTCGGTCGATATCTTCTCGGGCGGCTACTCGATCGACAGCCCGACGGCGCTCTGGTGGAAACAACTTGCCACGGCGGTCGTCTTCGGCCTCGGCATCGCCACCGTCCTGACCCTGATCTTCACCCCATCCATGCTCGCCGCCCGCGTCTGGGCCACGGAGTACGCCCTCTGGCTCGCCGCCCTCGCCGCCCGCCTCGGCCTCGGGCGCACCAGCCGCGCCGCCCAGGACTGGGCCCTCAAACGCGACGCCCGCCACACCCCGGCCCCCGAAATCATCTGGACCGAAGAAAGCCCCGAACCCGGCCGACTACGCGCTGCGGAATGACCTCCGCGCAGAATGATTGGCGGAGCCAAACCATCTCTTCGCGCCTCGCTCCACCGACCCGCACAGCCACATCACAAAAACCGACCGCCACACCACACCCACCCATAGAGCAGCATGGCCGTGGTCAGGCGCTCCCACCGCCCGAACGCAGCACTTTATCGACCCAAACCCGCCAAGACCCCGAGGTCAGCTCAAAGATGGCAAAGCGCATGACCGCCCGGACGGCCATGCGCTGGCGCGGCGGCCTACGGCCTTTATTCCGCGCCGGGTGAAAATGTTTGTATTCGTCGCTAACTATTGAGTTGAAAAGAACGGTTCAGAACGGTCCTGAGCTACAATTCACCGACGGCTACCACGCTGCGGCGCGGCTTTTCCAAAGCAGTCGTTGGCTACATTCCCGCCATACGAATTTTCATTTGGTGTAGTGGCGCGCGTTGATTATTCATAACGTATGCCATCGCAACGGGGAAAAAAATTTGGATCAAAATGTAGCAGCAGTCTGCGCACTCCATGAGTATGTCAGGATCGAGAAACCCCGCTATGGCTTTATGGTCGAGGCACCGTGGGGAACGGGGAAGACCTACCTAGTGAAGCGCGAACTCAGGGATGTCCTTTCAACGGACAAAGCTCGCTATGTAACGTTGAATGGTGTTTCGGATCGAAAGTCGTTTCGACGTGCGCTTCTTGCTAACACTTCAGAAGCAAAGCTTATGGATGCGGCTAAAAATTTCGCCGACGTCGTTGGCAAGCTTGCGAAGGTAGGGAATGTAGGAAGTCTTGTCCAAGACGCGGTCGAAGAAAGGCTGCTTAACAACCTGCCCGATCTGTTGATCTTCGATGATGTCGAACGTTGCGAAATGTCGCCGGGCGAACTACTGGGCTTGATCAACGAGTTTGTTGAACATCAGGCCAAGAACGTGGTGCTTTGTGCGTTCATCGAGCGCGATGATCCAGACGAAAATCCGAAAAAACGCGGCGATTTTCTATCACGCAAAGAAAAGGTTGTCGGTCGCACCGTCAAAATCGTGGCTGATGCGCGCAGCGCCCTTCCAGAGTTCATATCAGCGATGCCTGACGGGCATGGAAAACAGTGGTTCAACTCCAACGAAGAATTGGTTCTTGAAGTATTTTCTTCTGCGACGCACAGCAACTTGAGAGTTCTGCGACAGTGCCTTCACGATTGCGGGCGGGTGATCGATGTTCTGGATGAAGACATACGTGCCTCAACGGATGCCATAATCCGGTTTGTGCGGACCTATCTTGCTCTGTCGATGGCGGTTGCAACCGGCGAAATTGAATCGCAGCAACTGCGTGATCGAAGCGATCACCGGAACGTTGTGAAGCCAAAAGAGGGCGAAAGTGCGCATCCATTATACACTTGTTTCCTACGACATCCCGAGGCCGAGATATATGCGGGAGATGCTGCAAGCATTCTCCCGCTAGACCTTGGTTTTTCTCTTATCGGCGTCGGTCACGAAGAGCCCGACAAGATAAACGCTGCCCTCCGTTCCACTGGGCAATTTGATGGGAGCAAAGAAATCCCTTTATGGGCGCGCTTTGTCAAATGGTGGAAGTTGTCTCAAGCCGAACTTGAAAGCACTTTTCAAGAAGCGGAATCTTACATCTTTGAAAGCGATGAGATCATGCCAGGCCCATATTTGCACATAGCGCATGACCTAATAACGATTGCCGAACATGGGGCCGGAGATAGCTCCCAGATCGCAAAGGAGATCAAACTTCGAATAGAAAATCTCGCGAAATCTGAAAAGATTCCTCGTGCTGGGTATGGGAGAAACTACGGTTGGAGCGATAGAATGGGCACATTCTCTTTCGGGGGGTTCGCGTTCGAGCCAAACGATCTAACAAAGCCAATAATTGAAACTATGAGAAATGCGCAATTTGAATCTTTCAAGAAATCAAGAGTCCACGAAGCAAAGCGATTGCTGAAACTTTTGCGCGACGATCTGGACGCATTTGGGCACGAGTTTTCATGGGACAACGATGGCTCAGGTTACTATCAAACGGCAATTCTTCATGAGATAGATGCCATCGAATTCGCCGAAGTAGTCTTTGGCTACGTGACATCGGGTGAATTCGCAGCCATCGGCGCGCAGATGAAAGCTTTGGCCGATCGGCACCGCCCAGACAATTTACAGGAGGAGGTAGTCTGGGCAAAGATGGTCAAGACCAGACTGGAAGCACTTGCCGAAAAAGCGGGACAGCTTGAAAAAGCGCGGATGGTCTGGTTCTTGGGGTTCAATTGGAAATTTCCAGAGGGCGAAGGCGCCGGAGAATAGACTGGAACTTGGATGTCCGCTTCGATCGTGAATGAGGGCACCTTCGCAATCGCGCCGAAGGTCGGCAGTCCACCCGTACTAGACTTTTTCAGCGACAAATCCCCCTTGTACAAAATGTACAACCGCCCCGAAAACCGGTGTACATTTTGTACGTTCGGATGAACGAGGTCTTAAAACGATGTACATCGTTTTAACCGCCGTGCGGTGCTCGGATCGGGGGGCTCCGGGGGCGGAGCGCCGCAGGGTTGGGCCTTGGGGTTTGGCCCCGTGTCGGGCCCCGAGTGTGCCCGGGTTCAGGCGCGTCCGAGCTTGGCGTCGCGGGCCGCGCGGAGCCGGGCGAAGTCTTCGCCGGCGTGGTAGGACGAGCGCGTGAGCGGCGTGGCCGAGACCATCAGGAAGCCCTTGTTGTAGGCCGCCTTTTCATAGGCCGAGAATTCGTCCGGGTGGACGAACCGGTCGACGCCGTGGTGCTTGGGTGTGGGCTGTAAGTACTGGCCAATAGTGAGAAAATCGACATCCGCCGCGCGCATGTCCTCCATCACCTGGATCACCGATTGGCGGTCCTCGCCGAGGCCGACCATGATGCCCGATTTGGTGAAGACGCCCGGGTCCAATTCCTTGACCCGTTGCAGCAGGCGCAGCGAGTGGAAGTAGCGCGCGCCGGGGCGCACTTCGGGGTAGAGGCCGGGGACGGTTTCGAGGTTGTGGTTGAACACGTCGGGCTTCGCCGCGACCACGATTTCCAGCGCCTCGGGCCCGCATCTGATGAAGTCGGGCGTCAGGATTTCGATGGTCGTACCCGGATTGCGATGCCGCACCGCGCGGATCGTCTGAGCGAAATGCTCGGCCCCGCCATCCTTGAGATCATCGCGGTCGACGGATGTGATAACCACATGATTCAGCTTGAGTTTCTGGACAGCATCGGCGACGCGGCCAGGCTCGAACACGTCCAGCTCATCGGGCCGCCCGGTGGCAATGTTGCAAAAAGTGCAGCCGCGGGTGCAGATATCGCCCATGATCATCATGGTCGCGTGGCCCTGCCCCCAACACTCGCCCGCGTTTGGACAGCCGGCCTCTTCGCAGACGGTGACGAGGCGATGCTCGCGCATGATCTTGCGGGTCTCGGCATAGCCCTTGCCGGAGGGCGCCTTGACGCGGATCCACTCCGGCTTCTTGGGCTGGGCGTTATCCGGGCGGTGCGCCTTTTCCGGGTGGCGCTGCGACGGGATTTTGAGATCGCGCATGGTCGGTCCTCACGACAGTCTTGCCCCTTCCCTAACCGATTGCCGCGCACCGCGCCAGTCGGGAGGGCTTCGCGCGGCGCAAGTCTCCTATGCGCCAGCTTCCGGCTTGGCCTCAATCGGCTGCCGTGTCCGCATGACGATATCGCCCCCCACCCGGCGCAGGATCTCTGCCAGAGCGGTGAACCAGCCGTCATCGATCGCCCCGGCGCGGCGGACCAGCCCGATGGTGCGGGCGGGCTCTGGCGCGGTAAACCGGCGGGTTTCGAGGCGAGTGAGCTGGGGCGCTTCGCTGGCAAGCGCGAGCTCGGGCAGCAGGGTGAGGCCAAATCCGGCCTCCACGAGGCGGCAGAGCGTCGCGAGCGAGCTGGCGCCCATGCTGATTTGACTGGTGTTGCGGTCAAGCTGGCAGACGTCAAGCGCCTGATCGGTGAGGCAGTGGCCGTCTTCGAGCAGCAAAAGCGCGTTCGTGCCGATCTGGGCGGGGCGCAACGGCAGCGGATCTCCACGGTAGGGCGCAAGTCGGCTCTGGCTGCCGGCGAGTAGGAAACGGTCCTCGAAGAGCGGCTCTTCGACCAGCCCGTCCACCTCCGCCGGCACGGCGATCACCGCAGCATCGAGCGCCCCCCTGCGCAGATCGGCGACGAGCCGTTCGGTCTTGGCTTCGAGCACCTGAACATCCAGCGAAATATCGCGGGACCGCAGGGCTTCAAGCGCGCCGGGCAGGATATAGGGGGCGACGGTGGGGATGAGCCCGATGGAGAGCTTGCCAGACAACCCGCCGCGCCAACGCGCAGATTGCTCCAGCTTGTTCACCTCCGCCAAAACGCGCTCGGCCTGAGCCAGCGCCTCGCGTCCGAATGTGGTCAGCACGACCTTGCGCCCGCCGCGCTCCACCAAGGGCCCGCCAAGCGCGGTTTCCAGATCGCGGATCTGCACCGAGAGCGCGGGCTGGGAGACGTGAACCGCCTCGGCGGCGCGCACAAAGCTGCCCTGCTCGGCGAGGGCGCGGAAATAGGAGAGCTGTCGGAGCGTGATTGCCATAAGAAGAACCTATGGATTCACGGCGAAATCACAAGGTAGGATTATTGGCGGCGGCGGCGAGGCCCCATCCTCATGATCAAAGGTCTGTGTAGCCCGGACGCCGTTTCTCGTGAACACTTGTCGCCAAGCCGAGAGCCGCCACGCGGCGCGGTGCGACCCCGGGCAATCGCTACTCGCGCCCGGGGAAGCGGGGGGCCGTCATCCACGCGACGGCGGCCCCTTTTATCGGCGCGAGGCTACTGCGCGGCGAGCGCGGCATCCGCGCCCGGCTCTGACAGGTAGCTGATCGCGGCGCCAACGCCAGACCCCGGCTCGAAGCTCAGACCCACATCGCGCATCGCAAGCTCCGCGCCACCGAGCGCCTGTAATACCATGATTTCATTGAGATAGCCCAGATGTCCGATGCGGAAGACCTTCCCCGCCACCTTCGAAAGCCCGCCGCCGAGCGAGAGGTCGAACTTCTCGTAGGCGGATTTGATGATGTCATTCGCATCGACACCCTCAGGCACGACGATGGCGCTCACCGTGTCCGAGTACCAGCGCGGATCCTGCGCACAGAGCCGCAGCCCCCAGGCCCCGACCGCGCGGCGCACGGCCTCGGCCAGCCGGAAGTGGCGGGCATGAACCGCGTCGAGCCCCTCATCGAGCAGCATATCGAGCGAGGCGCGCAAACCGCGCAACAGCGTGGCGGCGGGAGTATAGGGGAAATAGCCGTCGGCGTTGAACTTGAGCATGTCCTGATAGTCGAAGAAGCAGGTCGGGAGCCCGTTGGCCGGCCGGCTGGCCAGCGCCTTGGCGCTCACCCCGACAATCGCGAGCCCGGTGGGCAGCATGAACCCCTTTTGCGAGCCTGCCACGGCCACATCGACGCCCCACTCCTCCTGTCTGAACTCGATGGACCCGATGGAGCTCACCCCGTCTACAAAGAGCAGCGCGGGGTGGCCAAGCTGGTCGAGGATCTCACGCACAGCGCGCACATCGCTGGTCACGCCGGTCGCGGTTTCATTGTGGGTCACCAGAACGGCCTTGATCTCGTGCCCCCGGTCCGCCGCGAGATGCGCCTCATAGAGATCGAGCGGCACGCCGGTGCCCCAGTCGCAGTCGATCGCATCGACCTTGAGCCCGAAGCGGCGGCACATATCGACCCAGAGATGCGAGAACTGGCCGAAGATCGAGGCAAGAACCCGGTCACCGGGGCGCAATGTGTTGGCGATGGCCGACTCCCAGCCGCCTGTGCCCGAACCGGGAAAGACGAAGACATGGCCGGTCTCGGTGCGGAATACCGTCTTGAGATCAGCCAGCAGCGGGAGCGTGAACTCCGGGAAATCCGGGGCGCGGTGATCCTCCAGCGCCACGTCCATTGCCCGCCGCACTTCGAACGGCATGTTTGTCGGGCCGGGCACGGCCAGCCCCTTGAATCCAGACATCTGTTCCTCCCGAAATCCTTGCGTCCGCGTGTCAGGTATAGATCGGGAATTCTCGGCAAAGTGCAATCGCTTCAGCGCGCACTTCTGCCTCAAGGGCCGCATTTCCGTTTGGTCCACTCTCCGCCAGCCCGGTCAGGACCAGCGTGATCATCTGACCGATCTTCTCGAACTCGCCCGTACCGAAGCCACGCGTCGTGCCGGCGGGGGTGCCGAGGCGGACGCCGGAGGTCACGGTCGGCTTTTCGGGATCATTCGGCACGCCGTTCTTGTTGCAGGTGATATGCGCGCGGCCGAGCGCCTTTTCCGCCTGATCGCCGGTGAGGCCCTTGGGGCGCAGATCGACGAGCATCAGGTGCGTATCGGTCCCGCCCGAGACGATGGCGAACCCGCCGCCTTCGAGTGTGCGGGCGAGCGTCTGGGCATTGTCGATTACGCGCGCCGCGTAGTCCTGAAACGCCGGCTGGAGCGCCTCGCCGAACGCCGCGGCCTTGCCTGCGATGACGTGCATGAGCGGGCCGCCCTGAAGGCCGGGGAAGATCGCCGAGTTGATCTTTTTGGCGATGGCCTCGTCATTGGCCAGGATCATCCCGCCCCGCGGGCCGCGCAGGGTCTTGTGCGTCGTGGTGGTGGCCACATGCGCATGGGGAAAGGGCGACGGGTGCAGCCCGGCGGCCACGAGCCCCGCAAAATGGGCCATGTCGACCATGAGCACGGCCTCGACCTTGTCCGCGATTGCGCGGAAACGGGCGAAATCGATCTGGCGGGGATAGGCCGAGCCGCCGGCGATGATGATGCGCGGGCGGTGGTCGATGGCGAGGCGCTCGACCTGTTCGTAGTCGATCTGATGCGTGTCGGGATCGACGCCATAGCTCACGGCGGTGAACCACTTGCCCGAAAGGTTGGGCCGCGCGCCGTGGGTCAGGTGGCCGCCCGCGTCCAGGCTGAGCCCGAGGATCGTATCGCCCGGCTTGGCCAGCGCGAGGAAGACCCCCTGGTTGGCCTGGCTGCCCGAGTTGGGCTGCACGTTGGCGTAGGCGCAGCCAAAGAGCGCGCAGGCTCTGTCGATCGCGAGGGTCTCGACCTCATCGACGAACTGGCAGCCCCCGTAGTAGCGGCGTCCGGGGTAGCCTTCGGCGTATTTGTTGGTGAGCACGCTCCCGGCCGCGTCGAGCACCGCCTGCGAGACGATGTTTTCGGAGGCGATCAACTCGATCTCATCCTGCTGGCGGGTGAACTCCCGGTCGATGGCGCCCGAGAGGGCGGGGTCGGTGTCGGTCAGACGTGCGGAGAAAAACCGGCGACTTGCGTCGACGCCGGGTGCGGCGAAATCTTCCATGTCGAAAACGTCCCTTTTGGGTGCTGGGGCGCGACGCGCAGGCCGCGCCCGAGGTTGGCCATGTCTGGCGCTTTGCGCGCCGACCGGATGTCAGGCCGCGGCGCGGCGGTTCTGCTCCAGACGGGCGTTGACTGTGGTGACCACCTGCTCGACCGCAGGGATCGCGATGCCGAACTGGTCGGCGATCAATTTGACGAGCATGTCCACGCGTTCGACCTCGGACGTACCGCCCTCGATCGCGCGTGCGGCGGAGGAGGGCTTGAGGAGCCCCTGCGCCGCCTTGGCGTATTTGATAAACGGCACCTGGTCCGCTTCGTCCGCGCCGAGCCGGACGACGATCTGATTGATCTGCTTGTAGATCTGCTCCGAGGCGATGATGTCGTTGTGCACGGCCTCGCGGATGGGCTGGGCCCCGCCGGGCAGAACGCAGCGATAGTTGCCGGTCAGGAGCATGCTCCATTTGGCAAACGGCACGAAGAGCGAGTCGTAGACGCGCAGCTTCACCGGCACATCCTTGCCATCCACGCGGATCGCCTCGATCCCCTCCTCCAGCTCCTTGAGCATGGCGGTATGGGCCGGGTCCTCGAAGGGCGCGGATTTGAAGTTGGTGGGCAGGCCCACGTGCAGCACATTGCCGGCGGTCTCCGGCGGGCGGAAGGCCTGCGGATCCGGGCTGCACAGGGTGACAAGGCCGGGCTCGAACCCGTCCCAGACCTCGGGGCTGTTGAAGCTCGGCGCGAGGGCCTTGGCATCCAGCCCCTCGATACGCTTGAGATAGGGCAGCGGCGGCATGTTCATGATCGACAGGCACGGCACCTTGGCCGCGGCCACCCGCTTCATCAGGCGGCGGATTTCATCGGTGCCGTATTGCGGCTCGGACATCGCCAGCGCCACCAGATCATAGGCGGCGGGATCGGCCTCGGACGGGGTCAGCGCATCGAGCGTGCCGGGCAGTTCGGCCGAATGGAACGCGCGGTGTTCGTCTTCGTCCCGAAGCTTGATCCGCACCTCGGTGCCTTCCGCATTGATGAGGTCCGCGGTGGCCTTGCGGCAGACGAGCGTGACGTCGTGACCCGCCATCAGAAGCTTGGTGCCCAGAAGGGATCCATAGGACGCGCCGAGGATGAGAATTTTGCGGGACATGAACGTTGCTCCTCCACGTGTGGGTAATATTGTTGCTAACAGCTTATACAGATCGGAATAAGAAACCCTAGTCAATTCGGGTAAATGTGTGTATTGTGATAACAACAAGCCAGCAGATTTGTAACTTTGTAAACACATGAGCAAGACACTGATCGGCCCGCGCCTGCGCGAGCTGCGGCGCAGCCGCAACCAGACACAGGCCGAAATGGCCCGCTCGCTCAGCGTGAGCCCGGCCTATATCAACCTGCTTGAAAACAATCAGCGCAGCCTGTCTGTGCAGATGTTACTTTCTATTTCAGATACTTACGGCGTGGATTGGCGCGATTTGACGCAGGACGATTCCGCCCGCGTTCTCGCCGACCTGCGCCATGCTTTCAATGATCCGATCTTTGCCGGGGAGCGCCCCGCCCTTGCCGAACTGCGCGGGGCGATCGACTATGCGCCGCGGCTGGTCGATCTATTCCTCACCTTGCACAAGGTGCACCGCGCCGCGCTCGACATCATGATGCGCTATCGCGGCGAGGTGCAGGCCGACGAGCTGCTCAAATCCGCCCCCGAGGGCATCATTCACGATTACTTCCGCAAGCATTCCAACCATTTCTCGGAGCTTGAACTGGCCGCCGAAGAGTTGCGCGCGCGGCATGAGATGCCCGTCGAGATGATCTTCTCCAGCCTGCGCGACATCCTGCAGCAGAATCACGGTATCGGGGTCAAGGTCCGGCGGATCGACGACATGGATGCCTCGCTCAGGATCTATGACGAGAAGGCCGCGACGGTCTATCTCTCGCAGGCGCTCAACACCGAGAACCGCGCCTTCCAGCTCGCCCATGTCCTTGGCCTCGTGCATTGCGAGGAGATCATCGATGGGCTGGTCGAAAGCAGCGGAATCCAGTCTGAGCAGGCCCTGCCCCGGCTTCGGGTGGAGCTTGCCAACTACTTCGCCGCCGCGATCATGATGCCCTATGCGCCCTTCCTGGAGGAAGCGGAGACCGCCGCCTATGACATAGACCGGATCGCCGCCGCCTTCGGCACCTCCTACGAACAGGTCTGCCAGCGGCTCACCACGATGCAGCGGGAGGGGGCACTGGGCGTGCCCTTCTTCTTCATGCGGCTCGACCGGGCGGGCAACGTCACCAAGCGCTTCAACGCGACCTCGTTCAATCTCGCCGAATACGGCGGCTCCTGCCCGGTTTGGAATATCCACTCGGCCTTCCACACGCCCGGTGTCGTCATGCCGCAATTCGTCGAACTACCGGATGGCCAGCGCTTCTTCACCTTCAGCCGGACGGTGCACCGCCCGGTTTTCAGCGAGAAGACTCAGGATCGGCGGCTCACCCTGACGCTGGGCTGCGCGGCGGAATATGCGCCGCGCCTGCGCTATGCCTCCCGCTTCAAAACGGACGATCCCGACCTCTACGCAGAGATCGGGATCGCCTGTCATTTGTGCCCGCGAAAGGCCTGTTCTCAAAGGGCCCACCAGCCGCTCTACATCGATCTTCCGATTGACGCGTACCGCCGGGGCAGCACGCGCCACGAGAGCTGAGGAGCAGGCCCCGCTAGGCCGCCGGGTCGACGGATGTCTCGCCGGCTCGCTTTTTCTTCATGAACTTGGAGATCAGCGGGTAGCTGATCAACGCGACCGCGAAGAGGATACAGACCAGAGAGATCGGCCGTTCGATGAAGGTCATCACGTCGCCCCGGCTCGAGATCAACGACTGGCGCAGCGACCGTTCCGCAAGCGGGCCGAGCACGATGGCAAGCACCGCCGGCGCGACCGGGTAGTTGAGCTTGCGCAGCATGTAGGCCAACAGACCGATGATCAGCATGAGCCAGGTGTCGAACATCCGGTCGGTGGTGGCGAAGACGCCCAGCACGCAGAGCACGAAGATGATCGGCGTCAGCATGGTGAACGGCATCGCGAGGACGCGGATGAAGACCGGGATGAGCGCGAGGTTGAGAAGCACCGTCACCAGGTTCGCCACGTACATCGACCCGATCAGACCCCAGACGAAATCCGGGCTTTCGGTGAAGAGCAGCGGCCCCGGGCGCAGGCCCCAGATGATCATGCCCCCAAGCAGGATCGCCGTGGTGGGCGAGCCGGGAATGCCGAGCGTGATCATCGGCAGCATCGAGCCGGTGGAGGCAGCGTTGTTGGCCGCTTCAGGGGCCGCGACGCCCGAGATGTTGCCCTTGCCGAAGCTGTCGGGATCCTTCGAGAAGGTCTTGGACAGCCCGTAGGACATCAGCGCCGCGGGGGTCGCCCCGGCCGCGGGCAAGGTGCCCACGAAGAAGCCGAGGACGGAGCCGAGCCAGGTGGAGTTGATGTATTGCTTCACCTCGCCGAAGTTTTCCTTCATCCGCGCCCAACCGAGGTTGACCCGGTGCATCTTGACCGTCCCCTTCGTCGTCTCCAGCGTCCAGAGCATCTCACCGATCCCGTAAACACCGATGGCGAGCACGAGGAAGCCGATGCCGCGCTGGAATTCGACCATGTCGAAGAAGATGAGGCGCGGTCTGCCCGAGATGATGTCGAAACCGACGGCGGCGAGCACGAGACCCAGGAGGATCGAGAAGATCGTCTTGGGAATGTCATCCCCACCCAGCCCGATGAAGGTCGCAAAGGCGAGCAGCATGAGGGCGAATTCTTCTTGCGGTCCGAACTTGAGCGCGAAGGCGGCAAGCGGCGGCGCGAAGAGGGTAAAGAGGATGATCGAGACCGTGCCGCCGATGAAGGAGGCGATGGCCGCGGCCATGAGCGCCTTGTCGGCCTTGCCCTGCTGGGCCATCGGCCTGCCGTCGAAGACGGTTGCCACGGCCGTCGAGGCCCCCGGGATCCCTAGGGTGATCGAGCTGATCGCCCCCCCGTACATTGCCCCGTAGTAGAGCGCGGCAAGGAAGATGATCGCCGTGGTCGGTGGCACGAGGAAGGTCACGGGCAAAAGGATTGCCACGCCGTTGACCGACCCCAGTCCGGGCATACAGCCCACGAAGAGCCCCGCCAGACAGCCGGCGAAGATCATGAACAGGTTGAGCGGCTCGAAGGCCTGTAGCAGGCCAGCCCCCAGTGATACAAATATGGTTTCCATGGCTCCGGCCCCTTCAGTAGAAGTATTCGTAGCGCAGGTTGTCGATCACGAGGAATATCTCCTCGAAGAACGGCAGACCCTTGGGGAGGTACTTCGTCAGCGCCACTTCGAAGAGCAGGTAGACGAACACCGGCGTACCGATCATCATCGCGATGGTCGTGAACCAGGTGTGCTTGCCAAGGATGCGTACGTAGAAAAACATGAACAGGACCAGCGAGAGATACGTGCCGATCAAGTTCATCAGGATCAGCAACACCAGGATCGATGCCGCCGACACCCCGACGAGAAACAGCGTCTCCGGGGCGATATAAGGATCAAGGTTGCGCGATTCCGGAGTGGCGCCGGTGAACCAGCGGATGAGCGTCGCCAGCGACGCAAGCGCCATGCCGAGCGATAGCCAGAACGGCCACATCCCCGCACCCGGGCCGCGCCCATCGACCCACCCGATCCGCAGCCCATCGCTGTAGACGTTCAACATGAGGCCGAGCGATAGCAGAAGCATCGCGATCGCCATTATGAGTTCTGCCGTTCGGACAGTCATTTCTCTTCTCCATTCGCGGCCCGGCTCCCCCCGGTACGCAGGGTAAGGGCTCCTGTTCCCGCCGCGAGACGCGGCTGGCCAAAAAGCTTGCAATTTCGAGATCGTCCGGAGCCCGCGCTTGGGCGGACCCCGGCTAGGAGATTACTCTCCGGTGATGGAAGCCGCGCCGACCTGAGCGATCAGCTTTTCGTGGGCTACCTTCTGTGTCGCGTGGAATTGGGCGAGTTCCTCGCCCTTCATCATCGTATCGCAGGTCAGGCCGTCGGATTCACAGAACCCCTGCCACTCCTCGCTGTCGAACAGCTCCTGGAAGAGGTTGGTGTAGAATTCGACCGCTTCGGGATCCATGTTCGGGGGACCGTTCACGGAGCGCTGCATGTAGTACTCGATATCCACACCGAGCTCCTTGGCCGTCGGCACATCGGGGAACGCAGGCATGCGCTCGGCCGTGAACTGCACCAGCGGCTTGGAGTTGCCCGCACGCCAGAATTCCATCTGCTCGGCCGGGTTGTTGACGGTCGAGTCGATCTGGTTGCCGACAAGGTTCTTGGCCACGGTGCCACCGCCCGGGAAGGGGATGTAGGTGACGTCATATTCGAACGCCGCTTCCATCATCGCGGTGAGAACCGAGTCTTCCTGACCCGAGCCCGTGCCGCCCACTTTCCAGTCCAGCCCGGCCGACTTCACCGCTTCGACATAGCTGTCGAGATCGTTGATGTCGTCGCGGTCGGAGTTGACCCAGAGCAGGAAGGTATCCATGGCCATGAGGCCGATCGGCGTGAATTCCGTCACGTCGACACCGAGGTCTTCCTGAATGATGGGCGTGGTGTAGAAGCTGTTGAGCGTCATCATCACGACGTGATTGTCGCCGGCCTTGTCCTGCAGGTAGCGCAGGGCCTCGGCACCGGACCCACCGGGCTTGTTGATCGGAATGAACGGGCGCGGGCTGAGGTCCTTCTTCTCGATGAGCCCTTGCAGCAGACGCGCGATCTGGTCCGCGCCGCCACCCGTGCCGGCCATGATGATGAACTCGACGGGCTTGCGTGGCTGCCACTCGGCAAATGCGGCTGGGGCCGTCACTGCGAGCACAGCGGCACTCGTCATCATAGTCTTCAAAATTGACATTCGGTCTTCCTCCCTATTGGTGACCTGTTTGCTTTTGTCGGCCAGTAGCCTGGCTCTGCGACAACGGATCTTTGTCCGCCTGTTAGCTATCGCCCGAGAAATTTCGATCGTGTAAACCCGGGCAAATCTGGTCGTGTGTCGTATGCCTTTCTTCAATGCGCCATGACGACGGGGATCGTCGTCTGCTGCACCACGGCGTGAGAGTTTCCTCCAAAAACGGTCTCACGCTCGTAGCTTTCATGATAGGCGCCCATGACGAGCATGTCTGCGCCGATAGTGTCGCATGTGTCGAGCAAGGCTTCGCCGACACTTCCGTTCACGTCAATCTTCTTTACCGTCGCGGTCTTGCCGCGATGCGCAAAGTAGGTCTGGAGCTCTTCGCCCGTGGCCGCGTGGGGAATCTCGCCCGACACGATGATGGTGATCGCCTCGGCCGCGTCGAAGATCGGCGCCGAGAAGCGCACCGCGCGCGAGGCCTCCAGCGATCCGTTCCAGCCCACGGCCACATGGCGGCCGAAATCGGCGGGGGGCGTGTCCTGGTCGGGGCACAAGAGCACCGGCCGGCCCGAGGAAAACAGCGCGGCCTTCAGCGTGTTCTGGCCAAGGTTCTGCTCCGGGCATGGTTTGGGCACGCAGATGAGATCCGCAAGCCGGCCGAAATGGCTGACCGCATCGACCTGCTTGCCCTCGTAGCTGATGAACCCGGCGGTCGGAACGCCGGGCTGCGGCAGATCCGAGACCGTCAGCCCGAGGCCATCCGCCAAGGTGCGCAATTCCTCGCGCATCTGATCCTCGGTGACGCCGGTATTCGCCGCCATCGCGGTTTCGATCTGCTTGCGCAGGATGGCCGGGACCACAACGCCGAAGGGCATCATGTCATCCGCTTTGGGATGGCAGTGCACCACGTTCACATGGGCCCCGAATTTCTTCGCAAGCACGGCGGCGTGGGCAAGGACGTTATCGCCCCTGCCATCGCCCCGAACCGGCAACATGATGCTATGAAGCTTGCTCCCGGCCATGGTTCAGAACAGACCGTCGATCTGGCCGGCCTCATTGATGCGGATGTTTTCCGCCGAGGGAACCTTGGGCAGGCCCGGCATGGTCATGATCTCGCCGCACACCACCACGATGAACCCGGCGCCTGCGGAGATCCGCACTTCCCGCACCGGGATATCGAAGCCCGTCGGCGCGCCGCGCCAGTTGCCGTCGGTGGTAAAAGAATACTGGGTCTTGGCCATGCAGACCGGCAGATTGCCATAGCCCTGCTCTTCCCAGTCCTTGAGTTGCGTCTTGATCTTGTTGTCGACGATGACGTTGTCGGCGCGATAGATCTCCTTGGCGATGGTCTCGATCTTCTCAAGGAGCGGCATGTCGTCGGGGTAAAGCGGTTTGAAGTCGGCAGTGCCGCCTTCGCAGAGCTCGACAATCCGGCGCGCGGTTTGCTCGATGCCCTTGCCACCATCGGACCAGTGCTTGTTGAGGATCGCCTCGACGCCGAGCCCTTCACAGTAGTCCTTGATCGCCTGGACTTCCGCATCGGTGTCGGTGATGAAGTAGTTGATCCCGACCACGAGCGGCACACCGAACTTCTTGAGGTTCTCGATATGCCGGCCGAGGTTGGCGCAGCCGTCCTTGACCGCCTGCACGTTCTCCGCACCGAGATCGGCCTTGGCGACGCCGCCGTTCATTTTCATTGCGCGGATCGTCGCGACCAGCACCACCGCGTCAGGCTTGAGGCCCGCCTTGCGGCACTTGATGTCGAAGAACTTCTCCGCCCCGAGGTCCGCGCCGAAACCGGCTTCGGTCACGACGTAGTCGGCCAGCTTGAGCGCCGTCGTGGTCGCGATGACCGAGTTGCACCCGTGGGCGATGTTGGCGAACGGGCCGCCATGCACAAAGGCCGGATTGTTTTCCAGCGTCTGCACGAGGTTGGGCTGCATCGCCTGCTGCAGCAGGACGGTCATGGCGCCATCGGCCTTGATGTCGCGGCAGAAGACCGGGCTGCGGTCGCGGCGATAGCCGACGATGATGTCGCCGAGGCGCTGTTCGAGGTCCTTGAGATCGGTCGCGAGGCAGAGGATCGCCATGACCTCGGAGGCCACGGTGATGTCAAAGCCGGCCTCACGCGGGAAGCCGTTGGCCACGCCGCCAAGGTTGCAGACGATCTGGCGCAGGGCGCGGTCGTTCATGTCGATGACACGGCGCAGCGCTACGCGGCGGATGTCGATCTGCTGCTCGTTGCCCCAGTAGATGTGGTTGTCGAGCATGGCTGCCAGAAGGCTGTGCGCGCTGGTGATGGCATGGAAGTCGCCGGTGAAGTGGAGGTTCATGTCCTCCATGGGCACAACCTGCGCGTAGCCGCCCCCGGCTGCGCCGCCCTTCATCCCGAAGTTCGGCCCGAGCGAAGCCTCGCGGATACAGACCGCCGCTTTCTTGCCGATCGCGTTGAGCCCGTCGCCGAGGCCGACGGTCGTGGTGGTCTTGCCCTCGCCCGCCGGGGTCGGGTTGATCGCCGTCACGAG
The DNA here is from genome assembly GCF_900116005.1 of Poseidonocella sedimentorum. Classification (GTDB taxonomy): domain Bacteria; phylum Pseudomonadota; class Alphaproteobacteria; order Rhodobacterales; family Rhodobacteraceae; genus Poseidonocella; species Poseidonocella sedimentorum. Next base: position 78,434 of record NZ_FOYI01000013.1, read on the forward strand.
GACCAGCTTGCCGTCCTTGCGATCCGACAGGGATTTGATGAAATCCTCGGAAATCTTGGCCTTGTCGTGGCCAAAGGGGAGGAGATGTTCACTCGGGATGCCCAGCTTGTCGCCGATCTCCTGGATCGGCTTTTTCGTGGCGGCGCGGGCGATTTCGATATCAGACATGTGATGCTTCCAGTCTTCGTGGTTTTTCAGTTGCCAAGTTCATCGCCGGGTTTGAGCCCGACAGAGGCCGCCCATTCGCTGGCCGGGACCTTGCCGCCGCCCTCGGGGCGAACGCGGTGCAGACGGATGCGCCCGCCGACGCATTGGACCTCGACCCCCTCGTCGGAGATCGCGCGGATCCGGCCCGAGATGCCGTCGCCCGGCACCGGCCGGCAGTCAAAGACGCCCAGCTTCTCGCCGTTGAACGTCGTCCAGGCGCCCGGCGCGGGGTTGGTGCCTCGGATCAGGTCATAGACCTGGTTGACCGGACGGCCCCATTCGATGCGCGAATGGCGGGTGGTGCAGCGGCGCTCGTAGGTGGCCTCGTCTTCGTTGGCCACGATCCGCGGCGGGTTGCCGCCCCGGAAATGGTCGACGACGGTCAGCACGCTGTCCACCGCGTGGGGGTAGATCTTCTTGAAGTAGAGGTCGATCACCGTGTCATCCGGCCCGATCGGGCATTCCCACTGGATCAGGCTGTCGCCCTCGTCCAGCCCGTCGGACGGGTAGAACCACGAATAGCCGGATTTCTCGCTGCCCATGATGATCGGCCAGTTGACCGCCGAGGGCCCGCGATGCAGCGGCAGGAGCGAGGGGTGAAAGCAGATCGACCCGTGGGTCGGCGTGTCGCGCGCCGCTTCCGGCACGAAGACATTGACGAAGGCCATGACCATCAGATCGGCGTTGTAGCCCTTGAGCGTCTCCAGCGTGGCCGCGTCGTCGAAATTCGCGGGCTGCTCGACGGGCAGCCCCTTTTCAAGCGCGAACTCCTTGATCGGATCGACGGGTTTGCCGTCCTTGTCCGGTTCGCAATACACCGCGACCACGTCGTCGGTGCCTGTATCGAGGAGCTTTGCGAGCACATCCTTGCCGAATGCCTGCTGCCCCATCACGATCAATCGCATTGTTATCCTCCCAGTGGCGCGCGCCGGTCTCCTCCCCGACGCGGCCAGATTAGTCCCTATTCTGCGGCGACCTTCTTCGGCGCCCCGACAGCGCCGGAGTCCACGATCCGCTGCAAATCCTCGCCATCGAAGCCCAGCACCTGTTCCAGGATCTCGATGGTGTGTTCCCCCAGAAGCGGTGAGCGCGTCACTTCAACCGGGCTGTCGCTCAGCTTGATCGGGCAGCCCACGCTGGTGTAGCGGCCGCGCTCGGGGTGATCGATATCGACGATCGTTCCGGTCTGGCGCAGCCCGTCATCCTCGATGATCTCCTTGGTGGAGAGGATCGGCCCGACGGGGATGTTGAGCGGGTTGCAGATGTCCATCACCTCGAACTTGGTCTTGGTCTTGGTCCATTCCTCGATCCGGCCGAAGATCTCGTTGAGCTTGTCGAGGCGCTCCGGCGGCGTGGCATAGCCCTCCTTGGTCTTCCACTCCGGCGTGCCGATCACGTCGCAGATCTGCTCCCAGACGGCGGCTTGAGTGATGAAATAGGTGTAGGCGTTTGGATCGGTCTCCCACCCCTTGCACTTGAGGATCCGCCCGGGCTGGCCGCCGCCGCTGTCGTTGCCCGCGCGCGGCGTGGCTTCGCCAAAGGGGATGCCCTCGCCGAACTGGCTGTATTCCTTGAGCGGCCCGGCTTCGAGGCGCTGCTGGTCGCGAAGCTTCACGCGGCAGAGGTTGATCACCCCGTCCTGCATCGGCGCGAGCACCTTCTGGCCCTTGCCCGTGCGCGCCGTCTGATAGAGCGCGGTGACGATGCCGAGCGCGAGGTGCAGCCCCGTGCCGCTGTCGCCGATCTGCGCCCCGGTCACCACCGGCGGGCCATCGAGGAAGCCGGTCGTAGAGGCCGCGCCACCCGCGCATTGCGCCACGTTTTCATAGACCTTGCAATCCTCGTACTTGCCCGGGCCGAAGCCCTTGACCGAGGCGAGGATCATCTTGGGATTGATCTCCTGGATACGCTCCCAGGTGAAGCCCATACGATCCAGCGCGCCGGGCGCGAAGTTCTCGACCATCACGTCGCAGGTCTCGATCAGCCGGGTCAGGACCTCCTTGCCCGTCTCGTTCTTCGAGTTGAGCTCGATGGAGCGCTTGTTGTGGTTCAGCATCGTGAAATAGAGGCTGTCCGCGCCGGGCACATCGACCAGCTGCTTGCGCGTCGCGTCCCCGACACCGGGGCGCTCGACCTTGATCACATCCGCGCCGAACCATGCCAGCAGCTGGGTGCAGGTCGGGCCGGACTGGACATGGGTAAAGTCCAGGATCTTGACACCTTCAAGAGCTTTCATTCTTTAATCTCCTGACTTCACTTGATCTTTTGCGCCTGCGGGTAGCGCTGCTGCGCCACCACAGAAGACGGGTTGAGATTGCCGATATTGCCGCTCTCCTTGCCCGCGCCCTCGGCGATCACAGCGTTGATGAGCGTCGGCTTGCGGCTGGCGAAGGCGTCCTTGATCGCCTGACGCAGCGCATCGGGGTTGTCGACGGTCACGCCGACGCCGCCAAAGGCCTCGATCATCTTGTCATAGCGCGAGTCCTTGACGAAGACCGTGGTCGAGGGATCGTCCCCGCCGCCCCAGTTCTCGCCATCGCCGCGATAGATGCCGTTGTTGTTCATGATCACGGTGCAAACCGGCAGGTTGTAGCGGCAGACCGTTTCGATCTCCATGCCGCAGAACCCGAAGGCGCTGTCGCCCTCCACCGCGAGGACCTGATTGCCGGTCTCGACAGCCGCGGCGACCGCCGAGCCCATGCCGATCCCCATGATGCCCCAGGTGCCCACGTCAAGACGTTTGCGGGGCTTGTGGAGATCGACGATCGAACGGCACTGGTCAAGCGCGTTGGCGCCTTCGTTGACCAGAACCACGTCCGGGTTCTCGGCCAGAAGTTCCTTCACGACCCCGAGCGAGCCTTGATAGTCCATCGGGCTGTTGTTGTTCTTCAGGCGCGACGCCATTTTGGCAACGTTGCCCTCGACCTTGGCGCGCACTGCGCCGGTCCAGCTTTCATCCGGCTTCTGCCAGCTGCCGCCGATCTTCTCCAGCAGCGCGGTTGCCACGCTGCCCACATCGCCGATGAGCGGTGCGGAGATCTTCTGGTTGCTGTCCATCTCGGTGGGTTCAATGTCGATCTGGACGAAGGACTTGGAGCCCTTCTCGCCCCAGGCCGGGCCTTCACCGTGGCTCAGGAGCCAGTTGAGGCGGGCACCGATCAGGAAGACACAGTCGCTTTCCTTGAGCACCAGCGAGCGTGCCGCGGAGGCGCATTGCGGATGGGTGTCGGGCAGAAGGCCCTTGGCCATCGACATCGGCAGGTAGGGGAAGCCCAGCGTCTCGACCAGCTCACGCACCTTGTCGTCGGCTTGCGCATAGGCCGCGCCCTTGCCGATGATGAAGAGCGGCTTCTTGGCCTTCGAGAGCACGTCGATCGCACGGTCGATGGCCTCCGGCGCCGGAACGCTCGCCGGGTTCGGATCGACCACCTCGATGAGCGATTTTTGCCCCTCGACCGCGTCCATGACCTGCCCGAGCAGCGCGCCGGGAATGTCGAGATAGACGCCGCCCGGCCGCCCGGTCAGCGCCGCGCGGATGGCGCGGGCAACCCCGAGGCCGATGTCTTCGGCGTGCAGAATGCGGTAGGCGGCCTTGCAGTGCGGACGCGCGATGGCCAGCTGGTCCATCTCTTCATAGTCGCCGCGCTGAAGATCGACGACCTCGCGTTCGGAAGAGCCGGAAATCAGGATCATCGGCCAGCAGTTCGTCGTGGCATGGGCCAGGGCGGTCAGACCATTGAGGAAGCCCGGCGCGGACACTGTCATGCAGATCCCCGGCTTCTTGGTCAGGAACCCGGCCGCCGCAGCGGCATAGCCCGCGTGTTGTTCATGCCGGAAGGAGAGCACGCGCAACCCCTGTGCCTGCGCATAGCGCCCCAGGTCCGTGATCGGGATCCCGGGCACATTGTAAATCGTCTCGACGCCGTTGAGCTTCAGCGCATCGATCAGAAGATGAAACCCGTCGGTAAGCGTTTCCGGGGCGACCTCGCCCACATCAGCCGCGTCCTGTGCCGCTGCAACTGCCATGTATTCCTCCCTTTACTGCCGTCCCCGGCAATCTCTTGACTTAACCGTCCGCCTGGCGCGAGCGTTCGCTGGCGCGCCGTTCCAGCTCGAGCCGTGTCCAGGTGCGGCGCACATGCTCATGCAACTTCATCGTGTGCTCCCTCACGCGATTGGCCGCATCCTCCGGATCCCGCCGCTCCAGCGCGTCGATGATCTCCTCATGATCAACCACGGACCGGCGCACCCGATCGCCCTCGCCCATTGCCCGAAGGCGCACGGCGTGCATGTGAAGAAAGAGCCCATCGGCCATCTCCTTCAGCAAAGCGCATTTCGAAATCTCCAGGATGCGCTGGTGGAACCGGATATTGTCCTCCGAGTATTCCGATATCCGCGTCCCCGCGCCGTCCTCGCTGTACTTCCCGGCGATCTTGCGCAGATTTGAGATCTCCGCATCGCTCGCCCGCGCCGTCGCCAGCCGCGCGGCCATGCTCTCAAGCGCGGCCCAGGCGACGATCATCTCGAGAATTTCGTCCAGGCTCTTGCGCTGAACATAGACCCCCTTGCGCGGCACGACGGTCAGAAGACCATCCCGTTCCAGCCGGGCAATCGCCTCCCGCAGCGGTGTGCGGGATATGCCGAGCTGCTCGGCCAGCGAGCGCTCATCGATTCGCAGATCCGCATCCTCGGCGTAGATATCCATCTCCGTGATCGCGTCGCGCAGCATGTCGTAGACATGGTCCTTGAGCGTGAAGCTGGACGGGATCGGACGAAGCTTCATGCGGCCTCACCCCTCTTCAGCCCAGCGATCAAGAACATGCGTTTCATGTGGTATACCATAGACCAGGACTTTCCACCTAGCAACAGGATTTCAGGAAAAATCGCCGGGCCTGAATTCGCACTTCTATAGTATTCAATTCAATCTCGCATTTACCCCGGTCATTTCGCAATTGCAGCGAAGACACTCCTACTCCCCCGGGTTGAATCGAACATTTTTCGTTATTTTATTAGTATTTACCTAGTTATCCTCGAAGCACAGTGATCCGCGCACATCATGCTGCGCGTGCTATCTCATTATTGAGGGGGCCAGTTTGACCGAGGCCCGATAACGAAAACATATGAGACAATCACTTCCTGTTCCATTTCCGCCAGATCGCGGCTTGATAGAAAAATAACGGAGTGGTATGTGGTATCCCAGAACATCGGCGCGCCGCCGTTCGACGGGCGTGCGAAGGGAGGCACATGCTTATTCGCGCAAATGATTCCGCGCTGATCGTGATCGACATGCAGGAACGCCTCGTTCCCGCCATGCAAGCCCCGGCCAGAACGATTCGCAACACCCGCAAACTTCTCGCCGGCGCCGCCGAGGTGGGCGTGCCGGTGATCATGACCGAACAATATCCTGACGGGCTCGGCACCACTGTGCCCGAGCTTGTCGGCGTCGCACCGGCGACCGTCCTGCCAAAGATGCACTTTTCCTGCATGGAAGATGAAACCTTCGCCGACCACTTCCGCGCATTGGGCCGCAAACAGGCCGTGCTCGCGGGCATGGAGGCGCATATCTGCGTGGTCCAGACCGCGGCCAGCCTGATCGAGTCCGGGTTCGAGGTCTTCGTGGTTTCGGACGCCACCGCCTCCCGCACGTTGGAAAGCGAAGAGGCCTGCATCGCCCGGCTGAGCGCCGCGGGCGCGGGGATCGTGACCACCGAAATGGTGATATTCGAATGGCTGGGCCGCGCCGGCACACCGGCCTTCAAGAACATGCTGCCGCTCATCAAGTAGCAGCCTCAGTCATTACATGGCCCGAAACGGGCAGCACGCGGGAGGAGCGTCAGGACTATGAACATACACGAGTATCAGGCGAAGGGATTGTTGCGGGCGTATGGGGCGCCTGTATCGGATGGGCGTGCGGTATTGCGGGCGGAAGAGGCGAAGACGGCGGCGGGTGAGCTGGATGGTCCGATCTGGGTCGTGAAGGCGCAGATTCATGCCGGCGGGCGCGGCAAGGGCACGTTCAAGGAGGCCGACGCGGGCGAGAAGGGTGGCGTTCGGATCACCAAATCGGTCGAGGAAGCCGCTTCCGAGGCCAAGAAGATGCTCGGGCGCACGCTCGTGACCCACCAGACCGGCCCCGCGGGCAAGCAGGTGGGTCGGATCTATATCGAGGACGGCGCGGGGATTTCCACCGAGATGTACCTCGCGCTGCTGGTCGATCGCCAGACCAGCCGCGTGTCCTTCGTCTGCTCGACCGAGGGCGGCATGGACATCGAGGAAGTGGCCGCCGAGACCCCGGAGAAGATCCTGAGCTTCTCGGTCGATCCGGCGACGGGCTACCAGCCGTTCCACGGCCGCCGCATCGCCTTCATGCTGGGCCTCGAGGGCAAGCAGGTGAAGCAATGCGTGGCGCTGATGGGCACGCTCTACAAGATGTTCCTCGAGAAGGACATGGAGATGCTGGAGATCAACCCGCTGATCGTCGATGACGCGGGCGATCTGAAGTGTCTCGATGCCAAGATGGGCTTTGACGGCAACGCCGTGTACCGCCACTCCGACATCGCCGAGCTGCGCGACACCTCCGAGGAGGATCCCAAGGAGCTGGCGGCCTCGCAGTATGACCTGAACTACATCGCGCTCGACGGCGAGATCGGCTGCATGGTCAACGGCGCAGGGCTAGCGATGGCGACGATGGACATCATCAAGCTCTACGGCGCGGAGCCGGCGAACTTCCTCGACGTGGGCGGCGGCGCGACCAAGGAGAAGGTCACCGAGGCGTTCAAGATCATCACGTCGGACCCCAACGTCAAAGGCATCCTCGTGAACATCTTCGGCGGAATCATGCGCTGCGATGTGATTGCCGAGGGCGTCGTGGCGGCGGTCAAGGAGGTCGGCCTGCAGGTCCCGCTGGTGGTGCGTCTCGAAGGCACCAACGTCGAGAAGGGCAAGGAGATCATCAACACCTCCGGCCTCGACGTCATCGCCGCCGACGACCTCAAGGACGGCGCGGAGAAGATTGTCAAAGCCGTGAAAGGCTGATCGGAATGCATTCGATGCCGACACATCGCCACCGGGCGCAGAGGGCTGCGCCGACCCGCGGGAAGGCGCAGATGCGCCGCCCCGGGGGGGCGGGTCGGCGCAGCCCGGCGGTCCCCGCCGGGCAGAACTTCAACTCCGGGCGCGCGTAAGACGCCACACAGATATCAGGAGCCAATCACATGGCCGTCCTCATCGACGAAAACACCAAAGTCATCTGCCAGGGTCTGACCGGCAGCCAAGGCACATTCCACTCCGAACAGGCCATCGCCTATGGCACCAAGATGGTCGGCGGCGTGACCCCCGGCAAAGGCGGGCAGGAGCATCTCGGCCTGCCGGTCTTCAACTCGGTCCACGAGGCCAAGCACGTGACCGAGGCCAACGCCACGGTGATCTACGTCCCGCCCCCCTTCGCCGCCGACTCGATCCTCGAGGCGATCGACGCCGAGATGGAGGTGATCGTGGCGATCACCGAAGGCATCCCGGTGCTCGACATGATGCGCGTCAAGCGCGCGCTGGAGACGTCGAAGTCGATCCTCATCGGCCCCAACTGCCCCGGTGTCATCACGCCGGACGCCTGCAAGATCGGCATCATGCCCGGCCACATCCACAAGCGCGGCTCGGTCGGCGTCGTCTCGCGCTCCGGCACGCTGACCTACGAGGCGGTCAAGCAGACGACGGACGTCGGCCTCGGCCAGAGCACCTGCGTCGGCATCGGCGGCGATCCGATCAAGGGCACCGAACACATCGACACGCTGGAATGGTTCCTCGCCGATGACGAAACCACCTCGATCATCATGATCGGCGAGATCGGCGGCTCGGCGGAAGAAGAAGCCGCCCAGTTCCTCGCCGACGAGAAAAAGCGCGGCCGCTGGAAGCCGACCGCCGGCTTCATCGCCGGCCGCACCGCCCCTCCGGGCCGCCGCATGGGCCACGCCGGCGCCATCGTCGCCGGCGGCAAGGGCGGCGCTGAAGACAAGATCGAAGCCATGCAAGCCGCCGGAATCGTCGTCGCCGAAAGCCCCGCTGGCCTCGGCGAAGCCGTCCTCAAGGCCATCGGGTA